>NZ_CP119424.1:0-1200000 GCF_029223585.1 Photobacterium sp. DA100 | reverse complement strand
ATGCACCTTCGGCAGTCAAAGTGACACTTCGTGTCGTCCGATTAAACAAGGTTGTTTCTAAGTCTCTTTCAAGCTTTTTGATACTTCGGCTTACAACCGAGCTCGCGATGTCCAATCTTTCAGCGGCTAAGTTAAAACTGTTGGACTCTGCCACAGCAATAAACACTTCCAATTCATTCAGTTTAAGCTTCACTGTGCTTTTCCAATTAATGCTATTTTGATAGTAGTTAAATAGCAAAGCATACATTTATGTCAACAAAAGAGATCCCTATATTTAAGACCTACGCACATTACTTTAATAAAATGAGGATCTTCATATGTCTCGAGTCAATATCTACGTAGCCCAACCTGAAGCTTACAAAGCGATGTTTGGCTTAGAAAGCTACATCAAAGAATGTAACCTATCGCCAGTTCTCGAAGAATTAATCAGAGTTCGCACTTCTCAAATCAACGGATGTGCATATTGCATTCAAATGCATACGACCGCAGCCTTGGAGCAAGGCGAAACTCAGGAGCGACTTTTCTCGCTACCTGCATGGAAAGAATCACCATTATTCACCTCAGAAGAGCGAGCAGTACTGGCGCTGACAGAAGAAATAACACATATTTCGAAATACGGAGTCAGTGATACCACATACAAACAACTTGCTAAGTACTTTGAGGAAGTACAAATTGCTCAGCTGATAATGTTGGTATCAGTCATGAATACATGGAACCGCATTGCTGTGGCAACCAAAGTCCAATAACCTGAACTCCCAAAGAGTTCCCTAACATAGTCCAGAGCCAGTCACCGTGTATGACTGGCTTTCTATTAAAATTTAGACAGAAGCATCGTAGCCTTTCTACTTCATAGTGCATATCCGTCATCAGAGCTTATTTGTAGCAAGTCGACATTAACCACTCACGTCTTGCGTCGACTCTTCGATAGCAGGGCAATGATCTCATTGATGTTGTGCTGAATCGATGACTCAGCGAAATCCAAAGCCAGACTCTGTCGGTAATAAGGGCTGAGATCTAACCCGACGCCGAGGCCGATTATTTCAACCTCCCGGTTTGCTTGATACTGGGCAATGACTTGCTTGAGGTGGTTGTCCAAATAAAACTTATCATTGGCAAGGTTAGTGGTGGTATCCATAGGGCAGCCATCGGAGATCACAAACAGAAGCTTTCTTGGCTCTTGGCGCTGGATCAGTCGCTTGCAGGCCCATAACACAGCTTCGCCATCTATTCCTTCTTTGAATAAGTCTGCTTTCAACAGTGCAGCAATATCTTTTCGGGTATGCCGCCAATGGCTTTCTGCCGGTTTGAAAATGAGGTGGCAGTTTTCATTCAAACGGCCGGGGTAGGCCGGTTTTCGTTGCCTCAGCCAGTCAGAATACGCCTTTCCGCCGTTCCAACTATTGGTGGTAAATCCCAGGACTTCACTTCTGATACCCGTAAGGCCCAGTGCTTTGACCATGGTATCTATCAAGATGGCGATGTGATTGATGTGTTCGCGCATCGAGCCTGAGCAGTCGATAAGAAAGCTGACAATGCTATTTGGGATAGGGTGGTAATACTCGTGGCCGAAAATTCTGTTTTCATTGGGTGAGCTGACTAACTGGCTGAGCCGTCTGCCGTCGATATACCCTTCTTCTTCGCCATAGATCCAACCATCTCGTTGTGGTGATGACAGCAAGGCTGACAGTTGACGTGATAGCTGCTTGATATTGATTCCTTGTTGCTGGATGCGCTCATCAAGTTCTTCACGTAATGTTACGAGCAAGGCTTTACGCACCAGTTTTGATGCCTGTACTTCGCGATCGTAATGGGTAGTGAAAACCCGGTAAGTGTTGTGATTTTCATTAAACGCCTTACTTTGGCCACTTTGTGCGGTCGCTATCGGTATTTCTTCACCTTGATCGAAATTGAGCAAAAATGAAAGCACTGACTTGGCCTGATCGACCCTTGATTCATCAGTTGGGTCAGCCTGGTTTTGCTCAGATTCAATCATCTCGCTAATGATAGAACCTAACGAAATAGCATGCAGGGCGTAAGCGTGCTGATTGCGGCGATGTCGCCTTAATCCCGCCAGATCTTCGCCAATTATTGGCACAATACCAGCTCGCGTTGCTTCGATGAAATCTTCAAAAGACGCATCGATAGCTTGGGTATGAAGGCGCGAACGAACAACTTGCACCACGGTAAACAGTAACATCCCGATGTGGGTATCAGCCAAACCGGACTGATAAAACTGCCTCGACCATTCGGCGAAATTGTGTTCAACGTTGGCGCACACACCGGGTAGAGTTTTTCTTATATGATCGTCACCCAAGTAACTTTCGCATCTTAATTGCTCTAAGGCTTCAAGCAGGAGCCTTGTGATGGGTTCGTCAGGGCCTAATTGTGAGTAGAGTTGTTTGTGGAGTTGGTAGTCTGAATAGCGTAAACGCAGTGATATCGCATCGATCTTGCCGCGTTTTTCAGTAATGCTGTGGTTATTTGATACAGAGGCATTTCGAAGATGGGCGGCGTAAACTGGAATGAACTCATTATCGACATAGAGAGACTCTCCGCGATAATGAAGTTTCGGCTCTTCGCTCAATGCTCTGGCTGAGGCTTCTTGTAATTGCTGGTTTTTCTGTCGCTCTCGCTTATTGGCCGTTGATACCAATTTCATTGTGAAGCTCCTGCATATTCTAACCAAGACTCATCAAGTTCTTCATTGAAACACCGCTGATAGTATTCGGCGATGATTGGGCGTTCGAAATCATCGCATTTATTGAGAAATGACAAACGGAAGGCAAGGGCGGGACTATTGAAGATTTCACAGTTCTCCGCCCAAGTGATGACAGTACGGGGTGACATCAAGGTAGAGAGATCGCCAGCAGCGAAACCTTTTCGAGTAAGACCTGCCATAGTCACCATCTGGTTAATTAACTTTCTACCACTCTCACTGTCTTTGCCGGGCACGCGAGATAAGACAATAGCGGCCTCTTCTTCTGGAGGAAGGTAGTTAAGTGTGGCGACAATATTCCAGCGATCAATCTGGGCGTGGTTTAAGATTTGGGTGCCGTGGTACAGGCCAGACAGGTTGCCAAGGCCAACGGTGTTGGAGGTGGCAAACAACCGGAAAGCACTGTGTGGGTGAATGACTTTGTTCTGGTCTAGCAAGGTGAATTTACCGTCTCTTTCTAGGATCCGTTGGATCACGAACATAACATCGGGTCGACCGGCGTCGTATTCATCGAAGATAAGTGCGACAGGGCGTTGCAGTGACCAAGGGACTATCCCTTCTTGAAACTCGGTAACTTGCTTACCGTCCCGGATCACGATGGTATCTTTGCCTACCAAATCCAACCGGCTTAAGTGGCCATCTAAATTAACCCTGACACAAGGCCAGTTGAGTCGTGCTGCTACCTGTTCGATGTGGGTTGATTTTCCCGTACCGTGCATGCCTTGGATCATGGTTCTGCGGTCTTGGGCGAACCCGGCCAAAATTGCCAGAGTCACTTCGGGGTTAAACCGATAGGCGTGATCAATTTCAGGAACGTGATCGTCGCGTGTGCTAAATGCAGGCACGCGCAGATCAGTTTCTATTCCAAAGACCTCCCTGACAGAAACCATCATATCGGGTTTAGTTATCGCGAAATCCACCATATTACTTCCTTTTACTCAACCAATTAGCAATTCATTGTTTCCCACGATGGGGTATTTCGAAACCTCTCAATACGTAATTTGATGCTCTTGTATCAAAAAATGGAATAAATTATATCGATTGTTAATTTTTTGTTGACGTTAAATATTTGAGCGTCTAGTGTTTAAATGAATTCGAAATATCGAGACAAAAAGTTCCATTAAATTGGAATGTCCATCATCAAGGAGATACAGAGAATGAGCGAACAAGATGCACGTACAGTTGTAGCTGGCCCAACAAAAATGACCCCATCAGAGGCCTTTGTTGAAACTATGGTTGCCAATGGGGTGACAGATATGTTCGGCATTATGGGCTCAGCCTTTATGGATGCGATGGACATCTTCGCGCCAGCCGGTATTCGATTGATCCCTGTGGTACATGAGCAGGGTGCGGCACATATGGCAGACGGTTTCTCACGTGTGTCTGGTAACCACGGGGTGGTTATTGGTCAGAACGGACCAGGGATCAGTAACTGTGTAACCGCTATTGCCGCAGCATATTGGGCACACAGTCCGGTTGTTATTGTAACGCCGGAAACAGGCACAACGACGATGGGACTGGGCGGGTTCCAGGAATGTAATCAGCTACCTATGTTCCAGGAATTTACTAAGTACCAGGGGCATGTGACGCACCCTTCGCGCATGGCGGAATATACCGGTCGCTGCTTTGACCGTGCACTGAGTGAGATGGGTCCAACCCAGCTAAACATCCCGCGTGACTACTTCTACGGCGAAATCACTTGTGAAATTCCGAAACCTGCCCGTCTTGACCGAGGACCTGGTGGAGCTAAGAGCTTAAATGATGCTGCTGATCTTCTGGCTGAAGCGAAATTCCCGGTCATTATTTCCGGTGGCGGTGTGGTCATGGCCGATGCGGTTGATGAGTGTAAAGCACTGGCTGAGCGTCTGGGCGCACCTGTTGTAAACAGCTATCTGCATAATGACTCTTTCCCGGCAAGCCATCCGCTATGGTGTGGTCCGCTCGGCTACCAAGGGTCAAAAGCGGCCATGAAGCTGATTTCTCAAGCGGATGTGGTGATTGCATTGGGATCCCGTCTAGGTCCATTTGGTACTCTGCCGCAGCATGGTATGGAGTATTGGCCGAAGGATGCCAAGATTATTCAAATTGATGCCGACCACAAGATGCTTGGCTTGGTTAAGAAGATCTCGGTCGGCATTTGTGGTGACGCCAAGGCGTCAGCGGTTGCATTAACAGAGCGCCTTGAAGGTCGAAGCCTAGCGTGTGATGCGACGAAAGATGAGCGCTTCAATAAGGTTCAAGCAGAGAAAGAAATTTGGGAGAAAGAGCTGGACGAGTGGACCCATGAGCGTGACCCGTTCAGCCTGGATATGATTGAGCAAAATGCCCAGGAAAAACCATTCTCTGGTGGTGAATATTTGCATCCACGTCAGGTACTGCGTGAGCTTGAAAAAGCGATGCCGGACGATGTGATGGTCTCGACCGATATCGGTAATATCAACTCCATTGCCAATAGTTACTTGCGCTTTGAGAAGCCGCGCAGTTTCTTCGCAGCCATGAGTTTTGGCAACTGTGGTTACGCCTTCCCAACTATTATCGGGGCCAAAGTTGCTGCGCCACATCGTCCTGCTATTTCTTATGCCGGCGATGGTGCATGGGGAATGAGCTTGATGGAAACCATGACCTGTGTGCGCCATAACATCCCAGTGACGGCCGTAGTATTCCACAACCGCCAGTGGGGCGCTGAGAAGAAGAACCAAGTTGATTTCTATAACCGTCGCTTTGTGGCTGGTGAGCTGGATAACCAGAGTTTTGCTGAAATCGGTCGTGCCATGGGCGCTGAAGGGATCACGGTAGACCGGTTGGAAGATGTCGGCCCAGCACTGCAAAAGGCTATCGATATGCAGATGAACGAAGGCAAGACCACCATTATTGAAATCATGTGCACGCAAGAACTAGGTGACCCGTTCCGCCGTGACGCGCTATCGAAGCCTGTGCGTTTCCTCGACAAGTATAAAGACTACGTGTAATTGCAAGTCTATCTGAGCCTGACCAGCGGTGAGAGTTGGGCTTTCTTTATACCTGACGTGGAGGTACCACATGACCGAACGTGCGTTAAAGTTACCAAAACCTTTGCTGTCCGGTTTGAATGAGTTTGTTCCAGGTTTATTACTGTGTGTTGTGATTGCTGCGGCAGCGTCATTTGTCTCGGCCCAATACGGAGGCCCCACCTTTCTTTATGCGCTGCTGATTGGCATCTCGTTTCACTTTTTATCGGATAACCCAAAATGCCTTCCTGGTATTGAAGCTTCGGCAAAGAAGCTGGTTCGAGTGGGTGTGGCATTGCTTGGCGTTAGAATTGCCATCAGTGATGTACATGCTATTGGAGCGCTAGGAGTAACCGCGTTGGCAGGTGCTGTGGTGTTGACGATTGGCTTTAGTTTGATGATGGCAAAACTGCTTCGCTTGCCTTCTATGCTCGGGATTTTGTCGGGCGGAGCAACAGGGATATGTGGGATTTCGGCAGCGATGGCAATCTCTTCTACTCTGCCGCAGAACCAGGAAAACGAGCATTACACTTTGCTAACAGCCATTGGGGTAGCGGCGTTTTCCACTATTGCCATGGTGCTCTATCCGCTGGTGGTGACAGTACTTGAACTGAGTCGCTCTGAAGCAGGGTTGTTCCTCGGTGGCTCCATTCACGATGTCGCCCAAGTGGTAGGGGCTGGATTTATGATTTCACCAGAAGTCGGGGATTCTGCGACATTAGCCAAGATGTTTAGGGTCGCGATGCTGATGCCGGTTGTGGTGGTGTGTGCATTCTGGTTCCGTTCAGCAAGGCAGGCTAGTGGAAATGATAAAGCGGGCAAGCAGCCTCTGGTTCCTGTTTTCTTGTTGGTATTTATCGGGCTGGTTGTCGTGAACAGTTTTGGCTGGATCCCTCCTGTGGCGGTTGAAATGAGTTCAGATATTTCCAAGTGGTGTTTGGTTATCTCAATTGCCGCTCTAGGGGTAAAGACCTCATTTGAAAAACTGTCTGAGTTGGGCTGGAAACCTATAGCGCTGCTAATGGGGAATGCACTGTTTATCGCCGCCTATATGTTAGCAGTCGTGTACCTGGGACGGATGATTTTTTAACTTTGGAGAAAGGGTATGAATTCTCTGCCTTACACAGGTTCTATTACGAAATATTTAGCACTTATTGATGAATTAACAAACGGAGAAGAGCTTCTTTTATTTAGGGGCCAACCCAATAAGCGGAAATCACTGCTCCCCTCGATAGCAAGAGGGGCGGAGAATATATCTACTATTGCCCAAGAGAAAGACATGCTCGATTGTTTTTATCGCTTGGGAAAAAACAAACTCAGGGCTCAAAACACTGACTATTGGCACATCATGTCTGAAGCCCACCATCACGGGTTAAAAACTAGACTGCTGGACTGGACCAGCAACCCATTGGTAGCACTGTGGTTTGCCTGCCAATCGCCCGGAAATCAGCCCCATGTCTATGTACTGAAAGCCAATGCAAGACAACAACATAATATGGCTGAAGACCCTTTTGAAGTCTCAGAAACCAAGGTATTTCAACCGCCAGTCTCCTACGCGAGGATCAAGGCTCAAAGCAATTGGTATAGCTTGCATCCCTCGGTGGGTGGAGATACCAACAAACGTTTTACCCCGTTTGAAATAGAAGCGGGTGAAAGTGATGAGTTATTTGAAATACCCATTTTCTCCGAAGTAAAAGAAAACTTACTTCTGGAGTTGGATAAATGCGGCATTAATGAGCAGCTTATTTATCCGGATCTTACTGGGCTATGTCTGCATATCAACAAACTCTTTGAGCAAGCGCCGGTTGATAATGCGGTGTTCGCCGGTGGTGGTGGGAGCCTGTCTGAACTCTTGCTGGAAACTAACTTGGTCGATTATCACCATTCCGATGCAATAGGATCACTAGCAAAAGTGAAAGCTTTAGAGAGTTTGGCTTCGGGTGGCATTAATCCAAATGGCATAACTTCAAATGATTCCCTGCAGGAATTAACGCGAAGGGATATAAAGGGCGGGTTCCAACAGTACCGCCATACCTATACCAGTGACTTTGATTTTGATTGATCGCCAGCAGCGATTATTGATGCAACTCACATTTATTGATTTTTGAAATAAAACATCTCAATTTTTCGAATTTTCCGTTGACTGAGCTTAGGTCGACAACTAGCTTTAAGTTAACAGGTTGTTAGGTTTTTGGGGGTTAACTTGACTTGTTCGCTAGAAGCAAAATTTGAAAATATCTGTTTAGGATTAACCAGCTAACGCCAAGTCTCGAATTTGAGAATATGATTTGACGGTATGTTAGTACGGGTATATGTTAACCAAAATTTAACATTGTGGCTGGTAAAATTGTCTGGTTCATGTTTAAAACGATAAGGATATAAGAATGAATACTCAGTCTGTAGAAAAGCAAAACGATGAAGTCAGCATCGAGTTTTTACAAGCATTCAGCCAAGCATGGAATGACCATGACATTGATGCCCTGATGACATTTGTGACGGACGACTGTACGTTCCATACTGCTGCAGGCCCTGAGCTTCAAGGTAATACTTTCAACGGCAGGGACGCGGTTAGAGAGAGTTTCCAGCAAGTCTGGAAGAACTTCCCGGATGCTGCCTGGCTCGATGGTGTTCACTTCGTCAGCGGCGACCGTGCTGTTTCAGAATCGACATTTTGTGCCACTAAGCCTGATGGTAGTCGTATCGAAGCACGTATGGTGGATGTTTTCACCCTTGTCGATGGCAAAATCAAAGTTAAAAATGCGTTCCGCAAAGACCGCCCATCTTTCTTTAATGCCAATTAAGTTCCTGAGTTGAAACTTATTTAGACTGAGCATGGCAAGGAGCTTGAAATGGATTCAACAGTAGAGAAAGAAAGGGTAGTACTCGATAAATCAATCAATGAGCAGACAGAGCAGACAACAGCGGCAAAAGAAAATTATGAGCCGGGGTATGATCCACTAGTCGCAAGGACACCCGGTCGTGGCGCAGAGTATGCCCCGACTTATTGGGTAGGCACAGCGGGAGACCCGCCAGCCGACGACGGCCCGATCCTCAGCGATGTGGATGTCGATGTTGCGATTATCGGCTCGGGTTATACCGGTTTATCAACCGCGATTCACCTTGCTGAACAATATGGCATTAAGGCGACTGTGTTGGAAGCTAACAGAGCAAGCTGGGGGTGTAGTACGCGCAACGGTGGGCAGGCGCAATGTGCGTCTGGGCGTTTAAAACGCTCTCAGTGGATACAACGCTGGGGCCTAGATACTGCCATCCGAATGCATGAAGAATGTTTGGACGGCATGGAAACTTTTAAAGGGCTGATTAAGGATATCGACTGTGAACCACAACCTGGTGGTCACCTGTATGTAGCGCATCGCGCCAAAGTCATGCCGACGCTGGAAAAAGAAGCCAAGCTATTGCGCCAAACCTTTAACTATGACGCGCAAATACTGGATGCCGATACCGTAAAGAAGCAGTTTGTTGGCGATCAGGAAGCCGCTGGAGCAATGCATGAGCCAGAAGGCATTGGCATCCATGCAGGTAAATTGGCCTTCGGTTACCTAAAGAAAGCCCGAGCGTTGGGCGCGACGGTTCACCCAGCAAGCCCAGTGATTGGCTGGGAAACGCGAAACGGTATTCACTACCTAAAAACCCCAGGTGGCACAGTAAAAGCTAGGGCAGTTGGAGTGGCAACGGGGGGCTATACCTCGCAGGGTTTACACGGCCAACTAAAAAACCGTTTGTTACCTATTCTGTCGAATTCTATGGTCACTCGGCCATTGACCAATTCCGAGATTGAAGCGTGTAATTTTCGTACCAATCAGGTCATCACTGATACACGGGTTTTGCGTCATTACTACCGCTTACTGCCAGATAATCGGGTTCAAATCGGTACTCGCAGTGCGATTACTGGAAAGGCTGCACCAGAGAAAAAATACGAAGACATGCTAAAAGCCGACTTGGCACGTAAGTTTCCGGCTCTGGAAAATATTCAAGTCGATTACTCCTGGTGGGGATGGGTAGATGTGAGCCACGATATGATGCCGCGGATCTACCAGCCCAATGCTAACCAATCCATCTATTATGCATTGGGTTACGGTGGCAATGGTGTGATGTATTCAGCACAGGCGGGTAAGCGCTTGGCGCAATGGATTGCCGGTGAAGCTAAAGATCTGAACCTGCCGATTTTCCAGTCTAAACTGCCATTTCCCAATATTCAGGAGATGGTCGAGTCCGAAGCTTTTGCACCATTTAGGCGGCTTGGACAACGTTTTTTATATCGATGGTATCACCTTAAAGACGAAGTGCTTTAAATCCTTTCACCCTATACAAAAAGCTAAATGACAAAATAAGCGACACAACAGAGTTATATAACAAAGACACACAACACGACCAGGATGTCTCAGTACGTTGTACCGTGGTCACCTTTATCTATAACGCGAATAATGCGAAACAATATAAAAGGTCACGACTATGAAATTCCAGAAAAAGAAAATTGTTAGTCTAATTGCTGCTGTCTCTATGGCGTTTGCATCATCTAGTGTACTCGCGAAAAACTTCAAAATGGCGATCGGTGATGCGGCTGGTGGAACACAGTGGGAATTAGGCACAACTTTTAGCAAATTACTGGATGAAAAAACCAATGGGCAAGTGAAAGTCGACTTATTCCCTAATGGTCAGTTGGGCAATGAGCAAGATACAGTCAACAATGCTGCCATTGGATTATTGGACTTTTCTATTCTGGCAATAAATAACGTGACACCTTTCTCTCCAACGGTCGGTTTGCTCACTATGCCTTATGTGATTCAAAGCGCTGATGAAGCGAAATTATTGACGCAGGGGGATGTGGGTCAGGAGCTGGTGGATAATACTATTCGTGATGCCGGGGTGAGGATCATCGGCTGGGCCTACTCAGGCTTCCGCGTACTGACCAACTCCAAACGTCCTGTTGCCTCACCAGAAGATCTCAAAGGGCTGGTTATTCGTGTACCTCGAAACGAAATCATGATTGCCTCTTATCAGGCATGGGGCGTTAATCCAACACCAATGGCTTGGTCAGAAACCTTCACCGGTCTGCAGCAAGGCGTTGTCGATGGACAAGATAACCCGTATATCACTGTTTATGCGATGAAATTCGATGAAGTCCAAAAGTATGTGACCAATATTCGCTACATCTTCTCGCTAGAACCACTTATTGTCAGCGAATCGGTATTCCAGCAGCAATCACCGGAAATGCAGGCCAATATTCTGGCAGCAGGCAAAGAAGCTACAGAGCACAGTTTTACCTACCTACAGGATACAGAAGACAAGATCCGCAAAGATCTAGAGTCCAAAGGGATGGTGTTCACTGATCCGGCCAATGGCGAGAAAGAGTGGATTGAAAAAGTGACCAAAACCGTCTGGCCTAAGTTCTACACCAGTATCGGCGGCAAAGAAAAGCTAGATGAAACGCTGAAGCTATTGGGACGCTAATTCAGCGACATCACTACTCATGCTTTACTTTATTCAACATCGTAAAGCATGAGTCCATTATCCCCTGATGAACACACTAATATAAATGTCAGGGATACGCCGGAGGCTTTATGTCTGTTATCCATACTATAAAAAAGCACTTAAATAATATTGAAGAGTACACCTGCTGCTTATTACTGGCTTTATTCGTGTTATTACTGTTTGCGCAGATTTTATTACGCCAGTTTTTCCAATATTCCATCCCTTGGGGAGATGAAGTTGCAACCTATATGTTCGTCTGGTTCGCCTATTTGGGGGCGGTGGTTGCTGCCAAGATGTCTGCACACAACAGGGTGAGTTTTCACTTCAAGTTCTTTCCTCCGATTGTCAAAACCGTATGCGAAACCATTGCTGATCTGCTCTGGGTGGTGTTCAACGGGTATTTTGTTTACCTCAGCTACGACTTTGTTTTTAACAAGATGAACCTGTTCTGGAAGTCACAGACCACAGGCATTCCCATGAAGTATTTCTACATGATCCTGCCCATAGCCTTTACCTTGATGACAATCCGAATTCTCTGGAATAACTACGAGCGATTATTCAAGGGAGTTGAAGCGGTTGACCCTGATGCAAAAGAGATCAAGAAAATCCAAAAGCTGCAAGTTCAGAATCAACAGCATCAGGTTCAGAAGCAGGACTATCAAGTCCAAAAGACAGTGGTTTAAAGGATAAGGGGCCATTCATGGAAGGATATCTCACTCTCATATTATTTGGTGGTTTCTTGGTGATGCTGATATTGGGTGCACCGATCACCGTGTCACTGGCAGGGGCCTCGATGGCGGCCTATCTTGTGTTGGATAAAAATCCGATTGCCTTGGTGCAAATCGCATTCACATCAGTGGGTAACTTCCCGTTGATGGCACTGCCGGCTTTTGTGTTAGCAGGAGCTTTGATGGAAGCGGCGGGCATTTCTAAGCGCTTGGTTGATATTGCCGAAAGCCTCGCAGGCCCCGTTACCGGCGGCTTGGGTGCGGCAACTGTGGTTGCTTGTCTGTTCTTTGGCGCGATTTCAGGTTCCGGCCCTGCCACAACGGCAGCAGTAGGCATGTTGATGGTGCCAGCGATGGTGAAAAGGGACTATGAACGTAGCTATGCATCGGCTGTAACGGCTGCATCTGGTGGGTTGGGTATTATCATTCCGCCTTCCATTCCGCTGGTGATCTTTGGCATATCGGCCATGGGTCTTATGCCGCCACCAGAAGCGATTTCGCAACATGGTCAATTTGCGTCACTTTCTATTCCCAAGTTGTTTGTGGCAGGGGTGATCCCAGGGTTGATCATGGCCTCAACCCTGATGGCAACCAACTATATGATTGCCAAGAAACGTGGTTATAAGGGCTTGACCGAAAGCTGGTCCACAGGGGATATCCGAACAGCACTTAGGCGTGGGGTTTGGTCGCTGTTGGCCCCCTTCCTGATTCTGGGCGGGATCTACTCTGGGCTATTTACTCCGACAGAATCAGCGATTGTTGCCATCTTCTACTCGCTGTTTATTGGGTTATTCGTTCATCGCGAATTGGCTTTCAAGAACGTTATCAACTCATTGACCACCACAACTTGGATCACCGGTCGGGTATTGTTGATCTTGTTTGCCGCGACGGTGTTCGGCAGATTGCTTATCGAGCAAAAAATCCCTGTAGTCGTTGCCGATTCACTCTTGAGCCTGACTGACAACATGTACATGGTTTGGGCGTTGACCATCATGTTATTACTGTTTATCGGCATGTTCATGGAAACACTGGCGGCCATTATGATCATCGTGCCGGTGCTGTTGCCGATTATGTATATGCTGGGCGCTGATCCGACCCATGTGGGTATCGTAGTGGTGTGTACGCTCTCTATTGGTTTTGCCACACCGCCCTTGGGGGAAAATATCTTTGTCGCCTCCGGCATTGGTGGCTCTACCGTGGAACAAATTACAGCAAGGATCCATCCGTTCGTCATGGCTTCGGTTGTCGGGGTATTCCTCATTGCCTTCTTCCCTCAGTTAAGTCTGTGGTTACCGTCTCTCGTGGGCTATTGAGTAATTGTGAGGTAAATATGAATAAACTAATTAGGACTCCAGTGTTTGGCCGTATTTTGGGTTTAGGTTTTGGCGTCGATTTTGGCAGAGCCTTTCGCATAGCTTTCGGGACAGTGTTAACTGCAAGCAGTTTGGCGGGCTCTGCTGTATTCGCATCTGATACTAATCTGCAGGCGGCAACGTCATATAACAACATGACGCTACATAATATCGACAAGCCACCGATTATTACGCCTGCCGCGCAAAGAGCGATGGCACTATTGGATAAGGCGGTAGAGCATATTAGGCAGGGCGGCACTGTAGCGGTGGATGATTTCGCTAAGCAGGCGCAATTTACCGATAATGAGCTGTACGTTTATGCGCTCGATATGGATGGGGTTTTTCTTGCCAGTGGTGGTTCATCAGCTGTGTTGGTGGGTGACAATGTAAAATCAACCGCCGATATGTACGGCAAGTTGTTCTTCCAAGACATGATAGCTCAAGCCAGAGTGGCTGGGGGAGGCGTTGTGGAATACCACTGGACGAATCCGGTTGACAGCTCCGGTGAGCCAAAACGTACCTTCTTCAAGCGGGTTGGCGATGTCATTGTTGCTGTGGGCTATCATCCGCAACGAGCCGTGGCCTATCAGGCTAAGGGGTTCCTCGATGAGGCGACAAAGGCATTGATCACTGACGAGCAAGAAGCTCTTGGGGCATTCAACCGCCATGACAGCCATTTTGTGAAAAATGATCTGTATGTGTTTGTGCTGGATAAACGCACGGGTGAATTTTTGGCCCACGGTGCGACACCCCATTTGGTCGGAAAGGTCTTTAGTATCCAAGGTAAACCAATGATAGGACAGATGCTCAAGTTGGCCGAAGAGACTGGAAGGGGCGAGATAACCTATCCATGGCTGAATCCGACCTCGGGTAAAGTCGAAAACAAACATACTTTTTACCGCATCCTTGATAACAAGCTAGTCGGAGTCGGCTTTTATCAAAGGCAATGATTTTAGCAAAAGCACTCTTATTCCATGTACCTTGCTCCACTTGCACTACCTTTACTATCTCTAGCATTCGGCCCTTTTAGTTACTTTATATGAGTGCATTCAGGGCCATTTTTTTGTCGTCACGAATCCCTATAATCAGCGCAATGCTCGCTGTTGCTGTAAAACATAAACATTGAGCTGCTAGACATATTGGCGGCGAAATTTCTCAATTAAGTGGACCAACATCGGATATTCCAACTTTGCGATTTATTTTTGTCTCAGTCTGAGATAAAGCTGTTCATCCAGATGCTTATATACCCAAGCTACTTCAAGATGCAGGTTCAGAGGTAACTTGGGTAAAACTTAAGTCAATCACTAGGCAGAGAAGGAATTGTAATGACGGAATCTATCAACGTAGATGTTGTTGTACTCGGTGGTGGACCCGGTGGGTATACTGCAGCTTTTAGGGCTGCCGATCTTGGGTTGTCGGTATGTATCGTTGAGAAGCGCGATACATTGGGTGGTGTATGTGTCAATGTGGGCTGCATTCCCTCCAAGACACTGCTGCATGCGGCAGCGTTGATTGACCATGCCAAGCATGGGTCACAAATGGGTATTGCATTCTCCGAGCCCTGTATCGATATCAACGCATTGCGCGCCCATAAAGAGAAGACGATCTCCGAACTGACCCAAGGCATTGCCAACCTGTGTAAGGCGAGAAAAGTGGTGCGCATCCAAGGTGGGGGACACTTCATCGGTGAACATACGCTGTCAGTGAAAGGTGAGAGCGAGCAGCAAGTACAGTTCAAACATGCCATCGTCGCTACAGGATCACACTCGGTCAAGTTGCCTATTGCGCCGGATGACCCTAGGATTTGGGACTCTACGGATGCATTGTCTCTACCAAATATTCCAGAGAAACTGCTGATCATCGGCGGTGGGATCATTGGGTTGGAAATGGCGCAGGTATATTCGGCGCTTGGTTCTGAAATTACTATCGTCGAAGCGCAAGATCAGATTATCCCGGCCGCTGACAAAGACGTTGTCCAGCCGTTGCTCAAGGCAACGAAAAAGACCTATCAAATGCTGACGAAAACCAAAGTCACCGATATGACAGCGCAGCCTGATGGTATTGCCGTGGCTTTTGAAGGAAAGAAAGCGCCTGATAGTGAGGTCTTTGATGCTGTATTGGTTGCCGTTGGCCGCAGACCAAATACCTCGGGCATTGGCCTGGAAAATATCGGTGTCGATATTTGCGAGCAAGGACTGGTTGAAGTCAATGACAGAATGCAGACCTCGGTACCGCATATCTTCGCCATTGGCGATATCGTCAAAGGCCCAATGCTGGCCCATAAGGCAACGCATGAAGGTAAGGTCGCGTCAGAGGTGATTTCAGGGATGGATGCCGCGTTCCATCCTGTTGCTATCCCTTCAGTCGCATACACCCGTCCAGAAGTCGCCTGGGTAGGCTTGACCGAGAAAGAAGCCAAGCTGCAAGGTATCGACTACACCTCAGGAAAAGTGCCATGGCTTGTTAGTGGCCGAGCACAAAGTGTAGGCGCAACCAATGGTGTCACCAAGGCATTGTTTGATAAAGAATCGGGCGTTTTGCTGGGGGCTGGAATTTGCGGCGAGAACGCAGGTGAACTCATTCATGAAGCGGCTGCGGTGCTCGAGTTTGGTGGGACGGCGAAAGATATCGCCCATACCGTTCATGCCCACCCGACATTGGCTGAAACCTTTGCATTTGCCGCCGAACTGGTAGAAGGCTCAATGACCGATATGCTGCCAAGCAGACGTCGCTAATTATCCTCTACTATTGCTACTGGAAATAAGCGAGCCAGGCTATATAGCTTGGCTCGATTTCTTTAAGGGCTGGCCCTTTTTTTTATGCCAATTATTTCATGTAAAAAGAAGAAATTATTGCTGTGTTACCTCGCCCACAAAATGAACCATTTGTTTCATATTTGGTTTGAAAAGGTTTTTTCATTCCCATATGATTTTGAAAAATAATTTCGAATTATAAGGAATGGGAAGGCCGCCATGTCAAAACTGCTCTCCAAATATCACGCACCCGACCGACACGGTAATACCCAGAACATTACCCCAGAATCGGCTGGTTGGGGCTATGTGGGATTCCAAGCGTTTGAACTTGAAAGCGGACAAAGTATTGAATTACCGGCCAGTGATAATGAAGTGTGTTTGGTGCTTGTCGGCGGCTTTGCCACTATCACCACGCCTTCTGCCACCTTCGAAAATATCGGCGAGCGAATGAGCCCGTTCGAACGGAAAAAGCCTTATGCAGTATACGTTGCAAAAGGTGAGATTATTAAAGTAGTGGCTAATACCCAGCTTGAGCTGGCGGTATGCAGTGCTCCTGGCGAAGGTCATTATCCAACCCGCCTAATTGCACCTGAAAATATTGATGCCGAGCAGCGCGGGGCAGGGAACAACAAGCGATTTGTCCATAATATTCTGCCTGACTACAAAGAAGCCGACAGCTTGTTGGTTGTCGAGGTGTATACCGACGAAGGTTGCACCAGCTCGTATCCGAGCCACAAGCATGATCAGGATGCTGAGCCAAATGAGACCTACCTTGAAGAAACCTATTACCACCGCTTGAACCCATCACAAGGGTTCTGTATGCAGCGCGTTTATACCGATGATCGCTCGTTGGACGAATGCATGGCGGTTTACGACAAAGATGTCGTTCAAGTACCTAAAGGTTATCACCCGGTCGCAACGATTGCGGGCTACGATAGCTATTACCTCAACGTAATGGCAGGGCCTACCCGTAAATGGTTGTTTACCTGGGAAGATGACCACCAATGGATTAACGAACAGCAATATGCAAGAAAACATCAATAATGAGTTTCCGGCAAAGGAGTGAGACATGTTTAATATTGCGTTATTCGGCGCTGGCAGGATTGGCCAAGTGCATGCTGTAAATATTGCAAAGCATCCCAAAACGACACTGTATTCAATCATCGACCCGTATGTAGAGGGGGCGAAGAAACTTGCTGAAGAGTACGGCGCGAAGATACAAGAGATCGACGAAGCGATGTCCGATCCGAATGTACATGCGGTATGTATTTGCTCTGCAACCCATACACATGCAGACTTGATTGAAATGGCTGCGCAGCATGGCAAAGTGATCTTCTGTGAGAAGCCAATTGATCTGGATATTAGCCGAGTACGCGATTGTTTGGCGACAGTACGCCAGCATGGTGTGCCTATGATGGTAGGCTTCAACCGCCGATATGATCCGCAGTTCAGAACGGTAAAGAATCAGCTAAATGCCGGTGTGATCGGCCAGCCTGAATCCTTGGTGATCACCTCTCGCGATCCGTCACCACCCCCTGCAGAATACACCAAGGTATCTGGTGGCATGTTCCGCGACATGACTATACATGATTTGGATATGGCACGTTTCATCATGGGTGAAGATCCGGTCTCTATCACTGCGCACGGAAGCTGTATGGTAGATCCTGCTATCGGTGAAGCTGGGGATATCGACACGGCTGTATTGGTATTGAATTTCCCATCTGGTGCGATTGCGACTATCAACAACAGCCGCCGCTCTGGTTACGGCTACGATCAGCGTATTGAACTGCATGGCTCAAAAGGCCTGCTACAAGCTCACAACGTCAAAGAGAATTTGGTTCAGCATTGGGGTGAAGAAGGCTGCGTAGCTGCTAAACCTCAGCATTTCTTCCTTGAGCGTTACGAATCGGCCTACATAGCAGAATGGCAAGACTTCGTTGATGTGCTTGACGGCAAAGAGCCTGAGTGTGGCGGTGCCGATGGTGAATATGCCCTCGTATTGGCTGATGCGGCGCTTGAGTCGATGAAGCAGGGTAAAACCATTAAGCTGTAATACTCAGAAAACCCTCCTGAGTGATGATGTTTACCAGGGGCTGTTACCCCCCAAGACATAGCCCCTTTGGTATTGTCACTCTCTAAGCCTCGCAATTGCGGGGCTTTTTCTGTTTGCAAGACAATCTGTCGTCACCAATAAAAAACCGCCATATAGGCTAACACCGATCAGTTAAGCCATTGATCAGTTGAATGATCCTACGGTTGAGTGAAAATACCCTCAGACATTAAGTATGAGGGTATTTTTTATGTTGGCACATTGGCTGATCGATGTTGATGATTTTGCTTCACCTGACTCACTCTCTTTGTTTCAAAAAGAGTTGCCTCTTGAGTGGATTCAACAAGCACTCGATGACACCAACAAGGCAAGTTTAAGGCGACGGAAGCTACCTGCTGAGCTTGTGGTCTGGCTTGTTGTTGGGATTGGTTTATACCGTGATAGACCGATTACCGATGTACTTGATAAGCTAGACCTTAAGCTTTCCAGTTCTCTAGGTGAGTCCATTGCTCCGAGTGCGATCCCCCAAGCAAGAAAACGGTTAACAGCTAAGCCTCTCGAAGCCCTATTTACATTAACTTCACAGCATTGGGTACAAACAGAGGATAGTGAAGATACATGGTTCGGGTTAAAGCTTTTCTCTGTAGATGGCACGCAATTTAGGACCCACGATACCCCAGCCCTTGCAGAGCATTTTCAATACGTTAAGCACAGTAAAACTCGCCATACTGAATACCCAGTTGTAAGGCTATGTGCACTCTGCTCCCTCCGAAGTCGGCTAATCCATAATGTCGCTTTTGGTCCTAGCTACAAGGGTGAAGAAAGCTACGCCAAGCAACTCATTTCCTCTGCAACAGCCAACTCCCTTACTATTTTCGACCGATGCTATTTAGGTGCAGAGTTGATGATTAACTGGCAAAACCAACATGGTTCTAGCCACTGGATGACTCCCATTAAATCCAATACAAAGTACACAATCATAGAGCAGTTAGATGAAGACGGGCGTGACTTGATAGTAGAAATGAATGTTTCTCAACAAGCTCGCAAAAAAGATCCTCATCTGCCTGAAAAGTGGCAGGCTAGACTTGCGCTTTATCCAGAAAAAGATCAACCCAATCATATCAAAGGGGTTTTGACGTCCCTAACAGACAAAAAATATGACCTGCAATCCTTGCTTAATGTTTACTTCGAACGATGGGAAATCGAAAACAGTTACGGGGAGATAAAACACGACATGCTTGAGGATGAGATCCTACTTCGCAGTCAATCAATCGAAGGTGTTGAGCAGGAGATCTGGGGCACCTTAATTGCCTATAATCTAGTCCGGTTGGAAATAAGCCGAATAGCGAAAGAAGCTAAAGTGTCGCCTTTACGGATCAGTTTTATGATGGCTTTGAGGGATATCCAGGATGAATTAATGTGGTGTGCAATCGCATCGCCCGGCTCAATACCCAAGAAGTTAAGGGCAATGCGAGAGCGAGTAAAACGTTATATTTTGCCTGAGCGAAAAAAACGGCCCAAATCAAGGACCGTTCGTATCAGTAAAACTCGCTATGTGGTTCGCTCCAAGCATCTTAATTGATAGGAGTTAGCCATATAGGCGGCATTAAGGTCAAAATGTACGGGGTGCCAATGAATAGCTAACCTAGGAGACTAGAGTCAAAATCATTGGTAGAACCTTGTCGGTAAGCGAGCGAAACGGCCAGAGTCTGCGCCAGACATAGAGACGCTGACTGAGAGCGGAATGCTTCAACCTGGGCTTCTTTTACCACAAAACAGACATCACTGAAGGTGGCAAGAGGGCTCACCTGGCTATCAGTTATAACAATTTGCTTGGCTCCGGCTTTTGAGGCGATTTCGCTTAGGGTAATCGTTTCTTGTGCATAAGGGCTGAAGCTGATCGACAATACCGCATCCTTAGGGCCGATCATGGATAGTTGCTCTTTGAACATACCACCCAAACCGTCGATAAGAAAAGCGCGGCGTTCTAGGTGGCGCAACGCATAGGTAAGGTAAGAAGCCACGCTGAAAGAGCGCCTCAGGCCGATGAGATAGATGTTTTCGGCTTGACTTAAAATATCAATGGCTTCTTCGAGCTTGTCGCTCGGTGTTTGTGCCGCAAGGTGGTTCATTGCCTGGGCGTTGGCGCGGGCGAACTCCTGCAAAATCATGGCAGGGCTTTCCGGCGCACTTTGTTCAGCGTCTAGCTCTTTGAAAAGCTTGGCACGTTCGGTATAGCTAGCGGTCTCTTCAACAAGGTTGCGGCGAAATAGCTGTTTCATATCATTAAAGCCATTGAAGCCGAACGCGTTAGCAAAACGGATCAAGGTCGAAGGGGGCACTTCGGCTTGACTGGCAATAGTTGCAACCGTATCGAAGGCGACGCTGTTGGAGTTGTCTAGCACGTAACGGGCGACCTGCTGCAAACGCTTGCTGAGATCGCTATATCGCGCGCGGATTTGATCTTGCAGTTCAGTAAGGTTGTTGGCAACAGACATCTTTCACTCCCTTCAAATACTCCTTTCATATTGTAAAGGCTAGAGCGTACATGTGAAATGTTTTTTTCATTTATTTTTTAATTATATTCGCAATTGGAATATATGTTTCATATCGTGATTGCAAGAATGCCAGTCGTAATTGCGATAAGGCACTATGCCTTAAGTGAGTATGCAAAAACGGTGTGAGGTGAATTAGAATTTTCCAATGTCGGTCCGCTATTACTTGCTTTGATGAACGGAATTATGGATATATACCCAAGTTACTTGGGTATATATTGTTTGATATTTGAGAGGAGATGAAGTGATAGTTGCTGATGATTTTCACATCAATAATGCCAAGGTTGTTTTCAAAAGAGATGAATATCCGTTATCCAAAATAAGGGGAGCCAGAGTCAAAACCAATTCTCTGAAAGATCATGTACTGAGAGTAGTCATTATTGGTCTTATTGTATCTAGCGTGGTTTGGATGATCTGTCCGGACTCACTTGGGCTTTTAACGGCCCCAGTGGCATTGATCGTTGGCATACTATCGGCTATGGCAACAGTCAGGAAATATGAACTGCAGATTGAGTTTCAGCATATAGATGAAACAGGATTGCAGTGGGTTTCCATAGCTAAAACGAATAAGTTGAGCGTGAAGGAACTGTTTGAGAAGCAGGCCAGTGAAATCTTGCGAAATATTACATAGGGTGGCAGGTGAGTTTGCTGATGTAGTGCCCTGTGATGCTAGGGGAAACCGCTCTCCTAGCATCTGATTCGCGATGATTATAAAATGCAGTGCTTAGCGTAGTCTTTAGCCTCGTTTGCCGTCCAGTCACCTTTTGGTTTTTCTTTTAGATCTTCACACCAAGCTTCGCTGCCTACTTCAGTACAAGCAGAGAGAGTGAAGCAGATAAAAACTAAACTAAGTAATTTTTTCACGATAAAAACTCCTTTCATATCGTAGTAATATTTTGCTTATTAGAATATCAAGAGCATGAAAAGTCAAACCGCGATGGCATTATAGTTATCTATAATGGTATCGATATTGTTGCTATTTCCGCGCTGAAGTCGGCGATAGTGATTTAACGTTTTGTCGATATATCTGGTGATTAAATCGCTTTGTACGGCGCAATCTGAGTGCCAAATTTTATTGCCGACGGCATTAATCTGTTCATTTCCATCTATTGTCGATGAAACAAATAATATTTCATAAAAACGTTGATTGTCTTCAATGAGTACTTCGTGCTTGAGGCCAAAGTGATGGCTTATCAACTTTTGACGAAGCGTGTATGGGTTATTCACCGGGCACAGTAAAAAATCAATATTGGTGTCTTGATGCCGTTGGTGGATAGACTCAACGAGTTCGCTCATTAAGTCACCTCCTATGCCGGCGATGACCACCAAATGCTTGCCGTCATATCGGTTTATAGGCAGCTTTGCGACATCTTGACAGTGGACTGCCCATACGGCTTCTGGGTAAAAACGTTGTAGGTTCTTTTCCACTTTGGTCATTAGTTCCGGGACGATATCGACAAAATGAACATGGGTTGCCGCGTGTCGTGTTAGAAGGGCGGCGCCGATAAGCCCGTGGTCACAGCAACAATCCCAAACATGGTCATAGCCAGGTGGTACCATTTGTTCAATTTGCTTTAATCTTGTACTGAGTTTCAAGGGGAATGCCCGGTTTGTGTCAAAAATCGCGCGCATTGTAATGGTTTTTGCGGTTATAGCGAAGTAGCCGTTAACCTATCTGGTGTCCAAATGAACAATAGGGCAGCGATGTATACTTCCTTCACCGAGCTTGAGGCTAAAAAAAGCCACGTAACCCTAGGGGGAGAAACGTGGCACTTCAACGTGAAGTCCTACAGTAAAGTGAATTCTTTACAGGCTCGAGTTG
Organism: Photobacterium sp. DA100; assembly: GCF_029223585.1. Classification (NCBI taxonomy): domain Bacteria; kingdom Pseudomonadati; phylum Pseudomonadota; class Gammaproteobacteria; order Vibrionales; family Vibrionaceae; genus Photobacterium; species Photobacterium sp. DA100. The sequence continues at coordinate 1,177,544 of NZ_CP119424.1, read as the reverse complement.
TTTTTATCTTTATGGCTCAATTAGGTTAATGGCTACTTGCTCTTCTTCTGACGCTTCATATCAAAGACAACGGCGACCACTATGACCAAGCCTTTTACTACTTGCTGCCAGTAAGCCGAGACGTTCAGTAGGTCGAGGCCATTCTGCAGTACCCCCATGATCATGGTGCCTATGATGGTACCCTGAATCGTACCGATACCACCGGCATGGGATACACCACCAACGGTTGCTGATGCGATGGCATCCAACTCGTACATTACACCGAGGCCAGGCTGACCTGAGTTGATACGAGCAGATAGGATAAGCGCTGCGATACCAGCGAGTAGCCCTGCATAGGTGTATACCAGGATCTTGTACTTCTTAACGTTGATGCCCGATACATAGGCCGCTGTTTCGTTACCGCCGATGGCGTAGGCATATTTACCGAAGCGGGTGTAGTTCAACAGGATGTAGGACACGATTGCCATGACGATAAAGATGATGACCGGAACCGGGATACCGGCAATGGTTCCCTGACCAATCCACTGGTAGGAGTCAATAAGGCTACTGACTGGACGGCCGTCTGAGTAGAGAAGGGCCGCACCGCGTGCAATGATCATCATACCCAAGGTGGCGATGAACGGCGGGATACCGGTATAGGCAATCAATGCACCGTTGATAAAACCACAGAGAGCACCGACTGCCAGCGCAACCAAGATGGGAACGATTACAGGTAGCTCAGGCATCGCCGGATACATCCGCATGCCCCAATCGAGGGTTTGCGCCATACTGGCCGAGGCCACGGCGGCGACAGCGAGAACCGAGCCGGACGACAAGTCGATACCCCGGGTAATAATGATGATGGTTACCCCAAGTGCGAGCAGGCCGATACTGGCCATTTGGGTAACAACGTTAAGCAAGTTGGCTACAGTAAGGAATACTGGAGATAGAATCGACATCACCACACACATGGCAATGAATACAACGTAGATGGCATACTTAGAAATCAAGCGCTTATAATTCTGAGGCGATTTCGCACCAGACGTTGCTTCTATTAACTTCGCAATCATAATGACTTTCCTTGATAAATTTTTGCGTCACCCTGTCACGACAGCAGTGAATATGCGTTTTTTGGCTGCAGGCGGTTATGCCAACGCCATAGACATGATTTTTTCTTGGGTCGCTTCAGTGCCGTCGAGCTCGCCTTTGAGGTTGCCTTCGTGCATGACCAACACTCGGTCGCTCATGCCGATAACTTCCGGCAGTTCCGACGAGATCATTACCAAGCTTTTACCCATACCGGTCAAAAGGCGCATGAGTTTGTAAATTTCAGATTTCGCACCCACATCGATGCCTCGGGTCGGTTCGTCGAGGAACAGAATGTCAGGCTTGGTCAACATCCAGCGGGCTAGCAGTACTTTCTGCTGGTTACCTCCGCTGAGGTTGTCAATTGCCTCGCTCATGTGTGGTGTTTTCACCTTGAGTTTTTTACAGTGTTCTTCACTGTCTGAGCGCATCTGGCGGACGTCGAGAACATTGGCCACTCGGCTCTTATAAGCATCGAGGTGGGCGATGGACGTATTGGCAAAGATATCGAGCATCAGGTAAAGGCCGGAATGACGGCGGTCTTCGGTCAAGAAAGCCATTTTGTGGCTGATGGCATCCTGTGGGGCCTTGATTTCGACTTCTTCGCCATTGATCCAAATCTCACCGGTCTCTTTCTCGCGAACCCCAAATAGGGTCTCGATAAGTTCGGTTCGGCCGGCTCCTACAAGGCCTGCTATCCCTAATATCTCACCTTCATGGAGTTTGAAGTTGACATCCTTGAAGCAGCCATCGACAGACAGGTTTTTCACCTCCAGGCGGATTTTTCCTGGCTTGGCGGTAGGAGGAGGGAATACATCGCCAAGTTCACGGCCAACCATCATCTGGACCAGTTCATCATGGTTGGTATCTCTGGCTTCGCGCTCGCCGATGTAGCAACCATCGCGGAAAACAGTAATGTCATCGCAGATTTTGAAGATTTCATCCATCTTGTGGCTGATATACACCATGGCGACGCCCTGGGATTTGAGCTTTTCGATAATCTCAAACAGGTGGGCAACTTCTTTGTCCGTTAGGGCCGAAGTTGGCTCATCCATGATAATGATCTTCGATTCAAAAGAAATGGCTTTGGCAATCTCGACCATTTGCATAGTTGCTACGGTCAAGTCACTCATTAAGGTTCGAGGGTCAAGATCGAGATCAAGACGCTGGAGTAGGGCTTCGGTATCGGCGAACATCTTTTTATGATCGATCAGTCTTAATGGCCCTGAGACCGGTTCGCGGCCAAGCCAGATATTCTCGGCAATATTACGGTGTAGGACAGGAGAGAGCTCCTGGTGGATCATCGAAATACCGCTTTCTAGTGATTCTTTGGCGCCGGAGAAGTCTACCAATTCCCCTTGGTAGCGAATGGTGCCGGCATCGCGCTGGTATGTGCCAAACAGCACCTTCATCAAGGTCGATTTCCCTGCACCATTTTCGCCCATGAGTGCCATTACCCGTCCTTTCTTCAGCGTCAGCTGCACGTTATCGAGTGCTTTTACGCCGGGAAAGGTTTTGGTAATACCACGCATCTCAAGTATTACTTGGCTCATACTGATTTGCTCCAAATAGGCCCTACGTCGCTAACGCAGTGTAGGGCCGGATAAGTTATATAGAGAGGGAGGTGGATTAACCTTTTGCCTGGAATTCAGCTAGGTTGTCTTTGGTAACCAGTTCTGCAGGGATCCAAGTGATTTTCTCTTGGGGTTGTTTGTTGATGGCATTCATTGCCGCATCCAATGCGCCACGGGCTTGGCCGACACCGTCTTGGAATACGGTTGCATCCAGAGCGCCTTGTTGAATTGCCATGATGCCATCCGGGGTCGCATCGACACCGACAACAATGGTGTCTTCGAGTTTACCGGCAGCGCGCAGTGCCTGGATAGCACCCAGTGCCATATCATCATTGTTGGAAAGGATGATGTCGATTTGCTCGCCAGAGTTGATCCAGTTTTCCATTACAATCATACCCTGTGAGCGCTGCCATAGGCCGGTTTGCTTACGGGTGATGTTGAATTCTGGCTTGTCTTTGAAGAAGTCTTCAACACCTTGGGTACGAAGGATGGCAGCTTCGACCGTCATCATGCCCATGATGATGCCGATATTACCGCCATCAACTTTAGATGCCGCATATTTTGCTTGTTCTTCACCAAAACGAAGCTCGTCAGAACCCACGTACGACACGCCATCTGGCAAGTAAGAAGGGCGACGGTTTAGGTAAACCAGTTCGATGCCGGCTTTCTGGATACTGTCTGTCATCGGTTGAGTTGCATCGGTGTTAACCGGAACTAGGATGATGCCGTCAACTTGCTGAACAATGAAGTTTTGGATTTGCCCCAATTGTTTCACTGTATCTTCTTTAGCATCGACGAAAATTAGCTCTACATTACCCATCTCTTTGGCGTACTTATCCATAGAGTCCTTCATGTTGACCAAAAAGGTGTCATCAAAGTTAGGAATGGCGACGCCGATTTTGATCTTGTCCTCTCCGTCATCACCGCCGCACGCAGCTAGCGCAAACACGGTGCCAATGATGGCTATTTTGCGAAGGACCCCTTTTGATAGGGACTTTGTCGTTGAAATAGAGTTTGTGAATAGAGAAGTAATTCCATGTATCAGTGACGGCATTGTTGCCTCCTTATTATGATGCATCTAACCGCTTTCTTGGGTGAAATGTACATTTCATAAATCACGGTAAATAGATGCTGATCACTTTCTGTAATGAAATATTCATCCAGAAAGTGTGTTCACGTTGATTGAAATAAATTTATTATTTTTATGTAAACAACTATATGCTCGAGCTCAATTAATAACCACCCCTGATTGAGTGTAAATAACAAAATTGTTAACCAAGTCTCACTGGAATCAATGTCTAATTGTTGTGATATATACTAATTTTATGATTTTAAAGGCTAAATTTTTGGCGGATATGCTGCTTTTTGCCTAACTTGTTGATAAATAGTGGAATATTCCGCAAACGTTATCGTGTTGAAGGTATGTTGCAACTATTTGAAAAAAATTTTCCATTTTATTCTGTGGTTGTACGCGGATTGAACAGTTTTGGAAATTTTACCTTGATCACAAAATATATTTTTCATTTCATTTTTCGTTTAAAGTGAAATGAATATTTCGTATGATAAGGGCATTGAAACAATGAGGGTTGGGAAAGGTGTTCTCAACAACGATTGCGAAAATCAGTTTAATCATTATCTGAACGGTTCTTAACTACTCGGTAGTTAAAGGAAGGAGTGAAAAGGATGAATACCAGCAATAAGAAATTGGATCTTATTTGTTTGGGGCGAGTTGCCGTTGACTTGTATGGCCAGCAAATTGGGGCTCGCCTAGAGGATATGGGCACTTTCTCTAAGTATCTCGGTGGGTCGTCAGGCAACGTCGCTTATGGCACTGCAAGGCAGGGGTTGAAGTCTTCCATGCTGGCGAGGGTTGGGGATGAGCACATGGGGCGCTTCTTACGCGAAGAGCTGCAGCGAGTTGGTGTTGATACCAGTCACTTAATTACCGATAAAGAACGTCTTACAGCCTTGGTCATCCTTGGTATTAAGGATGAAGACACCTTCCCACTGATCTTCTACCGTGATAATTGCGCAGATATGGCTATCACTGCCGATGATATTGATGAGCAATATATTGCCTCGGCACGCTGCTTGGCAATTACTGGTACCCACCTATCACACCCTAATACCCGCGAAGCCGTGCTGACCGCCTTGCGCTATGCCCGTAAGCACGGCGTGAAAACAGCCATAGATATTGATTACCGCCCCGTGCTTTGGGGGCTAACTACCTTGGGAGATGGCGAAACGCGCTTTATTGAGTCAGGCAAGGTCACCGAGCAACTTCAAGAAGTGTTGGGCTTGTTCGATTTGATTGTTGGTACAGAAGAAGAATTCCACATTGCAGGTGGCTCGACGGACACAGTGGAAGCGCTGAAAGCCGTACGTGAAGTGAGTAATGCCGAGTTAGTGTGCAAGCGTGGTCCGCTAGGTTGCTCAGTCTTCACTGATGCGATTCCAAATGATCTAGATGAAGGGATTACCGTCCAAGGCGTGCGGGTAGATGTACTCAATGTATTGGGTGCAGGCGATGCCTTCATGTCGGGCCTTTTGCGTGGCTACCTAAATGATGAAGGTTGGGAGAAAGCCTGTGCTTATGCCAATGCCTGTGGTGCCTTGGTCGTCTCTCGCCATGGTTGTGCACCGGCCATGCCTTCGAAACAAGAGTTGGATGATTACTTGTCTCGTGCTGGTGATGTGCCTCGTCCTGATCTGGATGAGCGTTTAAACCATCTTCATCGGGTAACGACAAGGGATAAAGAGTGGGAAGAACTCTGTGTGCTGGCTTTTGATCACCGTATCCAGTTCGTCGATATGGCCCGCGAAGCCAATGCCGATATCAGCCGGATCAGGTCACTGAAAAAGCTTATTCTGCAGGCGAGTCGCGAAGTGGCTGAAGAAGCGGGCTTATCCGGCAAAGCGGGATTGCTGTGTGACAGCACATTTGGTCAAGACGTACTGAACGAAATTACCGGGGAAGGCTGGTGGATTGGCCGGCCGGTAGAGCTGCCAGCTTCCCGTCCTCTTGAACTGGAACACGGCAATATTGGTACCCAGCTGATTGATTGGCCGCTGGAGCATGTTGTTAAGTGCCTGGTGTTCTTCCACCCTGATGATCATCACGCGTTACGTCTTGAGCAAGAAAAGCAAGTGTGTGAAGTGTATCAAGCGTGCTGCAAGACAGGTCATGAGCTGCTGCTAGAAGTGATTTTGCCTGCTGATATGGAGCGCACCGATGAGCTATATCTGCGCGCGATGCAGCGTTTCTACAACTTAGGCGTGAAACCGGATTGGTGGAAACTGCCGCCAATGGCTGCTGAATCATGGCAGGAGGTGAATGCGCTGATCAGAGACCGCGATGCGTATTGTCGTGGGGTTGTATTGCTGGGCCTGGACGCACCAGAAAACGAGTTGAAAGCCGGGTTCAATGCAGCAGCAAGTACCGATATCGTAAAAGGTTTTGCCGTTGGCAGGACTATTTTCGGCCAGCCTTCCCGTTTGTGGCTAGCTAATGACATTGATGATGCTGGCTTGATTGAGCAGATCAAGCAGAACTATCACAACTTAATAACCCTGTGGCGTCAGCGTGGCTAAAGGAGTCGAGCATGAGTGTTAATACGGTACGCCTGACGATGGCTCAGGCTTTGGTGAAATACCTGCAAGCGCAGAAAGTCGAGATCGACGGTGAGATCCAACCTATGTTTGCCGGTGTGTTTGCCATTTTCGGACACGGTAATGTTGCCGGGCTAGGGGAGGCGCTCTATCACGCCAATGAAGCACTGCCGACCTACCGCGCCCATAACGAGCAGGCTATGGCGCACAGTGCCATTGCTTTTGCCAAGGCCAATAACCGCCAACGTATGATGGCGGCGACAACATCGGTCGGGCCAGGGGCTCTGAATATGGTCACCGCAGCAGCACTGGCCCATGTCAACCGCCTGCCTGTATTGCTTCTGCCGGGCGATACATTTGCTACCCGTGAACCGGACCCTGTGCTGCAGCAAGTTGAAGACTGGAGTGATGCGACTATCACACCGAATGATTGTTTCAAACCGGTGAGTCGATTCTTTGACCGCATCACCCGTCCAGAGCAGTTGCTAAATAGTTTGCCGCAAGCGATGCGGGTGTTGACCGATCCGGTTGAGTGCGGCCCGGCAACGATAGCGATTCCGCAAGATGTCCAGACCATGGCGTTTGATTACCCGCTTCATTTCTTTAAAGAGAAAATCCACCGTGTGCGCCGACCTGGGGCAGATGAGCATGAGCTGACCGAAGTTGTTGAGTTGATCAAACAGGCTAAGCAACCGCTGGTCATTGCCGGTGGCGGTATTCACTATTCCGGCGCGTTGGAACAGTTCCGTGAGTTTGTAGAAACCTACCAGTTACCAGTAGGTGAAACCCAGGCCGGTAAAGGGGCATTGCCTTGGGATCATACTTCCAACCTTGGTTCAATTGGCGTGACAGGATCTGCGGCGGTGAACCAGATGGCTGCTGAAGCGGACGTGATCATCGCGGTGGGAACACGCGTGCAGGACTTTACCTCTAGCTCAAGAGCACTGTTTAAAGCCGATGCCAAGATAGTTTCGCTGAATGTGAACGGCTTTGATGCAACGAAGCATTATGGGATCCCTCTGGTAGCTGATGCCAAGGTGGCATTACCTCAATTAACCCAGTATCTGGTCGACTGGCAGGTCTCGACGGTTTGGCAGAATAAAGCAGAGACACTTCGTCTGGAGTGGAACAAAACCGTATCTATTGCCATGACTGATCGTGGTACGGCACTGCCGACTGACGCAGAGGTTATCGGTGCGGTTAACCGCGCGGCGGGCGAGAAAGATATCGTCGTTTGTGCCGCCGGTGGGTTGCCGGGTGAACTGCACAAACTGTGGCGTACCCGTTATGACAAAGGGTACCACCTCGAATATGGCTTCTCTTGCATGGGGTATGAAATTGCTGGCGGCCTTGGCGTCAAGATGGCTAAACCGGATTCAGAAGTATTCATTATGATCGGTGATGGCTCATATCTGATGCTGAATTCCGAAATTTCCACCTCGGTGATGCTAGGGCACAAGTTGGTACTCGTGGTACTGGATAACCGTGGATTCGGCTGTATCAATCGTCTTCAGCATGCTTGCGGCGGGGCTGGTTTCAATAACTTGCTCAAGGACTGTAACACCATTGAAGAAGGTGCACCGAAGACTGATTTTGCCGCCCATGCTCGCTCGCTAGGGGCACAGGCAGAAAAAGTCGCCAACATTGCAGAGCTAGAGCAAGCCTTGGTGCGGGCGAAGCAGGCGACATCAACATATGTGATCACCCTGGATACCGATCCGCTGAGTACGACTGAATCGGGTGGTTCATGGTGGGAAGTGGCAGTACCTGAAGTATCTGAGCGCGAACAAGTGCGTGCAGCCAGAGCAAGGTATGAAATCGCCAAACAACAGCAAGTGATTTAAGGAGAATTAGCATGACTGTTCAACTAGGTATCAACCCACTGACTTGGACCAACGATGACTTGCCATCTTTGGGTGCAGAAACACCATTAGCAACATGTTTGACTGAAGGGCGCCAAGCCGGTTTTGCCGGCTTCGAACTTGGCAATAAGTTTCCGCGTGAAGCCAGTGTGCTAGGACCGATACTCGCCAATCATGATCTTAAGTTGGTGTCAGGCTGGTACTCCGGCGAATTGCTTACCCGCACGGTAGAGGAAGAAATCGAAGCGGTTCAGCCTCACTTGACCTTACTGCGTGAGTTGGGTGCTAAGGTGATGGTATTTGCTGAAGTCACCGGATGCATTCACGGCCAGCAAGATACACCGGTGCGTCTTCGCCCTAACTTTCCCGCTGATAAATGGCGAGAGTACGGCAAGAAACTTAGCGAGTTTGCCAAGTACACCAAAAGCCAGGGGGTTGAGGTAGCCTATCACCATCATATGGGCACCGTTATCGAGACTGCTGAAGATATCGATAACCTGATGGAATACACCAGTGAAGAAGTGGGGCTGTTGCTTGATACCGGTCATCTGACCTTTGCTGGCGCTGATCCGGTACAGGTGGCAACGCGTTGGGCCCACCGGATTAACCATGTTCATACCAAAGATATTCGTGCTGATGTACTGGCTGATGTGAAGAACCGCAATACCAGCTTCCTTGATGCAGTACTTGATGGCGTATTCACTGTTCCGGGCGATGGTTGTGTGAATTATCCAGCAGTATTTGAGCAGTTAAAAAACGTCAATTATCAGGGCTGGTTGGTCGTGGAAGCTGAGCAGGACCCTGCAATCGCTCATCCAATGACCTATGCCACTTTAGGTTTTAATAATTTACAAGAACTTGCTCGCGAGGCCGGGCTATTAGAAGGCGAAGGCCAAGAGTAATTACAGGAGCAAACAATGGAAACAGTTCAAAACTTCATTCAGGGCCAAATCAGCGAAAGTCACAGCCAGCGCTTTGCCCCGGTATTCAACCCAGCAACCGGTGAGCAGACCCGTCAGGTAGTATTGAGCTCAGCTGCTGAAACCGCCGAAGCCATCGCTGCTGCTGATAAGGCATTTCCTGCATGGGCAAAGACATCGCCGCTCAAGCGTGCTCGTGTGATGTTCAAATTCAAAGCCTTGCTTGAGCAGAACATGGATGAGCTGGCTCGCCTGATCTCAAGTGAGCACGGTAAAGTTTATTCAGATGCAGTGGGTGAAGTGACCCGTGGCCTTGAGGTAGTTGAGTTTGCCTGTGGTATTCCGCATCTTCAGAAAGGGGAGCATTCAGCCAATGTGGGGACTGGTGTCGATAGTCACTCGCTGATGCAGCCACTAGGTGTCTGTGCGGGTATTACCCCATTCAACTTTCCGGCAATGGTGCCCATGTGGATGTTCCCGATTGCCTTGGCGACGGGTAATACTTTTGTGTTGAAGCCTTCGGAAAAAGATCCCTCTCTAGGATTGGTGTTGGCCGAGCTGCTTAAAGAAGCCGGTTTGCCTGACGGTGTCTTTAATGTGGTGAACGGTGACAAGGAAGCGGTTGATGTATTGCTTACCGATCCGCGTGTACAAGCGGTCAGCTTCGTAGGGTCGACGCCGATTGCTGAGTACATTTACTCAACTGCATCAGCGCATGGCAAGCGTTGCCAGGCACTGGGCGGTGCGAAGAACCACTGTATCTTGATGCCTGATGCCGACCTGGATATGGCGACAAGCGCGATCATGGGCGCTGCTTATGGTGCCGCCGGTGAGCGTTGTATGGCATTGTCTGTCGTAGTTGCGGTTGGTGATGAAACGGCTGATCAGCTTATCGGTAAGCTGAAGTCTCAAATTGATGTGATGAAAGTTGGCCCGGGCGTGGTTGAAGGCCCTGAAAATGACATGGGCCCCGTGATTTCCTCACAGCACAAAGACAAGATCTGTGAATACATCACATCGGGTGTAGAGCAGGGCGCATCTTTGGTGGTCGATGGCCGTGATATCCGCATTGAAGGGCATGAGAATGGTTTCTTCGTTGGGCCAACATTGTTCGATAATGTGTCACCGGAGATGACCATCTACCAAGAAGAGATTTTCGGCCCTGTGCTTGCGATTGTCCGTGTGCCTGACTACCAGACCGGCCTTGAGCTTATCAACCGTCACGAGTACGGCAATGGTACCGCGATCTTTACCCGTGATGGCGAAACCGCTCGTCAGTTCAGTGAAGATGTACTGGCGGGTATGGTCGGGATTAACGTGCCAATCCCTGTTCCGATGGCGTTCCACAGTTTCGGTGGCTGGAAGCGCTCTGTGTTTGGCCCGTTGAATGTTCACGGCAACGATGGTGTTCGTTTCTACACCCGAATGAAGACAGTGACCAGTCGCTGGCCAGCCAGTGTTCGTTTAGAGCAGCACAGCAGCAGCTTTGTGATGCCGACGATGTAATAAACAATTGAAATGATAAGAAAAAGCCAGGCTGCATAGTGAGCCTGGCTTTTTTTCGTATATGTTACCAAGTAGCTTGCTATCGTTTGTTACCGGTATCTACGGGCGATATAGACAGTGCCTAGCCCATAAGTTGTGATTAATCCTAGTAAGATCAGATTTCCGGTGTTAGGTGATACTAGGGCAAATACTTTAACCATCAGTGACACTAACAAGTCACTTCCCACCCACAGCAGCATAAATGTTAATGCTAAGGAGCTAGGGTTAACGGATTCGCGAATATAGGCAAGGCTGATAAAAGCTGGCAGGCTGCAGAACAAGAAAAAGCCCAATGCCATTGCTGCAATCTGTGAGCCAAACAAAACAAAAGGCATTGCACACAGTGATGCCAACACGGTCGTTGTTACCGCTAGCTTTCGGATATCAAATTTTCCGACTAAGAAAATACCGGCGAAGTTACCGACAATGCCTGCATATAACAAGTTCATGATATTTGCGGGCTCAATAAAGGTAAATGATAAGGTGTAAAAAACAATGGCACCAGAGAAGACGACACAGAATACCCAGTTGAAATTCTCTTTGAGGCCAGAACTGAACGAAGCCACCTCACCGGTTTCAGAAACCTGTACTTTTTTGAAAGAAAGAAATATGAGAATGGCTAGGGCAACGGATACAGCAATGAGGATAGACGTAACAAGCTCCATGGTTTCCGTCGGCAGGGCTAGGATAGTTGCCGATAAAGTAATCGCGGCGGTAATACCGACATTATAGGCAGAAGCGTTTACGCCGTTCATGATATTTAGCTCTTTTCCTGAAAAGACGGATGCCGTTACCGGAGATTGACAGAATAAAACTAATCCTCCACCGAGGCCAACGACAGCACGGCCAGCCATGACCATCATTTCAGTGTCGGCTTTTAGCATAATCGCCAGACCAATACCTGCAAGTAGCAACCCCATGGAGAAGCCATTTCCGACTGTGGCAAAGTAATGTTTGGCTGCAACTCGCGCAACTAAAATGCCTACTATAAAGTTAGTGGTTAACTTGGCGATGTTCAGCCAAGCGGTAGAGTCGGCCAGTTGTGAGTTAGAAAACCCTAATGAAGATTGCACATAGAAATCACCGACTTTCCAAGCTACAGCAAATAATGCGTAACCCAGAAACAAGCTGATACCAATACTGAAACGTTGTAACCCTGATATAGTGTTCATCTTTTTACCTGTAAGGTGTAATGTTAGTTTTGATTTATGGATGCTATGTTTTAAATATAACGTTACTGGGTATCTTAAGAATTAATTCCAATTAAGCAGGAAAAAGCTAAAGATATGTAGGTAAACTACAGCAGTAGAAATCACTAAAATTACCTCAGGGTGCCATTGGGCAAGAGGAGGCAAAATACCTTGACATATATCAAGCTGGTTTTGTTTACAAACGGATTCTTGACTATTTCTAACATAATAGATGGTTTATTCAGGAGCGATTAAGGTGATCGTTAGCACGTTTATACACTTGAAGCTATGGAGTGGCACGTTAAGGTAATTTTTAGATATTAATTTGGCAAGAATTAGGTTTGTTCACACAACATTATTTGGATTATATTAAACAATGAACAAACTTATTAAAACAACAGGTTTGCTATCTATAGCTGTTTCCCTATCATTTGTTGCCATCGCGGATGGTAACGTCCGTGTTCACTATAGCCTAGAAAATGAATCAAATGAGGTTGGTGCCGAGTATAACATCTCTCCAGTGTCTAAGATCGGCATAATTGGTGAGAGTTTGGCGGGCACCACTGATATTAAATATACCCATACCTTTATTCCTGTTAAGAATGTCTATGTATCTCCGATCGTGGGGTATTTTGCTTATAGTAGTGACAATGCGCTATCGCCAGGTTTTGATGATATTGTTTATGGACGCTTAAATGTAACCTACGCGCCAATCAAGCAAGTGGCCTTGTATGCAGAGTATACGGACAGTATTGCTGTTAGTGACGTAGACTTGGGCGAGGTTAAGCAGCTTCGTGCTGGTGCTGTGATTAAACCGATAGATAACCTCAGCTTTGTTTATCGTTATGCAGAGCAAGAGTATGTGAACTTTTTTGGTATCGAAACACAGAAACATGAATACTGGTTGAGTTATAAATTCAATAATGGCCTTGAGCCTTATCTGTATGCTATCGATCAAAAAAATGCCAACTTAAATGTCAACGTAGGATTACAATATAACTTCTGACTTAAACGGTTAGTTTGAATTATTAAAGCAGCCATTTCAATGGCTGCTTTTTATTTTCAGCCCTAAACCACCTACTTCAGTAGGTGGTTATCATCCAGCGAGGCTTTGCCTGAAGTACTACTCATGCTAAATGCTCTCTTGATTTTTCGCGAAGTCAAAGAGGACAAATAACATGAGTAGATATAACCAAGCTTCCCACGTATTTTGGCGATGTCAATATCACATCGTATGGACGCCCAAGTACCGCTTCAGGATTTTGAAGAACAATGTGGGTAAAGAGGTTTATCGGTGTATCCAGGTCTATTGTAATCAACTTGGATGTGAGGTCATTGAGTTGAATGTACAAGTTGACCATGTACACCTTGTCGTAAAGGTTCCGCCAAAGTTATCAATATCCAAGTTGATGGGGGTATTGAAAGGCAAAATAGCCTTGAAGTTATTCAGTAAGTTTCCGTATTTGAGAAAGAATAAGCTTTGGGGAAATCACTTTTGGCAAAGAGGCTATTTTGTCGATAGCGTTGGAATTAATGAAGAAATAATCCGGCGATATGTAAGGCATCAAGAGAAGAAAGAGCGTCAAGAACAGGGAGAGTTAGCGCTGAACTAAACAAAGGCCCCCTTCGAGGGGGCTCATGCAAAGCCACCTTCTTTAGAAGGTGGATCTTTTACTTCTGTGAGAAATGTTTAATAAGAATATAACGGTGTTGACGGTGCAATAGTAAACGACTGTGGTTGTAATGACCTGTTTATAAGAAAGTAATGATTCACTCCGAAAATTATAGTTACATACTATTAATTTGCTGACGGTACGCTTTTGGGGTTTGCTCTGTCATACGCTTAAATGCTCTGGAAAAGTGTGCAGGGGTAATATAGCCAAGCAGATATGAAACCTGAGTGATAGAGAGCTCTTGGCTCTGCAATAAACGTTTTGCTTCCTCTTCGAGGGTATCATCAAGCAGTTGTGAAAAAGTCGTGTTGATATCATTAAGCCTTCTTTGCAGCGTACGCTTTGTCAGTTTGGTAATTTTGGTGGCTTTGCGCAGGCTGATCCGTCCTTCACAAAGGTATGGGGCCAGAGCCTTCCTCAGTGAAAGATCAAAGCTTTTTTGGCGCAAGATGTCATGAGGGTAAGGGGCAGGCTTGTCCGTTTGATCCCAGTGCGATATTTTTTTGTCGAGTTGGTCGTTGCCAATATGGATGCCTGTTCCTTCTCGGCAGGCGAAGACAGGTAGTCCCTGAAAAGGTTGCGGCAAGGCTTCAAGGTATATGGATTTGGATTGGATGCGGATCATTGATGTTGCCCATTGCTTGCCGATTAACTGGCGGATAATTTCAATTAGGACACAGACGACATAAGTTTCTGAAAAGCGGAACCACGTTTTGTTGATATGTCGTCTGCGACAAATCAGCCATGGTTTGTCCATATACGTTTTAACTTCAAAATTAGTATCTGTTGAAATACCCTGAGCGTAGCAAGTGAATATAGAAAGAGCATCAACGAGGGTTTCTGCTGCTTTCAAATTAAAACATTGGATGATATAGCGTGCATTCCGGTAAGCAGCCTGCCTGATCACCTGGTACTTGATATGATCCGGCAGGGCTGAATCCATAGTGGCGAAAAAATCGGTGACCACTTCTCGGGTAATAAAACCTGCTTCTAAAATCTCTATATTTTCAGGCAAGTCTGTTTTGCTGAGGAGCGGGTAGTGGTCTTCCCCCAGTTCTTTGATGACATTAATAAATGTAACCACCTGCTTTGATAAGACTAGTGGTATATAAGCCTGCTTGAGTGCTTTATCCTGCATTGATTAATCATCCGAGAGATAATAAAAAAGCCCTGCCTGAATGGTAGGGCTTGAAAGATGGGTGTGATTACTTATACGCCGAGCTCTTTTTTCAAAGAACACGCGGTCGGGCAGCCGGCACAGCCTCCGCGCCCAGTACAAAGCAGGCTGCTATCAAATTTTCCGGCCACTTCGGTCGCTACGTCCAGGATTTCGTGGAATGGCAGCGGTGTCAGATGGCCCACCAGTGCCAGCTGGGCATAGGTGAATGGTAGGGTAACAACTGCCATACCACGCGTGGTACATGGGTCTCCGTTTGCTCCGGCAATCGGGTCACAAGGCCAGCCAACAGCCAGCTGCATGGCCATTGAGGCCGCTGATTCTACTTGTTCCGGGGTACCCCCGAGAATATAGGTCAAGGCTGTAGAGGCGAATACGCCACTCAGTCCCATTTCACCGGCACAACCGATGGTTTCTCCGGTTGGATCTGTGCGTGTGTAGGCAATTGCCCCATATGCTGCAGCCACTAACAGGCCTTCGACCATTTTCTCGTCAGAGAAACCGTATTTGATTTGTGCCGCGCGCAGGCAAGACATCACGACACCGCCGCCGGCACCGTGAGGGAAGCCGACATTAGGCGTATTCGGTGCCATGGAAAGCACGGAGAAGTAATGCTTCACCGCATTGTATTGTGCTTCGTCAAGGATCTTCTCCCCAGAGACAATACGTTTGTAGTTACCGGTATCGAAACCGTAGCAGTGCATGTAGTCAAGATCGATATCATCGGCCATGACTTCGACTTGGCGAACCATCAGTACGCGCAGCTCATCGACCTTCTTGAGGATCTCTTCCCGTGTCATGCCGGTTGCGGCGATCTGGTAATCTATCGCGATTTCGTGCATTGGCCTGTTTTGCGAAAGCTCAACAAATTTCGTCGAGTTATCAAACAGCTGTGGTTTGCGATTGGGCAGTGTCGGGGTTGGAAGAATACATTCAAGGAAGTATACCTCGCATTCAGGTACCTGTGCTTTTAGCTCCTGCAGATTAGGCTTGTTGGTGGTGGTAAAGAAGTAGGCAACACCGTTTTCGTTGCGGTCGATACTGCAATCCATCAGGCCTGTTATTTTCGACTTCAAGCCGTCAAGCATGGTTGGGCTGCCGTCACGTTTGATCACCAGTACCAGGTTGATATCCCCTTTGTAGATATAGTCAAAGCCCATGATCTTCTTGGTTTGGATCATGCCACCGCCAATAGAGTCGCCGACCAGGCTGACGACCTTGCCCGATCTCGTGGTGATCTCGAACTTCATCCCGTTCAAGTGGTCGGTTTCTTTCATCGGCGCTTTGGTAAAGACGACCTCGATGCCGCATTCTCTAGCGATGTCGTGGCATTCGTTACGTTCCGGAGAATCAACCGGCAGGCCAATTGCGCCTGCGCACATGCCGATATCTTCAGACATCAGGCCAAAGGTACCGGCGAATGATCCTTCCTCGTCCATAATGACTTCTATTTTATTGATCGCCTCACCGGCGGCTAAGAAATGGGTCAGCAGGCCTAGGCGTTGCGGGGCGGCCAGGTGGCTTGATGAACCGGCCAGCATGACCGGAGCCATGACATCATTGAAAAAGCTAGGGTAAAGCTCTATAGACATTTTGTTCACCTTGGATTTTCTCAGTGTTTGTTTGCCATAGGTTAAACAAACCCATCGAATGAAGATGACCATTTTGGGCCAAACAGGGTAATATCAGGGAAAGACAGGACGGATAACCAACAATGAAAAATAGATTTATAGCGGTTGTAGACTCTGAGCATGTGCTGACGATGCTGGGGGTTTTAAAAACGATGGACTTGGATGTCTACCAGATTTTTGAACAAGCCATTATGCCCGCCGATATAGAGCTGTATCCCCGTAACAGCTATATTGTTACGGAAAGGCTGCA
This sequence comes from Photobacterium sp. DA100, assembly GCF_029223585.1. Taxonomy (NCBI): domain Bacteria; kingdom Pseudomonadati; phylum Pseudomonadota; class Gammaproteobacteria; order Vibrionales; family Vibrionaceae; genus Photobacterium; species Photobacterium sp. DA100. The sequence continues at coordinate 1,161,048 of NZ_CP119424.1, read as the reverse complement.
GGCATTGTACAACCTGCTTATGGCCAATTTATCTGATGATGAATTGGTTAGTTTTATTGAACAATCGACTAAAGAAAATGCAGCTAAGTTTCTTAAATCACTTGATATGAGTGAGTGTCTTACAGTAAAAGAAGCGGTTGAAACTATTTGCGCCAATATTTTTAAAACATCGCTGGACTCGAATTTCGGACTCGAGCTGCAGTTTGGCCGAACCTGGTTTTACCGAAAGCGTGAGTATTGTGAAGAGCCCTGGTTCTTACTATCAGAGCTATATATGGTTTCAGTATTTGGTGAACTTATTCGGTTGCTTGTTGCTAGGCCCTGGGTGCCAGCCGAAATCTGTCTTATGACTGATGCCAGGAATCTCTGCCAGCGGCTCTATCCGGGGCATAGTATTCAGTTTTACACCGGCCGGGAATATAGCGCTCTGGAGATGGATGACTTTTTGCTGGAATCTCCAGTTGATGAGAAATGGCGAGCCAACCGTATAAAAGCGGCTAGCGGGATAACAAAAACAGTCTCCAATACCTTGCGTCACTCACTGCCACTTTATTTTGGTGAAGGGCGTCCGACCCTGGAAAAGGCAGCAGAAATAACAGGCTTAACTCCAAGGACACTGAAGCGCAGGCTACATGAAGAAGGGACCAGCTATACCAAGTTGTTAGAAACAATGATTATTGATATTGCAAAGCATCAACTTGTTTACGGCGATAAGCCTATTTCTGAGATTGCTTTTGCGTTGGGCTATACCTTAAGCAACCATTTCTCGAGAGCCTTTAAACGCGCAGAAGGGGTAACGCCAAAACAGTATCGCGATATTAACCAGCCATGATCATTATTACCCTGTACGGCTAATGATCGTTATTATTTATTGAGTAAACAAAAAACAGTTGGCCCGAAATGGTAGGTCTGTGGCGCTATTTGTCGCTAGCATAGCTTCTATACCGATAACCATTAAAAGGTCACTGATATGAAATTATCAACGATAGCTATTGCTACCTCTGCTGCTTTATCTGTTTCTGTTTTCGCGGCTGATGCGACAATTCAGCCGATCCATCAAGGTTATAGCGATACCGCTCCTCAATATGAGGTCAACGGCAAAGTTATTAGTAATGTGGATGTTAAAGCTCCTCTATGGAACCCGCGTGGAAAGACTAAAGAGCAACTCAAACAGCGAGTGAAGCACTTAGTAGAATTTTACGAAAACACAAGCTCTGATCTTGCAAAAACTAAGGACATTCCTTACAGGGTTAAATATCAAGATGCAATTGCTATCAATTCAATTCTTCCCAATTCTGTAGGTATCGTAGATAACACAGAAGAGTCTTTTGCTCGTGGTCTTTTGGCTAACTACAATGCTGGTATGACTATGGCATCGGCTACTGTCTATGCATTTCCGACAGACGGAAGTGATGGGAGTGACCCGTTTCAGCGTATCCTTCAGTCCAATAATGTCGCTGACGGTATGAAATTGACCCATGTAGATACCGTAGATGACATCCGCGAGGCGAAGGATGAAGGCAAAATGGCACTGATGTATAACACACAAGGTGCAGATTTCGTCGTCAAAGATCTAGCCAACATAAAAAAAGCCAAAGAAGCAGGCATACGTGCCATGAATTTTGTGTATAACGGAAATAACCCTTTGGCGACCGGTAGTGCTGTTAGCCGTACCGATAAAGACGAAGGTATCACGGAATTAGGTAAGCAGTATATTCGTCAGATGAACAAGTACGGAATGGTTATTGATGTATCTCATTCGTCAGATCAGACAGCTATTGACGCGGCTAAGTATTCTACCAAGCCTATTTTGGCATCTCATTCAAACGCTGCCGGGGTCTACGATGTCAGTCGCAATATGAGTGATGAAGCTATTAAAGCGGTTGCTTCTACCGGAGGGGCTATTTGTTCGACTGGTATTGGTCTTTTTCTTGGTCCTACAGGCGAAGCGACACCAGAAATTTTTGCTGAGCACGTTGAATATACAGCAAATCTTGTAGGTCGTGACAAAACTTGCTTCTCCACAGACTACCTTCATGCATATGAAGAGATGTTGATGGGGCAGGTGCCTAATGTGGATATTTATCCGCCTGAGAAAGGGTTCGGTGGATATATGCAAAATGTAAGTGCTCGTGACATTTGGGCTGTTGCTCGTATTCTTGAAGAGAAGTATGGTTGGTCAGAAAAAGACGTTCGCGGCTTTCTGGGTGAAAACCTGATGCGTGTCTACGCGGCTAATTGGAATTAAGCATTAAAATCTAATTAATTGTTACCAAATGGTAAGTATATAAGTATTGGTAGATCTTATATTAAACCATCAATTTGTTCTGATACATTTTTCACCTGGAAAATTGAAATGATTAAAACTATTAGTCCTATGGGGCGTTATTGCAAAGCGAAAATCGTGAACAATACGGTTTATCTATGTGGTCAGTTTTCAACAGATCAGACTCTGGACATTAAAGGACAAGCAGATAATACGTTTGCTCAAGTAGATGAACTACTCGCTGAGTGCGGAAGTGATAAGTCTAAAGTTGTGAGTATCTTGGTACACCTGAAGGATATTGAAAAAGACTACGCATCATTTAATGCAGCTTACGATACCTGGATTGCTGGTGATGAGGCCCCTGTACGTACATGTGTCGAGTCTAAAATGTTTTCAGAAGCATGTTTAGTTGAGTTGACAATTACAGCCATTGTATAGCTGGCTATATATTAATTCCTACACTTTTATAAATATAAACGATTAAGTTTTTTAGCTTAAGCCCTGACCTGAGAACAGGGCTTATTTAGTATCATCCAGTCTGTGGTTAAGATAATAATGAATAATCAAAGCCAGAATATCGGTAATTTGATTTTAATAGTATCACTTGTGATTCCAGTAAGTACTCAAGCTTCTGATAAAACTCGATTAGCCAATGAGGTCTCTGCAGAGCAGAATAAAGAGATCCCCAATTTTGGTGGAAAGACTTCTCCCCAGGGACAATTGTACGAAGATAAGCAAGCTGAGCCTTATGTTCGGGTTCCGCAGTTAGATCAATGGATTGCTCCTTGGAGAGAATACAAAGCAGACCTGCATGAGGAGTTCGGCCTATCAGTTTCCGGTCATTATGCAACCCTTTACCACTCTTATAGCGATGTCGACGCAGGCTATGACGACTACGGTGTATCCGGTGATTTCCGTATTGCCGCAAACTGGATCGTGAACGGGGCCGGGAGCCGCAATTACAGCTCAATTTCTATGGTTGTGAATAACCGTCACGCTTTCTCGGATACTGCTCCGGGTACATTTGGTGGATTTGGCTATTACGGTATTGCTGCCGCCCATTTTGGCGATTTGGACGGGAAATTTAATATACTAACTTTAACCTGGAACCAGAGCCTTAATGGTGGCAATTCTGGGTTTATCGTAGGTAGTTTCGATCCCAATGATTATATGAACATCCTTGGCTATGCAAATCCGCAGACGACCTTCTCAAACTTGAATATACTGCTAGAACCTTCAGTTACTTTTCCTGATGTCAGCTGGGGGATAGGGGCTGGCCATTGGTTCGATAGCTCAACATATGTTATAGCCGGGATTAATGATGCCAACGGTTTTGCCGGTGATGATTTGGCGTTTCTTGATGGTGGTTCCGAGTTTTTCAAGTGGGTTCATCTAGGATGGACACCATCTAAAGATCAACGCTATTACAAAAATATTCATTTAATGGCCTGGCATACGGATGAACGGGAGGACTATATTGGCGGAGCTGGCCAAGTCGGACAGGAGGCCGTGTACGGGGCAGCAATCGGGGCCAACTGGACGTTTAGGGAGACCTATATGCCATTTTTCCGGATAGGCTTTTCGCAAGGGAATCATGATTTTTATAATCGCTCGGCAACAGCAGGCATGCTTTATAAGTTTAAGGCGAGCGGCGACCTGATTGGGGTGGCGGTCAACTGGGGTAAGTTTGATGAAAAGGGAATCCGAAGCCGTGATTCGCAATCAACCACTGAGCTGTTTTATCGATTCCAGGTATCAAATAATTTGGCAATAACACCTAGTTTGCAGTACCTGGCAAACCCGGCCTATTCCTCCAGTGTGGAGAGTATGTGGGTCACGGGTCTTCGTGCCCGAGTGAGTTTTTAAAAGCCCTCACGGGCGAATTAAAGCAAGATAGTAACAGTATATAAAGTAGCAGATACAATGTGTTTTTATCTGTCAGCCAGAGATACTGTTACTACAGCCAGTCCGTTTATCGTGACAGTTGCAGAGAGTTTTGATGGTAAATGAAACGTTTTCCCTGAGCGGCCTAGCGAATCGCTTCAATAAACATCGGAAGTAACTCCAGCCAACCATAGATGACAATAAATGCGATCACCATTGTCCAGACAATGCGTTCGATCCAACTTTTTCGACTATGGTAACGGAATGGGTCCGGCTCACCACAGTTGGGGCAGGCATGGGCACGTTTGGAAATCGATTTTTCACACAGTGGACAGGCTAGCAGCGGCATTGTAATTCTCCATCCGTTTCAATTATTCTTTAAACATAGTTTAAAAGCAGTCACTTAGAAACAACCTCGGAAGATTAGTTTGATAAATGGGTGAATTTATCAAATTTTACAAAGACAGTCGCATAATGTGTTCGAGCTCTTCGCTATCTAGCACACCTTCTTTTACTCTTTGCAGTAACAGGCAGAGGTTTCAATTTGTTCTTGCAAACTTTCTTTCACTAATCCACTTAGCCAGTTCACCAGATTGCTGTGGTGATCTTTAATATGACAAAAGCTGTTTACGCTGAGCTGATAGTCCTCTGGCTCCACTAAATTAGCGACAGACTTCATTTTGAGGTGTGGAAAATGTTGTATCGGAAAGAAGTCATTATGCGCGATATACATATCGGTTTGGCTGATGACGTCGATTAATGCAAGGAGTACTTCAGAGCGAATACCGACTTTTGCCTCCACTCCGTATTGTTTCAACGTTTCAACGGCATATACGATTTGATCGTTCCAGCCCGGAATGATTAGAGAGGCAAGCTCGTATTTAGCAAAATCTGGCAGTTCAAGTTGCTTAGATGCTAGAGGGTGGTCTTTTCTGAAAATCACTGTGGGATTGAAATCAACGAGCTTTTTACTGTATATCTGTTTCGTGTGCGGAACGGAGCTGTAGTTAATCGCAAGGATGATTTTATTTTGCGCCAAGTCATTTGGGGTTTGCTGGGCCCAAGTCACAATTTCAAGCTGGATATTTGGCGCTTGTTCCCTGATTTTTCTATGTAAACTTCCAGCAATGCATGTCAAAATCGGCCCTGCGATTGCTATACGAACAGTTTGATCTATGTATTTAGGATCAAACTCAGTGAGATTGTTTAATTCTCTGGTTAAGCCTTCTAGATACGAGTTGGCCACACCAGCAATTTGGTGGGCTAAAGGCGTTGGCTCCAAGCCTTTCGGGACTTTGACAAACAGCTGATCGTCAAAGTGCTCACGAAGTTTTTTCAACGAATGGCTCACAGCAGGTTGGCTGACATGTAGCCGGTTTGCTGCTTTACGCATATTTTTTTCTTGGTATAACACGACCAATAACTTGAGCATGTTCAAGTCTAAGCTGTTGGCATCACGCTGTGTCATTACAAAGTCCATATCGAAATTTTCCTTAAGTATATCAGCAGACTAATCAGCTGAACGACATTGGCGGTGAAACTTTTTAATGGCGAACAGAATTCTGAGATTAAGCAATGTTTCATAGGGGCAATAATGGGAAAAGCGGCATTGAGAGGGAGCTGAGTCCCTCTCAATGCTAGTGGTTTAATAGCCGAATGCAGGTGCTAAGACATCGTAGATGATTGCAGGATAAGCTGTGTCCATCATCAGTGGGCGTTTGTAAACATAGTTTGTATGGTTGTCTGTAAAGTGAACGATAAAGAACAGTCGTTCAGCCGTACGGTATGAGTCTATGACGAAGTCTGATTCCCCACCATCTAGTGGCGTACCATCAGAGAAAACATGGTTATTATCTGAAATATGGCTGAGAGGGTGCTCGATGTAATTATATTCGCCATCTTCGGTACAGAGGCCATTATCGCAGAAGCTTAATGAATACCATATTTTTCCATACTCAATATGCATTTCTTTACCATCTAGGCCTGTTGCCAGATGATTAGCTTGCGGCCAGATTTTCCCCGCATCAATGTTGGCATCATTCACTACCCAGGTGAAGTTGTGTTCAAAGTTGCTGCTGCTATCGCCAGGGTCGCTGTTACCGGTATTTTTTGCAACGTAATATGTAACCGTCAGCGTTTCATTTTGCCAGCTACAACCGGTAAATACCTCATATTGCAGATGCTCACCCTCAAAGCTACATGCTTTGTGAAGCGCTGCAACCGTCATACCAAAGCGGTCTGAAACTTCCTGATACCAGTTGTCTGGGGTTGGGCGATCGGGTGAGGTATCATCACCTGGTAAGTGTTCGGGTGGAAGTTGAGGCTGCGGTCTCTCCGGAACTTCAATTTCAGGTAAATGAGTTGCTGGTGGTAGTGTCTTGTCATCAGTAGAGTCACTTGATGAGTTACAACCAGCGAGTAATGCAACGGCAAGAACAGCAAAGAGTTTTTTCATTTCAATTCACCATAGTGATGACCTACCGTGTAAGCCGGTGTTTGGAGTAGTAAATGTAATCTATGGCGTATTTATACGTTGTTTTATTGGGTTGAGGATAATTACTCTTATTGATATCGCTGATAAAATTTGCTGATTGCCAGTAAAAGAATATTGTTCTATTGGATTTCAAATACAATTGAACGGTATTTTATTGTGGGTTTTCGTAAGTTTCATATCTGTTTTAAATCTATAGTTTATGCCTTCATCAGCTCTTCAACTTTTTGCTGAATGATCGAGGTAACATGCTTAGTAAGCCACTTTTGCTTTGGGTGTAAACTGTCTCGGCGGCGGGTGATCATTTCTATATCAAAATCTGGAATAGGGATGGGCGCCTCACAAATCGTGACGCTTTCACTATTTGGTGCTGAGCGACCAACCAGCTCGGCCATGACGCAAAGGAGGCGCCTGCCCATTAGCATATGGCGTAAGGTAAGAAAGCGGGTGGAGCCAAGCACGACTTTTCGTTTTTTTTTCATGTCCGTCAGAGTGATATCGACCGCAGAGGTTAATTCACGATTGGCCGTGATCACCATTTGTGGAGTCGCTAGGTAATCATCAAGACTGATAGGTAATTTGACTTGTAAAACAGAGTTATCGAACAAACAGACATGACGCTCACGATACAGAAAGGTGCGAACTAGGCTCTCGGGAAGGGCTTTAAACACGCCAATCGCCAAGTCTATATCACCTGATTCAAGCGCAGATACGCAGTTGGAGGGATCGATGGCTTTGAATAACACCTGACTGTTTGGACAATCACTAAGCAGTTGATCAAAAAGGGTTGGACCAAACACTTGTTCTGCGTAGTCTGATAGGCCAATTATAAACTTGTCGTGGTATTCTTCCGGCTCAAAAACATTTGGGAGAAGAATGTCTTCGCGGATGATTGATAGCGCTCCCCATTAGATTTCGTTGATAACCTCGATAGCGCAAAAATAGCATTATTGATGACATTATTCGACGTACAGTTTTGACGAATTACTTCGACGAAACGTTGAGATAACAACTATTAGCACCATGCCCTTGAGGGTGAGACCAGCATGAACAGTAGCCACCAAAAAGTATTAACGTCATTAGCATCACTGCCAGTAAAGGAATTCAAGACGCACAGCCAGAAGGTCAAGTCGGGTGATGTGTTTGTCTGCCGACAAGGCTTAACTTGGGATAGTCATTTGTCTGCTGAAGATGCGGTAGCGCGTGGCGCTTGCGGCGTGATAGCGAATCGTCCTCTGGACTTGGCAGTGCCCTGCTTGGTGACACCCAGCCACAGTACGACAGTCAGTTTGATCAACCAATACTATTCTTATCCTCAAGATAAGATTAAGCATATTGGGGTGACAGGTACTAACGGAAAAACAACCGTCGCTTATTGCCTTAACCAGTTGCTCAACCTCAAGGGTAAATCAGCTTATACAGGTACACTTGGTAGTTCATTTGATGATGTTTATTACCCGTTAGATAACACCACACCAGATGCCATTACCTTGCTGAACCTATTCCATGCAATGGAGCAACGTGATGTTTCTCACCATGTCATGGAGGTGAGCAGCCATGCATTATCGCAGGATAGGGTGACACATATCGACTTCGATATTGTCATTATCACCAACATTGGTTCCGATCACCTTGATTATCACAAACATCGTGAAGACTACATTCAAGCCAAACTTCGACTAATTGATAGGCTAAAACCAGGTGGCGTAGCCATTGTGAACTTGGATGATGAACAGTCCCTTTCAGTGATAGAACGCTGTAGAAGCCGTTGTGAGGTCATTACTTTTAGTTGTACTGATGTAACCGCTGACCTCTTTGCTGCAAAGATTCGATCTGCATGCTGTGGCAGCCAGTTTAGCTTGGTATATCAAGGTGCAGAATATCAAGTGGTATCTAGCTTGCCATTTCGTTTCAATATTGAAAATAGCCTTGCCATTATTGCGTCTATGCTGGGGTTGGGAATGCCAATTGACGAGGTATTGACATTTTTCGAGGTGATGATCCCAGCTCCAGGGCGGAGTGAAGTGTACCCGCTGAGCAATGGAGCCACGGCGATCCTCGATTATGCGCATAATTACGATAGCCTGAGCAATCTATACCACAATGTCCGTGAACATAATACAGGTAAGGTTGTTACCGTGATCGGTGTGACAGGTGAGAGGCTTGCTGATGCGGCTGGTATCGGAGAGTTGTGCTTTAGCCAGTCAGAGCGATTGGTGTTGACGACTGATAATCCCTTGGGTGTGAATCAGGATGAATTGTTCAGCGCACTAACCAGCAAGTTGCCATTTAATCCTGATAAAGCGGTCACTTGTTTGGAAGACAGGCTGTTGGCGATCAAAACAGCCACTGCTGAGCTTCAGCAAGGCGATGTGTTGCTGCTTTGCGGTAAAGGCCACGAGAAATACCAGTACATCACTAGCAACAAGAATGAAGCCGAGCCGTATTTGGGAGATCTAGATGCGTTGCGCCTATCTGCTGAAAACATCGGATTACAGCTTGTTGCTGGGTTTTCTGAATATGAAGAACCTGCAGATTTGATGGTTAAATAAGCGTTCCGGGGGGGGAGGAGTGACAATTATGGCGCTTCTAAGTCAAACAGAATCTATTCCGATGGCAAAAAACGCGACTTATATTAAGCTGCTGTCGGCACAGGTAGTTTCCCTTATAGGCACGGGTATTAGTACCTTGACGCTGGCGTTGCTCGCATGGGATATCGCGGGAGATGACGCCAGTGCTGTTCTGGGTATTGCGTTTGCCTTGAAGATGATTGCTTATGTCGGGGTGGCTCCAGTTTTTGGCGCTATAGCCCATAAGCTTCCTAGGAAGCCTGCGATGATCACGTTGGATCTGGTTCGTGCCGGTCTTATTTTGTTTCTGCCCTTTGTGACCGAGACTTGGCAGATTTATGTATTGGTTTTCTGTATCAATGCGTGTTCGGCAGGTTTCACCCCCCTATATCAAGCAACATTACCCGCGGTACTTCCCGATGAAAACCAGTATGTAAAGGCACTTTCATTCAGTCGATTGGCATATGATCTTGAACAATTGATCAGCCCGCTGCTTACCGCTTCGTTGCTGGTGGTATTAGGTTTTAGGCAATTGTTTATTCTCAATGCCTTCACCTTCTTGCTTTCAGCCATATTGCTCATGGTTTGTGTGTTTCCAATAATCAAAACAGCTCCGCCTTGCGAGAGTGGGCCGCTGCATCAATTAAAGCATGGTTTGCAGTCTTATCTTTCTACACCAAGGCTAAAAGCCTTATGGATTGGCTATCTAGCGGCTTCTACCGCCAGCGCGATGGTGATTGTCAATACTGTGGTGTACGTTAATCAAATCCTCGGAGGGGGAGAGCAAGCTACCGCCCTGGTCATGGCGGTGGTGGGATTTGGCTCTATGGTTGTCGCGCTGAAGTTGCCCAGCTGGCTTGAAGGGAGAAAACTGCGCGGATTTATGTTGCTTGGCAGTGCGATGATTGTCTGCGCTTTTTTGATCGCCACTCAGCTTCCGGGTTGGCATGGGTTTATTGGGGTGTGCTTGCTGTTTGGCGCCGGTATGTCGTTGATTCAGACTCCTGCCGGGCTCTTGATCACCCGATCATGTCAAGAGGAGGATGCAACCGCATTTTTTGCCGCCCATTTTTCGCTTACCCATCTGTGGTGGCTATTCACTTATTTGCTCGCAGGTTGGAGTGCCGTCATGTTGGGGTTATCGGCCGCTTATTGGGTGATGGGTGTACTCTGCGTTGGAAGCCTTGTGGGTATATATCGATGGTTTCCTCTAAATGAATGATGAATCTTTCTTGACGGTGTTATCTAGACAAGTTGGTCAATTGAAGGCTTGTTTATATTATTATCTATTGATTACTTTATATTTTTCCCTGTAACAACAAGCTAGTTGTTATCCATTCCCGTCACGCTGCTGACACGTCCCATCAATAAAACATTCATATTTCCCCCGCACTCTGTATCTCGAATCGGACATGAGATGACGGACATGGATACCATCATAAGCATCAGAAATATCAATAAGACCTTCGGTAACAAGCAGGCACTGAAAAGGGTTAACCTGACCATCACAGAGCGCTCGATGACGGCACTACTGGGCCCATCAGGCTCAGGTAAGTCAACGTTAATGCGTCACCTTAGTGGTTTGGTTGTATCAGACAAAGACGTAGATTCGAAAATTACAGTATTGGGACAAACTGTTCAGGCGCAGGGTAAAGCCAGTAAGCAGATCCGCAGGAGCCGTTCTCAGGCAGGGTATATTTTCCAACAGTTCAACTTGGTAAATCGCTTGAGTGTATTGACCAATGTCCTGATCGGCGCGCTCAGTGAAACAGCGAAGTGGCGTACCTTAACGGGCACATTCACGGCAAAGCAAAAACTGCGGGCACTGCAGGCTTTGCAGCGTGTGGGTATGGAGCAATTTGCTCATCAACGCGTCTCAACGCTATCTGGCGGTCAGCAGCAGCGGGTGGCAATAGCCCGCGCACTCATGCAGCAAGCCAAAATTATTTTCGCCGATGAACCTATCGCTTCATTGGATCCTGAATCATCACGCATCGTGATGGAGCTTCTTGAGGATATCAACCGCAAGGAAGGCATTCCGGTTGTTGTAACCCTACACCAGGTTGACCATGCCCTGAAATATTGCAAGCAGATCATTGCGCTTCGTGACGGGGAAGTCTTCTACCAGGGGGCAGCGACCGAATTGACAGAGCAAAAACTGACAGCGCTTTATACCGCAGCAAAGCCGCAGGCAGAAAATGCATCTGTTGGTGCTGAACTGGCACCATCATTTTAATCCGACAGGGAAAGATCATGTTTACCATTATCAAGAAAGTTAGCTGTTCTATCGCACTTGCGGCCAGCTTGGTATCTCCGTTAACCAGTGTGGCGGAAACCATGAAAGAAATTAACTTTGGCATTATTGCAACCGATGCCCAGCAAAACCTAAAACAACGCTGGGAGCCAATGCTGAATGATTTGAGTGAAGAGCTTGGCATTAAGGTAAAGGCCTATTTCGCCCCGGATTATGCCGGGATTATCCAGGGAATGCGCTTCAAGAAAGTCGATTTTGCCTACTTTGGCAATAAATCGGCAATGGAAGCGGTGGATCGTGCCAACGCAGAGATTTTTGCCCGTTACATCGATGAAGACGGTACCCAGGGGTATTACAGTGTATTGCTGGTCAACAGCGACAATGATGATATCAACACACTGCAGGATGTGATTGATAACCGCAAAGAGTTGATGTTGGGCAACGGTGAGCCTAACTCAACCTCGGGGTTCTTGGTCCCGAATTACTACGCGTTCGCTCAGAACCATATCTCAGCCAATGACTTCAAGCGAACCATTGTTGCCAACCACGGTGCAAATGCAATGGCAGTTGCTAACAAGCAAGTGGATGTGGCAACGAATCACACCATGAACCTGACGCGTATTGAGAAAAGCAGCCCGGAACTTTTCGCCAAGCTGAAAGTGATTTGGCAGTCAGAACTGATCCCATCGGATGTGATCACCTGGCGCAAGGATATTCCTGCAGACGTGAAGAACAAGGCGCGTGATTTTTTTCTTGCTTACGGTAAAGACAACCCTCAACAGTTGGACAATCTCAAGCTGCTGGCCTGGTCTGGCTTTGCGCCGGCAGATAATAACCAATTGCTGCCAATTCGCCAGATGGAGGCCTACAAGGCGTTGGTGGAAACCCAAGACAACCCGCGTTTGAGCGATAAAGTGAAGACGGAACGTATTGCCAAGTATCAGGCTGAGCTTGACTCGCTGGCAGCTGAAATCAAAGCACTTCATACAAGATCAGAAAAAGTACCAGGTTAACAATGGATGAGGGCAGGGGAGTTCCCCCTGCCACAAAAGGAATAAACAATGCATACTGATACTCAACACTTGATGCCGCCATCGAAGCTTTCGATAAAAAATGCTGTTATCGCGATAATCGTTCTTAGCATTTTAATGTGGGCTTGGCGGGGCGCAGAAATGGCACCGATGATGTTCTTTGAGCACCCGGAAAACATGGTGCAGCTGCTGAAGGACTTCTTCCCTCCGGACTTTACGGATGTTCAGCTATATTTCAGTGAAATGCTGGTCACTATCCAGATTGGTATTTGGGGAACATTACTTTCGATTTTTCTGGCCATCCCATTTGGTATTTTGAGTGCAGAAAACCTAATGCCACCTTGGGTCACTTTACCGGTAAGACGCTTGATGGATGGCCTTCGAGCCATCAATGAGATGGTTTTTGCCATGCTGTTTGTGGTGGTGGTGGGTTTGGGCCCTTTTGCTGGTGTGATGGCATTGTTTATCCATACTACAGGCGTATTGGCAAAATTGTTTGCCGAAGCGGTGGAGGCAATTGAGCCGGGGCCGATTGAGGGGGTCAAGGCCACAGGTGCAAATCCGCTTGAAGTGATCCTGTATGGGGTCATTCCACAAGTAATGCCGTTGTGGATTTCCTATTCACTTTACCGCCTAGAGTCGAATATCCGCTCTGCGACAGTTGTTGGTATGGTGGGGGCCGGTGGTATTGGCGTGTTGCTGTGGCAATCTATCTCTGGCTTCCAGATGCAACAAACCGCCGCCATTATGCTGATTGTTATTATTACAGTGAGTATTATTGATTTTATTTCTCAGGTAATTCGCAAGAAATTCATTTAATTGAAATATTGATTTAATCACGGAATAAAAATTTTGGGTTTACATGTCTAGATAACTGGAAATTAGGCTGTACCTAAATTAAGGAAATGATAATGCCTGTCTATCTGAAAATTGCCAAGGAATTGGAAGATGACTTACGTCATAAATATCTGGCAGGCGACTATTTACCGTCCGAGTCACAATTGGCTAAATATTTTCAAGTTAATCGCCACACGGTGAGAAGAGCAATTGATGAATTGGTGACTGCAGGCTTGATTTTACGTCAGCAGGGAAAGGGTAACATGGTACTAAGTCAACCAGCCGATTACTACCTGCATGCTGGTGCCCATTTTACCGGTAATCTGCTTGAACAAGGTGCTCTACCTCGTTGTGAAGTGCTGCAGTCTCGCGTCATAACCGCCAGTGAGCGATTGGCAGAAGAGTTAAAATGTGAACCGGAAAGTCGAATTATCCATTTGCGGACATACCGAAAAATGGATGGTGTTCCACGAACTGTGATTGACCATTATTTGCCTGACTATAGCTGGTGGCCAGTGATAAAACATTTTAAGGCTGGCTCGCTGCATAATTTCATACAAAAAGAGCTGGGCATCGAAATAGAGCGCAAAAGTACTCGGCTTCGCGCCCAAACACCCAATGCGGAATATTGTCGACTTTTGCAAATAAATAGCAGTATTCCCTTATTAAAAATACGTACCACGAATGTCATAAAAGGCACGGAAATAGTTGCTGAATATTCAAATTCCAGTACTCGTTCCGATGTTATTGAATTAGTCATGGAGCACTAAATGGACACCACGGAAAAAAGAAAATATTGGATGTCTGTACTGGCTCAGGCCAGCTTTGAAAAACTCTCAGTCTTTTGGCAACAAAGCCAAACTAAATATGGTCTAGCTCCGGATTACCAGGTAATCCGCCCGGCAGAAATCGGTTTGGCGCAAGTACGCGCAAGGATGGGAAGTACGGGACGTCAATTCAATATCGGCGATGTCACCATCACCCGAGCAGCTATACAGCTAGCAACCGGTGAAATGGGCTACAGCTACCTGCAGGGGCGAAACAAGCAGCATGCGGAGTTAGCAGCAATATTGGACGCACTGCTTCAGACCGAAAGTTACCAGAAGGTGATTTTTTGCCAAATCATCGCCCCTTTGGCGACGGATATGCAAGCAGAAAGAGCGCTGCGCCAGCAAGAGGTTGCGAGCAGTAAAGTGGACTTTTTCACCATGGTTCGTGGTGAAGACTAAGTTGCGCTCATGGAGAAAGGAGAAATACGATGAGCCATATTACCTCGGCATTTCGTGATGCCGTACATGACAGCCAATTCTGCTTCAGACGCTTACTCAAAGCCATGTCTGAACCAGGCACGATTGTTGAACTCGACCGCTGCCAGGGCTTTGGGACAATGATGCCTGCGACAGGCCAAGTGTTATTGGCGATGGCGGATAACAGCACGCCGCTATGGTTGTCACCGGCCTTTATGAAAGACAAAGCAGCCAAGCAGAATATCCATTTCCACACTGGCGCTTCAACAAATGCTACCACGGGCAAAGCGTCGTTTGCTGCTATTGCCCTCGCTGACATGCCAGTAATTAAGTTTGATGAACTGGCGTTTAATGTTGGCAACGAAGAGTACCCTGATCGCAGCACAACCATTGTTATCGAAACAGACGGCTTTTTCTCCGGCCAACAATATAAGTTGACCGGCCCAGGGATCAAAGACGAGCAATATATCCAGCTCGGCGAGCTTTCTTCTGTAGTGAAAAACGCATTGTTGGTTCAGGGAGAGGTATTCCCGTTGGGGTTGGATTTGATTTTTGTTTCGGGTGAGCAAGTGGTGGCAATCCCGCGATCAACGTCAGTGGAGGCGGTGTAATGTACGTTGCAGTTAAAGGCGGCGAAAAAGCCATCAAAGCCGCGCACCAACTTCAGGCGCAAAAGCGCCGTGGCAGAACAGACTTGCCAGAATTACAAGTCTCGCAAATCAGTGAACAGCTGGCGGGAGCCGTAGACCGTGTAATGACCGAGGGCGGGGTTTACGACAAAGAGCTAGCGGCACTCGCGATCAAGCAAGCGAGTGGCGACTTGGTTGAAGCGATTTTCCTGCTGCGTGCATACCGAACCACGTTGCCGCGTTTGGCCATACTGGAGCCGGTTGATACTTCAGAGATGCGTATTGAGCGTCGTATTTCGGCAACATACAAAGACTTACCCGGTGGTCAGTTGTTAGGCCCTACTCATGACTATACCCATCGTTTGCTGGATTTCAGCCTGCTCGCAGAAGGTGAAACACCGGTAGCTAGGTTGCAGGGTTTTTCATCACAGCAGGTGGCTGAAAGTGTTGCTGAGCCGTTCCCGCAGGTAATGGGCATTCTTGAAAAGCTGGATTTGATGGTAACGGAACAAGACCAGGGGGAGCAGCCTGACGATGTCACGATGGAACCGGTTAATTTCCCTTGTGATCGTTCTGCTCGTCTGCAGCAGCTGGCTCGCGGTGATGAGGGGTTCCTGTTGGCGCTTGGCTATTCGACTCAGCGAGGTTATGGCCGCAGCCACCCGTTTGCAGGTGAAATCCGGTCAGGGAAGGTGACGCTGTCACTGAGTCCTGAAGAGCTATGCTCGGAAACCGATAGCGAAAACTTTGCTATTGATATCGGTGAGCTTGAGTTGACCGAATGCCAGATGATCAATGGTTTTATTGGCAATAAGCAGCAAAAACCCAAACTGACACGGGGCTATGGCCTGACCTTTGGGTTTACCGAGCGTAAAGCGATGTCTATGGCATTGGTAGATCGTGCGCTGCAAGGTGCCGAATACGGTGAGGCTGTTGATGGACCTGCTCAGGATGAAGAGTTTGTCTTGGCTCATGCTGATAACGTTGAGGCTGCCGGGTTCGTTTCTCACCTTAAATTACCGCATTACGTTGATTTCCAATCTGAGTTGGAGCTTCTGCGTAAGATGCACCATGAACACGATGAAATGATGGCAACACAGTACGTAGACGGTGAGGGCAACTGAATGTCTCAAGCAAATAATAATCACGGTTATAACTACGGTTATCTAGACGAGCAAACGAAGCGCATGATTCGCAGGGCGCTGCTTAAGGCAGTTGCCATCCCTGGCTACCAAGTGCCTTTTGGCGGTCGTGAGATGCCAATGCCATACGGTTGGGGTACCGGTGGTGTTCAACTTACAGCGACAATCATTGGTCAGGACGATACCCTCAAAGTGATTGACCAGGGTGCGGACGATACGACCAATGCCGTTTCGATTCGTGAGTTTTTTAAAACGGTGGCAAAGGCCAAGACAACAGAAACGACCACTGAAGCGTCTATCATCCAGACCCGCCACCGTATTCCTGAAGTGGCGCTGCAGAAAGATCAGATCTTGGTCTATCAAGTGCCGATCCCTGAGCCATTGCGTTTTATTGAGCCGCGTGAAACCGAAACCCGCAAAATGCATGCTCTACAGGAGTACGGCATCATGCATGTCAAACTGTACGAGGATATTGCACGCTTTGGTCACATTGCTACCGCTTATGCGTATCCGGTTCGCGTCAATGATCGCTACATCATGGACCCATCGCCGATCCCTAAATTTGATAACCCGAAAATGGACAATATGGCTGCGCTTCAATTGTTTGGTGCTGGCAGGGAGAAGCGTATTTATGCCATCCCTCCATATACCAAGGTGCAGAGCCTAGATTTTGATGATCATCCATTTGAAGTACAGAAATGGGATGAGCCATGCAGCATTTGTGGATCAACTGATACTTTCTTGGATGAGGTGGTGTTAGATGACGAAGGCAACCGAATGTTTGTCTGCTCAGACACCGACTATTGCCGCCAGACGGTCGACAAGAACTCATTTTTTGCCGTGAATACTGCTGAATCAAGCGATTTTTCTCTTGAACAAACACTAGCTGCAGATGTGGTAGATGCGCAAACGGTAGTGGGACAAAGATAATGATGATGGAAATGATAAAGCTTAAAGAACAGCCTCTACTGTCGGTACAGAGCCTCACCAAACTCTATGCTCCGGGAAAAGGGTTTACGGATGTGTCGTTTGAGCTTTTCCCTGGTGAAGTATTGGGCATTGTAGGCGAATCAGGTTCTGGCAAAAGCACTTTGTTAAGAGCCATTTCTGGCCGGTTGCAGCCAGATCACGGCGAAGTACTGTATTTACGCGGAGAAGCAAGTCAGCAGTTGGCTCAAGTTGAAGACCTGTATGCAATGGCAGAAAGTCAGCGCCGCCATTTACTCCGCACTGAATGGGGGGTGGTACACCAGCACCCAATGGATGGTCTGCGTGGGCGTGTGTCTGCCGGCGGTAATATCGGCGAGCGTTTGATGGCCGTCGGCAAAAGCCACTACGGTGAAATTCGTGAACAAGCCGAGAAGTGGCTAGGTGATGTTGAAATTCCGGCAGAGCGAATTGATGATATGCCAACCACATTCTCAGGCGGGATGCAGCAGCGTTTGCAGATTGCCCGCAATTTGGTCACTCACCCTAAATTGATTTTTATGGACGAGCCAACCGGTGGCCTGGATGTGTCCGTTCAGGCGAAGTTGCTTGATCTGTTACGCCGACTGGTCACCGAGCTGGAACTTGCCGTTGTTATTGTGACTCATGACTTGGCGGTTGCGCGTTTGCTTGCCCACCGTTTGATGGTGATGAAGCAGAGCTATGTGGTTGAAACGGGCTTGACCGATCAGGTGCTGGACGATCCTCAGCATCCTTATACTCAGCTTTTAGTCTCATCGGTACTGCAAAACTAGGGAAAAAACATGAACAAGCCAATGTTGAAAGTCTGTAATGTTAGCAAAACCTTCGTTTTGCATAATCAAAATGGTATCGAGTTGCCTGTACTGAAAAATGCATCGATGAGTGTTGAGCAAGGTGAATGCGTTGTGCTGCACGGCCATTCAGGCTCGGGTAAGTCAACTTTGCTGCGCGCTTTGTATGCCAATTATCTTGTTGATGCTGGATCGATTGAAGTGCGCCATCATGAACAGTGGATTGATCTTGTCAGTGCCCCACCGCGCGAAGTGTTGAATGTGCGTCGCGATACCGTGGGCTGGGTGAGCCAGTTTTTGCGTGTTATCCCACGCATCAGCGCGTTGGAAGTCGTTATGCAGCCCATGCTAGAGCTCGGTGGGTGCCGTGAGGAGGCGGAGCGAAAAGCCAGTGAGTTGCTCAGACGCTTGAATGTGCCTGAGCATCTATGGCACTTGGCTCCTGCGACTTTCTCCGGTGGCGAACAGCAGCGGGTCAATATCGCCAGGGGATTTATCGTTGATTACCCAGTTTTACTTCTTGATGAGCCAACGGCATCGCTAGATGCGACAAATAGTGCGGTCGTCGTGAGTTTGATTGAAGAGGCCAAACTTCGCGGGGCGGCGGTAGTGGGTATTTTCCACGATGAAGACGTCAGAGCGCAGGTTGCCGATCGTTTATACGAGATGAAGCCAACAAGCGGCATTAAATCTGCACTGACTTCTGCCCAAGAGTCATCAACGACTGACATCACCACAGCAGCTGAACAAGTTGCCTAGTTCAGGGATGAGGAAACAATTGTGATTATTACTAATGTACAAATGGTCCTGGAAGACGAGATCGTAAAGGGATCGGTTGAACTGGAAAATGGTGTCATTAAGTCTATGTCAGATACGCTTAGCCAGTTACCTCATGCCTATGATGGCGAGAATGGCTGGTTGATGCCCGGCTTGATTGAGCTTCATACCGATAACTTGGAAAAGTATTTCACCCCACGCCCGAAAGTCGATTGGCCACCATTTTCAGCAATGAGTGCCCATGATGCCCAGTTGATAGGTTCGGGGATCACCACCGTGCTGGATGCTGTCGCTCTGGGCGATTACCGTGAAGGTGGGCGTCGTCAGGATAACTTGGATCACCTTATCGATACGGTGATTGAAAGCCAGAAACGAGGTGTGAACCGTGCAGAGCATTTCCTGCACCTTCGCTGTGAAGTGCCGCATGAAACCACCGTCGGCATGTATGAGCGCTATGCTAACTTGCCAGAGGTACATTTGGTTTCTCTTATGGACCATGCTCCTGGGCAGCGGCAGTTTGTTGATGTTCAAAAGTACCGTGATTACTACCAGGGTAAATACAAATTCTCTGACGATCAGATGCTTGCTTTTGAGAAAGAGCAGGCAGCCCGTTCTCAACAATGGTCTGCATCAAACCGGGCTGAAATTACTCGGCAGTGTTGTGAGCGGAATATTCCGATGGCTAGTCATGATGATGCCACGCTTGAGCATGTTCGAGAGTCAAAAGACTTGGGTATGGTGATTGCGGAATTCCCAACCACCGTTGATGCCGCCAGGGCATCTCATGAGATGGGCTTAAAGGTCATGATGGGAGCGCCTAATGTTGTCCGTGGCGGTTCGCATTCAGGTAATGTGGCGGCGCATGAGTTAGCTAGCTTAGGTGTACTGGATATTCTGTCATCAGACTATTACCCAGGAAGTTTGCTGGATGCGCTTTTCAAGTTGGCAGACGATGAACGCAATGACTTGGATTTGCCGCAGGCAACCAAGCTAGCTACAGTGAACCCAGCAGAGGCGCTTCAACTTAATGACCGAGGTGTGATTGCGGAAGGCAAACGTGCAGATCTACTTCTTGCACACCATTTGCATGATCACACTTATGTCACACGTGTCTGGCGTCAGGGTAAGCAGGTATTTTAATTAATAGTGCTAGCACGCGCCAACGATCAGAAACGCAAGGAGATCTGCGTTGAGTAAACAAGGCACCTTATTTTATGTAATGGGCGCGTCGGGAGCAGGCAAAGACAGCCTGCTTCAGGCGATTCGCATGATTTACCCAAACCAGCTATTGGTGGCACATCGATATATCACCCGTTCTGCGCAAGCAGGGGGAGAGAACCATGTTGAATTATCATTGGACGAATTTATCCAGCGCAAACAACGAGGTTTGTTTGCCATGAGCTGGCAGGCGAACGGTTTTTACTATGCCCTGGGTAAAGAAATTGAGCTCTGGCTATCGCAAGGGTTAGATGTGGTAGTCAATGGTTCTCGAGCGTATCTTGAACAAGCCATGATGGACTTCGGCTATCGCGTTGTGCCAGTCATCGTAGATGTCAGTGCCGAAGTGTTGGAGGCTAGGTTGTATGCCAGGGGGCGTGAAACGCCCGCGCAAATCGTCGATAGGCTTGCGAGGGCAGAGTACTACCGCGGGCAATGCCCTGACAGCGGGTTTTTATTGGACAATAGTGGTTCATTGCAGCAAACCATTGAGCAATTTTGCAAAGAGTACAGCCGCTATCAGGGCGCTCAACCTTTGCTAACTGGCAGTGCAGCGCAAAGTGACGAGGAGATCTTGCAATGAAGTTTACGGTAATAGGAACAGGTAATGCCCGGCTATTACCCGTGTATGGCTGCCAGTGCATTGCTTGCGAACGGGCGAGAGAAAACCCCGCATTCAGGCGGAGGAAAACATCGGCGTATATTAGCGACCAAGGCAGAAATTTGTTGATAGATGCTAATGCCGAGGATTTGCTGTTACGTTTTCCAGCCGGCAGTATCGACAGTGTTGTGTTGACCCATTACCACATGGATCATGTGCAATCCCTGTTTGATCTGCGCTGGGGAGTGAATTTGTCTATTCCGGTGTTTGGTCCAGACGATCCTGTCGGTTGTGATGACCTGTTCAAACATCCCGGTATTTTAGAGTTCAAATCAGCCAGGCAGCCCTTTGAAACTTTTTACTGGCGAGATATCTGCCTGACGCCGCTGCCTTTGATTCACTCTAAGCCCTGCTTGGGGTATGTCTTCGAGCGTCAGGGCAAGCGTATTGCATACCTAACGGATACAGTTGATTTATCAACAGAAGTAAAACAATGGTTTGCAGAAAACCCGGTAGAGCTAATGTTGATTGATTGCAGTTTCCCGCCGGTAGACCGAACCGTAGGGGAGCAGCCGAGCAACCATAATGATGTGGTCCTTGCTCGATCCCTCAAAGAGTCATGCCGGTCAAATAAAATGGGCCTGATTCATATTGGCCATGACCTCGAAAGCTGGGCAATGGCAAACCCACAAGCCTTTGATGACGACTTCTTTCTCGTGTCCGATGGACAGGAATTTAACTTTTGAGCCATAAATCATGAACCAACCTTTATCTCCAACCTTGTCCTCTAAGCCAAGCATTGCTGGAACAAGCAAGATGCTAGGGCCTTCCTTGAGGGTTTGGAGTTGTTAGCGTAGTCACTTTCGTGGCTAAAGAACGGTACCGTGGCACGGCTCTCTAGCAGTCTGAATCAATAAATTCCACTTGATATGAGTCGGTACCTTTTGCATCGGTATAAATGACCCTGCATTGGTAGTTTAACGCTCCATTTTTAGGGAAGGAGATGTGGGCTGTCAAACCGCCATTGTCATTACTCTTGTTGGTGACATAGAGCTTCGCGTCGATGTCGAATGCCCTGCGGACGTTATCGATATGACCTGAAGGGTAGCCGTTGCAGATATAGATATCTTCGAGGAAAAAAGAGTCTTTCTTATTTTCTAGTGCATTGCTGAGTTCCTCACTGCTATCTGGATAGCATTTTGACAGTGCGCCACCGATTTCGGCTTTTGTATGAACGAGCTCAGACATGGTGTGAATGTTTGCCGCGATAGATTGAAGTGTCGCACGGCGAGAGTCTTGTTGAATGTTGAGCATCTTGAGTGCAGCTGTGAGGGCCAGAAGTCCGACTAAAACAATAACGGTAACGAGTCTAATCATAATAAGTAGTTGAGCTGTTGAGAGAAGAGTTAATTATTTTGAATGCTGTTTTTTTAACGGTGTTGATTGTAGGGGTAATTTTTTGCTTGTGCAACTGATGAATGCGTGGATAGCAAGATATCACACAGGTCTATGGCTTAGGGGGAGGTTTGAGAGGTGGATACAAAAATGCCAAAAGTAGTTAGCTTTTGGCATTGAAGATTTCTTGGCGTTGAACGACTTGAATTAGAAATGCAGCTGGATGACGGATTCAGCGACACAGCCAGGACGTCGTATACCCTCAATCTGTACCGTTAGCTCTTGGACGATTTCCAGTCCTCGCTTAATTGGTGTTACAGATTGAATTTTAGTCGTTGCGCGAATACGGTTTTCCGACTTTACCGGGTACGGGAAGCGAATTTTGTTGAAACCCATATTGACGGTCATTTTAGCCGTTGGGAACTTTTGGTTCTCAGGGTCAACACTGTCTGTAAGAACAGAAAGTAGTGACAGCGTCAGGAAGCCGTGTGCAATAGTCGTCTTAAATGGAGACTCTTCAGCAGCGCGCTCTGGGTTAGTATGAATCCACTGGTGATCTTCAGTCACATCAGCAAATTGGTTAATACGACCCTGATCAACAGTCATCCATTCACCAGTATGGATGACTTCACCAAGGGTAGCAGTGAGCTCTTTGTACAAGGCTTCTGCTTCAGGCTTCATTTCGATAGCTGGTGTTTTAGCAACAGCTTCAGGTGCGATATTTTCCACAACAGTTTTTTCTATCTTGGTTTTACTCGGTTGCTCGACAACATCATCATTAGATGCAGACTGTTTGTGCGTAACAAGGGCCCCCAGCTGTGTTTTGTTTGCTCGGTTAACAAAATCAAGCCAGTGCTCACGTAAAGATGGTGAGAGTAAGTCTTTTAGTTCAAAGGCATGTAGTGATAGGCCATCACGTTTTTGCTTAAAATAATCGACAACTTTCATGACTTGATACCTTATTATTTAAAACTGCCTGAAGCCGAATCAAGGCGAAGTATTGTAATGGGAAATAAAATTATTGAAAGAAAAAAATGTGTCCCACATCTCAAATTTTTTACTGGGCTGACTTTAACTAACTGAATATTAAGTAATGTTATAAGCTGTTAGTTTAGTGTAAAAATACTAACTTAACTTGCGTTTGATATTCGGTTGTCAGAAAAATAGCCATTGCCTTCGATTTAAGCGTACACATGTAAGTTATTTCAGCGTACATGTGTAACTATATTTCAGCGTACAAGTGTATATTTATTTAATTGATAGGAGCATAAAAATACACTGTATAAAACACATTAAAACCAAATTCATCTTAGAGTAAATTAAACAGAATTGCTCTAAAAAATAGCAATATTTTATGCATGGCTAAAATAATTCACATGCTGGAATTGCTAACTTGTTAATAATGTCACTTAGCTGAAACTCATTCTCAATTGAGAGAAATATGCCCTATCTGTGATACGTCTACGCTTATAGCCAGATGTTGTAATCCAAGTAACCAGGAGTTAGTTGGATATAAACATCTCAATGATTAGAACTAACCGAATGCCTTGGCGTGTTTGGGTAAATATCATCTTGGCTAGGTAGTAAAATTGATGAAAAGTTATCGGACTATGGGGCTGGCAGTATGGCTGCTGGCATCGGTCCCTGTTGTTGGTGCTGAACATGACGACTTGGCACTTAAACTTGATCAATATGTCAAAAACGCTGTAAAGAAGGGGATTCCTGGCGCCTCTTTAGCCGTCGTCATTAATGGCGATATCAGGTTGTTGCGTGGCTACGGCGTGACAAAAAAAGGCAGTAAGGAGAAGATTGATTCTGCGACCGTGTTCCCCTTGGCTTCGATTTCAAAGACATTTGCCTCTGCGGCTGTGTCGATTCTTGTCGACCAGGGGGTGATTGAATGGGATACCCATGTCGTCCCGTACCTCGACAACATCACGTTCAGTGATCCAATGCTTGGTAAGGATGTGACATTGCGCCACTTACTGTCCCATACTACTGGCTTGGTACCGCAAGCCTACTCGGACCTGATTGAAGATAATGTCAAATACTCCCGTATTCTCAATATACTCGACAGGGTGAAGTTTGTATGTGAGCCGGGGAAATGCTACGGCTACCAAAATGTCGTCTATAACCTTACAGCAGATATGCTGGCATTGGCAGTGGGAGTCGACTATTCCGCCTTTGTGCAAGAGAACATCTTTGTGCCGCTTGAAATGGATCATGCATCATATGGTATGGAGGGCTTCACTGAATCAGAAAACCGTGTCACTCCCCATGTGAAGGTCAAAGCGGGGTTTGCCCCTGTGAAGCCTGCCTCATACTACTATCGCTTACCGGCAGCGGCAGGGGTAAATGCAAGTGCACAAGACCTGGCCAAGTGGATGTTGGCCCAATTGGGCCACAATCCAAGTGTATTGCGCCCGCCACTGCTTGAGATCATGCACAAGCCGCACATACGTGCTAATCAATATCGCTACCGGGCCAAGCTAAGTAATGTGTATTACGGACTCGGCTGGCGAACGTTTGATTACAAAGGGCTATCAGGTTTTGTTCACCATGGCGGATGGGTAAAGGGGATCCGAACAGAGATGTTGTTCAATCGGTATACACAGACAGGGATGGTATTTTTAACCAATTGCGAAACCGATGTTGCGAGAGATATTGTGCTTTATTTCCTTAAGCTGTATCGTGAGCGATTCGAGCAACAAAAGAGCTAGATGAAGTAAACGTGTAATTACCAGAGAGGAATACATGGCTAAGAAAAGAAAGACGCCATCCATCACCGGTTTGGATGGTATTGATGTAAACGCAGCGAAAGCGGTAGATACCGATTTTGGTCGAGGTACCATCAAAGACAATGCGCTAAAAGCTGTCGTAACCAGTCAATTGTTCAAAACACGAGTTGTAAAAGCGAAAAAAGGCAAGGGGAGTTTCAAGCGCAAGGGTAAGCATGCAGGACGAGAGTCCTATTCAATGGCGGCGTGATTTCGTCATCATTGGATAGGACTTTCTTCCTTTTAAGTTAACTAAGCAAAGCACCTCACTATTTTTCAATATGTTAGCTTTAGCCGCAACATGGCTAGGTTAGCGACTCAAAGACCCACGTATATTAGGCTGCTAGGCCGACAGCTCCTCCGGCTGATTTCAAGTGTTTTCCGCCTATAAGGCGCGATCCATCACATGATGTATAACATGCCGTCATCAATGTCATGGTTTGTTAAGACCCATTCACAAATTGATACCTGTTTTCTTAAAATTGAGCGATTTTTGACTTGTTTGATTTTTGTTCAGCTTGCATTATGTACACCCTGTAACAAGTTGGGGTGGTCGCTAAGTGGCTTATATTTAACGGCTTTACTTGTGGTCATGTTAAAAAAGTGACAGTTTGATGCTGGCTAGGTCTTTGAGTTATCAGCTGTTTGAATGCAAACGCACTATCGGGTTAGGACTTTTTTGTCACAGACCTGTAGTCATGAATCAAGAAAACAGAATAGACAGATGAAAAAGCAGATTACAACCAAGAGACGTAATACATGCCGAACCAAGAGAATTCTCGGCGTAAGTAGTGGGGTAATAGTTGGCGGGCTTCTTTTCGTTGGAAGTGTGCAATCAGCTGACAAGTGGGAAGAAGTTGAGAATGTGCATAATGGGCGGGCTCCCTTGTGCCATCATATCGAGACTGGCGCACTTAAGTTCTGTTCTGATATCCAGCAAGAACATGAGGAGCCATAAAGATAGCCCAAGACTCTTATAGGCTGTGTGAGTTAACGGAGGAGTACGTGTTAGTGCTCCTTTTTGTTATCTAAACCACAAGACGCTGTCATGATGTAACGAAGCTACACTATAGATGGGTACACAAAGCTTCGTTGATACTATGAAAAAATTAATATTTGGCTTGGCTGGTTTTTTCGTATTAATCACTATTCTCCTGCAGTTCGATAGCGAAGAAAGCCTTGTCTCAAGGCAAGTAAAGGGCTTGGCACCGGCTGAACCTAATTACCTGCTGGAAATCGAAGGGCATATCAGCCGGAGCCCGCGACCAGAAGAAACGTTTGCCTTTCCCATCAAAGTGGGAGAGATAGGTCCGGTCAACTCACTCTACTCAGGTCCCAATCAATACCCTTTTTTCTGTATGACGGTCGATTCTGGACTTGGACAACCTGTTGTTGATAACCAGGATGGATATGGCGTTCCTGTTTATGACCCCGTTAATGGGGTTAAACTGATGGGTTACTCTAAAGATTGTGCTATTAAAACCCAGTTATCCTATGTGGTGGTGGACGAAAACAATGTCTTAGTGAGCAGGAGTGAGCTGGAACTCAGGCAGGATCCACCCAGTAAAGGTGAGCTCTTGGTCCGGGTCGAAAAAGGAACGATTAACCGGTATATCTATACTATTGCGATGCCTATCAGTATTGACGAAGTGGGAAAACAGGACAGCGCTGAGGTATGGAACCAAAGGTTAATCTACCGGTTCGAAGGTGGCTCAGGCTTAGGATTTCGCCAAGGTAAAATGAAGCTCAACCGGCTGATTGATAAAGAGCTGCCCCAACTGAGGAAGGGATATGCCGTTGTAGCGTCCAGTGGCAATAAGACCAGTTATGGCTACAACATGCTACTGGCTGAAGATACGGCTAGAAGGGTGAAGGCGCAGTTTGTCAGTTTGTTCGGAGAGCCCATATACACCATAGGGATCGGTGGTTCGGGCGGGGGGCTTGCCCAGTACCTGATTGCCCAAAATAGTGAAGGGATTCTCGATGGCCTGCTCCCTTTGTATTCGTACCCGGACATGGTCAGTGTTTCGATATACGCCTTAGATTGTGATTTGCTCAATACTTATTTTAGCTTTAGAGCAAGTGACAGGGACAGGTGGCAGGATTGGCAGTCTCGCCAGCATATTGAGGGGTTGAGGGCCATCAACGAGGCTGAGCAAAGATTTGGCTGGCTTCAGCCGTTGAATCAGTTAGTCCGTTTTAAAATGCCACAGTTTCCGCAAGGTAATAGCGAATGTATAAATGGCTTTTTTGGTCTAAGCAGCTACCTCAATAACCCAAGGCAGGGTTTCCTGAAACCGTATTACCACGAGTCAGTCGTTGATAAGGTCAATTGGAATTACTGGCAAGATCTTGTCCACATTTACGGCAAGGATGAGCATGGTTTTGCCCAGTCGACGTGGGACAACGTGGGTGTGCAGTATGGGCTTCAAGCGCTGCGCGAAAAGGTGATATCCATTGATGAATTCATTGAGATCAACCAGAGAATAGGGGCTTGGAAACCGTTTAACGACATGGAATCCGAGAGAAAACTGAGCCTAAGTGCAAGTATTCCACCGTTATGGCTCTCTCTGTGGGGGGAGCACAATGTAACGGAAGACAAAAGAACGCCGGCTAAGCGGCGATCCGCTCCTTTGTCGGCTATCGAAAGAGCTTATCAATACGGCCAAGTCTTCATTGGCAACGTCAGCTTGCCGATCATTGATATACGCCATCACCTCGAAGATGATTTGAATATGCACCATACTTCCGCCTCTTTTTCGACGCGGTTGCGGATCCTGGATGAAATGGGACATGCCGACAATCACGTGATATGGATTTCCGACAAGCAGTATAATCCTGTTGAGCAAGCCTATACCCTGATGGATCAATGGTTAATAGCGATTAAAGCGATGCCCGAGTCGATGAGCTATTCCGCGAAGGTGAAAGAGGCGAAACCCCAGCTTGCCGTTGATACGTGTTTCAGTGCCGAAGGAACGATTCATGCCTCTGGCAAAAGGGTATTTGATGGACAGTGGAATGGTAAGAACAATGGCCCATGCACTGATTCGTACCCCATCTATAGCAATAGCCGTATACAGGCAGGAGCGCCATGGAAAGGCAGTATCTTCAAGTGCCACACTATTGCTGTCGAAGCCGCGATAGCTAAAGGGATGTATGGCGACGTTGATGCTAGGGCTAGATTGAGCGAGCTACAAAAAACTTTCCCCGATGGCGTCTGTGATTATTCCTTGGGTGACAAGGGGCGTCCTGTATCAATAGACCGAAATAACGCAGGTTAGGTATTTGCCGGGTATACAAAAGGCAGGATGGGTATCTAGCAATTGCAGGCTAGCCGATGGCGGTTGTAGTTGTTGCAAACGAATAGCTTGATGAAGCCCACACTTAACAGTGCGGGCTTATTCTATTTATAAAAAATGACTTTTAATTAGGCGCGGTATTGTGTGATATTGCCAACGTTTAATGTAGGAGCCGTATACCCAGGGATCTTGAAGTTACGCGGGTATATATATTTCAGGAGGAACAATGGAGCTTTCCCTTCGATCGGCAACAGAATCAGACATCGGCTTTTTGCTTACGCTAAGAGACAAAACAATGCGGAGTTACCTTGAGGAAGCGGGAATGCCAACCTGCCGAGAGGAGTACGAAAAGCGTATCCGTTACCAGTTTGACCATGCAAAGATAGTTGAAATGGCTGGAAAGCCAATTGGCTTATTTAAGGCGGCATACAATTCAGAGCAGAATTACTGGTCTTTAATCCAAATACAAATTGCACCAGAATATCAAGGGATGAAAATTGGCCGCCGGCTTATTGGTCAGTTGATTGAGCAAGCAAAAGTTGCCGGTGCGACAGTGGGGCTGAGTGTTATAAAGACGAATCCAGCACGAGACCTCTATTCACGCCTTGGCTTCAAGGTTGTAGGCTCATCTGGCTCCGAGCTTATAATGGAGCGGCATAGTTAATATTGGTACCAAATAGAAGGCTAATAGGCTTAATCTTGAGAAGTAGATAAAAATGAAAAACAAAATAGTTAAACTCGGATTTATCGCAGCCGCCGCAATGAATATTGGCGGCGTTTTATTTTTTTCCCGCGTTTTTACCAATACAGCAATAAACGACGCAGACCCTGTTGTTATGTCGAACTTTGGTCTGCTGATGATTGTTGTATGGGGACTGGCTTATCTCGGTGCTGCATTTATCAAGTCCAATATCAGATGGCTAGCTGCTGCCTTTGCTGTAGAAAAGCTGGTTTACGTGGTGGCTTGGTTAGCATGGTTTTTTCAAAATAGTCTATCAGATGTTTATAACGTCGATATGTTTGCTGGGGTGTTCTTTAGCATCTACGGCCTGAATGATTTGATATTTATGCTGTTCTTTATCTGGGTTTTTAAGTTACAGAGTAAGGGAGATATTGAATAATTTAACGGTATATGACTTTATCGATTGATAACCTTAACCTTTTGGGTATAGCACGAATGAATCCAGAGCAAATTGGCAAAGCTTACGATCAGATCACCCATCTATGGGAAAGCAATGATTTCGACCGAAACAATGGGGTTGAAGCCCACAAGCGAGCATTGACTTTTGTTAAGAACAAAGGGAAAGCACTGGATATCGGGTGCGGCTGTACAGGGCGGTTTATTGAATTGCTGTTGAATGAGGGTTTTGGGGCTAGCAGCATTTCGGGCATTGATGTATCAGAGAAGATGTTGGCCATCGCGAAGCAACGCCATCCCGAGATAGACTTCATTCAGGCTGATATTTGCAAACATCAATTCACCGAGCAGTATGATTTTATCTCTGCCTGGGACAGCATCTGGCATATACCGCTGGAACAGCAGCGTTGTGTTCTTACAAAGATAGTCGCAAGCCTCAGGCATGGAGGGGTGTTTGTCTTCTCGTTTGGCGGAACCGCGGATGAGGGATACCATACCGATGATTTTATGGGGCCGGAAGTCTATTACTCATCACTGGGGACCAATGGTTTTCTGCATTTGTTTATTGAGCTTGGCTGCATGGTAAGGCACCTGGAGATTGATCAATATCCCGAGTTGCATACTTACCTTATTGTTGAAAAAACTAATTAGGGCTTTGAGTTAAATAGTTACATCACCAATGCATCCAGCGCTTGAGTGCCAACCACGCATTGTCTACAATGACGCACTTTTTACTATTATCAGGTCAAAAACATGAGCGACTCTAAACCAGCATTGCCAGATCATCTTGCATGTAATCCACGTAGCCCATTTCACGTGGCGGAATGTTTTGAACATCAGATCGGTATTCGTCTAAACGGCAAAGAGCGTACAGATGTTGAAGAGTACTGCATCAGTGAAGGCTGGGTTAAAATCCCTTCGCCTAAAGCCTTGGATCGTCGCGGCCAGCCAATTCTGATTACCCTCAAAGGTACGGTTGAAGCGTATTATGTGTAAGTAGCAGCTGTTACTTACACATAATCTTCACATAGAGCCTAACTCCAGAGCGGTAGCTCGATGGGCTCTATGTGTTTTCCTGTAAACTCCCCCTGCACACTCTCGCATTATCGCATCATTGCATTTTGAAACTACGTCATTGGCCAATAAAAACACCGCCATGAGGCTAACACCGATCAGTTAAGCCATTGATCAGTTGAATGATCCTACGGTTGAGTGAAAATACCCTCAGACATTAAGTATGAGGGTATTTTTTATGTTGGCACATTGGCTGATCGATGTTGATGATTTTGCTTCACCTGACTCACTCTCTTTGTTTCAAAAAGAGTTGCCTCTTGAGTGGATTCAACAAGCACTCGATGACACCAACAAGGCAAGTTTAAGGCGACGGAAGCTACCTGCTGAGCTTGTGGTCTGGCTTGTTGTTGGGATTGGTTTATACCGTGATAGACCGATTACCGATGTACTTGATAAGCTAGACCTTAAGCTTTCCAGTTCTCTAGGTGAGTCCATTGCTCCGAGTGCGATCCCCCAAGCAAGAAAACGGTTAACAGCTAAGCCTCTCGAAGCCCTATTTACATTAACTTCACAGCATTGGGTACAAACAGAGGATAGTGAAGATACATGGTTCGGGTTAAAGCTTTTCTCTGTAGATGGCACGCAATTTAGGACCCACGATACCCCAGCCCTTGCAGAGCATTTTCAATACGTTAAGCACAGTAAAACTCGCCATACTGAATACCCAGTTGTAAGGCTATGTGCACTCTGCTCCCTCCGAAGTCGGCTAATCCATAATGTCGCTTTTGGTCCTAGCTACAAGGGTGAAGAAAGCTACGCCAAGCAACTCATTTCCTCTGCAACAGCCAACTCCCTTACTATTTTCGACCGATGCTATTTAGGTGCAGAGTTGATGATTAACTGGCAAAACCAACATGGTTCTAGCCACTGGATGACTCCCATTAAATCCAATACAAAGTACACAATCATAGAGCA
This sequence comes from Photobacterium sp. DA100, assembly GCF_029223585.1. Taxonomy (NCBI): domain Bacteria; kingdom Pseudomonadati; phylum Pseudomonadota; class Gammaproteobacteria; order Vibrionales; family Vibrionaceae; genus Photobacterium; species Photobacterium sp. DA100. The sequence goes on along the minus strand of NZ_CP119424.1, from coordinate 1,129,743 downwards.
GTTAGATGAAGACGGGCGTGACTTGATAGTAGAAATGAATGTTTCTCAACAAGCTCGCAAAAAAGATCCTCATCTGCCTGAAAAGTGGCAGGCTAGACTTGCGCTTTATCCAGAAAAAGATCAACCCAATCATATCAAAGGGGTTTTGACGTCCCTAACAGACAAAAAATATGACCTGCAATCCTTGCTTAATGTTTACTTCGAACGATGGGAAATCGAAAACAGTTACGGGGAGATAAAACACGACATGCTTGAGGATGAGATCCTACTTCGCAGTCAATCAATCGAAGGTGTTGAGCAGGAGATCTGGGGCACCTTAATTGCCTATAATCTAGTCCGGTTGGAAATAAGCCGAATAGCGAAAGAAGCTAAAGTGTCGCCTTTACGGATCAGTTTTATGATGGCTTTGAGGGATATCCAGGATGAATTAATGTGGTGTGCAATCGCATCGCCCGGCTCAATACCCAAGAAGTTAAGGGCAATGCGAGAGCGAGTAAAACGTTATATTTTGCCTGAGCGAAAAAAACGGCCCAAATCAAGGACCGTTCGTATCAGTAAAACTCGCTATGTGGTTCGCTCCAAGCATCTTAATTGATAGGAGTTAGCCATGAGGCGGTGTTTTGGGTTTAAGTCAACGCTCGGTATATGGTTTACTGAACAACTTCGCCGCTTTCGATAACGGTTTTACGCACTTTATCTGCAAACGCCAGGGCTTCGTTACGAATCTTGTCTTCGTCAACGGTCGTCATGGTGCGGTCTTTCATCAAAATCTGACCGTCAACGATGGTGTGTTTCACATTTGCTGCATAAGCAGAGTAAACCAGCGCAGAGTATGGGTTGTAGACAGGCACCATATTAGGAGCCTTGGTATCAATTACGATGATATCGGCTAGTTTGCCGACTTCCAGTGAACCGATAGTGTCTTCCATGTGAAGGGCACGGGCGGCACCGATAGTCGCCATCTCAACGACTTTCATTGGAGGCATCGCAGCACGATCTTTGTTGACGAGTTTGTGGACTTTGGCAACCTGGTTGAATTCGTCAAGGGTAGAAATAGTGTTACCGGACATCGGACCATCGGTACCCAGACCGATGCGTAAACCGTCGTCAAACATCTTAAGGGCCGGGGAGACGCCTTTTGCTGACTTGATGTTTGCACTCATGTTGTGGGCGATCCCCACATCATGCTTTTTCAGGAGTTCAATATCGCTATCGCTTACGTTGATAACATGGGCACCAACAAGGTTCGGGGTAAGTGCACCGATATCGGCCATGTATTCAACCGGTGACATACCGCCGCTGCGCTCAGCAATGACCTGATCTTCGCGATCAGATTCCGCAAGGTGGATTAACACTGGGACATCATATTTCTTCGACAGCTCGGTGATCTTTTGTAGCGTTTCTGTGGTGTTGGTATATGGTGCGTGTGGGGCAAATGCCGGTGTGATACGAGGGTGATCTTTATATTCTTCGATGAAGTTAACCGCGTACTTGATGCCCTCTTCTGCGTTTGCCGCATCGGCTACTGGGAATTTAATCACCGTTTCACCCAAGATAGCGCGCATACCGATTTCATCGACAGTTTTAGCGACTTCATCTTCGAAGTAATACATGTCCGCATAGGTCGTGACACCACCTTTTAGCATCTCAACGTTACCTAACTGGGCGCCGATGCGTACCATATCACGTGTTACAAGTTTATTTTCCAACGGGAAGATATAGCGGTGGAGGCGATCTGGCACATCATCGGCTAGCGAGCGGAATACCGTCATGGAAACGTGAGTGTGGGTGTTGATAAGGCCCGGCATCACGATATCACCGTCGGCGTCGATCACTTTCTTCGCCTCAAACTCTTCAATGTCACTGCCGTCAGTGACTGCGACAATTTTGTTTTCTTTTACCGCCACAAGACCATTTTCATAAACGTTCTTGTCATTGTCCATTGTAAGGACGGTGGCGTTTTTGATCAGCAGGTCGACATTTTCAGCGGCCACACCGGTTGCACTAGCAAGAGAAGCTGCAGCAAGAGAAACCGCTACAAGAGTTTTTTTGAACATGATTATCACCAGACAGCAATGAAATTGCGCTGATAATACCTAATAGCAAACTATTGAAAATCAGTAATACAGACTCTGCTTACAATCTGTGAGCATGGTCACTATACGGCATAGCGGTTAGCTACAAAACGAACAATAAAGCAGCGAAATGGCAGGGCGAAACGATTGCGTCGCCCCGATTGGGGTTGGTTACTACGGCTTCAGGCTTTGCTTTCGGAGTGCGTACAGCATCCATATGGTCAGCATACTGCTACACATCGGTAGGGCAATCCAAACACCGTTAACCCCCAATAGCTTGGCTAAGCCAAATATGAAGAGGCTGATTAGGATCAGCTTACCCCCAGACAGCATAGAAGCTTCGCGAGCCCGGTTAATCGACTGGAAATAGGTTGCACCGACCAGCAGCATTCCTTCCATAGGTAAGCCCCAGAAATAGTGCTGGATACCATTGATTGCAACAGGGTGAAGGGCAGGGTTGTCACCGGCAAAGAGATATACCAGTAAATCTGGTTGGCTATAGATGAAGACTACCCCCACGAGTGCAAACCCAAGCGTTGTGGCGAAGGCAAGATTTCTCACCGCAATAACGCGGTCATGCCTACCAGCTCCTGTGTTGTAGCTGGTGATTGGTTGGATCCCCAACGCAATTCCCTCAAAAATAAGGTAAAAGAAAGCTTCGGTATAACTAATAATGCCGTATGCGGCAACGTGGATCGGTTTGCCGACCCAAAGGAAGGCTTTGTTGTGCAGGGTCAACACGACAGATAAATAGAGGTACATCAGCAAGCTGGAAAATCCCAGCTGGCAAATCTGGCCGATGTCGTGCCACCGCAACCGGAGGGTTTGCCAGGAGATCCGGAGCTGGCTTTTGTCTGAGAAAAAATGCTGCAGGCAAAGCAGGGCGGTTGCCAGCTGGGAAAGCATCGTGGCAATCGCTGCACCAGTTAGCTCCCATGGGATCACAACAATGAATAACCAGTCCAGCACAACATTCAGCACTCCGCCGAGGATCATGATCAAGGTGACACGGTTCGGTTGCCCGTCATTGCGCAGCAGGGCAGATAAAGCCATCGAAATGATAGGAAAGGCACCAAGGCTGAAATACCAGAACAGGTAGTCCGAGGCCATCTGTAAGATTTCGCCTTCTGCACCAAGCCAACGCAGCATCGACTCGCCATATAAAACACCTAGGGTACAGGTGAGCAGTGATATCACAATACATAATGAGAGGGCATTGCCGACGATGTTCCTTGCTTGCTGTTCGTTACCTTCACCCAACTTTATTGATACCAGAGCAGACGCCCCCATGCCGACCATGGCCCCGAGTGCGTAGAGGACCGAACCGATTGGGTATCCGAGCATAATACCGGCGAGGCCATTCTCGCCAATGAAATGACCGACAAACATACCGTCAATGGCGACATAGATCCCCGTCACCAGCATGGCGGCAATAGTTGGTATGGTATAACGCAAAAAAAGACGCCCAAGTGAGTCTTCTTTGAGTGAGAGGTGTGAGGCTGCAGACATAATCAATTACTTATGCAAAGGAATGAAGGCACTCAATAAGAGGTATTTATGCACTATCTTATTGTTGGTTTCGCGTTTTAGTGGGTGATGAATATGGTACTCGCCATGGGAGATCTGATATTCATTGCGTAATTGTTCTGCCACATTGTCAGTGCAGCCCAACAGTTTTACCCCCTCACTCGCGTATTCATCGGTGTTATCCGGAAGCCGCCCTAGCCACCAGGCTGGTATTTCCTTACTAGCCTTACTGCGATCAAACCAATGATCTGCAACTACTACAATATAGGTTGGCTTTCCCTGTACCAAGGTCGATTTCACGCTCGCAATGGTATTCATCAATCCCTGGCGGCATGCTTTGTTGGCGCTGAGTAACCGGTGAGCGACAACAACGATAATGAAATCGGTTGTGTCAATAACAAAAACAGGCTGAGAGATTTGTTCGTCGTTTTTGTGCTGTGAAAAGTGAGCATCGATCTCTGCCTGTTCGAGAGTTGCCATGATCCGTCGGCACAGCGCTTTGCCGAGATGGTTTTCACGCATGCCGCGGTTGTGCACGGTAGGGTAATGCTGCGCACACAGTTTTGAGCAGTCTTGCTGGAACTGCTCGATACTGGTTGAAAGATAGTCAGATATTAGTTGCTCAGAAAACAAGGATGCCCCACTAGCTCACTGCGAAGACTGGAGTGGGATACCTTTTTCTCCAGTCTTAAGGTCCGGTACGGACGTAGATTACTATATCGTATCAGAAAATGGGCGGACAGCACCTAGTAACAGCAATTTACTTAGGATAAAACAGTGACTTATTTAACACGGATTGGTGTAAATCGCGCAGCAAACCCTTTTGCAAACCTGTTATAGCGAAGGGCCAGTAAACCCAGCGTCACGAAAATGTACATTATTGGCTCGAATAAGCCTGACTTTACCGACCAGATATAATGTATCGGTATGAGTATTGCGGCAACGTACACCCAGTTATGCAGTTTTTGCCAGCGCTTGCCCATACGTCGCTGAATGCCCTGAGGTGAGGTCACGGCCAATGCAAAGAGAATCGCCCAGCTTACCGCCCCCAGAGTGAGATAGGGCCTGCTAACAATCTCGTTGACGACAAGGGACCAATTGAAATTCAAATCAAGTGCCACATATCCGCCGAGGTGAAGTGCGGCCCAGAAAAAGCAATAAAGTCCCAACGGGCGGCGTACACGCACCAGCATACCGGCTTTCAATAGCTTGGCGACGGGTGATATAGCCAGGGTGAGCAGTAGGGTATTTAGCGCAGCCTTACCGGTAAAATGGCTGATCCCCTGAACAGGATCTGCGCCCAACCCACCACTTAGTGTCAGGTACACTAATTGGCCTATGAAGAACAGCGAAACACTATGGATGAACACCTTTAGCCAAAAAACGTGGCGCGGCGACATCTTCCAGCGCCAATTCGTTGTTATTTGCAATGGCATTTTGCTCTCCTGAACAAATATCAATGAGTTGAATTAAACTCAATAGTACTCAGTAATTACGTTTTAGATCTAAGCCCTGGTATAGCGAGGCAACCTGTGCTTCATAGCCATTGAACATCTTGGTTGGTTGCCTGCGGCTACTGAAGATACTGCCTTCGCCGATGAAACGTTCACTGGCCTGACTCCAACGAGGATGGTCGACTCGTGGGTTCACATTGGCATAGAAGCCGTACTCATTGGGTGCGAGAATATTCCAAGTTGTTGGTGGCTGCTTGTCAGTCAGAGTTATCCGAACGACGGATTTGATGCTCTTGAACCCGTACTTCCACGGTACGACGAGCCTTATTGGGGCTCCGTTTTGTGGCGCCAGTGTTTTGCCGTATAGGCCGACAGACATGAGAGTGAGTGGGTGCATGGCTTCATCCAACCTTAGCCCTTCTACATAGGGATAATCAATACCGCCTCCTAAGCGTCTTGAAGCTTGTCCAGGCATTTGCTTGGGATCATAAAGGGTTTCGAAGGCAACATATTTAGCGTTACTGAGCGGCTCTGCTTTCCTGAGTAGTGAAGCGAGTGGAAAACCTAGCCACGGAATGTTCATCGACCAGGCCTCCACACATCGAAGACGGTAGATACGCTCCTCAATGGGGAATGATTTGAAGATATCTTCATAGCCTAGCGTGATCGGATTGCTGACAAGGCCGCCAATTTCTATATTCCAAGGGTTGGTTTTGAAGTTCTGGGCCCTTGCTGCAGGATCCGATTTATCGGTGCCAAATTCATAGAAGTTGTTGTATTGCAGTACTTTGTCTTCGGGAGTCAGAGACAAGGCTTGGTTCGAATAAGCCGATGCCTTAGAAGCTATAACGCGCCTCCTATCGACAACCTCATCTTTTTTGCCAAAGCCATCAAAAAGGCCTGCTTGAGCGGTATTGGCGAGCGGGAAGCTCGCAACCGTAATACCCAATGCTTTTAAAATGGTACGTCTTTGCTTGTAGATAGTTTCAGGTGTAGCTTCATTCCCACTCAGTGATAGCTGAGATGGCTTTTTGATTAGCATTGAATAATCCTTTATCAAAGATGGTGGTAAACAAATAGACCTAGCTATCAGTTAATTAATTTCACACTAAGGTCGGATTTCGTTGGAAATTCATATCAAAGCAGGTAAGGTCAGCGCCCAAAGTGCAGGAGTAAGCAACTCAGTACGTGACTTAAGTGAAGAATAGGAAAAATGGAGCCGTTATGGTGGCGACCAATGAGTTTAGTGCCAATATTGAATTGCAGCATATCTACCTAGAAGCCTACAGCGAGCGCTATCACTCTCTTCGGCAGTATTTCGAAGCCTATTATTGCTATCGCCATAACTTGGTGACACGCCAAGGCAAGCCAGACTGGCTGCAAATCTTTCATTTTGCCAGACCGTCAATGAAAGCGAGTGCCTGCAAAACGCGTAAAGAGACAGTACGCGAGTTGGCACTGCCGCTATCGGTGATTACAGGTAAGTTAAAGGCTTTGGTAAGAGATGAAGAACTAACGGTAGAGGCGATAGCTGAAATATTGGATGAACATCTTGAATATGTGATCCTGTCACGTTTCGAATGGCAGAAACTCTGTCAGTTAGGGTTCGAAGACAGGATGCCTCCATCGTTTTTCCAGCCTAGTGATCCTGGATACCAAGACGTCATGATCCGATTTAGTTTGGCCGGGATCGAATTTTAAGCAAATAATTTCTTAACTTCAGTTCTCATTTAGAGTTCTTATTCTAAACTGTCTGAATCAAAAGGAGTTTTAGACAGTATGATCATTGAAGGTACTATTGGAACTAAATCAGCGTTAGTTGTTGAAGGCGGGGCAATGCGAGGGATTTTTGCTGCGGGTGTGCTGGACCACTTCCTCGACATTGGCCATCGACCATTTGATTTTTGTATTGGTGTTTCAGCTGGTTCGACAAATTTGGCTGCTTGGCTGGCCAATCAACCGGGACGCTCGCACCGGGTTATTACTGACTACTCTTGTCGTAAGCAATTTATCGACTTTACCCGCTTTATTCGTGGTGGACACTGGCTTGATCTTGATTGGCTATGGGAGGTGACGATCGATGAAATCCCGATTGATGGCTGGGAGCTAGAGCAGCAGTCGATACCGCTGTTTGTCGTAACAACCAATGTTGAAAACGGTGAGCCTCATTATATCCAGGCCACTGAGCAAAACTTGAATCAGCTGTTAAAGGCTTCTTGTGCCGTACCGTTAGCATACAGGGACTTTCCGCAAATGGATGGCTACGAGATGACTGATGGGGGGGTGGCAGATTCCATCCCGGTTATTAAAGCCTATGAAATGGGTGCGCGCGATATTACGGTTGTGCTTTCACGTCCGCAGGGCTATCGGAAAAAATCTCCGAGCAGCGCTTGGTTAGTGCGAAAATTGCTAGGTGAAAAAAAACACTTAGTGCAGGCGATGCTGGAGCGTGCAGAACGCTATAATCGTGCGATCGATTTTATCTCTAATCCGCCAGACGACTGCAACATCAAGGTCATTAATCCACCAGATAACTTTGAAGTGGGGCGGGTAACCACCGACAGTCGTAAATTGCAGCGGGGTTATGAGCAGGGTATTGCGGCAGCTAAAGTAATGACACCAAGCTAAACTCCAATAGTAATGATCACGTTAGGGTGTAGCAAGCATGATGAAAACACAGCAACTGGGTTTTTCGGGCAGCTGTTATTGGTGCATGGAAGCTGTGTTTCAATCGCTTGTAGGGGTTATATCGGCAGAGCAGGGGTGGATGAATGCGCTTGATGATACAGAGCGTTTCGAAGCCGTGCTGGTGGAATATGACCCACTCAAAATAACAGTAGATACATTAGTGGGCGTTCATCTCTATACTCACCATTGCACTTCCGAACATGCGCTTCGTAGCCGATACCCTTCTGTTGTTTATGCTTTCACAGAGCCTCAAAGAGTGAGGGCAATGGAGGCGTTAAATCTGCATCAAGCTGACTTTGGCGACCCGTTGCTAACACGGGTACAAGGAGCAGGTACCTTTATTTCCTGTGAGGATGAAAAGCAGAACTACTTTTTTTCCCACCCAAGTCGTCCTTTCTGTGAAGGGCAGATCATGCCTAAGCTACAAATTCTGCTGGCCCGTTATAGTACTCATGTCAGTGCAGGAAAAAGGCGTTTGATTGAACAGTTCCAGGAGCAGAGCACTACGATGAAAAAAGGCGGATCTGATGATCCGCCAAAATGAGCTAGTGAGTTATGGTTGTTTTATTCAGGCTGCGCCGATGACACCGCCGTCGGTGCGAGTGATGCGGATCACCGACGAACGTGGGATAGCGTCGCCGCCATCTGGGAAGTGGGAAGGTGCCAAATCTTCACCCGGGTGTTGGACACCGACGAACATGGTTTTCTGATCTGGGCTGAATGTCAGGCCGGTAATTTCACAGGCGATAGGGCCAGTCAAGAAACGACGGACTTCACCGCTGTCAGGGTCACCACACAGCATTTGGTTGTTGCCCATACCGGCGAAGTCTCCCTGGTTTGAATACTTGCCGTCTGTTTGGATCCATAGGCGTCCAGCGTTATCAAAACCGATACCGTCAGGGCTGTTGAACATGTTGTCGGCGTTGATGTTGTCGCTGCCTGCCATTAAGCCCTTGTGTACCGTCGGGTTACCGGCGATCAGATAAAGATCCCAATCGAAGTTGTTTGACGTATGATCTTGGCCCGATGGCATCCAGCGAACAATGTGGCCGTACGGATTATTCTCGCGTGGGTTGACCGCATCAACAGGTTGATTGGCCTTAACACCACGGTATTTGTTGTTGGTCAGCGTGCAGAAGACACTTTGGTTCTTCGGGTTTACTGCGACCCACTCAGGGCGGTCCATGGTGGTTGCGCCAACTTGAGTTGCAGCTTTACGCGCAAAGATAAGCACTTCAGCCTGGCTGTTGAAGCCATTTTCCTTGGTTAAGCCGTTTTTGCCGAAGGTCAGTTCAATCCATTCGCCTTTACCTTCAAGCTCACCGTCGTTGGCATGAAACTTGGCCACATAGAGAGTACCCTCATCCAACAAGTTGAGGTTTGCCGTTGGATTGCTCGGGTTGTATTTGTTTTTGGAGACAAAGCGGTAAAGGTGCTCGCCACGCTCGTCATCGCCCAGGTAAACCACAACACGGCCATCATTGTTAATGGTCAACGCCGCATTTTCGTGTTTAAAGCGGCCAAGCGCGGTCCGTTTTTTCGGCGTCGAATTTGGGTTCATCGGATCGATTTCAACGACCCAGCCGTGGCGGTGCGGTTCATTGGGGGTCTTGGCAAGATCAAAGCGCTCATCATGCTTGAACCAATCGTAACCGGCCCCTTTGGTATTCAGGCCGTAACGCGCATAGTTACTGTCAAGGGCAGGGGTTTCTGTTGAGCCAAACAGGCCATTGAAGTTTTCCTCGCAGGTGAGGTAAGTGCCCCAGGGCGTTTCACCATTCGCGCAGTTGTTGAACGTTCCTAATACCTTGGTGCCGTTTGGATCGGCAGCAGTCTTGAGTAGGGTGTCACCAGCAGCAGGACCGGTCAATTCCATCTCGGTATTCGCTGTAATGCGGCGGTTAAGGCGGCCCTCTAGGTTGACGATCCAGTGGTCATTTATCTTTTTCAGTTCAACAACAGAGATGCCGTGCGCGTTTTGCGACTTGATGACATCATCTGCTGACATCTCTTTTCCCTGATGGGCAAACAAGTACTCGTGATTGGTATATTCATTGTTGACACAAAGGACTGCCCGCTCATCGTTTATCAGGAAGAATGTCATGCCGTCATTGTTATCGCCAAACTGGCGGGCTTGTGCCTTGCTGCCTGCACTTTGACTAAACGCCGGGGCATCTTTGAAAAGCGGATCGCCCCAAGAGATAAGAACATCGGCTTGGTAGCCTTTTGGCACCGTGATTTTATCTTCGGTGGAAGCCGGGATAGCTTCAAAGCCAATCAGGTCTTTGTTGTCATTTGATCCAGCAATTGCACTAGATAGCGTTGAAGAGCCGAAAAACGCCACCGTCCCAGCGGCTGATGAGGCTTTGAGGAACTGACGACGGTTAAGTCCTTTATCGATGATTTGATTAAACTCTGGTTCTGCACGGAGAGAGAAATCAGTTTTGGCGCTCATTGTTGGCTTCCTTTTTGTTATCGCATTATTAGGCTGTTATGCATTTTGTTGTCAGTATCCTATAGGGTGTTTGTGACATAAATGTATCGATTTGGTGAACGTCACTTTGCAGAGCAGAAGCATTAATGCGACAGCGACGCAAACGTTTGCTTTATATTGTTTCAAAATGTTTCAGAGGGCGTTTTTTTCAAATTGCAACGTTGAATTCAAATCTCAGACCATTAAAATCCGCGCCCAAGAATTATTAAATTGTATATTTTTGGTGAGACGGACCAAAAGTTTCTACTTCAGGACCTATTCTTGAAACTACAATTTAACTGTAGCAAGGTAGTTACCCGCCTTGGTTCACAGCGCTCAAACTAAGTATCTATTTAATAATATCTTTCCTATGATTTTTACCCTTAGGGACTTGTTGTGAATTTGGAAAAGATATTTAAGCTTTCTGAGCGAAAGACAACTGTTTCGACAGAAATGTATGCAGGTTTTATTACCTTTTTGGCGATGAGCTACATCCTTGCCGTTAACCCTGCTATTTTAGGGGATATCCCTGGAATGGACAGAGGGGCGCTATTCACAGCAACTGCGATTGCCTCTGGCTTGGCAACATTGGTGATGGGGATCTGGGGTAACTATCCAGTCATGCTCGCTCCGGGTATGAGTATGAACGGCTTTTTCAAGGGCGTTCTACTAAGCGGCTCAATTGCTCTTGTATGGCATGAAGCGCTATTGGGTATCTTCCTTTCAGGTATCATTTACCTTCTGTTGAGTATGACTTCAATCCGAAAAAGCTTGATTGAATCGATTCCTGAAGATCTAAAGCTGGCTATTTCGGTATCTCTGGGCCTGTTTATTGCTTTCCTGGGCCTGAAAAATGCCGGTATTATTGTCTCTAACCCTATTATTCTTGTTAGCCTTGGCGATATCCGCGACCCTCAGGTGGCGATTGCATATATCTCTATCTTCATCGCTTTGGCTTGCATGATCCGCAACATCAAACTGGCCACATTCTTTGCATTTATCTCTGCGATTGCGCTGACTGTCGCTGCCGATGTTGTTATGGGGACTAGCAATGCCCCGATTCCAGACTCAATCGTATCTTTGCCACCGAGCATCGCGCCGACATTCGGGCAGATTTTTGATTTCTCCGGCTTTACTCCGGAAAAAATGTTCGACTTGCTGTTTGTTGTTTTGATTTTCCTGATTGTCGACTTCTTTGATGGCCTAAGTACCATCGTTGGTGTAGGGCGTGATGCCGGTATCATTGATAAAGACGGTAAGGTGCCAAATGCCAAATCCGCCTTGGTTGCCGATGCCGGTGGTACAGTGGTTGGTGCGGTATTGGGTACGACATCGGTAACGGCTTTCTCTGAATCTGGTATTGCATCATCACAAGGGGCAAAAACCGGGTTGAGTGCGGTTGTTGCTGCAGGCCTGTTCTTTGCTTCGCTATTTTTCTATCCCATTTTCTCTATCTTCTCTGCGGCGATGGTAGCTCCAGCCATGGTTGTTGTTGGCATCTACATGATTGGCCGTATTGCCAAGATCCGTTGGGAAGTCGTGGAGGTTAGAATTGCCTCTTTCTTCACTATCATGTTTACCGTTCTGTCCTTTTCTCCGGCCAACGGTATGGCAATGGGCTTTGTCAGCTACGCGTTCTCGATGGTCGTTGCAGGTAAGGCAAAGGAAGTGCACCCTGTGATTTATACCTTGGCAGTAATTTTCCTCGGTTACCTGCTATTTATCTAAAATCAGCAACGACAATCTGTGTATACACATATAAAAGCGGCCTCTGGCCGCTTTTTGTGTTTATGCGGTGAGCTAATTTTTATCGCGGCATCACGAACCAAAGAGACATTGCAGATATGGAGAGTTTAACTTTAATGAATGTAAGTCCAGCGGAAAATTGAGTTCATCGCTGATAGCTACAGGTCTAACTAAATTCATCGTGAATGATTTGGTAATGGTTAGTTCACAAAGCAAATTGCCTGTTGGGATATGCTTCTGATGCGCATAAAACTAACAATTTTTGGTCAACTATTGTTCTTTATTTGTTGTTTTATAGCAAAACTTGACACTGTGGGGGAGGAAATGGTTTGATCTATGTATTGTTTCATTATTTACAGGGCTAACTATTTCGTGCCAAAGCTTTACTGAGGCATTACCTGGCCCATCCGGCTAGGTTTACTGATAGGTCAGATAATGCTTCCGAAGGGACTGGCATAGTTGTAGGAAAATACAATGAAAAAAGTTGATAGATACAGCATAGACAATACGGATTACACGGTAGGGCAGGACAACATCCAAAAATGGGGGTTTGATGTTCACAACCCAGTATTCGGTACCAGTGCTGGCTTGATTGTTCTCTTTTTGATTGCTTCTTTGGTCAGCGATCCAGCGACTGCTAAAACCGCGTTAAATGGTGTTAAGAACAGCATCATTAACAACTTTGACGCTCTATTTCTTTGGTCTGGTAATATTTTCGTGATCTTCTGTTTGGGTCTGATCTTTTCGCCATTTGGGAAAATCCGAATCGGCGGCCAGGATGCAGAGGCAGACTATTCTCGTATGTCATGGTTGGCGATGCTATTTGCTGCTGGTATGGGTATCGGCTTGATGTTCTGGAGTGTAGCTGAACCTGTCGCGTATTACACAGGTTGGTATGGTACTCCTCTCAATGTTGACCCTAACACCCCTGCGGCAGTAGAGCTTGCCCTGGGGGCGACCATGTACCACTGGGGCCTACACCCTTGGGCGATTTATGGTGTGGTAGCGCTTTCGCTTGCTTTCTTCGCGTACAACAAGGGCCTACCGCTTTCAATTCGTTCTATTTTCTATCCGATTCTTGGCGACCGCGTCTGGGGTTGGCCGGGCCACATCATTGATATCTTTGCCGTTCTTGCAACATTATTCGGCCTTGCAACATCACTAGGCCTCGGTGCACAACAGGCTGCAAGTGGTATCGAACATGTATTTGGCATCTCTGGGGGTATTGGCCTGCAGATTGCGGTTATCACCTTGGTTACCTTGCTGGCGGTGATCTCTGTCGCCCGTGGTATCGATGGTGGTGTAAAGCTGCTGAGTAACATCAATATGCTGGTGGCTCTGGCGCTGTTGGTATTTGTCGCGCTGGCAGGGTTTGCTATCTCGATGGGGACCGTCCCAACAACAGTTACAGGTTATGCCAAAAATTTCTTTGCCTTGAGTAACCCGCATGGTCGTGAAGACCAAACCTGGCTGCACGGCTGGACTGTTTTCTACTGGGCTTGGTGGGTATCTTGGTCGCCTTTTGTTGGTATGTTCATCGCACGTGTTTCTAAGGGCCGTACTATTCGTGAGTTCATGATTGCAGTGCTGATTGTTCCAACGCTGATTACAACCCTTTGGATGTCTGTATTCGGTGGCCAGGCGATTGACCAAGTCATCAATGGTATCGGTGTCCTTGGCGAGAATGGGCTTACTTCGGTGCCGCTTGCGATGTTTGAGATGTTTGAGTCGCTACCGTTGAGTTCACTGCTATCAGTAATAGCGATTATCCTGGTAATGGTGTTCTTCATCACTTCATCAGATTCAGGATCTTTGGTTATCGATAATATTACTGCGGGTGGCAAAATTGACTCGCCAATGCCGCAGCGTATTTTCTGGGCATTTATTGAAGGTGCTGTTGCTGCTGTACTGCTTTATGTTGGTGGTACAGAAGCCATCGAAGCGCTGCAGGCGGGGGCGATTTCAACCGCATTGCCGTTCGTATTTATTCTGCTTCTGATGTGTGTCAGCTTGCTGATGGGCTTCAGTACCGAAAAGTACAGTAAGTAAAGACACGTGAATCGATAATGAAGACGCCGTCACAATGACGGCGTTTTTTTATTCTAAGGGGCGTATTTTCTATAACCAGATATCCGATATTGGTGTATCTGGAGAGAAGTGATAGGCAATTTGTGCTTGCAGCAATTCTGCGGTTGCCAGTGCATCAGTTGCGGCATGATGCGGTGGATAAAGCGGCAGGCCATAGCGTTGGCGAGCTCGGGCTAGGCGTACCGAGCCTGGCCGTCTACCCTTGAGGCGGTTGATGAACCCACCGAAGTCTCGTTGCTGTATCGCCATCTCGATAGCCATGGTGTCGACGACAGGGAAGTGTATGCCTTCTTCCAGACGGCTTAGCAGCGCCTGGTTCATGAATTCACGCTCAATCCTCTGGTAGTGGACCACTACGACTTTGCCTGCCAGAGATCTCAATACCTGCTCAAGAATTTTTAGCAGATCAGGGGCGTTTTCGACTTCGGAATCGGTAATACCGTGGATGATCACCGATTCCTCATTGAGAGGGCGGTGAGGGTTAACTGTCCATTGGGCTGATTCCCGGCATCGAATGCGCTCCATGGTAAACGGTACTAGCCCAATACTGATGATTTCATCTTTCTTGGGATCCAAACCTGTGGTTTCGAAATCAAGGGCGACAAACGGCACTTCACTCAGCGGCGTATCGCCATTGATTATCGGAGTAGAATAGAAATTCTTCAGCCTGTTGTCCTTGGCTTTGTCATACAGTGTCTGAAAGAATGTTGGCCAATCTGGTGTACTGCGGGTGTTTAGCAGTTGTCGCTGATGCTTTGGTTTTTTTACGGTCATACTGCTTTTCACCGGCGGTTACCCTGGTAGCGGAATTTGATAAAGTTCTGGGCATTGCTGAGGATCTGGAATGCCGCTTTGAGGTTCCTGCGCTCGAAGTCAGACATGTTTTCCGGCTCGATACTGTTATCGGCTTCAATGCCTGCTTCAATATCCAACGCTTGGTGGCGAATACGTACCATATAGATCAACTCCATTGCGTCCCGTAAATCCTGTCCCCGTCCTTTTGGCAAGATGCCAGCTTCAATCACGTCATCCAGTCGTTCAAAAGAGTTCTGTGAGCGCGAGCCGACCGCGAGGGCATGGACTCGGATCAAATCTGCCAATGGCGCGGTACCACGCCGCTTTAGGTTGATGGAGTTGTTATGTCTGCCATCTTTTTCCATGACAAAGTCTTTGAAAAAACCCAGCGGAGGAGTGCGGCTAATGGCATTTCGGGCCAAGCAAGCTAGGAAGCGGTTATTTTTCCTGGCGCGGCGGACGACGAAGCTGTTGAGCTGCTCGGCCCATTTTTCACGGCCACAAACGCCAGACAGGTCGAAAAATATCGAACTGTTTAGGAGTGCCTGGGGTTTTGGATTATCAATCCACTCGGCGAAACATTCTTCCCATTGCGTACGGGTTTTGCGCCATTCCGGGTTGGTAGCCATGATATCGCCGGTACAGTACGAATAACCGCAGGCTGCCAGGCCATCACAGACAAACTTGGCAAATTTTTCGAAGTACTCGCCGTGAATGGCCTCATCGTAACTATCATCCAAGATCAAAGCGTTATCTTGGTCTGTCACGATAAGTTGCTCATCACGTGCCATTGAACCCATAGCCATCAGGCAGAATGGAATAGGGGCGGGCCCAAGCTTTTCCTGGGCCAGTTCGGCTAGCCTCTGCTTGAAGCTTCGGCCAATCACCGACATTGCGCTGCCGATCATATGGGCATTGGCATCTTCATTTACCATACGGACAAAACAATGCTTCACTTCTTCGGAGACGACTTTTAGCTCTTCGACGGTTTGCTGTTGGAAGATAGTACTGACGAGTAACAGGCTGTTTTGCGATTCATAGCGCACGATGTCGGTTAAACCAATGACACCAATAGGGTGCTTGTTCCTGAGTACCGGGAGGTGGTGCACATTGTAGCGAAGCATGGTGAGCATAGCTTCAAATACATAAGCGTTATGATCCAAAGAGATAAGCTCGGTACTCATCACTTCTGACACCGGTGTTGAAGTATCTAGCCCCTTGGCAATGACTCGAGAGCAGAGATCGCGATCGGTAATAATACCTACTAGAGGGTCGTAATCATCATCGTCGCCTTCTTCGCTGGGCTCAACAATTAGCATTGCCGAAACATTTTCTTCGGCCATGGTCATGGCGGCAGTCTGAATGCTTTCATCACGACTAATCGTGACAGGGTCACGAGACAGCAGGGTGCGGACCTTCGAGGTTGTGAGATCATTTTCTTCTGCATGAGTTGAGACGACATTTCGTAATCGGGCGCTGTCTTCAAGTTCAACGAAGTCGGCAAAGGTATCAAACTCATCGCAAAGCTGGTTAAAGATCTCTTCTGGAATACAGTAAACCAGCGTATCTTCGATGGCGCGGGCCGGCATCCGGACTTTGTTGTTCATCAGCAGGCCCATTTGGCCAAACAGGTCACCTTCATCAATCCGGTTGTAAAGTTCACCTTTTCGTCGGTAAATTTCCACCGCACCACTTCGTATAAGGTAAAGATCATGAATTTCATCACCAAAGTTCAGGATCATTGAGTCAGACCGATAATAGGCGACTTCTATATTGAGAGCGATTTCTTTTAATGACTCTTCCGGGAGTGCCTTGAAAGGGGGGTATTGGCTGATAAAATTGAGTATTTCCAGCTGTTCGGCTTCCATTGTTTGATCCGTATTGCTTATGGTGAATGGCTACTAGTATACCCAATTCGACAAAGAATGCTTGAGCAATGGGGAGTCGTACTACACTATATAGTTGAAAAATAAGGACTAGGTAACCAGTTCAGTATAAACCTTATGCAGTAGTTGATTTTGGTGCTTGCACTCGAGTTTATGCAAGATGCTTTTAATCTGTGATTTTGTGGTTTCTTTTGAGACTCCCCTAAGTTGGGTGATCTCACTGCCGTCGTAACCTTTAGATAATAATTGGATAACTTGCCTTTCTGCAGGGGTGAGGTCATCGGGTAATTGCAGGCTGCCGTGCTGTAAGGGGGAATGGCCAAATTGATCAATGAGTTTCTGCTTAGATAGAAAAAACTGTGACCATGGTACCAAGGCATCCATTAGCAACTGCAACTGTAGTTGGGATTCCGGCTTGAAAGGCGAGGAATAGCGGTGGAAGGTCAGTACCTGAACCTCTGACTGATTCAAGCGGCAATAACCGCTAAGCGAATATTTAACGGCAATAGTGCGAAGCATCTCATCCCTGAACCATTCATCCGTAATTTTATTTAGCGGCAGCATGGTCTGCAGCGGAACGATTGTACCCTGCAGGTTTTGGTGTGAGTAATGCCGGAGGTATACATCGTTTTGTGAGTGACGTTCATAATATTCGAGCAGCGGTTGCTCAATACCGGAATGAAATACATTACCCAACGAGAGTTTTGGTGAAGAGCCGAGAAAGAGAATACCGACATCGGCGCCGACTGATCGCCCGATATCAGCCACAACGTGGTTAATATCCGAGTGAGATTGGCCCGCTTCGATAAGGTTCCGTATCCAGTAATCGACTCTGCTCATAGCGTAATTTTGTTAGTAGTCTTTAATATAAACATTAATGACCCCCTTAACGATTACAAAAAAAAACTAGCATCTTGTGATCTTGATAGGTAAATGTATAGGGAAGAGAGAAATATTGATAGGAAGTGAAATGCACATTAGATACTGCGCTTTTGACCAACACGCCGATGAAATGCTTGATATTTTTAATGATGCTATTTTGAATACCACGGCACTCTATGAATATGAACCGCGCACGATGGATGTTATGGCACTGTGGTTTGAGTCAAAAGAACAAGGTGATTACCCGGTTATTGGGGCATTCGATCAGGCTGGTCGATTAATGGGTTTTGCATCGTTTGGCAAATTTCGAGAACAACCTGCGTTTCAATTTACCGTAGAGCACAGTATTTACGTTTCTAGAGAGCATCGTGGAAAAGGGGTAGCCATTGAGTTGATGAAGACATTAATCGTGCTGGCTTCCCGTCAGGGCTACCGCTCTTTGATTGGTGCAATAGATTTGGAAAATATCGCGAGTTTGCGGTTACACCAAAAATTCGGTTTTGAAGAAGTCGGAATTATTAAACATGCAGGCTATAAATTTGAACGTTGGTTAGATCTTGCATTTTATCAGTTAGTACTCGACACATAAGTACGTCAGGCCAATGTCAAAAGCGGCCAAAAAACGATCAGGTAATCATCCTGCAGCAATTAAATGGTGTATTTTAGTACAGTTATCACGATGTAATACAGTATACTGGTTATTTATCCAGTTAATGAGACAGCGACAGTTACACACTAAGGTTAGAATGATCATAAGGGCGGTAGTGCCCATTATTTTGGTGGTGGAACTGTCTTGTATATGTGATTACAGTGGCTAATTTCAACACACATCTTGGAACAGCCGCACTTACGAGTAGTTTGGCGGCTACGGCTTTGCTTTCGGCAGGGCATGTTGTGCCGATCACCGCATTGTGGTTGATGCTATTGGGCACGATCGGCGGTTTGTTGCCGGATATTGACTCCGATAATTCAACGTCAATGAGTACACTTTTCCGTTTATTCGGAGGGTTGATTACTTTCAGTTTCGTCGGCCACATTTATCAAATGGTGTCGATGCTTGAACTCATTGTGTACAGCGCATTTTGCTATTTGACTATCCGGTACAACTTCAAATCGTCGTTAGAAAAAATTACGGTTCATCGTGGTTGTTGCCATTCACTGGCATTCATCGCAGTGGCTGGTTTGTTCACCGTCTGGTTAGTTTTCTTGTTGGGTTATAGTGATATTACGGCCTGGCTTTCGGGCTGTTTTATCTGCTTTGGCGGCGTTGTTCATTTATTGCTCGATGAGCTGTATAGCGTAGATTTAGCCAACCGACGATTGAAGTTATCATTCGGCTCCGCGTTAAAGGTTTTTTCTCCGAAAAACCCTTTTATCAGTGCGTTTCAATGCTTATTGATTGCAGTACTGTATTTGCATGGCCCTTCTTTTGATAATACCTGGCATCAGGTCAGTAATTGGAGCGAGTTTCGTTTCAAGCCGGAATGGCTAAATCGTGACGAGGTCATGCATTTTTTTGATGAAGTCGTGAGCTCGACTCGAAAGGCGATGAGCCAAAGTCAGGGCTAAGAACAAGAAGCGATGTATATACATCGCTTTTTATTTATGTGTGTGATGATATTTTGACGCGAGCGACAAAATAATTACGGTGTAAGCGTATTGATAAAAATCAACTGCAACGAACTGATTCATGGTAAAGTTAAACTCTTATTACATTATTATTTTTATCAATACTCATGCATTTAAATATCAATAATATATCTGTACGGAAACAGGTTCTTCTCCCAGTTATACTTATATGTGTCATTATGGCGCTGGCTTTTGCGGTAGTAACTAAAGAGTCTCGCTCGCAACGTGAAAATAGCAGTAAAACTACGGTATCGGCACTTGAGCAAAAAACAATTTCCCAGCAGATACTTGAGCATAGTTTTGCCGCACGTGTTAGTGCGATTTATGCTCTATATGACCAATCTGCATTCCAAAAATTGGATTCAGAGATAAAGAAAGGCTTTGATGCGAATAAGGTTCTGTTAGAGCAGTTATCTCGAACCGGCGCATTGGTTAATAATGTAAATACAGTAAAAGACAAAATGGCCAATTATGAGCGTTTTATTAGTAATGACTTAAAGCCATTTGTCGCCCGCAAAAATAGCATCGGTGTGACTTATCAAGAGACCGAGATGCTTTCTGCTAACTTCAGGGCTGTAGGCAGTGAACTGATCCTGTCTATCGATGAGTTGACAACTGCCATTGATCGATACGTTGAGCAAGAAATCATTTTAGTGGAAGCTGAGTATCGTCAAATGATGCAAAGCGTTATGTTGATTATGGCCGTTATGGTTGTCTCTGGCCTAGCCATTGCCTGGGTATTGTCAGGACGGATGGTTAAACCTATCCTTGATGTTCGTGAGGTGTTAAAGCAGTTATCCTTGGGGAACTTGACCGGACGGGTACACGTATCAGGGTCTAATGAAATAGCGGAATTAAGTCGCGATCTGAATAACACGTTAGGGCAGATGCAAGAAACGATTTCTCAGTTGAACCGCATCAGCGAAGAAGTGGCTGCAGCATCGACAGAGCTGGCGGAGGTTATGAGCAGTTCTCAAGCCAATGCCCAGCAGGAGATGGCTGAAATCGAGCAGGTTGCATCAGCGGTTAATGAGCTTTCTAGTACGGCGGATAATGTTAGCAGCAATGCGCAAGATGCGGATTCGTGTGCTAAACAGAGCCAGAAAATGGTAGACGAAGGCCGGAATGTATTTAGTCAGAGCGAGCAATCAAACAAGGTAACGTCAGAAAAAATGTCTGAAGCTGCTGATGTTGTGATGCATTTGCGTGAGCAGTCTGATCAAGTCAGCAAGGTTATTGAGGTTATTCAGGCGATTTCTGAGCAGACTAACTTGCTGGCATTGAATGCCGCCATTGAAGCGGCCCGTGCCGGTGAATCAGGTCGAGGCTTTGCCGTGGTGGCCGACGAAGTTCGCATGCTGGCTGCACGCACTCAAGAATCAACCCAAGAAATCCAGGCGATTATCGAAGATCTTCAGCGTCAGTCGGCCAATGCCAATGATGGGATGCAGCAATCGTTGCAGATGCTAAAAGAATCCGAGGAACTGACGAGCTTGGCAAACGAAGTCTTCGAAGGTATTACCGATGCGATTACCTCTATTGGTGACATGAACACCGAAGTGGCAACAGCAGCTGAGCAGCAATCGATGGTAACCCAAGATATCAATAAGAATGTGGTGAATATGTCTGAGCTGGTCAACCAAAATGTGGTGGGGATCAGCCAGAGTGCCAGTGCCAGCGAAGAGTTGTCACAGCTGGCAGAGCAGCAACGCAAACAGCTGGCGTTTTTCCGCTACTAGGGGCGCAGTAAACTTTATGAAGTTAAAAAGGAAGCATCGGCTTCCTTTTTTTTGGCCCATGAATTGTTGAGCTGTATCAACCTTTCTAGCTGTTTATCGCTTCTTATTGTTTTTATCCCCCGAGTGGGTGATGCGAACAAAAAACATCCTTCATATAACCTCAGTAACAACCCACATATCGAACTTAAAGAATGACAAATTGTGCGGGTTGTATTGTGTAGAGGATAGACAAGGAAGAGTGTATGAAACGGCATCCAATAGCTGTCGCAGTAGGGATAGGCACCTTATTGATGGTAGCGGCTTGCAGTGATGATTCTAATCCCATTGCTCAAGAGCCAATCCCCGAGCCTACAACATCGATGAGCATCAAGGCGATTGATGGTTATCTTCATAATGCTTTTGTCTGGTTGGATTTAGATAGAGATTACCAATTTGATGAAAGCGTTGAACCGAGTACGCGCAGTGAAAATGGCCTGGCAACCTTGGATGTTAGCGGTATTGACGATCCAGAGTCTTATCCGGTGGTGGTAAAGGCCATACAGAAGGAGACCATAGATTTAGATAACCCGGATACCACGGTTGCCAAAAACTTTGTTATGTCAGCTCCCAGTGGGAGTGCAGTGGTGTCGCCATTAACCACTATGGTTGATTTCAAAATGCGTCAAGAGGGGATCAGTGAAGAAGCGGCCAAATCAGATATCGCCCAGATGTTCGGGATAGAGCCGGATCTGATAGATAGTGACTATCAAGATGCCGCGACCACGGGGGCAACTGTGGCGGTAAAATTGGTTCAGCAGTCGGCAAAGTCCATCGTAACGGCAGGTGTGTTGCCTGAGAGTGAAACTGAACTCGATGAGAATACGCTTGGCGGTATGGTTGAGCAAGCGATGGAGGAAGGGAGTCAAGTTGGTCAGGTGTTGATTGATGATCGAGGTGAGAACATTGCTGAAGATTATGATTTTGATCGGGTCGTTAGCGAAGATAAAGCGGTAGAGGCAGATACCGACAAGGACGGTGTGGCAGATTCCGAAGATGACTTTCCAGCAAACCCGCTAGAGTGGCGTGATGCGGACGGTGATAACCACGGTGATAACCTGGCTGATAAGTTTCCCAACGATAAGGATGAGTGGGAAGATAGCGACGGTGATGGTTATGGCGATAACTTAGCCGATCGGTTTCCTGACGATAAAACCGAATGGGCGGACTTTGACCGGGATGATATTGGTGATAACAGCGATCCCGACGATGACAATGATGACGTCAATGATGAGGATGATGCCTTTCCTTTCGACAAAACAGAGTGGCTAGATACGGATGGCGATACAATTGGGAATAACGCTGATACCGATGATGATGGCGATAAAGTCGATGATATCGACGATAAATTTCCGTTAGATGCCAGTGAATGGGCAGACAGTGATTCGGATTCTGTGGGGGATAATAGTGATCAGTACCCCAATGATCCTGACAAGTCAGTTGCCGATGTTGTAATTCAATATGCTTATCGCTCACCAATGTTCGTCGATATTCTGATGGATGTTAAAACATTGGATGTTGCACAAGACATTACAATCGAAACGCTGAATGATGCCAGTATTCGCCGCACTGAAAATACTGTTTATACCGTGCCCGACACGGAAGTCATCTTCGGCGAATGGGAAAGCCATGCCCTGTATAAAGACGATGGTACTTTCGAGCGAAGCAGCTTTGGGTATTATGACTATAACCTGGATGGCAATATCCAGTATGAAAGCCAATGGTTGGATATCGGTACATACACCCAAGGTCACGAGCGCTTCTGGCGCTATATTGATGAATCGGATGCTGCCCTTGAGGGGGGAAGTAACGGCACTGGCAGAGAATTTGATGAGATCGATATAGCCTCGCAAATTGCCAATGAGGATCTGAGCGGTGTTGATGCTATACAATACCTTACCATCGATTCTCGCAGTGAATACGCGGTGACAACCACCACCACTAGGATCAAGCAGTACGTCATAGATGGTTGGACATTCGGAGATAGCGAAGGTGAGCTGAACTACAGCGCACAAGCGACAGCATCCATTGCCGATGGCGTTGTCGTTGACTATCACGATACTCGTGACTGGCAAGCAGACGGGATAGTTAACACTGCAATTGGCTTTGCCAAGCAAAACGATCAGCAATATACCTTCAGTTATTTCAGGCCGGTCTGGGCCGCACCGCAACAGCCATATTTTGAAGAATATGCCCAATATAGCTATATCAAAGATAAAGCAGATGTTTTGGGTAATTACTGGTATGAAGTGACAACTGAATATGATGAGCAGGCCAAAATAAGATCTGTGACTGGCCAACGGTTTATATTATCAAATACGGACAGCAAGCTTGTTGATGAAGCTCATCCGCAAGGCGTGCTGTTTAATGCCTATCAAGCAGTAAGAACTGACCGTTCCGAGTCGGAATATACCGAAGCGGTCAACTGGAGCCACTTACCCATCTCCGATGGCTACTTCGCATCTCCTGAGGGTAATTTTACAGTCAAAGAGATCGATGTTGGCCAGGACTACAAAGTATTCACCAAGCAAGAGAGTGGGCTGTGGGTCGGCCATCGCTTTGCCGAGTGGGGTTCACAGCTAGTGACGGATCTTGCTGATCAGGTTGAGTCATTAAGAAGTAGCGGCTATACCCTTGATGAGATAGATGCAAGCCTGCTGCCGGGATTAAGTGACTACAACGGTATATTGTTGGGTGAGTCATTCCAATATGACGAATCAGGCGTGGCAAGGCAGTGGTATGTGGTAACGAAGAACGACTTGTTCACTCCACTCCAGGACGGGGAATATCAGTTGGTTCCGCTGCAGCTCACCCATGATGGGATCAAGCCTAACTGGCGGGTTAACGATACCCAGAGCGGCACCATAGTGATTTCGGTCCCGCATACCGATAACCCTTGGAATTGGTACGATGCCTATTGGCGCTTAATGCTCAATGCTGATGAAGTCGAGCCACTGACGGGGGCGTGGAAGAACTGGCTCGGGGAGTTTTATCTCAGCGAGGAGGAAGCCCAGGCCGCTATCATGCAACATGGCCGGATGTGTAATCTAGGTAATAGCGAGTGGGATGGAGGAGTACCGATTGGTGAGCCGCAGTATACTGATTATGCAGCGTTACTGGAGGCGTGTTATTACCTGCAGGTCACTGAACAGGAAATAGTAGGTCAGTCGTACTACTTGTTTAACGGCCAAGAGCTGCAGCAATGGCACTTCTATGACCAAGGTAAAGGGGAAACTGTTTTTGCCGATGGTAGCTCTGCCAGCTTTGACTGGAGTGTCAATAATGATGGAGTCATTAAGGTTGACTATGAGTGGGGTCCGGTGGATTACTTCGCTTTTACCGGCCGTGATGAACAGCATATTGGCGTTAAAGTCTATAGTCAGTGGGATGACTTCGGAGAAGACAGGTTTAATATCTGGGCGGCACGGGTAACGACTTACCCACCTATGATAACCAGTTGTCCGGTAGATCAGGATAATGCGAGCTACGATGACTTTTATCAGGCAATTGCAGCGTGCGGCGGATATAACCCGATTGAAGGTGATTTCGAAAATACACTCGCCGGAGAAACGTTTGTACGCGTCAGAAGCGATGGCGACACTCGTGCGTATCAGTTCCATGAAAATGGTCAATACAACTTGATACGAGCCGGTGATTGGCGCTCGCAAGAGGGAACGCTGTGGGAAGTTACTCCTGAAGGCTTCTTGAAAATAATGCCCGATGTGAATACCCAGAATGAGTTCATGCTACTGGCCCATCAGCAGTTTTATGACGACCAAAGTAGCTTTGTCGTGTACGAGCAATACACTGATGGCGCACAAAATCATAGTGATATATGGAGCTTTGTTTTCCGAGAGTATGAACAAAATCAGCCTCTATCTGTGTGCAATACCGGTAATACCCCATGGAATGACGAGCTGGATCAACCCGCAGGCTATGCTGATGTACAGGCATACCAAGCAAGCGTTCAGCAATGTCAGGTCTTGACGGATAACCGGGCGCTGAAATTCACCGAAGATATGTTGGTTGGTAAAGAGGGCGATCAGCAAACAACTTGGCGTATCACAACGGATGGTGATGGAGAAAATATCCGCTTCAATCCAAATCGAACTGGTGCGTTTGTCGATCCAGAAGATGGCGAGTTCCCATTTGATTGGCAACTAGTCGATGGTCAGGTTCACTTGACGATTACTCACCCTGATTATATTGGCTCTTCTGAGATAATATCGATCACCGAGTCCGATGGTATCCAGTTTGTGCTCAAGTCATTCTGGATAGATACCTCTGGCGAATGGGCTAACCCAGCCCCAGAGGAAGGCAAAGGTGAAGTATGGGGATATATCATAGAGTTGGTAGATAAACAGTAGACAAATGGGAGCCTTAGGGCTCCCATTTTTGATTTGTCGGAAATTTTAAGCGGCCACTTCTTTGGACGGTGATTTGAAGATATTGAACACGGCCTTTACTGTGTAATACCCGCAAAGGGCAGTGAAGGAAATGGCCCCCAGTGATTCGCCGTACTGCTCCGAAGCGCCGATGAAACTGAAGACATCACCACCGAAGTCTCTGACATGTTCCAAAGCCCATTTGTAAACCAAATATAACTTTGTGAGGGTAATAAAAACTAAGTAAGCTTTGCCATAGGGCGTGGTTAGGAAATACTTAATTTTACGCCAAAAATTTTTCACTTTTACTTTCAACCTCGTGACTTATTGGACGAGTAAAAGTGTAGATAAAATGTACGGATGGAATTTATCATTTTACGCCATAGGGATTAATTAGATGATTTACCCTGTGGTGTTATTATTTTTTCAAATGAAGCGACCTGGTTTTTTCCATGTCGTTTGGCGAAGGTTAGGGCCTGATCCGCTTGGTGTAAGGCCAATGCGGGTGAAGTCGTGTCACCAAGCAGGGTGTTTACCCCAATGCTAATTGTAAAATTAACGCTTTTATCAGCGGTTGATACTTCAAGTTGGCTCACCCGCCACCGTAAGCGTTCTGCTAACAATAGGGCAAATTGATGGGATGTGTGGGGAAGCAAGATGATAAATTCTTCGCCGCCCCAGCGGCCGATGAAATCGGATTGACGGATACTGGATTTGCAGCATTGTGAAAACAATCGAATGACGTCATCGCCGGTTTGGTGGCCATACGTATCATTAATAAGCTTGAAGTCGTCGATATCAATGTAAAGGCAAGAAATTGGATAGCTGTATCTCTGGGCTTTGGCGATTTCGTTACTCAGTATGCCCTCAAAGCGGTTCCTGTTGGTGAGGCCTGATAATGAATCAATCGAGGCTTGCTGTTCGAGCTGATAAAAGTCGTTGTACTTTTCCGTAATGTCGATGATAGCTAACTGGATTGCTATTTCACCTTCCCATTGAACAATGGATTCAGCAACGAGGACATGGGCGATTTTGCCGGAGGGCTTGGTGACTCTGAAGGTTTGGACTCTTGGCCGTTCCACCCCTTTGATCAAACGGTGGTGATGGGCAAGGGCTTGTTCGGGATCGACATCGACCAGCAAGCTTAACAGGTTAGGCAGTGATATTTTTGCTGGGATCTTGCTCAATCCAATGATGTTGCAAAGATTTTCATCCACATAAAGCACCCTGAACTCATCATGGATCAGAATGCCAAAATCAGAAGCAAAGGTATTGTCAGGATCAAGTTGTATCTGTGGAAATTCAATCATTTAAATTATTACTACCGAATACATCCATGGTATGACCCGAAACGGCCAGTTACTGCGTCGATAAAAGCACTAACAAGATTAATATGTGACATTGATTCCAGAATTTCAAGCTAAATTACATTTTATAAGCAAGTAAATTCAGATAATCAGAGCTTTATCATCATTTTTGCAAAAATAATCTGCGTGATTCGCATGAGTGTTTTGTGGCGTAAATTGATAAGAATGCAGCGTTGTATTACTTACAATGTTGGCTTTTTAGCCATGTAGAATTGTATGTTTACAATGAGGTTGTAATGAACCAGCAAAGCCAACTACCAGCAAAAAGTACGGCATTAGAGTCAAATGATCAAAACACAGAGAGAAAAGAAACGCTAACCTCAAGAGGTAAAGCCAAGGCAACCGATCCGCGTCGAGCAACATTTATCACTTTGTTTATTTGCCTAGGGCTATTTATTTTTTACCTGATTTGCGACAGGGTGATTCCCACAACCGATATGGCGAGGGTAAGGGCGAACGTTGTCCCTCTCGCGCCATTTGTAAGTGGCCCAGTTACTAACGTGCATGTACAACCCAACGATATCGTTCGGGCAGGCCAACCTCTGATAGAGATAGATAAAACGGATTATGTGATTGCCCTTAAGCAAGCTGAGGAAAACCTAGAAAAAGCGGGCAAGCAAGTTGGCGTGCAAACCGCATCGGTTGAGTCGGCGCAGGCGCAATTAAGTGATGCCATTGCAAACCAGGAAAATGTGCGTCGTCAGGCGAATAGAGTGTTTTCTATGGTGGAAAAAGGCATCGTAACCCAAGCCGATGCGGATAAGACTCATGCAGCTTTAGCCCAGGCGAAAGCACGTGTTGAACAAGCCAAAGCATCTGTCGAGCAAGCAAAAGAGCAACTTGGTGCACAAGGTAATGAAAATACAGAAATACAAGCTGCGTTGCTTGCATTGCAAAAGGCACAGTTGGATGTAGAGCGAACCATTATCCGTGCTCCGTCTCAAGGGGTGGTCACTAACTTTAGGCTTGATGAAGGCATTTTTGCGAATAAAGGCCAGCCACTGATGACGTTTGTTGCTGGTGGCGATAGTTGGGTTGAAGCCTATTATCGCGAGAACAGCCTTGGCAACATTAAGCCCGGCAATAGAGTGGAAATCGCCCTTGACAATGTGCCGGGCGAGGTGTTTTCAGGTGAAGTTACCAGTATTGATTATGGTGTTGAGTGGGGACAGGCTCAGCCAGCAGGCCAACTAGCAACCGTGACGCATCAGTCAGGCTGGCTGCGCCAAACCCAGCGTTTTCCCGTGATGATCCGTTTCGACCAACCGATACCCAAAGGTAGCCTTCGAGTCGGTGGGCAGGCTGATATCATGACGTATACCGAACAAGACTCCGTCATGAATTTATTTGGCATGGTATGGATACGAGTGATCTCTTGGTTCTCGTATATTCGTTAAAATTGCTGGGGGCGGAAAAATGCACACGGAACAAAGTCAAAAGATACTTCGTTACGTCGTTGGTGTGATGTTATCGCTGATCATTGCCTATGGTTTGAACTGGCCGCTAGCCTATGTGATGCCTGTGTTCGTTGCCAAACTGCTGGTCGATAAGCCCATTGCAGATAAGCGGGTGATGACTGAGCTGGGTTTATCGATGGTGGCTACTGTTCTGATTGCCCTGATGGTAACCAATGGGTTAGTCCAATATCCCCTTATTATGTTGGTGCTTATTGGGCTGATGATGCTATGGGCATATTTTCTTTTTCAGAACCCGAATTGGAACTTCTTTGCAACGATGCTGATGATTGCAGCACTACTATTACCGTATTTGGGCCTAATGCAGCCGGTGATTGCCTTGGAGGCAGGAAAAGCGTTGATGCTGGCTGGGGGGGGGGCTGTTGCTGTTTATGGTATTATGCATTGGTTATTTCCTGCGCAGGGGGGCGAAATACCGAATGTAGTCACCAAATCCGCACAAGAGGAACGCCAAGCGCAGCAGGTGAGGTTGCAGGAATCATACAAGGCGCTGCTGATTAGTTTTCCTGTTATTGCTTTTTGTTACTTTTGTCAGCTGACAGGAGCTATTTTGACAATGATCTTTATTGGTATCTTGTCACTGCAGCTGACCGTTGCAAAGAGCGTAAAACTAAGTCTTTTTTTGCTTATAACTAATATTGTTGGCGGATTGCTGGCCATTATGGCTTATGAGCTGCTGGTGACTGCACCGTGGTTTCCCTTCCTGGTTGCGATGATGGCCTGTTTTACCCTGATTTTCGCAGTGAAGATTTTTTGCCAGCCCGAGAAAGCGCCAATCTATGCCAGTATATTCTCGGCTTTGTTGGTTATATTTGGCGCCGTTGTTGCCAGTGATAGCAAATTGATTGATATGAACTTCTATACTCGAATCTGGCAGCTTATTTTAACCAGCGGTTACATGATCGTGGTGGCCACTTTTATTGAAAAGTGGCAATCAGCATCCTGTACAGACGCGAAGCAACCTGCGCCGGTATTGCTAACCTAGCGGACAAATTTCTTACGGTAGTCTTTTGGCGGAAATCCAGTCAGCTTTCTAAAAGCCCGTGAAAAGTGGGCGATATCAGCATAGCCGAGCTCAACTGCTATATCTGTCAGGGAATAGTCTTTTTCTTCCATTAGCCTACAGGCAGTGGCTAGCATGATATTCTCCCTAATATGCTTGAAACTGGTATGCTCCTGCGAAAGCCTGCGCTGCAGGGTTCGCGGAGTTGTTCCTAAAACCTTTGCTGCTTCAGTGATGGTCATTGATTGTTTACATAAGTATGGGGAGAGTGCGAGATAAATAGATTCAATATAGGTAATCGTTTTAGGTGAATTGCTCGAGGAAGAAGAGACAGCAAAGCTAGCTGCTGAGTGGTAGGGTAAATTGAGTATTTCATTGCTAAGAGCAACCGCGCCAATTTTCCTTTTGGTGAAAAATTTGGTTTCCTTGCACTTCAGTATTTGTGCTAGTTTATCCGCGGCATCTGATTGCATGGCGATATATGTTGGGGACCATGGCTGTTTAGTCGCGTGCCGAATAAACTCGACAAGAAACAGGATGGCAAAGATTTCCGACCAGACATAACCTTCGGTTTCCTCGACCGGTTTGTAGCGGCAGAGCCATGGTGTATCGTTAAAATTTTCTATGCTTAATTGGGTACTTGGGGATTCATGCAGCACCGCTGTTTTCATTTGCTCGATGGCTTCGCCAATACTTTTAGGGTTATCCAGATGTGAAAGTAATTTAGGAATAAAATACTCCCGAATGGAAGTACGCAGAAGTTCACCGTAAAACTCTGGCTCAGCCCGCTCCGCCATCATACCCATGAGATTTCGTATAGGAGCCTCTGGCAGATATTCATGTTTATGTTGCATGATATCATCAGGTATACCCGCTGCACTCAGTAATGGATAAATATCTTTTTCAAAATGCTTAATTAAAGCAATAATCGTACTGGCATTAACAGTTTTTACTAGTGGTACCAACTGACCTTGTTGCATTGCTATACCTGTATATTTCCACTGTTTGTATAATTATAACGGTTTCGGCTAATTGGAATAAAGCTTTCTTCTGATAAAATTATAATTATTACATTAGAACTGTTCAGCGGACTTTATTGCTTTGTGTTGAAGGAATAATATGCTGCTGTTGAGGGGGGACACAGGCATACAAAACCGTACATCGTCAGTGTTGAGTTGGCATATCGAGGGCTCTACTCTTTACCTTAAAGAACGCTGTTTTATTGATGTGTATAATGAGTTTAATTCGAGATGCTTTCAGTACTTATAAAGTCACCTGCCGCAACAAACCTAAGTCTATAGCGAAATATATATTACGTGGGGTGATTCACCGTAAACCATTGAAATTATTAAATGATAACTTTAAGTGTGGTGAAAGAAAGGTCGTTTTTCGAAATCAACCCGAGTTTGCGCTCAAGGCGATGCGACCATATCTCAGAGCTGGTTTGAGTCGCATGATGGCTGTCAAAGCCGTGGTTAACCACCATGAATGGCTCGATAGTCATATCAACCTAACCGCTCGGCAGATGATTTATCAGCATGGCTTGACTTTGCACAGCTTCGATATCGGTGAAGAGACCTTTATGATTAAGCTTTTGTTCCTTGATAGTTATAGACGGGAAGGCGAGCTGACATTGGCACTTTGTGATAGTACGGGAAATAAACGTTACGTAATTACCTTTACCGTACATGAAGGTAGTGCTTATATTGGCGGAGTGCAGGGAAGTGTTGATAACGATAATTTCAGCCGAAGGTTCACAAAAACAGTTTATGGTATTCGTCCTAAAGCCTTTGTTGTCGAGGCAATGAGAGTATTGATGAACTACTATGGAATCAAAAATATTTATGCGGTTAAGAACTCCGCACATGTTTATGCGGATTCACGATACAAGAAAAAACTCAAGTTTAATTATGACCAGCTTTGGATAGAACAAAATGGTACTGAATATAATAAGTGGTATTTCCGTTTACCACTTATCAGTGAAAGAAAGCCGATCGAGTTGATAAAAAGACCAAAACGGAAAATGTATCGGGAAAGATATCAATGGCTAGATCAGTTTAATGATGTGATGAAAAAAGAATTAGATACAATAGCATTAAATTAGATTTACAATTCTAAATTTATATCTGTGCTGTATTTATTATATGCCCAAAGCCTTTAAGTTGCTTTTCAAGAAAAGCAACTTAAAGTAGAAAATTAAATTAGGTAGTCTCAATTTTACTGTTATCAATACACTCTTCCTCAAAATTAGCTTGCGCCTGTTCAAGTTCTAACATTAATAATTGAATATCTGCGTGATTCCCAACTCTTATTGCTTCACGCACTCTATCTCTGCATTGTATCAGCCTTTCTTTTGCCGACGGATTGGCAAAAAGGCTTCGTAAACTTTCCGCTTGATCCATAATTCTACCTCTTATTACAACATGTTAAGAGCACAACGTCTGCGGATACCTGAATTGCCATGGAAGAAAATAAAGCCACTTACTGCTATGAAAAAGATAGCATAAGGTGGGGCAAGTGTACGCCTTATATTGTGATAAAATTCACAATCTTGAAAATGGTAATACAAGACACGTAATTACTTTAACTTTTGTTTGTGTGAATGTTTTCGGGGTGTAAGAGGTTTGTTGTTTTGTGTTAATTTAACGGTTGGCTAAAATGAACCTGTGCTGATAATGAATTTCGTAATAGCCACCAAATACTCATTTTTGGTGGCATAATCGATTTTATCACCCGAGTTTATTCACCGCTTAGTGAAGTGGTCCTTTGGAGCCGTAACGTACAAGGTCTTTACCGTTCTCATAGACTTCTTCCGTTACCCAGCGGCCCAGCAGAAGTTGATGTTTATCGTCTAGTACTGCAATAAAATGGCGGCCATCAGCATTGTTGGTTGCCAAGGCAACACCCGCAACGTTAGTTAGACCTAATCCACCGTTTTCAACGGACAGAAGAAATGACTCAAGTTCTTCTAGGCTTGAGATAACATCATTTTCGTTGATCATAATACTTTATCTTTTAGTGCTGTTGTCCCTTTCGTTTAGCCAAATTCTTGCTGTTGGTATGGCTTTTTTGTCTTCGGAACAACTTGTTTGAGGAAGCCCTCTATGGAGTTCGACTGCTAGAGGACGGTAATCCATTTTACACATGATAGCGGAGAATTTAAATTTTGGCTGATTCAGTATGTTATATATGTACTTGCCGCATAGCTCAAATTCGGTACATTAAACAAATAGCACATATCATGGAATGAGCAGGAGCCTTACAGTAATGGAAAGCAAAACTTATGCAGTTATCGGAACCGGAGCCATCGGTGGTTACTATGGCGCGAGATTACACCACGGGGGCTTTGATGTTCATTTTTTGCTAAACAGTGATTATCAGCAAGTTCGCCAACAAGGTTTGAAGGTCGATTCCCATTTCGGCGATTTTTCCATTGCTGCTGATAGGATAAATGCTTACAACGTGACCAACGAGATGCCCAAAGCTGATGTTGTCTTAGTCGCTCTGAAGACGACCCAGAATGATTTACTTGAGGCTTTAATCCGTCCTTTGCTCAAATCAGATACGCTTGTTCTCTTGCTGCAAAATGGTATTGGCGCAGAGCAGGCACTTAATAACCAACTTGAACTGGAATATACTGCCGGAGGGTTGTGTTTTATTTGTTCCAACAAAGTTGGACCTGGGCACATCCACCATATTGATTATGGTCGGTTGACTTTGGGGGTATATGGGGAGTCTGGAATATCAGCCTTGACCAGCGTTGCTGATGATTTTAAGCACTGTGGTGTAGAGGTAGACATAGAACACAGTATCCTCGATGCTCGATGGAAAAAATTACTGTGGAATGTGCCCTTTAATGGCTTGTCAGCTGTGCTGGATGCCGATACGGCTCAGATCATGGCTTGCCGTGAAACGGTCGCCCTGGCCAAAGCGATAATGTTGGAAGTGGGCCTTGTCGCAAAAGCGACAGGATCGTCGATTGATCCAAATCTGATTGAAACCATGCTCAATAATACAGCCAAGATGAAGCCATATATGACCAGTATGCTGCTTGATCGGCGTAACGGCCGTGAAATGGAATTACAGTATATGTACAGCAATGTCTTGGATATGGCTCGTGAGCATGGGGTGGAAATGCGTAAGACTGAAGCGTTATACCAGCAGCTGTGTTTTCTCAATCGACAAATCGCCAAATAGTGTTGTAGTCCAAAACGGCAGTCGGTCCGTGACAGGCTTTTTCGAGGTGAGTTGAAGCAGAAATGAACTCCTTGCCGAACATCCGAATCGTTCTCGTTGCAACAGTACCTTGAAGTTACTTGGGAATATTGGTACAGGCTGGTAGACTGCGCTTCCAATTTTTCTACCGTTACAGTTAATGCCCATGACTTTTGCATCATTGCAATTAAACAACAAGTTGTTGAGCGCTCTGCCAAGCCAATTGACGACTCCGACCGATATACAGCGTTTAGCTATCCCTGCCGTAATCAAAGGCAAAGATGTGTTGGCACTGGCGCAAACGGGAAGCGGTAAAACCTACGCTTTTGGTTTACCGATGCTGCACAAGGTTGATGCTGGGCAAAACGAACTTCAAAGCCTGGTTCTGGTTCCGACTCGCGAACTGGCTTCACAGGTGACGGCGTCTTTGCTTGACGTTGCCCGTCAGCTTGGTATTCGAGTGGGCATGCTATGTGGCGGAGTTGCCCCGGAGATTCAGCAGGCAGAGTTGGAGCAGGGTGCACAGATTGTCGTTGCTACACCCGGACGATTACTTGATTTTCTTAATAAAGGCTATGTGTCGCTAAAATCTTTGCAGATATTGGCATTCGATGAAGCCGATCGGCTGCTGGAAATGGGCTTTTGGCCGGACGTACAAAAAATAATCTCTTTTGCCCCGGCTGCGAGACAGACATTATTGTTTTCCGCCACCTTGCCCGAAACACTGGAGCAGGCGGCGTTGGGACTGATGTATAAGCCAGAGCGAGTGGCTGCCAGCCACCAGAATAGCGTGGTTGAAGAAATCCATGAGCAGCTCTACTTAGTCAACAAGGGCAGCAAGCCACAAGCGCTGATTGCTCTGCTGCAACAAAATGACTGGCCGCAAGTCTTGGTATTTGTGAGCGAGAAGAATGCGGTGGACAGTTTAGCTAAAAGGTTGAATAAAAAGGGTATAGACGTCGCCGCATTGCACGGTGATAAAGAGCAGTCAGAGCGTGAGCAGATTTTAGCTAGTTTCAAGACGCAGCAGACCAGGGTACTAATCACCACCGACCTGCTTTCTCGCGGTATTCATGTCGATGCCTTGCCTGTGGTCATCAACGCCGATATCCCTGACAATGCACCTGTCTATGTGCACCGGGTTGGCAGGACTGCCCGTGCGGGTATGAACGGTCTTGCCATTTCACTGGTATGTCATGGTGAGACAGTCGCTTTGAATGCAATTCGCAAACTTACCGGCCGGCCGATGGAGACGATTGGGCTGGAAGGGTTTGCGGTGACAGATAAACCGGCAGACCCGGAAGCTGGCACCGAGCGAAAAAGGGCACCACGAGATAAAAAAGCCAACCGCCGCAGTCAGGCGAAACGCAGCATTAAGCAGTTTAAGCCTAAGAAAAACCATGGCTAGTACCATGCCCTGACCAGTGGTCAAATAGTCATCAGGATATTGCAGGAGACAGGAATGGAACAGATTTATTTTGCCGGCGGCTGCCTGTGGGGCGTGCAGGAGTTCATGAAGCACCTGCCAGGTGTCATTGCCACCGAGGCTGGGCGGGCGAATGGAACAACCGATACTACGCAGAGCGAATACGATGGCTACGCGGAATGCGTAATGGTGAATTTTGATGCCAAGGCCGTGACAGTGAAGCAGCTGATGGTCTTTTTCTTTGAGATCATTGACCCATACAGCCTCAACAGGCAGGGGGAAGATGTCGGTATTAAGTATCGTACCGGCGTTTACAGCAATAACCCGTTGCATCTCGTTCAGGCACGGGAGTATATCGACTCTCGCGAAGATAAAGCGCGCATTGTGGTCGAAGTGATGCCTCTGACCAATTACGTCAAAAGCGATGAAGAACACCAGGACAGGCTGTCGCGGTTTCCTGATGACTATTGCCACATTCCATTAGACTTGTTGCACAAGTACAAAAAAACGCACAGATAGCCAGACAGGCTATACCTGCTTCCACCATAGTTTCAATAATCGAGTAGGAGGAGGCCTCGCGGCCTCCGTCCTCTCACACCACCGTACAAGCGTGGGTCGCATACGGCGGTTCCGAATATATTTTCAGTGACTCGTACCCATCTCGCAATGAGTACATGCCCATCTCCTTGAACCGTTTCGTTGGCATGGCCTGATTGAGCTGTGGCGATAAAGCCAAGTGCCACCATCCTTTCTCTGACATCGCTAGCTTCCACGCATTGCGTTCGCTTACGCCCTCTTGGCGTAACCATGACGCTATACTGTGTCTGCGTTTGCGCTGCTTGAGTCGATAGCACCGTAGGCGCCGCCTTATCCATTCATCTAAGCGCTGCATCGCGCTTTTCCGTATGGCAAGCTTGAAGTAGTGTTGCCATCCTCTTAGGTATTGAGTGAGTTCGACTATTACTGTCTTCAACTCTCGCCCTCGATTCCGCTTCGTTATTTGACGCACTCGCTTCTTCATATGAGTTTGTGCTCTCTTCGAGATATGGATAATTCCACCTCGTTGGAAGCGATGGCCTAGGTAAGTCCGCTCTGTCACTCTTGTTGCCGCACTTTTCTCACGGTTGACCGTGAGTTTCAGTTTCTGCTCCAAGAACTCCGTTATTGAGGCTTTTACTCGGTTCGCGGCTTCCTCACTGCCCACGTAGATTTGGCAGTCATCTGCATATCGGCAGAACTTATGCCCTCTTCGCTCAAGCTCTTTATCCAACTCATCTAATACGATATTTGATAGCAGCGGAGATAATGGTCCACCCTGTGGTGTCCCTCGTTGCCTCTGCTCGGCTAACCCGTTTCGCATTATGCCTGCCTGTAGGTATGACCTGACCAGCTTCAGTACCCGTTTGTCCGTGATATCCTCCGATAGCCTGTGCATCAGTCTATCGTGGTTCACGGTATCGAAGTATTTCGCTAGGTCAATGTCGACTACATAACCCCGCCCCTCCCTGATGTAGTGGCTTGCTGCCGCCAATGCATGGTGGGCACTACGGTTGGGCCTGAACCCGTAACTACTGTGGGAGAACTTCGGTTCATAGATATCTGTCAGTACTGAGGTGATAGCCTGTTGGACTATCCTATCAAGTACTGTTGGGATACCTAGTTGCCTAACTCCCCCGCTAGGTTTAGGGATTTCTACACCCAGAACAGGTTGGGGTTGATAGCTCCCATCCAGAAGGCTCTGGCGGAGCGCTTGCCCATTTGAAGACTGCCGAAGCATCGAGATAGTCGCTGTTATATCGAGTTTATCGACACCAGCACACCCTTTGTTCTTCTTCACTCTTCTCAGGGCTTGGTTCAGATTCGTTGATGAACAGATCTGCTCCATCAACTGAGTTGAGGTCACCAAGACTCGTCCTCCTGTCTACGCCGATCATGCTTGTCATTCTTCGTGGCCATGAGCGTCACTTGCGGTGTTGCCCATTGGTACGTAGAGATTTTGATCATCTTGCTATGACTCCACATGATTGAGTGTCTAGTGACTGCTTCTTGATATATTCAGTTCCGGCCTTCCCTTGGGTTGTACTTCCCCAAGGTACTATGCCTTCTGCTGACTTCTTATTTCCCATCACACAGCATCACTGCTGCATTAGTCTCGCCCGAGACAGGTAATAAGATCTCCCGAGGTAAGACGTTGTTCTTTCCCTTGGCTGTGCCTGATTTACCCGTACACACTTCCCGTCGAGGCATTGGGCTATTCTATATGTTGCTAGGTTACCCAAGTTGTACTGGCCTACTATCAGATTTCTGTTCGTCACGGCCAAGTTTTGCCATTTGCTTCCTTCAGATCCCGCCTCACGGTGGGCACCCTTGCATAGGCTAACGGTTCTCGCTCGACTGAGCCCGTAGAGGACTTTCACCTCCTAGAACAACGCCATGCTCGGCGCACAACGAAAAAGCCCGGGAGAGCAGTCTCCCGGGCTTATTGGTAGCGGTGGCCAAGATAGCTAACGCTATGGAACGGCGTTTATTCGCAAAGGTCCAGTTCGTTATGGATCAGTACCACACACTGGGAAGCGAAGATCATTTTAGGGCCTAGGCTGATCTTCTGGGTGCCGAGTCGCTCCAGGCTCTTGAACGTTTTCTTCGGCATCGGAATGTGGTCGGTGAGCAGGAAGCAAGAGTTGCCGCTGAACTCTTGTTCGCGAATCGAGGCCCCTTTCTTGTCCATCATGTATAGCTGGTAATCTTCAGCAAGCTCCTTCACTAGCTTTTCAAAGCTAACAGTTCGAACAGTAATGCCCGGCTCAACTTGGCGCTCTTGCTCTTTGCCCATCCCGCGCGAGGCATCCAATGCCTTGGCTACCTTGCTTAGCAAGGCTT
This sequence comes from Photobacterium sp. DA100, assembly GCF_029223585.1. Lineage (NCBI taxonomy): Bacteria > Pseudomonadati > Pseudomonadota > Gammaproteobacteria > Vibrionales > Vibrionaceae > Photobacterium > Photobacterium sp. DA100. Next base: position 1,091,974 of record NZ_CP119424.1, on the reverse strand, counting down.
GTTCATGAAAGCCACCGATATTGGTCATCTCGTTGGCAACAAAGGTGACAGTGCGAGAGTAGTCCTGGGTGCTTTCTAGAACCAGGTGGACGATAACATCTTCGCGGTGTGACTGCGCCACGAAGATAGAATTCATCAGGGTGTGGGCCAAAATTTCAGTGTGAGCTTCTTGGCCAACTGAAGCCAGTAGTTGCTGGCTGTCGGTAGGAGCGGATCTGGCTCGTAATACAAAGGCGCGCATTGAAGGATGTCCTACTGATTAAAATACTTTTGAATCAAGGTATTGATACCTGCCGAATTGTCATCGGCAACAGAGGTGCAGGATTATCGCACCTTTGGTGGGAGATGTAACTGAAATAATGCCCAAGAGCAGTAACCAGAGCAGTAAGTGCCGAGAAAACGAACGCTACTTTTTTAGGATAATCACCCGTTTTTGTGTCAAAATGCGCTGTCTCCACCAATTAGTCTGTAAAGTAATGAACTACCAAGCTGTAATTTTCGATATGGATGGTTTGCTTCTCGATACCGAGCGTGTTTGTATGCGTATTTTCAAAGAAGCTTGTGAGGTACAACAACTTCCATTTTATGAAGATGTTTATCTGTCCATCATTGGCCGTAATGCTGCGGGAATCGAAGTGATTTTCCGCAAAGCCTATGGTGATGACTTAGATCGCCTGCATGACGAATGGCGTACTCGCTACAACGGCGTGGTTAAGCATCAAGCCATTCCAGTCAAAGAGGGTGTGGTAGAGCTATTGGAGTGGCTGAAAGAACAGGGAACGCCTATTGCTATTGCAACCTCTACAGCTAAAGATGTTGCTAAGAAAAAATTAGAGCTGGCGGGTATCGACAAGTATTTTGACAACCTGACCACAGGTTGTGAGGTCGCCAATGGTAAGCCCCATCCTGAGATATACCAACTGGCGGCGAGCCGTCTAAATGTCGAGCCAGAATATTGTCTGGCGTTTGAAGATTCAAACAATGGCGTAAGAGCTGCAGTAGCAGCGAACATGATGACCTACCAAATCCCTGACTTGGTCCAGCCTTGTGATGAAGTTCGCCAGTTTGGTCATGCAATTTTACCTTCACTTCATGACGTCCTAGCACAACTGAAAACAGTTTAAAGTGATGAGGATGCCGCCGTGTTGGTACGATGGCATCTTTCTTATATTAAAGCTCCAGTCAAAGTGAACTATCTCGAGACTTCCACCAAGCAAACCGGTGCATCGATATGGCATTGGTAGCCTGTTGGCATAAGGTTACCCGTTTTGCTGTGGCGGCGAAAACTGACGATATTATTTGAATGTTGATTGGCAACTATCAACCATTGTTCATCTTCAGATAGGAGAAAATCCCTTGGGAATTGACCGAGGCAGTCGAAGGTGTCCAGTTGTACAGGCTGATGGTCAGAAACATCAAACAGAGTGATCTTGTTCTGCGCTCGGCATGACACATACAAGTGTTTGTTGTCTGCTGAGAGGCGTATAGCCGATGCGGCCTCACCACTTTCAACCCCATTCAACAAATCGCACTGCGCTGAGATGGCCCAGGTACCCGCGTTTTTGGTAAGAACGACCAGAGTTTCAGATAGCTCGCACACAACATAGGCACGTGTCTCGTCGTGGTTGAAAACGAGATGACGAGGGCCAGAACCTGCAGGCATGACGATGCTTTGTGCTAGCTGGAATAAGTGGTTGTTACTGTCCGGATCATAATGGTAAAAGCGAACCCGATCAGCACCAAGATCAACTACTGCCAAGTGATCGGAATACTGGAGGAAGGTGGCCTGATGAGCATGGGGGGATTGCTGGCGGTCGGGATTTGGTCCAAAGCCGTCTTCGTATAAATCCGCAACAGCATGCAACGGCCTTCCATTATCATCAAGCAGATACACAGACACATTCCCAGAGCCATAATTAGCAACAGCAAGGTAAGGGGCTTTGATATCTACATGGCAGGGGTAATCACCCGCAATAGGTAAGAAAGCATTGCCGATATCTGAAGAAAACTGAAGAGCCGCACCGTCTTCTTGAGAGATCTCACTAAAGCTATAGAGACCATTATCTGAAGTGGCTAGGTAAGAAGGATTACGAAGCGAGGCTAGAGCACCACTGTGGGTAAGTTCGCCTGTATCGGTATTCAGCGTGATGTGTGCGATACCCTTGCTGGTGCTTGGTGCATCCGTGTAGGTGCCAACATAAAAATGCAAGTGATTGTGGGTTGTCATTAACAGCCTTGAAAAACAACTAAAAAATTGTCCATACCATGCCTTTTGACCCCGTTAACAGCAATAACTTAAAGACTTGATAGAGTCAAAATGTGAAGCAGTTGTCTGGTTTGGTTGCAAACTTTGCTTGTTGCTTCAAATGAAATTGATTTGAATAGGGCAATTTTGTGCAAAATTCACAAAGGTCGTTAAGCTAGACTGGCATCACAGGAAAAGTGAGTGATGTCAGAGCAAACAAAGAAATTTAAAGAGGATGTGAGTCTTTATCGCCGAGGAACTAGGCGCCCATCGTGTTTATGGTCGTGTTTCTGATATTGAATTTGTTGGTGTTCTAGCCTGCAAATACCGGCAATTAATCAGAAAGTTATTCGGTTATCATATTGGCTCGACAGTACTTATAGAGTAATGACTTCGCCAAGGCTTGGGATATAAGCATCCCACTGATATTGTTGGCTTAAACGTTGTTGTAGTGCTTCTATGGCCTCCGGCTCTCCGTGAATCAGGAACAGGTGTGGGTGTTTGGGCTGGAAGTTGTTCGCCCAGCGGACGAGCTGATCTTGTCCGGCATGGGCGGAAAACCCGCCGAGGGTATGTATTTTTGCCTTGACCGAGATTTCCTCTCCGTAGATTTTGACTTGTGAAATGCCGTCGACCAGTGCCCGGCCGAGCGTGCCCTGGGCCTGATAGCCGACAATGACCAGATGGGTATTGGGAAGCCATAGGTTATGTTTGAGGTGATGCAGAATCCGCCCTCCGGTACACATCCCACTGCCTGCAATGATGATGGCACCATCATTGATCGTGTTTAGCTCCATCGACTCTTCCGGGGTTGGTGTATAAACTAGGCCAGGCAGCCAATTGTCCCAACCATGCTTGATGAATTGGCGGAAATCGGGGTCATCGTCGTTGAATAAGCTTTGGTGGCGGCTGTACACATCACTGACTTTAATGGCCATGGGACTATCGATGTAAACCGTGTGATTATCTAGGGCGCCCTCGCGTTTGAGCTGACCAAGCCAATAGATCAGATCTTGCGTTCGGCCTACCGCAAAGGATGGAATAAGAATATTGCCCCCTTCGTTTGCTGCAGTTTCGATAACTTGCTTGAACTCCTGCAGCGTTTCAGAGAGTGGCCGATGATTGCGCTCACCATAGGTTGATTCGAGCAGCAGGATGTCAGCCTCGCTGATCTCTTCAGGGTCGCTGAGCAATGGGGCGCAGTCATTGCCGAGATCGCCTGAAAAAACCAGCTTACGGTTACCTTCCTTCGTTGCGATCCATAGCTCTACGATGGCTGAGCCGAGTACATGGCCCGCATCCCTAAAACGCAATTGGATCTCCGGGCAGACTTGTTGCTTTATCCCGTAATCAATGCCGACTATTAGCTGCAGGGCCTGTTCTACGTCCTCCATGTCATATGGCGGCGTTTCTGGTTCTTTGCCTGCCCGCAATAGACGGCGGTTTTTACGCTCATAGTCACTGAGTATCAAAGATGCTGCATCTCGATACATGATAGGCAGTAAGTCCTGGGTTGCAGAAGTTGTGTATACTGGGCCGTCATAACCGCCTTTTACTAAAAGCGGGACCATGCCTGAGTGATCCAAATGAGTATGTGAAATAATCACGCTGTCTATAGTGCGGGGATCGAAATTGAAAGGCTGCTCATCTTCATCATCCCGCTGATCTGCCCCTTGCCGTATGCCACACTCTAGGAGCAATCGATGTTCCCCAGTTTCAATAAGATAGCATGAGCCTGTCACCTGTTTTGCTGCACCGAGAAAAGCTAAGGTTGCCATTGTCTGTTACTCGTGGAATGTTTTTATTAAACTAGGTCAAGATGGAGAGAGAATCAAAATGATGCGTGCAATTAACGCCAAGAAGGTACTATGAAATCAAAGATGTACTCAACGTTCGCTAGCGAATATGACGAAGTTATTCAAGACAACATCTACAATGCTCACTTAGAGCGTCCGACCCTTCAAGCAATGCTGCCAGCACTGAATGATCTTGATGTTCTCGATCTCGGCTGTGGATCCGGTGTATATGCCGAGTACTTGCTTAAGCAAGGTGCTAAATCAGTTACCTGTATTGATTACGCTGAAGAGATGGTTCAGTTGGTGGCTAGCAAGGTAAAAGAAGCGGGGTTGAGCAGTAAGGTGGTGGCTTATGCGCAAGACCTTTCAAAAGGGCTACCGAAGGAAAAGGATGCGAGTGTCGATTTGGTGATTTCACCATTGATGGTACATTATCTGGAAGATCTTAATCCACTTTTCAGCGATGTCCATCGTGTATTGAGGGCTGGTGGTTATTTTGTCTTTTCAACTCACCATCCGTTTGCGGATTTTGAATGTACGCAAAGTGGAAATTACTTCGAGCGAGAATTGGTGCAAGAAGAGTGGAATACCGTTGGCAAGCCAGTTCAAGTAAGTTTTTATCGTCGTTCGCTGACTGAAATCACAAACGCTTTAACCCAGAATGGTTTGGTGATTACCCAGATTTCTGAAGGTGAAGTTTCAGAAAAGGTCAAAGAAATGGATGCTGTTCGTTATGAGTACCTGGCGAAGAATCCAAATTTCATTTTCATCAAGTGTCTGAAACTCTCTTAATTAATCGCTACGAGTGATGTGCAATAGGCCGGGTGATTTATCTCGGCCTTTTCATATCTTCAGTTGTTCTTATGGCCTTGAAAAGGCACGAACAACTGTCATGACAATCGTATCAATCTTCTGTTCAAGTTCCTCACCTTCAGGCAAAGGCAATAAATCCAGTACTTGAGGCCAAAACAGTTGACCCTGTAGTAGGCTGATATAAATACTGGTTATGGTTTGAACATCTCTGGCTACTAGCTTTTTAGCGGCGATAGCGTGTTCGAACCACTGACTGACAGCGTGTGTATGATACAGGCGTTGGGTGATGGATTTTGCCAATTCAGGTTGACGGAAGAACTCCTTCAGTATGGTACGTGAGAGCTCAATCCCATATATCTCATAGATAACCTTTAACTCATGCTTAGTGATGTTACGGAGCTGTTCATCTAGCGGTTTGTTCAAGTCAAACTGATAGCACTCTTCAACGACAGTCCTTTCTCTAATTTCAGTCAGCACCGCTTCAAATAAAAACTCTTTACTCTCAAAGTGCCGGTAAAGCGTTCGCTTCGACACCTCTGCTGCGGTGCAAATATTGTTCATGTTGGCAGCCGAAAAGCCTTTTTCTATAAATTCATGTTTGGCGGCATTAATGATGGCTAGCCTTTTTTGCTCTGAACGCGTCATCTTTTCAGTCCGTGATGGTTTTCACTGAGTTTAGCAACGTATTGTCATAAGGTAAACTCATGAGTTTACTTTCTGGTGTCGCTACACTAGAATCCGCCGAAATCGTTGCTTAGATTTTGATCGCTCCTGCATGGGGCTGACTGATTTATTCCTGATTGGAGGATGTTGTGAAAAACATACGCAAAGCATCTGACGGGTGCTCTTTGAAGACATTAGCGGTGGCTGCAGGCTTGGCTGTCTCTGGTCTATCGTTATTTGGCTGTGGCCAGCAGGCTGAGCCTCAAGTCATTTCACCTGTTGTAAGGCCGGCACTTACGGAGATCGTGTCGGCATCACGTAGCGATAGCCTTAGCTTTAATGGTGTTGTTCGTGCTGCAGAGCGTGCGGACTTGGCTTTTCGTGTGGGCGGGCGGTTGACAGAGCTGCTGGTAAGCGAGGGGGATAGAGTTAAAAAAGGACAGGTTTTGGCTCGTCTGGACTCGCGGGATGCGACAACCGCACTGGCTTCGGCAGAGTTAGAGCTAAACAACACAGAAGCTGAATATTTGCGTGCAAAAGCTATTTATGACAAAAGCAAAGCAATCTCGAAAAGCCAGTTAGACGAGATCACAACGCGTTACAACTTAGCCCTAAACAGGCACGATGAAGCACAGCGCCAATTGGATTATACCCGGATAGAAGCCCCTTTCGATGGCATCATCGGTCGTCGATATGTCGATAACTTCGTACAGATGCAAGCTAATACCCCGGTGTTTACCTTGCATAATATTGATGATCTTGAGGTCGTTATCCACATACCAGATAGCGTGATGCTATCTAATGTGAGCGGCACGGAAGCAAAGGCTGAAATTAATGCCATTCCTAACCATGTTTTTGATCTGTCTCTGAGAACATTTGCGACCCAGGCCGATCCGGTGAGCCAAACCTATCCAGTTGTTTTGGGGTTTAAAGATACCCAAGGCTACCGCGTGTTGCCAGGTATGACAGTAAAGGTAATTCCTGCAGAGCCTGGTGAGGTAGGTCAGCACTCAATAATAACGTTGCCATTAGTTTCTGTTGTCCCAGACAACCAAGGCAATCAGTACGTATGGGTGGTCGCTGCAGATAATACAGTAAGTAAGCGATATGTCGAAGTGGGGGCATTAAGCCGTGACCGGGTTGAGATCACCAAGAATCTAAACACGGGCGAACAAGTGATAGTAGCCGGAGCATCTAGCATGAAGGAGGGAATGAAAATTCGCCCGATGCACACCGCTTCAAGCTTGGGAGTGACAACGAGTTGGGTAGTCCACGAGGGCGAGTAATGAATATTGCTAGTTATACGCTGGCCAAGCGCACCAGTGTTTGGGTTCTCATTGGCCTGATATTGCTGGGGGGCTATATCAGCTACCTGAAATTAGGCCGGTTTGAAGACCCTGAGTTTATTATCCGCCAAGCGGTCATAAATACAGCCTATTCTGGTGCCACCGCACAAGAAGTTTCAGACGAAGTGACAGATGTTATTGAGGGCGCGGTTCAGTCCCTTCAGGAGCTGAAGGAAGTGAAGTCGGTTTCCAAGCAGGGAATGTCGGAAGTTACGGTTGAAATTAAGCTCGAGTTCGCCAAAACAGGTGCCGAATTACAGCAAGTTTGGGATAAGCTGCGCCGAAAAGTGGCCGATGCGCAACGGCTGCTTCCGCCTGGGGCAGGGCCTTCGATTGTCAATGACGATTTTGCTGACGTATACGCACTGTTTTTTGCGGTAACGGGTGAAGGCTTTAGTGACAAGCAACTTCAAGATTATGTTGATGGTTTGCGCCGTGAAATGGTGTTGGTACCGGGTGTCGCCAAAACGGCGACTCTGGCTGAACGCCAGGAAACTATTTTTGTTGAGATATCGCGAGAGCGATTGGCCTCTTTTGGGGTTTCTGCAGAGCAAGTGTTTCAAGTGTTGCAGAAGCAGAACTTGGTTACGGTTGCTGGTGCCATCGATACTCAGGACATGCGCATTCCTGTTATTCCCGTTTCAAATATTCGCTCATTTGATGATTTGCGTAACTTGCAGATCGGCCTAGGGCAAAACAATACCGTGATGCGCCTTGGTGATATTGCTAGCGTTAGCCGTGGTTATCAAGAGCCTGCCACCATGCTAATGCGCTATAACGGCCAACGTGCCGTCGGTTTTGGTATCTCCAATGTCACCGGCGGCAATGTCGTGGATATGGGGGATGCGGTAAAGGCAAGGCTAGCAGAGCTGGAAGGCCAAAGACCTTTGGGAATTGAGCTGCATGTTATCTCGATGCAGTCGGATTCGGTAAGGGATTCTGTAGCAAACTTTATCGATAACTTAATTGCTGCTGTTGTGATCGTATTTGTGGTCCTGTTGTTGTTCATGGGACTCCGTTCAGGCTTGATCATTGGCTTTGTGCTATTGCTCACCGTTGCAGGTACGCTTTGCATCATGTTTATCGAAGACATCGCGATGCAGCGCATTTCGTTGGGGGCATTGATCATTGCCCTTGGTATGTTGGTGGATAATGCCATTGTAGTCACTGATAGTATCTTGGTCCGGTTGCAGCAAGAGCCAGAACAAAACAAAGAAACTATAGTGGCAGAGGTGGTAGACACAACAAAATGGCCACTGCTGGGCGGGACTGTGGTCGGTATTTTTGCCTTCAGTGCAATTGGTCTTTCACCCTCTGACATGGGTGAATATGCCGGTTCGCTGTTTTGGGTCATCCTTTACTCTATGTTCCTGAGCTGGGTATTTGCCGTTACCGTAACCCCGATGCTTTGCTATGACTTTTTGAAAGTCAAAGCTGTTAAGGGGGAGGCGAAAACTAGCCTGATGATGGCTATGTACAAAACGGTACTGGTTTGGGTATTGAAGCACCGTATCACGACGGTATTTATGCTAATTACCCTGCTGGGTACGGCAGTTTATAGCTTACGATTTGTGCCGCCAGGCTTTATGCCTGAATCACAGCGGCCACAGTTTGTCGTGGATGTGTATCTGCCACAGGGATCTGATATTCGTCGTACCGAGAGGTTTATTGCCAATATTGAGGAGGATATAAAAGCGAAAGACGGAGTCACGAGCATTACCAGCTTTGTCGGCGGTGGAGGTCTTCGCTTTATGCTTACCTATGCTCCTGAAGCCCGGAATAGCAGTTATGGACAGTTACTGATTGATATTGACGATTATACCAAGATTGCCCCGCTGTTGGTTGAGTTGCAGGGTGAACTGTCGACTAAATACCCAGATGCCTCGGTTAAAGTGTGGAAGTTTATGTTGGGCCGCGGTGGTGGCAAAAAAATCGAAGCAGGCTTTAAAGGCCCTGATAGCCGCGTATTGCGTCAACTTGCCGAGCAAGCTAAGGATATCATGTATGCCAATACTAATTTGATCGCGATACAAGATGACTGGCGTCAGCAGGTACCTGTACTGAGCCCGGTTTATTCAACGGAAAAGGCCCAGCGCTTTGGCTTGACCACTCAAGAGATCAACCAGGCAATAGCTCAAACCCTGTCTGGCCGAAATGTGGGTGTTTACCGAGAGGGGGAACATCTGATCCCAATTGTGGTTAGGTCTCCTGAGCATGAGCGTAACCACCAACGCGCTGTTGAAAACACAGAGGTGTTTAGTTCAGCGGCAGGGAGCTTCATCCCTGTCAGTCAATTGGTGGATTCTGTGAACGTGGTATGGCAGGACGCCATCTTACGCCGTATCAATCGTATGCCGACTATAATGGTACAGGCTGATCCTGCGCCTGGGGTATTGGCGGTCGATGCGTTGAATAGTGTGCGTGGTCAAATTGAAGCCATTGATTTACCGCCGGGTTATGAACTGATTTGGTATGGTGAATATAAAGCGTCGAAAGATGCTAATGAGGGGCTCGTCATATCTGCACCTTATGGTTTTGCCGCGATGATCCTGTCGGTGATCTTTATGTTTAATGCTATCCGTCAACCATTGGTAATTTGGCTTACCGCGCCGTTAGCTGTTATAGGGGTAACCGTCGGTTTGATTGTTTTCCAAACGCCGTTTGAGTTCATGGCCATACTGGGCTTCTTGAGCTTGATTGGCATGATGGTCAAGAATGCTATTGTATTGGTTGATCAGGCGGATATGGAAATCGCGCATGGCAAAACGCCTTATTTTGCGATCATCGACGCTGCAACCAGTCGCGCTAGGCCGGTATTGCTTGGTGCGCTGACTACAATTTTGGGGGTTGCGCCATTGCTTATCGACCCGTTCTTCAAGAGCATGGCCGTTACTATTATGTTCGGCCTGTTGTTTGCGACTGTATTAACGTTAGTGGTTATCCCGTTATTTTATGCCCTGTTTTTCAGGGTGAGAGTCGAGAGCTAGGAATATACAAAAGGTAAAGAAAAAGGCGAACCAATGGGTTCGCCTTTTAGTTTTGAGTTCTCTGATGCAGTACGGGGGAATTCCTGTGTGAACTTGCAAAAATGAATTTCTGTAATTTCTATAATTAATTATTCTGCAATGGCATATTTTCTGTCTGTAAGGATTTTAAAGATTATACGCCATGAGATTACCTAATTGCCCAGAGTACACGTTGCGGTGTAACCAGTGTAATACTTATAATTCACTGGTTAATGCATTTTCAATTGATGTTGATAGTCATGCGGATGATAATAATGATTTGTTTTTAAGTGACTTATCGATAAGGTTTCTTTGTGTTTTACATATAAATAGAGATGAGGTTTTTGTCCCAAATCAGACTATTGTTGATTTTGTTTGGCAAGAGAATAAACAGACTAACAATTTATTGCAGTTAGTTTTTAAAACTCGGGTTGTCATTCGAGAATCCGATTTTAAAATAATAAACATTAGGAAGGGAGGATATGGAATTCACCCAGTGAGGTAGAATCTTTTCTGATGTTTAAGTGTAGGCTGTGTGTCTATTTGTGGTAATTTGGGGACTGTATTTATAGTTCCTTTTTTTATTTTTAAATGTTGATTGTTGATAAGTATAATCGTCAAATATCTGTCTTTAGTGGTTGAATTTCTTCCTATCTACCTCCTGTTTTGTGCTAATTAGTGAGTCTTTATGGGTTTATTGTTGTAAAACAATGGCTTGTGCGTCGCGAATTGTAACCGTTAACTTACAAAAATTATTTCACACCCTGGATTGTTATCGAGGTGTTAATCTAATTAAAAATTATTGATTTCTTGGTTGGTAATTATCTCTTTTTTAGCCAAGGATAGTGTTATTCATTAATCAAAGTCTGCATATATGTATAGCTGATCTCTTCATATAGGATAAATTATTAAATGCTGTTTGTATTAACGGTGTGGCTAGATGCGGCTTAGTGATTAAGTTGTCAGGGTTTTATTGCATAGGGGGGCTGTAACTTATTAATTAATTATTGATTTGAAAGTGTAATGGAAATTAAAAAAATAATATTGATATAAGTGAGTTTGATGTTATGAGTAATATAGCTTTAGTAAAAGGGTATACATTATTCATCCTTCTTTTAATGTCATGGCAAATTCGAGCACAAGAGTCCTTAATGCTTCACTTGAATATGAATGATAGGCTAGAAGATGGACGGCTAATGGATTCAAGTCAATACCAAAGACATGGCTCCCCCTCGGGAGCTTTTTCCTTTGTTGACGGGGTTGCAGGTCAGGCTATTCAGATCAGCGATGACGCCGGTATGGTATCGATCCCTTTTGCGGGATGGAGACCTACCAGTTACACGGTGTCATTTTGGCTTAAACCCAATAAGCTGGAAAATTACAATCAGCGTGTTGGGGCTGCATGGGGGGCTTTTCGTTTCCACAGCAATAATAACGGTAGTTATTATGTTGGTACCTCAACGCAAACGCGTATGCTACCTGGACAGTTTTCACAAGCTGACCGTTTGGTCATTGGCGAGTGGACGCACCTGGCGTTTACCCACGATGAGCAAAATATACTGACGGCCTATGTCAATGGTCGCCCTGTCTTATCACAGCAAGTTGACCCGCCTTCTCCTTGGGATACTTTTACTATTGGTGCGAATAGCACTACTGCAACCCTTAACGGTAAACTAGATGAGCTGCGGGTCTATGGTTCAGCTCTAAGTGCTGATGAGGTTGAAGGGCTATATCTCGAACCGGCCGGCCCCGTAGGACAAGGGCAAATAATTCTTAGTTTACCGGTTGCGCCGGCAGAAGGAATCGAGCCTTTTGTGACCGGACAGCTATGGCGCGATGGTCACCGTTATCCTGTCAATGGGAAATGGGGGGAAGAGGTTACTATTGATGGCTTGCCAAAAGGGGAGTACCAATTAACGTTGGATAACGTTGACGGCTATATGCCCCGTTTTATGCCTCAATTAATCCGCTTGGAGCATGACGCAGATTCAGCGGAGAAAGAGATCAGCTACCGTCAACCAATTGCGCTTGATAAATTACACGGCCTACCAGGTGTCAGTGTCGATATTTTTGCGACAGGCTTATACCAACCACGGCAGATGGTGGAAGGAAACGGTGTGGTGTATGTCGGCTCTAGTGCAATTCCATTGGACTCCGATCCATTAGCAGGGATGATCTATGCACTTGATCTTTCACAGCAGGAAGGAGAGCGTCGACCTCACATAGTCGCTGCCGGCTACGAGGAGCCACATGGTGTAGCGTATCGCAATGGCACGCTTTATTTCTCTACCGTTGGTGGTCTTTACCGGATCACTGATATTGACCAGCGTTGGCAGTCAATGCCAGAGCCGGAACGGATTTTCACTTATCCTGCCGATGATTCGACGTTTCCCTTGACCGGCAACTTCCGCTATTGGCACCAGAAACACCCGATCAAATTCAATTCTGTAGATAGCAACGATAATGCACTCTATACCGCTATAGGGTTGCCTTGCAACGTGTGTATTACACCAGATGAACGCTACGGTACGATTCTTAAGATAGATCTCGACACATTAGAAAGCACGATTGTCGCAAAAGGCATTCGTAATTCGGTCGGGTTCGACTGGCACCCTGACACAGGAGAACTTTGGTTTAGTGACAATAACCGTCAAGGTATGGTCAATCCTGATGAAATTAACAGGGTGTCGCAACTAGGGCAGCACTTTGGTGCACCATACGTGTTTGGTGCCGATACCATCGGCATCCTCCAAAGTGAGATTGATAATGGCCCATTAAGTCCCATACCGCCGGGCAGTGTACTAACTGACAAGCCATTGTCAGAGGTTAACCCACAAGACTACCAGCAATCAGCATTTGAAGTGGAATCGAATACCGCACCTCTAGGGGTGTCGTTTTGGCAAGGTTTTCCTGCCGATGAAGGGCAGCAGCATTTGCTTTTTGCCACCCACGGCAATGGTCACCCTGACTATCGCGATGGCTTGGAAGTCAGGATGCTGACCATTACAAACGGTGACAAGGTCACCCATGAAAGAGCGCTAGTAACAGGCTGGATGCAAGATAGAGGCAATATTCAAAGTTATGCATGCTTGACGGAGGCATGTATTGGTCGCCCGATGGAATTCTTGGTGATGGCGGACGGATCCTTGCTTGTCAGTGACGACAAAGCCGATGTGATTTACCAGGTTCGCTATGATGACTCTGAGCTAGATAAAGGGCTGATTGCACTCACGCCTCCGAGCTTACCTGCAGCAGACATCGAAGGGCGGATGATTTCAGGTACCCTAACGGATACGCAAGGAACCAACTGGCCTTTTTATATCTCTTGGGACACTCCCTCATTAATTTTCGATGGTCTTCCTGAAGGGGAATACACCATAAAAGTCGATCCGATTGATGAGTGGATGCCATCTCCAGCGGTTCAATCCGTCCTGATATCGTCCGCAAGTACTTCAGAAGATGTTACTTGGACATACCAGTTGGAGTCTGGGCTGGCCCGCCTCACACTGAACGCGCCCACCAAGCCGATGGATATTACGGCCTCTGCAGTCCGTGTATTTATTACTGGGCAGTCGACCACCGAGGTATTGATCCCATGGGGGGAAACGCGGGAGCTGGAATTTCCATACGGAGATTATACTGTGGCTTTTGGCTATCAGTATGGTGCTATTCCTACGCCGTTAACTCACGCTATTTCATTGACGCCACAGGCACCGAGCTATGTGATGGAGTGGGGTTACCGTGTAGAGGCTAATGTCGGTGAAACAGTATTAAACGAGAACTGCAGCAGTTGCCATGGTTCGCAGAGTAGTGGCTTAAATATTGAAACAGTGGCTGAACGCTGGTTCGAGATGGGTTTTGATGCGCTGAACAACAAAATTCTCTCGATGCCCATGCACTGTGACAGTGTGTGTGCCGAACAGGTTGCCAAGCAGTTATGGAACGGGCGCTGGCAAGACTACAACCCACCAGCCTTGCCGGAGCCGCCACCTATAGAGGGGGATGTCCCAGAGGCGGTAGCCCTTTCTGTCGTCGTTGACGAGCCAGAGATTACGGTGAGCTGGCGTTATAGCGACTTTGCCTACAGCACAGATAACTCTTGGGCTCCCAAGGTTGGGGCCGACTACCAGATTTGGAGAAACAGTTCTTCGTTCAATGCATTCAAGCAGAAAATAGCCGAGGGCATTGCCAGTGATGAGCAATCAGAACTGACAAGCTTAAATGGCCATAGAAATTATGCCGATTACTATGGTTCAAGAGTTCGTAGCTACGTTGTCGCTGAAAGGTCGGGGTATTACCAGTTTGCGGTTGCCTCTGATGATCACTCCGAACTGCGCTTCGGTGAAGACAAAGATCAACTGGAATTAATCGCCAGTGTCAATGGATGGACCAATTATCAAGATTGGAGCAAATATGCCACGCAGCAGTCTGAGGCTGTATATCTAGCGGCTAATCGGCCCTACTTGCTGGAAGTACTACACCATCAAGGTGGAGGAGGAGATCATCTCACTGTCGCTTGGCGTCAGGGGAGTGAAGAATATCAGCCTATCGCAGGAGAGGTATTGGGCTGGCAAAGAGCGATAGAGCTGGGGATTCCTGAGGCCGTAGTAAAACAAGCTGTCCAGTACCAGGCAAGCAATGGACAGTGGCAATTTGCGGGCGATGTGCTTGCTGGCGAGCAATCTTTCACCTTCACGCCAGATTTTGGGGGTGAAGTGTTCGTCCGTGTTGTTTCTTACAATGCAAAGGGGGAAGTCAACTATTCTGCTCCGTCATCCGTATTCGTCAGTAGTTTGCCTGCCAATACCGTATCAACTGCTGGTTTGGAGCTGCATTGGTCATTCGATTCGCCGGATTATTTCAAGGTAGCTGATGACTCTGGCAACGGGCGTGATGGCAGTGCCGATAAAATGGTATTTGAGGAGTTTGGTCCGGCTGGAAGTTTCGGCCTCATTGACGGGGACATTCATGCCAAGTTGGATAACCCGATTGCTCTTGATGACTTTACGGTTTCCTATTGGATAAAGCCACACCGTCAATACACATACGGGCAGTTTCAAATCGGTGATAGCTGGGACAGCTTTTATCACCATGCTGATGATGTAGATCGGTTTTATATTGGTGTAAGAGGAAGCAGCCGTTTTCGAACCGAAGTCGGTACTGCCATAGAGAATGTTTGGCAGCATTTTCTATACCGCCGAGACGCTGATGGCAATGCGACACTGTTTCGCAATGGGGAAGTGATAGAGCGCGGAATTCATGCCAAGCCAAGCAAGCCGTTAAGCCAATTCCGCTTTAGTCAGAATATGCGGGGAGGATTGGATGAGGTACGTCTCTATAGCCGGGCGCTAAATGATGGTGAAGTGCTTGCGTTATACCAAACCCCTGACATTGGCCGTAAATCAGATGCTGGAGGCCCAGAAGAGCCAGATGGCCCAACCCTTCCGCCGGAAGAGATTGGTGGGCAAGGGCTATGGGAGAAATACAATTGCGCCGCCTGTCACGGAGAAGATGGAAATGGTGAGATCCCCATTTTGTCGGCTTTGTTACGTGATGACATCATAGATTATATTTCACGCACCATGCCGTACGGCAATGCAGGCCAGTGTGATTGGTTCTGTGCTCAAGTCCTGACAGATTGGATGAGAGATACCTTGCTGGACGGAGAAGGAACGCCGCCGGTAATTGTGCCGCCACCTTCCAGTGATAGTGCTTTGAATGCTTATATTCCTGACTCAGAGGCAGCCTACTTTTTTTATAAAAATAGTTTGAATCTGGCCGGGCGCCTACCGACAGAAGAGGAAAGGGAGAGGCTGCGAAGTGAAGGAAGCCGTGCGCTGCATGGCATGGTGGGTGATTTACTAGACAGTGACGCGCACGCATTGAGGATCATGGCGATTTATAACGATGTGCTTCACCTTGAGGGGCTGTCGAACCCAGAAAATGTGGCCGAAAAGCAGATGGAGCGGCTGGGAGGAAACAGCCGGTGGTATGCAACCGAAGTATCGCGAGATGATAACCGCGCGTTGCATGACTACCTGCGTGACATGACTCGATTGGGGATCCGGCAGGAAGGCTTGCAGCTGATCCGCTATGTGACCAAAGAACAATTGCCGTTCAATGAGATACTGTCTGCCGACTATACCATGGTGAATTATTACTCTGCACGAGCCTATGGTGTTGCATGGCAGGCAAATTTCCGTGAGCTGGATGACCCCAAATATCCAGATTACCCGTGGGATCCGACAGATTTCCAACCTGTCAGGTTGGGTGTACCGCATGCGGGGCTGGTAAGTACGGTCGGGTTCATGGGCCGTTACCCTACAACAGCCACGAACGTCAATAGACATAGGGCGGCAACTATCTATCGGCTTTTCCTTGATACGGACATTATGGAAATTAATGGACAAAGGCCGAGCAGTGATGATGAGGGAGATGATCTTGCGACATTGACCAACCCGGCTTGTACCGGATGCCATACTGTGATGGATCCCGTTGCGTCGGCATTCAAGTACTGGGTTGACCCTACCAGACCTTACCGCACATCGAGCCTGTCTAGCCAAGACTGGAATGCCTCGATGATTCTGCCTGTGGGGTTCAATGGTGAGGAAGCTCCTTACTTTACCAAGGAACCACTGCCGTGGATGACGAACCGGGCTGCTAATGATCCGCGTTTTTCCAGCGCGGTTGTTAAAGTACTGTTCAGTGATATTACCGGTCACCCGCTTTATCCCCGTCCGCTAGAAGGGGCTTCAGAGTCGGCACATCGGCGCTATCAGCGCCAGCAAATGGATATTGAGCGACTTGCCCAACAATTCCAGTTGAGTGGCTATAGCATCCAGTCGTTGGTTAAGGATTTGGTTTTCAGTGAATACACGCTAGGAACTAGTCGCATTGGCGGAACCAAACAGCTACTGACCCCTGAGCAGTTGGACAATAAAAATAGAGCCGTATTGGGAATGCCTTGGAACTTTCGATCAAACTATAACTGGCTTGATTGGCAGGCTAACAAATATGCGGTCCTATACGGAGGAATCGACCATAGCGATGTGACTGAACGGATCGAGGAACTAACGGGCGTCGGTGCTTCTATACAGCAGCGTTTCTCGGTCGATGCTGCTTGCCAGGTGGTTCCGGTGGACTTCAGTCGTCAGGTGGAGAGACGCTTCTTGTTCCCGTTGACTGAGCCCAACATGGTTCCAGCTCAAGCGGTGAGGTACGAGGCTGAGGATGCCGTGCTTATCGATGGACCGGTTATCGCCTCGAATCATGCCGACTATTCCGGAGAGGGGTTTGTGGAGTACGGAAGTAATGTGTACGGAGAAGCTATCGAATGGACTGTCTTTGTTGTACAGCCAGGCCGCTATCCTTTGTATTTCTCCTACGCCAATGCCAATAGTACACCTCGGGCGAAAGCTCTAAGTGTTAATGGTGCGGTACTCGATGAGGCGTTGGATTTTCCTCAGACACACAGCTGGAGAAAGTGGCGGAATACGCAGTTCATATATGCTGAATTGGATGCGGGTTTCAATACCGTGCGTTTGGAAACCAATGGCAATGTAGGGGCGAACATCGACTATCTTGGCATTTTGCCTTTAGAGGTTTCATCGAACTTATTGGATGAAGAAACCCTAATAAAGGAAACGATTGTCGAGTTGTTCTGGCGCCTCTATGGAGAAGAGGTCTCGATCAATGACTCTCAGGTTGAAAGGGCTTATCAGGTCTTTACCTACGCCATAGCGAATGGCATGGCATCTGGAGTGAGCTCGGTGCTGAACTATGATTGTAACCCGGCAAGGTATAAAAGTTATTTGACGGAAGCTGAGTTTAATCAGCAGGGGCCTCATCTTCACAATGACAGGGAATTCTTCACCCGTAGCTGGATTGTTCTGCTGACGTATTTACTTAAAGATCAACGTTATTTTTACCATTGATAGGGCTACAAGGAGTGAGAATATGAATCGACGTGAATTGTTAAAAGCCCTGTCTGCAACCGGCATCTTGCTGGGGGCGGGTATTCCAATAAGTGCCGCGAGAGCGGCTAGGGCTAATCAGTATTATATTTTTGTCAGTGCGAGCGGTGGCTGGGATGTCACATCGATATGTGACCCCAAGGGAGATGTCCTCTATAGCGAAAGCCGAGGAGTGATCAACCATTATCCGGTAAGTGCTATAAGACAAGTTGGGAATATCCGGTATGCACCGGCAATTAATCCCAATTATGCAGGGTTAGATTGGCTCGATGACTTTATGCGCAGGCATTACAGCGATTTGAGGGTATATAACGGTATTAACTTTGGTACCAATAGCCACTCATTGGGGACGGCTATGTCGACCTCTGGCAAACATTCAAGCCTGCAGCCTGTGGCTCCCGCCTTCCTCGCGGCCCCATACGGCAAGGATATGCCCATGCCTTTTTATTTAGGTGGCGGTCATGGTGAAACCGGAGGGTTGGTTGGTGCTTCGAGGCTGACGGATGTGGGCATGATTCAGCGCCTTACGGAGAGTAATCCTTACCTGCCTGATCATGTTATGGCCGAGATTGATTGGCATCACAAACAGCAAATGGATGAGCTCGAGTATGATATGAACAGTGAGGCAGAACGTAATGCATTGCTTGAATTCATGCAGGCGCATGCGAACAAAGGAGAGATGGCGCGCTTAGCCGACAGGCTTCCTGCATCACCATCATCTGGTAACAAAGGGCGGGCCGAGATAGCTGCAGCGGCGCTTGCGGCAGGAGTCACAGCAACAGTAAGCTTAAGTTCAGGTGGCTTTGATACCCATAGAAATCACGATGTAAATCAAAATAATGCCATCATGAATTATTTTGAGTTGGTCAGCCACTTGATCAATGAACTTGAACGACAAGGGATAGCAAGTCAGACAATGATAGTCATGAGTTCGGACTTTAGCCGTACCCCTTGGTTCAATAGTGGTAACGGTAAAGATCATTGGATGACTGGGAGTATGATGGTTTGGAGTCGTGAGTTAAACGGTAATCGAGTCATAGGTGCCACTGATGGCCAAATCAAGCCGGTGAAGTTAAACAAGGAGACGCTAATGCCGGACAGTGGAGGAATTGAACTTACTCCAACCCATCTGCATTTGGCACTTCGCGAGCGGGCTGGGATGTTAGGCAGCAGTTATGACAGGGCGTATCCCCTATTTGGGGAGGTGCTAGATTTGCTTAGCTGATTACTGTTAGGTACATGGGGTTCTGGGAAGAGCCCCATCTTTCTGCAAAACATACTCTCGAACAGCCTTTAATTGGATGATTATGAAACAACTGGATCTTAATTTACTACGCGTTTTTCTTGTTCTACTGAAAACCCAAAATACCCGTATGGCAGGGGATGCGCTGTCATTGAGCCAGCCGGCGGTGAGCAAAGCATTGCGCCGTTTAAGAAACTACTTTGATGATGAGCTCTTTACCCGCGTACATACAGGACTGAAACCGACGCCGCGTGCACTGGAATTAGGTGAGCAGCTACCGATGATTATGGAAAGCTTAGATGCCGTTATTTTAGATACGCCAAATTTCGATCCCCTGGAATACAAGGGCAAGATAACCATTGCCATCAATGGATTCATCTCAAACTGGCTTGGTGCTCGGTTATGTCTTGCTCTTGTTCAGGATGCACCGAACGCACAAGTTAATATTGTAAATTGGGGCTCTCAAACACTTCAAAAATTGCTTGATGGTGAAATACAGGCAGCGATCAACTATTCACCGGTTGTTACTAACAAGCAGTTTACCCATCAGGTTATTGGTGACGATGACTTTGTTGGTCTGGTCAGAATAGGGCATCCAATGGCAGGAAAGGTCTTGTCACAAGAAGAAGTAAAAAAGGGGCAGTATGCCAGTTTGGTTGTGCCTGGCTGGAATGATACTCAGCCATTTATTGAAAAGCATTTGTCGGCAGGCGAACTTAAGATACAAGCGAGGAGCTCGTATCTTCATACACTGCTCGATGTAATCAAGCAAAGTGAACTAATCCTGCCTTGCTCGAAGCAGTTAGCCCATTACTTGCATTGTGAATTTGATTATCTTTCTTTCCCCGAGCAAACCCCGGAAGAGATAAAGAAAATCGTCTTGGTGGAGTCGCATAACATGCGAATGCATCCTATGCATCAGTGGATAAAAAGTAAAATTCTAACGGCCTCACAAGCGAACATCGGCGATTAAAAAGAGGCCTCTTAAGTTAAGAGGCCTGTGCGTTTGGAAGTTATTTAAGTACCACTTGCGGGAAGTTGTGCATCTGGGTAATGGTTTTGGGCTTATCGCTTGGACGGTAAGCTCGAACAGCGAAGTTCCAGCCATCGTCACTAACTTCAATGAGGTTGTCAGCGGCGCCGCATGTCTCGCCTTTAGGTGCGAAATGAATGGTATAGGAACCATCTTTGTTTGGTGTTGCTGATGTTGAATCGGCGCTGTTCTTATTGGTCATTAGCCAGCCTTGACCTGAATATGCAGTGATAGACCAGTAACCACCTTCGCTATAGCGAAGAGAAGGGGCTGCGAACGTAATGCTAGCGCATTCCACTTTGCCTGTTCCCGCCCGCGAGGTGTATACCGCGTGTTCGGCAGGTAAGCCTGCCCAGCCGACCGCAGTACCAATCATGAACTGTCTGTTGTCTGGTGTGGCGGTAATACCAGACGTAAAGGCTTCTTCGGGCTTGATGCTGTTTACCTGTTTTTCCCATTTGGCACGGATCGAGTCGCGAGAAGCACTATCCCAATCTTCGCTAGGATTAAACGGTTTTGCTGATTTTGCATCAATGACTGCAGCATCTTGTAGCCTGTGAGCCTCATCCATTCCGGCAGTCGTCGCAGTTCTCATCAGAATATAGATGTAGTCAGAACCCGCAATTTTCGAGTCGATATAAACTTCTTCGCCACCATAAATCGCCATGTGGTTGTCATGATCGTTATTGAAGAAGTGCATGATTTGGTATGCCTCGCCTCTGGCCAGGCGGAAGGTTGCGCCTTTCGATACATCCACCACCGCTGTTGAATAAAGCAAGTCAGTGTTGGAGCGAATGATCATTTGGTTATCGACGCTAACGCTTTCTCGGTTGTGATCGAAAACGTTGACTGGCTGGCGCTCTAGTTGCTGGGTGAAATACAGTTCGGTTTCTGCTCGAGCGAAGTTCTCGTCGGTTACTTCGACGGCTGCCATGGCCTGCATGGATGAGATGACAATGAGGGACGTTAAAATTCGTTTTTTCATATCATTACCTGGGATGGTGGCTAAGAAGATATGTCCAATTTATCGACCTTTTCCCAATGAGAGAAATGAATTGGTTGCATTTGAATAATAACCCGATGGAATTACTGGCGATGATCTGGTTTGTAGTTTTAATAATATCCAGGGCGTGCACATGAATTCTTTTGTACAGGATAATAGTTTGGGTATATTGTATTAACAGTCAGTGGCTTATGACAAAGATAACAGTTAAAGGAAGAGCTGATTATGTATCCATTCATGCGACTAGCAAAAGTAATGTGGCAAGCCAAGCGCAACTCTCCGGTTCACATTACCGACAAATGTGAAATTTCTTTCTCCTGTCGCCCATGGGATCTCGATATTTTCAATGAAATGAATAACGGTCGCGTTCTTACCCTGTACGACTTGGGGCGAACTGAGTTGGGGATTCGCTGTGGGTTGATGAAGGTCTTGGCGAAAAAACGGTGGGCTTTGGTGGTTGCAGGAAGCTCAGTGCGTTATCGAAAACGCATCCATATGTTTCACAAGGTAAAAATGTACTCACAGTGCGTCGGCTGGGACGACAAATGGCTATATGTAGAGCAATCTATGTGGGTAGACGGCAAACCGTGTTCGTCGGTGTTGATTCGAGCGGGCGTGACTTCTAAAAAAGGATTGGTTCCACCTCACGAGTTGCTTGAAGCAATGAGCGAACCGGTGAATACACCTATCTTGCCACAGTGGGTAACTGAATGGATTGACTCAGAGCAGCACAGGCCGTGGCCACCTATCGGTCAGTAATCGGTTTACACCTTTAGACAAATAAACAGCGGAGAGCACAAAAGGGCTCTCCGGCAACTTACATCAAGCTTAATCGAGTAACTCACGTTTAATTACGGTCATTACGCCCGAATCACGATGACTTGGCGCTGAGAACCGGGCGGTTTGTTTTACCGTCGGGTGGGCGTTATCCATGGCATAAGAATGGTAGCTTGCTTTGAGCATTTCCAAATCATTGAGGTAATCACCAAAGCTCATCGTTTGCTGAAAGCTGAAGCCAAGCGTGTTCTGCAAGTGCTCAATTGCGGCCCCCTTGGAGGCATTGGCATTCATTACATCAAGCCAGATCTTGGCACTCACCACCACTTGATGGCTCTGTCCAAATTCGCGGTCAAAATTTGGGAATACATGTTCTTCGGTGCCATCGAAATGACAAATTGCGACTTTGATAAAGTCATCGTCAACAGCCAAGAGGTCGCTGACGTACTGACAGCGCTGGTAGTACTTCGCAAACTCGTTGAGCGCCCGTGGATCTTGGGTTTCAATGTAGGCTGATTGCGTACCACACAAGACAATATGTGTCCCATCAATTGCTCGCGCCTGCTTGATAATCGCTGCAATGGAAGGCTTATCAATCTCACAGCGGTATAGCTCTCTACCCTGGTGCATCACCATGGTGCCATTTTCGGCAATAAACATCATATCATCGCTAACTGGTGCGAACGTCTCCATCAAGCTGTAATACTGACGACCCGATGCTGCGGCAAAGATAATATTGCGTTGCTTTAACTGCTGATAAACCGAATAGAAATCGTCAGGTAGTTGGCTATTCTCATCGAGTAGGGTCCCGTCCATATCGACGGCAATGAATTTGATGTCTGTACTTGGCATAGTTAACCGCGTTGTTGGCAATAGAAGTGGAACAAGCATGACAAACTACATGAGTCATGAATCTCTGCAAGTACTTTTACCAAACAAAGAGAAAAGCAGTACATTATAACGGGTCTCTATACACTCTGTACTAGCTAGGTAACACGCCTGATCTGGATAATGGTTGCCTCCGCATCTTGATAATCGATTGGTATTTGGATAATCCTTCCTTCTACCTCAATCAGCAATGATGGGAAACTATTGCCACCAATTGAGCGGGCAAAGGCGATTTCATCTAATAAGCGCTGGTGAGTTTGTTCAGAAAGAAACTGAGCTTTGAATTGAGTTATATCTAAGCCTAAACCTTGTGCCAAATTAAGTAACACGTCGTTATCACTGGGGTTTTTGGCATTCAGGTAGTAGGCTTCTTGAATGACATTTAACATTGCTAGCTCAGCGCCTTGAGCGCGGGCTGCGAGAATTGCTCTGCATGCGGGGTAAGTTGAGCGGCGAGGTGTGTTGTTGACCCAGAAGTCATAATTGAACTGGGTGCCAAGGTAGTCTTCGATTTTCTTCCAGTAAGCTTTAATCTGTTGCTGCATGACCTCGGGCATAGGAACATCAGAGTCGGGGGCAAGGCCACCAACAACATAGATGATTTCGACCTCATCGGATATACCTTCGGAAATTTGATTCCATGTTGGCTTGTAACCCCAGCACCAAGAGCACATGGGATCATATACGTAATAAAGCTTTACCTTTGATAAGGGCATGTTGTGTCCTTCCTTGGTTAGGTGTTACTCGTGCTAAAAGCAAAAAATGGACAAACCGAAGCTTGTCCATTTTTAATAGGTTAGACCAAATTAATATTTGGTTACTATTAGCCCTTAGTCTTCAATATAGTTCTCAATGCCTGGGCAAGAACATACGAGGTTTCGGTCACCGAACACGTTATCAACGCGGTTTACTGTCGGCCAGTATTTCGCATCTTTGGTCTGGGCCGATGGGAAGCAGGCTAGTTCGCGGCTATAGCTGCGGTTCCACTCAGCGTCCATCATGTCAGCTTGGGTGTGCGGTGCGTTAACCAGCGGGTTGTCTTTCAGATCCCACTCGCCATCTTGAACTCGGGCGATTTCATGACGGATAGCAATCATGGCATCACAGAAGCGGTCTAGCTCGGCAATGTCTTCCGATTCCGTAGGCTCAATCATCAGCGTACCCGCAACAGGGAACGACATGGTTGGCGCGTGGAAACCGTAGTCCATCAGACGCTTGGCAACATCTTCTTCAGAAATGCCTGACGCTTCTTTGATTGGGCGAATGTCGATGATACATTCGTGAGCAATACGGCCATGGGTACCACGGTACAGAACCGGGTAGTGAGGGCGTAGACGCTCCATTACGTAGTTAGCGTTTAGGATCGCCAGTTTAGTCGCATCAGTCAGACCCGCTTCACCCATCATCGCGATATAGGCGTAAGAGATTGGCAGGATAGACGCAGAACCCAGATCCGCAGCTGAAACAGCATATTGTGGCTGATCCGCTTCAGTGTTCTCAACGTGGCCCGGTAGGAACGGAGCAAGGTGAGATTTAACACCGATAGGACCCATGCCCGGACCGCCGCCACCGTGTGGAATACAGAAGGTCTTGTGCAGGTTGAGGTGAGAAACGTCAGAGCCGATGAAGCCAGGGCTGGTTAGGCCAACCTGGGCGTTCATGTTCGCGCCGTCAAGGTAAACCTGACCGCCAGCTTCATGGACTAGCTCACACACTTCCTGTACCGCTTCTTCATATACACCGTGCGTAGACGGGTAGGTGATCATGATGCAAGACAGGTTGTCACGGTGTTTTTCGATCTTCGCTTTAAGATCTTCAACATCGATGTTGCCCTGATCATCACAGCCGACTACCACAACTTTCATCGAAACCATCGCCGCAGATGCCGGGTTGGTACCGTGGGCAGAGCTTGGGATCAAACACACATTACGGTGTGCATCGCCGTTGGCCTCATGGTAGCGCTGGATAGCGATGAGGCCGGCGTATTCACCCTGCGCGCCTGAGTTTGGCTGTAGTGAGAAAGCATCGTAGCCGGTGATTTCACACAGCATTTTGGACAGGTTGTCGGCCAGCTCGGCGTAACCTTTGGCTTGCTCTGCTGGCGCGAATGGGTGCAGGGCACCAAACTCAGGCCAGGTTACCGGGATCATCTCTGCGGCAGCATTTAGTTTCATGGTGCAGCTGCCCAGCGGGATCATACCGTGAGTCAGTGAGTAGTCTTTATTTTCCAGCTTCTTCATGTAACGCATCATCAGCGTTTCACTGTGGTACTGGTTAAACACCGGGTGAGTTAGGTATTGGCTGGTACGTCGGCAGCTCTCAGGAATCGCGGCAAACTCGTCGCTGGCGATATCTGCCGTGAACATCGACGCTTTCAGGCCTTCGCCGCTAAATAGCGCCAAAAGCTCTTCGATATCGGCAACCTTAGTTGTTTCGTCGATGCTGATACCTAGCTGGGCATCATATTTGCGTAAGTTGATGCCGGCATCCAGTGCCTTGTTGTAGAACTCAGTCGTTTTCTTGCCAGTGTTCAGCGTCAGGGTATCGAAGAAGCTGTCATTGGCCAGCTCAATACCAGAATTGCGCAGGCCGGCAGCAAGAATCGCGGTAAGGTGATGTACGCGACGGCCGATCTTGCGTAGACCTTCTGGGCCATGGTAAAGCGCGTAGAACGCTGCCATGTTGGCAAGCAGTGCCTGAGCGGTACAAATGTTCGACGTCGCTTTCTCACGGCGGATGTGCTGCTCACGGGTTTGCATTGCCATACGCAGCGCCTGGTTGTCACGCGCATCTTTAGAGACACCAATAACACGGCCCGGCATAGTGCGCTTGTGCTTGTCTTTGGTTGCCATGAAACCAGCGTGCGGGCCACCAAAGCCCATCGGAACACCGAAGCGCTGTGCTGAACCAATCACGACATCAGCGCCCATTTCACCCGGAGCTTTAAGCAGGGTGAGCGCCAGTAGGTCTGAAGCTACAGCTACCAAGGTCTTCTTGGCGTGGGCCGCATCAATAATAGCGGTCAGATCTTGTACGTTACCGGTTGTCCCTGGGTATTGCACCAAAGCACCGAATACATCGTGCTGGTCAAGATCTTGGATATCACCGCGGATAATTTCAATACCGATGTAACCAGCACGAGTGAGGACAACATCCACGGTTTGTGGGTGCAAGTCGTTAGAGACAAAGAACGCCTTGCTTTTGTTCTTGCTGGCACGCTGACACAGGGTCATTGCCTCAGCTGCCGCTGTCGCTTCGTCGAGTAGGGAAGCGTTAGCCAGCTCCATACCGGTCAGATCCATGATCATCTGCTGGTAGTTAAGCAGAGACTCTAAGCGGCCTTGAGAGATTTCAGGCTGGTATGGGGTGTAAGCAGTATACCAACCTGGATTTTCCAGTACGTTGCGAAGAATAACGTTAGG
This sequence comes from Photobacterium sp. DA100, assembly GCF_029223585.1. Taxonomy (NCBI): domain Bacteria; kingdom Pseudomonadati; phylum Pseudomonadota; class Gammaproteobacteria; order Vibrionales; family Vibrionaceae; genus Photobacterium; species Photobacterium sp. DA100. The sequence goes on along the minus strand of NZ_CP119424.1, from coordinate 1,065,767 downwards.
TGTATAGGTGTTGTAGTAACCCTGACCGATAAAGCTGCGGTTGATAATGTTTTTGCTGGCGATTGCCTTGAGAGAGGCCAGCATGTCCGCTTCGCTTTGAGGCAGGTCGAGCTGCATTGGCTCTGGGAGACGTATTGCTGCCGGAACCGTTTCATCGATTAGCTGATCGACGCTTGATACGCCGATGGTTTCCAGCATGATTTTTTGTTGTGCCGAATCCGGGCCATTGTGACGACCTGCAAATTCCTTATCGTCACTTAGTGCATTTAGAAGAGTCATGTCGGTCATGGTTCTTTCCTGAACAGTTACTACCTATTGCATTGAGCATACTGCAATAGCTTATGGTCATCGAGTCGCTGTGCGATTACTTGTCGAAGATGGCTCTCGGGCGCAGAGGCCCGAAAGCCCGGCTCAATTAGTCTTCGTCGATGGATGCTAGGTATTTTTCACCGTCGATCAGGTTAGAGAGTTCCTCTACGTCCTGAACTTTGATTTTAGCAATCCAGCCACCTTCATACGGTTCTTCGTTGACTAGCTCTGGGCTGTCTTCTAACTCTTCGTTGATTTCAACGATTTCGCCGGTCACAGGTGCATAGATATCAGATGCGGCCTTGACTGACTCGACAAGAGAGAAAGACTCACCAGCTTCGGTTGAATCGCCAACTTCTGGAAGGTCAACAAATACAACATCACCAAGTAGGCCCTGAGCATGGTTTGAGATACCCATAGTGATAGTACCGTCACCATTGTCTCGTACCCACTCGTGGCTTTCGGCGAACTTCAGTGTATTTTCCATTTAAAACTCCTTGCGCAATCTTTCCGCAGATTTTATTAGTTGTTACCGTGACCGGGCTTATCCGGCCACTCTGTCATAAAAAAGGGTTACTTATTGGTAAAGAGGGAAGCGGCTGCACAGCTTCTGTACCTGCTGCTTAACCTGCTGCTCAATGGCGCTGTTGTCTTCAGGGTTTGCAGCCAAACCATCAAGTACATCGCCAATCCACTGACCAATTTGTTTAAATTCTTCGGCACCGAAACCGCGGCTGGTACCAGCTGGTGTTCCCAAACGAATACCTGACGTCACCATTGGTTTTTCAGGGTCGAACGGGATCCCGTTTTTGTTGCAGGTGATACCGGCACGCTCAAGGGCTTCTTCCACCTGGTTGCCTTTGAGGCCTTTCGGACGCAAGTCGACCAGCATCAGGTGGGTGTCGGTACCGTTTGTCACGATGTCGCAACCGCGAGCTTGCAGGACTTCTGCCAAGACTTTCGCGTTGCTGATCACATTCTTGATATATAACTTAAATTCAGGCTCTAGTGCTTCGCCCAGAGCAACCGCTTTACCCGCGATAACATGCATTAGCGGGCCACCCTGAAGACCTGGGAAAACCGCAGAGTTGATCTTCTTATTGATGTCTTCGTGGTTGGTCAAAATCATGCCGCCACGTGGGCCACGGAGCGTTTTGTGCGTGGTGGTAGTAATAACGTGGGCATGAGGAATTGGGCTAGGGTGTTCGCCGGCGGCGATAAGACCGGCAATGTGGGCCATATCCACCATCAGGTAGGCACCTACTTCATCGGCGATGGCGCGGAACTTAGCAAAATCAATCTGGCGAGGAATAGCCGAACCACCGGCAATGATCATTTTCGGCTGGCTTTCGATAGCGAGCTGGCGCACCTGCTCGTAATCGATTTCGCAGGTGTCTTTGTCTACCCCATACTGAACGGCGTTGAACCATTTACCTGAAAGAGCAGGGCGCGCACCGTGTGTTAGGTGGCCGCCAGCATCCAGAGACATACCCAAGATAGTGTCGCCCGGCTGAAGTAGTGCCAACATTACCGCCCCATTAGCCTGGGCTCCGGAATGTGGCTGGACATTGACGTACTCACATTGGAACAGTTGCTTGGCACGGGCAATAGCGATGTGCTCTACTTCGTCGACATGCTCACAACCACCATAGTAACGGCGTCCAGCATAACCTTCGGCATACTTGTTTGTCAGGCAGCTACCTTGGGCTTGCATTACGGCTTTAGATACAATGTTCTCTGATGCGATCAACTCAATTTGCTGGTTCTGGCGTGTAAGCTCTGCCGCAATACCGGCATTAACAGCACCATCAATCTGAGCAAGGTTGGTTGAGAAGAACACTTCTAAATCGTGGTTTTGGTACGAAGCTTTCATTTCACGTTATCCTCTAATCGCGCTCTAAGGTCAGTCCTTAATCCGAGCCAAAGCGTATATCGTTGTTATGGGGTGTCTCTGTTACGCATTGTGGGGTTATCAGAAAGACGTGTTGAGCAACGTCTCCGCCTAACAACTGCATAACATGCTTTACTATAGATAGCCGATTAAACGAAAATTTCCAATAGTGGAACAACATGTACTTTAATAGCCATAATCTTACGCAAACGTTTGCCTTTTGCAAACTAAATTTCTAATATGCTGTTAACTTTTTTCTAAAGATTTGGATGGTTGATGGTGTGTGCAAAAAGTTAAAATTGTATATCACCCCTTGTGCTGTATGGGGTTATGACGTTCTACAATACCTTTACAAAGCATACTGAATTGCAGGCTGGTCGAACTTTTTTTTGTCAATCCAGACAAAACTGGCGCTTGAAAATCAACCTGTTTCCTTTTGGAAACTAAATTTCAAATATGATGCATGGGTCATATTTTTTTTACCGGCAGGCTTTTATGTTTCTCCGGCGGTATGCCAGAATGAATTGAATGTCGTTACCAGGGAGGGAAGTAATGAGTGACGAACAGCAGGTCGATGTGTATCCATCAATGACCGTCGTAAAAGAGTTCGAGTCTGAAAAGGCTGACAAAATTGAGCCGATGAAATTAGGAAAACGGCTCAAGGAAATTCGCATGGCGCACGGCCTGACTCTTGAAGAGGCCAGCAAGCGTACGGGGTTGGCTCGCTCGACATTGTCGAAAATTGAAAACGAGCAGATTTCACCGACGTTTCAGGCAATGCAAAAGCTTGCTGGTGGGTTAGAGATTGATATTCCACAGCTTTTCGCGCCGCCAAAACAACTTAAAGCGACAGGACGTCGTGACATTACACGTAAGGCGCAGGGTAAACCTCACCCAACAACGACCTACGAGCATGAGCTTCTAGCTACCCAGTTAACCAATAAAAAGATGATGCCTTTCAAATCAAGAGTGCGGGCTCGGGCTTTTGAGGATTACCCGGATTGGATCCGTCATGATGGCGAAGAGTTCTTACTGGTCCTGGAGGGTGAGATTACTTTTTACTCTGAGTTTTACGAGCCGGTGTCACTGAGTGAAGGGGATTCGGTCTATTACGATGCCAATATGGGACATATGCTGACTTCTGTCAGTGAAGATGATGCATTGATTCTTTGGGTTACCGCATCGTAAGTGACGCGGTAACGCTGTGTAAGGATGCCTGATATTGTTTAGATCGAAAACTACAGGCAAGCCATCTCCGGCATTTGCTTATAACTATAGACACAGGCTTCGGTTAAGCTTGTTAAGGTTATGAGTGGTTTTAACAATTGGTGCGCAGGGTTACGGGCCGGGGACTTGCTGTAAATAGCTTCCTTTTTTGATAAAAGTGTTAATTCAACAAATCTTTACTTGTGATTCAAATGTGTGATGTAGCACGGTTTGAATGGCGGGAAACTTTGTTTACTATAAGAAACTATGTATAACATGGTTGTAACAGCTGATATGGAGTATCGCCGCTTTGCTCGCGGTGTATGGAGTAAAATCGTATGTCACAAGAATTACTGGTAACACCACTACACGCACTACACATCGAAATGGGCGCCAAGATGGTTCCTTTTGCTGGTTACGATATGCCAGTGCAGTATGCGTTGGGTGTACGTAAGGAACATATCCATTGCCGTGAGTCGGCTGGTCTCTTCGATGTATCACACATGGGGCAGCTTCGCCTTCATGGTGCAAATGCGGCAAAAGTCCTAGAGTCACTTGTTCCTGTTGATATTATCGACTTGCCTGAAGGCAAGCAGCGTTATGCGTTCTTCACCAACGAACAGGGGGGGATCCTTGATGATCTGATGGTGACCAACTTTGGAGATCACCTGTTCGTCGTGGTGAATGCTGCATGTAAAGCCCAAGATATCGCCCATATCCAGGCGCACCTTCCTGAAGATGTCACTTTGGAGATCATTGAAGACCGAGCATTATTGGCTCTGCAAGGTCCAAAGGCTGCACAGGTATTGGCGCGTTTGAACCCTGCTGTCAGTGACATGATTTTCATGGATGCGGCGAAAGTTGAACTGGTGGGGGTTGAGTGCCTAGTCAGCCGTTCAGGTTATACCGGTGAAGATGGTTATGAAATCTCGGTCCCTGCGGATAAAGCTGAAGAGCTAGCTCGCGAACTGCTAGGTCAAGAAGAAGTTGAGTGGATTGGCCTTGGGGCTCGTGATTCGCTTCGCCTCGAGTGCGGCCTATGTCTATATGGTCACGATATCGATACGACAACTACGCCAGTAGAAGGCAGCTTGCTTTGGGGTATTAGCAAGCCGCGCCGTGCTGATGGTGAACGTGCTGGCGGTTTCCCGGGTGCGGATATTATTCTTGAGCAAATTAAAACGAAAGATGTTGCCCGTAAGCGTATCGGCTTGGTTGGCCAGTCGAAGGCTCCTGTGCGTGAAGGAAGTAAACTGTTTGACGCTGAGGGTAAAGAAGTCGGTATTGTCACTTCAGGAACGTTTGGTCCTACCAAAGGTGCGCCTGTCGCAATGGGCTATGTACAAACGGATCTAGCTGTAATTGGCACCGAGATTTTTGCTGAAGTTCGTGGCAAGAAACTGCCGATGACAGTGGAAAAAATGCCGTTTGTTCCTCAAAACTACTATCGCGGTTAATCATTTCTTTTATCAGCAATACATTGATAGTTAGAGTTTATTTTGACCATTTTAAAAGGAGCCATTAAGGCTCCTTTTTTTGTCTCAAACTCTGGTTGGAAAATTACTGACAAATCAACTTTGCTTTAGATAAGGCATTGCCACTAACGATGAGGTTGATATGCAGAAGTATTGCTTACCCAGACTCCGTGTCTCGATATATGTCGCAATTGCAAGCATGGCGATTTCGGTGCCAATTAGCCTCACTGCAGAGCCTCTATTGATGGGGTTTGATGAGTATATGGAGCGTTGTACCTTATCTTATGGTGAAGACAAGATCGCCCGCTCGGTATGTGAAAACCAATATAAGGCGATTGAACAAAAAGAGCAGGAAATTTTTGCTCATACTAACGAACTAACAAATGAAATATGGCTGGATGAAAAGAATAATAGTGAAAGCTTGAGTGAGCAAAATGAACAAGTTGACTAACTTTGTTAACAGTTAATATTTATATGTTTAAAGAGCCTCTTTCAAATCTGTCTTTTCATTGCTTGCTGAATGTAAGCTGTCTGGTTGTGTGATTTATTTAAAATTTACTGATTTTTGTTCGAATTTGGCTAGCTGAAAAAGAAGGTGAAATTTTTTAATGTATTAAAACAATGGGTTATATGCTTTGGGTGCGGCTATATGTGCAGAGTTAATCCAAGGCTTGTCAATTAACTGTTCAGCTTATATTTAGCCGATTGGCGTACTATCAATAAGGTAAATTAAACAATTAATGAAAGCCACTTTATTCTCTGCCTTGTTATGAGCTTTTTTGCTTTCATTAAATCCAAAGAGTTATATGGTTATGCGGCAATATTTGACTAAGTTACCATTGTTTGTTCGTGAGCAATTAAATATGCGAGAAATGTTATTTGAGATCGTTTTAGCGATCGTAGCAATAGCCGCAGCGATAGGTTTGTTTACCGCTGCAGTTATGGCCTAGTTCTTAGATATTCCTTCAAGCGTTGCAACCGGTAGGGTGACGCAGACTTCAACCCCCTGTTTATCTGTACGGTTTCTAAGCAAAATTTTCCCTTGATGGTAGTCTGTGATCAGGCGGGCAATGAACAATCCAAGTCCTAGGTGAGGTTTGTTTTGCTGGCTTTGGGTTCGAACGGATACCATAGAGTTAAGCAGTTGGTCGTTCATATTCTCTGGTAGTAGTGGCCCATGGTTGCTGACGGTCAAGAAAGCCTGAGAATCAACCTGTGACAATGTCACTTCTATCGGATGGTCATCCCGGCTAAAATCGACGGCGTTCGAAATCAGCTTGTCTAATAATTGTGCCAAGTAATCAGGTGCGCCATTAATCATCACCGGTTCACTGCATCTATCGACGCGGAATATTTGGTTGGCATAGGCCATTTGATAGCCCTGCATGCATCCTTCGACCAGTTCGTTGAGAGGGAAGAGCTCTTTTTCTGCCCCTTGTAAACTTTGCTCGATACGCGTGGCCTCGGTCATGCTGGACAATATCGTATTGAGTCTTTGCACTCCCTCTTGAGCTCTTTCAATGTACCGTTTTGAATCCTCGTCTTGCTCCTGCATCGATAGGTTTTCTATCGATGAGCGAACCACGGCCACCGGCGTGCGTAACTCGTGAGATAAGCGAGAGGAGAGATTCTCCAGATAGTGGTTATATTGGCCCAATCGGCTAACCATACCTGCCAAGCTCCGGCTCAGATCTCCAATCTCATCGCTGTTCGTTGAGGCTGCTATGGTGTGTTGAATTTTTCCTTGGGTATCGATGGCATGCTCAGCCTCATTGCGCAGTTTTCTGATCCGGCGAGAAATATTCGAGGCAAAAAGGAATAATGTCAGAGTGCCGACCAGTATGATCGCGAAAAGCGCGTTGAGTAATTCCTCCAGAGCACGGTTACGCAGAGTTTGAATGCCAATTGTCGATTCTTCCGCTACGACGGCACCCATTACGTTGTCGCCTAACCAAATAGGGTAGGCCGCAGCCAATATCATTGCCTTTCCGTCACTGGATTGGCGCCAGTGTGAATAGCCTCGTCCTTGTAGTGCTTGGGAGATATGCACCCCCTCCACCTTAGCCGCATCTTTGAGTGAATCGCTGAACTCTGTGGGTTCGTTGATGAGGTAGCGGTAGTAAAGTGGGTGAAGCCATTTTTCTTCTAGTACTGTCCACCAGGAGCTATTTTTGTTGCCATATTTGACCGACGAAGACCATACACCGTTAGACTCTTGAATATCGCCACTTTGCGCTAAGACACGCTGGTGCCTGTCTATAACCCAAATCCGTGTACTAGTATGTCCCATACCCTTTAGAATATTTTCGATCTCTGGTGAGGGGATAAGCACTGTGCCGAGTTTGCTAATTTGGTTAGTATTCGAGGTCCCTATGATGGTCTCAATCTCACGGTTACCTGTGTTATTGACGTCATAAAAAGCAAAGCCGAGCTTGCTGCCAAGCATGGAGAGAGGAAGCCGTAATTCAATGTTGTAGCCGTTATCGGTAGTACGCCAGTAGCCCTGGATTTGACTTTCCAGGACGAGGTCAGCCGGGTTGGCAATATCGCCGTTGATCTGCCAGGCGTTGAACCAACCGTCTTCGTAAACTGAAACTACGTAGCGCTGGAATTCGCCGCTGGGTGCAGTCATGGCGATGATAAGGTGATCATTGCGATCGACTCTTGCAGATCCTTTGCGGCGCATGACGGGCTTATTGTCATTCACTTCGAATACGGCATAGAGATAACCATCATATTTGCCAACCATATGGTTGAAGTGGATACCGGTCTTTTGATACGGCCAGCGACTGAACTGAACATAATCGCGGCCGTAATGCACCATTTGCTCGGCATAATCTGTCCAGTCGTTAGTCTGGCCATTGAGCTTGATGGGCGATGTGAGTTCGTAGGCGTACAAGTCCCGCCCTTTTTGTACCGACTGCAAAAAGCTGGCCTGATCACTGAATAGGTTGGGGCGTTCATTGAGAGCGGTCGCAACCGCCCTTGATGTCCCAATTAAGGTCTGCTCCTGGCCTTGGCGGAGCAGCTTTTCCATCTCAAGAATATAGTTATAGCCAATCCAGGGTAGTGTCAGCAGCAAACAGGCAATTAGGGTGATTTTCGAACGTAGGCCGAAGGCGGGTCTTAGTCGCGATAGCTCTGCTCTGAACTTTTCCGCTATAAACTTAGTTATCATCAGGCCCCCCAGCGGTAGCCCATGCCATAGACCGTATTGATGCAGTCAAAGTGACTATCGAACTGCATGAATTTTTTACGGATCCGCTTTATATGCGAGGTAATGGTACTGTCATCGACCACAACCTGAGCTTCGTTCATCAAGTCATGTCTGCTCTTCACATGCCCCGGGCGCTTGGCCAGGGCATAGACCATCCAGAATTCGGTCACAGTCAACTCTACGAGGTTTTGTTGCCAATAGACCTGCATTTTGTTTTTGTCGATGGAAAGATCCCCATGCTGTATCAGTTCCACTTTTTCGGTTGGCTGCTGCATCAGATCGCTGCGGCGAAATAACGCGGCAATACGGGCAATCAAATGCGGTAGGCTGATATCTTTCGTCAGGTAGTCATCAGCACCCATGCGCAAACCACATACTGTATCGAAGTCGCTGTCGCGCGCGGTGAGAAAGATAATTGGTAAAGTGGGTGATAGAGCTCGAAGAGACTGGCATAAGGTGAAGCCACCATCTATTTCATTCTGCAAGCCAATATCGATGATGGCCAAGTCTGGCAGTTCATTTTCAAATGCCGCTTGAGCGTCAGGACGATTGTCATAGCCTTTTACATCGTAGCCGTGTTTTTTCAGAACATCGATGTAGTTTTCACGGATAGCTTTTTCATCTTCAACAATGACAATTTTTTTCATGACTCTTTACCTGTACCGCAAGCGGTAGAAAATTGTGAACAGTGTTTATGTTGTGACTATACAACAATCTAGCTGAGAGAAAAGGCTTGTAAGGGGAATCAGGGCAATTGCCATTTTTTTGCCACAATTGATCATTACATTGCCTTTTTTTATGCCTCAATTTGCCAGATCGGCCTGCTTTAATAACCTCATCAAAACGAGACAGCGACTTAAACAGTTAGTCGTAACAAAGTACATTCGATGAGGACATCACAATGAAAAAGCAGCTTATCTCAACACTAATCGCCACAACGCTAATGGCTTCACTTGTTTCTCCAATGGCGACAGCCAGTGACAGTATGGACGATAGCTATAAAGTGGGTGAGCAAGAACAACTTATCGGTTTGGGCTCAGGTGCCGCACTGGGGGCCATTGTCGGTGGTCCTGTCGGGGCAGTTGTTGGTGCCATGGTCGGTGGCATTGTTGGTACCGCTGTCGGTCAGGATGAACAAATCAAAGCCCAAGATGAAGAGTTGGGCGAACTGGTTGCCCGTAATATGGAGCTTGAGCGCATCAGCCGGAAATACAACCAGGCCCAAATTGAAATAGCCCGTCTAGAGCAAGACAAATATGAGTTGATGAACCTTGAGGATCGACAGCTAGATCTTGCTCTGGAAATGAACGTGCACTTTAGAACCGGTTCTGCTGAGATTGAACCCTTGTTCAAAGCCCAACTGGATGAAATCGCCGAGATAATGAAGCAAGCGCCAGACATTCGCTGGGAACTATCGGGCTACTCTGATCGCCGTGGCAGCAGCGAAAGAAATCTTGCGTTATCGGAGCAACGGGTAGAAGCAGTGCGCCAGTATCTTGAACTGCAAGGCGTTGATACTGTGCAGCTATACGCTTCGGCTTACGGTGATCAAGCGCCGCTGAAAGGCGAGCAGAATTTCGAAGGTGATTTTTTTGACCGCCGAGTCACATTGCGCAGCGCAAGTGACAATGTCAGCACGGCCAAAAATCATTAAGAGGGCAGGCTATGACTGAATACCAGAAAAAAAAGGTAAAAGAGGAGGCACCAAGCTGGGTGCTTTCCTTCCTCATCACCTTACTGTTAACGATGCAGCTGACTGTAAGGGCGGATGATATAAGCGCACATAAAATCGATATTATCGGTGGAGAGACGCTCTATGCCTGGGATGAAAGTTGGCAGCTCGTCGATACGGAACAACATATACACCAAATGCCTAACAGAGCCGATAACAGGCTAGAACAGAACCAGCAGGCTGCGGGGCAAAGATGATGGATGAAGTGCTTTGGTATGAACTGTTATTGAAAGTATCAATGCTTCACTTCAGCCTTATCTACTGCTGAGTGATTATTGAAAAAGAAAGCCTTAGGTATATCAATACCAAACAAGAAATGATTGTGATGTGTGGCATGAGTGCTCGCCCTTAGGATCATATAGTGGCCTGGAGGGCGAGCTGATGCCGTTAGAGGAGCTGCTTCAGTCTATCTTGAACAACTTCTACCAGTAGATCAGGCTGAAACTTGGAGATGAAGCGATCGCAGCCGACTTTTTTGACCATGGCTTCATTAAAGTTACCGCTCAGAGAGGTATTCAATGCGATATGGAGATCCCGCATCCTAGGGTCATTGCGGATTTCGTGGGTTAGCTTATAGCCGTCCATTTCGGGCATTTCAGCATCGGTAAACAGCATCAGCAGCTCATCGTAAAGGTTAATGCCCTTGTCGCACCAGTTCTTCAACATAGTAAGAGCATGTAGTCCGTTTTGTGCCTCAATCACCTCCAATCCTAGCTGTGATAAGGTTTCTCTGATTTGCGCGCGTGCTGTTGATGAATCGTCAACAATCAATACTTTACGTCCTTGGAAATGGCCTAGTAGCGACTGATCGAGCACTTCATGTGATATTTGTGTATCGTAATCGACAATTTCGGCCAGCACCTTCTCGACATCGATAATACTGACTAAGCGTTCGGTATTGTCTTTTTTGATCTTGGTAATGGCTGTAAGGTAATTATTTTTTCCAACTTGCCTTGGTGGTGGCTGAATATCCTGCCAGGTTAGGTTCATGATGTTCATAACTTGCCCTACCAGGAAAGCCTGAATGCTGCGGTTGTATTCGGTGATGATGATGTTGCATTCTTCTTGGGCACCGCCTGCTCGCATACCAATGGCCTGACGCAAATCGATAACTGGGATAGACACGCCTCGGATATTGGCAACACCGCTGATGTTCGGGTGGGAGCCTGGCAGTTGGTTGAGCTTAGGTAGTTTCACCACTTCCTTTACCTTGAACACGTTAATAGCAAACAACTGTGCGGTATGGAGCCGGAAGATGAGGAGTTCTAGGCGGTTTTCACCAACGAGGTTAGTTCGCTGGTCTACAGAGTCGAGTATCGTGGTCATTGAAGTGCGCAGGCTTAAGTAATATTAAATTTATCAATATATTATCTCACCTCAAAACACTTGTCTAAGCAACCCTTTGAGTTAGCAGAAAAAAGCTACTATTTATCTCTTTTAATTATTTCATGGCCAAAATAAATATCCAAAATGTTTCAAATCAAGGAATTTGATGCTGTAGCTGATATTCTGACCTAATAACTACAAAAAGATGATCGACTGAACCTACATAAAAATACTACTGGTTATCATCCTGAGCGCTGTGCTGCTTCTCCCCATGAACAAGAAGTTAGCAAATTTAAGAGCATTTGAAACTCACAATAAAGGCACAGTGCCAGCAATACAAAGAGGCAACTATGAGCAATTTAACGATAGACGGTCAGGTACTGGCTACTGACGGTCAATTGTCAATTCTCGAGCTCGCTCAACAGTTCGAGATTGAAATCCCATCTCTGTGTGGGTTGAATAAAAATGGTGAAAAAGTACCATGCGATTTATGCGTGGTTGAAATTGAAGGCCAGGGTGTTCAGCGTGCATGTGAAGTTTCTACTGCTCCTGAGATGGTGATCACCACGCAAAGCGATGCACTATCTGAGCGTCGTCGCCAATCGCTAAACCGTATTATGTCAGACCATTACGCAGACTGTGAGGCGCCTTGCCAAACAGCCTGTCCTGCGGGGGTCGATATTCAGTCCTATCTATATCACATTTCTCAAAATGACCACCAGAAGGCGGTTGAGGTCATCAAACGAACCTTGCCAATGCCACTGTCTATTGGTCGTGTTTGTCCTGCATTCTGTGAGACTGAATGTCGTCGTGGCATTGTCGACGAGCCAATTGCGATCCGCCAATTGAAGCGTCACGCTGCCGATATTGATCTTGAAGCACAAGAACAGTACGTGCCGCCACGTAAAGCGGATAAAGGAAAGAATGTTGCGATCATCGGTAGCGGACCAGGCGGTTTGAGCTGTGGCTACTACCTGAGCAATGAGGGTTACAACGTCACTGTGTTCGAGTCTATGCCGGAGGCGGGTGGTTGGTTACGTTACGGTATTCCTGAATACCGTTTGCCAAAAGCGATCCTAGATAAGGAAATTGAACTTATCTGCCGCAATGGTATGAAGGTAGAGACCAATACCACGTTGGGTAAAGACTTCCTGCTATCTGAGCTGACCAAACAGTATGATGCGGTATGTTTGGCCGTTGGTGCCTCTCAAGCTGTCGAGATGAACTACCCGGGAAGCGATCAGGACGGTTGTTACTTAGGTGTCGATTACCTGAAAGACTATGTAACGACACAAAACTACACCACTGGCAAAAAGGTTGCAGTTATCGGTGGCGGTAATACTGCTATTGACTGTGCACGAACCGCAGTTCGCGCCGGTGCTGATACCACTCTTATTTACCGTCGTACTCGCGATGAAATGCCAGCGGAAGATTACGAGATCGTCGAAGCTGAGCATGAAGGGGTAAAATTCCACTTCCTGACCAACCCTGTAGAGAACATTGCAGACAGCAATGGCCGGGTAACGGAAGTGAAGCTAGAAAAAATGGCACTTGGTGAACCAGACGCTTCAGGTCGCCGCCGACCAGAGGCGACAGGTGAGTATTTTGTCGAGCATTTCGATACCGTGATTTCGGCCGTTTCGCAAAAACCAGATTTGTCGTTCCTGGAAAATGACACTATCGAACTGCCAGTTACCCGTTGGCTAACGCTTGAGTCTAATGACGATACAATGCACTCCGGGGTAGAGAATATCTTTAGTATCGGTGACTTCCGTCGCGGTCCTGCGACAGCGATTGAAGCTGTGGCTGATGGCCGAGTTGCGGCTGAAGCGATTGACCGTTATTTCAATGGAGATATGGAGCATATCCCGGTTAAGCCATATAACTCGCAGAAAGCAGCGAAGGTGAATCAGGTCGATCCCAAGCAGTTCGAAGGGATCCAGAAAGCTATGCGCTCGATCATGCCGGAGCTTACCAGCCAGCAACGCCAGCTCAACTTTGCCGAAGTAGAAACCGGCTTTGTCAACGAGGAAGCGATGCGTGAAGCTGCCCGTTGTCTTGAGTGCGGCTGTCAGGCCAATACTGACTGTAAACTGCGCGATTTTGCAACCGAATACAAGGTAGACAAAGACGAGTTGGATATGTCCAACTGCCAGAAGTTTGCTGTCGATGATAGTTCGGAGTTTATCGTATTTGATGCCAACCGTTGTATCAGCTGTGGTCAGTGTGTTGATATCTGTAACGAGAAGGCTGTTCACGGTGCCCTTGACTTCATGAAAGATGCTGATGGCAACAGTGCTAAGCGCCCTGAGTGCCGTCCGGGCTTCGAGAGTGGCTATAGCATGGGTGATTCAAACTGCGTGCAGTGTGGTGCTTGCGTGCAGGTTTGCCCGACAGGTGCGCTCACTGATGCCCGCGATAAATCGCAGGGCCGTATCGAAATGCTCAAGCCGGTTGATACCATTTGTACCTACTGCGGGGTGGGATGTAAGGTCACCATGTATGTGGATGAGCTGACAGATAAAATCCGCTACGTACAGGGTGCGAAAGACTCTCCAGTGAATGAGGGTATGCTATGTGTCAAAGGGCGTTTTGGTTTCGACTTTATCCAAAGTAAGGAGCGCCTGAGCCAACCGCTGATCCGTAAAGACGGCGAACTGCAACCGGCAAGCTGGGAAGAAGCGATTGCCTTGATTGCCGATAAGTTCGCAACTATCAAGCAAGAGGCGGGCGGTAATGCATTGGCTGGTTTCTCTTCTGCGAAAACCACCAATGAAGATAACTTCGCTTTCCAGAAGTTTATCCGTCGTGAGTTGGGTACTAACAACGTCGACCACTGTGCGCGTCTATGTCACTCTACAACCGTGACAGGCCTTGAGGCTTCGCTGGGTAGTGGGGCGATGACTAACGATATCCCAAGTATTGCCCACTCCGATCTGATCTTCATTATCGGTTCGGATACGACATCGGCTCACCCTATCATTGCTTCACATATTAAACAGGCTCTTCGAAAAGGGACTGCGCGTTTGGTAGTGGCAGATCCGAAGAAAGTAGATATTGCTGACCATTCAGAACTTTATGTTGCGCATCGTCCGGGTACTGACGTGATGTTGCTTAACGGTATCATGCAGCAAATCATCAAGAATGGCTGGCAAGATCAAAGCTATATTGAACAGCGTGTTGAGGGATATGAAGATCTCAAAGCTGAGGTAATGAGTGACGCTTACGCACCGGACAAAGTAGAGCTGGTTACTGGTGTGAAGCAAGCTGACTTGTTGAAGTTGGCTGAGACAATAGGTACAGCCAAACGAACTGCTATCTATTACTCGATGGGTATTACTCAGCATACTACTGGCCATGATAATGTTCGCTCAATTGCCAACTTGCAATTGCTCTGTGGCAACATTGGTATCGAAGGCGGTGGTATTAATCCATTACGTGGTCAGTCAAATGTGCAAGGTGCTTGTGATATGGGAGCATTGCCTTGGGACTTCCCAGGCTATCAAAAAGTGACAAATGAAGATGCTCATGCCAAGTTCGCTAAAGCATGGGATCGCCCAGATTTGTCATCAACCCCAGGTTTGACGCTGACCGAGATTATCGATGCAGCCTGTAAAAAGGAAATCCGCGGTTTGTATGTGATGGGTGAGAACCCGGTACTGAGTGACCCAGACCAGAAGCACGTATTGGAAGCCATTGATCAGCTCGATTTCTTGGTCGTGCAAGATATTTTCATGACAGAGACGGCGCAGCTGGCGGATGTCGTGCTTCCTGCATATTCATTTGCCGAGAAGACCGGTCACTTTACCAACACGGAACGTCGTGTTCAGCGTTTGAACCCTGCTGTTAAGGCACCGGGCGAGGCCATGGAAGATTGGCAAATCATCCAGAATATTGCTAATGCGATGGGGAGTGACTGGGCTTACCAGTCAGTCAAAGATATTACGGCAGAGATCAATGTGCTAACGCCGCAATACGCGGGTATCACATGGGATCGCGTCGGTAAAGATGGTTTGCAGTGGCCGTGTCGTGATGAAAACCATCCTGGCACACGAGTCATGCACCAAGAGAGTTTTGTACGGGGTGAAAAGGCAGAGATGACCGCGGTACCTTTCTTGTATGCCGCAGAACTTCCTGATGATGAGTATCCTATGGTGTTGTCAACAGGGCGCCTGTTGGAGCAGTTCCATACAGGGACGATGACCCGTAAAACGAAGGGTCTTGATAACCTTGCTGGCCCAAGGGTTATGATCTCCGTGTTTGATGCAGAGCGCTTAGGTGTGTCAAATGGTGAGATGCTGACATTGTCGACTCGACGTGGCTCGATTGATGCGCCGGCATTCGTGACCAAGCGTATTCAACCAAATGTTGTGTTTGTGCCGTTCCACTTTGTGGAGTCAGCAGCAAACAAGCTGACAGTATCGGCGACTGACCCCTATGCCAAGATCCCTGAGTTTAAGGTGGCTGCGGTTAGAGTTGAAAAAGCACTCGTGCCAGCAGAATAAATAGTCTGTAGAAATACATTTGCGGAGTAACAAACACCCAGCTTGTCTGGGTGTTTTTTTTTTGCTTTCATGAAGCAAATAAAGACAAATATCACAAAATTAAGATGCTAAAGGCGTATCATGTATGTGTGGCTTGTTGCTTATCAGCAGATTCCACTCTATCTATCGAGAATCAAATCTTTAATTTCATTTCAAACAATTACCGCAACATACGAAAGTGTAATCATATATTGCAAATATTTAATGAAAGAAAAACTTATTTAGCTCTATAATGCTATCAATTTTTCTTATACACGCATCGATTGACACTTTGACCTTTTGATTTAAGCACCGCGCCCACGTTAATTGGTTTTCATTTTTGAATAAAGATGCGTAACACTTGGGGTAAGCATGAGTTACGGAGATTCCAGCAATAATCAACTGTTCTCGCCAATGGAAATGATGGCGGAAGCGGAAAAGTTTGCGCTTAGCAAAGCAAAGAAGACCAGTAGTATGACACTGGGCCTTGCTATGATGGCGGGAGCTTTTATCGGATTAGCATTCGTATTCTATATCACTGTAACAACAGGGAGTGCATCAGCAGGGTGGGGGCTAAGCCGATTAGTCGGTGGTATGGTCTTCAGTATGGGGCTGATTCTTATCGTGCTCTGTGGCGGTGAACTATTCACCAGTTCTGTGCTTTCCAGTATCTCCTGGGCAAACCGTCAGATCACATTAAAGAAGATGTTGTCACTATGGGCAAAAGTGTATATCGGTAACTTTTTTGGTGCCATGTTCATGCTCATGCTGATCACTGGAGGCGGCCTATTTTTACTGAACCATGGTCAGTGGGGACTTAACGCGCTTAATATTGCCCAGCACAAACTTCATCATACTCCTATTCAAGCGTTCACATTGGGTGTGCTTTGTAATTTACTGGTTTGCCTGGCTATTTGGATGACATTCAGCTCGGCAAATGCATTAACCAAAGCCATGTTAATGATTTTGCCTGTCTCAATGTTCGTCTCAAGTGGTTTTGAGCACTCAGTTGCCAATATGTTCATGGTACCGCTCGGTATTGTGATTCAACACTTTGCGCCTGAGCAATTCTGGCAAATGGTTGGCACCAACCCACAGCAATACAGTGATCTGAACATTTACAACTTTTTACTGGCGAACCTATTACCTGTCACACTTGGCAATATTGTGGGAGGGGCTGTATTAGTGGGCCTTGCCAACTGGTGTATTTTCCGTCGTCCGCAGCTTAAAGCGACAAACGTAACTTCTATTTCTCAAACTGTAGAACTCTCGACTGCCAAGGAGGCGGATATGCTTTCGCATTTAACCGTAAAGGACATTGTCGATCCAAATCCATTTACCCTATCTGCTGATCTGTTTGTTCCGAAAGCCGTAGATTTAATGGTAGAGAACAAATTGTCAGGTGCTCCGGTCTGCGATGTTAATGGACGTTTGGTCGGGTTCCTGTCAATGTTCGATGTGATGAAAGAGCTATGGTACAAGGATTACCAACCAGCTAAAGAGACAAAAGTCGCTGATCTCATGAATAGCGATGTCATTGCAGTGGATATCAATGAGCGCTTGGTAGATGTCGTGGAGTACTTGTGCATTGATAAAGATATGCTCTACCCAACATCAGGTATGGGGATGGCAACCAGCGCAACATCTTTATCGCTAGAAGAGCGAGTAAAAGCACTCAAAGTCAGTAAGCCTCGTATCTTACCGGTACTCGATAATGGCCAGTTTGTTGGGGTCATTACCCGTGATCGCGTGATGGTCGAATTGCGGAAGGTTTACCATGATGTCACACTGACAGCAGTGAAGAAGCTAGAGATCGCATAAAACTCTGCATTGTATATGCGCTTTTTATGATGTTCAAAAACACCCAGTTTTACTGGGTGTTTTTTTATCTGTGTCACAAAATGAAACACAACATAAGTGAAAGATTAAATTCCATATTTAATATTGCCAGGTGGCGTACGGGCGAAATTGAACTCTAAGATTTCAATATTAAAAAGCTATAAGTTAGCTGCAATCCATGAAAATTGGCGCTTTGACACTATTTCTTACACTTTTGGTCTCTGTTTACATGTTTTTAACAGTGGGGTGCTAAACTCTTATTTGATAGATGTTTAGGGTGTTACAAAATGTAAATTAATGAAAGTTATGGCAATGTGTCGCGTGCTACAGAGCGCTGGGGTGTATGCATTTTGAACGTAAAGTGGGAAAATGCTCGTATTAGCTTGAAGCACATTGAAAGGACGCATTTCTAACTTTCTTAAAGAGGTGACTATGAAGTTCGGTTTGATTTTTTTGTTGTCTGCCGTTGCTGGTATTTTATCTGGTGAGCATTTTCACTCGTTTCTTGTAGGGTTTGGCGTTGCTTCTGTTGCTGTAGGCGCTGGTTATTGGTTGGCGTTCCGTTGCTCAACCCGCTATCCACAATTGGCATTGCTGATGCTTCTAATGGGGCTTATGGCCAAAATTGGTGTCACGATTGCTGGGGTAATGTGGGGCTTGGAATCGAATTTGATCAATTCACCATTTGTATTCTCGCTGTCTTATTTGTTCTTCTCTATTACGGTTACTTATCTGTATTCAAAATGGCGTGAATTCCAAATGTCGCGCGCAACCGCAACATTAACGGCCAAGACTGCTTAATAGTTTTGATTGACTAATAAAACGGGCTCTATGCCCGTTTTTTTGTTTTTATGCGTTGGCAAATGAGGTGTGTTGGCGGCATAGCGTCACTCAGAAGCTATTCTTTTGGGGGTCTACAATGTAGGAAATAACTTGCCCTATGCCGCCAAGTACCGCTTGGGTACGAGGCTAAGTTTACGTTAAAATAGGAAGCCTAAAACAGAAGAAGTAATAAAAATAGGTTCCTCTTTTATGAGTGGTCAACGTCTTAAAGTTCAATTCCAGCGCTTGTATAACCATTTCTCTGGCAAAGATGCCGATACCAACCTCCAAGACATTGCCGAAGTGTTATTCTGTACCCGCCGTAATGTTCGTATGGTTATCAATAAAATGGTGGATAAGGGGTGGATCGCCTGGGAGCCTGCAGTCGGTCGAGGTAAACAATCTCGGCTTATATTTTGTAGTACCGACAATGAATTGCAGCTCATGCATGCAAGAAAGTTGGTCGCAGAAGGCAAGCTAGAACCTGCCTTGGAAGCGCTTGAACACAATGCCGATAAGCTGGCACAGATCATTCAGGAGCAACTTGGCCATACGACGGCCCACGGTAAACAGATTGTGCGCCTGCCTTATTATCGTGCGTTCAGCAACCTTAACCCGCTTCAGCCGTTACGCCGCTCAGAGCAACACTTGGTCCGCCAGGTATTCAATGGCTTGACGCGCATAAACGAGGAAAAAGAGGAAGTTGAGGGGGACCTTGCTCATCACTGGGAGGCCATTACTCCTCGCCACTGGCGCTTTTACATTCGGCCTGCAGTCCGTTTTCATGATGGTCGTTTGCTAAATAGCAGCGATATCATTGCGACCTTCAACTGCGTGAAGCAGCATCGATTGTTTAGTCACATCAAAGAGATTGAAGCGCCTTTCAGCAATACTATCGACTTCTATCTCGCTGCTGATGACCATCGCTTTCCTGATTTGTTAACCAACCTTGTCGCCATGATTCAGCCAGCTGACGCTGACATGGATAACCCCAATGTGCTGTTTCCAATCGGCACTGGCCCGTATAAGGTTATTCAAAATGATAACAAGCGATTTAAACTGGAAGCCTCGGATCAGTATTTCGGCTTCAGGGCGTTGATTGATGTCGTTGATATCTGGATGCTGTCAGAAGTGGCTTCGTGTTATTTGCAGCCTGCAACTGATGCGAGTCAGTTGGGTGATGTCAGTGTCTCCTCAAAGCTGAAACTGGATGAGGGGTGTAACTTTCTTCTTTTTAACCGAACTGGAGGTTTGCCTGCCGACCCAGAGTGGTTGCGATACTTACAAGGTCGTTTGACGGCTTTAGAGTTGCTGCAGCGGTTGAATAAGGATCAGATAGGGGATTTCCGGTTAACGAATGCCTATGGGATTTTGCCAGGATGGACGCATGTGCCGCTTCACTCTTCGCCGGTGTTTGCTCCGCCCTCAAAACGAGTAATAACGATTGCTTTTGCCTGTCAGCACCCGGTTTACCCACATGTCGCGAATGCGATAAAGGAGATATTGGCAGAAGATGGTATCAAGCTAAAAATGCTGGAGCTTACCACGACAGAAATCGCACTCGGTAAGCATAGCCAGAAGATTGATCTCTGGTTAGGTGGAATGAGCTTGATGAATTACCGTGACGATGCGCTGCTGTCATGGTTTTTTAACTTTGACCATATTGCACGGGCAATGCCAGAAGAGGAGTTCGAGCTGCTTGAACAAGAGGTAATGCGGTGGCGTTCAAACCCTGAGCAAGCCTCCCCTTGTCAGCACATAGGAGCAAAGCTTGTGCAGTTTGGTCAGGTTTTGCCGCTGTTCCATAACTGGCTGGGTGTTGATGACTCCGGGGCTGTTCAAGGAATGCAGTCCAACTCCATGGGATGGTTCGACTTTAAGTCGGTTTGGATGAAGCCAGAGCATGAGGAGCAATAGGTAGGGCTGCTCGACGGGGAAAAATCATATTCCAAACATCGTTCATTCATCAGTTTGACATTTGTGCGGATTACAAGTCTTGTGCCTTGCCATTTGATCTGAAGCATGGGCTAGGCATGATAACTGACATAGCAGCATGGAGAGTCACAATGTATGAGTTTGATCCTCCTGCCTGCTCTGTTCATCAAACAAGGGGCGCGCGAGTCATGTTTGGTTAGCCTTGGTTTTTAGTGCTTCGTTTTGATTGCTGAACCATTGGTTTATAGGTCGCCAGACTACATCGAACATCGACTTATACCAAGGCGCTTCCTCTACCTGTTTGGTCGCGAGTAATGGTTGTTCAGCGATGATTTCTTCATCGATGTACCAGACAATTTTACCGACTTCCTGCCCTTTTGTGACTGGGGCTTCTAGGTTGTCGTAGATAATTGCGTACTCAATATTCTTCCTTTGGCGGCGCGGTATTGTGACCTTTCCGCCAGATCCAATTTCAACATCGATACTTGAGGGGCTGCCATACCAGACACGGAGAGGCTGCAGTTCATCCTTGCTGAAACTTGGCTCGATGTCCTGATAGAAGCGAAACCCCCATGTCAGGAGCTTTTTACTTTCAGTGCGACGTACAGTCGCACTTTGAGTACCCAAGACAACTGCAATTAACCGCTGCCCATTTTGTTCAGCGGAAGTCACAAGGCTGTAGCCAGCCTGCTTGGTGTAGCCTGTTTTTACGCCATCGACATTGATTGTCGTATCCCACAATAACGCGTTGCGGTTGCCTTGTTTAATTTTGCCGAATGTGAATGATTTTTCTTTAAATAGTGGGTACATATCAGGCAACTCACTTATCAATGATTTTGATAGCAATGCCATATCATAAGCAGTTGTTTGTTGTTCAGCAGAATCTAACCCGTGAGGGTTGGTGAAGTAGGTATCTTTCATACCGACTTTTTCGGCATAGCGGTTCATCATTTCAATAAACGCAGCTTGATGGCCAGCAACGTGCTCCGCTAAGGCAACCGTAGCATCATTGCCCGATGAAATAATGACCCCCCGATTAAGGTCATCCACAGAGACTTGGTCGCCAACATTGAGGAACATTTTCGATGAGCCGGGGAATTTCTTACCCCAAGCGTTTTCGCTGATGACGACCATGTCTTCCGATGTGATATGGCCAGATTTGATCTCTTGCCCGACAACATAGCTGGTCATGATTTTCACAAGGCTTGCGGGTGCATGGGGAGCATGGATATTTTCACCCGCAATGACTTGCCCCGTGTCGTAACTCATTAAAATCCAGGACTTGGCTTGAATGTCGGGAGGGGAAGGGTGGATCTCTGCATGGCTTATAGAAGTCATCGCCAGTGCAAGAGCACAGCAAGCTAAGTGGCGGTATTTTTTACTAAAGGAAGAAAGTGTCATCGGAACTCACCCGTGTCTACTACACCGTTGCATTTTTCAGCATAGTAAATAAATACCATGAAGGACTAACTTGATACGGTAAGGGAAGAGACTTTTGATTGAATCTCACCGGTGAGATTAAAATGTTGTTTTTTAATCTCGTCCGTAATCGTTGCCCTGCGATGTTCGGATCACTGGCCCTAAAGAGAGATTTTGATGGTGAAGTTGTTTCATGAAATGGACATGCAACTCAACAAGCTGTTGGCTCTCACATAGCCAAATCGGTAACGCTTGTTGCCGGCAAAATTCAACCATCCCGATAACCATAAGTTCGAGTTTTTTCACGCCCCAGCGGCGAATAGCTTCGTCTTGTTGAGGTGCGGTGGTGATGGCCTGTATTTTACTGTAACTAAACTGCATGTAGTGAAATGTAAGATCGTAGCGGCCGGTGTCTTGATAAATCTGACTCAACCGCTGACAAAGTGTGAGCCAGTAGGCGATTGCTTCGTATTGGTATGGGCTCACAATGAGGCCAAATAATTCAGGGGGTGCATCATTTAGCATTTGGCTAAGGCTGGGTTCTTGCCAGTCATTGCCGATGTCGGCGTTCTTCACCTTGGTTAACCAACACTCGATGATATCCATGTGGTTGATCCCTTCCTGTGCTGAATAACGGTATTCAGTTTTACTGTAGGTGATATTGGTAAAAGCAATAGGAAAAGCAAAAAAATGCGCTGTCTTTCATGTTTTTTTACTAGAAAACAGATGCATCTCACGTATGTTTGCATGGTGTTAACTGTGTGTTGTGATTGTTGTTATCTTATTGGATTACTTCACGTAAATGCTGTCAAGGAATGTGTAGACTAACTTAGATTAATCACTCAGGGAGTTGAGTAGCGAATGAAACTGTTACGAGTAAGTATGATGTTGGGGGCAACCGCTGCAGCCCTGATGGCAGGAGGCAGTGCTTTTGCTGCAGTGCCAGGGACCGATTTAACCCAGTCGACGATCGGTTATGCATCATTGCTAATTTTTGGCCTAGCGTATTGCTTGGTAATGGGTGAAGAGTATCTTCAGCTGAGAAAGTCTAAGCCGGTGTTGTTAGCAGCCGGCTTAATTTGGCTGATGATTGGCTTTGTCTATCAGCAGCAGGGGCAGATCGAGTTGGCGAAAGCGGCTCTGGAGCACAACTTGCTGGAATATGCAGAGCTTTTATTGTTCTTGCTGGTTGCAATGACCTATATCAGTGCCATGGAAGAGCGACGTCTGTTCGATGCCCTCCAAGCTTGGATGGTAAGTAAAGGCTTTAATTTCAGGAGCCTGTTTTGGCTAACCGGATTCTTGTCCTTCATGATTTCGCCTATCGCCGATAACCTGACTACGGCCTTGCTGATGTGCGCAGTCGTGATGAAGGTGGGCGGTAGTAACTTACGTTTTATCAACATAGCGTGTATCAACATCGTTGTGGCAGCCAATGCGGGAGGGGCATTTAGCCCATTTGGCGACATTACAACGTTAATGGTTTGGCAAGCGGGATTAGTTACCTTTACCCAGTTTATCGACTTGTTTATCCCATCCTTGGTCAATTATCTTGTACCGGCGTTTATTATGTCGTTCTTTGTCCCAAAAACAAGGCCAAACACGACCTGTGAGTACGTGGAGCTGAAACGCGGTGCGAGGCGAATTGTTTTTCTGTTTATCTTGACGATTGCAACAGCGGTTGGCTTTCATGCCTGGGTTCACTTCCCACCGGTTATAGGGATGATGATGGGCCTGGCTTATCTTCAGTTCTTCGGCTTTTTCTTACGCAAGACATTGAAGCGTTCACTCGAAAAGAAAACGGCATTGGCGATAGCTAACCATGACGAAGAAGCCTTGAAGCGAATAGGTTCTGTCGTGCCTTTTGATGTGTTTAAGCGTGTTTCCCATGCCGAGTGGGATACGCTGTTGTTCTTCTATGGTGTTGTAATGTGCGTGGGAGGCTTGAGTCTGTTGGGTTATCTGGGCATGGTGTCAGAAGTGATGTATTCCCAGTGGAACCCGGTGTGGGCGAATGTCATGGTCGGTATACTCTCTGCAATAGTCGATAATATCCCAGTTATGTTTGCGGTCTTGACGATGCAACCTGAGCTCTCATTGGGCAATTGGTTGTTAGTAACATTAACCGCCGGGGTAGGTGGGAGTTTGCTGTCGATTGGCTCTGCTGCCGGCGTTGCTCTGATGGGAGCCGCTCACGGTAAATATACCTTCTTTGGACATTTGAGGTGGATGCCGGTTATTGCCCTGGGTTATGTGGCAAGTATTATTTGCCACCTGTTACTGAACAACCATTTGTTCTAGTTGGTAACACTTAAATGCTTGTTAAGAAAAGAGTTTGAATGAAAAATGTTCAACTTTGACGTGTTAACAAAGAGAAAGTGTGTAGAACATCACTAAAGAAAAAATGAAATGCTGGCCCAGCAACCGCTGGGCTTTTTTTTGGGTAATTGTCGTGCTTAACTAGATATATACGAAGGTATGTCAGAGGATTGGCGTATGAAAAAATACGGATGTTTCATTGTTAGCGCGACTGTGCTCTTCTCGGGTTCTATAGCCCATGCGATGGATTTGGATACCTTGTTCAGGGTGCCCAGCGTTAAATTGGCTATCGCCAAGTCCAACGGAAATATCGATATTACCAAGCGAGGAGAGTTTAACGATATCCCGTTTAATTCCTCAAATTCGGTCACCCCGGTTATTTCTCTGATGCAGTCACCATACTATTTCTCGGAGTCAACTCGCTGGGGGTACCATACAGAGCTGTCCGCTAGCTATTTTGATCTGGACTATGATGACGACGATGATGATCAATTTGTTGGCGGGAACTATAAGGGCTATTCGGTTGGTTTAACACCAGTACTGTTTTACCAGTTTGGTGACCGAAAGCTATGCTCTACATGTAAAAGTTGGCGTTTCGAGCTGGGCGCTGGGGTCCATTACATCAATGCAGATGGCAAACTGAAGAATGCTGACAATAGCCAGATAGACTTTGACTCGTCGGGGTTTGGTTTCAATTCCCATCTTGGTGCCGTGCTTAACTACAAAAACTGGGAGCTGGGGCTACGTATTGTGGCACCGACCAGATTAGATGATGCCGGTATCAAGGTTGAGCATGGGTTATCGTCAATAAGCTTTGGCTACCGCTTCTAGGCCGGCTAACGATGAGAAGGCGCCTATTTTTGAGCCGCGAAATAGGCGCTTCATATTGGGTCTGCGTTGCTATTTGAGTTGTTTCAGTGCCAACTTAAGCTCAGATAGAAAGGTGACGATATCTTCGCTGCTGATATCGATATGGGTGACCAACCGCATTGGATTCCCCGGAGTAATAAGAATGCCTTTTTCCTTCAAGATATCCGCGAGTTGCCGTTGATCGAGAGCTGGATCTACTTTAGCAAAAACAATATTGGTCTGTACCCTATCGGACTTCACCGAAAAACCAGGCAGGTGGTTCAGGCCCTCGGCAAGCTTCTTGGCGTTGGCGTGGTCATCGGCCAAACGGGCGACATGCTCGGTCAAGGCGATCTTTGCGGCCGCCGCCAAAATACCTGCTTGGCGCATACCGCCACCCAAGACTTTTCGCCAGCGGCGTACTCGGGCAATAAAGGCTTTGTCGCCAAGGACGAGAGAGCCAACCGGTGCACCCAATCCTTTGGACAAACAAACTGTCATAGAATCAAAGTACTGACTGATCTGTTTGATATCCACGTTCAGAGCGGTGGCAGCATTGTAAACTCGGGCGCCGTCTAAATGCAGCTTGAGATTATGTTTATTCACAAACTCTCTTGCTTCAGCCATATAGGAAAGCGGTAAGACTTTACCGTTGATGGTATTTTCCAGGCTAAGCAAGCGGGTACGGGCGAAATGCGCGTCGTCGGGTTTTATTGCGGCCGCAAGCTTGGCGAAAGGAATTGTGCCATCCTTTTCATTCTCTATGGGCTGAGGTTGGATTGACCCGAGAACGGCTGCACCGCCTCCTTCAAACATATAGTTATGCGCTTGTTGGCCGCATAGATATTCATCACCTCGCTCACAGTGGGCCATCAGCGACAGCAAATTGGCTTGTGTACCGGAACTGCAAAACAGAGCACTTTCAAAACCATGTCGCTCTGCTGCCCACACTTCAAGATCATTGACGGTCGGATCATCACCGTAGACGTCATCGCCAACAGGAGCGGTAGCCATCGCCTCGCGCATGGCCTGGCTTGGTTGGGTTACAGTATCAGAACGAAAATCTATCATGGTTACTTCCTTGGTTTATTCTGTTTGGCCCATTGGGTATTTTAATGGGGTATATCACTTTGCCAGAAACGGAACCGAGTGAATAGAAATCTGTGCCATGATTTTTCTCAATTGGCTAAAATTTGATACCGAGCAAGAAAACGAATGAATAATTGTTGTTAATTCGTGAATTTTCATTTGGCACTTTCGGTTTTAGCTAGAATTAGTAATGTAGAGAGATTGGGGGCGCTGCTTGCAGCGTTATTCGGCAACTTGCATTTTAAGTTTGCTGTAGCAGAAGAAATCATGGCATAAGCCAGATGGGAGGCTGTCGTATGTTGGCTGAACATAGACATTTCACTTTACCTGGTGAATCAAGACTTCATGCAGATGTTACAGTAAGTCCTGTAGGGGAGCTTGAAGTTAATATCCTCGAGCAGAATAGCCATTTAAGCGGTGAATTTGACCAGCTGTATTTCTATTCTGAAGGAAAGAAAACTGAACTTGTTTGCAAAGATCAGATCAAGAGAGACGATGTTAAATGGCACCTATCTTTAGCGAGCGATGATGCAAGAGAGCTCGCCAAACTGATAGAGCTTGCTGAAGAAGAATATGAAATTCTGATGCGGGATCTGTAGTTACCCTGTAACTTAATTGGTCTGGCAATGGTTAGTAAAATCCTGCTGTTTAAGCAGGATTTTTATTTCTGAAGGCCTGAATTAGCTTTGGCTCAGAAGGTGCGTAATCACATCGATAATCTGTAGGTATCGTTTCGCCAGCGGGCGGTGCTGTTTTCTCAGTAGATAAAGATCTTGTCTGACTGTGTTTGGAAGCGGGAGAGTTTTGATTTTGTCTTGGTTGCTAAACTGGCTAACAGCCTTCTCGGGTAACACGGTAAAACCGAGACCTTCAGATACAGGAAGCAATATCTGGTTGAGCTGATTAATATAACCCGTTTTTTTTATTTTATTGAAATCAAAATGGCTATCACTGTAGTTTGCCAAGTGCACCTGCTGTAGGTAATGCTTGCCGTCAGGGTGGTCAATAAATCCGAATGAATATAAGGTGTCTTTTGATAATTGAACTTCCGGATAGTCTGCCGGCACCACAACGCATAATGCTTCCTGGCCGATTTGGTGTTGGTCGAAATATTGGTCGTCGACTGAATGTGTTACGATGCCGATATCAAACTGACCAGTTTTGATCCCTTCGAGAATTCTATGATTCGGCGCTGATTCCAGGTGTATACTGATTGCCTGATGCTTTTGCTGATGTTTGAGAAAATGGGGATAGAGAAACATCGCCAGCGAACCAGAACAAGCCAAGTGGCATTCGCCACAGAAAGGGTCATCGGTTAATAATTCGCCCAATAGCTGTTTTTCATCTTCTTGGCGTTTTACGCCGTATCGATAGAGTTGCTGGCCAGCAGGTGTCAGCTCAAATCTTTTACCGATACGTTTAATTAACGGCGTTCCGGCTTGCTCCTCGAGTTTTTTAATATGTTGGCTGACGCCCGGTTGGGTCATGAAGAGTCTTTCTGCAGTCTGAGTGAAGTGGCCGACTTCAACCAAGGTAATAAATGTATGGAGCCATTGGGTATTTAGCATGGCAAGCAAGGTACTGTTTTAAGATCTGTGTAAAAGATTAGTACCATCGGAGTATGAATGTCGTCAAGCAGATACCATTGGCGAGGTATCTGCCTGCTTTAGGATGTGCTTTACCTTTACAACCGTTTGAGCCCCATCTGATAGACTGAGCAGACATCATTGCTGTCGTTGAGTAGAGTAATGTTAGCTTTATAGCCCGCGGCAAGCTTGCCGTATTGGTGATCGATACCTGCGGCTTTCGCAGGGTAAAGGCTTGCCATGCGAAGTGCTTCTTCTCTGCTTAGGCCGACATGTTGGATTAGGTTTTTAACCCCTTCAATCATGGTGATTGCAGCCCCTGCAATCGTCCCGTCAGCATAATGGCATTTACCATCCGTCACATACGCGGTGGTTCCAGCCATGTCATATTCCATCATATCGGTTCCAGCTGGTGCAACGGCATCTGTCACCATGAAAAGTTTATCGCCCAGTAGTTGGTGTGCGATACGAACAGAGGCATATGAAGAGTGAATACCATCGACAATAATGCCCGCATGCGGTTTCTTGTCGAAGATATAGCCCACGGCACCGGGTTCACGAGAACCCAGGGGCGTCATCGCGTTATACAAGTGGGTCGCCATCTTCAAATGATGCTTGCAGCAAAGCTGGTGGTAGTTGGCATTGGTATGACCGAGTGACACCGTGATACCAGCATTGTCGAGGATATCAATGACCGTTTGCGAAGTGTTTTCTGGCGCAAGGGTAACGACGGAGATATGTTTGGCATTATCGGCTAGGTAGTGCGCGGTTAGCTCATCAAGAATGCGAATATGATTTTCATCGTGGGCCCCTTTTTTTTCTTTGCTAATAAAAGGCCCTTCTAGGTGCAACCCGATGATACCTTCACTTTCAGGATCGTCGATTGCGGCGACAAGCTCTACCGCTTGGCACATGGTCTCGTGCTTACTGGTGATCAGCGTGGGTAAATATTGGGTCGTACCATTTTGAATATTGGTCAGGTTCATGATGTCGAGAGTGCGCTTCGAGATGTCGACATTGAGCATCACACCACCGCAGCCGTTAAGCTGTAAATCGATAAAACCTGCGGTTGCTGTTAGGTTCTGACCATCATAGGTGATGTCCGGCAGGGTGGCACCAGTCATTGGGACAATTGATTCAATGGTATCGCCATTAACAATAATTGCTTGGTTTTCAAGGATATCTTGACCGTTAAAAACATTGATGTTTGTGATAGCGTACATAGGCGTCCCAACTCTTGAACCTGTATAGAATAAGTGAAAGCGTAACCTTGCGAATAAGCAAATCTGACAAACTCAAGGTAACTTATTTTTGTTTAAAAATTAAGTTAGAGTAATAGGCGCCGTTTGTCAATGCCATACAAGCTATTAGTGAGAACTGATGCTTCATAATCTTCTGTTTTCGGAATCAATTGTTTGTTTTATCCTTGTCGCGCATTCATAGGAGAGCATATGTCGCCGAAAACGATTTTTGCCAGCGTTGCATTGGTTATCGCGCTGGGTTCATTAGAGAAAAGTATTGTCACAACACCGTTGCCAATCATCGGAGAAGAACTGGGGGCAGGGCAGGCACTGACTTGGGTGGTGACGGCCTACCTGTTGGCGGCTACGGCAGTATTGCCGGTCTATGGCAAGTTGAGTGATATTTTTGGCCGGGTAAAAATGCTTAACACCAGCATTGTCTTGTTCCTGCTGGGATCTGTGGCCTGTGCCGTTGCACAGGATCTGACAACGCTTGTTGCGGCAAGGGTGCTGCAGGGTATCGGGGGCGGTGGCCTTATTGCGCTGGCGTTTACCGTAATTGCGGACTGTATTCCGGCCCGGGAAGTGGGCAAGTATCAAGGCTATATCTCTGCTGTTTATGCGGCATCGAGTATTGCTGGCCCGTTGCTGGGGGGCTATTTTGCCGAACACCTGA
Source organism: Photobacterium sp. DA100 (assembly GCF_029223585.1). Classification (NCBI taxonomy): domain Bacteria; kingdom Pseudomonadati; phylum Pseudomonadota; class Gammaproteobacteria; order Vibrionales; family Vibrionaceae; genus Photobacterium; species Photobacterium sp. DA100. The sequence continues at coordinate 1,036,313 of NZ_CP119424.1, read as the reverse complement.
GTTGGCGTTGGGTGTTCTGGATCAATCTACCACTCGGTGCAGTAGCGCTGTGGATGATCAATACCAATCTCAAACACCTGAGCAAAGGGCGTGACAGCCGCTTTGATTGGGCTGGAGCCGGTCTGTTGATGACCATCACTACCTTGTTGCTGTTACTGATGTCACCCGATATATCTATCAGCCGCATCGGATTAATTTGTGCCACAGCTTTTTCTATTTTGCTGTTTATTATTGTGGAAAAGCGCATAGCAGATCCAATTTTGCCTGCACGTTTGTTTACACTCCCCGGATATCTGATCAGTGTAATACTGATCATGTGCTCGCAGTTGTTAATGTTTGCCGTGCTGGTTTACTTACCCCTTCAGATGCAATGGCAGCATGGCACAAGTGCCTCGGCAAGTGGCCTCATTATGATGGTATTTATGATGAGTATTACCAGTGGTGCTTATCTAGGGGGAAAGCGAATAGCCAAAACAGGTTTTTACAAGTCTTTGGTCGTGTTGGGTTTTGGTATGTCTGTCGTCGCTGTTTTCCTTCTGTACCAAGGGGTTTTGCTGACAGTGGCACTAGCTGTTGCAGGGCTTGGCTTGGGCCTGACATTGCCTAGCCTAAATGTTGTGGTACAGAATGTATTGCCGCCTCATGATAGAGGTATTGGACTATCGATGTTTGGTTACGGGCGAGAGTTTGGCGGCGCCATCGGTGTTGCCTTTTGTGCTGCTTTGTTCCATATCAAAGTACCGGTGCTGGTGGGAGAGGGAAGCGCCGAGGGCCTTTCTCAATTCGATCCGTCAGCCTTGGGACAAGGTTTTACCATGACCTATGGCGGTTTGGTGGTGGTGGCGCTAGTTTCGTGGCTCGTCGCCATTGTATGCCTAAAGGCTCAACCGTTGTCTTCTGATGTGGTCAAGCCAAAACGTTCATACAAGCCGGGGAATGTGAAATAGGTAACCGACAAAAGGTACGACAATTATCTGCCCAGTTCCTATTCTAGCTGGGCTTTTTTGTGGACAAATTATTGCTGTCAGGCACAATACGCCGCCTTACGTTTTAAAAAACGTCACTAGAATGACGGCGAGGTGAGTTATGGCTTGGTTTGAGTGGCCATTTATTCTTTCAAGTGTTTTAACCCAAATGGCTATTGGTGCATTTATTGTCCTTGGCACGGTGCTGCTCAGCGGCAAACTATGTTTCGGTCAGGCCGATCGACTCCACAGAACGATGCCGGTTTTATGGTTGATGTTATTTGGTGCTCTGTTACTGCGAGAGCTCAATATGATGCTCTCTGATACTGCTGATGGATACCGCATTGGAACAGAGGCGCTGCTTGCGATTACATTCTTTGCCGCGGCGTTGCTGTATTGGTTTGTCGAAAAAACACTCGTTGGCTCCGAGCGATTCAGACAGTTGTGCCTGGGCCTTGCTGCTCTCATTGGCGTCGGGTACTTGGTAAATGGCCTGGTGGTGAGAAGCGAGCAATGGCTGGTGGCATCGCATTTTATGGCGACGACGTTTTGCGGTGGTACCTTGCTGGCGCATGCCTGCTTGATCCGTGCAAAACATAAAGTGGATGAGCTTAATATTGTTCTGCCTCGCATTGGTGCGCTCGCCGCACTTGCCTGCTTACTGACCGGGTTGCCACAACTTGGTGAGCTATCCAGTCAAATTGAAGCCGGTGGGGCAATCATGCCGTTTGTGTCACAAGTGGCCAGTCTCGGCTTGCTATTGGCTGCCGTGGGGGTTTGGTATATGCCTATTGTGACAAAAAGCAAACCGGTGATGAGTGTGATGACTTTTGCGTTGGTCCTGAGCGGGATCTCATCCTATTTTGCCGGCGTTGGATACTAAGGCTTTGCATACCCAGATGTAAAAACGCGGTACCTAGGTACCGCGTTTTTTTATGCAGTGCTGCGTCTTTACTTTACAACGCTAAGTATCTCTTTGAAGCGGTCGCCTTCAGCGACTTCTTGCAACTCGAAAATCAGCATCTCGGCAGTGGTGAGAGATGCCCCGAATTGCTGCATCTTCTGTAGGGCTACCTGCTTGTTTGTTGGGTGTCGAGAAGATACCGCGTCGGCAACGACTTCAACATGGTAGTCAGCTTCAAGCAGCTGACGTACGGTCTGGTATACGCAAATATGTGCTTCAATACCGACTACCACAACATTCTTACAGCCAGCCTCTGCTAGTGCTTCGATAAATTTTGGCTCGCGGTAACAGCTGAAACTATTTTTGGCGATTGGCGTGTGATCGTGAAGGTGATCGGAAATCTGCGGGATGGTTGGTCCCAACTTGTGAGGGATTTGTTCTACCCAGATTATCGGGATTTCAAGAACCTTAGCGCCTTTGACCACGGTTTCTAGGTTCTTGAAAAGCGCATCTCGGCCGTCCATGATTTGGGCAAGTTTGCCTTGGACATCAACTATCACCAGTGCGGTATCGTTTATTGTAAGCATATGAATATCCAATCTTTAATTGAGCTTATAACCTTATCGGAAATTTCCCTTGATTGACAATATCGCCATCGCAATTTTTCTAATCCCGTTGTTTGTATCCAGAGTATTCAATACCTGCCAGCTGCGCCATATCATGATGCCATGTGGCTAAATCGTCTTGGTTGAATTGATTGAGATGGTGGTGGCCACATGCCCGAGCCATGACCTGCATTAGTTCGGTGGAAGCGGTGAGGAAGTTGGCGAGTTTAGTCGCTGCGATATTCGGGTCGAGCTTCTTACGCAATTCGGGGTTCTGCGTTGCAATGCCAGCCGGGCAGTTATTGGTGTTGCAAATTCTGGCCCCGACACACCCGATGGCCTGCATCGCACTGTTAGCAAGAGCGATACCGTCGGCCCCGAGGGCCATGGCTTTGATAAAATCAGTCGGGGTCCGCAGTCCGCCAGTGATTATCAGGGTGACGTCTCCAGTCATACCTTGCTTGTCGAGGAAGTATCTGGCCCGGGCGAGGGCCGGTATGGTCGGGACACTGATATGATCACGGAATATCTCCGGTGCGGCCCCGGTACCGCCGCCACGGCCATCGAGAATGATGTAATCGGCACCGGCTTCGAGTGCAAATCCCATGTCCCTTTCGATATGGTTGGCGCTGAGTTTGAAACCAATGGGGATACCACCGGTGATCACCCGGACATTATCGGCGAAAGCGGCAAAGTCGCGTGGCGTTTTGAGATCTTTGAATGTCGGGGGAGAGATAGCGTCGGTACCTTCTTCGAGGCAGCGGGTTTTGGCGATCTTGCCGATGTTTTTCACCGCAGGCAAGTGTCCGCCTGTCCCGGTTTTTGCCCCTTGTCCGCCTTTAAAATGGAAGGCCTGTACCTTTTTCAACAGGCCCTCATGGTAGCCAAACATTGCACTGGCTAATTCGTAGAAATAACGGCTGTTCGCTTGTTGTTCTTCAGCGAGCATGCCTCCTTCACCGGAACAAATTCCTGTGCCGACTAATTCAGCGCCCATCGCAAGCGCGGTTTTGGCTTCTTCGGAGAGAGCGCCAAAGCTCATATCGGAGACAAACAGGGGTATATTGAGCACCAGCGGCTTCTTGGCCTTTGGCCCTATGACTAACTCGGTGCCTACTTTGGCATCTTCCATCAGTGGTTTGCTGGCCATTTGGGCAACCATGATTTGGATATCGTCCCAGTCGGGGAGTTTATATCTGGGCACTCCCATCGCCGTCATAGCACCATGGTGCCCAAGATTATTAAGTCCTTCGCGGGCTAATTGGTGAATATATTCGACATTGGGCTCTTCCTTGGTTGCTTTCGCTGTAGGGAGCTCATTGTTGCCCGATGTTGTGCCCGGCCCCTCTTTGCCGATATCGTCTTGGCTGAATTGTTGGTGGGTGCCATCACAAAAGGGGGCATTAGCGGTATGCTTGCAAGCACAAAGAAAGGCATCTCCGTCTTTTTCTGCTTTGAAGCCCATTGGCTTAAAATCAGTTGTTTGGTGTGAACCATCGCAGAAAGGTTGTTTGGCTGATCGCCCGCAAGCGCAGAAATAGTAGGTTTGTCCTTTTTTCAATGTGACTTTTGCCGGTTTGTTATTGCTTATGACAGGCTTACTCATTTAGCACTCCACTGTTCACGGGCAAGAAGTATCCACAAAGTATGGGAGAGGATAGGCGTATTTGCACCATTGGGGCGGGCTGTAAAATGTGTCATCCTGTGAAGGTATGATAGGTTTTTGCCTAATTTACAAAAGGGATTTAATCTTTTGTAACGGTCATCTACTTTACAGTTGACTCATTTCACGGAACAATGCAGATGTTTACGTTTAGATAACTTTGTAAAATATTATGACGGAAAAGAAAGCTAGCCCTCTTAACGATTTGATTTTCAATGTCATTGTACCTTCAGTTGTACTGATGAAGCTTAGTGGTGACGAGTACCTTGGCTCTGTTGGCGCTCTTCTGGTCGCCTTGGCTTTTCCGGTTGTACTGGGTGGCTACGAGCTGATTAAGTACAAAAAGTTTAACTTTATCTCGCTGCTGGGTTTTATCAGTGTCTTACTCACAGGTGGCATTGGCCTTCTTCAGCTAGATCCAAAATGGCTAGCAGTGAAAGAAGCCTTGATCCCTGGTCTGATTGGGGTCGCTGTGTTCGCCTCAACCTTTACCAAATATCCTGTTGTCAGCAAGATGCTGTTCAATGAAACGGTACTCAACCTGCCTCTTATTAACCAAAAGCTGAATGAGTTTGGCCGCAAAAGTGATTTTGATCGTCGCTTGCTAACTTCAAACTACTTGTTTGCCGGAACTTTCGTTTTTTCATCGGTGATGAACTACGTATTGGCCAAAATGATAGTCACCAGTCCAGCAGGCACCCAAGCATTTAACGAAGAATTGGGGCGGTTGACCTTGGTTAGTTACCCGGCTATTGCCATCCCATCCATGTTAATGATGATGGGGATTTTCTTCTACATGTGGCGCCAGATCCGTCAGATGACGCAGTTGGAAACAGCCGAAATTCTGAAGACCGAACAATAATAACCCTTTCGGAGAAATAAGCCGGCATAATGCTGGCTTTTTTTTGTGCTCAATGAAGAGCGGAGTTGGTTGAACTGCGATAGACGTGTATAGTTCAGGCCAATAGCTTTTGCTTAGATTTTAAAGGCTGAGAAAGCAAGCGTGTTTAAGTAGCGTTGCTTTATCAGTTAAGAAACAATGAGGTATACCATGGCACAAACAGCCCACGCCCTTCACATTTTGGTGAAGCACAAAGAACAAGCTGAAGAGATCATGAAGCAGCTTAAGCAGGGCAAGAAGTTTGCAGACCTTGCACGTAAACACTCCACATGTCCATCTGGTAAAAAGGGGGGTGACCTAGGTGAATTCCGCAAAGGACAGATGGTGCCGCAATTTGACCGAGCTGTCTTTCAAGGTGAAACGATTACACCTCAGCTAGTGAAAACTAAGTTTGGTTGGCATGTTGTCAAGGTACTTTGGCGAACCTAGTCATTTAAGAGTTAAGTAAAAAGCCCATTGCTGTGAAACAGTGATGGGCTTTTTTCAACGTGCAATTATTTTTGTCTCGGTTTGTGCGGAAAGTCGATGACCGAGCTTTCGTCTTTCCGTGTATCCGTCCATTTCAAAATTACAGAATAATAATAACGAACTAGGGTGATCCAAAGTAAGGTTGCAATACAGCCAATTAAGACCAAGGTCCCGGCCACCTGAGTGGGAGGTGATAACATCAGCAAAGCTGAAGTTATCAAGCCTATGGTAAGAAACCCCACCAGCGGCTTGAAGGTAAGATCGAAGAAAGTCCTTAGATGGTAGAAAAAAAGATAAACGGCTTGTCTAATTTGCATCAGCTTCTCTCCTTTCCCTTATTTTTGTCAGCCACTTAGGTAACATAACATTAACATGCCGTGTTGGCAGCATTAATTTGCAATCTGATTTATGGTGAAGAAGTTTGATTCTCCAATTTGGAACGGTGCACCGAAAGTGGGTCCGGGCATTTGGATTCTAACCGTTTGAGGGTTTCCCCCTTTAAGGTCATGTTTTGAGCGATGCCGGGGTATATATGGTGAAAAGATTCAAGGCAAAGCTTTGAAGCATTGATGACTTCCATCATTTCATCTTGTGATTGAGTGACTTTTGCGAGATCGCCGGAATTCTGTGCGCTCAATAGCTGTTTGAGTGTTTTCTCTGCCTGTTGGTAAGGTGCTTCGAGACACAGGCAGATCTCATCAGTGGCTTTTTCCAGTTGATTGTCTGCCTGCGAAGAATAGGAAAAGAGTCCGAGAAGAAACAGCATATTGATATTGCCTACCATATAACCCCCTCTCAGAATACCGTGATAAGTATATATTTGAGGGATTAACTCGGCCAGAAATCTTTGCCGTCAGACAATGTTACGATTGGCGGCGCTAATCTTTACCGGGGCAGGCTTGCTTGTTGTCGAACTGTATGGGAAGTTCCGAACACTTTTCACCCCGTATGAACTGGTTGAAAACATTGTCTTTACTGCCGTCTTTGATGAACCAATGAAAACCATAGCCTTCAGATAACCAAAGCTGGAGGTGGGGTTGGCGGTACAGAAGGTAGCTGTTGTATTGTGCCACGTCGACATAGAAATCATTGGTCAGTGATTCGAGTGGACCTGGAGGTTTGATACCTAGCTTGGCTTTATCCGACGGGCTGAGGACCCAGTAGAAATACTCAGGATAATTGGTTACCGTTATTATAAATGGCAGTTGACTCTGTGGTTTCATTATTGCGCGTCCACCACGGAAAGAGGCCGCAATGTACTCACTCTTATCGCTATTCGGTCTGTAATTAATTGAAGTGAAGAGCCAGGTAGAATCATTGACTTGATTAACAAAATGGTGAGAGAGGTTGGTGTTGAATTCACCGTCTTCAAGAAAAATATTGTAGGACTTAACACCCGATTGCAATGTAGTGTTGTCTTTTAAAACATTCATTGCTGCTAGTGGTGGAATTTGCGGTAGGTATTGATCTAGCAGTTGCCACAACGTGTTCAGTTCTGAATGTTTGAAGCTAATTGCATGCGCGCTATCTATATCACAGCCATCTGGAGTCTTTGAACAAATAGCAATTGAGAACTCTTCCCCCAGTTTATGGATGAACATTAGTTTATTTGCCAGTTTGGTGGGCTTAAAAAATAATGCAGTGGTCTGAAGCAGGGAGTCAAAATCGGCCTGCTTCATTGACAAGAATATAAAAGTATTATTTCTGTTGTCATTGACCAGCTTGTATTTGTACTCTACTGGTCTGTTAGAGGCAAAATACCCTGCTATCAAGACACATATGACCAATATTAAGCTGAGTAAAATATATGGTTTGGCCTGCCTCTTGCGTTTCTTTGGGGGTGGCTTGGGAATGCTGGTGACAGAGTGGATTTCCTCGCGAGTTAGGAAACGTTTGAGTTTGATTTTATAACCTAAGCGGGGAACCAGCTCTATTATTTGCCCAATTTTCTCTTCCTTAAGTTTGATACGGAGTGTGCGGATAGTTTGAAAGAGTGACGTTTCAGCCACTTCTTTTCTTGCCCAACCTGCTGCAATTAACTCTTCTTTGCTGACCCTTTTTGGCGACTGTGCGATGAGTTTGTACAGTACTTCTTTTTCCGCTCTATTGAGAGTGATGCTACCTGCTGTTGTGAATAGTGTTTTTTTTTGACAGTCGAAGAAAAAGTCTTCTGAAATTTGTGCTATGTGGGCCGAAGCGTTAACTTTTTCAGACATGAAATGCACTCAGAGTCATAAATGGCTTGAACAGATAGTATTATTTTATTGTTTGATTATAGATATAACTATCTATATAACCTGATAATTTTGCCATACATCATGGTGTTCGACTACTTAAAAATAGCGCAACTATACTTTTAAAGTATCTAAATACTGCTTGGGGCATTCTAGCCATCAAAAAAGAGATGTGTCTCTTTTATGCGACGGTTGGCAAGTTCACACATTCAGATTGCTAAAGCTAACTAAACTCCTTACAAAGCCACATTGAAGTTGTAGACATATAAGTGGCAAGAATTTTTTGGGGGCATTATGTTCGCGTTAGTCAAGAAAGCACCTTCTTGTCTGCCCATAATTTACACCGTATTTTTTGTAACATCTGGTAATGCTGTTGGGGCGGATTTATTCGATGGATCCATCACTAAGAAGCTATCAGAAGAAGTCGATACGGCAATGGCAGAAATCAAAGGGTTAGCCAGTCAAGTCCGTGGTGATAAAGTTGATAAGAAATACCGCGTTTTAAACAACCATTCTGCGTCAGCGGGTATGAAACACTTGGGATACAGCAGTCGAGGTTCATCGGCTTATGTGCCTCTTTATAGTAACGATCCTCTCTCAATTTACCTGCCGCCAGGACTACCAGAACAAGCGATATCAGATTCCGGGGTTTTTGGTGAAGGACAGCATTCTCAAGTTGCCGGTTATATTCGCGTTGATAACAATATTCTTGCCGATGGAGCATCGTTCAAAAAGTCATCGGAACAAGAACACAGCGGCTATTCGTTAACGTTAGGGGGAGACTATTTATATCAAAACCAATACCTATTTGGCTTGACCTTGGGTTTGCCCTTTTATAAGCCGATGGCTGAGGATAGTGATACAGAGATTGATGGTTTAATTGCTTCTGGCTATTTTAGCTATTTTCAAAATTCTTGGTATATAGACTTCAACGCTAGCTACGCTGTGATGGATACGGATATTGAACGACAGGTGACTTTATATACTGATCCTGTAGTCAATAATACCACTGAAGCTGACTCAGACATCTGGGTGTTCTCTCTGGGGGCTGGTTATATTTTTGACTATGACTATTTGCAACTCGCAGTTGAAAGCAGCCTGCAATACACCCTGTCAGATCCAGACCGTTACGATGAGAGGCTTTCACTAACCAACTCGAGTTACCTATTTTCCAAGATCGACGATGTAGAAGCGCTGGAATCGACGATGTTGATCTCAGGGGTGAGTATCTCTTACCCATTCCGAACGCCATTTGGTGTATTTCAGCCCTATGCGAAGGGCTATGTACATTACGATATAGACAGTGGCAAAGAACGGATAATCTCTCAGCTTAAATCAAACTATTCCGGCAGTATTTTGCCCATTGTTATTGAATCGGATGATGACGTATACGGAAGGGTGCATCTAGGTATTTCAGGTGCGTTGGGTAGGGATTGGTACGGCTATGCAGAAGCCAGTCAGTTGCTATGGCACGATGATTTATCGGCCTATACCATCTCCGTAGGACTGAGCATGGCGCTTGACTAAATGTTGGTAGCAAACTTACACCTAGCATTCATTGAAAATTGGTTTTGACCGCATACTATTCGCCCGGCCTCTGCCGGGCTTTGATTTTATTCGTGAGGCATGTAAGGTTTTGTGCATAAAATTCGATTTTGTTTGTGCACTACAAACAGTGATGTACAGTCAAAAAATATAACTTGTTGTTAATAAACTACATTTTAGTGGTTTTGATCACAGAATGCAGAGCCTTATATTCAGTATCGTTCCCGCCATAATTAAAACTCAAATTTTATACTTCCCCCAATAAAATTATGAGTATAAAGGGAAAAATCTCGTGAACTTTAATCTATCAACGGTTGCAAAAGCCGTGATCCCACTGTGTTCTGCATTTGTTATTGTTGGCTGTAATAGTTCGTCGTCCTCAACGGATGGCAAGTTTGATACAACCAATCCACCAGCTATTGATATTGAACTACCGCAGACAGATGGACCTATTGCTTACCTACCGCAGAGTGGGTCGGTCGCAGAACCTATTAAGGCGGGTGATGACGAGGCCGTAATATATATGGTCGCAAGAAATAGTGCTGCTAAAGTGCTGTCATCGTTTGATAATTACAGTCTTCATGTTTGGAACAATGACACTTGTGACAGAGCTGCTGAGGTTAACTCGGGGTGGGAAGACAAATCTATTGCTCCTGAAGGCGTGGATGAATATGGCCCGTACTGGAAACTTCCACTTAAAAGCGGAAAAACCGATTGTATTAATTTCATCATTCGCGACGGGAACCTAAGCAACCTATCAGGCAGTGATGCAAAACTTGATTTCAACCAAATTGAGGACCGAACAGCCTCTTATGTGTCAGGTAGCAATCAGGCTTACGATGATCGCGGTGATGCCTATGTGTTACTGTTCGGTGTCGCCAATGCAGAAGCTCATTTAGTTGAAGGGCATACATTAATTTGGGACGGGGCAGAATCAGCGGATGAGGTACGCCTCTATGTCCAGCTTGATGGTGGTTTTGCGCCTAACAGCGAAAATCAGTACGACGCTGATTATATCGTCCTGGAGCCAACCGTTCTTAGTGCGGATGTAAAAGCTAAATTCCCTCATTTAGCAAACAAACCCGCTTTTTCAATCGATCGTGCTATCGATATGCGTCCGGTCATTAAAGCGGAGTTGGCGGCGATAGCGGTCGATGAAGAGGGGTTGGTACTCAGCGGTACCAAAGTTCAACCTGCGGGGGCGTTTGATCAACTATTTGCCAATGCGGCTGCTAACGTTGAACTTGGTGCTGTGATTGATGGTAGCGAAACGCAGTTCAATGTGTGGGCGCCGTCTGCACAGAATGTGGTGACCGTTCTTTTTGATGAAAACAAGGAAGAACTGGGTCGCCTTCAGATGGATTACGATGAAACTTCTGGAGTATGGTCGCTAGCAACAGATAAAGCCCCTAAGGGTACTTATTTCCGCTATCTGGTCGATGTCTTCCATCCGGTGTCAGGCGTAGTGGAAAGCTACCAGGTAACGGATCCGTATTCGCTGAGCTTGTCGATGAACTCGGAATACAGCCAGGTGATTGACCTTAATGATCCGGCACTCAAACCGCAAGGGTGGGATGATCTTCAAAGACCGATTGATCAAGCTAACCCATCGCAGTTTGTGATCTATGAGTCCCATGTACGTGACTTTTCTGCCCAGGATGAATCAACACCGGCTAATGCCCGTGGCAAGTTTATTGCCTTCATGCAGCCTGATTCTGTACCGGTCAAGCATCTGAAATCGTTGAGTGAAAGTGGTGTCACCCACCTTCATTTGTTGCCAATTTTCGATATTGCCACTATCAACGAAAATCCTGATGAAGCCGCAAATATTGAAGAGCCGTTTAGCAAGCTATGCGAAGTCAACGCTGCGGTGAAGTCTTCTAAGTTTGCCAAATACTGCTCTTCGGGGCTGACCATTGCCGAAGCTCTTGAGGAAGTGAAGCAGGACGATACTAAAGAGAACCCGGCTGTTCAGGAGTTGAACCGTTTCGTTTCGGATGTCGATGGCTTCAACTGGGGTTACGACCCATTCCATTATACAGTGCCTGAGGGGTCGTACTCGACCAACCCGGACGGCCCGCAGCGCATCAAAGAGCTGCGAGAGGCAGTGATGGCGATCAAGCAAGATATCGGTATGAATGTGGTCATGGACGTGGTCTACAACCATACCAATTCCGCGGGCCCAGAGCAGCGTACCTCAGTACTCGATAAGCTTGTGCCATGGTATTACCAGCGCTTGAATCCGGTAACCGGTAATGTTGAAAACTCGACTTGTTGTTCCAATACCGCACCTGAGCGGGCAATGTTTGAGAAATTGATCAGCGACTCGCTGGTGGTGTGGTCGCGCGATTACAAGATCGATTCATTCCGCTTTGATTTAATGGGCCATCACCCACTTGATCAGATGCAGCGTTCGCTACTCGAAGTCCAGAAGGTTGATCCGAATACTTACTTCTACGGTGAGGGTTGGAACTTCGGTGAAGTCGGCAATGACGCACTGTTCGTCCAGGCGACCCAGCCGAACCTAGGGGGAACCGGTATCGGTAGCTTCTCTGACCGCCTGCGTGATGCTGTCCGTGGTGGTAGTCCATTCGACAGCAAAGAGGGGATCCGCAAAACACAGGGCTTTGGTAACGGTGCTTTTGTTCAGAAAAACGAAATCAGTGATGTGACCGAAGCGCAAGCCTTACATCTTGCCGATCTGACTCGCCTGGGCATGGCCGGTAACCTCAAAGACTTCAAAATGATTGATTCAACCGGCGCCGTTATCCGCGGCGATGAGTTGGACTACAATGGTCAACCAGCAGGCTATGCGGTCGATCCAACGGAGATCCAAAACTACGTCTCCAAACACGATAACCAAACCTTGTGGGATAACAACCAGTATAAGATTGGTTACAGCGTCAGTACAGAAGACCGTGTACGTATGCAGGCTGTATCTCTTGCGACAGCGATGCTGGGACAGGGCATGCCGTTTACCCACATGGGTTCTGAGCTGCTGCGTTCCAAGTCAATGCAGCGTGACTCTTATGATTCTGGTGACTGGTACAACTTGGTTGATTTCACCCTGAACGACAACAACTGGGACAAGGGCTTGCCTCGCAAGGATAAAGACGGCGACAACTACGAGCTGATTGAAGAGGTCATTACCTCTGCTGGTCTGAACGCTAAGCCGACTCCTGCGGACATGGCAGCCATGGTCGAGTACTTCAAAGAGCTGGCCTTGCTGCGGAAATCATACCCGTTGATTACCTTGGGTACGGGTGCGGAAGTGAATAAGCGTGTTGATTTCCACAATACCGGCAGTGATCAAACCGCGGGTCTGATCGTGATGTCTATTGATAACGGTACCGCTGCGGGGACAGATCTGGATAGCAGCCTTGATGGTCTGGTCATTGTGATAAACGCGACCAACGTATCACAGGATATCAAGTGGGCAACGGATTTGACCTTAAGCCCGTACCACAAATCGGCGCTAGCATCACAGGCCACTGTTGCTGCTGATGGTGATGGTGTTGTGGCAAGCGTCCCGGCCTGGACTCCGGCTGTGTTCGAAATACCTCGCTCAACTGGTGTTCGTGGTCAGGGGATTCCGGTGACAGCGAAGCCAGCGAAATAATCACACTTTTATCATAACGATAAGGCCCTCAATCTTGAGGGCTTTTTTTGTCGAGGGATGTTGCAACACGGCTAAACGCAAATATAAACACATTGTTCATCATTGGTTCATTTTGGCTGCTATACACTGCCAAACATGAAAGTACGATAGAAAAGAAGGTTAGCGATGAAAAATACACTTACCAGCATTTTTGCTTTAGTACTGGGTTTCTTCACTGTGACATTTGCAGCTGTCATGGGGTTATTCATCGGGTTGGGTGCACTGATTGCCAGACCGTTTATCAAGAAGAAAATCAATGCGGCTTACCAAGAGGCACTAAAGCAGCAGGGTTATAGCGATCAAAGTTTCCAGCAGGAAAACCAGGGGGCAACCTTCGATGGCGAATACGAAGACATTACCCATTCGGCACCGCACGGCTCAAAGCAGTCGATGGCGTGAGACCAACGGGGTGAGGAAGATAAGCCCTAGCAGAATTGATAAAAGGCGCCAGCTCTGAGAGCTGGCGTTTTTTTATGGGCGATAATGTTGTTTAACGCAGTCGAGAAAGTCAGTCACATCTTGCTCTCTGGCATTGAACTGATATTTCTTGTTGTTACCGCGTAACTCGAAATGACCTTTGTCTTGTTTGACCAGAGTGGTAAAGATATCAAAAGCTTGCTTATCACTGGTGGCTCCGAGCATGACAAACCTTCCCACAGTGTGTTTGGTGCCATTGTTGCGCCAATTGGTGGTGAATACTTCAACCGGGCTGCCCGAACGGTAGTAGTGAAAATTTTCAAAGCCGGTAGGATGGGTGATATCTGTCTTTAGATCAACGTAGCGATTACGCATCGCGTTGTTGGTAATGACAGCAATCTGCAGATCGGGTGTAAACGTATTTTGTTGACTTTTCGTTAGGTGGTAGATGTCGAGACGGCACATCCTCTCATTGTTTAACGTTTCACTGGTTGGCTGAATTTGAGCGGTCACGTCGGCACTAGTTAAACATAAAATAAGCAAAATGACGGGAGTGAGGTGCTTCATACAGATGCCCTTGAAAACAACTCCCCCAAGCATAGTGATTTCTACTGCTCAAGCCCTGTCTTAATTTAGCTAATAAGATTAAATTCCAGTTGTTGGGTAGTTATGGGTTGTAGATTTTGGTTTTAACCATCCTGCGGTATTGGCTTGGGCTCATATTGTAGTGCTGCAAAAAACGGGTGGAAAAGTGATGTGCGTCCTTGTATCCAACTTGCTCGGCAACATCTTGGACTGACATGCCAAAGTCCCTCAGTAGTTGCTGCGCAGCATCCATCCTCAATCGCTGTAGGTGCTGGTGTGGGGTTTCACCGACTTGGTCTTTGAATTTTCGGTTGAATGTCCGAAGCGGTACGCCACACTGATCAGCGATACTCTGTGCGGTAATGGGATGGGCCAGGTTTCTTTTCATCCAATCCTGTGCCAAGGCAATCGATTCGTCAAACTGCAGCTCGCCGCCAATTTGGTAAAAAGGCTGCTGAGTCGATTTTGAAATTTCGTGGCCGAAATGGGTTTCTATTGTCTGTGCTGTCTTTTGGCCGAAGTACTCCGTAATAAGGTACAGGATCATTTCTGATTGTGAGTTGATACTGGTTGTACAGTAAATACCGTCGGCTGCGGTGATAGAGGCTTGGCGATTGAGATTGACTCTGGGGTAGCGGCTGGCAAAGGTATCGAAGTAGTACCAATGGGTAGTGGCAACTTGTCCATTGAGCAAGCCCGTCTCGGCCAGCCAGGCTACCCCGGTACCGGTTGCAACCAGCTTCGCGCTTTTCTGGTATTGCATTTTGAGCCAAGCAATAATTTCAGGCGAACGACGAATCGATTGTTGTGGGTTTCCCCACATTGGTGGGAGGATCAAAATATCGAAGGGTTGCGGATCAGCGTAGGTTATATCGGGTTGCAGCTTGAGCCCAGCGGTCACCTTGGTCGGTGCCAGTTTGGGGGCAACTAATTTGATAGAAAAGGGCTGGCTCCGCTGCTGTGCGCGTGGCCTTAAACTTGCGGCTGAACTGAGCATTTCGGCAGCAAGGGAAATGCCGGTAATTAATGCTCGCTCATAGAGCAGAAATCCAATCTTCATGGTTTATTAGTGATCTGGCTGCGTTAGTCGAGAAATAGTACGGCCTATTTTAATATGGGTTGGCGCTTTTGTCAGATAAATTGGCATAAATACCAGATGAATGAACACTGTAAATTGATAATCTATGTGCTCTTTAAATTTGAGAGCAGGTTCAGGATGTCAAAGTTACCGCTAATTGTAGGCTTCGGTGGTATGAATGCCGCTGGTCGTAGTTCGGGTTTTCACAGCTATAAGCGCATGGTGGCAGATGTGCTTGCCGATCAGGAAATGGCATCAACTTGGCTGGATCTGGCTCACCGCATGGGGCTTGCTGATGGGACGACGGTCGATCCAGAAGTCATTGACGCCATCAAGACTGGCACGTTAGTCCGTCGTATTGAGTCGTTTGATCCTGACAGCTTACGCTATCAATATAAAGCCGCTTTGAATGGCGGACAGGAAACCATAACCTTTTCGCTGCGTAAATCAAAAATGCCTTCACGCATCCCTGATAACTGGCAGGTGGAGGAGCAGGGTAGCAAAGTAACTATTACGGTTACGGGAGAGCTAAATGCTTTGCTCGAGGATAGAGTGACTTTCCCTGTTACCAGTGGTGGTAATATCCCATCCGGGTTTGAACCCGGCAAGCTATATAATTCCCGTTTTCATCCTCGCGGTTTGACCTTGGCCGTGTACGGGGCTTCAGATGCCCTCAATTCCATGGGTTTGGATTGGGACGAGGTACTGGGGCATATCAAACCCGATCAAGTTTCTGTCTACGCAGGCAGTGCACTGGCTCAGGTTGACGAGAACTCGTTATCTGGAATGTTGGCTGCACCTTTGACTGGCGGCAGAGTCAGCTCGAAAATGATGGCCCTCTCACTCGCTGAGATGCCAGCTGACTTTATCAATGGCTATGTTATTAATAGTATTGGCACAACGGGCACCAGCATGGGAGCTTGTGCGACATTTTTGTACAACTTGCGCCAAGGTATGCTGGATATCCAGCAGGGCAATTCGCGCGTTGCTATCGTCGGTAACGCAGAGGCGCCAGTTGTCGCTGAAATCATGGAAGGCTTCCGTGTGATGGGCGCATTAGCCGAAGATGCTCAGCTCAAGGCATTGGATAACAGCGATACGGTCGATAATCGCCGTGCATGCCGACCGTTTTCATCGAATGCCGGTTTTACCATGGCCGAATCGAGCCAGTTTGTGGTTCTGATGGATGATAAGTTGGCATTGGAGCTAGGGGCAACGGTTTATGGTTCGGTAGCTGATGTGTTTATCAATGCTGATGCCAATAAGAAGTCAATTTCGGCTCCCGGCGTGGGCAATTATGTAACCATGGCAAAAGCGACGGCATTGGCCAAAGCTATTTTAGGTGCCGAAGGGGTGAAACAAACCTATGTGCAGGCGCATGGTACGGGAACACCGCAAAACCGTGTTACCGAAAGCCATATCCTCAATGAGGTGGCAAAAACCTTCAGTATTGATAATTGGCCGGTGACGGCAATAAAGTCATACGTCGGTCATTCGATGAGTGCGGCTCCGGGGGACCAACTGATCGCATCTTTGGGGGTGTGGCAGTATGGCTGGATCCCGGGGATCAAAACGATCGACCATATTGCAGACGATGTCCACCAGACGAATCTGAACATCTTGACTGATCATCACTTTGCTGGTGAGAATGGCGAAGATTACAAGGGGGTCATCCTTAACGCCAAAGGCTTTGGCGGAAATAATGCGTCGAGCCTGGTGCTATCGCCGCAGCAAACCATGTCAATGCTGTCGAAAAAATACAGTGATGATGTGATGTCGGCTTATTACAACAAAAATAAGCTTGTCTCTCAGCATGCGGTTGCCAATGATGTTGCAGCGTGTGAGGGGCAGGAGCTAATCCGCTATCACTTTGGTGAAAGTGTCATGGATGAAACTTCCGTGGTGATGACCCCAGAGGCGGTAAAACTCTCCGAGTTTGCCGCATCGATTCCGCTGGCAACCGAGAATCCTTACGCAGACTACAGCTAGGTCACTGTCCCATTTCGTGATCTTCAGGAAGCGAATACAAGCCGCTGTTATTACGCAGCGGCTTTTTTATGGTAGCTTGAGATTACCTATAAGAAAAACGGAGTCTAGTACGTTGGCAAACGTTATGTTGGTTGCGAACCTCAATTGCGATCGGGTGCTGCAACTGAAAGAATCGCTGCAGGCGGGTGGAAGACATCATTATCAAGATCTCGGCCGTCGCTTGGGTGGTGGCGGTGCGAATACCGGGCTTGCTCTGGTTTATGCTGGCCACCATGTTGCACTGGTTAGCCAGGTCGGCCGTGATGAGACAGCGGACTGGCTATTGGCTGAGGCAAGCCTGAAGGGATTGAATTGCTCGTTGTTACAGCGTAACGACATTGTCACCCCGGAGCTGATGCTGCTGATGACGCCTGATGGCGAAAGAACCATTATCCGCCCAGAGCGGCCGGCATTTTCGTTAGGGCCTGCACCGGATTTTTCTCTCTGGGATGGTATTTATATCAATTCGAGTGCGGAAGGTATCGCGCAGTGGGCGACAAATGCACTCGAGCAGGATGTAGGTGCTTGCGGGAATAGCAAAAAATCTGTGCTAGTTGTTGCCCAACTACCCAAAAGCCTAAGTCGGCGCCCATGCCAAGTACTTATCACTTCCCGCTCAGATTTGGATGCCCATATCTTGTCGTCGGATAGTCCCTCGTCAGTAAACGATATTGGCCCTTTTGAGTATGCCAAAACGGTAGCAGGGGAATCGCTGGAGTACTTCATTGTCACTGATGGTGAAAAAGGTGCCACTGCCTACAGTCAGGCAGGGCAAGAGTATGTGCCAGCAGTTGAAACTGAAGTTGTTGATACGACTGGAGCGGGGGATGCCTATGCCGCAGGAGTTATCCATGGGCTATTGGCAAAGCTATCTATTACCGAAGCGATGGCTGTCGCTGCTAAGTGGGCCGCGATTGCGGTAGCGACACCCAGCTCAGTGCCGGGAGATGAATTTAAGGCATTCTTAGCGCGATAAGTGTATTGGGCAGGAAAATGATTAGAAATGAAAAGGGTTAGCTATGCTAACCCTTTTTATATTCAGCGGCTGAAGAACTGTTACTTCTTCAATTTGGTGATTTTCGATTTATTCAAAACCGCACGACGTAGGCGAGCACGGCGCTCTGCATCTGATTGATCCGACGGGTTGTTGGTACGGCCACGGCGGTCACGGAAAGCAGCTTTGTTGTGGATTTTGTCCAATAGCGCATCACGGCTTTTTGGCTCGTAACCGGTTAGCTGGATACGTTTAATACGTTGCTTGATCAGGTTTTCTACCTGCTGCAGCGTCAGCTCTTCATCTCGACTGACAAAAGAAACCGCATGTCCTTGTTGTCCTGCGCGGCCGGTACGGCCAATACGGTGAACATAATCTTCAGCCAGGAAAGGCATGTCGAAGTTTACTACGTGCGGTAGGCCTTGGATGTCCAAGCCACGTGCTGCCACTTCGGTGGCAACCATGACTCGTGCTTTGCCTTCTTTGAACTCATCAAGGGCGCGACGACGGGCGCTTTGTGCCTTGTCACCATGGCAAAGTACGGCTTTGATGCCGTCAAGCTTCAGTTCCTTGACCAGCTCGTTTGCTGTTTCTTTGTAGTTAACGAATACCAGTACCTGCTGCCAGTTTTTCTTACCGATCAGTTCAGACAGAAGCTCACGCTTGCGATCTTGGTCGACAGGATAAACCACGTGAGCAACAGTATCTGCTGTTGCGTTTTCCGGGCTGACAGAAATGCGCTTTGGTTTGCGCATGATGTCGTTAGCTAGTTTGTTCATCTGGGCAGAGAACGTCGCGGAGAACAGCATAGTCTGTGGGTGGTTGCGGATATCACCCATGATCAGGCGGATGTCGGAGACAAAGCCCATGTCCAGCATACGGTCAGCTTCATCGAACACCAAGAACTCAAGGTTTGCCAGCGTAACATTGTTAAGCTCCATGTGCTCAAGCAGACGGCCTGGTGTGGCCACCAAAATGTCCAAACCTGGTTCAAGCTTCTTCTCTTGCGAGGCCATCTTGGTGCCACCATAGACTGCAGCGACTGAGATGTCTGTGTATTTGGTGTAGTCCTCGATGTTTTTGGCAATTTGGGCTACCAGTTCACGAGTCGGGGCCAAGATCAGCGCGCGTACATTGAACCGGCCACGCGGCTTAGGGTTATCCAGGATCTGCTGGATAATAGGCAAGGCGAAAGCGGCTGTTTTACCGGTACCTGTTTGGGCATTGGCAAGAATATCGTTTCCGCGACGAGCGTGTGGGATCGCTTGTTTTTGGATTGGAGTTAATTTCTCATAGCCGCACTCGGTAAGTGCGCGAACAATTTCCTGAGAAAAGTTTTGTGATGCAAATGACATTCTTCTTTCCTAAAGCAGACGGCTGAGCCTGACAAAAATATGGCCGAAGATTATAGATGAATATTAGACAGCTGTGGGGACTAATTTGGAAAAAATGATGTTAATTTCGGCAGTTGGTGTGGGGGAGTTAAGTTTTTGGGCTTAAATGATTAGGCTGAGGTAGGTTTTTTCAGCCCAAATCATTTTTCGCTTATACACTGGAGGTCACTTTTGCGATACAGGCCAGAGTGTTAGCCAGCTTGCGCAGTTAAGTGAATCGGAAGATCCTTTGGTAGCTGCTGATTGTTGGTGAAGATTTTATCGAACTGTTTCATTGGTGATACTTTGACGGCAGCAAAACGTTCCCACTTACTTGCATCAGCCACTAACCATTGCTTGCGGCTGTTTCGAATGATCGCTTTAGAAATGTCGGCCTCAATATTTTCATGCTCCATCACAAAATGGCTGTTGGTAACGGACGCGCAGCCGCATATGCCGATATCTGCTTCAAAACCGTCGAAGAAATCTACGGCGCTACTGCCCATGATATCCTGGTGGTCACGTCGAATTTGGCCGCCGGCCAGATAGATCTCGATGTTATCATTGGCTTCAAGGATCTGCACAACCTGCAGGTTGTTGGTAATTACCCGTAATGCGTTTTTTGCCAGCAGGTGTCGGGCAAGGTGGGCGAGTGTGGTACCAATGCCAATCATGATCGTTGAGCCATCCGGGATACAAGCGGCAACAGTGGCTGCCAATTCACTCTTGGCTGTCGATTCGACATCAGAGCGATAGCGATAGCTGGTATTGGTCAAGGATGCTGGCAGGCTGACACCACCATGCACCCGGCGTGCTAACCCTTGCTCGCAAAGATAATTCACGTCCCGGCGAATAGTTTGTGTCGTGACGGCAAACTTCTCGGCGAGATGGTCAATTTGTACTTCGCCCTCAGCCCTTATGGTTAAAAGGATCTGGTGTTGGCGTTGATTCAGTTCCATGTTCTTCTCTAGTGTCAGCCTACGAGCGTAGGCCGACGCTCGTAGGCTCAAAATTTATCCGGCGCATCTGTGATGATGCTGTCGACACCCATATCAAAAAAATACTGTGCTTTGTCTGCGTTGTTCAGTGTCCAGATCTTGAGTACATACCCGGCATTTTTGATGTTTCTGGCAATGGCCGGAGTCAAAATATGGTGATCGATATGCACGCTATAAGCTTGACATGCTTGGATAGACGGCAGGCTGAAGTTGTTCCATACCTCACAAATAAAGCCGCGACGGACCTCGGGCATCAGTTGCTGGCATAGCTCTAGTGCTTTTTTTTGAAAACTGGAAAAAAGCAGTTTATCAATCGGGTAGCCTTTTTCTCTGATCAATGCCACGACGCTATTAACTAAAGGTTCAATTTGCTCATCATGATGAACTTTGAGTTCGAGGTTGAGGGTCAACCCAAGGCTTAGGCAAGCATCGAGGGCCTCTACAAGGGTCGGGATACGCTCATTGGCATAGCTTGGGTGAAACCAACTGCCCGCATCAAGGCGCTTGAGCTGGGCCAGGGTTAAATCGGCAATTCTCCCTTTGCCGTCGGTGCACCGGTTGACCGTTTCATCATGGATGACAACAGGGATGCCATCGGCACTTAACTGGGTATCAATTTCCACCCACTTTACACCCGCCTCGGCGGCTTTGTTAATGCTGGCTATTGTGTTTTCAGGAGCAAGTGCGGCAGCGCCGCGGTGGCCTGTGATCATATCGTTCCTACAATGATAATGCATGTTCATTTGAAAATTGACATAACAGTATGTGGCTTATGTTACCGCAATATGACAATAAAGCTTAGTTCTGCAGCACTATAGCTTAGCCATTGGTTGCACTGAAGCTGCTGAAAAAAGGCTGCTTTCAGTGCTGCGTTCAGGTGAGTAACGAAAGCCTAATTTTGTGTTCATATGAATGTAATATTTTCATTTCATACTCGCTGCCGAAATTCGTTATTCAACCGAATAAACATATTGAAGGCTAAAAGAAATGAAAAAGCTACTAGGCACTGTATTAACCGCAACCGCATTACTGGTTGGGTGTGGAGAAGCGGATAACCAGACGGCAGGTACAGCAGCACCGATTGATCTTAATATGAGCTTGGTGTTCTCGCCCAACGAGTTGCTGACACAGGAGTTGGTCAAGGCAACGGATATGATTCGTGAGCGCACGGATGGCGCGGTGAACATCAAGGTTTTTCCGGGGGGACAGCTACCGGTATACAAAGATAACCTAGAGCAGGTTGTCAATGGTGCCAACTGGATTGCGGTAGAAGATCTTAGTTACCTAGGGGATTACGTTCCGGACTTCGCAGCCTTGGCTGGGCCAATGCTGTACAACACCTACGATGAATACCTTGCGATGATGAAAACCGACTACGTTGCCGGTTTGAAGGCACAGGCAGAGGCTAAAGGCATCAAAGTCCTGAACGCGGATTACATGTTTGGTTTCCGCCACATGATCACTAACAAAGAAATCGTTAATTCTGAAGATATGAAAGGTATGCGGATCCGCGTTCCGCAAAGTCAGCTGTTTATCAGTACGCTCAAAGCCATGGGCGCCGCGCCGGCAGCTCTGCCATTTCCAGAAACCTACGCCGGTGTACAGCAGGGGGTTGTCGATGGTCTCGAGGGTTCCATCTTAACCATGTACTCGACCAAGATTTACGAAGTGGCGAAGAATATGTCTCTGACCAAGCACTTCTTGGGTACCGTCGGTCTCTATATCTCGCCATCAGTATGGGACAGGTTTACCCCGGATCAGCAGCAGATCATTATCGAAGAGCTGAATGCGGGGGCCAAGTCCAACACGGCTGAATTGGTCAAGCTGGATCAAGAATACACCGAGAAACTAGAAGCCCTAGGGGTAACTTTCAACGAGGTTAACTCGGAACAATTCAACCAGCTTACGGCAGAGGTATACAACCAGTTCCCGTCGTGGAGCGAAGGTGTTCATGCCACCATCATGAACGAGCTGGCGACTATCCGGGCTGATCAGGGCTGATCAACAGCGTCAAGCTAGGATCGTTGGTGAAGTATGGAGCACCAGCGATCCGTTGTCTGGTTTGGAGAAAAATGTGTTTTTGATTCGTAACATAGAAGAAATATTGGCATCAATTGCTATTAGTATCACCGTATTAGTCGTGATTGTGAACGTGGTTCTGCGCTACGGTTTTGTTTTTGTTGTGCCATGGAGCGAAGAGCTTTCTGTGGTGTGCTTCATTTGGGCTGTTTATCTCGGTATTAGCTCTTGTTACAAACACAAACTGCATATGGGGGTTGATGTGGTGGTGGCTTTGTTGCCGCCAAAAGCAAAGCGGCCATTCAAATTCCTGGTATCGCTATTCTTGCTCGCGCTGAACATCCTTATGGCCGTGCTGAGTTACCAGTATACGATGCTGTCAAACAAAGTGACCCCAGTGATGGGAATGTCTTATTTCACGATTAACGGTGTGTTGTTCATCAGCTTTGCCCTGATGGCACTGCATACAGTGAAATTTATTATCGAAGATATCAACGTCCTTAAATGTAGTAAGTAATAGGTTATTTTGTGGAAAGTTATCTACCTATTGTCATTCTGTTTGTTCTTTTCTTAATGAACATCCCAATTGCTTTCTCGTTGATTGCTTCAGCGATGGTATATTTTTTATTTCTCAATAACTCGATCCCAGTGACTCTGGTGATGCAGCGCTTCATCAGCTCAGCTGAATCTTTTCCGTTATTGGCGATTCCCTTTTTTATAATGGTCGGTTCGGTAATGAACTATGCGGGGATCAGCCGAAGTCTACTGGCGTTCGCCGATGCCATGATAGGCCATAAAACCGGTGGATTGGCCCAGGTCAATGTCGCCTTGAGTACCCTGATGGGGGGGATCTCGGGTTCTGCTAATGCTGATGCGGCCATGCAGTCGAAAATCCTGGCTCCTGAGATGACCAAGCGAGGATATGATCTTCCTTTTACCGCAGCGGTAACAGCGGCTTCATCCAGTATCAGTCCGGTTATACCGCCTGGTATTAACCTGATTATCTTTGCTCTGTTAGCCAATGTGTCAGTACACCAGATGTTTATCGCCGGTTATGTTCCTGCTTTTCTGATGGCGATTTCCCTGATGGTGACGATTGCATTTATAGCCAGGAAGCGACACTACAAGCCATCTCGTAGTGAGGTGGCAACGGCAAAAGAGCGTTGGCAATATTTCCTTGCCGCTATTCCTGCCTTGTTGATCCCGTTTGGTATCATTCTTGGTATGCGCTTTGGTTTGTTTACCCCGACAGAAGCCGGTGCTATCGCCGTCTTGCTTTGTACCTTGATTGGGGTGTTTATTTACCGCCAGTTGGGGATCCGCCACTTACAGTTGATCTTGCGCGAAACGGTGCAGGGGACCAGCAGTGTCATGTTCATCATCATTGGTGCTATGGTGTTTGGGTATTATATGACGCTGGAGCAGATCCCCCACAATGTTGCTGCGGCCTTGATTGAGCTGACAGACAATAAGTACGTATTGTTATTACTGATAAACATGTTGCTACTTGTGGTGGGGATGTTTATCGAAGGGGGGGCTGCGATGATTATTCTTACCCCATTATTGCTGCCCGCTGTGTTGAATCTGGGGGTGAATCCTGTTCACTTTGGTATTATTGTCATCGTCAATATTATGATCGGTGGGGTAACACCACCCTTTGGCTCAATGATGTTTACGGTTTGCGCCATCCTTAAAGTAAAAATGGTCGATTTTGTCACGGAAGTGCTGCCTTTACTCTTGGCACTGTTTAGCGTATTGATGCTACTGACATTTTCAGAAAGTTTGGTGATGTTGTTGCCGAATATGTTGTAACTCTGCTTCCGGAATTATGTAAAACCGGAAAAGAAGAAAGGAAAATGAGGTTGATATGAATTCGGATACGACGAGCCTATCACCAGATTGGAAAAAAATAGAATGGGTTTTAACTGATGTCGATGATACGTTGACTTGGCAGGGGCAGCTACCGCCGGAGACATTGGTTGCTTTGCAGCAATTGCGAAAAGCTGGAAAAAAAGTGGTTGCTGTAACCGGCGCCTGCGCAGGCTGGGGGGATCATATTGCCCAGCTCTGGCCTGTCGATGCAGTGCTGGCTGAAAATGGTGCGGTGGTTATGGAAAAACAAGATGGTTTCCTTACCCTTCGCTCGGCCATCCCACTAGAGGAAATCCGCAGTGGACAGCAACGGCTTAAGTCCGAAATTGAAGCGATTTTGGAGGATTACCCAAGTTTGCACTTAACCTTGGATCAGGCCTACCGAGTATGCGAAGTCGCGATTGATATTGGCCAAAACCGGCCTAAGCTCGACAGTCGTGTAGTTGATGAGATAGTTGCTCGTATACATGCATTGGGAGCCAATGCCACAGCAAGCTCTATTCACATAAATGCGTGGTATGGTGAACACTCCAAAAAGGCAACAGCGACAGCATTCCTCAAGGAAAAGGGGCTTACCGAGCAGCAGATAAAGCAGACGGTATGCTATGTTGGAGATTCAATGAATGACCAACACATGTTCGAGATGTTGCCATTGAGCGTCGGCGTCGCAAACATCCGCCATTATTGGCAGCAGCTAGTATTCAAGCCACAAATTGTGATGTCAAAACCTGGTGGTTTTGGCTTTGCTGAATTTTCCAGCCAGTTACTGGCTCTCTAGTAACGAAGAAAAACAGGCCTGTAATGGCCTGTTTTTTAGGCTCTTATATTTTCAAGGCTTCCGCCAATCGCAATGAATGCAGTGCGTTTACATTTTGGGCAATAATATTTGTATTCGCCCTTATGAGTAATGTGGCGTTCAATAAAGCTTCGCCTCACTCTGGTCATTGCAATATGTATCCCGCAGTCTTTACACATATCCTTATGTTTACCTCAACTGTCAGTTTATTGTCTTATTGTTCAAACTCTTGACGCGCAATGGTTATGAGAGCGCAATTTCGCTTGGTTGGCAATAGAGGGTGTATCACAACTGAGACAGGTTGAGCTTTTTATCAGTAAGGCATTTTTCGCTATTCAGCTAATGATGACAATTTTGACAGAATCTTCGACCAAACTGTGACGCTTGTTATATAATCTCCGGTCAAGCAATTTATCCTGGGACTCGGCTACGGGATATTGTGAAGTAAAATAAGGTAACTACATGAATTTAAATCAAGAGCTTCAGCGTCTAAATAACCGTTTAGATAAACTTCGTCGTAAGTTGGCTGGAGCACAAGAGCGCGGTGATCAGGCGATTGCAGGTCAGGCTACGCAAGAAATCGAGACCATTACCAAAAAAATCAATAAAGTTAAGCACCAGGCCAAGCGTCAACTTAACAAAAAAGGGTCTGATGTGAAGTCTCTGGCATTTAGCCGTCCGCTGACCAAAGCCGAACAATCCGACATGGGTAAGCTGAAAAAATCAGTCAAAGGTCTGGTTGTTGTCCATCCAATGACGGCGCTTGGACGTGAAATGGGGATCTCCGTTGTTACTGGTTTTGCTCCGAAAGAGTTCTAATCAGTCAACATTGAATCTTGAGGATCAGCCTTCTTTGGCTGATCGGATACTGGCTTGGGAGCGTTACGCTCCTGAGTTTGGTTTGTTTCCAACCGGCATAAAACATTGAAGCATTTTATCGGGTATTGTTGCTATCAAGGTAGAAAGCAACAGGTATTAAGATTTTAATTTAATGATTTATAATGGTTTTTATAACTTAAAGGAAAGTTGCATGAAGCTGTCTGTTTTGGATCAAGCACTGTTCGATCACCTTTACCGTGATATTCGTGAATTTCGTAATACTTTTGACTTGGATATCGAGTCGCCTTCCAGTTTGAACGAACAGGCTGATGCATTACATACATCATTGGCGGTCGAAGAATTGACCGAACTGGCAGAAGCCGATTCATTGGTTGAGCAGGCCGATGCGATTGTTGATTCAGTCTATGTTCTGATGGGACGCCTAGTACACCTTGGTGATGACAAAGTAGAGTCTAATATTGGTATCAGTTACCTGATTGACTTGCTGCTGCAGATCGCCAAGCGCCTGGGCTTTGATTTTGTTGCTTGCTGGGATGAAGTGCACTCCAGCAATATGAGCAAAGTTTGCCGTAACGAACAAGAATTCGAAGAGACCAAGGGTTTCTATGCCGAGCAGGGTGTTGAAATTGTGGGTAGCCAGAAGGGTGAATTCATTATTGCCAAATGCGCCAAAGACGTTGACCTTGGTGGCAAACTGGTCCGCCAGGGTAAAGTTCTAAAATCAGTCTACTATCGACCAGCAGATTTGGTTAAGCTGGTGACAGCGTAACGAAAATGGCTGTATTGAAAGCTCGGTAAAGTGGGAACTGGTTGTTCTTACTGCCGAGCTTTTTTGTCTCTAGACTAAATAACTATAATATAAAGACATTCATTTCTATGCCTTCAAAATTACAACTACAGCCTTCTTCTGAAACGCCGCTTGGCCGCCAGTTGTTTGATATGACTTGGCCGATGTTATTTGGCGTACTTTCTCTTATGAGCTTCCAGTTGGTTGACAGTGCTTTCATCGGACAACTGGGTGTCTTGCCGCTCGCCGCTCAAGGATTCACCTTACCAATGCAAATGGTGATCATCGGTCTTCAGGTGGGATTAGGTATTGCAACGACCTCATTGATCTCACGTGTTTTGGGAGTCGGTGATTACCAGCGAGCCAAGCAACTTGGTGGTTTAGTGGTCATTACGGGTGCGGCCAGTGTGCTGATGATATGCCTATTTATCTGGTTTACTCGCGGTGGGATCTTACAGTTGCTCAGCGCTCCCGAAGATGTATATGCGGTCATTGATGTTTACTGGCCCGTCTGGTTAGCAAGCTCATGGTGTGGGGCGATGCTATATTTTGCTTACAGCTTGTGTCGTGCCAATGGTAATACGATGCTACCGGGCATCATGATGGTGGTAACCAGTTTGCTGAATATGGCACTCGATCCCTTGTTCATTTTCACTTTCGATATGGGGCTGGTCGGTGCTGCTTGGGCAACCGTCGTCGCTTTCTCTGTTGGTATGATAGCGGTATACCCAAAAGTGGTTCAGCGTCATTGGTTAAGTTTTGACTGGAACGGTTTGGATATTTTTGCCTCGGTGAAAGAGCTGTTAAATATTATGGCGCCGGCAATGCTCAGCCAGCTGCTTCCTCCAGTTTCATCGATGCTAGCAACAAAGTTAGTCGCGGGGTTCGGCGCGGCAACGGTTGCGGCCTGGGCCTTGGGATCGAGATTGGAATTTTTCTCGATAGTCATTATTCTTGCACTGACTATGTCGATGCCGCCAATGGTAGGGCGTTGGCTGGGCAAGGGGGAGCTAGAGAAGATCAAGTCTTTGGTTTCTCTGGCGGTTAAATTTATTTTAGTGTGGCAATTGGCAATCGCCGTCCTGCTGTTTATCTCTATCTCGCCGTTAACTTCTTTACTGACCAGCGAAGCTGAAGTGGCCCGTATTCTTGCTCTTCACTTAACTTGGGTGCCATTGAGCCTTGGTCCTTTGGGTATTTGTATGTTGATGGTGTCTGTTTGTAACGCGCTGACGATGCCAATGCGTGCGCTGGTTATATCGGCCCTGCGCTTGTTTGCTTGTTTTTTGCCGCTACTGTGGATAGGGGCAAATTACGGCGGGATCCAGGGGCTTTTCTTGGGTGCGATGTTAGGCAATGTTTTGGCTGGTGCCGTTGCCTGGGGATGTTATCAGCGCGGTATGCGTGCTGTTGAAACAAAGTTTGCCGTACGTTGTTAGCACTGGCGTAATAGAACATAACTAAAACAAGAATTTGGATTGGAATGTATGAAAACTTTTACTATTAATACGCAGACCATGCATTATCAGGATATTGGCGAAGGCCCTGTCATTGTCTTCGGCCATAGCTATTTGTGGGACAGCTCAATGTGGGCGCCGCAAGTTGAGGTATTAAGTCAGTCTCACCGCTGCATAGTACCGGAATTCTGGGGCCACGGGGCTTCTGCGGCAGCGCCAGAATCAACGCGTAGCTTGAAAGATTACGCCAATGACGTACTTAGTTTGCTCGACTACTTGGAGATTGACACGTTTTCACTGGTTGGGTTGTCATCCGGTGGTATGTGGGCGACAGAGCTGGTAGTTAATGCGCCTGCCCGGGTCACGAGCCTGGTACTGATGGATACCTTCGTGGGTCTTGAGCCGGAAGTCGTCCATACCAAGTATTTTGCAAAGCTGGCAGAGATTGAAGAGAATGCGACGATAACATCTGACATCGTAGACTTTTTCGATGAGCGTCAGTTTGCAGCGCTCGAGAAAGATAGTCCTTTACGTACTGCATTCCGCCAGAGGTTGCTTACAGCAGATAAAGAAAGGGCATTGGCATTGGCTAAGGTGGGGCGAATGGTGTTCGGCCGTCGTGACATGTTTGAATATGCTGAAATGTTTGCGTTACCGACACTCATTATGGTGGGCGCGCAAGACCGTATGCGTCCCGTTCTCGAGTCGCAGCTTATGCACGATGGCATTACGGGCAGCGAGTTTGTTTTGATTCCGAACGCGGGCCACATTAGTAATTTAGAGCAGGCTGATTTGGTTACGGAAAAACTACAGCAGTTCTTCGCTAAGCATTTAAGCCGATAAACCCTGAATACTAAAACACAGTATTCACAAACATTCGATGAAAAAAGAGCCAGTTACTTTGTGACTGGCTCTTTTGCTATGAACAGTATAATCCTGACTAGAATAACAAATTGGTTATTTCAGTTGCTCGCAATAGAGCGGTTGATTTGAGGCTTTTGCTGCCAGCGCCTGTTGCATCTCACTCATTAGTTGTTGCTGGTTTGGCAGTGGTAGCGCTGCAACATCACAAATGAGTGAACCATGTTCTTCGTCAAGGAACAGCATGCCGCAGGCGGCCGGTTTGCCTTTGAAGAAGCCGACATACAACTGTGCTGGTGAGTCGTCTTCGAACATGATTTGGGTCAGGTACTCAATAATGGCTTCCTTGTCTGATTCATCCTGCCAACGGTTGGCAAGGACTAGCGAATATCGAATAGTGAGGGGATGGCAGTCTACAGGGTAGATGGTCAGTGAGTCATAGCCGGAGGAATCAGAAGTTTGGCAGGATCCAAACTCGAGTGATGCTTGGGCATCTAGGTATAAGGCAAGGCCTTGTTCACTGAGAGGGGTTGGAAACTCCGCATCGGTGATATGGCTTGCCATCCACCGGTTTTTTCGTTCGATGAGCTGTTTCATCTGGACTACTGACCGTTCTTTTTGCTTTGATTGCCAACACCATACCGCAAAAGAAACCTTGTGGGTATGGCTGGCGTTTTATTTGCTCAATTAATGACTGATTATAACCTCATCACTGGCAACACGGTGTCTCTCGCTGTAGATACCATCGTCGGCACGTTTGCCACAGCTGACAATCATGGTGATTTCGGCATCTTTGTGCAAACCGAGCAGAGCTTTGGCCCGTTTAGAGTCAAAGCCTTCCATCGGGCAGGTATCATAGCCTTCGGCACGCATTGCGGTCATGAAGGTCATCGCGGCCAAGGAGCTGCTTTTATGAAGGCAGACACGCAAGTCGCTTTTGCTGACTTCCCTTACCATTGGCTTTTTCAGCCCCATTAGTGCACTGAGGATCTTTCTGGCAACGCCGAAGATCCCAAGGCGATCATTATTGTAGACAAACGGGATCAGCTTTTCGTAGTACTTCAGGGCGCGCTTGGCGGTTGCATCTTCTCGGCCTTCGAAGGCATGGCGGATTTGCGAAGCATTCAACTCAGCTCGGCCTTTCCATTTGTGCGGTGTAACCACAAACACGACTAATTCATTGGCGGTCTTGGCAGCATTTTGTCCCATGCAGTACTGGGCGAGTTGGTCACGCTTTTCTTGGTTGATAACGCGGTGAAACTCCCAGAGCTGCATGTTGGAGCTATTTGGCGAGAGTGTAGCGAGTTCTAGTGACCGGGCTACGGCCTGGTGATCAAATGATGCGGCTTGATCGTATTTGCGCACAGAGCGCCGGGAATGAATGAGCGAGCTAAAGACGGTTGTAGATTCTGACATGTCGGTAAGTAAAGTTATGAGCCTGGCCTCACTATACCTGTTTTAGCCAGGGCTCCATAGTTGATGTTTGAAATCGGTCAGTGTTTATCGAAGAAATCTTTATTACGAATGTACTTGTTCATGTAGTGGTAGGTGATTGGTCTTAGTAACCAACTGACAATAGAGCGATACAGCCTCGCCAGTGTAGGTGTATCCTCATAGATCTTGCCATTGTGTAGCCAGAGCATTTTACCGACATGCCAGAACATGAATGGAATCGGTGGAAGAAAGGTAACGATATCCAGATCGCAGCAGATACGATAGGTTCTTTTGGCTAAGGGGTAATCTTGCTTGAAATTCCAAAACCCGGTTGCGGGTTGGCCAAAGGTAACAATACGCTTTATGGCAGCCGGCTGATTCTGATAGAGGCGATGTGCGACCAATATTGCCATTGCACCGCCTGAGGAGTGGCCGGTGAAGGTGATTTTTTTTCCTTGTTTAATTTGGGGTAGAAGAACGGATTCGATTTGCTGGTAGAGTGTTAGCCCAGCTTGCTGGTGGTTTATCTCGCTAGCCTGCAACAATTCGGCCTGCATTGCTTCGCTCAGAAATGGGTTCTGTTTGATGCTAGTAGCCTTGCTGCTTTGTTCCATCAAAGAATAATAGCCCCAGTGGACATGGCACCACTTATCACCGGATTGAATTTTCTTTGGAAAACAGGCGAGGTTAACTAGCCAGTCCCATAAACTCTGTGAGCCTTTGAACACTACAACAACCTCGCTTTCCTTGCCCCACAGGATACGGATAATCGTGCGTCCCCAGCGATCAGTGATTTCATGACGGCCATTTTTATCAAATCCGTATAGGGTGTGATTGAATGTCGTGGGATAAGCGAGGTTACAGAGAATGGCATAGCGTTCGTATTGGTAACGTTTGAGTGGTTTCATTCAATGGAGATCCTTACCATCATGATTGAGCCCTGAATCCAGCAACTCGTAGTCAGTCGGGTATAAAACATATAGCTTAAGTATGTGACATTTAGACTAACGCCTTGGTTTGAAGATGATCACCTTGCACATAAAAAACTGTCATGCAGGCGTGTTACGTTGGATGATTCGTTGCGTGTAGATCAAATTTTATGAAATTACTTGCTTAATATTTGTCCAACGTGTCGTCAATTTGATATAAGTATAGGTGGCTGGTTTTTCATACTTTTTTAACCACTTAAGTAGATGCATGGCAGGAAACACATGATGGAATATGATGTTAATTCTCACCCTTTAATGAAACTTGGCGAAGCGGCTCAGCCAGAGGCGTTTGTTAAGTATTTTCAAAATATGATGTTGGCAGGCAAGGCTATCGAAACCATGACGGTCGATAGCACGAAGATGATGCTCCAGCAAAGTTATCAGCAAAGCCTCAAATTGATTGAAGAGATGGATAAGCAATTTGCTTATCGAGATGATCAACAACAATCATTATGCTTTCCCTTTGATCTTATGGATCAAGTGACAAGGAATATGGCTGATCAGTGGAGTGTATTG
The DNA here is from genome assembly GCF_029223585.1 of Photobacterium sp. DA100. NCBI lineage: Bacteria > Pseudomonadati > Pseudomonadota > Gammaproteobacteria > Vibrionales > Vibrionaceae > Photobacterium > Photobacterium sp. DA100. Next base: position 1,004,326 of record NZ_CP119424.1, on the reverse strand, counting down.
ACCGGATTACCAACGAGTTCGGTGGATCAGTTATCGGAGTCTCTAGAGGTGGCAAAAACCAAAGAGGAAGAGCTATCAAAGCTTGTGGCTGAACAAGAAAGCCAGATTAGCGAATTAAATCAATCTGTTTTGGACAGCCAGGCACTAGTTACCAAGGCGACTAAAGCGAAACAAACAGCACAGCGAAATGCCCGCAAAGCGAAGGCAGATCTAGAAGCTGCCACCGAAACCAATAAACAGCTCGAAGAGCAGCTCAATCAGCTGGAAGTAGTAAAGGCTCAAGCGTTGGACGAAAATCAGTCCCTTGTTGAGCAAAATACAACCCTTAAACAGCAACTTGCCAGCCTACAGGTTCAGCTAGAGGCGGTAAGCCAAGGCTCTTAGTTGTTGGCTAGTAATGACTCGATACTAAAGGCGCCTGCGGGCGCTTTTTTCTTGTGTACACTTCGCTCGACTAGTGATTTGTCTGGGTAAAGTTCAATATGAATGTTTATCTATTTCTGTTAATTACCAAATACGTGAACTGAACATAGGTATGATGTTGCTTTTGTGTTAATACTGGTGGCTGAATTGAGTGATTAATCTATGGCTAGGTGAAAACATAGCTCACTGACGGGAAGCCGTTGGGCGTTGTAGGAGTTAGTATGAGTGAGAGAAAGCGCGAAGTAACACTGAGATTTTTGGCCGAGCCCGGTGATGTCAACTTCGGAGGTAAGGTCCATGGCGGGGCTGTAATGAAATGGATTGATTTGGCGGCATATGCTTGTTCTGCCGGTTGGAGCGGCAAGTATTGTATTACAGCTTATGCAGGTGGAATTCGTTTCGTAAAACCTATCCATGTCGGCAATTTGGTAGAAGTCACGGCAAAAGTTATTTATACCGGTCGATCCTCGATGCATATTGCGATCGATGTTCAAGCAAGCGATCCAAAGGAACTTAAAAACCAGCTTACGACCCACTGTATTGTGATCATGGTGGCGGTTGATGAACACGGGCAACCGACCGAGGTGCCAGAGTGGCTGCCGGAGACAGACGAAGATAAGGTGCTGAGACAGTCAGCTATCCGACTGATGAATATGCGTAAGGAAATCGGCGAAGAGATGGAGGCGCATGTTAAGTATATTAAGTGAGCAGTGTTTTAACTTTTTCTTGGGGTAGATCAACAAATCAACTGGAAGTTAACATGAAACGCAATTGATAGTTATAATCATTTTCGTTTGTGTTTTTAAGGTGGAAAAGTCAATGAACCCAGTAGTTTTGTTTGGTGCAAGCCGAGGCCTTGGTTTTGAAGTTGCTCGCTACTTTCGCGCAATGGGTGCTGAAGTCTATGCAATGGTTCGTAAGCCTGAGCGTGCAGCAACACTTGAGGAGATGGGGGTGAATGTTGTTCTTGGTGATGCGCTAGAGCGGAAGAGTATTAAAGCTTTTCTAGACTCATCGCCTGAGAATGCTGTCGCTGTATCTACCATGGGCAGTTTTCAAGCCGATACTCCCGTTGATTATGTTGGGCACCGTTCGGTGATAGATGAACTCGAACAGCGAAACCTACGCCGTTTCATTATGGTCACTTCTTTGGGATGCGGCGATTCTTGGTCGTACTTGTCTGATAAGGCAAAGGCCGTGTTTGGAAACTCTGTAAGGGAGAAAAGCCTTGCTGAATCTTGGTTGACAACCAGCGGTCTGGATTACACGATCCTCCGTCCGGGAGGATTGCAAGACGGCGAAGTGACAGGGCAAGGTAAGCTTTACAACGAAGGTGAGGTGCATGGTTTGATTACTCGAAGTGAAGTAGCCCGCATGATCTACCAGTTGATTTGCGATGATAATGCGATCGGCAAGGTTTATGCGTGTGTAGATCCGGTCTTTACCAAAAACATAATAAAATAGCGGCGTTGCTTGGTTTGGGTCTAGCAAAAAAGCCATCAGAAATGATGGCTTTTTTTTGTTGCTAAATGTTTAACCAATTGACGGAAAAGTTAATGAGAGCTATTCTAGCTTACAGTTGTACGCTCAATGGATAGGATCAAAAGGATGACCGCTACCAAACCTCCTGTATTGTGGCTAAATGTTGCGATATTCACCTTAACTTTTCTTGTTGCTGTCATAGCGACACCCTTGTATGCCTATTTTGTCGGTTTTGATGGTGTGCAATGGCTTATGTTGCTATTTGCTTTCTCATTCTGTGGTTTGTCGATTACGGCTGGCTACCACAGGCTCTGGTCGCATAAGACGTACGAAGCCAACCCTGTTGTAAGGTTTATTTTTGCCATTGGCGGGGCTTTTGCACTGCAGAATAGTATTTTGCATTGGTCTTCTGATCATCGTGTTCATCATCGCTTTGTTGATAATAATGATAAAGACCCTTACTCAGCCAACAGAGGCTTCTTTTACAGTCATATAGGCTGGATGCTTAGGGAGTATCAAGCGAGCCGCTACAGTGACTACGGGAACTGCCGTGATTTGCAGAAAGATAAGATCGTGATGTGGCAACATAGGAACTATGTCCTCTTGGCTATTTTGACTAACTTTGGTATTCCGCTGTTGTTTGGTGTCCTCCATGGAGACATTTGGGGCGCGTTGTTGCTAGTCGGAGTGGTTAGGTTGGTACTCAGCCATCACACAACATTTTTTATTAACTCGCTGGCTCATCTATGGGGATCTCAGCCGTATACCGACAAGAATACCGCCCGAGATAACGGCTTTTTGGCTTTGCTGACATTCGGGGAGGGGTATCATAACTTCCATCACATATTCGAAAATGATTACCGTAATGGGATACGCTGGTGGCAGTTTGATCCGACAAAATGGTTAATTAAGTCGTTGTCTTGGATTGGAGTAACGAAAAACCTGCGTATCAGCCCTGAAGATCGCATCGAGAAAGCGAAAGCTAGAATGCTTCACCGTCGTGTACAGCAAAAGCTGATGGTAAATGAGTCGAGTTTAAGCAATCAGCTAAAACTCGCCAGGCTGGATGAGGAGTACGAACTCTTGTTACAGAAAATTGCGGATTATTACGATGCCAAGAAGCGTTTGATTGAGCTGAAGAAAAAGAAATTGCTCAAGCATTACGAAAGTTTTGAATTTCTACAGCAATACCATGAAATGAAGCGAATGCTGGAGGAGCAACGCCAGTCATGGCAACGCATTACAGCGCAGTACGTATAAGTTTAAACGGACTAACTAGTAAAAGGCGGGGACTTCCCCGCCTTTTTTGACTTGATGATTGGTCACAAGTTAAGCTCTCAGAAAATCATTGACGTTTTGTTGACGAAGACAGCTGTTGTCACAAGTAAAATCGTCACATTACGTCTCATTTTTGCTAATTAGGTTATTCATAAAATGAAGCAGAATGAGATTTGCCATAATTAGGGGATCTTTTAGATGGAGGTACTGGTGTGAGACGCTTGTTGTTAATGCTACTCGCTGGTGTAATGTCGTACTCGGCTCAAGCTATTGAATATCAAAAGCCAAATTCAGACAGTAAGTTAGTAGGCGTCATGGAGTACTACCAAGTCAACAATGGCGATAGCTTGCTGGATATTGCTAACAAATACAATGTTGGTCTATTACAGCTGATGGCAGCTAATCCGGGAGTTGATCCTTTTTTGCCTACGCCTGGATCTTTGTTGACTATCCCTATGCAGTTGATTTTGCCGAAGGCGAAGCGTGAGGGTATTGTCATCAATTTGGCTGAGCTACGTTTGTACTATTTTCCTAACAACAGCGAAAAAATGTACGTTTTTCCTATTGGGATAGGCAGAGTTGGGCGTGAGACCCCAAAAATGACTACCAGTATCAGCCAAATGATTGAAAACCCAAGCTGGACACCGACGGCAAATATTCGTCGGGAATATCGTGAAAAGCACAATATCGAATTACCGGCGGTTGTGCCTGCCGGCCCTGAAAATCCACTTGGCGACTATGCAATGAGGCTTTCATATGGAAGCGGCCAGTATCTAATCCACGGTACCAATAAGGACTTCGGTATCGGTATGCGTGTGAGTTCTGGTTGTATACGAATGAATCCGTGGGATGTTGAATGGCTGTTTAGCCAGGTGTCCAGAGGCACTCGCGTCCAGGTCATTAACCAGCCGTTGAAGTATGCTGTTGAATCGGATGGCAGCGTTTACGTTGAAGTTCATGAGCCCCTGTCTAGAAGTGAAAAGCAATTAGGGGAGTTTAAAACGGTGGATGTTCCAGATAGCCTGTTGGTAGAAGTAGCCGGTAACGGCCATGCATATCAAAACCTCGAGTTTGCGCTGCTGAAGCAGTCTGGTGTTCCGCTGCTGTTGAATTAACTAAGACAAATAGTGCCTAGATAAAAAAGCCACCTTGCGGTGGCTTTTTTTATTGCTGTCTGATTAAAGCGCTTGCCCTAGGACAGGGATAGCAAGGGAAGAAATCATCTCAGGGGTGGTGTTTAATGTTTCGGCGATTTGAGGGGTTTTTCGCCCTGAACGAGACAGCTTTAGCGCCTCTCGCATCAGTACGCAAGATTCGATTTCTTTCACGGAGAAGCCGGTATAGGTTGCGATCTCCTCAATGGCTTTACTGTCAGTGACCTTGTCACCTTTTAGCAAAGATGACAGGCAAACTTGGTGGTGGCCACTTAAAGAGGGGCTGGTGGACTTGCTGTTGACCTTTAATTTTGCAGCTTGATCGGCAAGTACTTTGAGCAAATTACCACTTTCACCGTCTAATGTTATGTCATTGCCTAGTTTTATCCATTTGCCCAGTTCTTTGGCAACGGCACTAATTAGCGGTGTCATACGGAAGAAACCAGCTTCCCGGCAAATGGTCATGGTTAGTCGAGGTGAGAACTCAATTTTACTGTAAGTTGACCCAGGCATGATTGTAACGGCATGAAGGCAGTCAAAAGGAATGAAAAATCCATTGCCGGCCGTCACTGTATATTCTGCCTTGCCTAAACGGATAAATGCACATCCTGAAGACATGATAAGCATGTAGGCAGTATGGCTTTTTTTTCTGGAGCCGACATCCAGAAAAGTATGTTGATGCAGTGAATAATCAATAGCCTGTTTCATAGTTAATCTCTAGCAAATTAGCTGACACATGTTGTTCGCTTTTGATTGAAGCGTCAACTGATCGGGGAATTTTAACAGATAAATGCTGCTTTTTTAGCTAGAAATGCTATCAGTTAGGCAGACATGTCAGGATTCAAAAGGTAAAGTGCTTTAATTAGATACATTTAAATCTGGTAAGACCTCCAACCATTGTTTTGTTTGGGGGTTGCCATTGGGTAAATTCAATAAAACTGCGTAAAATGTCGCAGTTTTTTCAACTTATGAAGCATTACAGTGCAGTCTAATAACGATATTTACAAAGAAATTCGCCCATATAATGATGATGAAGTCAGTGGGGCTATTACGCGTCTGGTTAACGATAAAGAGTTTATAAACGCCATTCTTAATTACCGTTTTCCACAGTTATCTGGTGTACTCGGCTGGTTGCTGACACCCCTGATTAAACGCTTTCTAATAAGCAAATGGTCAAATATCAAAACGGTTGATGATGTCCAACGTCAAATCGCCAAATATATGCACGCAACTATTGATCATTCTTGTGACGGTGTCACTTTTAGCGGGCTTGACGAACTGGATCCGACAAAATCCTATCTCTTTGTCTCGAACCATAGAGATATTGCCATGGATCCAGCGATGGTGAACTGGTGCCTTTACAATAATGGCTTCAATACCGTACGTATTGCGATTGGCGATAATCTTCTGAAGAAGCCATGTGCAACCGAGCTAATGCGTTTGAACAAGAGCTTTATTGTTAAGCGCTCGGCTAAAGCGCCGCGTGAAATGATGAAAGCGCTTGGCCTACTGTCTAGTTATATCTCTCATTCGCTTGAGACGGGGAACTCCATTTGGATTGCCCAGAAGGAAGGGCGGGCCAAAGATGGTAACGATAAAACTGATCCTGCCATCCTAAAGATGTTTTATATGGATGGTCGTAAACAAAAAATTGAGTTTTCCGATTACATGTCAAAGCTTAATATTGTACCGGTCGCTATTTCGTACGAAAACGATCCGTGTGATGTTGCCAAGGCAAAAGAGCTTTACCAGAAACAAACTGAAGGCAGTTATGAGAAAGGTGAGTTCGAAGACATCGAAAGCATTATTCAGGGTATCGTTGGCCAAAAACGTCGTATTCATGTCAACTTCGGTGATGTGATTGGTGCTGGTTTTGATACTCCTGAGTCATTAGCTGGGGAAATCGATCGTCAGATTACAGCTAATTACCATCTGTTTCCTGCCAACTATATTGCAGCAGGGATGACTGATAGCTCGGTGAATGATGCTGAGGTGGCCAGGTTCAACGAGAAATTTGCCGGCCTTCCTGAAGGGGTTGTCACCATTCTGAAGCAGATGTATGCGATACCTGCGCAGAAGAAACTACAGTAAGTAAAAAAAGCAGCCTACAGGCTGCTTTTTTTTCGTCTGAATTAGGGCTATGACAAGCTTTCAGCTAGAACCTTGCATCGTTGGTAGGGCTGAGTGTTCGCACTATCGATTTAGGGGAGACAACTTCTACTCTTCGGTTTCGTTGTTTGTCGACTGCTCGGGTGCCTGAACTTAATGGCTCGCTGCTACCAGCTGACACTATCTGGATACGTTCCTCTTCGACACCAAAAACAGATGATATATAAATAGCAACGGTAAAAGCACGTTCATAGGAAAGCCCGATATTATCATCTTCATTAGCAAAATCATCACCATGCCCAACAACGATCACATAGCTATCAGGATGCTGACGTAATCGAACAGCGATAGGGTCTAGCAATAATTGGCCGTCAGGTGTTAGTTCGTAGCTCTCGACATCGAAATATACTGAAGTACGAAGCTCCGGCAGCTCAGTTAGCAATATTTGTGCTTTGGGTACCACATTGCCACTTCCGGTTGATTGAGTGGTAGTGGGAGTGACGCCGTCACTTCCGTTGCCACATCCCCAAATAAACACTGAACAGCATAGCAAGATGAACGTGCGAGCCAGTAATGATGAAGCGGTATGCGGTGCTAGAGTATTCAAACCAACTAAACCTAATCATGAAGTCATATATGTTAGGTTTAGCTGATCTGAAGCGAATCACAACTGCGAAAATAAGATAACGTGGTCGATCAACGAGCAGCAGGGTTAGGGGTTCTGTATGGAGGGACAGACATACGTTCTGCCATGAAATCAATAAATGACCGTACCTTAGGTGCAAGGTATTTTCGGCGGGGATAAACGGCATAAATTGGCAACTCAACATCGGCCTTCCATTCAGGAAGTAGCTGGATAAGTTTGCCTGTTTCAAGCTCGTCTGTAATGAGGTAGGTTGCAAGGTACGCAATCCCCAAGCCTGAAATCGCAGCATCAAGAACAGCTGGCGCATTGTCGATACGGTAGTTTCCGCGGGCCCTAATTGACTGTCTTACTCCGTCTCTGGTGAATTCCCAATTGATGTATTTCCTCTCGCGGCTTTGGTAGGTAATGCAGTTATGCTGGCGCAAGTCTCCCGGTACTTTAGGGGCACCATGAGCCTGTATATATTCAGGCGAGGCAACAACTGCAAAATGACAATCTGCGAGTCGGCGGGCGACCATACCTTCTGGTGGGTGTTCGTGAATGGCCACCCAACAGTCAAAGCCTTCTTCCAGTAGGTTAGGGCGATGATCAAACAGGCTAACTTCTAATTCGAGGCCTGGGTGTTCTTTTTGAAATTCAGCCAATGCCGAGGTGATGTGGATATTGCCGAAAGATTGCGCAATACCAACGCGCAATACACCTTTAATTTCATTGCGGTAACCTGCAACGAGTGCTTCAGCTTCATTGACCGTATCAAGCAGCTGTTGGCCATATTCAGCATATTGAAGGCCTATCTCAGTCAAAGCGACGGTGCGTGTACTTCGCTGTACAAGCTGACATCCAAGCCGTTCTTCCAAAAAACGAATTTGTTTACTGACCTGAGATTTAGAGATCCCAAGACGCTCTGCCGCCCTGGTAAAGTTTTGTTCATGGCCGACAGTCGCAAGGATCACCATTTGTTGCAGATTTTCTAGCATAGGTAAGACCAACTTCATGTTAACTAGGCAATTATATCACTGAACGTAATGGGGGAGAATGCTTGTGAATCTTATGTGACGATGTCACTCATCATTGGCCAGCGACTGAACTCAATGCACCGCGAAAGCTATATCTGACGCTATCGTGTTGTTTTATTAACAAGGAGAGGTAGTCGTTGTATTGGCTTTATTTCACAATAATTACAATGACTTAATAGTTATTGTCCCCGACAGTGAACAATGAAAGCAAATAATGTACGCTATGCAAGGCAGTTATTCCCTTAGGCTTAATTTTCTATAACTGATTAAGTTGGCAGCAAAATCGATGATGGTAATGAGCTTAATTAAACTAAACGATTTTATTAATGTGGAGTTCGCCGATAATATCTGAGCCTCATTAGGAGGTTTTATGTTCAAAGTTATGTGGCAGTTTTTTCTGCTAGGTCTTTATAGTTTCGGCGGCCCTGCCGCTCACATTGGTTTTTTCCAACGTGAATTTGTTCAGAATAAAAAATGGTTGAGTGATCAAGATTTCACCCACGCAGTTGCGCTATGTCAGTTTTTACCTGGGCCCGCTAGTAGCCAGCTTGGTATGTATATTGGTTTCAAGAAAGCAGGATACCTAGGAGCACTTTCTGCTTTTGTCGGTTTTACTTTCCCTTCATTCTTGTTGTTGACTGTTTTAGCTATTGGCAACCAGCAATATAACGATGTCACCTTTATCAATACCGTTATCCAGGCAGCTAAACTCTTGGCTGTTGTCGTTGTTGCTGAAGCCATATGGGGAATGGTTAAAAAAAATATAACAAGCAAGTTAACAGTTGCGGTTGCACTCGCAACCGGTGTTAGTGTTTTCATAACCTCGGGGCTGCTTGGGCAAATCATTCCAATTTTATTGGCCGCACTGTTAGGTTTTGCTATTTCAAGCCAAAAACTACACAATGCTGAAGTCGTTAACCAACCCATAATCAAACCCCATTTGGGTATTGTTAGTGTGTTTGTTGTTTTGTTGTTTGGCCTACCGTTGGTAGCTGGGCAATCTGAATTACTAAACCTTGTTAATGTTTTTTATCAAGCGGGTAGTTTCGTATTTGGTGGCGGCCATGTTGTTCTTCCACTCCTAGAGCCTATGATGGAAGGGATGGTGGAACCTGATACATTCTTGAGTGCTTATGCTTCTGCCCAGTTAGTTCCAGGGCCTATGTTTACAATGGCTAGTTACCTAGGGGCTTCGACGATTTCTGACAGTCCATTTATCGGTAGTTTACTTGCAACGATTGCTGTGTTTTTACCAGGGAGCTTACTATTGTTTGCATTTTTGCCGGCTTGGAATGCTTTGTTTAAACACCAACGTTTGCAAGAGTCTATTTTGTTGGTCAATGCGAGTGTTGTTGGTTTGTTGGGGAGTGCATTTATCAAGCCCGTAATTTCCACTTCAATAGGTTCAGTCTTTGATGTTGTTGCGGTAATGGTTGGCTTCTATCTTTTGAAATATCGGAACATACCGGTGTGGGGATTGATCTTGCTCTTCGTCGGGTATCAATCGTTGCTGTAAGTAGACGCTGCATGTTAAACACAGCCTTCGGGCTGTGTTTTTACAAAAGCTAACGCACTATAACTTATGCTATGTATGAAATTTAAACATTATCCTGAAAACTAGAATGTCTAAAAGGATGTTTATAGCTGATTAAGGTATAGTTAAGAATCTATTGATACAGTAGCCTCCAATAGCTAACACTTATTGGTCAAATTAAATATATGAAAAATCAAAGAAAAATAAGGCCAAACCTTACAAATTATGATGTTATTGAAATTCTAGAAAGAGAATTGCGCGAAGCTGAGAAGCGTATTGTTCAAAGGACCATCATGGCACTACTAGCTTCTTTATTTGGGCTCTGTTTATTCATCTTCATCTTTATTAGTTCGCATGAAGCAACCATTAAGAACTATGCCGCAGAGGCGATGCGTAAATCGTTTGAAACTGAACGGGCAATTCACATCATAGATGAAGCGGCTGGCACTAATTTCTTAGAGCAATCTAAGAGCTCTGATTAGTAAGCTGAAATCTACAATGAGAGCATTGAGAAAATAATGCTCTCGTGCCTGCGCTAAATTTGAATAATCAATTCATGATTTTTGATTAAAAGCTCCGGCCTTGCAGTTTTTAACAGCGATTGTTTGAAATCTTCGTCACTTAATCGATAGACAGGCCTCGTCAATAAATATTGTCCGACCATTTCAATAATTGGGGACAATAGTTGTTTACTAGGAAGGTTAAAATCATTTGGTTGGATATCGATATCTTCAACATTCAGATCATTGAGAAAAATCGCGCCTTCGTCTTTGTCATAGTAGGGCACGGCACTAAAGCTAACCTTTATCTGTAGCTGTTGAGTACTTTGACCCTGAATCGATATCTTAGCGGTAGAGTCGGCATCTAAGTTAACACGATCATCAGCAACTCTTCCTATTCCTACCTTAACATTGTCAAATTTTACGTTGGCATGTGCTAGCCCTTTAACGCCTACTGTCCTCTCAAATCCGCTTCGATCATCAAGGTACTCCTGTATTTGTTGCTCTGTGACGCTGTAACTTGCGCATGATGTTAATAACAGTGCAATAACTAGAGCAAAGATGATTTTCAAAATACCTGCCTCGCGCCTTTAATCGTACATCTATAGGTTATCAGATCGGCGGTGTATCAGAGGCTCAGTTCCGAGATAGGCAGACGTATTTTTGTGGGTTTAAAAGCATGACTCGAATTGCTTCTTGTATAACTTATTCAATTGTTTATGGTACTTCTTACCTTGCTTTGGGGGGTAGCCACTACGCATTTTTTTCTGGATAGATTCGATTTTCTGATTGACCTTTTTACAATCCTTGGCTTTTTTGGCAGTTGATGAATGGCTTATACTTGTATTAAAGAACAACATAATCGCTATTACTGATATCAACTTGGTATTTACTGTCATATACGAGCTCGCTTTATCATCATGTTAAGATGCTAATATATGCTGTAGTCTGGCTATCTAAAATGGCTGGGGAGTGTGGTTAGAATCTGAATCAAAGAAAAAGAGAGTGATGAGATTGTTGGTTACAAAAAAACCCTCCAAGTGGAGGGCGTACCGGTACATGCCAACTTTTACGCTGTTTCTGCAAATAATAATTCTAAGTCATAATTTTCACGGTTAAGTGTATTCTTTAGTTTCTTCAGAGAACTTACCTGTAATTGACGAATTCGTTCTCGAGTCAGGCCGACTTCATCAGCGACCTGCTGAAGGGTTTGTGCTTCGTAACCTAATAAGCCAAAACGGCGGCACAAAATTTCACGATCACGTGCATTTAGGCTTTCCAGCATCGCAATTGCGAGTTTACTAATATCTTGCTTGTCGAGCTCATTTTCCGGCTTCATACCTTCATCATCAGCAATGAAGGCTGAAATTGTCTGTGAGCCTGATTCATCGGAGATTTGCTGATCAATAGAGACAACAGGGGCATCATAAGCAAGCACATTTGATATATCTTCTACTGAACGTTCTAACTTAGCAGCAATTTCTTCCTGGCTTGGTTCTTGGTTAGTGGTTTTCATCAACTGCTTATGTGTTCGCAAAATCGTATTTATTTCTTTTGAAACATGAACAGGTAGTCGTATAGTGCGTGCTTGGTTGTGAATGGCACGCTCAATAGTCTGCTTTATCCACCATGTCGCATATGTCGAGAATCTAAAACCACGTTCAGGATCAAATTTCTCCACCGCGGTAATTAAACCAATGTTTCCTTCATCGATTAAATCGCTTAACAACATACCACTGTTACGGTATTTTTTGGCAATACTGACAACCAGGCGCAGGTTACTTTCAATCATTGTCGCTTTTGAGAACGGGTCACCTCGTAAGCACTTCCTGCTGTAAAGAACTTCTTCATCTTTGGTAAGTAAAGGTTTGTGCGCGATTTCTTGTAGATACAGATGAATAACATCAGCATCGAAACCATTAAGTTCTTGTGATTTGATATCCATATCTTACCCCTAACAATCAATGACAATCTTAAATGTTATATCTTTGTTTTAATTTGTTACACACCCACACTATCATGAACGTTATGCATATGCCATTGAGGAATCGTGCATTTTTATATAAAAGCAATTTTGTATCGAAAAAGACTATTGACAAAGCCATTCGGGTTGCAACAAGGCGCTAATATGGTTTTTAGCACTGCGGAGTAATTTCAATTTGGCATATACATTGGCTGCTGTCTAATTTATCAGTATGTTGTGCATATGTAATTAACGTGCTTTCATCCAAATCTTATACAATAAAGCGTAATAATAGTCATAGTTATTATATCAATATGTGACAGAGGAGAAGCGCAATGGAGCTTGTAACAAATTTTGTATCGGGAGTGGTTTTAACAAAGCATCAACAACAAACCAGAATGCTATTGCTCAAAAGGGCGGATGGTGGATATTGGTGCCAGGTGGCGGGAAGTATAGAAAAAAGTGAGTCTGCCTGGCAGGCTTTTCTACGTGAACTGTATGAGGAGACTCAGGTTTCTCCCTACGAATTATATAGTGCCGATTACTTGCAACAATTTTATAATTTTCATAGCGATCAGATTTTTGTTGCCGCGGGTTTTGTTGCCTATTGTGAACCAGATACGCAGGTTGTTTTAAATCATGAACATACTGATTATCGTTGGTGCACCTTGGAAGAGGCACTGGAGTTGGTGCCATTCCCCAATCAACGGAAGTTCTATCAACACGTTTGGCAGTATTTCGTTGCACAAAACCCCGCATTAGAATTGAAATTAGAATCCAGCACAGTACATTTCAGAGATATTTACTAGTCATCGGCACATGTCGAAGTCCAGGGTATGATCTTCAGGCGCTCAAAGGGAATAGGGTTGCCCGTCTTATCACTTACACCATAGGTACCGTGTTCCATATGCAATAGGGCTCTCTCAATATATGACAATGTTTCGGTATACTGTTCGACCAGCCCCATAGCCCGATCTGCTTCTTCACGAATATTCGCTGCTTCGGCAACATCAGTGACCGAGCAATCTTCTTTTATTGAAATTTCGTGATTCAACTTGTTGATTTCCTCCTTAAAGTGCTCTCGCTTAAGCAACAGTTCTTGATGCAATTGCTGAAGCTTCACATCGTCTAGTTCTGAATCAGGATGATAGGCAATGGTCATAAGCAGCCCCTGGTTAATGTCGATTCATCAATTAGGGTAAGTATAGGTTTTGTCGGTATTATCGCTATAGCAATCAAAACGAAAAAAGGCAGCCGAGGCTACCTTTTAGTAAATTGGGAGAGCAAGAATTATGCTTTCTTCAGATCTTTAACAGGGTAAGTCAAAGTCATGCCATTAACTGTAACATGAACGTAGAAGCCGCCACTGCTTAGGCCAGTAACAACCATTTCACCAAGTTCAATACCTTTAGTCGCTACTACACGATCGTCTACTGAAAACATATATAACACCTTGTTTATTAACAATTAGATTGGAAATATCTATGGTGCTATTTAAACAGAGATATTGAATTACAACTAATCGGGTTATTTATCCTGATAATCAAAAAGATTGCTGAATAATCATTCATTGCAAAACTGTTCTAATCTTCACGCCTTGCCGTTGAATTTAAGGCTATGTTGTAAATACGGCACATAGCATATGCGAGGGGAAGATGAACCCAAATCTTCAATACTCAGATAAACTAGGCCCATTCAAAGTGATCCACCTTTATGAGCCTTCTGTTGATTTGAAAGCAGTTCTAGTGGTGGATAACGTTGCCCTCGGGCCGTCAGTCGGTGGTATACGCATGGCGGCAGATGTCACAACCGAAGAGTGTATGCGTCTTGCGAGAGCGATGACTTATAAGAATGCAGCGGCAGGGTTACCTCATGGTGGTGGTAAAGCCGTGATCCTTGCCGACCCCAAAATGCCTAAAAAAGATAAAGAGGCACTGATTAGGGCATTTGCAAATGGATTACGCAATGAAGATACATACATTTTTGCCCCTGATATGGGTGTTGATGAAGAGTGCATGGCTTGGATCCGTGATGAGGTTGGTCGTGTGGTGGGATTGCCTCGCGAGTTGGGGGGGATCCCGCTTGATGAGTTAGGTGCTACAGGGTGGGGGCTTGCTCAGGTTGTAGATTTAGCAGCAGATGAATGCGGCTTTAATGTTCAAGGGGCACAATTTGTAGTTCAAGGCTTTGGGGCCGTGGGCAAACATGTCAGCCGCTTCCTAGTTGAGAAAGGGGCAGTACTGATTGGTGTGGCTGATTCTCGTGGTGCTATATGTGATGAAAATGGTTTGGACGTGAACACGTTAATAGCCCTGAAAAATGAAGGTAAGTCAGTTACTGACCTTCAGGGTGCAAAAAAGGTGTCAAATGATGATTTGGTTAAGCTTGAATGTGATATTTGGATACCTGCAGCAAGACCCGATGTTATCCACGAGGGTAATGTCCAATACCTCAATACCAAAGTCATGCTCCAAGGAGCCAATATTCCGTGTACCCTAGCGGCAGAGAAATACCTCCATCAGCATGGGGTACTCTGTATTCCTGATTTTATTGCCAATGCCGGTGGAGTGATTTGTGCTTCGATGGAATATCACGGTGCGACTCAAAAAGCAGCATTTGAAGCGATAGAAGAAAAGGTACGGCAAAATACCAAACAGGTAATCCAGTTAGTTAATGAGCGGTCCATCTTGCCACGAGATGCCGCGCTAGCATTAGCGAAACACCGCCTAGAAAAAGCAATGTCCTATAGACGCTATTCACTATTTTCAACTGCACCTCATTTTCTTTGAGTGCTTGTATGTCGGGATATAAGGTGGAGAACATGATGAACAGGACTAATAGAAGTTACTTTCACCGAGGTGGATTAGAACCATTGCTTGGAAAAACGATCCCTGAACATTTCAACGATATTGTCAGGCAATCGTCACAAAGCGATGCTGTAGTTTCCATGCACCAAAACAGGCGATTAAATTACGTTGAGCTGTCGGAAGAGGTCGATAAGCTAGCAAAAGGACTTATCGGTTCAGGCTTCAAGAAAGGTGACCGAATCGGTATATGGTCTACTGATAATGTCGAATGGTTATTGTTACAGATGGCGACCGCAAGAATAGGCTGCATTTTGGTTAATATCAATCCGGCATATCGTCAGCACGAACTAGCTTATGCATTGAAGTGTTCAGAAGTGCAGGGGCTTTTTGTTATACCTTCATTTCGCGGTAGTAATTATATTGCCATGCTAATGACTCTACTGCCTGAACTGAATCGTCAATCTCCATACCTCAGCAACAAAGCGTTCCCTCATTTACATTCGGTGGTTGTGTTCGATCCTATGAACCCGGAGGAGACTGACCGTCCGGCACATGGCTTCAAGGTATGGGCCGATATCCTTGAAAAAGGTAGGAACATCTCCATCCAAGAGCTCGATGAAGTGACGTCCAGTTTGGACTGCGACGATGCAATAAACATTCAATATACATCAGGAACGACAGGGTTCCCTAAAGCTGTTGTGTTAAGCCACCATAACATTTTAAATAACGCCTATTTTGCAGCAAAATCCATGCATTTCGGTGAGCAGGATAGGCTGTGTGTACCGGTTCCTTTCTACCACTGCTTCGGCATGGTTCTGGCCAACTTGCTGTGTTTATCTGTTGGCGCTTGCATTGTCATTCCATCAGAGCACTTTGATCCGGAAGATGTATTACGGGCAATACATACAGAAAGATGTACTGCGGTTCATGGTGTACCAACGATGTTCATTGCCGAGTTAGAACACGAAAGTTTTCATTGTTATGACCTTAGCAGTTTGCGGACTGGCATTATGGCTGGGGCTCCATGCCCGATGCCTTTGATGATGCGGGTGATGAACGATATGCATTGTCGTGAAATATTGATTGGTTATGGTGAAACGGAAGCTTCGCCACTGACACACCTTACGGCAATAGAAGATACTCTTGAACGTAGAACACAGACGGTTGGAAAAAATCTACCTCACCAAGAAGTGAAAGTGGTTGCGATTGAGTCAGGAAGGACTGTCGCTTTGGACGAGATTGGTGAGATCTGTTTTCGAGGTTACCACATAATGAAAGGCTACTATGGCAATAGACAAGGGACGAAGGAAGCCATAGATGAACAAGGATGGTTGCATTCCGGCGATCTGGGCACTATGGATGCCGATGGGTATGTCAGAATTACTGGACGGATAAAAGAGTTAATCATCCGTGGAGGCGAAAATATCTATCCTAGAGAAGTCGAAGATCTCCTGTTTTCCCACCCGAAGGTTCAGCAAGTGGCTGTGTTCGGTATTCCTGATGAATTTTACGGTGAAGAAGTGGTTGCATGGGTACAGTTACATGAAAATGAAAGTATGACAGAAGAGGAAGTTCGTAATTACTGTCGTGATCAAATCACACACTTCAAAGTGCCACGTTATATTCGATTTGTGAACTCATTTCCGATGACCGTGACGGGAAAATTCCAGAAATTTGAAATGCGTGAAAAAGAAATCGAAAAGTACCAGAAAAAATGAATACAGCTATACTCAACACACTAAAGTGTTCACTGGTGAAACATTCTGAGCCCTTTACTTGAGCAAGTAAAGAACCAGCAACAAGAATATAAATAAGGTAAATACAACCCAAAGATAGAGGCCGGTAACTAAATCCATAAAAATCTGATTAGTAGTAACTGTGATAGCAGTTATACCGACACATGCTGATTTTTGCTATTGCACGCATCAATTCCTTGAATGCGGTTTCAGAGAGTCACAATATATTTACTCGTGAAGAGTCAAATGCATCCCAATTTGTTTTTTCACGGCATTGATGGAGAGTGGTACCTGGTTAACTAAAACGTGCCACTATACTTTGTACCTGGCTTACCAACATCTTCAGTTCATCTCACACAGGCAGAACATAGGAAAAACAGGACATTTTCACTTTGTAGAAAAGAGACACTTTAGCTTTGTGGCTCTACACCATCAGTACGTATTATGGGTGCGTTATGTTAAATACGGTCGTTGGCAAAGTTGTTAAATAACTCGAAACATCAACAGGTTAGGGGATTTATTATTCAATCAGTTGATTAATGATAGATTGAATAAATAAGCACTATGACTAGTAAGTTGACCGAAAACTACATTTTTAGAAAATTTGTCTGTGGACTGAGTAAAAAAAGGGTAGCTGAGCTATGTTTCAAATCTGTGAGAACCATCACACGTTGGGACTCGGGTCAGAAGATACCACCGGAGTGCAGACGGCTAATGAAGCTCTATTCATGTAGAGATCTTGCAGCTATTAATGACGACTGGAGAGGGTGGCAAATCAAACAAGGGGAGTTGGTGACGCCAAACGGATGGACTTTAACCCCAGACAGGATCGTAACGGGGAATGCGCTTTTACAAATCAGTGCCGAGAACGATAGGGAGATGAAGGCCGCGATCATCAAAACTGCGAGAATGCTAAAAAGACTGCCTCTAGTGTAAAAAGGTAAGCCCCGAAGAAGGGGCTATTTCATATTTACTCTGTAACTTCTCTTAGACCATCTAAGGCATTAACATAGTTAAGTACTTTGGACTTCAAATGATAAATCTCTTGCTGAAGTCTTCGATTTTCTCTGAGCTGCTCATCATGTAACTGGCTAAACTCTAAAGCAGCATAGCCACCTTCGATGAGAGCACCAGACTGAGTTGCTTTACCTGTGAGTTCCTTAAGAGCATCGATCATATTCTGGTGCTTTTCTGTATCTCTAATCGTGATTGCCATCATTAACCTCATTCTTCCCTGGAACAAATTAATGTAAATGATAGCAATCCTAAGTGAGGTTACAATAAGTCTGGATAAAAATTGATAGCAAAACCGCAAAATTGTTCCAGGGACAAATGCCAATTTTGATAGCTGCAACATTTCACCACGCTGTAGGGCACGACGACCCCAAAAACTTTCACCCCGTATTACTAGACGGGGCATCAAATCAACACCGCCACACTGTAACAGCCTTCATGGAGAACCTTATAGCCGCATTAAGGTGTGAACAACGCGACCACGAAACTCAACCATACCACCGTAAACACTGAACTCAATGATGGAATTAAAAATGCCAAGCGTTGAGAATCACTCTTAAACAGTTTGTTAGGTTTTGGTTCAACGTAGTTCCCCAGAAAGTTCTTTCCATGCTTCATCAGCGGATATAGGTAACTTCAGTTGATGCTCTACTTTGGACGAAAGACCAATAAACCTAGAGCCTAAGTCTTCTGGCTTTACATTAAGTTCTTTACACAGTTTGTCTATGTAGCCCAGTACGCCCGGGGCTAAAAATGCAGATTTAGGATCGAATGGAGGGTACATCTTCAATATCTCAGGGTCCTTTGTGCCACAATTATTCGGTCCGTTTAGATCTATAAAGCAGACCTCAAGATATGTGTCCAACGCTTCAGATAGTTTACCTTGCTTCTTTAGAACATCTCCCATTCCCAAGCGAGCATTACGATATAGCCCCCATTTATACTCTGATGCTAGTTGAGGCAATGAAACCTTTAATTGTTCCCACTTAACATCTAAGTCCGTAGGAGTGTTGATGCCTTGACTCATCAGCTTGTTTTTTGTTGCTTCTCTATCCCGCTTTTCCGCTAAGAATTGTTCATGGGTACCGTTCTCAATTGCCCACTTTTCTTCTATGAGTTCAATTTGATCTTCACGTACTAAAATCTTAACTCGTTCATCAGGGCAAGTTCGAACATACATAAATTGACTGCAACTAGGGCATTTTTTCTTTCGCCCAGGCATCTTATCCAAAGTACTACTGCAATAAGGACAAAATGGCTCTTTGTTTCCTACTCTAGGTATCTCAGTTGTTTTGTTCCCCTCGGTACGACTATTACCGAATACTCTAAATATCTTGGATAAGAAACTCATAGCTTTCCCTTATAAAACCTAACGCCCTGCTAAGGGGTGAGCAACGCAATACCGAAGTCGCCGCAAACCACCTTAAACACTAAACGCAACGCATAGCAAAAATGCCAAGCGTTGCGAATTACTCTTAAACAGATTGTTAGCTGCCTTTTTTCTTAGTGAGATCTTCGTTAATCATACGAACACGAGGAGGCTCAGGTGGCGGTGGTGGCGGTGGTGGTGCTTCACTTTTCTTTTCATCAGTCATGTTACTCTCCTGCATTTGGTGTTGGATAATTGTCCTCTACTAAAGGACGAGCATCAGGTTCTTGCGGAGGAGGAGGTGGTGGTGGAACATAATTATCTTCAACTTCAGGCACGATTTTCACTCCTTGTTTTAGTGATAGGTTTAGGGCTTCTAATTTTGTCTTTATACCATTTAACTCAGTTGCTACAGATAAATCGACTATTGGGGTTTCTTTTCTAGGAGAAGACACGTCTAGGTCATGTGCAATATAGGTAACGCTTGCTACAAGCATAGGGATTGAGGCAAACAATAACCATTTGAAAGCTCGATGCAGTTGCTGCGAGCGGCGATCGTTTACTTCTGTATTATGTGCCGAACAATCTCGAAATTTTTGATATAGATGGTCAGCGACTAACGAATCGACATCAACCTCTGGTTGTCGATTGCTAGGATAAGAACTATTGTAGTCTTCAATCTCTTTCTTATGTGCAATCAGCTTTTCTCTGTATTCATCTGTTTTTATTGGCGAAGGCATACCTTTATAGGTATTACCCCAGAAAGCACGTACCAAAAAATACAAACATACAAAAGACAATAAGAATGTAAGACTAGCAGAAATGGCAAAGACCATGATTGCACTACGCAACGCAGTGTAATCAAGCATTCTGAGCATATAACTGAGAATGGTGTATCCCGTAGCAACCAAAGCAAAAGTAATCTGAACTCGACCTGTAATACGCTCTCGTACTTCCATCTCATGGAAGTAAAGCTTCTCATATAGCTCAAATAATCGTTCTTTATTCATTCCACTCCACTCATATGAACTTCTTGGCAGCTAACGTCTGCCCCACTGAACCAGCAAAGCGCACCGAACTTTATACCAAAACCGCCGAGTGTAACGCATCACCTTGATTGCTTTGTTATATTTTTGATTCGTATATCATTTTTGCTTGTGTTGCTTTGTCTAACCGACGATGAACTAAAGAAACCATTGAAAGGATATCTAGTGCGTCAATCTCTTCGATTGACCAAGTGATTTTTGGTGCATGCGCTGTTGTATTACGAAAAGTACCGAACAGTCCTTTGAGTAAATTCATAAAACCTTTTTGCTCACTCTTTTCACTTTCAGTAACCAATGAATTTAATGCTAAGTGAGGTATGTGCTTAAAAGAGAATGCTTCATCAACCAACACGGAACCATCTGAAGTTAAGCCAGTTTTATGCCTAATTTTATCAGCAACACTTTTTGTAGCTTCAAATACAGCATGGAAATAGTTATCTACAACCAATTCCTCTTTGCAATACTTCAGAACATCAGGGTGAACATTTCGGGAAACAAGCTGATCTTTGAGTTTATAAGCTCTGGCAGCAGCTTCGCTGATTGTATTCGATTTTGTAACTGTTCCAATTTTTCCATTTTCACCGATGTTAAAGCCAGCGAAACTAAGAATTTGGTTGAGCTGATATCGAGTATCATTAAACCTCTCTAAGTTGTTGTAATGACGAGCAGGGTTAATTGCATTTTGGATAAAAGCCAACACATTATTGGCACAACCATCGATGGATTGCTTATTGGCTAGTGCTGAATTCAACCTTTTCCATTTGGTGTTTGCAGAATCAATATCCTCAATTCCTGATTCATAGAGCAACTTGCCAATTTCAGTCCCAGTAAAACCGCTTGTTGTATCACCAAGTAACTTACAAATAGATTCAATAATACTAAAATCTAGACTTTTAATTGCTGCCATAAGTTTCCTTAAAAAATATAACGCCCAATTAAGGGGTGAGCCACGCTACCACGATACTCAATTTGGACACCGTAAACACTAAACTTGACCCGAACCAAAAATGCCAAGCGTGGGGAATCCCTTTTAAATTGTTTGTTAGGCTACTGACCCACTCTCACCGCTGAAGTTAATGTATCACCAATATTGATTTGGCAATTCTTGAAGAGGAGTTTCTCAAAATCTTTAACTACCACAAACATGGCTTCGACAGTTTCAGGCGTTAAGTTAACATCCCAAGGACAACTCATTCTTTCACGAAGTTCTTCACGAGTATTGACCTCAGTGTTAATTTCAATGGGTTTACCATGAGCAACATCATCTCGTAACTTCTTTAATTGCCATAGTTGTGCGTACATACCGACATTTTTGTCGAACTCTACACCTGCTTTAGCACATACTTTTGTAATCTTATTTATGTATCGGTCAAACTCTTTCCATTTATCGACTTTCTTGTATCCCACAAAGTTAACCAGTGCTTCGACAGAAAAAGCCAAAGAGATTAAACATGAAAGACAATCTAGTTTAATCCCATCACGATCTTCATTGGCAACTTTTACACGAATCGTTTCTCGCTGATAATGAGCTAAATTCATAAGATCATTATGTGGGTAAACTCTTACTCGATGTGTCATATTTTCTCCTTGTAGCCTAACGCCCTGTTAAGGTGTGAGCAATGCAATACCAAAGCCACTGCAAACCACCTTAAACACTAAACACAACGCATAGTAAAAATGCCACGCGTTGCGAATCACTCTTAAACAGTTTGTTAGCTCACTTTTAGGTACCAATACGCCATTGAGGGGCAGCCCAATCTGCAGTCCAGTCTAACTTTTCTGACATAGCTGCAATTTGACCATACTCCTTGAAATATGCATCGACTATATCTGGCTCAGTTATATACAATGCATTTTCTAGAGACATTGAAGCATTTTTAGTGAGATTGAACGAACCTGTCCAAACACCATAAGGAGTAACTTTATAGTGTGTATGACCAAAAGAGTTCTGAATTTCTTGAACGTTTGCAAAAATGAGGAATTTATTATGCATTCTTGGAAATGCTGGCACCTTATCTCTGTTATGGTTTCCCACACACCTAACAGCATCAATAGTCGGATCTGACGCGACTGAGGCGCTACTTAGAATATTACCAAACTCATACCTCGTTAGATCACACTTAAGTGCATCATATTTCGAACGTAACTTTGACTTCCAATTCATGCGGGAATATACATCCGGTCTGAGAAAATCTTCTTTTTGAACCACAATTTGTACATTTTTAACACACGCAAGCGCATCTAGTATTGCGTCACTGGTTAGCCAAGCTACGGCTCCAATAACTAAATCAGCATTGTTAATATGACCGATCAGATGCTTTTCTAAATCACGAAAGTAGACATTAATACCATTTGAAGAATGCATACTATTGTCAATGAACCCACTATCGAAATTCCCATCATTATCTAACTGATATTCATTTAAATTCATTTTAACTCTTTTACCTTTGATAACTATGCTGATGAAAAGTGAGCTAACATTTAATTTTGCGATCTTGTTTCACATATCCACCCTTAAGCAATCCGGTAGACATTATATCCATTACGTTAAATAGCCGATTTTTCGTACTAAAACAGGGTATTCGGACACTTAACGTCATAATGCCGTCAATTCTACACCCAAATGCAAGCAAAATCATACACTACTGACTTGAAAATTAGTTACACAATCAGGTGTACATCACATAGGCAAAAGGTGAGGTTAGACTTGGTGGGATTAAGAGCCTTAAAGCTCCATAAGTACATGTTTTCGACTTGGGATCATGAAGATGATTCAGTATATGTACATCTTGGGTAAGAGGAGCATCCAACAAAAGTTGCCCTGGTACTCGATGCAATCCGTTCGACTAGTAGTGATGAGCAACGAGGGCAGGTTTTGATTAACGAAGGATTCAAGCAGGCCAGCTGCTTTCTGACTTCACTTATAACATAGCTGTTCTTTGCGTCGATTTGGTACAAAGGGATATTGGCAGTTTTCATTGAGTCAACAAGGAAGGCATCACGTTTGATACGTTTGGACGTGTTATGGCTAGAGTCATTCAATTCTATAGCACATAAAATATTTAGAGCTTCCTTATCACATATTATGAAATCAAAATGTTTACTAGAGATCTTATTGAAAGCAATTCGCCAATTTTTCTTAGTTCCACACTTAACAGGCACAATAACATCAGCTACACGTACCTTAGAGAAAATCAGATAGTCATTAGAAATAGCTTTTACAAGCACGCCATAGAACGAACGTTCTGCTGGAGTAAGTAGTGGTCCTGCGGGACGATACTTGTGTTCTGCGAAATTTTGATTCGTTTTATGAGCTTTAAAAAAAGACACCACAATTACTAATACAACCAATAAAACCAACACTTCCATAGAACAACCTTCCCAATATTATGAACAGTGAATCCTTCCATATCATCCACAAGAATTAAAATCTAAATGCAAAATCATGGAAGAGCAGCCTAGCAGGATGGTGGGTTCGTGAAATTCTGTTGGCTTTTTTGGGAAGCTCCGCATGGTATGTACAGCACTTGTGGAAACTAGTGTAAAGGTGCCTAGCATCCCTGCGGGATAAGAGCCGGGTGGGAGGCCTTCATGCGGCAGCGCTGCGCTTGATCTGCCTGCATGAAAGGCTTTGTTTAGTCAATCAAACTTTGTATTTACTTCAACATTCAGGAACAATTAACTTAACACGCAGCCATATTCGAACATTTTTGGGATTAATTTGAAAAGTAAATGAATCTAATACTTCTACAACAGATTTTTTTTCTATTATTCTTTTTGGGCTTGCTAATTTAACATCATTCTTAATTAACTCTGGTAAATCGCTTCTTAAAAAAACACACGTATTAGCTTTAAGCCTAGAGTGCATTTCAGGAAGTCTATTAATTTCAACTTGAGAATTAATTGTTGTCCATAGCGTATTTACAACTCTCCCGTCTTCACTTATATCACCAAACTTAACAAAGCCCTCTGTAAAGTTTGTCCTTTCATCACCATCGGATTGTTTCATTGATACCAACTTTTTCAAATCTTCGATATCTTGAAGTGCATTTTTCCTAATAGCCTCTATTTCTTTACTTTGTTCTTCTAAGTAGTCTATTTTCCTTGTTGTATCATCTGAAACCTCTTGAAATTTTTTACTATTACTCTTTAATTGAGCTTCAATTTTATCTTGTTCAGACCGTGCTTTTTCAAGGGTTTTTTCAAGTGATTTTCTTATATTCCATATTTCGAAACCTAGTATAGACATACTAATACCACCAACAATAAAGAATATTCCTCCAATAATTCCAACCCAAGATATAATTTTTTCATAAGTATGATAAGCAATATATTGGACAAAATGATCGTTTTTTGATGGTGGTTCACTCATGATTTTTTTTGTAGGTTCGCCTCCTGATTTTTCAGAATCATCTTCTTTTTTTCTATATTCCCCATCTATATTGCTAGACTGGTTAGCATCATTAGAATTAAATACTCGATATGGATAATTTTCAAATCGCGGTGGATTTATTACTATCGATGTATATGTCACTACAATTAATGCCATAGTTAATATTGCCATACCCCCCCAAAGAAGATGAGTCAATCGTTTACTTTTTTCCATGATATTATCATTACTGTCTTTCTCACTCATTTTTCATTCCGCAACTTTACGCTAGCAACTTTATAGAGTTTTGACTTGTTTTACTAATCATGATGTACAAATACCAAGACAGGGGTTGAAATTAGACAACTCTATAGTTTCAACTCAATATGAATATCATTTATTCAGATTCTTTAGTTTCGGAAATTTCTTCAAAGATTGATGGGATTATAGGGCGCTCTTCGTCTTCTACTGGTTGAGGTGTCTCATAAGGCTCACAAGTCACAAAAGTTGTGTAGGTATCAAAGCTTAGCTGGGCTAAACAAGAGTGTATGGCTGTTACCTTCAACCCTATGTGCTCAGGCCGAAAGGTATCTCGCGTTCCTGACTGTACAAAAGCATACTCATAACGAATCTTTGCATCCGAGTGATAGGCCATGCTCCCAGTGATGTATACACCAGAAACCGAGGAGGCAATAAAATCAAACAGAGACTGTCTGTTGGTTAAATTCGAACGATTTAAATCAGTTTTAGGATAGATACGTAACACGTCATCGGTTTCCATATAGCTGAGGTTATGCGCACGCAAGATGCTGTAAAACAACCTTTGGAAATTCCCATGTGAGACACCATATACTTTGAGAGTGCCATTTATGGCAGGGTCAACAATGACAGCTTTGGAAAAGACCTCCGAGGCCATAACAAAAAATTGGTCGAGTGTTTTCCCGGCTGCATTAACTGACACCGTTGCTTGAGCTGTTGGGGCCAGCAATGCGATCAATAGTAAGATAATCCTCATTTGAACAGTCCCTTTGATTGTGTTTTCTTGTTAATCCTTTGACTAGTTGAAGCTAGATGCGGATCAAATAATCCGTTGTTAGCAATGCTTAAGCAGCTCTCCAATTCAATCGAATAGGCGGTCGCTTGCTGGGTAATACACCGACAATCAGTTGAAGTCTGGTAGCACATCAAATCGGGGTACGAAGCTGGTTCTAATCCACCGTTATAGATAGGAGCTGTCCAAGGCAAAGCTTTTATCATTGGCTGATAAGCTAAAATATCGGTGTTCGATTTTTGGGTTGTTGGAATGGTTGAGTCACTGCTTGATACGATTTCACTATCGGTTGGCTGCTCATCACTGAAAAAGAGGGAATAGACATATGGGAAGCCGACAAACAACATCAATAGGAAAGCAAAAATGGATGCAGCCCCAAGGATAAGGCCGCGTTTTGCTCCTTTGCTTAGTTTGTTGTTGTTGGTATCAAGCTCGGTCGAGTAGTAAGAACCATAAAGGTGAACAGGGCGCTTAACCAATGATTTGTCAGCAGCTTTCTTTTCGAATGGGTTGCTAATATCGATGTACTTTTTCTTCTTATAACACGCAACACGATCAGCACCGGCGAACTCATAGTGTGTATGGTAGTTCATCATGCGCCGGATAAAGATATCGACATTGGCAAAGTCTTGAGTAATGAAAACAAGATCCTTGCCAGTATGGCGGTGGGTAGAAATTGCCTCGAGTTCCTTGGGTACATCACCGCGCGTTCTCGGCGGCCAGTAATGATGTATTTCGTCCATGACAATTACTGACTGATTTGGCAACTCGACCCAAGACTTCGGATTATCGAAATGCGTCCAGTGATAATTGAGCGGCTTGAGTTGGTCGAAGGTCAGGGCAGTTTCATCCATCTGCTTAATAGTTAGGTATTCATCTAGCTGTGCTAGCCGTTCCTTGGAATAGACACGACGAACCCAATACAGCAAGATCTCGACCGGATTCGAATTACTATGATCTTGTTTGAGGTAAGGGAAGTCTTCCAGTTCAATAAAGCGATCTTCTTTCTTATGGATGGACTGTACCTTGCGAACCAATGCCGTATTGGATTTGTTGTTGTGAAGATACCAGCCGTAGAACCAACCCTGAAATGATGAACATACATCAAAGTCCAGCATCAACAAGGGGATTCGGTGATAATAAACTTCACGGCCTTCAAAGTTAGATTCACTCGTTACCATATCAATGGTGTTGAGGGTTTTACCCGCACCTGGTAGTCCTGATATGCCATATTCCATGAGTTATTTCCCCGTCCCATTCCATGAAGGAAGATATTTTTTCGACGACAGCCCTTTAAGACCAAGTACAAACAAATGAGCAGTAAGAATAATGTTGATGGCCTTATCCAATCCCAGTAAGCCCATAATCCCGACTATATCAGCAGGCATACCACCAAAGCTGGCATCTATCTTATTCACAAAGTAATCGAGGCCAACATTAATCCCTTCTACTACCAATAATGAAAACCCCAGTGTGACAGCTCCCTGAATAAAAATAGAAGTAATGAAAGGCACTAATTTGGGAAGGAATGAAGCACCAATCCAAGATATTAAATTAACAATTAGACCCATAATTCCACCTATAAGTTACCAATCCCACGACCAACCGTTAAAGCAGCAACTAACCAAGCAATAGCAATAATGAATGGCTGTAAATATTTCGCCAAATCACATAACGGTTGATAACTGAATTCAACAGTTTCCCCAAGCACAGATGCAGAAATAGGAGAAGGGCAACTTGATGAAAGCGAGACACCACTATTTAAGTATTTTGTATCCGGATTGCTGAAATCTAACACGTCAGGGTTAACAAAATCAGCATTCTCACCAGCGGCAATGATTGCATCAATTCCCGAATCTATTCCCTTAAAGTCAGGTTCATAACATTGTTTAGCATGTTCAAGTCTAAGCAGATTGCAGAGAACTGGTTCACCTTCACAGACAAACTCAGCACATTTAGTAATATCTGCCTTTTTAGATTGGCATGATGAATGGTCTTTGTTTCGCTCACAGAAGCCTTCCAATAAGGTACTGTTAACATCATCTACGCCTTGTTTTATTTTCTTTAGTTGGTCAGTGCCTTTATCTACAGCCTTTACAATATCATCAGTTCCGTCGCTAACAGATTTGACTACATCATTTGTATTCTTAGCCATTAAGTCATTGCCCTCGATAGCCAAATCGTTAGAAACCATATTGGCATCAATTAGGGCGGTGATTTGTTTATTTGAGTATTCCGAAGAACTTAAAATATCATTAGCAATGTTATTTGCGGTTGTAGTGTTATTTTTAATTGCCACATTAGTATTATAGTGCTGGTCTTTAATTGCAGCAGTAACTTGCCTGATGGCTGCTAATACATCTTCCGAAGGTTCCACATCGCACAATGCAGGGTTTTCAATGCAGGCAGGATCATCTGGCGGATACAAACAAACATCAGGATTATCACGACAGAAATCGGGCATTTCACCGGGACCACCACCATCGGGACCACCACCATCAGGGCCACCACCATCGGGACCACCACCATCAGGGCCACCACCATCGGGACCACCACCATCAGGGCCACCACCATCGGGACCACCACCATCAGGGCCACCACCATCAGGGCCACCACCATCAGGGCCACCACCATCAGGGCCACCACAGTCAGGGCCTATGCAATCATCAATAGGGATATAGTCACACTGAAAATTAGCCGATTGGGTTTCTGCATTACATGATGCAGAGAAGTTCATGTTGTGGTTTTCTGGTAGGCCATCAAAGCATTGCTGTTCTGCAGCTTGTTTGTCTTGGTTGAATTGTTCTGATGAACAATAATTATCAGGAACACATTCAGTACTTGGATATTCACCATGTGTCGAACCCTCAGGGCAGTGTTTCGATGGAAACCCCCAAGCAAGTGAAGCCTGTAAATAAGGATGATCAGGAATAGGTGAAGGTTTACATGTATCAACCAATGGCTTAGCGTTTGGATACGTATCAAAATTAGGTTTGTGTTTGGCAAACCATGCATCACATGTTGGATATTGTTTTAACTCTAAATAACCTTGAGATAATGGTGGTACAGTCACCCAATAATAATCCGAAGAATAGGAATTAGCTGAAAATAAAAGTAATGTAAAGATTATGACTCGAAGAAACATTTACTACCTTCCATCACTAAGTAAAATTGACATAGATAAAACAAACACAGCCATACAATATCCACCCAACATCCATGATTGGTCTAACATAAAGCCTCCAATAAAAAAGGGCAGCAATCCGCCACCCTTAATTAGAAATGAAACAACCGAAGTTAATTAACTAAAGATGGCACCTTTAACCCACTTGAAAGCAACAGAAGTTGCAGCTGGAGCAAGCTTTGCTACACCAATTGCAGATACCGCGGCAGTAATACCAGCAATAACAGTAACAGCACCGCTAACATCGACTGCTTCTGCAAAAGCAGGTGAGGAAGACGCCAAAACAGCAGCTGCAATTAAAATCACATTAGACTTTTTCATATAACATTCCTTATTAATCAGAAATAGATAAACGTATTTGCCTAAAGGCATACGCAGTAACTAAAGGAATCAAAGACGTTCCTATTAGAGTTTTTAAATCTGCTACCGATAAAGACACTTCAGCAACATATTTAACTGTCCAGCCTACAGGGCAATCACCATTTATAAGCTCGACCGTGCAGACTGGGATATACATTTTTAGTACCTAACACTTGGAAGAATATATTTATCGTAAATCCATATCGGCAGCATTTTTCCATGTTCGGATTGGAGTCGATAATAATGGACAATAAAGTTTGTTTTCATACTAATCCTTAAAGTCCACGACAACATTACGGGTCGGGTTCTGCGGGTCAGGCTCCAAGACCAGCTGGAGCTGGGTAGGATAGGAGAGTCCGGCGAACTGGGCGTATAGGTTCTGGTTGAACGCCATCGGGATTTGTTTTTCCTGCATACCGCAACGCTGGATGTTGTGGTCGTCGTTGACGAAAGATTCAGCCGACGCCAAGTACATTACGTTTGCCATTTGGTAAGGCTTGGGTGAGCCGGATTTCTTTGATACGCCGCTGCCCAATACAGCGCCCGTTACCATTACGTTTAAAGTTGTCATTGTCTTATTTCCCTGTATGTCATTACGCTAGTGAATAAATGTCGTGGTTATCGGGTTCGATGAACTTCATACATCGGAGCCGGATACCACTGGATTCGTCCGTATCCTCATAGACAGGCTGATTGAGTCGGTCTGGTATCTCATGGGATTCAAGATGGTTAGTCAGCAAACGGACAATCTGGGAGTCATCCATATCCAGACATTGGCGCATGAAGTTAACCAGCTTGCCGCATTGGGTAGCACCGTTACGCACTGCGTTATCAACGCTGGTAAACCATTTGCGCTTATGGGTAGCAATGCGGCATTGGTTTTCCTTGCTGACGAAGCTAAGGGCAGGGTAAGCGCCTGCCAGATACTTGTCGGGTTCAAGCAGCACATCAAACGGCAGTACACGATCTTTGGCGCGTAGCTCGAGTTCCCAGCGTACCCAGTCTTTGTGCTCGGACTTGAGCTGTTTGCCTTTTTCGTACACGCGAAGCATCTTGCCAGCATCACGAGTACCGACATAAAGCGACTTGCCTTTGTCAGCCACGAAACCAAAACGTTTCTTGAGTGTTTCACTGTTGCCAGAGGTTTTCTGGTAGCAGGCCACTTGGGACATATGGCCCGACTCGATATAACAGTAAGAAGACGGACGGCCACGGGTAACAAACTGACCATGCTCAGCCATTTTGCGCGCTGTCTGGATGTTGTATTTACCGTCGAGAGAATCGAATGCGATATCTACGCGAGTAATTTTTGCACCTGGTAGTTGGTGCAGTGCGTTATGAACTTCATTCAAATCCAACACAGCCGTACCCGTACCGGAGAACGACACATAGCAGCCGTGGTTTTTTGCGCCCCAAGCACACAGGCCAGCTTGTTGGCCGTTAACGAGAATGTTGGCGGAATGCGAGTAACCAGAGAAGCCGCCGGAACGCAGGGAGAAAGACCAGTCATTGCCGAACAGGCCAAGGCCGTGATTAAGGCGATTGATGAAGCGGTCAACTTCACCACGACAAAGACAGTCCAAGGTGTTCAGGCCGAAGTGGTCGAGCATGTCACGTTTGATTTCATGGAACTTGCGCGAGTCAGCACCGATAGCAAATTCAGTATCGCGAAGTTTGGCGCGGATAGCGGCCTTGTAATCAATAGCGGCAGTATCCAAGGCGTCACGGGTTACACTGTCACCATATTCATTGAATTCGAAACCACGGATAGCCTTGATGGAAGCGCCCATTTTGGCGAGGTCGAAGATTTGGCTCAGTTCCTCGGGTGTCCACGAGAAGGACAGGTAATCAATAATCGCAGCCATTGTCGAAAACCCCCGAGTCATAAAGTGATTGCCAGTTATCCGCCGTGACCAGATGAAGCTCATAGCCGGCGGGGTAAAATTCTTGTCCGATTTGGTGCAGCTCAGCCAACGAACGGAAGTACTCGGGTTCGCCATCAATGAAGGCAAAGCCAGTCCCGTCGTCGTTGATTTCGTAGTAGAGCTGTGAGGCCATGTTTCTGCATCCAAATCCCGATTTATGTATAGCGTAAGTGACAATAATCGGGATTGTAAATAGACAAATTTCGGGATTAACGCGCTAGAATGGAATAAACGGAGGGATTATATGTACGCTAATAAATTGCTTGATGCCTACAAAACATCAAAAAACTACATACAAGACAAGCAAATTGCACACGACTTGGATATCAGTCCACAGAAGATTAGTAAAATCCGCAAAGGTGAACGGTATCTAACTGATAGTGAAGCAATCTTTCTTGCGGAAAGTACAAACATAGATCCTCATGAAGCATTGATCTTTCTGGCAGCCGACAAGGCCAAGGATGTTAAGGCGCAAAAGTTATGGCAGGACATAACGGCAAAGTTAAGTAACCAAGGATTTAGGGGCTTAGTCCTTGGTTTGACAGGATTTTTAGCCCTGGTGCCAACCATCCCTCAGTACGCATTATGTATATTATGTTAAATTAAGGATTGGTATAGAAATATCAATTTTACTCTAGTTACATCAATCACGCTGTCTACTACACTCTTTCATCAGTGCATTGTAAAGTTTGGTGGCAATTACAGTGTCACTTCGTGCTATTTAACCGTAATGCTGATTTACCATAAAGTAGATAATTTGCAGATCAGCAAAATGCCTCTCGCAAGTTTGCGTGTGCCAGTTTGCTATCGTGAAAATTATCTGAAAAAAAGCCCCAAGCAATGCTCGGGGCTTTGGGATGTTTGCCTTAAGATGAAGCTTATTAGCCGCCGGCTAGTTTTACTGTGTGGCCTTTCTTCTCAAGTGCAGCTTTAATGACATCGCGCTTGTCGCCTTGAATCTCGATGTTGCCGTCTTTAACCGAGCCACCACAGCCGCAAACTTTTTTCAATTCAGCAGCCAGCAGCTTCAACTGTGCATCCTCGAGGTCTAAGCCTGTTACGATGCAGACACCTTTGCCTTTACGACCTTTGGTTTGGCGTTGGATACGAACAATGCCATCACCTTTTGGGCGTTGAGCTGCTGGTTTATCTTCTTTAATGCGGCCTGTTTCTGTTGAAAAAACCAAACGGCTGTTGTCGTTCATGGGATAATCTCGTTTAAATTCTTGGAACTGTGAACCAGGTAATATCTTGTGACTTCTCATTTGAATATCACCTGAACCAGAATAGTATCAATAATAGGTACTGTAACGGAAACAGTTATGATTAAAAACGTAATTTTTGATTTTGGTGCGGTTTTGTTCGAGTGGAATCCTGCAAAAATCGTCTCTACCTTTACAGATTCGAAGGATGAACAAACCCTTTTGCTAGAACGTGTTCTTAATCATCCCGACTGGCTTGCCCTAGATCGCGGGACGATGCTGATGGCCGAAGCAATTCCGCGTTGCGCTGGTCGAGTCAATTTTCCCGAATCGAGGATGGAAGATTTTTTCGAGCATATCCAAAATAGCCTGTGCTTGATAGATGAAACCTACAACCTGGTTAACCAGGTACTTAGCCTTAACCTTTCAGCCTACTTTCTCACAAATATGAGTAGCGCTTTTTTTGAAAAGCTCAATGAACGTCATGGGTTGTACCAACTCTTCGACGGAGGCTTAGTCTCTGGCAAAGAGCTTAGCATTAAACCTGAAGCTGAAATTTTTGAATTACTATGCCAGCGCTTTGAGATCAATCCGGAAGAGTCATTATTTATTGATGACCAACCTAAAAATTTAGAGGCAGCTAAATCGCTTGGTTTCAAGGTTTTTCTGTTTAAATCCCCGCAGGAAAGCTGTCGCGATATTCGTAATTTGCTAAAAATTAACTAGAATTTCTCATAACAAGATGAAATTCATTTATCGTTCATCTTAAAAATGGCATATTGCCTACTAATTAGTACCTAATAGTCAGGAGTATTCGTGAAGAGACTTTTAATCCCTGCATTGCTGTTGTTCTCTGTTGCGGGTTCTAACCTTGCCTTAGCTGAGGCTAAAAATGATGATTCCAAATCTATTGTAGGTCAAGTCGAGACAATCAAAGTCTATGATTTAGATATGGATTATCTAGCCCGCATCGATACTGGTGCTGCGACAACATCCATTCATGCTAAGGATATCAAGGTCATAGGTGAAGAAAGTGACAGTGATAACATGCGCGATCACCTTGGCCATACCGTCCAATTCACCTCTATTAATGAAAAAGGTGAAGAAGCCACCTTCAAAGGGAAAATTGTCAAGGTTAGTAAAATTCGTAATGCCCAGGGAGTTGAGCGCCGTTATGCAGTAAAAATGGACTTAGGCTGGAATGGTGAACACAAAACTGTCGCGGTCAATTTGCGAGACCGGAGCAAACTTGAGTATAAGCTACTGATTGGAAGAAACTGGCTTGAGGGTGATTATCTCGTAGACGTTGAAAAGCTAGATGAAGATGATTAACTCATTCGTTATATAAATATAGTTAACAAAAACGCCCTACTCTGGGCGTTTTCTATTAGCTCTTCTGCATTTTTGTAATAACTAAATCTAGGTGCTTTTTTATTGCAGCCGGAGAGCCTTTTAAGAGTTTAGTCCCTAAGATAACATACCAGCCATTAGGCTCACCATTATCATTGATCAACTTATAGCCTTTGTATTCTTCTATTTTTTGACCATTCTTCTCTGATGAATTTCGGGCAAGGAATTTTTCCGGTGGCATGAACGTTTGCATATCGTACCACCAGTCAATGCTCTTTTTTACAAGAGTAAGCTTATTGATAACAGTATTTCCATTGATAGTTGTCTTCCAACCATCGGGTGCTCCTGAGGCGTTTTCAATATTGTGGCCTCGATGGAACAGTCTTTTTTTCATTTCTGCCTCGTTTGGTTGAGCCATAATGAACCTCATGATTATCATCAGTTATTTTAATATAAGCATCAAAATCTGCGTTTGTCTGCTGTCAAGGCTCATTAATGTTATTTTTTTGCAATTATATATGAAGTTCATCAATTTCTATATTAGAATATTACCTAATACAAATTATAGTGCATTAGAAGAGTAAGTTATGGCCAAAGAGATTGCTGCAATACTAGATAAGACTGAATGTTTGAAAAGCATTAAACGTTTTTCGAAACCGATCGAGTCCACAGCCCTTCTCGATAACTTAACTCACAATAAGTACGCCTCGAATACGCTCATTTCATTCAAGAACGACTGGAATAATTTCTTGAGCTTCTGCAGCGCAGAGCACATACCAGCCCTGCCGGCCAAGCCGGATACGGTTCATCGTTATATCGAACAAATGGCGAAGAAACGGAAATTGGCCAGCTTGAAACGTTACATGGTCACTATTTCACTTATCCATCGCTGCCACAACCTCAGTGATCCTTGCGCTAAAGCTGAGATACGTATTGCTATGAAAAAACAGCAGCTTGAAAAACATGATGACTCTCAGAACGCCGCCCCATTTCGAGATGAACATCTTCAGCAACTGGTCGACTATTTTGAATTGTCTACAAAGCCTAAGGATGTCAGAGATTTAGCGATATGGGCTGTTATGTTCGAAGCTATGCTAAAACGAAGTGAATTGGCTGCGCTATGCGTAGAAAACCTTTATATCCATAGTTCCGGTCTCATTGACCTAGAGGTAGGCAGTACAACAATCTCACTTAGCTCAATTGCCTCAAAAGCTCTACAAAGATGGCTGATGCTCGGTATGGTCAACGACGGGTTTGTTTTTAGACGTATCGACCGTCACGGCAATATTGGCGACAAACCATTAGACCATTCATCTATCTACCGTGTGTTCCGCCGGGCAAGCGAAGAACTGGGGCTTGGCAATACCTCCCTGTTTTCGGGCCAATCTCCACGTGTAGGTGCCGCTCAGGACCTATCAGACGCCGGACTTTCAATTGTTGAAATCCAAGAACAAGGCCGATGGAAAAGCCCGGCGATGCCCGCGCAATATGTCGGCAACACCGATAGGCATGAAAAAGAAATTAGTAAGTTTATTAAGCCAAAACCTTGGGAAAAGTAACGCTGAATTTTTGTTTGGAGAGGAAATTGTAGTTATTTTCAACAACCATAAAATTATAGTGCGTTAGGGGCAAAAAAGGTGTTTTATCTTTTGGGTTCATCAGTCCAATGCTCGCTGTAGCCTTTCGACATATCTATGGATGCGGTTATTCTGTCGAATAAGGACATTAATGGTTCCATATTGCCAAAATAACCTGCCTGATTTGCCTCTACCCACTCATCAAGCCCTATCCCTTCCCAACACACTTCATAACCAGCATTAATTGCCAGGATTTCAAAGAAAATCCGTTGTACCCGCCCATTTCCTTCTCTGAATGGGTGGATAACATTCAGCTCACAATAGAAAAAAGCAATTTTCTCAATAAATTCTTGCCGTCCTAAGTGACACAAATGATCTTGCCTAGACAACTGCTCCAGTAACTTTACGGATTCACGTTCAATATTTTCCCAGTGGCAAAACCGTGTCTCACCTTTTGTGATATCAACGGTTCTTGGTATGCCAGCCCACGGGTAGAGATCCTGGAAAAGGATGCGATGAATTTTTTTCAGGTAGTCAAACGAGAAGTTATTGAAATCAGGCTCAAAATGACTAGCCCGGACCCGCGTAAAATCACGCTCAGCCGCTTCGAGTTCGTCCTCATCTCGAATGTTGAGCAAATTAATAAGTACCGTACTGTTTGGATAACAGTCTGGATCTCTATCTACCCCATACCTATCTGGCATATTGACCTTTCAACTTGTTGATTTGTTCAACTTCCAGCAGACCGCCATCATGGCTGACACTCTCTTCAGGCTCA
Organism: Photobacterium sp. DA100; assembly: GCF_029223585.1. NCBI lineage: Bacteria > Pseudomonadati > Pseudomonadota > Gammaproteobacteria > Vibrionales > Vibrionaceae > Photobacterium > Photobacterium sp. DA100. The sequence goes on along the minus strand of NZ_CP119424.1, from coordinate 968,453 downwards.
AGGTGAATACCTTCAAGTCGCAGACTGGCACGGTAATTCTTCGCCTGTAACTGCTTAAAGTGCCTCTTTTTCTCATCATCCGTTAACATTAATTATCTGTCGCCTCATAATCGTTATCTGTGCTGGCGTGCTATATCTGATTATAGCCAGTCTGATTTGAGATGAAAAAAAGCCGGGCTAACCCGGCTCTTCAATTATTCCACAGCATTCTTGATTGCTTGCTCCAAGAAGCCTTTGAACGTATGGCCATGGTGCTCAAGCATTTTAGGGAACATCGATATCGGAGTCATTCCAGGGAATGTATTGATTTCATTCAGAAGGATCTCACCTTCCTCACTCAAGAAGAAATCAATTCGCGACAGATCCTTTAGCTTCATATGAACAAAGGCTTTGCGAGCATACCCCCTGATCGCATCGATTTGCTCCTCGGTAAGGTTTGTCGCTTCAACCACCGTTGTCGAGTGGCTATCTGCACTGTATTTCTCTTCGTAGGTGTAGAATTGGTCGTCAGGACACGATACTTCACCAGGCTTAGTAATAATTAGCTCACCATTATACTGGTAAGAAGAGATCTCCAACTCACGCGGCTTAATCGCTTTTTCAATCAAAACTTGCTCTGAATAACCGAATGCCGCATTGATAGCCTCTTCCAACGCCTCTTTTTCAGTGACTCGGTAACAGCCAACAGACGAACCTTGGCTCGCGGCTTTGACAAATACTTTACCCCACTTATCAAAAGCGTCTGCTGCCTGCTGGTGTGCTTCAGAGGTATTTTCACTCAAGAACACATATGGCGTATTTGGAATTCCCAGTGCATCGAACCATAGCTTGGTTGTTATTTTGTTGAAGCAATTAGTGCTCGCTTCCGCACCACAACCAAGGTAAGGCAGTTTGGCCATATCAAGAAACGACTGGAGATCGCCAGTTTCACCAGGAAAACCATGAACACACGGAATAACATAATCGACGGTTGATTTGTCACCGCCCTGCTGTAATGTGCGGTCGAGGTTAAGGTGACAAAGCTGGCCCTGGTGATTGAACCAGCCATCAGATTTCATTTCTATTCGGGTATAGGTAATGTTGTCAATCTGCTTGAGCTGCTGTTCAATGTAATTTGCAGATACTAGAGAGACTTCGTGTTCGGCACTTCCGCCGCCACAGAGTAATAATACGTGGATTGAGCTCATTATCATCCCTTGTTATTGTCACTGGCTCTCATAGCCAGTGGCTAATTGTTGCTTATACACCTTAATGCATGCCAATACTGTACAAAGATAAGCTGTATATAAAAATCTTTCTTAATAGTAATAAAAAAAAGGTGACTATTGCACCTCATATCTATACTTATGGCGATTTCTTTCGTTTTTTTGACAAATAGCAGCCGCTTGAACCAAAAATCACCCAACCAATGTAATTTTTGGTGGCAAAACACAAAACCCACAGTCTCATTAGGTAAGACGGTGGGCGTGTGTTATTGCCGTTAAGCTGCATCCGCCCCAAACTGGTGACGCGTTTTATTGGCGTATGCAACCAGCGACAGCATAACAGGTACCTCAACTAGCACCCCCACGACTGTAGCCAATGCCGCACCAGAATGAATACCAAACAGACTGATCGCCACTGCGACAGCTAACTCAAAAAAGTTAGAAGCACCTATCATTGCGCCGGGTGCCGCAATATTATGCGGTTGCTTCCATTTTTTCATCCACATATATGCAACGGCAAAGATCAAATAAGTCTGAATCAACAGTGGAATTGCTATCAGTATAATATCTAGCGGGTTATCAATAATTGTTTGGGCTTGAAAACCGAACAGAAGGACTACCGTACCGACCAAACCCAAGATAGAGAAAGGTTTGAGAGTTGCAGCCAATTTATCCAGCTTGTCTTGTTTACTACCTTTTCTGTGCAGGTAATGACGGGTAATGGCCCCGGCAATTAATGGGATAACAACGAACAATGTGACCGAAAGCAACAAAGTATCCCATGGTACAGTGATATCCGTTACCCCTAGGAGCAAGGCCGCGATGGGAGCGAAAGCAACAACCATAATCAAGTCATTAATCGCAACCTGGACCACAGTATAATTGGCATCACCTCTGGTTAACTGACTCCATACGAAGACCATCGCAGTACAAGGTGCCACACCCAGCAGGATCATACCGGCGATATACTCTTCCCCCAACGACGGTGAAATCCACCCGCCAAACAGGTAGCGGATAAAAAAGATAGCCAGCAATGCCATGGAGAATGGTTTAATGAACCAGTTGACAACAATGGTCACAACCAAGCCTTTAGGGCGGCGATGAAATTGTTTAATCGATGCAAAATCTACCTGCATCATCATTGGATAAATCATTAGCCAAATCAACACCGCTATAACCATGTTGATTTGCGCATATTGTATGTCACCCAGCAGTGAAAACAGCTCAGGAAACAGTACGCCACCAACAATTCCAGCCAGCATACCCAGCCCAACCCATGCACTGAGGAAACGCTCGAAAACACCCATAATGGGAACCTCTACAACTTATTGAATTTACGTTTTTTGAAACAAACTACATAATAAAATTTTAAGACATCGGCCACTCAACCCAATATGGGCATGATTACTTATCTGCTTGTTTACACAGAGTATTGAGCTGGCTCGGGTGACAACTAGCTTGGGTATCCTCACCGCAACACTCTTCGGTCAGATACTTGATCAAGTCCATCATCAAAGTGATATTTGCTCTGTAGCGCAAAAACCTCCCCTGTTGTTCAACGGATACTAGCCCCGCATGTAACATCGCCTTCAAGTGAAACGACAAAGCGTTCGGGGCTATCCCCATTTCCTTTGCCATTTCCCCCGCGACCTTGCCTTCATTTCCAGCCTTCACCAGCAATCGCCATGCATCAAGCCGTACACCTGAAGACAATGAGTCAAATATTGTTGTTGCATTATCTCTATTCATAATTTCAATATTACAAGAACTATTGAAATGATCAAGCTTCGATGTTTCACGAAATACCGAATCAATAGCTTATACACATAAAAAAAGCAGCCAAAGGCTGCTATAAAACTCATTATTACTAGTTGAGACGAGTCAGTTTAGGGCTTGGAGAGGCTTTCACCTCGTCTAAGCTACGGATGAAAGGACCGTAAGATTTAACGTCATTGGGTAGCGCATCCAGTGCCTGACGGGCTTGCTCTCTGGTATCAAACTGCCCGTAAAGCAAGGTATACCATGGGATACCATTAAGCTCCTTCTTGTTCGTCCAAACAGGCTTATCAGAAGGCAACTTATTCATGTAAGAGGTGAAGCCTTTGTTGTGGCTCAACGCCAAGACCTGAATCGAGTAGCCAACCTTCGCTGATTGTGGCTGAGCTGCTTTATCTTCTTCGGCAGCTTTTTTAATAATATCCGCGGCTGTCGCTTGGTCGGCATGATCCCCATCTGAAATGGTTGACTCAGCCAAGTTCGCCAGAGTTTCAGACTCCAGCGGGTCTTGATGAAATATTTCCTGCTTTGATGAACTGATTATTTCAGTATTTCCTGAATCCGAAGCACACCCTGAAATCGCCGCAACAACGGCTAATACGGCTAGTTTTTTCATTATTTCTCTGCCAGACAAAAAATCTTGTGCCATTTTGCCGTCGGAAATTCAACCATTCAAGCCTAAGATTAAGATAGATCAATAACTATCTGCCCTTCATCACAGGATTTAAAGGTAAAATATTACTGCATTTTTTATTTTTGGAGTCCATCATGGCCGATCCCCATATTCAGTGTGATTTAGATATTCTGGATAAGTTAACAGTCATCCTTTATCGCACTGCTCTTTCTGCCTCAGCCGTAATTCTGTCTATTCTGGCCTGGGAAGTTGAAACCGGCACTACGGCGCTTGTTATTGCCGCCATTCTGGCTACCACTACAGTACACATCTACGATAAACGCTTCCGTTGGCTAATCCTCGGCAGCGCCCTTTTCGCTGTCACCTGGTTGCTGGCTGGTTTGTGGGCACCGCTGGCATTAGGTGCTGCGCTATTCTCTTTCAGCGCCCTTGCGATAAAAGAGTACTTTTGCTTCCAAATAAAGCCATTGTTGTTAACCCCTCTGGCTCTGGCAGGCTTCTGGTTCTGTTTGGTGCTTAACCAAAACCAAATCAGTATCGCATTTAGCATGACAGGAGCAATCCTGCTTGCCGTTGCGGCATTTTCTAAATGGCGAATGCCTATGCACTACGATATCGGTGATAAAACAAAGTACCAAATTTAACTGTCACCCACCGATAAGTTAATCATGTGGCAAAGGAGCTGCCACATCAACCAGCCCTCCCTAATCTATTGATATTAGGCCTTGATCACAGCTCATACACTTTAGTCAGAAACTCGCCGTTGCTTTGGTTACACTCAGTGAAAAGCATTGGCAGAATGAGTGTGATATGGATGGACTAGACAAACTCCTTAAACCCAAGTCAATCGCCGTGATTGGTGCCTCGGATAATCCCAAACGAGCCGGTAATGTGGTCATCCGCAACCTATTGTCGGGATCCTTCCATGGCCCTATTATGCCTGTCACCCCAAAATACGATGCGGTTGCCGGTGTCCTGGCTTATCCGACTATAGACAGCCTCCCACGTGTTCCTGATTTGGCCATCGTCTGTACCAATGCTCACCGTAATGTCGAGATTATCAGACAGTTAGGAGAAAAAGGCGTAAAAGTTGCCATCGTACTCGCAGCTGGCATGGCCAATATCGTGACTGAAGGTGAAACAGAAGAGCAACGCATGTTTGCCGTTGCCAATCAGTTTAATATGCGCTTGGTCGGTCCAAATAGCATGGGGCTTATCCTGCCATGGATTAACCTTAATGCCTCTTTCTCGCCGATTGCGGCCAACAAAGGAAATATTGCCTTTATTTCACAATCGGCAGCGGTCTGTACCACTATCTTGGATTGGGCAAAAAATAAAAACGTTGGCTTTTCTACTTTCCTCTCGCTGGGTGATGCTTGCGATATCAATTTTGCCGAGCTGCTTGATAACTTGTGCCGAGACAGTAAAACCGAAGCCATTTTGCTCTACATCGACTCGGTAAAAGACGCAAGGCGGTTTATGTCCGCAGCCCGAGCCGCTGCTCGCAACCGAAGGATCCTGGTTGTCAAAAGTGGCAGGACACCTGCCGGTAGCGCAGCAGCCTTTTTGCATACAGGCTCTCCAGCAGGGCTCGATGCCGTTTACGACGCCGCCATACGTCGCTCAGGGATGTTACGAGTCAACAACACTCACGAGCTTTTCGCTGCTGTTGAAACCCTTGCCCATTCAGTGCCTCTGCGTGGTGAACGCTTGGCCATTTTAACCAACGGCGGTGGCCCTGCGATAATGGCCGTTGATGCGTTAGCTGACCGGGGGGGGAAACTTGCCCAATTAAGCGACGAAACCACCAGCAAACTTTCCGCCATATTGCCTTCGTGCTGGTCCAAGGCCAACCCCATCGACATCATCGGTGATGCAGATATCAGCCGCTATGAACAGGCAGTCAAAATCCTTCTGGACAGCGATGACTTTGACGCCTTATTGATCATGCACTCACCTTCTGCGATTGCTCAAGGTAACGAAACCGCCCAACGATTGGTTGAAGTGCTCAATGCCCATCCACGGACTCGAAAGTTTAATATATTGACTAACTGGGCCGGTGAAGATGAAGCGGTCGTATCACGCAAGATTTTCACCCAAGCGGGTTATCCCGCTTACCGCACGCCAGAAAGTGCGGTTTCAGCCTTCATGCATTTGGTTGAGTACCGCAGGAACCAAAAGCAGCTGATGGAAACCCCCGTCTCGTATGGTGAGACAAAGGCCAATCCGCGTCACGTACATGATGTCGTCAACCACCTGCTTGCTCAGGGTGTCACCCAGCTTGAAACTCATGATGTCAGGCCGGTTCTGGAAGCCTATGGTTTTAAGACTCTCCCTACTTGGATCGCCAGTGATCCTGCAGAAGCGGCCCATATTGCCAACCAAATCGGTTACCCGGTTGCAGTAAAGTTACGCTCCCCCGATATTCCTCATAAGTCTGAGGTCCATGGTGTATTACTTTACTTACGCACCGCGGAGGAAGTCGCCAACGGTGCACAGGCGATTCTTGACCGTGTATCGCTTGACTACCCGAAAGCCAGAATTGACGGTCTGTTGGTACAGCGAATGGCCAAGCGCGCCGGTTCACAAGAGTTACGGTTATCGGTTCACCACGACAGTATTTTTGGTCCGGTTATATTATTGGGTGAAGATACCGGAGATTGGGACATTCATAAGAATGCCGCCGTCGGCATCCCGCCTTTAAATATGGCGCTAGCCCGCTATATGGTTATCAATGCCATTAAAACAGGGAAAATTACCCAGCGAAATCTACCGGACAAAATCGATATCCCCGCGCTGTGCAGACTGCTGGTGAAAACCTCTCAGTTAATTATCGATTGCCCGGAGATAGAGTCTTTCGATATACACCCGTTGCTGGCGACAGGCGACGAAATGACTGTTATTGACGCTTCGATGACAATTCGCCATTTTGAGGGTAACCGCCAGAAACAGCTAGCAATTCGCCCTTATCCCAAAGAGCTTGAGGAAGAAGTTGCGCTCAAAAATGGCGAGCGGATATTGCTGCGACCGATCCTGCCAGAAGATGAGCCTCAGCATGCCGATTTTATCGCCAAGGTTTCTGTTGAAGATCTGTATAAGCGCTTCTTCTCTGATGTCGGTGAGTTTAACCATGAAGCATTGGCTAACTTAACGCAAATTGATTACGACCGTGAAATGGCTTTTGTCGCCGTAAAGGCGTCGACAAATGAAAATGGCAAATTGGAAGAGTCAATAATAGGGGTAACACGGGCTCTATCTGATCCAGAAAATATCGAAGCCGAATTTGCTATCCTTGTGCGTTCAGATCTCAAAGGGATCGGGCTGGGTAGTATATTAATGAATAAGATCATCCGCTATTGCCGAGAAGCCGGCCTAAAGCGCATTACCGGTATGACCATGCCCTCTAACCGAGGCATGGTCATGCTGGCACAAAAGGTGGGTTTCGAGATAGATATCCAAATGGAGGACGGTATCGTTGAAATGTTGCTACCACTTAAATAATAGAGGCAGTAAACCACTGACAGCGGCAGGCTAACAACTAGTGGTTAGCCTGTTTTTTCCACAGCGAGGTAATATGCTGTATGCACCAAGACTTCGCTTTCCCCATTCGGCTACGATTCCAAGCTATCACCAATTCAAGCTCCTGGACGGGATCATCTCCAATAACCACCAGCTCCCCACTTTCTATGGCATCTTGAGCATGGCAATACGACATCGTCGCGATACCTAGCCCGGCCTTCAATGCTTGTAACTTGTCATGCATTGAGCCAACCGTTAGCAAAGGTTGATCATCGAGAATGTTATAGGTCATAGGCGGTAGATTACGTGCCGTATCAGCAACGGCAATACCGCGGTATTGTTTGCGAATAAGCGGATCCAGCGGGTATTTATGTTTATGAATGGGATGATCTGGGTGTGCCAGCCAAATAACATCTATGGTTCCCAGACTCTGGGTTTTGACTTCCGGTGGTGCCACGCTCGGGGCCGGAGCAACGAGGATATCAGCACGGTCTTGCGCTAGCGCTTCCCAGCAGCCCGCCAAAATTTCTTCCTGGAAGCGAATTCGCGTCTTGCTTTGCTGGGCCAAGCCATCCACCAGCGGAAATAACGTGTCCACCTTCACCAGGCCATCGTAGGCAATGGTAATATCGAGCTCCCAACCATGCGCCAGTGCACTGGCATCGGCGATCATTTCATCGGCGGCAGTCAATAACATACGCCCCCTCTCGAGGAGAAGATGACCCGCTTTGGTAAAGACGGCTTTATGACCAGAGCGATCAAAAATAACCAAATCTAGATCTTGCTCCAGTTTCTGCACCTGATAGCTCAAAGATGAAGGCGCTCTGCCTAGCTCTTCCGATGCTGCTGCGAAACTTCCCCGTCGCTCAATAGCATCGAGCACCATCAAAGCTTCAAAAGACAATAGCTTATTCACCTTTTCTCCTTGCGGTCTTAAAAATCACTACGGAAACCAACTTACCCTTTCTAGGAATTCACCTTAACTATCCTTTGCAAGCAAATCCATAAATAATTGGTTAACATGCCAGATAGTTATTCGAGATTGTGCAAGCCAGAGCCCCACTGGTAGTGAAAAGCCTCGAACTCTTCGATGAACACTTTATAGCGTTTTGGTGTATGCAGACTCTGCTTGTAGAGTATGAACAACTCTCCTTGTTCGAACCAGTTACCATCAAACAAACGAACCAGTTCACCACTCTCAACATATTCTCGAACCTGGTTGGCCGGTATCAACCCAATCCCGAAACCTCCCAGAGCTAGATTTATCGCGATATCAATCGAGTTGGTCGTCATGTCGCCAGAGACTTCGACTTGCCTTTTATTACCGTCACGGTTTTGCAAATTCCAATAACGTTCTACGTTCGGCGTATTGGTTTGGGTAATACACTGGTGTAACTCGAGATCATGGACAAATTGCGGCACCCCCTGCTTTTTCAAGTACGCCGGTGAAGCGTAACAGCAGCGCACAAAGGTTGACACTTTTCGGCAAACTACACTTTCATCGCTTAGCCAAAACGGGGCAATCATCAAATCCACGTCCTCAAACAAGGTCAATGTGCAGGGTGTCAAGGTATGGAAGTGTATATGGATATTTGGGTGCTTTTCATGAAAACTCGGTAGGAAAAACTTGGTCAGAAAGCGCGCCATAGGATGAAGGCAACCAATTCGAAGCTGGCCACTAATTCCCTTTCTTTCAACATGCAGTTGCTCGACAGTATGGTCTATCAGATCGAGGATCTTTGTTGCCGACTCAAGAAATGCCTCCCCTTGCGGAGTTAAGCTAATATTGTTGCCCCGCCGGTGTACCAATGTGACATTTAAGTCTTGTTCCAGCGCTTTAATCTTTCGGCTTAATGTCGGCTGGCTCACATCCAGCGCCTTAGCAGTTTCCGTGTAATTGAGTTTTTTTGCCAGCAAGGCAAACATTTTAACCGCTTCAATATCCATTAAATCCTCGCGTTAAGTACCTATCATCCGTGCAATCGAATTTTACTGACTATCACCTCAATATTCTCGGTGCATCACTTAATTAGCAGAAAAACCTGCCCCTTTTTTGATCTCGTATGCGCTATTCATTTTATGAATAGCAGTCATTACGGACCTGCGTATTGCAAAAAAAACAACTCGATATAATTCAACACAATTCTTCATATCTAACCCTTTCGAGTAAGTATTTCATGGATGTAAAAACTAAAGTGCTCTACTGTGCAATGGCCGTGCTGTCGACGCCGGCTTTAGCCAGCGAGTTTGTACCACCGTCGGTCTACGGCTATGTTCTGGGCCAAATAAAATGGGAGGACAATAAAGACTATCAATCTGAAATTCAGAGCGTTCAACTCGGCCTGCTTGGGCACCACCGAACAGATTTAGTCCGGGTTCGCTACAACATTGAGGCGGAATACGGCCGGGATCTAACGGCAAAAACAGAACAAGACCGAGATTTTGACATCCGTCTGAGCGAAGCCAACCTCATTTTGCTTAACCACTCTCTTGGCTCTCTGTATTTCGGCAATGGCACTGTCGGTACCTACAAGGACTTGTATTCAAAAGTCGATATCTTTGACAATAACAATATGAAACGTTGGAGCGGTTCAACTCTCTATCGCCAGGGTGTGTACGGTACCAACCAAATTGCTTACGGGACACCGATTTGGAACGGGCTGCAATTTAAGGGAGCCATCATCAGCCCGAATGACAGCAATGGCAACAATGTCGATGTCTACGGCTTACGCCTGATTTATAACAAGGGCAACTTTAATGCGACTTTAAATAGAGCATCCACCCACCACAAGCAGCTTCCAGCCAATGCGACCGAGGACTATGTCCGCTACGCATTTGTCTCCTCATTCCAACTCAAAGACTTCTATCTCGCTGGCTTGGTTGAATTAAACCAAGACGACCCTGCGGGTGACAGCAATGTCTATGGCTTATCCACAAAGTATCAGCTCAATAACGTGACCTTCAAGCTGGGAGCCCAATTCAAGGATTATGACGATGCTAGCCAAAATAACGAAACCCTCTACCTAGCGAACGCCAGCTATGCGTTCGACAAACATTTCACCACCTTTGTTGAGCTAGCGGAGTACGCAGAAGACAGCAAAAACGATCGCATCAACATCGGCCTGAACTTTCACTTTTAAGGAGCTTTTATGAAAAAACTCATTGCTAGCCTAGGACTGCTCACAACGCTATGCGCTCAAGCTGATGTCACCATCCGCGACTGCGTTATCGTAGAGCCAGCACCCAATGTTAATCGCACCGCCCTTTTTTTCACCGCTGACTATTCCGTTAATGAAGAAGTGAAAGCGCTTCGCTTGCCCTCTCCAGAGGCTATTCTCGGCGGGGACATATCGGCATTAACTGACAATGTGCAGATCCATAAAACAGAAATGAAGGATGGCGTTATGAAAATGCAACGTATCCCGAAACTGTTCCTGGAGAAGGATGGGAAAACCGTGCTCAAAAGAGGTGGCTTGCACTTTATGTTGATGGATCTGAAAAAGCGTCCCGTTGCTGGCGAAAGCTACCCTGTCAACATATGGCTAACCTATCTCGCTGACGCCCAGTGCGAAGCCAGCGTTGTTAAAGCAAACCAACTTTAATTGAGGGCGCAATGAAAATAATTCAGCAAATCAAACAAGTGAAGCGCTCGGTTATTGCCGTCATTGCCTTGGCCGGTACAGGCCTAGGCTTGCTATTCGCCCTCCCAGCGACTGAAGTGCTACATGCATTCAGTACCAACGAATTTTGTGGCTCATGCCATACCATGCAACCTATGGTAGAAACCTTCGAGCAAAGTATTCATGGCGGTAATAACTCCCAGGGTTTTGTCGCAGAGTGTGTTGATTGCCACTTACCCAAGTCCAATGTTGTTGAACAGCTCTACGTCAAAGGGACATCGGGCATGCGCCATCTGTGGGGTGAATATGTAAAGGGAATGGATGCCCTTGATTACCAGGCTAACCATGAAAAGCGTACAGAATTTGTTTTCGATTCCGGTTGTGAAAACTGTCACCGCACTTTAGAACATCGGGCCTCTATAGCCGATGAACAATCTGCAGTTTCCGATCAGGTACACCAGATGGCTTTTGCCAACCGTGACACTGACACAGATTACCAATGCTCTAGCTGTCACTACGACATCGCCCACCCGAATTTGAAACGCAACATGCGTCTACGTGAAGAAGAAAAAATCCGCGAACTAGCGGCAGTAGGAGGCCTATAAATGAAATCTTTGACTCTGCTTTCTCTCAGTATCGCCTCTGCCTTGCTGAGCTCGCCAGCACTACTGGCCGCAGAAGATATCGACAATGGCTACGAGGACTATACCATCAATCGAACTATTGCCGATTTAACAGCCGAAGAAAAACAAATCGCTAACCGGATTATTTTCGGTTGCTACCTCGGTTGCCACCGTCCTGCAAAAGAAGAAGTGCCGGAGACCCTGAGCCCAAAAATCGAGGGGTTTGATCCACAGTACTTCTTCGATCAATGGGTGGACATGGATAACGAGCGCCACTCGGGAATTGCCTCACAAATGAAAGAAATCGTGTACGCGAACAGCCCGAGAGATATGGCCAATACCGCAATCGTGTTAAGCACTCGCACCATGAAGTATAACCCAATGGAGCATGTACTTGAGAGCGAGGCCTTCCAGCGCGGCAAAGAAAAATACGACCAATCTTGTAAGATGTGTCATGGCGACCAGGGGGCAAGCACTCAAGCAGCCTATCCACCACTCAAAGGCCAGATGCCGACTTATCTGTTTGAACAGATGAATTCTTACCGCGATGGCAAGCGAATCAACCGCAATGCACCAATGATGGTGCCATTTGCCAAAATGTACTCAGAGGATGACTACAAAGACATCATTGCCTATGTCACCGGCCAGGAAGTAAAACTGATCGAGCGCCGTGAGTTCATCACCGGCATCGGCATGCCTGCCCCAGAAGGGTTTAAGCTACCAGATACCGGTCAAATCCAGCAGTTCACCGATATTCCGAACGAGGACTCTGATAACCCTCAAAACCCGCTCAGTTATACGATCAGTAAATCTGGCAAGGTGACCCTAGATAACAACACCAAGCTCATGTGGGAGCGTGATGCCTCGCGCATTTGGATGACAGCGGTTGAAGGCCAGCAGTATTGTGACAACCTGGAACTCGACGGCTATACCGACTGGCGCTTCCCGCTGATGAAAGAGCTACAAAGTATCGCTGATATGGGTAACTTCCGCCCTGCTATTGATATGGATGCATTCTTGAATATGCCACGACAGAACTCGGGGATCTGGACCTTCCCTGTCAGTGATCATCCCGATCACGCTTGGCACATTGGTTTCCCCGACGCCCATATTATGGGCCAGCACACGGCGTCTACCAAGCTGGTACGCTGCGTTCGCGCCGACAACGGTGCGGCATATCACAACATGAGTTACGTAGACAACGGTGATGGTACGGTTACAGAACAAGTCACTAACCGTATGTGGCAACAGAAAATAGACTATACCCGCAGAAACTGGGAAGACTCACTGCAGTACTGCAACAACCTCGAGCTGGCAGGCTATGACGACTGGCGCCTGCCAAATATCAAAGAAGCTGTTTCTATCGTCAACTACAACAAAACATCACCGTCAATCGACGAAGAGTTTTTCCCGGATACCCCGGTGAAATATTTTTTCTGGACCAGCACCTCCGATGTTGCCGGCCCGACCCTGCACGTTCGTCCACTGGGGTTACGCAAGAAAGATCAATCTCCCGAGCAGCTTGATCTGCGCAATACCACCGACAACGAAGCATGGGCGCAAGGCTATATGATCGGTTCGGGCCTGGGGATGCAAAAAGACACGGAATTCTACAGCCGTTGTGTTCGCACCCCTTAACCGACTCAGGCCACCCAGCTTGGGTGGCTTTTTTGCCAACCTTAGGTTCAGGAGCTCTACCATGACCTTATTAATGCGCAAGCTTACATTGTGTTTTCTAGCCGTATTCGCTGTTTGTAGCAATGCAGAACTGCCTCGCTATGACGACGGTGCCCGTTGGGCATTCATCTCTGAAGCCGATTCAAAACACATTGCCGTCGTTGATACATTCAAATATCAGTTGGCGGACAGACTTGAACTCAAAGCGGTACCCACCGAACTTGTAGTTTCTGACGTGCAAGATGTACTGGTTTATATCGATGGCGTCAGTAATAAAGTCTTTAGCTATGATTTGATAACGCACACCCACAGTGAAATGGCTTTAGAACGGGTGCCCCACTCGATCGTTTTCCATTCGGATGGTGCGCAATTGGCTGTTGCAAGCCAAGATCGCATTGACATCATCAAGCCATTGAAACAGGAATATGTTGCCTCAATTGAAGGCATCAAGTCACCATTTAGCATGAACTTTGACAATGGTGGCTATAACCTGTACATCACCGAAGCCAAAACAGGTAACACACTGATTTACAGAAACCACGACGGCCAACAGACCCACATTCAGCTGGGAGAAGGCAACGTATCGGCACTGACTCTTTCACCTGATGCGCGGCTGGCCCTGGTCTCGGACCATTCAACCAACTCCGTTTTCGTATGGGATCTCTTTAACGAGGCTCCCTATAAATCGTACCCGATGACAGCCAAGCCCTGGCGCCCTTACGTCAGCTCTGATTCCGAACACATGATATTTGTCGATGACAATGGCCTAGCCCAGATCGTCAACACTTGGTCTGGAGAAACAGTGAATAATTTCCAATTCAAGCAGGCGCCCAAATCGATTCGCACCGGCTGGTTAGAAACCATTGGGATTGTCGAAAGCGAAAAATCGCTAAACATCTTTGAGCTAACCAAAGCAAACAAAGCGACCTCACTTGCCCTTAAACATCCCCTCAACGAGGTCGTGGTCGTTTCTGATTCCAAAACCCTGTTTGCGACCCAACAAAACAGCAGTGATTTGTTTATCTACGATATACGCCAAAACAAACTGCTGCCGGCTATTAACACCGGTCTTAAACAGCCCCAGCATATTGTTATGGGGATCACCAACACCATTTGTCACTAAGGAGCAGGTATGCGTTTACTCGTTTCCTATTTTGTTCTTACCCTATTAACACTAGGCATGCTGCCCCCGGTTGCTGTGGCAAAGCCACTCACGTTCGAACTACAAGAGCATGACCTTGGCACCGTTACTGAAAAAAACTGGCCCGATAAGTACCTGCTGATAGGCGTCGGTTACACCAGTTGCCCAGATATTTGCCCCACCACCGTGATTGACTTGGCAACAGCCGTCCATACATTGGGTGACAAAAAAAACGCGGTCGTGCCTATTTTCATCTCCGTGGATCCCAAACGTGATACCGTCGAAAACATGGATCTGTATGTCAAATACTTCGATCCCAAAATGGTCGGCTTGGTCGGTAGTTTCGAGCAAACACGAGCTGCGGCCAGAAGCCTAAAAGCCACTTTTGGCTATTCACTGGAGGGGAAACCGATTTATCCCCCTTTGCCGAACCACTACGAAGTGTTCCACTCCGCGTACATCTATTTCTATGGCCCAGATCGCGAGCTGATCGATGTATACGGATACGGCGTGGGCGGCGTCAAGATTGGCCAGAGCTTAAAAAGGCACCTCGATGAATAAAATTGCCTTTTTGTTCGGCTCGCTAGTGCTAACCGCGATAGCCAACGCCAGCCAGTGCCCAGCTCCAGACGGCTTTATCGCAACGGATGGCTCGCAAAGATGGGAAAGCAATACTAAGCCTGTCACACTGGTCAATTTGTGGGCCGTATGGTGCCCGCCTTGCCTAAAAGAGCTGCCGATGCTGGACAGTATTGCCAATAGTAATATCTATGCTATCGATACCATCCACCTAGGTGATGTTCCGGATAGTGTCGACGTCAAATTTAAGCAGTTACAGATCAAACATCTACCGAAGACAATAGAACCCGATTTGGCTTTGCTGCAACAACTTGGCTTTCAAGGGTTACCCGCCAGTTTTGTGGTGATTGACAACCGAATAGTGTATCGCTACTCCGGCTATATCAACCAAGAAGCCGAGTTCATCAGACACTGGCTGCAATGCTTAAGCAAGGAGAATACACAATGAAGAAAGTAGTGGTGGCAGCCATAACTTGCCTTTCAGTTTCGGCATTCGCTTCTGTGGAAACAGAATCCGGTAGGCAATTATACCTCTCACCAGGTAAGGGCGGCTGTGCAACTTGCCATGGGGAGACCGGTAACGAGCCGGTCATGCCGATGTACCCGAAGATTGGCGGGCAGATGGAAATGTATCTGATTAACCAGATGCAAGACTACAAGCTCAAGAAGCGGAAAAACGGGTTATTTGTCCCAATGGAAGTAGCAATGGAACACTATAGCGATGAAGATATCCGCCAGATTGCCAAATACCTGGCGTCATTCTAAGTACAGCTAAACCAGACTTACAGAGTAGATCTTTTACATAGCCCCAAGATAATGAAACAGCTTGGGGTTAGATCCGATTCCAATAACACAGATTATTCACGCCACAGAATAACCATTCAAAATATTTTGTATATCCCCGGTGAATTTTCATACCAACGTGATAAGTTAGTCATAAAAATGACTGAAACAAAATCAACATAACTCTTTGTTTACACTCAATTTGATCTGAGCCAAGTTCTTACATTTCACACTGCTTTAGATTGTGATTAAACGTTAAGTAACAAGCCAACAACCATTTTATGCAAATCATTGCGCATCAATAACGGACATCATTATGCCTTAACCGTTTTAGCATAGTGAAATCTCAAGGAGTTTTCGGATGGACAAACCCTCGCAGTCGCTAACCCAAACCCTCTCTTACTTAAAGTTATGCACCTCCCAAATCATCTCTAGCCAACTTTCAGTTTCTCAAGCGGGTTCAGCAAAGCACATTAATGACCTCATTTCACTCGAATCAATTGAGTTGGATCATGCCAATGAGCAAGTCACCGAGCTACAGAAAACATTATTTCGCGCATTGCATGCACTAGAGGCTGGGCAATCTGCCATGGTTCATGATGCACTTATCGACGCGATTGAACAGATTAATCACGAGTTAACCGTCCCAAAGAAAAAGGGCTTGTCCAATGCATGTGTAGGTAATGAGGAATTGAGTGATCCTGCGTTAGTTGGCTAAGACCGTATTTACAGCAAAACAACCTGAATTTTAATAACTATAACTGGGCGGCTTTTTCTTTTTAAACAAGCCGCCCCCGATAGCCAACGTGGAATCTGCCGGATACCTTCGTCCTGTCGGTATCCGGCTTTTTTTACATCAGCCACTTCCACCAGACAAACACAGCAAGGAAGCCAAACAGATAGCTCAGGCCAACCCATGACAACACTTTCATCGATTTAGACCATTGTAAAGCTTGGGGCAAATCAGTTTTAGAAACCAATTGGTAGTTGAGCAAAGCAAAAATTGGTGTCGTCATAAAAGCCATTACCATAGCAAAATCAAGCATTGGCATTAGCGCTGAGCTGAAGAACAAGATGATCCCCATGGCAGAGGCCGCGGTAAACAACATCCAGCCGTTATGAAATGCACGCTGACCAACCGGTTTGGATTGAAGCAGTGACTGAGCTTCGGCCAGAGAACGGGCATAACCGTCAATCACGGTAATGGTACTACCAAAGATACAGAAGAAAGCCACAACCGCGATCAAGTAACGCGACCACTCACCGATCGTTGATGCGTACATACTGACTAATTGATGTGAAAAACCAATACCTGATGCTTTTAGCTCTGTGCCGCTGCCATGCAATACCAGCGCCCCGAGAGAGAGAAAGACAATTGCCAGGATAGCCGTACCGATATAACCGACGTTGAAATCAAACAATGCTGACTCGGGTGTGACCTGTTGTTCTTTTCGTTGGCTCTTTAGCCACAGCGATGTTAGACATGAAATTTCAATGGGCGCAGGCATCCAGCCCATCATTACAACAATAAAGCCAATAGCCGCCAGCGACCAAGCTGAGGGTGCTTGGAAATCAGCCGGAGCCACACTCCCCTTTCCCGCAGCAATAACCACGGCTGATAGCGTGGCTATGACCAGCACTGACATGATGACCTTTGACAGGCTGTCCAACGCCTTATAGTGGCCAGCCATCAAGATAACCAAACAAGCGACAACCACTATGCCGGACAATACAGGCAGAGATAAGCTAAACGGTAAGAAGTACCCCAACAGGCTAGCACTGAACAATAATAATGCGGCTGTATTGACGACGCCAGAAATCAAGCTTAACGCGGTAAACACCCATAAATAGCCGCGGCCCATTCCATCATAACCTTGAACCAAGCTATTGCCTGTCCCCATAGTGTACTGAACGCCGGCACGAAAAAATGGATATTTCAAAAGGTTTACCAGCAAAATCAGAGCGGCAAGCTGCCATCCATATATTGCACCGGCTTTGGTCGATGCCACTAAGTGGGAACCGCCGACGGCTGCCGTTGCCATCATTATGCCAGGGCCTAATGAACGAATAAGTCGGTGTAATGGCAAGGGGCCTGAGGAGTTCGGCTGTATTGGAGTTGTGTCAGACATAATCACATCCTGATGATTTTCTATGAGATAGCCTCATTTTGTCTCAGGTTTGTCACAAACATTCAACCTGGCCAAAACCATCAATAAGATGATTACGCCATTACAAGACCAAGACTTAGTGAATAGTAGCAAACCACCCCTATTGCACTTTTGTGATATCAGGTAAACCCGCGCAAAAAAACAATAAAAAAATCACAGCAATTCAGCAACTTCAGAATATGACACTCTTTTATCCTGGCTAAAAACCATCACCACAATTCAGTAGAATCATCCAGCCTTGAATTCTGGTTGAAGTAGTTGATTTATACAATATTTCTCCCAAGCTTCAAGCTAGCGTTTATGCTTATAAAAAGCCACGAACCCATTTTTGCTGGTTAGAATTTCAATCCTATATGAATAACGCTGTAGGCAAAAAAAACACACCGCCGCCCTCGAAGCGCAGCCGCTACCGCTATGTCCGACTGTTGACCTATGGCGTGTTTTTCCTTGTCTTCACAATTGTCATCCTTGCCGTTTTCATCCCTCCTTGGCTGGCTTCGAAAGGGATAGAGATCAATGCGATTTCCGGCATTCACATTGGCAAGCGCATTCAAATTGATAGGGTCTCGATCGCCGTAAACAAAACAGCGATTACCATCAGGAAACTCACTCTCGAACACTTTTCAGATGACCAAAGTGCCATTTCAACATCGTCTTGGCGCTTGCTGTCGCCGCATACAGTTGTCCGGTTAGCTCCCGAAATTCAACATGCACTTAAGCCCCACGGCCTCATTATTAATGACATTCACTTCAGCAACACCACTTTTAACTTAACGGATCTTTCAGCGCCATATGTGTTCAGTGCACATAGCCAGCAGGCTTCAGTCACCCTCGAAAACACAGTAGGCAATCGCATGCCGCAGCTAGTAAACAATTTACAGCTGGTCCTTACCACAGAACCATTCGTCACGCTTACCGGGATCATCGATGCCGCCAAACTCAACATCTTTCTGCCCCAGGATATTGGCCAAAACAGCTATCCGATCGAGTTAAGCAAAGGGCATTTTTCACTGAGTTGGCAAAATGGTAAAACTCCCTTGGCCGTCCATCTCGACGCCCTGACACCGCTATGGCAAACGGAAATAGATAACTTTCAACAGACAGGCCATGATATCGCATTGACTGTCGACCTCAACCAACCAAGCCAGAGTATGCGCTTGCAGGCCGACGTATTACGCTTTGCCCAGCCGACAGAGCTGCCTGAGTTTCTGGAAAAACCCGACGACGCCCATGAGGGCTTGCATTTAGGCCATGCCATTGCGAATTTGGCGCAACTCCCATTAAAGCACCTAAAGGTCAGCCACTTCACCTACGGTAACCTGATCATGGATGCCAAACTGGTATTGGACACTCCCAGGGTTCGGCACAACAGGCCTGATAAACAAGCCGAGCTACGGTTGATCGGCAAGGCTCTGGGACCAGAACAACCTTACGATATTGATGTAATTATCAAGCACCGTACTCTCGAAGAGGCAGAGTTCACCGGTACTGTTATCGGTCCAAGAGGCAACCAGCTAGATTGTAACGCCGACATCAGCTTCATTAGCCCGTTACCCAAAACATTTCGGTGTGAGGCAAACTTCAAACACACCCGGGATCTCACCGACAGGCTCAAGCTTTACGATATACCAAGCGCAAAATTAACAAAGCCTATCATAATCTCTGCCAGTCAAAGAGCATTGACTTTCAAGAATGGCAGCCCCGAAAACAAAAGTGACCCACTCCATTTCCATGATGTCGAGCACGTCCGTTATACCATCGACGTCGCTCTACCTGAGCAGGTCAATGTCGAGCTCAATCGCTTTGCCTTCGAGCATCCATTATTGGCCCAAAATGCGACATCGAAATCATCCCTTGCTGTACTTGAGCTCAACACCGATGGCACTCTGACATTCAATGCCGACTACCGTGATGGCAGTATTGCTTTAGGACTGGACAAAAGCACTGAACAACTCCACTTCCGTAATGACAAACTAGGCTATGACTTGAAGCTTGATTTCTCGGCCCTCCACTGCCTCATACCCTTTATCGACAGCAACGAAACGCTACAGTGTCACGCAAAAAGCATAATTAACGCGTTAGTTCCACAGTTATTTCCGACCCCTGCGGTGAGTATCCATAACAGTCGAATCCAGTCGGTGATTGAAGGCAATTGGTCTGGTGAGCAAATTGAATTCCAGCTCAATGATTCCCAGCTCATCATCGATAAAATGCGCATTGAGCACAGTGGTGAATGGCTCGAAGCTGATGCCGAAAACATCACGATAGAAGCTCAGATGGTAACCATCAAGCAAGATTTCAAACTTGACAAAACCACGGGCTTATTTATTTCTACGGACGTTAACCACCCGATCAGAGTTAATGCCGACAACCTTGCTGCACTTAAGTTGATCACCCCAGAAGGTACCTATGAAGCTGAAATTAGAGCCATGAGGCAAAAAGAAAATATTAACCAATTACCCGTGCAACGTTATAGCGGTCAGCTGTCAGCTGTGCTCTCAAAGCTGGGTTTAAAACTAGCAATCAAGCCTGAGCACTCGGCTGAGTTTCTTCTCACCACCGACTATCAAGCCAGCATCACGGTCAATCAAAATAATCAGCGCCTGCCCGGTTTAATGACTAATGGTGTACTGACTGTAGATCCAGTGAGGTCGAGCTTCAAAGGCGAAATCTTAAACAAGCGCCATACCAAACTGTTTGTCTATACCATTGAATATCTGATACCTCAGCAACAAGCCAACATAGAGTTACACCGTAATGATATTCCATTTTCCAGCAAGCAATCTTTGAAAAAGCATTACCTGCCCAAATTGCCCTTGGATCATGATATACACTCGGGTTCACTTGGCTTCGAAGCGAATCTCACGGTCCGTGGCGATCAATGGTCAGGTCAGATCAGCCTGTTTACCCACAATTTAAGTGGTTATGTCCATGATATTCATTTCGCCGATCTCAATGTCTCCCTGTCTATAGACATCTCCAATCACGGTGTCCGGTCACGTCAACCTATCAGCCTTCATGTCAGCTACCTGCACGCAGGAATACTATTGGAAAACCTGTATGCCATACTGGAGTTCGACAGCCAAAAACCATATTACAAACTCTATAGGGGCAAAGCTTATTTGCTGGGTGGGGACATCAGTATTCACGACATCGCCAGCGACTCCCTGTCCAATATTCCCACCGTGCCCATCCAGGTCCATGGCATAAAATTGCCAAAACTCATTGAGGCTGTTGCGGCTGATGATATCGAGATGTCCGGAGTTATCGATGGTCTGCTGCCATTTGGAATAAAGGATAGCGCACCAATAATAGCAGGTGGAAAACTGCACGCTCGATACCCGGGCGGGATCCTTAAGTACAAGGAGGGATCCCGTATCGATCAAAACGTAGAGGCCGCGGGTGAAAATAGTTTGTTAGTTGTGAGTACGATTCTCAAAAATTATAACTACCACTCGCTAATCGTTAATCTAGACTATTCTAAAGAAGGACAGCTAAGTGCTAGATCACATTTTAAAGGGCGAAACCCAGATGTTTTATCCGGGCGACCCATTAATCTGAATCTCAGCATAGAAGAAAATATTCCAGCACTACTAAAAACACTTAACATGATTAATTCAAAAAAGCTGGAAAACATGTTCTTAAAGCAGATTGGTGTGGATAAGTAGCATTTTTGCGCTTGAACTCAAAATCACTTAGTTGGACACGCCTTTGAGCTAAAGCGAGGTCAAAGGTAAGGGTCCACAAAAGGTTGTAACCAATGGATATCCAACTTAAGCTGTTTTATATACCATTTTTTATCGCCCTGTTTTCGGTCATGTCGCTTATGGCACTATCTGGCTGTACCCCAACGGTACAAGTCACTGCCTCTGATAAGCCAATAGAAGTTAATTTGAATGTCAAGATAGAACACGAAATTCGTATTAAAGTTGATAAGGAAATCGATGAGCTGTTTAATGATGATGATGTCTTTTAAGCTGGCAGGGAGTATGCCATGACGCGAAAAATGCTGTTCTTACTTTCCGTCTTTCTGACATTTAGTGCATTTGCTCTCGATCTTCAGCAAGCCAAGGATCAAGGACTTGTTGGTGAAGCAAACACTGGACTGATCGCCCCTATTACTGCCCGCCCGTCACCGCAGGTAAAAAGTTTGGTTTCCGAGGTGAATACACGCAGAACAAATACTTTCAAAAGAATTGCCGTCTCACACGGGCTCACCGTCAAGGAAGTTGGCCATATCGCCCACAAAAAAGCCGTCGATAAAACCGCACCTGGTCATTATTACCAGGATCCATCTGGCAGGTGGATTAAAAAATGACCTGGACAGGATTGCTACATTTAACCTCTATCGGTTCAATACTGCATAACCATATGTTAAGTAGATCTTAACCCTGGCATCAAAATATTATAATTATCCTTACTACTCTTTACGCATATACTCCTGCCAAGTTTTGTTCATCTGTATAACCAATGTCTGCTAAATTCTCTCTTTTCAACAAACTCTCCAAGACCGATGGCCTTTTCATCGCAGTGGCATTGCTATGCTTGCTACCGGTTGTCAGCTCTCCGGTTGCCCTGGTGCTAGGCTTCACCCTTGCCACTTTCGGTTTGGTCCCAACACAATTTAATTTGGCTGCACTGACTAAGAAACTCCTCTCTTACTCCATCATTGGACTTGGTTTTGGTATCCAGCTAGATCAGGCAATAGAAGCAAGCAAACAAGGCCTGGGCCTTATCATTGCCTCGATCTTTTGTACTTTGCTACTGGGCTATGTACTCACTAAATTACTGCGTATAGAACAGAAAACGGGTCACCTTATTGCCTCAGGCACAGCCATCTGTGGCGGCAGTGCTATTGCGGCGGTTGCACCGGCCATTAATGCCAAAGACGACCAAACCTCTTTAGCACTGGCCACGGTTTTTGTCCTGAATGCGATTGCATTGTTTATCTTCCCTGTCATTGGCCATTACTTGGAAATGAGCCAGCATGCTTTCGGCACATGGGCAGCAATTGCAATTCATGATACATCGTCGGTTGTGGGTGCTGCTGGTGCCTACGGGGACGAGGCACTGAAAACAGCAACGACGTTGAAGCTTGCCCGTGCGCTATGGATCATTCCAATTGCCTTCCTCAGCGCTCTGATGTTCAAGGGTAACAGTAAAAAAATCGGTGTGCCTTTCTTTATTGTGTTCTATTGCTTGGCAATTGGCATTGCCTACCTACTACCTGGTTTTCAACCGATGTATTCGGCAATATTCTCGGTATCCAAACGTATTCTGGTGGTGTGTCTGTTCCTGATCGGTTCAGGGATCACCATCCAGAAGCTTCGAGCCGCAGGTATCCAGCCGTTGTTACTGGGTGTGCTGCTATGGCTATGTATCGGTGGAGGCTCACTGGCCTATATCCAGCTTGCTGGCTAATTTTCGGTATCACACAAACAATACAGCCCCTTATTCACTTTAAGGGGCTGTTTTTTAGTCGCTTGCCACAATACGTTACGGTGTAATGTCCAGCCGGTCTGTCACACTGTTAATTTGCTTCACTTCTTCAATAAAGCCCGAGCTATCCGCCTCAGTCTTCAACTGACGCACACTTCCCTTTTTATCCACTTTACCTTGCCTTACCCTGCGTACACCTAGGCCTAAAATAATGACAAATGCGGCAAGGTCTAATACTGCGCTTACCAGCCCAGAGGTATACGATGAGGCGATCAGAATGCCACATACTAAGCCTATCCATACAAACATCCGCAACCTCATACCTTCCTGTTTCAATGAAGGTAATTATTAACCAATTGGTTAAATCCAGAAATTCGCTTTCACTCTATGACATACAGTTTTGTTATATGGCACGCCATTAACACTTGGCGACCTGTAGCTCGTCCAGCCGTGTCGTCCAACGGTTTGATCTAAATGCTTGGCGCATGTGCCAATTGGTAGAGCCGATGACAGAAGCAGGCTTTACACCGTTTTTGAATTTTGCATTCATCTGATCGGTGATTGCCATGAGATCACGCCGCTTCATCTCTTCCAGAGCACTGTCATCAAACATATCAAACTGGAATTGATCATTATTGGCATCGGTTAAACCATCCAATATTACCCCGATCTTCTGGTAGGCGTAACCCGGTCGGTAAATAGACTCCAGTTGCTGCAACGCAATATCGAGAAATTTATAACTGTCCTGACTCGGGCACAGCAACTCTCTCGCACAACTAACATTATGCTGCGGCAAATCTTTATAGCGATTGGTACGAAGAAAAACACCAACCACACCGGCTTGGCTATGTTGACGCCGAAGCTTCTCGCCAGCCCGCTGGCAATGAAATGCAAGGGCCGATTTCAAATCGTCGAGATCGCTTAGGTCAACACCAAAACTGCGGCTCGATAAAATCTGCTTACGCTTCTCGTCTATGTCGCCGGGGTCAATACAAGCAACACCTTGAAGCTCAAGCACAGTTCGGGCAAGCCCGACATTCCACAATCGGCGCATATCGGCCGGATTCTGTTCGGCTAATTGCAGTGCATTGGTGATACCACTGGTTTGCAGCCGGGTCGCGGTCTTCGCTCCGACCCCCCATATATCTTGCACACAGCACCTTTCTAGCAACCAGCGGCGACGCTGTTCGCTGTCAATTTGAATAACGCCATCCACCCTTTGCTCGTATTGTTTGGCAGCCTGATTGCCAAGTTTGGCTAATGTTGGACTCGAACCAATACCCACCCTGACAGGCAGCCCCAAATGCTGATAAATCCTGTCGCGGATCTCCTTACCGTAATGGGTCAACCCATCGAGCTGGAAACCGTCCAGCCGTACAAAAGCTTCATCGATAGAGTACTGCTCAACATGAGGCGAAAAGCGATGCAGTTCTTCGATGAAGCGGCGGCTCATATCAGCATACAGGGTATAATTCGAACTCCTGACTTCAACCCCCATCTTCCTGGCTTCGCGTTCAATTTTGAACCACGGCGCACCACGCTTGATACCGAGCGCTTTGGCCTCAGGAGAAAGCGCGACACAGCACCCATCATTGTTAGATAGCACCACAAGCGGTTTATTCACCAACTTTGGGTCAAACAGCTGTTCACAGGCACAGTAGAAACTTTTGGCATCAACCAGCGCCCACACCTGATCACGATATCCGTCTAATGCCGCCATCGTTCACCCCAGTAAGTTATGCACATTGCGCGTTACCACCCCAAAAATTTCTGAATCTTCGGGCATGGGAAAAGGCTTGAAACTCGGGTTTTCGGCAACCAACCACCATGTTTGGTCATGGCGCATCAGGCGCTTGCATGTGAATTCATCATATATCCTGGCAATCACAATTCGCCCGGGAGCAACGGGCTCGGCCCGATCAACGACCAATAGGTCACCGTCGTAAATACCGGCACCTATCATGGATTCACCAGACGCCCGCAGGAAAAAAGTGGCATTGGGGTTTCTAATGAGATAGCTCTCTAGGTCGAGCTCCTCTTGATGGCCGTCAGCAGGTGACGGAAAGCCGCACTTCACCCCTTCAATAAAGTAAGGAAATAGCTTCATCTCCATCGTTCTCAGTTAACTGTATATATATACAGTATACTGAAAAATAGATAGAATAGTCACACCTTAGTGTTAACTTTCAAGGTAACTGAAGACCGAACCAACAAACGAGCTATTTTCTATACAATTTCAATCACCTGGCAATATTTCGCTGCGCCTTATTCCGTCAACGCCGAATAAATCAGCAACTTTTGCTGCCATCTTCGGCAAACACGCTTTTACCGACGAGTATTGTCAAACAAACGCTCATCATTATTGGTAAAATTGTCGTTTATAAAAACTAAAAGATATATCCAATGAATTGGGTATGGGGTTATTACCAAGGAGTTTTTAATGCAAAAAATTTTTGCAGTTTTGGCTGTGCTTCTTTTAGCCGGCTGTTCCACCACCGAAAACACGCACACTGACAGCCAATGTATAGGCCAGATGACCACAGAGGAAGCCTACGGCCACCTCAACCCTGAGCGTTTCACCATTCAGGTGCTCGCTCTGACCGAAGAGCGTCAAGCCGATGTCAGAAACTATATCAACCACATCCAGGGCCAACAGCCAATCTGGGTGAACTGGAAGAAAAGTTCAAGCGGTCGCTGGTATGCTGTTATTTACGGCGATTTTGCAACCAAAGACGAAGCCAAAGCTGTCATTGACCGCCTGCCAGAAGCCGTACGCCAGCAGGGGCCATTCATCAGAAGCTTTGCCGAAGTACAAAGTGACAAGCAAACTGACGTCTTCCGCCTGCGTTGATCAAAAAAGCCGGAGTGTTTCACTCCGGCTTTCGATTCTTTCAATTATCGCCCTTCAAACAACTGGCCGACAGTTTTCATCGGTATAAACATCCGTACCCGCCCGTTGTGCTCGCAAAGCACTTCAAAGCCATATTTGGTATAAAAGGATTCCGCTTCGGAGCTCAGACAATCAACGACAATCGCATACGCCCTCATATGAGCATTGACTTGCCAAAGATATCTCAATGCCTTGACCAAACTCACTTTACCCAGTCCATTGCCATGATATTCATGGTGAACGGCAAGTTGAGCAAGCAAAAAAACAGGAATCGGATACTTGGGAAGCTTTTTAGCCATTGCCGCCGGTAATGTATCGCGACATATCGAGCTCGGCGCAATGCTATAGAAAGCACAAATGGGCCGTTTTTGATTGGGTAGCGGAAGTAAGGCAGGTAGCACCATGGTACGGCTGATACCTGCCTGCATATGTTTTGCCGCCTGAGTCTGAATGAAGGTATTTAGTTCCGGTTCACCGCAGTCAAAGGACGCGCGGTCATGCAGCTTTTTATCAAGCTCGATAAACTCTTTGGCCCAACTCACTTACTTAAAGCCCTTTTCATCTGCAAAATCCACAGCATCGAGCAAAGCTTTATTCGGTGATTTAGCCTTATCGCAAGCATCAACGAACCGATCAAATACATCACCATCAACAGTGATGCTTTCATGCTGAGCGATTACCTGGCTGGCATCTTCATCCATCAGACGGACCACGTACTCAGTCAGACTTTTCAGCCCCAAAAGTGCCGAGGCCTTTTCAGCTTTGGCTTTAATTTCTTCATCCAGGCGCAAGTCCAAACGTGCTGTTGCCATATCCACCTCCATCAGTACGGAAACACTCCGTACATAAAAAGTATACTCCTTGTTCACCGACACAGCAAATCGTACGGAAAGCTTCCGTACGATTTCAGTATCAACAACGGGATATCATTCCTTTAAGATGACATAGCCCCTGCACTTTGTGTTTTGTGGCTTTGCACTTCACGTCCTTCAAGCTTGTGAAGTTCACGCAACAAGATGAACAGTAGCATTAAGCCCGTAGCAGCCAAACCAACGGCCAAACCACCCCAAACACCTTCCAAACCAAACATGTTCATCAACACCCAGGCAGAAGGCAGACCAATGAGCCAGTAGCCAATACCAGTCGTTACCGTCGGGGCTTTCACCACTTTCATGCCGCGAAGAATACTAATAGCAGACAATTGCCAAGCATCAACCACAAAACAAGCCGCAACCATAATCATCACACTGGGCAATGCTGTGACTAACTCTTCCGCTAATGCATCACCTTCGACATTGAAGACAACAGTCAAGAACTCTGGTTTTGCAATCAACAATACCCCAAATAGAGCACTGGTGATTGTTACCAGCAACAAACCCTGTTTGGCATAGCGTTTTACCATGCCAGGTTCTTGCAGACCGACATGCTGGCTAACCAAAATAGAAGCTGCCTGGGACAGGCCAAAGGCTACGTTCCACGACAAATTCAAGCATTGCATTGCAATCTGGTGAATAGCCAGCGACACGGCCCCTAAGGTCCCCGCCAACAGTGCCGCGCTCGAAAACAGAGCATGCTCCATCAGGGTCGCAATCATTATAGGCACCCCGATCGCCAACAACGGCACCAGGATACCCAAACGATACTCCTGCCAATTGGCAAATGGATTATATTGACGGTATTTATCAAGGGTGAAGACCCAATAGCCATAGCCGAGCATGACAACGAAGGCGGCCAGTGCAGTACCGTAACCCAAGCCTGCCAACCCCATATCCCAATGAAACGCCATCAGGTAGCTTAGCGGCACATTAAGGATAACAGTGGCAATTGACATCACCATAACCGAGCGGGTGTCACCAAACGCACTAACCAAGCTGCGCAGAACCAACAGAATCAACGTCGGCAGCATCGCCCACTTCAAGGCATTGAGATAATCTACCGCCAGCACGACGGTTTCAGGATCTTGACCGGCTTTGAGCAGTAGGTCGTGCATCCAGAAGAAGACGGGCAATAACGTCACGGTCAGGATAACCGATAGCAGCAGTCCACTTTTGAGAGAAATACTGACTTCGGCGTCACCCTTCTCCATATCTTTTATTCTTTTGCCGTAGGCGATAGCAATTAAATTCGCAACACATCCAACGGTACTGCCCGCAACAGTAAAAACGATTGAGTAGACAGCTGCTCCCAGGCCACCGCCGGCAATAGCAAGGATACTGAGTTGGGCCATCATCCACACATCAGTAAATACCAATAATTGCGCAACCAGCTGTGAAATGATGAGCGGCACAGCCAAGCTGATTAATTTTTTCATTTATCACCACAAGACACTAGAGTATCGAAAAGCAGAAAGGATCTTCAGCAGTGACGGTAAAGGCGACCTATTTGAGGAAACCTAGATCAGAAAATGTAGGTTTAAAGTGCGTAACGGCCATCAAACTGCAGAGATAGGGATAATGTAAAATCTTCATGTTTGTGTTTCAAACGACATTTATAGTACCTTAGCATTCATAAAACTCATGCAAGAGTTATCACAAACTGAGCCGCTCGCGTGGCGAACACAATTGCCTATGAAGAAAAGACACAACCTACTTCCATCATCTTTAAATGGGTTAAGAGTATTTGAAGCCTCTGCAAGACACCTGAGTTTTACACTTGCCGCAGAGGAACTCAATGTGACGCAAAGTGCGGTCAGCAGGCAAATCAGACAGTTAGAAGATAAACTTGGTTTCTCACTGTTTATTCGCCACCACCGCTCACTGGAACTGTCAGCCCAAGGAAAAGAAATCGCTCTGCTGCTTACCCGTCAATACAGCGAACTAAACCAAACCATCCGCCAATTGAAAACTAAGGAAACGGGCACTTTGCGAGTGCAGGTTGCAATGAGTTTCGCCGTACGTTGGCTGATTCCCCGTTTGCATTCTTTTAAGTCACTCAACCCAGATGTCAACATTATATTGTCGTCCAGTATGGGACATGACAATGAACTCTTGCACTTAGAAGAGGGTGACTATGATATAGCGATATATAACGTCCCTGAAGTCCATCAAAGCAGCAACATGCCGACTTTTCTCAGAAAAGAGTACTTGGCACCCGTCTATTCTGAACTCTTGACCAAAACCGACGAGCCAATCGATGTGGACAAGCTCATCGCTAACTACCCTCGATTACACCCGACCCCCGACCAATCTGACTGGCGAGAGTGGCTTAGCCGAAATGGGCGAAGCGATCAGATAAAAAAAGACGGTCTAACCTTCAATACCTTGGATATGGCTTTAACTTCCTGCTTTGCGGGCCAGGGCATCACCATTACCGATCTGATGCTGGTCGTCCATGAATTGCAGCAAGGCTATTTGAAACTGCCTACCGGGGCGACTATCGTCACCAACAACACCTGGCAGTATTACTATCAAACCATCAGCAAGGGTGACACCGTCACGCGATTTATTGACTGGATGGTTGAAGAAGAAAGGAAGGACATGGCCGCGCTAACCCGTATGGCCGAGCAGCACGGCTGGAAAATCATCGATTGATTTCAAATGAGTGTGTCTTTGAGCAACTCACACTGACTCAATCAGCTCAGGCAGGATGTCAAAAAGATCCCCGACCAGTCCATAATCAGCGATCTCAAAAATCGGCGCTTCAGGATCACTGTTGATAGCAACAATCACTTTGGCATCTTTCATGCCGGCGAGGTGCTGAATAGCACCGGAAATGCCTATTGCAATATATAATTCCGGGGCCACAATTTTACCTGTCTGGCCAACCTGGTAATCATTGGAAATAAAACCGGCATCTACAGCCGCCCGAGAGGCGCCAATTGCCCCTCCGAGTTTATCGGCTAGTTGCTCGATCAAAGCAAAATTCTCTCTGCTGCCGAGCGCCCTGCCGCCCGATACGACAACACGGGCAGCGGTTAACTCAGGCCTTTCACTTTCCGATGCCTGACATCCGACAAACTCACTCAATTTATTATCAATCGAAATATCTAACTGCTGCTGATCTGCTTGGCCGCTGCCCATCGGGGCCGCATCAAATGCCGAACCACGAACAGTGATTATCTTTGTGGGATCAGTGCTGCGCACTCTTGCCAGTGCATTACCGGCATAGATGGGCCTGATAACCGTATCCTCACTTTCTATAGCGATGACATCAGACAGCATGCCAACATCCAACAACGCAGCCACACGAGGCATTACGTTTTTTCCAAACGTCGTGGCCGATGCCAGGATATGGCTATAATCAGAGGCTATTTCGGAAATTAACAATGCACTGTTTTCCGCCAGCTGATGCTCATACTCTGGCTTATCTGCAACCATGACCCGGCTGACGCCTTCTATATTTGACGCATCTTCAACAACCGAGTGACATTGATAGCCAATAACCAATACTTCAATAGCCATATCAAATGATCTAGCCGCCCCAACCGCCTTCAGTGTTTCCCCACCCAAGCGCTCATTATCATGCTCTGCAATGACTAGTACCCGCATTAGATCACCTTAGCACTATTTTTGAGTTTATCGACAAGCTCTGCCACTGAGCCAACCTTCACTCCGCCAGAACGCGGCTTCGGCGCCATTATCTCAATCACCTCTTGGTGGTTCTTGATTGTTACCCCGAGCGCTTCCGGGGTCATTACATCAAGAGGCTTTTTCTTTGCTTTCATGATGTTGGGTAATGATGCATAACGAGGTTCATTTAGCCGCAAGTCTGTACTCAATACTGCCGGCAAGGCCAATTGCAGCGTTTCCAATCCTCCATCTACTTCCCGGGTTACTTTCACTACTCGTTTGCCATCAATAGTGACACCGTCACCCATCAGCTCAACATTCGAAGCAAATGTACCCTGCGGATATCCCAGCAAGGCTGACAACATTTGTGCCACCTGATTGTTGTCAGTATCTATCGATTGCTTACCCAGAATAATCAACTCGGGTTGGTCTTGCTTGACTAAAGCCGCTAATAATTTCGCCACGGATAAAGGCTCAATCACGGCATCACATTCAATGTGAATTGCCCTGTCGGCACCCAATGCCAAAGCCGTTCTTAATTGTTCTTGGCAAGCAACCTCTCCGGCAGAAATGACCACCACTTCATCAGCCTGGCCCGCTTCTCGCAGCCGTATCGCTTCCTCTACCGCAATTTCACAAAACGGATTCATGGCCATTTTCACGTTGGCGGTTTCAACGCCGGAGCCGTCAGTTTTTACTCTTACCTTAACGTAAGGATCAATGACACGCTTAATCGCAACATATACTTTCACAGGCACTTCCTTATCAAACCAAAGCGCTAACGCCTTGCAATTGATTTATTCTTTGAGCCTAGTTGAGTTTACGTTTACGTCAACTGGACTATATTTTAACCAAGCGCTGTTCAGTTAGGGATTGAAGCATGAGTTCAGAACAACAAAGAGAAAGCATGTCGTTTGATGTTGTGATTGTTGGCGCTGGCCCTGCCGGTTTGTCTGCAGCCTGCCGCCTGATGCAGCTTGCCAACGAGAATGAACACCCCCTCTCAGTCTGTGTGGTCGAAAAAGGTGCAGAGATTGGCAGCCATATCCTGTCTGGCGCGTTGTTCGAACATAAAGCACTGGATGAACTCTTCCCTGACTGGGAGCGCATGGAAGCCCCATTACACAACGCTGTGTCTGATGATAAGTTTTGCTATCTCACCAATGAATTCAATCACATCACCGTTGCAGAGCCACTGGTGCCAGAGACCCTACAGAATATCGGTAACTTTATAATTAGCCTGGGAAACCTATGCCGCTGGCTGGCAAAGCAAGCTGAAAATCTCGGTGTTGAAATCTTTCCCGGCTTCCCCGCCAGCGAAATACTCTACAACAACCAGGGCGTTGTCTCTGGAGTGCTGACCAAAGATATGGGCCTTGATAAACAAGGAGGGCAAAAAGCCACTTTCGAGCCCGGCATTGAACTTCGGGCCAAGTACACCATTTTTGCCGAAGGTGCCAGAGGACATTTGGGGAAGCAGCTTATCAAGCAATTCCACCTCGACCATGGCAAACAACCACAACATTATGCCTTAGGGCTCAAAGAGCTATGGGAAATTCCGCCAGAACATCATAAGCCCGGCCAAGTTATCCATGGTGTCGGATGGCCGCTCAGCCAAACCGGCACGAATGGCGGCAGCTTTTTGTACCACCTCGACAACAATCAGGTCGCTGTCGGTTTAATTGTCGATCTGAACTATCACAACCCCTACCTCAGCCCATTTGATGAGTTCCAGCAGCTGAAGCACCACCCCTTGTTTAGCCAGCACCTAGCCGGAGGTCATCGCATAGCCTTTGGAGCAAGGGCGATAGCCAAAGGGGGGCTCCCCTCATTGCCCAGGCAGCAATTTCCTGGAGGGCTATTGGTTGGCTGCGATGCAGGCACGCTAAATATGGCGAAGATAAAAGGAAGCCATACGGCTATGAAGTCCGGTATGATTGCCGCAGAAGCGATTTTTCACGAACTAGAACAAGGTTTCCATCAGACCACGCCGGGGTATGACCAAATTTTCTGTCAATCTTGGTTATACGAGGAGCTGCACGACTCCCGTAATTTCGGGGCTGAGATCCATCGCTTTGGCACCTTAATCGGTGGAACCTTAGCGGCCATCGAGCAGAGGTGGTTCCGTAAATCGCTCAATTGGACCCTGAAAGACGATAAACCTGATCATGAATGCCTGGAACCCATTGCCAACCACCAGCCAATCAATTACCCGAAACCCGACGGCCAATTGAGCTTTGATAAAGCCTCATCAGTCTTTTTGTCTGGCACCCAACATGAAGAAAATCAGCCATGCCATTTGCTGCTCAGTGATGGTTCAATCCCGATTAACTTACACCTAGAGCGCTATGGAGAGCCCAGCCAACGCTACTGTCCTGCTGGGGTATATGAGATCATTGAAAAAGAAGGCAAGGCGGCATTTCAGATCAATGCCACCAACTGTGTCCATTGTAAAACCTGTGATATCAAAGACCCTTCACAGAACATAACCTGGGTGCCTCCGGAAGGGGGCGGCGGACCAAATTATCCCAATATGTAAGCCTTATGGGTCTTTGCGACAGGTTGGAACTAATTAACCCAGCGGGTATTGCGCCACACCCCCTGCTGCTCGGGCGTCAGGAATGTCCAAGCCACGATTCTAGTCAGCTTCTGCCCCTGGGCCATATCAATCGTTTTGACCTCTACCGCCCCAGCCTTTTTCAACTGCTTGTAGATGAGTGACAGATTGTCTTTTTTCGATACCAAGGTGGTAAACCAGAAACACTGGCTGGATTTCTCCACGCTTTGATTGATCATGCGCTTGATAAAAGCCGCTTCCCCTCCGGGACACCACAGTTCCGCTTTTTGCCCACCAAAGTTCAATACCGGCTTATTACCTTTCATTGCATTCGATGTTTTATCGCGCTGAAAATCCTGCTTGCGTCCCCCTTTCTTTTCTGAGTTCGCCGCCAGATTTTTTACCTTTCTAGCACTGCCAGCCATCGCCTCTTCGAGTGAAGCATGAAACGGAGGATTACACATAGTGAAGTCGAAAAGATCGCTGTCATTGATCATACCGGCAAAGATATGATCTGGGTTTTTCTGCAATCGACATTGAATCGCCCCTTTTAATGATGGGTTGGATTCAACAATGAACCTGGCCGACTTGATTGATACCGGATCAATGTCGGCAGCCACAAACTGCCAACCATATACGCGATGCCCAATGATCGGATAAACACAATTGGCGCCCGCCCCTATGTCGATTCCCTTGATGGTTTTGCCCTTGGGAATTTTGCCGCCGTTAGAGTCAGCCAATAGATCGGCAATATAATGCAGATAGTCCGCTCTGCCCGGAATGGGCGGACACAGGAAACCAGCAGGAATATCCCAGTATGACACTGAATAGAAATGGCTCAGCAGGGCCCGATTAAGCACCTTAACCGCTTCAGGATCACTGAAATTAACCGACAAATCACCATAAGGGTTCTTCGCTACAAACGGTGATAATTCGGGACAGCTTTGGATTAGCTTGTCAAAATCATAACGGGCTCGATGAGGGTTTCGAGGGTGCAGCCCCTTGCTCGGCGCTTTCTGCTTATGTTTTTGTGCCATATCGCTTTTCTATTTGAGTCAAAGTCGGCCTGATGCCAAAAAGAGAAGTATCCTACTTGAATCTGCCCCCCCTTGGAACCGACAATACGCGCCCCTGGGCAATTAACCAGCAGACCGCTGATATATTCTCTCTTGCTTCAGCCCATCGCCACCGTAGCAAGAAGTGATATGACAATATCCCCAAGACAGAGAATGTTAGGCAAGGCGACAACCACACCGGGATCCTCCCCTTGCCATCAGTTATACCTATTGATCTTCTTGTTTCTTAGCTGAGGCCATCACATTGCTAAATTTGTCTACCAAGTCTATTGGCATCGGGAAGACAATTGTCGTGGTTCTATCATTGGAAATTTCCGTCAGCGTCTGCATATAACGCAGCTGTACCGCATTGGGTGCCTGATTGAGGACATCGGCGGCCTCTCGTAATTTGGCCGATGCCTCCAGTTCACCAGTAGCATGTATGACCTTCGCACGGCGTGAACGCTCCGCCTCGGCTTGGCGTGCCAGAGCGCGTACCATACTGTCATCAAGATCCACATGCTTGATTTCCACATTGGCAACTTTTATTCCCCAATTGTCCGTATGCTGATCCAAAATCGCCTGCAGATCTTTGTTCAGCTCGTCACGGGCCGAGAGTAATTCATCCAGCTCATGCTGACCGAGCACAGAGCGCAGCGTGGTCTGGGAAAGCTGGCTCGTCGCTTCAAGGTAATTTTCCACATTATTGATAGCCATTTTTGGATCAACGACCCGGAAATACACTACCGCATTCACTTTAACCGAGACGTTATCACGAGTGATCAAATCCTGAGTAGGGACATCCAATACAATCGTCCTCAGGTCAACCCGTACCATTTGCTGAATGACTGGGATAATGATGATAAGCCCCGGCCCCTTTACCTGGTAAAAACGCCCAAGTAAGAATACAACTGCACGCTCGTACTCTCGGAGCACTCTGAACATGCTAACAATTAGCACGAACACCAATACAATAATCGTTGCTAATGAGTATGTGATCATATTATTTATCCTTATAAAAAGGGGGATACCAAACACATTCGATTCATTTTGAACGTTGATTAACTTCTAAGCACAGGCCATTGATTTGCACCACCGTTACCCTGTCACCCTTAACCAATGGTGCATCACAGTTGGCCTGCCAAATCTCGCCTTCCACCAGCACACGACCGCTGCCAGGAAAACCACTGACAACAACAGCTTCCCGCCCCAACAATGCTTCCATCCCCGTAGTCACAGGCTTGCGCCTTGCTTTAAGCAAGAGCGTGAGGATCACAAAGGTAAATAAGGCCGAAACGACTGTCAGTCCAACAATGAGTGGAATAGCAATTTGATAACCCGGCGTTTCTGTATCCATCAGCATCACCGAGCCAAGAGCAAAGGCTACAATTCCGCCAAGCCCGAGAATACCAAAGCTCGGACTGAAGGCCTCGGCGACCATGAGCGCAATGCCCAATAACAGTAGCCCTAGACCAGCATAGCTCACCGGGAGCATTTGTAAGGAGTACATTGCCAGCAGCAGACAGATTCCCCCTAACACCCCCGGCAATCCGACACCGGGATTGTAAAATTCCAGCAACAAGCCGTAGATACCAATCAGCATCAAGATGTAGGCAACGTTGGGGTTGGTAATAACGGACAGTAGCTTGAAGCGCCAATCTTGCTCACGCTCGATATAAGCGACATTGGCGAGCTCAATCTTCGCTTCGAGACCGTTGATAATCACCGTTCGCCCATTCGACTGGCGGATCAACCCGTCGAGATCAGACGCAAGGAAGTCAATCACATTCAGCTCTAGTGCCTTTTCGGCATCGATACTGGCCGCTTCTGTGACTGCCGTTTCTGCCCATTCTTCGTTGCGTCCATGCAATTTCGCCAAACCACGAATGTATGCCCGGGCATCGTTAATCACTTTTTTCTCCATTGCCGTTTTGGCTGTGACTTTTTCGTCACTATCAGCAGCCTCGCCGTCTTCATCACTGCCGGAGGATTCTGGCTCTTTATCTTTTTTCGGAGCAAACGGATTTCCCCCGGAATCATCTGGGTCTTTACCTCCCGGCGCAGTCAGGGAAACGGGGGTGGCTGCGCCAAGATTCGTTCCCGGAGCCATGGCCGCTATATGACTAGCAAGCAGAATGTATGTCCCTGCACTGGCCGCTCGCGCCCCCGCGGGGCCGACCCAAGTAGCGACGGGCAAAGGAGACGTAGTAATAGCCCGAATGATATCTCGCATCGAGGTATCCAAGCCGCCGGGGGTATCCACTTTCAATACGATGAAACTGGCCTGCTCTTTGTGTGCCTGCTCAATTTCTCGTGACACATAATCACTGGTGGCCGGCCCTATTCCTCCGGAAATTTCAATCACCCATACATTTTGCGCCAATACGGGCTGACTAAAAAACCAGATGCTGAGTGCAGCTAAAACAGCCAACACTTTCATACACCCTCCTAGCCAAAGTTGGCCGTAATACAGATATCATGCATTTAAGCCAACTATTGGTGTCCGTTAAGGTATTAACCAATTTTGTTAATAAGCATAGCTCATTGACTTCATTGACTAAGCATCATCGCTGCTAATGCGCTTAAAATTGGCAAGCATAGTTGACAGACAGAGAGGTAACAGGAAGAGTTACCAGCAGGGCTAAATGACAAACTTGTGAACCTTGCATGATGTTTATACTTAACTCATTGCAAACTTAGAGCTCTCTGTAGAGTAAGGGTACCCTATGCAAGCAGTTTGTCACCCTGTGTTATCTCTGTGGCTGTTTTTTTGTAGTCTTATTGCTGTCACCCTGCCGACTTTTGCCTCCGACAAAATATCAGTCAGCGTTGGTACTTATCATTGCCCTCCTTTTGTCATTGAAAGTGAAACAGAAACTCCGATAGGCCTGAGTATTTTTCTATGGGAACAAATTGCGGCCGAGCTGAATCTGAATTTCGAATACAGCCATCATGAGCTAGGTGAGCTGCTGAATAATGTCAGTAACAATAAACTCAATATCGGCGTGTCGTGTATCTCCATAACACCCGAGCGTGAAGAAATACTCGATTTCTCACACTCGTTTTATGAAACCCACCTTGCTATAGCTGTTAAGCAACAAGGTCATCTGTCGACCATCAAGAACATCATAACCAATAGAAAACTGCTTCTTGTCCTAGGCTTCATCTGTATTGTTGCCAGCCTTGTTGGCGGCTTCTATTACTTACTAGAACACAAGGTTAACGATAAACTTTATTCAATGCGGTCGAACAAAGCCCAGATGATTGAAGGTTTTATACTCGGGCTATTATTTATTACAAAAGGCCCCTTTAACTACTTCGAATTTAAAACCCTGACAGGTCGTATTTTGACTGTATTCCTCGCCATATTTACCACTTTTTTCATTGCCAGTGTCACCGCCATTCTCGCCAGTACATTTACTCTCGGCCTCCTGAGCAGCGACATCAAAGGTCCCAATGACTTGGCAAATATCACCGTGGGAGCAAAGTCAAAATCAACCTCCTCTCTCTTTCTGACTAGCCACAGCATTGTTCACCGTACCTACCAAAATATCGATGAGTTACTCACAGCCTTGGATAGTGGCCAAGTGGAAGCTATTGTCGCCGACGATGCAGTTTTGAAATATTTAATCAAAAAGGGAAAAGAAAAAGGAGACTATCAAACACTCTCGGTGTTGCCTTACCAATTCGAAAAACAAAATTATGGCTTGGTCATCGAAAACAACAGCCCTTATCGTGAAGAATTGAACCGAGCCTTATTAAGAATACGAAAGAGTCCAGGCTGGCGTCACGCTCTCAGCGAGTACTTTGCCGAACATTAAAAAAAAGCGCTCGTAAGAGCGCTAAAAGCCAAGACAACTAAACGTTTCAAACTGGACGGCTTACTTCCACTTAAAAAGCCGGCCCAATTTTGACGGATGATAAGACCAGCAGTGGTCAAAGACCGTCATCAATTCAGGGTTACCGTATTTCGATAAATTGACGGCGTGGAAGCGGTTCCTATTCTCTTTGAGTTTCGCAATGCGCTTCATCATCTCATCAGGCTGGGATGGGGCGATAAAGTCCGATAACACAATCAAATCTGCATTTTTGTACTTTTCACTCAACATCAGCTCGATCGACTGATCTAGAACAGGCCCCAAATCCGTGCCTCCGTGAAAGGAATAGGAGAGAAAATTCAAAACCTCGCTCAAGCCATCTTGCTTGGTCAGCTCGTAGGTTATTTGCTGCGTCGAGAACATAATGACGTAGCACTCTCTATCTTCAGCCAAAGCAATTTGCATCAAGCCATAGGCCAACGCCTTGGCACATTGCTCTGGAAATCCATTCATCGAGCCAGATGCATCAATACATACAATGAATGGCCCTTTTTCTTGTTCAACCTGCTTGGTCTGGCGTTTATATGCCTTCACCCGGCGCAGCTTACGCTGGGCACCTTGCATCTTGTAGTTGAGCAAACGCTTATCGACCAAGTGCTTATAAAAAACAACTTCCAGCTCAGGATAGGCCAAGAACATCGCTTCGTTCGGCAGCAGCTTGGAGAGATCATCACTTTCGTGGATACCCACTATATCATCAGTAACGTTGTCACTTTGCTCCTCAACCATTTTCAGATCTTCAGCTCGAACCCGCTCTTTGTTGGGATCATCAACCTCATTCGCCATTCGGCCAAGCTTCTCAGCTATCTCTTTCAAGCCGCTATTTTTCTTTAAAAACTGAGCCATATTTTTGAGGGTACTGACATCGGTTTTGGTCAATTTAGCCTTGGCCATATCCCACAACCGCCCTGCTTTCTTCTCATCCCCAGCTTCTGTTACCGCCTCCATATGCTGCATGGTTTCGATACGCTGATATAGATCTGCTAACAACTTTTCTTTGTGCTGCTCCAACTCAATTTGCTGAGCTTCAGTCAGTGCCAATGTGAGATACTTATGCCACTGGCTACAGAAATAACTTTGGAACATCGGATTATGTTTCTGGTGGTCGCGCTCCAGCAACGTCTTAGCTTTAAAATAGAATGCTGAATGTCCTTCCAACTGCTTAACCACATCATCAACATTTTCAATAAATTGATCCGCTTGCCAATTGCATGCCTGCTGATAGAGCTCTATTTCCTGATGAAACCGCTCTTCTACACTGACATTGGTAATTCGCTTTTGTACCTGGCCCCGCCACTTCATGATCTGCTTTTTCATCGCAGACTTGATGCCAGGGTTAGATTCGGCTGCAATAATTAACTGCTTATGCAGCATCAATTCCTGCACCGCGTTATCAATGATACCGGACTCCGATAGCATCATCGCAAGATTTAGACCTTCAGAAACCGGCATAACTTACACTCCCGCTAAGCAAAGTATTCAGTCAAATGACTAATACGGAATACACTTTTATCAACCATCACTTTCAGATCATGCACCGATCCTGTCGCTTGCGATAAACTCTGCTCTATACGCTCAGGTAATTGCGGGTCGATAAAGTTGTGGGGTAATGCCCCATGGAAGCTGCTGCGGGAAACTTTCAGGCTATGCTCGGCATCAAGCACTTTGGAAGACGCCTTTTCCGCCGTAGCGACCCAGTGGGCTTGCTGCTCCGGAGAAATTCCGTTGTCACCGGCAATCCCCACCAACACAGAGCGATTAGCGATATCTTTGATCACCAAACGCTGCTGGGCGTCGACTTCAAACTGAAGCCGGCAAAGGTGAGCATTCTTGTTGACAAAGCCATAGATGTCACATTGACCGGTTTTGATCTTTTTCTCAAAGTCATCACCATCAACATAGACCCAACGGCCATCACCGTTCTCCTGCTCGGAAACCGATGGATTTTGTTGCAACATAACAAGCTTGATCATGCGTGAATTGTGATTCACCGTATATCGGCGTGCGCCACTGAAATCGTATTTGAACCACTCTTTGCGCATCATGGTTTCACGACTGAAGTTGACGGCCAACTCATTGGCAATTTCCGAGTTGACCTCATCAATGATATTTTGGGCATCGGCCGCACTGATTTGCGCCGACTCCTGGTTGAATGCTTTCTCAATCGCAAAATCACTGATAATTTCCCTAATCACATGGCGTGACTCCGGGCTGTGCCACATACAGTCTTGCAACAACAGTAAATCCAGCGGATTAATAGCATCGCGGCCATTATAGAAAGCACTGGCTTTTAACAAACGAACCGACTTTTTCCACCGGCGATCAGAGATATACAATTCGCTTTCGTGCTCATCAACACTTTCGACACCTTCCGCACGCTGCTCAATCATAGTTTTGAGCTGATATACTTTCTCGAAAATATCCTCAGATAGCTTGATATCCTCGATATGTGACTGCCAGTCTTCGTACTCTTCATCGGTAATCGCAAGGCCAGGCTCTAAATCCTGAATGCTAGGCCCTTCCCCCATCAGCATCGCTTTGAAGTTTTGCTTTTCTTGAATACGGTTAACAAACACCCTCACCAGCATCCTGTCATACAAGGCCTCAAGCCCGCTGTCCTCTTCAGGTAATTCATTTGATGCCGTAATTAGAAGACGCATAGGGACAGGGAGGACATCTTGGCCATTTTTGAATGTACGCTCATTCACCACGGTCAACAGCGTATTGAGAATGGCCGGGCCGGCCTTCCAGATTTCATCGAGAAAAACAACTTGCGCAGTCGGCAGGTAACCATCAACCAAGCGCACATATTTTCCGTTGTCTTTCAGCTCCTGGATTGAAAGAGGCCCAAACACTTCTTCAGGAGTAGAAAAACGGGTCATCAGATAATCAAAAAACTGGCTGTTATCGAAAGCTTGAATCAAGCGCTTAGCGATCAAGCTTTTTGCAATTCCTGGAGGGCCAAGTAGAAACACACTCTCGCCAGCAAGTGCAGCAAGAAGACATAACTTTATGGTTTCTTCGCGTTCATAAACACCATTAGATAACGCTTTAATTAATTTCTGAATCCTTTCAGAAACTAGCGCTTTATTCGGCTGCGCTCTTCTTGCCATTGTCAGCATATTT
Organism: Photobacterium sp. DA100; assembly: GCF_029223585.1. Taxonomy (NCBI): domain Bacteria; kingdom Pseudomonadati; phylum Pseudomonadota; class Gammaproteobacteria; order Vibrionales; family Vibrionaceae; genus Photobacterium; species Photobacterium sp. DA100. The sequence continues at coordinate 927,275 of NZ_CP119424.1, read as the reverse complement.
CCGACCTCTCAAGTTGTCATATCCCTGTACTCACGTACTTATACAGATGATAGACACAAACCCTTAAATGTTACAATATTGTAAACTGAAATATTTTGTTACAGTCTTTATATATCAAAGAGTTCACCCCACAGCCAGAGCTCAATCTTTGTTTCCATAAATGGGACTGGGTTAACATTCCGAACAACAATGACATAGCAAAAACATGACAAAACGCATAGAAATTCAAAAAACACGTATGAACAGCTTTTTCATAACACATTATCGATATTCTTTTGTCTCTTTTGAGCTATTTATTTATTTCTGGCACTTGATAAACGTCAGACTATATTCTGTCTCTAAAGAAAGGCTCAGCCACTACTGTGCGGCCAAACACCAGCACATTTTTCTTTGTCGCGATAAACAAACTTGCTGTATCAGTAACGTTCACTGCATTTCGTAGGCCACTTACCTTCCTACCTCGCACGCACTTTTCACATAATTGTCATAAAGCAGTAATAAGATTAGCGCCAACATTTTCTGGTGTAATTTGGAGATAAATAATGCTTACCAGAGCCACTTTGTGCGCCCTCATAGCAAGTTGGACACTTTCGGTTCAAGCCAGCGAAACCGTGACCATTACGGGGTCAACATCTGCCAGTCATATCGTGGAAGTATTGGCCGAAACCTATTCCACCGAACACAAAGACACACAAATTGACGTGCAAGGAATCGGCTCCTCTGCAGGGATCACTGCAGTAAAACGAAATGTGGCTGATTTGGGCATGAGTTCTCGCTACCTCAAGCCAGAAGAGATCAACCCAGACATCATCACTGTCACGATTGCCCATGACGGTATTGCCCTGGTGGTGCACAAAGATAACCCAGTCAGTAACCTCACCAGAAATCAGGTCGAAAAAATTTACCATGGTGAAATCACCAATTGGAAAGAAGTCGGTGGTCCGGATTTGAAAATTGCAGTCGTTAGCCGTGAAAATGCTTCAGGCTCACGGTTTTCCTTCGAAGAGTTTATAGGCCTTACCCAACAAATCGAAGGACAGACAGTTTCGGATATCAACCCGCAAGTACTGGTCGTCAACACGAACGGCACAGTTAAGAGTTTGGTGTCGCGCAATAAGCATGCAGTCGGCTATGTTTCACTTGGCTCCGTTGATGACTCGATCAAAGCACTCGATTTCGAAGGTGTCTCACCAACATTAGAGAATCTAGAATCAGGGAAATATCAAATTTCTCGCCCATTCTTGATGCTATACAAAGAAAGGAAAGTCAAAAAAAGCGCCAAGCAATTTGTCGACTATGTTACCTCACAGCAAGGTCAGCGCTTAATCGAAGAGCGGGGCTACGTATCCGTACTCAACTGACACCTTTCCTGATCTCGGCATAACACACTACAGGCACAGTCTAGACTGTGCCTGTAGCTCAAATCAAACGACAGGGTATTTAAAGGTCGCCCCCCACTCGGTCCATGAACCATCATAAACGGTAAGCTGCTTTCTACCGGCAAGCTCGGCCGCCAAGGCAAGAATACAAGCCGTCACTCCAGAGCCACAGCTGAAAATTAAATTTTGGTCAGAGTCACTTACCGCATCAAACCGCTGCTGTAATTGTTCCGGCGGTAAAAAGTGGCCATCTTTGAGTAACTGGCCGAAAGGTAAGCTTTTAGCACTAGGCATATGACCACTTCTTACGCCTTGTCTCGGCTCGGGTTGGGTCCCGTAAAAACGGGCTGCGGCTCGGGCATCCAATACCTGGACTCCAGGGGTATTGAGGTGTTGCAACAGGCTATCGCCATCGATTACCCATTGCGCTTGGTAACAAGCCTCGAATTTGCCAATATCAAAGGTCGTGGGCTCACCTTGCTCAACAACGTTTCCTTCAGCTTCCCAAGCAGGCAGTCCACCATCGAGCACCGCTACATGATCATGTCCCATGGCTCGAAACATCCACCACACCCGAGGAGCAGAAAAAATCCCTTGGCTATCATAAACGACTATCTGGCTGTTATTGGATACACCTAACGCTTCTACCTCGTGGGAAAAGTGTGCTGGCTCAGGCAGCATATGCGGAAAAGGAGCTGACGGATGAGCAATTTTTTTATCAAAATCAAAGAACCGTGCACCGGGGATACGCTTTTCTCGCCATTCCTTTTGCGCATCCCTATCAGAGCCCGGTAAAAACCACGTGGCATCAAGCACTATGAGTTTGGGGTCCGACAAGTGTTCGGCCAGCCAAGAAGCCGAAACCAATGGCGATGATATGTTTAGTGCTGACATGCCTTTTCCTTATATAAGCCAGTTATTCACAAAGATTTACGGTTATTCGCTAAAACCACTAGCGATAAATCTCTTCCTTTCGATATCATTGGAATATTAACGGATGAACGTTTATGTATGCTGTGTGCTGTTTAATAACAACAACTAAAAATACGTTTGCACATCCAACTTTATCTTCATCCTGTTTGTTGTACCAAAGGATTAGCAATGAAACAATTTTCACCCGTATTTTTCGTATGCCTTTCTGCTCTCGCTCCCAATGCCTTCGCTTACAATGCGGGTAGCTTTTCTTTCTCCATGGACAATGATGGAATTGTCGGTACAGACCAAAATTACACCAATGGCATTTTTTTTGAGTACAACTCGCCCTACACGGCCAATCTGGCAGAAACAGCTCCAACACCTATCCGTCAAATCAGCCAATACCTCCCGTTTGACGAAGGTACCAAGCAAGGCTGGAGCCTGACCCTCGGGCAGCAAATGTGGACTCCTGAGGATATTGAAGCGCTCGAGCCGCCTGCAGACGACCGCCCCTATGCCGGCCTGTTGTTCTTGGAGTCAAGTGCCTACCAATACAGCCCGACGGTTGTCGATAAGTTTAGCTTGATGATCGGGGTCGTGGGGCCCAATTCGTTTGCCGAGCAAGGGCAGAAATTCATTCATGAGATCGTAGGCTCTGACGAACCTATGGGCTGGGATTATCAAATTGAGAATACAGCGGTTTTCAACCTTGGCTACCAAGGCCACCGCTTGCTGACACGCCGGCAGGCCTATCTCATGGATGATTATGATTTGAGCGGTGTAGGACGGGTAAATGTCGGTAACTACCAAAGTGAACTGGCTGTTGGTGGCGTTGCTCGCTGGGGTAAAAGCCTAGCCAATAACTTTGGGACAACTGGATTCACTCCCGGCAATTTTGTTGATATAGGCGTCTTGTCTTCAAGTTCTGCGGGATACTTTGTGTTTGTCGGAGTGGAGGGACGATACCGTTTCAACGACATTACCATTGAAGGTGACCGCCCAAGTGAAGTGCCAGATACCAACGTCAAGCACTGGCAGGCAACCTCTGTTATCGGCGGAGTATTCTATCAGCCCAAATGGGGCGCCAGTCTGAGCTTTGCAACCAGTACGCCTGAATTCAAAGAGAACAAACATCGCTCAACGTCGACCGGCTCATTAGAACTTTTCTGGCGGATTTGATAAAAAAGCACTGTTAAAACAGTGCTTTTTTTACATTTAGGCTACAGACTGAACCAACGCTGAAATACCCTGCCCTTCAAATGACTGCTTTTCAGCCATTGCGGTAATCGCTTCAGGGCTATAAGCCGTACCGTCATAAACAACGACCATACTGATGTCACCCGACTTCAAGAAGGTCGTTTCGCCAAACTCGGTATAGCGTGTCGCGCCAATACTGATAACAGCCTGTGATGGATACTCCGCATCAGCCAGAAAATCAGCAATGTTTTCTGTAGGACCGACATCTTGCTGGTGGTTCATACGGTCAACGATCCAGTTCAGCAACTTCTCGTGGAAGTAGCTATAGCCCACTACAGGACTATCTTCACCATAGCGCGAGATGGTCTCACCACGTTTGTGGAAGCTGGCAATACGGAAATTATCGAGCTTGCCACCTTCACTGAGATGCTCGACAGCAATGACCTGTGAAGAAATCCCTTTGGTGCTTGGGCCCCAGTTTTTCTTCTCACTGATTTTCTTCGCATTCGGTTTGCGAATAGAACAATCATTGTAGGCTGCAAATGCGTGCGGCTTTAACGCCACCACACGGTTTTCTTGGTATTCGATATCACAAATCAACGCCACCTCTGGCTCAATTTGCAGATTGTCAGCATCATTAGGTGGGATAATTACCTCAGAAGATAATGGGTAGGTAGATAAAAAACCGGCCTTGTCTGACGGCACATAAAATGGAAAAATTGCTTTAGGCTGTACGGCTTCCTTCACTTCAACAGCAAGAAAATCTTTGTCTTCACCTGCTTGCTCTAGATGGCCAGCAAAATTTCCCGCAACACCGAAACCGATGACGTGCTTATAAGTCATATACTGCAACTCTTTGTTATTACAAATATCAGTGTGCAGTATAACGTGCTACTAGAACAATCTCGATCTGTAGATCACAAGCCTTTGCATCAGATCAAAAATTCCAGCACGAGGAAACACCCGATAATAACCCAGCAATTGATTGAGCTAGTGAATAATTTGTTACCTGCATCACACAAAGCACTTTTTTGACTGGAACTGTTACCTCATATGCTTAACATAACACCGATAAAAACAGTGTACATTTGAAGAGTTAAAACCTTGCTGAATTGTATTTTTCCTCAACTAACCGTCATTTGATGGTTAACTCATGCTTTAAGCCTAAAAGAAAAATAAAAGGATCTTATGAAAATTAAATTCACCCCAGTTGCTATAGCGTTAGCCTGCTTATTCACGGCACCAACTTTTGCTGAAGAGCCTCAGATTCAAACTCGAGTTTTGAACGGTGAAGAGGCAAGTCAACTTTCATCTGAACTACTTTTACCTTGGCAGGCCGCTTTCCTGACAGAGCCACAACTTAGCGACGGTACTCATATCACGTCAGGTTGTGGCGCAGTCGTCATCAGTGACTATTGGGCTGTTACTGCTGCGCACTGTATCGAACCATTTATGAGTAACACTCTGATAGCCGGTACAAATGTCATTAAGAACCAAAGTGGTACTGCTGATGATATCGAGGACAAGTTTAAGTTTACGATTATCGACAAAATCGTTCATTACGGTTACTACCTGAACCCAGCTCTAGACCATGATATTGCCTTGTTGAAGGTTGATCGTTCAATGCTCGAAGTTGCTAAGCCGATCAAAATAGCAACCCCGCAAGAACAAGAAGCAGCCAATAACCAATTTGCCAATACCTGGAACCCAAGTGGTTTTTCCAAGGCCAACCTCATTGCCTCTGGATGGGGGTATACCCAGCCCAAATTTGACCAACCCAATGAGCTAATGGTCGTAAAATTAGGCGGCATTCCAATGGGCGACTGTGACGCCGACTACCCACTCGGTGAGAATTCGCACTTTGTCTGCGCTGACAGCAACGCCCCAAATATTAAAAAAGATGTGTGCCGTGGTGACTCAGGCGGCCCTCTTGTCTGGCAGGTATCTGAAAAAGCGAGCGATAGTGACTTCGGACTGCGCGTCATCGGTGTAACCAGCAATGGTCCATACTGCCACCTGAAAGAGGATGGCGTTGCTGAAGCACAGAAAAATGGCCTGTATACAGAATTGGCGTATTACTACAACTGGATTGAAGCTCAAACAGGCCTAAATTTAGCAACGCAAGACACCCCAACATTCAGTGTTGATCCTTTCACCAAGGTCAGTGATCCTGAAACCAAAACAGGCCCTAGCGTTGGCGGTTCCGGTGGCGGCGGTAGCCTTCCGCTGTCAGGCCTGCTGAGCTTAGCCGCCCTTGCCCTGCTGCGCCGTCGACTTGACCGTTAAACCAATCTTTACCAGCCAAAAGTCTGTGCTCTAAAGACAGATTAATGTCAGAAGTAACTACTTAAGCCCTCATTGCTTGGCAATGGGGGCTTTCTTGTTACCTTTCATGGAGAAACAAAGAAAAGCATCACTTAAAGCAATTTTTTGATTGGAATTATAAAAAATATCGATTAACATCCCCACCATAAAAACAGCGTTCAATTGAATTGCTGCCCATTCAACCCATTTAAGACAACAAGATAAAATCAACTTGATGTCGTCTGCACAAACAAATCAAGGATCTTATGAGAACTACATTCAGCCCAATCGCCTTGGCCGTTGCCTGCACAGTAAGCTTTTCTGCAATGGCCAATGAGCCGCAGATCCAGACTCGTATTTTGAATGGTGATGATGCTAGCAAACTATCAGAAGAGCTTCTTTTGCCATGGCAAGCAGCAATGCTGACTAAGCCTCAACCCTACAACAATAACCGAATTACTTCGGGTTGTGGTGCTGTTGTCATTAGCGAATACTGGTTAGCGACAGCGGCGCACTGCATTATTCCTGAAATGAGCGACAAAGTTGTTGTTGGTACTGATGTTATCAGCAATAAAAATGGCACCGCGGACCAAATCGAGCAAAAATACTTATTCACAATTGTCGATGGTGCCGTTCATGAGGGTTACCACCCTAAAGATTATCCAGTTTTTCAGGCGGATAATGACATTGCTCTGCTCAAAGTTGATCGCTCTATGTTGGATGTGGCGAAACCGATTAAAATTGCAACACCTCAAGAGCAGCAAGACATCAATCGTGAATTCGAGCAGACTTGGAATCCAAGCGGATACTCCAACGCGAACCTTATCGCATCCGGTTGGGGTTACCATGAACCTGTTTTCGATCAGCCTGATAATCTGATGGTCGTTAAACTTGGTGGGGTACCAATGGACAAATGTGTTACCAACTACCAGATGAATGAAGAATCTCACTTTGTATGTGCCGACAGCAACACTCCTGACATTAAAAAAGATGTATGCCGAGGTGACTCAGGTGGGCCACTAATCTGGCAAAACCCTGCGCATGTCAATGACCCTGACTATGGCCTGCGAGTCATTGGTGTTGTTAGTAACGGGCCGTTATGTAATTACAAGGTAAACGGTGATCCGGGTGCTCAAACAGCCGGTCTTTATACCGAACTATCAACCTATTACAACTGGATTGAAACAAAAGCTGAAATCAACCTGAGCAAGGTTGAACCATCTAGCTTTAGCGTTGATCCATTTACAAAAGTCACTGACAACAAGTCTGATAATAAAGGCGGAACAAACAAAGGCGGTTCCGGTGGCGGCGGTAGCCTTCCGCTGTCAGGCCTGCTGAGCTTAGCCGCCCTTGCCCTGCTGCGTCGTAAGACTTGCTAACCCGTTGCTCAACTGCCCCATAAATCATGAGGCAACTGCAGCCATAAAAAAAGCTCCCACAGTCGGGAGCTTTTTATTTGGATTCACTTAACAGAGGATGAATACATCACTCTTCATCAAGCGGGATCAACTTGGTTGAACCGCCGTGGAATTTCTCACGACGTCGCTGAACCAAGGCGAAGAAGCCTGGGATCAGGAAGGTACCTGCCAGCAGCACACATAACAGACCGCCGGTTAATGAAATACCCAATGAGTTCTGGCTGATATGACCTGCACCGTTTGCAAAGATCAAAGGCAGAATACCCAAGATAAACGACCAAGACGTCATGTTTACCGCACGGAAACGTAGCTTACCACCACGGACCGCCGCTTGATCGATATCCAGCTCTTTCTCTTCACGCTCAATCTTGGCAAATTCTACAATCAAGATGGCGTTTTTAGCCGCCAGTGCAATCAGCAGAACTAAACCAATCTGTGCATACAAGTTCAACGGAGTACCGGTCATTGCAAGCGCCAAGAAAGAACCTAGCGTCGCGACAGGCACAACAAGAATAATCGCCAGCGGAATACTCCAACTCTCGTACTGTGCCACCATGAACAAGTAGATAAACACCAATGCCAAGGCGAAGGCATAAATAGCCTGGTTACCCGCTTTCACTTCCTGGTAAGCCATACCTGTCCACTCATACTGATAGCCTTGAGGAAGAACTTCAGCTGCAACTCGTTCCATCGCGGCAATCGCGTCACCACTTGAATAGCCTGGTGCCGGACTACCCTGGATCACTGCCGAACGGTACATATTATAACGCCACGCTACATCGGGTTCGAACACTTGTTCTACCGATGTGATGGTGCTTAGCGGGATCATCTGACCACTTGATGAACGCACATGGAAACGCTGAAGCGCATCTAGGCCGTCACGGTAATCACTGTCCGCCTGCACAGTTACACGGAAGTTCTTACCGTACAATGTGAAGTCGTTAACATACATTGAACCCAAGTTACCCTGTAGCGTCTGGAAGATTTCCGTTAGTGGAATACCTAGCTGTTTCGCCTTAACACGGTCAACATCGATATAGTAGTGAGGAACGTTGGCGCGGAATGTACTGAAGGTAAACTGGATTTCAGGCTGCTGGTTGGCGGTCTGAATCATTTCACCCATCACATTGGCTAGGTCAGTACGGCTTCTTCCCAAGGTGTCTTCAAGCACAAACTCAAAGCCATCCGCCGCGCCCATACCCGGCACTGCTGGTGCCCCCATAGCAAAGACAATTGCCTCTGGCAGCTCCATCGCAGCTCGGCCATTGACGCGGTTCGAAATCGCAAAAGAAGAATGGTCACCTGCCATTGCATTTCGCTCATCCCACTCTTTCAGTTTAATGAACAGAGATGCACCGTTCGACGCTGCCGCACCGGTAAGGAATGCATAACCGTTTGCAACGGTAATACCCTCAATACCCGGCTCATCAGCAAGAATTTCTTGCAGCTTGGCCGTCGTTTCTTCTGTACGTGACAATGAAGCAGAGTCAGGTAACTGTACGTTAACCAGCAAGATCCCCTTATCTTCTGTCGGTACAAATGCTGTCGATGTGGTTTTCGATAGGAATGTTACGGCACCTACTGCCAGCACAAAGAAGGTAACCAGCAGGCCCGCTTTACGAACCATGAAACCAGCGATAGAACCGTACTTCAATGTGACCTTATCAAGGCCTCGGTTGAAGATTTCGAACCAACGCGCGGTGTTACCGCCACCTTGCTTAAGTACCAGCGAACACAATGCCGGTGAAAGTGTCAACGCGTTAATTGACGAGATAACCACCGAAATACAGATAGTCAGGGCAAACTGGCGGTACATGATACCGGTAATGCCCGGCAGCATGGCAACCGGTACGAATACCGCAAGAAGCACCAGGGTCGACGTGATGATCGGGCCAGTTACTTCCTTCATTGCAATCAAGGTCGCTCTCGGCGGCGTCAGGCTTGGATCCCGCTTCATGTTGGTATCGACCTGCTCGATAACCAGAATCGCATCATCGACCACGATACCGATCGCCAGAATCAAACCGAACAAAGTAACCGTATTGATGGTAAAGCCTGCAGCCAACATGATGGCGAAGGTACCAATAAGCGATACCGGAATCGCAACAACAGGGATAAGTGTTGAACGAACGCTGCCAAGGAACATGTATGTTACGGCGATTACCAGCAAAATAGCCTGAATCAAAGTAACAACTACACCCTTAATAGACTCAGAGACGAACAAGGTCGTATCGTAACTGGTCTCGTATTCCATACCGTCAGGGAAGTCGGCGCTCATGCGCTCCAACAGATCCATTACAGCCTTTCCACTTTCAAGTGCGTTGGCATCTGACTGTAGGTTCAGGGCCACGATTGAAGCTGGCTGACCACGGAACATGCCGTTACCGCTGTAGAACTTCTTACCCAGTTCAACACGGGCAACATCCTTCAGGTAGACCATCGAGCCATCGTTGTTAGCACGAAGAACAACGTTCTCGAACTCTTCGACAGTCTGCAGTCGACCTTTGGTTACCAGGTTGAACTGAACTTCTTGCGGATTATTGTACGGTGCTGCGCCAACTTGACCGGCAGCAACCTGCACGTTTTGCTCAGACAGTGCGGCATTGACGTCAGAGGTTGTCAGGTTCAGGTTGGCCATTTTTTCAGGGTTCAACCAAACACGCATTGCGTATTCGCCGCCACCGATGACGTTAACTTCACTGATACCTTTAACACGCGCCAGCTGATCTTTCACGTTAAGGTTGATGTAGTTAATCAGGAACTGGTCATCATATTTACCATCCGGCGAATAGAAGTTCAGTACCATCAACAAGTCCGGAGAACGCTTCTTGACCGTCACCCCAACCATGCGCACTTCGGCAGGTAGTTTAGACTCAATCTGAGAAACACGGTTCTGAACGTTGACCTGCGCCATATCGGGATCTGTACCGATATCAAACGTGACATTCAGGTTGTATGAACCATCGTTGGCACTTTTAGACGACATGTAGATCATGTTTTCTACGCCATTAACCGATGCTTCGATCGGATCGGCAATCGCCTCTTCAACTACTTCAGCACTCGCACCCGAGTAAAAAGCAGTAACAGATACCGATGGAGGACTGATTTTAGGGTATTCGGCCACTGGCAGGTTAAGGACGGCAATCGCCCCCGCCAGCGTCAGAATAATTGAAATGACCAGCGCAAACTTAGGGCGCTGGATAAAAAAGCGACTTAGCATGATTACTCTTGCGCCCCTGTATCTTCAAGTCGTACTGGCACACCATTACGTACACGCTGAAGGCCTTTGGTCATAACAACATCATCGCTGTTAATACCTTCGGCAATAATAATGCCGTGATCAGTCTGAGGACCAAGAACCACATTGCGTCGCTCAGCGACATTCCCCTCGGCAAGTACCATGACAAAGTCACCTTCCAAATCACTTTGGACTGCTCGGCGAGGGATAACAATACGTTTTACTGGCTCTTTTTCACGCAGGAACACTTGAACATGTTGGCCTGGAAGCAGAGACTGATCTGGGTTGGCAAAACTTGCGCGCATGGCAATCGTACCGGTATTTAGATCAATTCGGTTGCCGATGAAGTCCACTTTACCCAGCTCACTGTACTGCTTGCCATTAGTCAGGGTAAGAACAACTTCGACATCACCCTGGCCTTTGCCTGCACCATCAAGGCTATCGATACCTAAGTTCAAGCGCTCACGCTCACTCACATTAAATGATGCCTGAATCGGATCTAGACTTACCAAGGTAGTCAATACACCGGAGCTTGGAGAAACAAGATCACCGATACTGGCCTTGCTATCACTGATACGGCCAGTAAATGGGGCTGTGATTTTGGTATACGATAGATCGACTTCTGCCGATTTCAACTGCGCATTCGCTGCTTTGAGCTGTGCTTCTGCACTAAGCTTTTCAGCGGTTAGGCGATCAAATTCCGATTGGCTAATGCTGCCTTTCGGCAACAAGTTTTGGCCACGCTGCCAATCCAGATTAGCACGCTTGAGGGTCGCTTCAGCTTGAGCGATTGCCGCGGTTGCACTAGCAACACGCGCTTCATAGGCAGCAGGTTCAATTTCAAATAGCACCTGCCCTTTCTCTACCTCTTCACCTTCATTGAACGAACGTGCTTTAAGGTAGCCTGAAACTTGAGCTGTGATGGCCACATCTTCTATTGCTTCAGTTCTGCCTACAAACTGTTTTCCCTGCTGGTAATCAATTACAGTTACCGGTTGTACCGCAACTAGAGGAGCCATTCCCCCCGCAGGACCTGACAACTTATCGCCACAACCAACAAGCAGGCTTGAGCTTATTAGTGTCGCAATCATAAGTTTTTTATTCATATTGCCGACCATCTTAAATTTATGTAAAAACTACGCTTGAAATTTGTTATATTCAATCACTCTAATTATTGCTGAATGACTAATCATTTTACTTAAATTAGAGTAACTTGAAGGTGTTCAAAGGTTTTTATAATTAACACTTTTTATATGCTGTATAAGCTAGCATTATGCCTTTAATCCAAGCTGAACAGTTATATGTATTGAAACAATTTTACCATCTGAGTGTTTCAAATTATTTCAAACCTTGAAAATTTGTGTTTTTATAGTAGACAGAAAAAGATATGACTACAAGTCAGAGACTTACAGACAGCACATATACCTAGAAAGAATATAAAACATGGACTATTTCCCGATTTTCCTCTCTGTAAAGCAGAGAAAAGTTACAGTAATAGGCGGTGGTGAGGTTGCTTGTAGAAAAGTGGACTTACTACGAAAAGCAGGGGCAAGCATCACCGTTATTTCTCCCAAGCTGCACAGCTATTTAACCCAGTTAGCAAACACTGGACATATAAATTGGAAAAGAAAGTCTTATGACAAAAGTGATCTTGAAGGTTGCTACCAGGTTTGGGCAACAACTGACGATCCGGCCCTGAACCATCAAGTCCACCATGACGCCACTGAGCTTGGTATCTGGATTAATGTTGTCGACGATAAAGAGTACTGCGACTTCATCACCCCTTCCATCATTGATAGAAGCCCTATTCAAGTTGCGGTTTCCAGTGGTGGAGCCTCACCGGTTCTGGTTCGTTACCTGAGGGAGAAACTGGAAACCCAGCTACCACATAACTTGTCGTTGTTAGCCTCTTATGCCGGGGAGCAGCGGGAGCGGATCAAACAGCATTTTGTGACTGTCGATGAAAGACGCAAGTTCTGGGAATTATTTTTCCGCCACTCAGGCGTAGAACAAGCCAAAACTAAAGAAGAACTTGAACATGTCTTTATGGAGCTGCTCGAGCACAATCCTAAATCACAGGCTGCATTGTATTTGCTAGAAACCGGTACCGATACAGAAATGCTGACCTTAAAAGCCTTGCGGTTAATGCAGCAAGCAGAGTTTGTACTCTACCCTGGCAACGCGGATAGCATTGAGGGCGCTGATGATGCGTTTGTAGATTTGTGTCGACGAGATGCTGACCGTGAGCCATTTAGCGAGGAAACATTAAAGGCCCAAGTACAGCAACTCCTTAACCGTGGGTTGAGAGTTTGTGTACTTGCACCAAAGGCACAAGCAGCAAACCTCCTAAAGCCGATTCAGAAGGATTTCAATGGCATTTATGTCCCTTGCCTTTAGCCTGAATCAGATACAAAAAATGCCGCGACTGCGGCATTTTTTCAATTCATTCATGTCTACTCGGCAGTGACTAGGTTTCCCTCTGGCTTGGCCAACTTCTGCTGTAGCCACAGACCAGAAGCTTTCATTGAATAACCAAACAAAATGCCCAATACCAACGAAGGTACGACTAACTGCCAATCGCCGCCTGCGGCAAATGTTGCACATGAGCCGATAAAGGTACCTGGAATAAAGCTAAGCCATGCTTGCTTAGCTTGAACACACATCAAGAAAGCGACCACCGCAGTAATAACATATCCGATGATCTCAATCCCTACCTCAGTGGAAAGATAGATAATAACCATTGCCCAGAACACGCCACTCAGCGTCGTCGCCAAGCTAAGCAATAAGCCCTTAAGGCCATCTTTAGGGGAAGCAAAATATGCGGTACAACCAAGGAAACCGGCCCAGCTCAACAAACCGAGAGATACCGCTACCCATCCCCATATTCCAGATAGGATTCCAGTTGTAATTGCAATTGCGACCAAAGTTGACATGTTTTACTTCCCTAATTGGACAATCAAGGAAACAGTTTAAGGGACAAGAGAAAGCAATAAAGCGCGCAAGATCACAATTTCACTGCAAAACACCTACATTACATTTCAAAGATTGACAGGGATCACGCTATCCAATTAATAATCAATGATTTATCTTATGGTATCAAATATTATATTCAGTGATGAAAACCATTACAAAACTAAGCGTTTCCCACTGGAAACAAAAACCACGTATTATTGTCTAGCAATGTCGCAATTCGCTCTTATTAAACGCTCCTAGCTGATGTGTTGGCTTTGCTAAAACTCGGTCAATTTTCCCTATAATTAAGCGTGTTCATTATGGTATTACCAGATTATATGGGATAATTATCTGGTTGTTATTATTAGATAAATATCCGTAAGGAGAATTCATGGGCCCTCTGATGCTTGATGTAGCTGGCTATGAGCTAGATGCAGAAGATCGCGAGATCATCCAACACCCTACTGTAGGCGGTATTATTTTTTTCGCCCGCAACTATCATGATCGTGAACAACTACGCGCACTTACCAAAGATATCCGCAATACCGCCAAGCGCCCTCTCCTTATTGCTGTTGATCAAGAAGGAGGCCGGGTACAACGTTTTCGCGAAGAATTCACCTTACTTCCACCGGCAAAGGCATTTGCTCAAAGCAATAACGGTCAGTCTTTAGCTTATGACGGTGGATGGCTCATGGCAGCTGAACTACTGGCTATGGATATCGATCTTAGCCTTGCTCCGGTGCTGGACCTCGGCTTTGATTGCAAAGCCATTGGCGATAGAGCTTTTTCGGATGATCCACAAAAAGTTATTCAATATGCATCAGAGTTTATTAAAGGTATGAAACTGGCGGGAATGGCCGCGACCGGTAAGCACTTTCCTGGCCACGGCGGTGTTATTGCCGATTCGCATTTGGAGACTCCTGTTGACTCACGCGATACCATCAAACGTCATGACATGACGGTTTTTCAATCTTTGCTCGATGCAAATCTGCTCGATGCAATGATGCCGGCTCATGTCGTGTTCGACCATTATGACTCATCACCAGCCAGTGGCTCCAGCTACTGGTTGAAGCAAGTCCTGCGAGAAGAGATGGGATTCAAAGGCGTGGTTTTCTCTGATGACCTAAATATGAAAGGTGCTGATGTTCTTGGTAGCTATAGTGAACGAGCCTTAGCTGCCCAGCAGGCCGGATGTGATATGGTTATGCTTTGCAATAACCGTACTGGAGCCATTGAAGCGTTGGATGGGTTACCGCAGACGCAAGTTCCCTCTTTGGAATCTTTGTTAAAAAAACCAACTGGCGAATACCGAGACTTGGTCAAAACCTCAAAATGGCAGGAAACACAAAAACGTATCACACGTCTTCGAGAAGAATGGTTAGAAAAACAAGTTTAACAGACCATTACATTTAAAACATCGCCCGTACTATTCATCCCGCAGCATTTAGCAGAATAATATACGGGCGATTTGATTTATTAGCGTCAATAAGAAGAATTATTAAGCAGTGCTAATCCGTAATGACTGCAGATCACTCTAAAAGGTATCAATCAAAAAGAGTCACGAGAGTGATCGACGTACTTGTCACATTTCTTCTTTTCTTTGCAAATAATGTAGAAACCACCAATGATGAAGGCAATAACCAGTAATGTTTCCATAATCACATAAACCTATGATTTATCGAAAAGTGTGAAATAAATTCGCATCAGAATGCTAGCTGTAAGTCTAAAGATTACCACTAACAGTAGAAGCAATTTTTAGACTGGGGACAAGATACCCCAACAGAGCAAAAAATGCACTAAAAAGTTGCATAATATTCGACCCAACTGCATCGAAATCTATACTTTTTTATCTATTTAAAACTACATATCTATCTAAAATACATAGGTTTAAATCTATTTTCTACAGCACCGCTGTTACTCTAACAGTCGTTCATTGATTATTTGATGAATTAATGAATATTTTGCGGGTAAAAGGAAAAAATAACTAGGTCATTTTTGACTAGATTTATTTCCAGTTCAGATTAGATATAGTTATGGATGATTCAAGCCAAAGTATTTTGCAAGACTGTTCCGAGTCATAGCAGCTAACCACTTCAACCAAGTAACCGGTTGGAAACGTCTAGGTATATCAATAAGTACAAGAGCAAAAAATATAAAAAAAGGGCAATTCCTGCCCTCTTTTATATCATCAGATTGTAATCATAGCCATCTCGCCTGCCCCGTAAAGCTGACAGAAAGCCAGGTATCTCCTAGTTCGTCAGATAAGGCTTCCCAAAGGATAAGCCTTATCTGATCTTGTCGCTTGGTCGTCCAATACGTGTCGTCCTTTACCAGGATATTGACTTCGAGATCATACTGCCGGCCTGTTTTGGCAAAGTGATGAGTGTAGGCATCAAAGTGATATTGTTTCGACAGTTTCTCAATCACCCGGTCAACATTTTCTTGCACATCATCTTGTGGAGCGACCAGCAAGACCTCCTTCAGGTTACGTCGTAACACTTTAATTGGCAGAACTACCGCCGCAAGTGATAACGCCGAGACCAAAATAGGGTCGACATAACGGTTCCACTGCGAATACCCGTAATGATCCAAGATCATTACTACAATAAAGCCTACCAAAATTGACGCACTTAATATCCCATCAATCAGCCACTCCTGTGAATCGACTCGCACCAATTCAGATTGCTCTGCTTTAGCGATATAGGTCTCGGTGAAAAAGATCGCAAAGCAGCAGATTGTAGATAGCACTGCATAAAAAATTGCGTGCTCCAGTACTATCTCGTGACCGCCATTGACAATGGTTTGCACACCACTAAAAAAGGCAAAAATACATGTGAGTAAGATGAGCAAGCCATTGACGACGTTGATTAACGGTTCAATATGGGCATATCCGAACTGGAAATACTTATCATCGGGTTTAGTAACAAGATATGCGGTGTACAGGCTTAGCCCTGTCATTCCCATACTAAGTAAAGAGAACATACCGTCTAGAAGAATGGCGTTGGAACCAACATAGAGTCCATAACCTATCCCAAGCGAGGACAGTACAACAGTACCGGCTAGGGATAACTTCAGTGCTAAACGCTCTTTACTAATTTTACGGCTAATAGCCATAATTTCCTCCTTATATAAATAATTAACATCAAGTACAGCCGGAAATGGCACTAATTATGATACGCCAGTTCACGTGTTTACATCTATACCTTTAGCACAGTTATGCATTTGTAATCAAATTGATAGCGAATTTAGTGATGATACCAAATGGCAATACCCGTAATACGGGCAAGATGGAAGACGTTGACAGAGAGCAGAAAGCTAAGGTGACTTTTGCAGCTCCAACCTTTCTATATCACTGAAAAAATTGATTATTTTAGCTCGGCTAACACTATACTCAAAATCAGTACCATCGCAAAAGTCACGATTGCTCTGCAACTCAGGGGTTTTAAACTTAATGAACTCACAAGTTGCATGCTGTTCGCAGGCCAGGTTTCTTTCCGTCTGAAGTTGGTCCCAGTAAGTCACAAAGTGTTTTAGTGCATAATCCAGCTGCTCATAGTTTTCATTGCTCAGAGTTGAACGTAATCCACCCAGCTCCTCCTGCCTGTCAGACATGAACGTTTTAAAGGCATCATTAAGCGAGCCGGCATCATTTCGATAGCACTCGTCTTTAATGAACTGGGTCTTCTGTTGGGCAATTTCACTCACATTCGCCTGTGATGAACAGGCAGACATTACTATCATCGCGGCTAGGCTAGTATACCATTTCATAAAATTGCCCCTGTAAAAGCGCTTATTAGATCGATACGCCAGGAAGGCATATTGCACGAAGTGTGCACGCCATTGCTAAAGTATGTGCGATCACATCAGCACTTTTAAAATTTCTGCACCCCAGTCTTAACACTAAAACACCACCAAGAACTCGCCCTTATTGATAAAGCAGTCAAGTGTACCGATAAGTTTACTAATCCATGAAATCTGAGCATCAGCGAATGTTAACAATTTGATTACACTTAATACTATTGAACGTCGCCTCACCAGCTAACGATACTTTTCTTCACTCTCTTAACGGCACGTTCTTTTGATTTGCTGTCCGCCTCTTTTGAGGCAGCACCAGAAGGAGCTAAAGATGAATGTTCTGGCTATGCCGATGCATCGCTTCATCGATCACCGTGGCAAGTTGGTTAAGCCGCTCCCTGAATGGGCTGATCTTATGACCCTGAAAGGTTTCTATTGCGATATGGTTTTAACCCGCACCTACGACAACAAAGCAGTCGCTCTACAGCGCACGGGTAAACTGGGAACCTACCCTTCTCACCTTGGGTCTGAGGCAATTGGTATTGCCATCGGACGCGCCTTGAAAAAATCTGATGTTTTCATCCCCTATTATCGCGACCTGCCGGCCTTGTGGGCGCGCGGTATTGGAATGGAAAAAAACCTCCAGTACTGGGGGGGTGACGAACGCGGCAGTGACTTCTCCCCCGATGAGGAACGTTGCCGCGACCTGCCGTTCTGTGTTCCTATTGCTACTCAGTGCACCCATGCCGTCGGAGTTGCAGCAGCCCTTAAAATTCAAGGCAATCATAATGTTGCGCTAGTTACCTGTGGCGATGGCGCTACATCAAAAGGTGATTTCCTTGAATCTTTAAACTGCGCAGGAGCATGGAACATCCCGCTGGTATTTGTCATCAACAACAACCAATGGGCAATTTCAGTTCCTCGTGCTATCCAGTGTGGGGCTGAGCTACTTTCAGACAAAGCCAAAGGAGCTGGCATTGAAGGAATAACCGTCGACGGCAATGATGTGGTCGCCATGTTTGATATTGTTACAATGTCACTGGATCATGCCCGCAAAGGCAAAGGGGCGACGTTAATAGAGGCTGTCAGTTATCGGCTTAGTGATCATACAACGGCAGATGATGCGTCCCGATACCGCAGTGAAGATGAACTCCAGCAAGCCTGGGAGTTTGAACCCATTAAGCGTCTCAAAACCTTCCTTATCGAACAGGGTGCTTGGTCTGAGCAGGATGATATTAGTTGGCAAGCTCACTGCAAAGAAGTGATAGAAACTGTCGTTGATCACTATCTCAGCATGACACCGCAGGCACCAGAATCGGCCTTTGACTTTCTCTATGAACAGCTCAGCGAGGATCTTCTGAGCCAACGTGATCTAATAATCAATAAAGCAATGCGCATGCAAGGAGGTAACCATGGCTGAAGTCACCCTCCTGGACGCCATCAACATGGCGTTGCATTACGAGATGGCCCACGACCAGAATGTGGTTGTGCTTGGGGAAGACGTCGGAGATAACGGTGGTGTTTTCCGCGCAACTGTCGGGCTCAAAGAAAAATATGGCTGCAAACGTGTTATCGATTCTCCATTGGCTGAAGCCTTAATCGGTGGGGTTACCGTCGGTATGGCGACTCAAGGTTTGCGACCTGTCGCTGAATTTCAGTTTCAGGGGTTCGTTTTCCCAGCGATGGAGCACCTAGTATGCCACGCAGCTAGAATGCGAAACCGCACACGTGGCCGTTTGACCTGTCCTGCCGTCTTCCGCGCGCCCTTCGGGGGTGGGATCCACGCCCCGGAACACCATTCAGAAAGTGTCGAAGCATTATTTGCTCACATCCCTGGAATCAGTGTCGTGATCCCGTCATCCCCCCAGCGAGCATACGGCTTGCTGCTGGCAGCGATTCGAAGCAACGATCCCATTATGTTCTTTGAACCGAAGCGGATCTACCGTACGGTAAAATCGACAGTTATCGATAACGGTGAGGCTTTGCCACTAAACACTTGCTTCACTCTCAGAAAAGGCCGCGATCTTACATTGGTCACCTGGGGAGCATGCGTTGTCGAATCCCTGCAGGCTGCCCAGACATTGTCTGAGCTAGGTATTGAAGCCGAGGTCATTGACTTGGCCACCATCAAACCTATCGACATGGCATCTATCATCAAATCGCTCGAAAAAACTGGTCGATTACTTGTTGTACATGAAGCCTGCAAAACATGCGGCGTCGGTGCAGAAATTATTGCACGCATCTCCGAGCAGGCCATGTGCCTGCTGAAGGCCCCTCCGAGACGGGTAACGGGTACAGATACCATCATGCCATATTACAAAAATGAAGATTATTTCATGATTCAGGAAGATGACATTGTTGATGCGGCAAAAATGCTGGTGGAGGGGTGGAAATGAAAGCATTTAACTTGCCTGATTTAGGTGAAGGGCTGGCTGAATCTGAAATCGTTCAGTGGCATGTCAATATCGGGGATTATGTAGAGGTAGACCAAATTGTATTGACGGTAGAAACAGCTAAGGCAACCGTTGAGGTCCCTGCCCCATACAGCGGAAAAATCATTAGCCGCCATGGCGAAGCCGGTGATGTTATCGGTATAGGAAGCTTATTGCTGGAAATTGAAGAATCCGCCGCATCTGTCCCCTCAAGACCACAGACTAGCCCGCAGAAAAACGACGCAGCCACCGTTGTCGGTACAGTTGCTCAAGACAGCCATGATATTAATGTTGATGAGTTCTGGGTTGGAAGCTCGCAACTGGAAAAATCCGAACATCCCCTAAGCGCAATGCCATCAGCACGGCTGCTTGCGCAAAAACTGGGGGTCGACTTGAGTACGATTCAAGGGAGTGGGCCTGATGGCGTCATTCTAGACAAAGATGTCTACAACGCCTGCGACAAACAGTTGCCCGGAACTGAAGTGCTGAAAGGAGCTCGCCGCACCATGGTCGGTGCAATGGCGGAGTCCCACCATAATATTGCCGCAGTAACAATAACGGAAGAGGCCAGCCTTGCGGCATGGCAACCAGAACAAGACATCACTTGCCGCTTGGTGCAAGCCATCGTCGATGCCTGCAAAAAGGAGCCGGCTCTCAACGCTTGGTTTGATGCGGAAACCATGACCCGCTGCTTGCACCATACGGTTAATATCGGTATTGCCGTTGATAGCAAACACGGCCTTTATGTCCCAGTGCTCCGCAATGCCGATGAATACAGTACCAAAGGGATCAGACAGTGGGTGGACAAAACAGTAGCTGGAATACGTGAACGGAAAATAGGTAGGGAGCAACTGCAGCATGCGACCATCACCCTATCTAATTTCGGAGCAATTGCAGGCATCTTCGCCACACCGGTGGTAACCCCGCCACAAGTTGCCATTATCGGGGCTGGCCGGATCATTGAAAAACTGGTACTCGAGCAAGGAAAGGTCAAACAGGCCAAAGCCCTCCCCCTCTCGATGACATTTGACCATCGCGCATGTACCGGCGGCGAGGCAGCAAGGTTCATGAAAGCCCTGGTGGATCACCTGCAGCAGCCATCAGCATAAATCTACAGCCCATAGTTCAAAGCTATAACCATAAAAAATGCCAGTCATTTGACTGGCATTCTCTTTGATATCGCTAAAACCGGGATCAGTCTTCAGAAGAAGGGCTAACAGGCTTTTTCTTTTTCGGGATAAAGACATTATCACCGACAGCCATGTTATCGTAGAAGCGTTTGTCCATCTTCTTCTTGGCCTGTGGTTTAGCCTGGGTCTTCTTGTCCTGCAGCTTAGCCGCCGTTGGCTTCTTCTTGGCAAACTTTTTCTTCGGCGCAGGTTTCAGGCCTTTGAACTTACCTTCCAGGCCTTCAATCGCCGTGAAGCTTATAGACTGCTGAAGGAAGGCTTCCACATTCTTGAAGCTCTTCCAGTCTTTCGGACCCACAAGGGAAATGGCATCACCCTTGTTACCAGCACGGCCGGTACGCCCGATCCGGTGCACATACTCTTCAGCATGCTTAGGCATATCGAAGTTAATAACATGCGACACTTTTTCGATGTCCAAACCACGAGAGGCAACGTCGGTTGTCACCAGAATTTTGTGACAATCACGCTCAAACTGGCTCATGATTGCGTTACGTTGGGTCTGGTTCATATCACCACTCAACGCAACGGCTTTCAATTTACGCTCGTTCAACTCTTTGGTCAGGCGATCGGTATCAGCTCGGGTTGCCGTAAAGATAATCATCTGGTTATAGTTTTCTGTTTCCAGAATCTTATCAAGCAGCGCTTGCTTATGATCAAGGTGATCACAAAGTAAGAAGCGCTGAGTGATATCGGTATGCTCTTCGGCCGAATGACCAATTGAGATACGTTTTGGCGCGTTCAGCATATCACTGGCAATACTAACGACATCAGCATGGTCGAGCGTTGCTGAGAACATCATGGTTTGACGACGGCGGTGATTTGCAGCTTCATGAATACGACGAAGCTGCGCCTCAAAACCAAGATCCAGCATACGATCAGCTTCATCAAGAATGAGCATTTCCAAGCCATCGAGGTAAGTACTGCGATGTTCAAGGTGGTCTGCCAGACGGCCTGGTGTTGCAATCACAAACATTGGATCCTTGCGGAGTGCTTTAACCTGATCGTTGAAATTTTCGCCCCCAACAATCAGAGCCCCGTCATATGGAGTACCTGCGTTCAATGTACGTAGTTGCGCAAAGACCTGCTTGGCCAACTCACGAGTTGGTGTCAGAACAAGAACACGTGGATCACGGCGCGTAAATGGCTTGCTACGGTACATACGCTGCATAGCTGGCAACAAGAAAGCCAGTGTCTTACCAGAACCTGTTTTGGACGAGGCCAATACATCCTTGCCGAGAATGCCAACAGGTATTGCTGCTTTTTGAATTTCAGTTGGTTTATCGAACGCCAAGTGGTTTAGTTTTTTAATCAGGCGCTGGTCTAATCCAAGATCGTTAAATTGCAAAATGATGCTCCGGTAATTGCCCAACTATGAGCAAGAATAATACAGTACAAGCTGTGTGACTGTAATCACACAGCTCTAAATTTGGTCAGCTGAGCATTATACCACATTTCCATTTGCAGGCATCTAATTGGTACAGATTTATTGCCTTATCATGCAGATAACGCGCTGGTAGCAAAACCTATAGAGATATTCAGTTAAAGTTACCTTCAATATGTTAATCTTCACGCACCACATGGATGTATGTAGGATATTGAATTAATGACACAAATTCGCAACCACTCTGTACCGTTTATTGCTTTTCTGATTGTCACTCACATCATTATTTGGTCCGGTTTAGACCCTGCCTTTCCGGATGTATGGCTAGCGGAAATTATCCCTGTTGTGCTCATTTTAGCGCCTTTACTGATCACCTACCGTTTTTTCCAGTTTTCTAACACGGCCTATATCCTGATTGCGATTTGGATGTCACTTCACACCATCGGTGCCCATTATACTTTTGCTAATGTGCCATTTGACTGGTTTAACGATTTTATCGGTTCTCAACGTAACAATTTTGACCGGGTCGCACACTTTTCTATCGGTCTTTATGCTTTCCCTATCGCCGAGTTTCTAGTTCGCAAAGGTGTTTGCAAACCTATTTGGGCCTCTGTTTTTGCCTTGGCCGCAATCATGGCTATTGCCGCGAGTTATGAAATTATTGAATGGTGGTATGCCGTACTCGCAGGAGGGGATGCCGGGGTTGAGTTTCTTGGAAGCCAAGGAGATATCTGGGATGCGCAAAAAGATATGCTTGCCGATACATTAGGTGCAATCACCAGTTTGGTTATTTTCCATATCATCAAACCTTACCAGCTTGAAAACAATGTCAATTAACATGTGCTATGAATAAACTAAAACAAAGCCCGCTCAATGGCGGGCTTTATGCGTATTATCTGCAACTATGATGTTTTACAAATCAGGGTAACCACTCGGGTTAGCAGACTGCCAACGCCAAGTATCTGCAGTCATGTCTTCGATAGTACGTGTCGCTTCCCAGTGCAACTCGGCTTTAGCTTTCGCCGGATCAGCCCAACATTCTGCAATATCGCCGGGACGACGAGGTGCAATTTTATAAGCAACATTAACACCAGCGGCGTCTGAGAAAGCTTTAACCATCTGCAATACACTGAAACCATTACCGGTTCCTAGATTATAAATATGCAAGCCTGCTTCCTTGCCCTTGTGATTAAGCGCCGCCAAATGGCCATCAGCAAGATCAAGCACATGGATGTAATCACGCACCCCTGTTCCATCTACTGTCGGGTAGTCATCCCCGAAAACGGACAAGAAATCACGACGACCAACAGCAACCTGAGAAATAAACGGCATCAGGTTGTTTGGAATACCCTGTGGATCTTCACCCATTTCACCACTTTGGTGTGAGCCAACTGGGTTGAAATAACGTAGCAGCGTAATGCTCATTTCAGGATGTGCTTTCTGAATATCAGTCAGGCACTCTTCCACCATCAATTTACTGCGACCGTATGGGTTGGTCGCACTGGTCGGAAAGTCTTCTGTAATTGGCACACTTGCCGGATCGCCATAAACAGTCGCAGAGGAGCTGAAAATCAGGCTATTTACACCAGCTGCTCGCATCGCTTCCACGAGAACCAAAGTGCCGTGAACATTGTTATCATAGTATTCCAGTGGCTTTTCAACTGACTCACCCACGGCTTTGAGGCCCGCGAAGTGAATCACCGATTCCACTTCATTTTCAGCCAATACCTTGTCAAGGAAAGCACGATCACGGATATCGCCCTGATAAAATGCAGGTGTTACACCAGTCAGCTTTTCAATTCTAGCCAACACTGATTTTTTGCTGTTGTATAGGTTATCAACAATAATCGGCGTCATACCCGCTTCAATCATCTGAACACACGTATGGCTGCCAATGTAGCCCATACCGCCGGTGACGAGAACTCGCATGCTTTTCTCCCTTTGAATGAGGAATTACTCAAACAATATTAGTTAAACTGGGCATAAAGTATCATAACCATATGGAAAATAAAGTAACGATCACATTACCTGTGTAATTTGCGAGCAATAATCAGTTCAGTTTCAACAAAAATAAAACAGCGTATAATAGCATCGTTCTTTTTTGGGGAATGGAGATATTCTCATGCGCTTTCATACTAACCAGCAACTGACTAAATTCATTGCTATATTTCTCACCCTGTTTACCTTAAGTGGTTGTGAATTGGTGCAGTGGAAAAAACAGCACGATCATGACCAGCTTTATGCCCAAGGCTACCAAGAGCACCTTCTCAACCTTGAAGAAGGCGGCCAGTTAAAGTATTGGATTGGCGGGACAGGTAAACCCTTATTGCTCATCCACGGCTTTGGCGGTAACGCGGTTTCTACCTGGAAAGAAGAAATGCTTGAGCTAAGCAAGCATTATCAAGTGATTGCGCCGGACCTTGCTTGGTTCGGTGAATCTTACAGCATGGGAACCCCAAATCTCACAACCCAAACCGAGACTATTTGGCAACTGCTCGATGCCCTTAAAATCGATAAAATAAACGTCGCTGGTATTTCTTATGGCGGCTTCATCACCTATAACATGATGATGCAAGCGGATAGAGTTGAAAAAAGCGTTATCATTGCCAGCCCAGGACCACTCTTTAGTGATGCCGATCTCGAGGAGCTATGTCGTCGAGCCGGAGTGGAAAAGCCTGAGCAGCTCTTTGTACCAACCAACCGCGATGAAGTCAGACGCCTGTTCGATAATGTATTCTACGAGCCGAAAAAGATGCCAGATTTTGTCGCAGAACAAATCTACAGTAGTTATTTCTCTCCGTACAAAAAAGAAAAGGAGGTTTTAATACAATCACTTGTAGAAGACAGAAACCGAATCTCACTTGCTGATACCGCAACCTTTCCACCTTCAATGTTAATTTGGGGCGACAGTGACCAAATTTTCCCCCTGAAAAATGGCTTAGCTCTCAGCCAGCACCTCAATTCGGCTATCGTCGTGCTGCCAGAAACCGCGCACGGCGTCACCAACGAACAGCCAAATACAGTCACTAAATTACTGAAAATATTCATTAGTTAACATTTCAACCAAGAGCCATCACAGAATAACCAATTACATTTTTTTCGACAGAAAATTAGACAAGGCTCGCACCTTAGATTAAGCTTACCCAGCCAATGCGTGCGGTTGCGTATTGGCTGGAGTTTTGCTTTATCTAAGGATAACCTTTTGCCATGAGTATGGTTTTTAAGAGCCACCAGCTACAATCTGAGAATCACGCCTACATTGAACTTAGCAAGGAAACGCTAAGAAGACAGTTGTCCATCTTATTCCCCGTTGCCGGCATTATCTTTCTTATTATTGCCTTCTCGTATTTCGTCTCGACAAACTCTATGTGGCTAACAAGCCAAGCCCTCTTGGGCGCCCTCCTTTGTCAATGCCTCTCCTTGGTGAACAAACGCTCGGAAAGTCCACATATCCTTATTTGGCTCTTTATTATCTATACCACGGCTAATTGCATTTATGGATTCTACACCGATGGGGCAAATTTACTGAACAATACCATTGCACTCACCATCCCATTATTGTGCTTCTTCACCCTCAGGCATCAGTTTGCTTCTTGGTACAGTTTGCTATTTGGTTTGTACTACATGGCCATGAGTGCTGATGAATATATTCACAAACACCTGCAGATCAACGAAGCACTACAAAACATAAGTGCCTATGCCATGGTACTTGTTATGGCCTATTTACTGGCCCAGCATCGCAATGAAGCAATCAAACGGGTTAAGGATACCGCCAAGAAGGACTTTCTGACCGGCCTTCTAAATCGCAAAGGTGTTGAAGAGCAATACCTTCATCAAGCCTATCGTTCCAATCGCTACCTTAAAGACTTTTCCTTACTTCTGGTTGATATTGATGGGCTCAAAGATATCAATGACAGATACGGTCTGGAAGTTGGCGATCAAGTACTTATCATGGTGTCCCAATGCCTGAATCATCACCTCAAAGGAGCAGACAGCCTCGCCCGTATGGGAAATGGGGAGTTTTGTTTGCTACTCCCCGAGACATCCCAAATGGAAGCTGAAAGCATGGCCTTGCAGCTGCTACAAGAAATCAAAAACTGGCAGCTGGAACTTGACGATGCACAAAATATTTCGGTGACGCTAAGTATCGGCCTGACCTTGGTTGAATACCAAAACTTCAGCCTTGATTACATCAAAGCTGACAGCGCTTTGCTACGAGCAAAAAACTGGGGGAAAGATCAAATTGCCATCGGCTGATAAATTCCATACGCTGTCAAGACATACATTACGGGTAACAGAATGATGACAACGAAAACCCTTTGCCAATGGAAGTGCTTCTCTGTTGAACAGTCACACCATACCCTTCCTGACGGTAGGGAGATAGACTTTACCACTGTCAAGCATCCCGGAGCAGTCATTATCGTTCCAATCGATGAAGGCGGTGATCTGGTAATGATCAACCAATATCGCCCAGCAATTAAAAAATGGATCTTGGAATTTCCGGCAGGCACGCTGGAACCAAACGAGGATATCTTAGGCTGTGCGCAGCGTGAATTAGCAGAGGAATGCCAGTTGAGAGCAAGGCATTGGCATAACTTGGGGGAGCTTTATCCCGTGCCAGGGTTTTGTGACGAGGTGCAATATCTGTTCTTAGCAACCCAGTTGAAACCTTGCCAAGCCCAGTGCGATGACGATGAGGTCATTGAAGTTGTTAAGGTGTCACCAACAGATTTCCTCGCCAAGGTGGCACAAAATGAAATAAAAGACGCCAAAACACTTGCGGCATTTTTAAAACTACATGCCATGGGGCTGCTAGCCGCAAATTAGACTCACCCCAAGGCTCAATGTGAACATGTATGATTAAGCTTGGAAAACTTTTACACCGTTGCCGTGAAATACGACTTGAGCTTGTCCCGTAGCCACCTGTTGGCTGGACTTTGCCTCATTCGGTTGTGAGTCATTAAACGATAGCGGATCGGAATGTTGGTAAAAGGGGCTTCAAGGATCTTTATATTCAACTTCTCGGCAAACATTATCGCCATGCTCCTCGTCACAACGGCGACACAATCGCAGCTTGAAACCAGTGACATTTGCGAAAGCAGTGAATCACATTCCGCTGCAATATTGCGTTCCTCCAGACTTTCTTCCGTGAAGTAGTCCGCCAGGTAAGCATCCTCTCGCCGTAGTTTCAGGGTGATATGTTTCTCTTGGTAATATTGCTCTAATGAGATTGAATCGGCAATTCTTGGGTGCTGCTTACGGACAATGATGCACAGATCATCTGCAAATAAATCCTCAAATAAAAATGATGGCGCGGAAAAATTGGCGAAGTCGATAGCCAAATCGGCTTGTTGCTGATTAAGACTATGGATCAGTTTTTCTTCGCTCAACAGTGTCGGATGAAGTTCAATCTTTACGTTACCCAGTGATGCATCCGCCTCTATTTTTGGCAATAACATCAACATAACTGGCTCGGAGGCATAAATAACAAAGCGACGGTCATGTTGTGTCGAGAACGATTCCATTCCCTCAAGTGCATTGTGAATTTGAGTAAGGGCCGGTTCTATCTGCCGCATTAATTCTTGTGCTTGGTGGGTGGGCGCTATGCCACGGCCGGAACGTACAAACAGTTGCACCCCGAGTTGATGGTGCAAGCGCTTGAGAAGCCCGCTCACACCGGGTTGCGTCATTCCAATTTCTTCTGCAGCCAACGTGATCGAACGGTGACGATAAACAGCAACGAACACTTTAAGCAGGTTCAAATCCATATTGATAAACATTCAAGACCTCAATACATAACAAACCGTGATATCTGACATACAATTTTGTGTGTTTTTTGTTATGTGTCAACAAAATATAGTAGCGCTATATCCAATGCTGACAACAACGAGGCTCCCTATGAACACCCGTTTTGTACCTTCGATTCTTTCACTCGCTATTTTTGTATCTTTCGGCGCGAATGCTGACTACGCCAGCTTAGATAGCTACCAGGGAAAGCCTGCAAGTACACATACCCTTAATGCCAATGCAGAACTTGCCAAACAACTGCCATGGCAGGATACCACGGCCTTCGAGCGAACCCAGAAAGGTCTGATCGCAGAGTTCGGTTCCCATGAAGCAGGCGAACTAAAAAACCGGTTCCAATATATGTCAGGTATGAGCCTCGATGAATTACCATCTTCGGTCAACCCATCTCTGTGGCGTCAAGGAATGCTAAATTACGCAGCGGGTGGATTGTACAAAGTGACTGATGGTGTCTACCAGATCCGCGGTGCCGATCTTTCCAATATGACTATCTACCGCACCGATAACGGCTACGTCATTCATGACCCACTTTTATCTAAAGAAGCGGCAGAAGCATCTTGGGAGTTCGCAAAAATGCACCTGCCCGCCATTAACGGCGGACACCAAATCACAGGCATGATTTACTCGCATATGCATGCCGACCACTTCGGTGGTTCCCGAGCCATTTTTGAGTCGGATGATTTTGCTACAGGAGCCCCTATTTACGCCCCGAAGGACTTTATCAAAGAACTGGCTGACGAGAACGTGATTGCCGGGACAGCTATGAGCCGCCGTGCCAACTACCAATATGGCACGACGCTAGACAACAACACCAAAGGCATTGTTGATAATGCACTAGGACTGGGTACCTCCCGCGGCCAGGTGACTCTGGTTGCTCCAACCTATGAGATTCAGGAGCGGGAAAAGCTTATTACCATTGACGGGTTGGACTTCCTGGCTATTAATATGCCGGGTGCCGAAGCACCAGCAGAAATTGTTCTGTACGTGCCGGAATATCGCTCTTTGAATACCGCCGAGCTAACTTACGATGGTATGCATAACATCTATACTTTCCGCGGGGCAAAAGTACGAGACTCGTTGGTCTGGACCAAGTACCTGACTGAACTCAAGCTGCGTTTTGTGGACAGTGGCCTAGTAGACAATATTCATGCGGCACACTCTGCCCCCGTGTGGAACGACCCAGCCACGGATGCCAACGAGATTGCTGAATATATGACGCTGCAAAGGGACAACTACGGCTTTATTCACAACCAGTCTATGCGCCTGGCTAACCACGGGGTGTCAATCAATGACGTCGGCCGAGAAATAGAGAAAATTGTTCCGCAATCACAGCTTGATACCTGGCACACCAATGGTTACCACGGCTCTTATAGCCACAATGCGCGTGCGGTAGTGAACTTGTACTTGGGTTATCACGACTTAAATCCAGTCAATACTAACCCTCTACAAACCAAAGACAAATCATGTGTGTATGTTGAAGCAGCAGGTGCAGATACACTGTATAAAGCGGGAATGGCACACTTCGAAAAGGGTGAGTATCAGCATGCGTCACAGCTGTTCAACGACCTAGTACAGTGCGATCCAAACAACATCGAGTACCGTTTTGCCCTCGCAGACAGCTTCGAGCAGCAAGGCTACCAGTCTGAAACAATGGCATGGCGTAACTCCTATCTGCAAGGGGCCGTCGAGTTACGTACCGGTGAAATTCAACCGTCAATCAAGCTCGCCTCGCCGGATGTTATCGCCAATACCCCAACGGGCATGTTCCTAGACTTTGTGGCGGTCAAACTCAATGCAGAAAAAGCCGAACAAGCCAGCTTAAACTTTAACTTCGGTGTAGTGCACCCTGATTTGGATGAAAAATACTATGGTGAAGTATCTAATTCAAACTTGGCCAATATTGAAGTAACGGAACTGCCAACAACGGATGTCACACTGAACATTACCAAAGCAGACCTCACTCAGATTGTGCTGGGTAACACCACGCTGGAAGCTTTGATCAAATCGGGCGAAGCAAAAGTGGACGGTAACGCAGAGCTGCTTCAGCAACTCGCTGGCGCGCTGGATGAGTTCGACGGGATGTTTGAAATTCTGCCAATGCCAACTAAGTAGTTTCAACATACTCGAATAATTCCTATCTAACGCAATGCCCCACCGTAGAAGGTGGGGCATGTTTTATCACCGTTATTGTAATCAAACATTACTACATCAAAAGTACTATCGCATTTTACTGCTAACTATGGCATCTTTCTGCCAACGCTAACCCAAGAGAAAGACAACCGCCATGGATAAACTCTTTTCAATTCTCAATAAGTTTGCTGCAATTATTGCCATGCTCATGTTCGTCATTGGTGGTGGCATAGCACTGTTTGTGATGTTCTACGGCCACTAGAACACCAGCTAATGATAAACGCCCCACCTTAGGTGTTTACATTCGCATTCCACCGTCAACTTCCAACACACGCCCGGTAAAATAGTCATTTTCTAAGATGTATTTCACGGCATGGGCTATTTCACTGGCTTCGCCTATTCGGCCAACCGGGATCATGGACTTTAGCCGCTCAATCGCCTCGGGTTTGAGTTGTTTTGCCATTGCCGTTTCTACTACGCCGGGAGCAATGGCAGCGGCTCGGATCCCGTAACGGGCAAGCTCCTTGGCCCAACAGACCGCCATGGTTGCGACAGCGGCTTTGGAGGCCGCGTAGTTGGTCTGCCCGATATTTCCCGCTCGGGCCACACTGGAAATGTTTATGATCGCCCCCTGATTGCCGGCAGCAACCATGGATGCCGCCGCCTCACGTCCGCAGAGGAATGTTCCGGTAACATTCACATCCATCACGGTAGAAAATTGCTCCAGGGTCATTTTCTCTACCTTGCCGTCTTCGGCCTTGACCAGCAGTCCATCTCTGAGTACTCCGGCATTGTTGATTAGACCATTGAGTTGGCCAAAGTCCTCCATGATATTTTCAAACACGGCAATGACTTGCTGCTCATGCGTCACATCCGCCTGATACGTTAACGTCTTGGCACTCAGCATTTGGCATTGCTGCTTAGTTTCATGTAAGCCTTCTTCATTCAAGTCGATCAATGCCAGCTGGGCACCAGCCTGTGCTAGGCTAATCGCCATCATTTGCCCAAGCCCTTGCCCGGCTCCTGTTATGGCAATCACGCTTTGCTTTAAATCCATAGTTCCCCCTAATGAACATATCCATAACCGGAAAATCGATTTACTTTGATGGCTTTCGATAGAATTCAAACAGACTCGAGAAATCGCGAAGTTCATTGCCTTCGGCGTTATGAAAGGCATATAAATTTCGTGCCAGCGTGCCCATTGGGATTGGCGATTGGCTCTCCGTTGCGGCTTCCAGGCCCAGCCCTAAATCTTTCAGCATCAGCTTTGACATGAACCCCGGCTGGTAGTGATTCGACGCCGGAGCCTTGTCCATGATCCCCGGACAGGGGTTATACAGCTCCAATGCCCAGTTCCGCCCAGAGCTTTGCAGCATGATATCGGACAGTACCTTGGGATCTAGGCCATTATCCATCCCAAGGCTCAATGCCTCGCAGGTACCCGACATCAAGATCCCCAGCATCAAGTTGTTGCAGATCTTGGCCATTTGGCCATCGCCAGCTTTGCCGGCATGGAAAATATTCTTGCCCACATGCTGTAACACTTCCTCGGCTTGCTTGAACCCGCTGTCTGTTCCACCAACGATAAACGTCAGCGTACCGGCCTGGGCCCCAGCCACACCACCAGATACCGGCGCATCAACAAATTCAAGCCCGTGGGTATGGGCTTGTTGTGCCACCAGCCGCGCTGAAGCCGGGTCGATAGTGGATGAATCGATAAGAAACGTCCCTGCTTCCACCATTTTCAATAAGCCAACCCCACCTTGATGATCACCAAGGTAAACCGCCCTAACATGCTCGCCTGCCGGCAGCATTGTCATGACAGTTTGAGCACCTTTTACGCACTCATCCATCGAGCCAGCAACAACCGCTCCGTCCTCCTTCAAGGCTTCAGCTGCAACGGTATTGATGTCAAACACCGACACCTGACACCCTGCCTTGAGCAAGTTCAAGACCATTGGCCGCCCCATGTTGCCCAAACCGATAAATGCAATATTCATCATTAAGCTCCTTCGTGTGAACCAGTTAGCCCCAACAGTTGGAGCGGATGTTCGTTATCTGCCCATAGAGGGGTGAACAACGTATCAATCACTGCTTGATCAACGCTGGCTATATCGGGAAACAGCCAATGGGGCTGCTGGGTTTTCTCGATCAGGCGGGCTTTAACTCCCTCATAAAACTCCCCTAGCTCACCACAGCGAACGGACAGTGAAAGTTCGAGGCGAAAGCAGTCGGCCAATGATTCGTAGTGAAATTGGGTCAACTGGCGATAACAGATATGGGCCGTTATCGGACTCCCTTCCCTTAACGTCTGTTTTGCCCTTCGCAGCCATTTACCCTCGCTTTCATCAACCGGTTCAGCCATGGCCTGGATTTGATTATATATCTCGGGCAAAGACCCATATTGACAGGCAGTTTGAATAGCCTGGAGATGGGGTAACAACTCATTTTGCGGATGAGTATACTTGGCGTCATTACCAAGCCTGTCCAGTAGCTCGGTCACGCCCTGATGCGGCTCGACATCGTCCCAATTAACCTGCTGCAGCAGCTCGAACATCGTTTCTTTTTGGCCTGGCTGTAAAATATGTTCGGTCATCGCTAGCGCAAGCGCATCCGTGGCATTGACTGTCGCACCAGTTAATCCAAGAAACAGCCCCACGCCCTGCGGTAAGTGGTTGAGAAACCATGTCCCTCCCACATCGGGATATAACCCGATACTGATCTCTGGCATCGCCAATTTCGATCTCGGCGTGGTTACGCGATGGCTGGCTCCGATATACAAGCCTATCCCGCCTCCCATCACAATACCCTCACCCCATACAATGACGGGCTTGGAATAGGTATGAATGAGATAATCAGTTTGATATTCGAGAGTAAAATAGTCGGTTAAATAACTCATCGCTTGGCAGGAGCCAATGGGTTGATCTGATGACCTTGCCTCATTCATCACCTGGTACATGGCCCTGACATCACCTCCGGCACAAAAGGCTTTCTCCCCCGCACCGTGGATAACGACACCGACAATGTTGTGATCATCGTGCCAGTGCTTGAGAGCATCATGCAGTACCACCAGCATTTCGTAACTTAGGGCATTAAGAGATGCTGGATTATCTAATTCAGCAATGCCAAACTTGAATCCCCCGCTACATTCAAGCTCACTGATATTGACCGTGCCTGACATATCCTTCCCCCTGAAATTCACTGTAAAGACTTACCTCTAGCCTCTTAACGATTTTTCCACTCTGGCGGGCGCTTCTCTAAAAAGGCGTTCACCCCTTCAGTTTGATCTTCCGTATCAAACAGTTTGAGGAACAACTCACGCTCCTTGATCAAACCATGATCCAAAGGCGAATGACGGCAGTTTTGAATTAAGGCCTTGCACGCCGCGACGGAGGACGGAGATTGATGGGCCACTTCGGCCGCCATCTGTTTCGCACTTTGCAGGCCCTGACCTGAAGCAACGACTTGCTCAACCAAACCAATCTCCAACGCCTGTGACGCTGTCACCCTTTCACCACAAAGTATCATCCGCTTGGCCCAACCTTCGCCCACCAACCAGGTGAGGTTTTGTGTACCTCCGGCACACGGCAGCAAGCCGACTTTGGCCTCGGGAAGAGCCAAATCCGCATGCGCTTCCGCAATACGGATATCACACGCCAAGGCCACCTCCAAACCTCCACCCATTGCATAACCATTAATCGCGGCAATAGAAACACCTCGAAACTGGCTGAGCGTCTCAAAGGCTTCGCCGAAAGCTTGCGCCATACTCAGCGCAATGGCTTTATCACCACCCGCAAACAGCTTCAAATCGGCACCGGCAGAAAAAAACTTCTCCCCCTGACCGGTTATCACCAGCGCATAGATATTCTTATCGCGGTTGAGCTTGTAAATCGTATCTCGCAGCAGGTTAAGGCTTGTTACTGTCCAGGTATTGGCCGGAGGGTTATTCATGGTCAGCACTGCGGTATGGCCATGTACGACAACTTCAATGGCGTTAGTTTCTGGCATGAGGCTACTCCTCTCCTAAATGAAGTCACAGAAGGCGGCAGCCTTCGCTCAACACCCGCCTGGCGATGATCAGTCGCATAATTTCGTTGGTGCCCTCCAGGATCTGATGAACCCTGACATCCCGGAAATAGCGCTCTAACGGGTACTCCTTGATATAGCCATAGCCGCCATAGAGCTGAAGGGCTTGATCACAGATACTAAACCCCACATCAGTGGCAAACCGCTTGGCCATCGCACAGTACGCCGTGGCTTCTGGTGCCTTCCTATCCAACTGATAAGCGGCATATCGCACTAGCTGCCGTGCCGCAATCAGTTCCGTGGTCATGTCAGCAAGCTTAAATTGCACAGATTGAAACTCAGCCAGTTTGTTGCCGAACTGCTTGCGTTCAGTAACGTACCGGCCCGCCTGCTCAAGGGCTTGTTGAGCGGTACCGATAGAGCATGTAGCGATGTTGATTCTTCCGCCATCTAACCCTTTCATCGCAAACTTGAATCCGTCTCCTTCATTACCCAAAAGGTGGCTTGAGGGAATACGGACATCCTCAAAAGTTACGGCTCTGGTCGGTTGACTGTTCCAGCCCATTTTGGGCTCTTTGCGACCGTAACTGATCCCATCGGCATCAGCGGGAACCACAAAGGCAGAGATACCCGAAGCCCCTTTTTTACTGGGGTCCGTTCTTGCCATCACTACCAGTACATCGGTATCCCCCGCCCCGGAAATAAAGGCTTTGGCTCCTCGGATAACATAGTCTCCGCCTTGTTTGGTCGCAGTCGTTACCAAGGACGCGGCATCTGAACCAGCGCTGGCTTCTGTCAGGCAGTATGACCCTAAACTCTCACCGCTGATGAGAAGCGGACAATACCGCTCCTTGACTTCATCGGTTGCAAAGCTGGCAATCATCCACGACACCATATTGTGAATTGTCATATACGCCGTGGTTGACGTGCAGCCCATCGCCAGTTGTTCAAAGATAATGGACGCATCAAGGCGTGGCAGCCCCAAGCCGCCTTGCTCCTCGGGGACGTACAGACTCATGAAGCCCATATCTCCCGCTTCCCGCAGCACGTCCTTGGGGAAGATCTGGTTCTCATCCCATCCGGCCGCGTTGGGGGCAAGCCTATCTTGCGCGAACTGCCGAGCAACGTCGGCAAAAGCACGTTGATCTTCTGTCAGAGAAAAGTCCATATCAGCTCCTTGTCTCAGGCTTGGTTCCGCTTAACGCAAGTTTATGGTCATATTGGGACCGTCAGGAATATCTTCATCGAACCAGCGCGCCGTAACCGTCTTGGTTTCGGTATAGAACCTCACCGCCTGCTTACCGT
Organism: Photobacterium sp. DA100; assembly: GCF_029223585.1. NCBI lineage: Bacteria > Pseudomonadati > Pseudomonadota > Gammaproteobacteria > Vibrionales > Vibrionaceae > Photobacterium > Photobacterium sp. DA100. The sequence goes on along the minus strand of NZ_CP119424.1, from coordinate 891,808 downwards.
AGGCATGCAGATCGCCATAGAAGCTACCTCGCCAACCGGTGAATGAGAAAAACGGCAGCGGCACAGGAATGGGGACATTCACACCGACTTGCCCGACTTGAACCCGGTGCTGGAACTTTCTGGCGGCAGCCCCGCAGGCCGTAAAAATACTAGTCCCGTTGCCGTATGGGTTGGAGTTAATTAAGGTAATTGCCTCATCCAGGCTATCGACGGCAACGCATACCAACACCGGACCAAAAATCTCCTGCTGATAGATAGACATCTCTGTTGTCACGCCACTGAATAAGGTCGGACCGAGCCAATTACCGTCTGGATACCCCGCAACGGTACAGTTCGAACCATCGACTTCGCAAACTGCGCCTTGTTGCTTGCCTTGCTCGATAAGTTGCAGCACACGCTGTTTGGCTGCTGGGCTGATCAGCGGGCCATACGCGGCCTCGCTATCATTCGATGGACCAGGTTTCACTTTTTGCATGGCAACTTTCAAATCGGGAATAATTTCCTTGGCATTTCCAACCAGCACAGCAACAGAGATCGCCATACAGCGTTGCCCTGCCGCCCCAACCGATGAACCAACGAGATGATTGACAACTTGTTCCATATTGGCATCGGGCATCACCACCATATGGTTCTTGGCACCGGCAAACGCTTGGACACGTTTCAGATGGTGTGTCCCAGTTTGGTAGATATGCCTGGCGACAGGTACCGAGCCGACAAAGGAAATCGTGCGGATATCGGGATGAGCCAACAAGTAATCCACTTGTTTCTTGCCACCATGGACAATTTGCAGTACGCCTTTTGGCGCCCCCGCAAGCTCAAACAGTTCGGCCAATCGCATCGCAGTCAGCGGGACTTGCTCGGAAGGTTTCAGGACAAAAGTATTCCCAGCGGCAATGGCCATAGGAAACATCCACAGAGGGATCATGGCTGGAAAATTAAAAGGGGTAATACCGCAGCATACCCCTAGGGGCTGAATCAGAGAATAACTGTCGATATCCGCTGCCACATTTTCAACGGTTTCCCCCATCATTAAACTGGCAATATTCGCCGCTTGTTCAACCACCTCGATACCGCGCCAGACATCACCTTTGGCATCGGCAAAGTTCTTTCCCGTCTCGCTGGACAGTATCGAAGCCAACTCGTCATGGTACTCCTTCAGCAATTGCTGGTAAGAGAGCATCAAGCGGGCTCGCTCGGGCACAGCAACTTCTCGCCAGTTTTCAAAGGTCTCTGCGGCACTGGCGATAGCAGCTTCTATTTCTCGCTCCGTCGCGCAAGGCACATTGGCGATCACCGCATTGGTTGCCGGGTTCGTGACCTCAATCCAGTGGGTTGAGGACGAATGGATGAATTCTCCGCTAACGTATAAAGGTACCGGAGAAATAAGATTTGCGTCGCTCATATTGGCTCCTAGCTTAGTCGGTAGTTCCCACTTCAACGGCAATGGCAGTCGCTTCCCCCCCGCCAATACAACAGGCAGCAATACCACGCACCGGTCGGCCAATACTGTGGTGCAGGCGGTTGAGGCGATGAATCAGGGTTACAATGATTCTGGCCCCACTCGCACCGATCGGATGCCCAAGTGCACACGCCCCACCATCGGGGTTTACACGCTCGGGATCGATGCCTAACTCTTTGGTTGCAATTTGGGTAACAACGGCAAACGCCTCGTTTATTTCCCAGCTGTCCACTTGTTCAGCCGACCACGAAAGCTTATCTAGCAACTGGCGGATGGCATAAACAGGGGCGACCGTAAACTCCGACGGATGCCTTGCATGGCTGGCATGGGCGGTGATGACAGCCAAAGGCTTGTGGCCCTGCTGCTTGGCAAGTTTACCGTCCATTAAGATAAGCGCGGCGGCTCCGTCGGAAATGGAACTGGAATTACCGGCCGTCACCGTTCCCCCTTCGGCAAACGCTGGACGAAGGACTGGTAGCTTGGTCAGGTTGATTTCGTTGGGATGCTCGTCTCGGCAAACAACAACGTCCCCTTTGGGATTGGCAACCTTGATCGGTATGATTTCACTTTCAAACCACCCCTGCTCTTGGGCTATCAACGCCCTTTCTACAGACTTAACAGCCCATTTATCCATACTTTGGCGAGTATAATGGCGCTCATCGGCCACTTTCTGGGCATAGACGCCCATCAGATCACCATCATAGGCATCCTGCAAACCATCAAGGAACATATGATCGTGTAGCGTACTGTGCCCCAATCGCAGGCCGGAACGAATCTTACTCTGCAGGTATGGCGCATTGCTCATGCTCTCCATTCCACCGGCAACAACAGTCTGGTTAGTCCCTACCAGGATGGCATCATGGCCCAGCATGACGCTCTTCATACCAGACCCACACACTTTGTTGATGGTGGTACAGCCAATACTTTCAGGTATCCCCGCTTTTAGCGATGCTTGCCTGGCGGGTGCTTGACCACAGCCAGCAAGCAACACATGGCCCATCAGTACTTCATCAACCATTTCTGGCGAAAGCCCGGAGTGCTCTAATGTACCTTTGATGGCAATACTACCCAGCTCGGAAGCACTCAGTGACGATAATTCCCCTTGAAAACTGCCTATAGGTGTTCGGTTTGCCGCGATGACCCACACTTCCTTACCCATATCAAAGCCCTCTTGGTGTGCTGTATCTCTGCAGGCGATTTCTTGACGTTTACGTAAGCATAGCACTAACATTTACGTAAACGTTAAGAAACAACTCCAATACACATTGCAGCAGTGAAGCCATTACCTGACATTGGGGGCCAAGCAAGGTGGAAACGTTCAAAATAAGCGAATTAGCCAGAGAATTTGACATCACCACCAGAAGCATCCGTTTCTATGAAGATGTGGGATTATTGCAACCCGACCGGCAAGGTAATACGCGCATTTACCAACGCCGAGACAAAATCAGGCTGAAACTCATTTTACGTGGCAAAAGGCTGGGGTTTTCTCTGGCTGAAATTCGTGAGCTGTTTGATCTATACGACACCAATCAAAGCTCATCGCAACTCAACAAAATGCTTACCATCATCGATACCAAGCAAGAGGCACTGCAACGCCAACTCGAAGATATCAATGTTGTGATGACCGAATTACAAATTGCCCGTGACAAATGTCTGCAGGCTTTGAATATCCAAGTGCCAAATAATCAGCAAAAGCCTTAATCCTACTGACAACCGGAGCGCTTATGAGAGATAGCTTCACTCCTTTGAATTATGGCCTAGGTGAGACCATTGATCTGCTACGCGAACAGGTAAATGGATTCGCTGAGCAAGTCATTTGCCCTCTAGCAACAGATATTGATAGAGACAACCAGTTTCCCAACCATCTTTGGCCCTTAATGGGTGAGATGGGGCTACTCGGTGTCACCGTTAGTGAGGAGTATGGCGGTGCTGATATGGGCTACCTTGCCCATGTGGTGGCGATGGAAGAAATCAGTCGCGCATCGGCATCTGTCGGCTTGAGCTATGGTGCTCATTCCAATCTCTGCGTCAATCAAATATACCGCCACGGGACTAATGATCAGAAGGCCAAATTTCTCCCCCCGTTGATCAGTGGTGATCATATCGGTGCATTGGCAATGAGCGAAGCCAATGCAGGTTCGGACGTTGTCAGCATGCAACTCAAGGCCGATAACCACGGTGACCATTATATTCTCAACGGCAGCAAAATGTGGATCACCAATGGTCCAGATGCAGATACCGTCGTTGTCTACGCAAAAACCGCGCCCGATGAAGGTTCACACGGTATTTCTGCCTTCATTATCGAAAAACAATTCCCCGGCTTTAGCCATGCGCAAAAACTCGACAAACTTGGCATGCGTGGCTCCAACACCTGCGAACTGGTTTTTGACAACTGCGTAGTGCCGGCAGAGAACTTGCTCGGGGAGCTCAACAAAGGCGTACAGGTTCTAATGAGCGGCTTGGACTTCGAGCGAGTTGTATTGGCCGCAGGCCCGCTGGGGATCATGAGAGCCTGCATGGATCTCGTGCTCCCGTATGTTCACGACAGAAAACAATTTGGCCGCTCGATTGGCGAGTTCCAACTCGTCCAGGCCAAAGTCGCTGACATGTATACCCGCACCAATGCCGCCCGTGCCTATGTCTATACCGTTGCTCAAGCCTGTGATCGCGGCGAAGCCACCCGCAAAGATGCCGCTGGTGTCATTCTCTATGCAGCTGAAATCGCCACCCAACTTGCACTCGACACGATCCAGTTGCTGGGAGGAAACGGCTATATCAATGAGTTTCCAGCAGGGCGGCTCCTTCGCGACGCCAAACTCTATGAAATTGGTGCAGGCACATCTGAAATACGCAGGATGTTAATTGGGCGCGAGCTTTTCGAGGAATCCAAATAAGGACGGAAGATGGCAATAATCAAGTCTACAGTCAACCGAGACGATACATTTTTCTCCAACAATTTCCGTAACATGGCCGAAATTGTCGACCAGCTGCAGACACATGTTGAAGCCATCAAGCAAGGCGGCGGATCAAACTCACAGCAAAAGCAGCAAGAGAAAGGCAAGCAACCGGTACGAAAAAGAATTCAAGCACTACTCGATCCCGGCAGCGAGTTTCTCGAAATCGGCCAATTTGCCGCTTGGAATGTCTACCCCGAGCCGATCCCTTGCGCTGGGGTTGTCGCTGGTATAGGACGGATCGAGGGCATTGAATGCATGGTGGTAGCCAATGACCCATCGGTCAAAGGGGGAACCTACTACCCCCTCACGGTAAAGAAGCACCTACGGGCACAAGAGATCGCGGAACGGTGCCACCTACCCTGTATCTATCTGGTCGACTCCGGTGGCGCCAACCTGCCCCATCAGGCAGATGTGTTTCCCGACCGCGATCATTTCGGTCGAATTTTTTATAACCAGGCAAGGATGTCCGCCAAGGGTATCCCGCAAATTGCGGTTGTTATGGGTTCCTGTACCGCTGGAGGGGCCTATGTCCCCGCGATGGCTGATGTCTCTATTATCATCAAAGAGCAAGGCACGATTTTTCTTGCCGGTCCCCCTCTGGTAAAAGCGGCTACCGGCGAAATCGTCACCGCAGAGGAGCTGGGGGGAGCATATGTGCATTGCAAAACATCGGGAGTCGCTGACTACTTTGCCAACGACGAGCAACATGCCATCGAACTGGCAAGGCAAGCGGTCGAAAGTTGTGGCCTTCCCTCGTTTGCACCACTGAACCAAAATGCCGCTGCCCCACGATATCCAGCCGACGAACTGTTTGGCATCGTCGGCACCGACTTGCGAACACCGTTTAACATCAGAGAAGTGATCGCACGTATTATTGATAACTCGGAATTCGATGAGTTCAAAACACTATACGGTACCACCTTGGTATGTGGTTTCGCCAAAATCTATGGCCAACAAGTAGGCATTGTTGCTAACAACGGCATTTTATTCTCAGAGTCGGCACAAAAAGGGGCCCACTTCATCGAGTTATGTTGTAAGCGCAAAATCCCCCTGTTGTTTTTGCAAAACATCACCGGTTTTATGGTCGGCAAGAAGTGTGAGTCCGAAGGCATTGCCAAGCACGGGGCAAAAATGGTGATGGCGGTTGCGTGCGCCGATGTACCCAAGTTTACCGTTATCATCGGTGGCTCCTACGGGGCTGGCAACTATGGCATGTGCGGCCGGGCATACAGCCCCACCATGATGTGGATGTGGCCCAATGCCCGCATATCGGTAATGGGGGGAGAACAGGCTGCGGGGGTTTTAGCCCAGGTAAATCGCGACAATAAGCAACGCCACGGCGAAAACTGGTCGGCGGATGAAGAAGAGGCGTTCAAGCAGCCAATACGCGAATTATATGAGCAACAAGGCTCCCCTTACTATGCCAGTGCCAGACTTTGGGATGATGGCATCATCGACCCTCGTAACACGCGCGCGATTGTCGGCTCGGCCCTTCATGCCAGCCAAAGGGCACCGGAAACAGACAGCACTTTTGGCATATTTCGAATGTGAGGCGGAAGCATGAATCCAATTGGCTCCAACCACCAATCTTCGGCACTAGAGCTCGATAGCAACGATGTTCTATTTGCAATCGATGAGCAAGGCATAGCCACTATGACTCTGAATCGGCCTGAAAAAAGCAATGCCTTCGACAGCCAGTGTATATCGAACATGCTGGCCATCCTGCTTCATGTTAAGGCAAGCCGTAAAATCAGAGCCCTTGTGTTACGTGCGAGCGGTAACCATTTTAGTGCCGGGGCCGATTTGAATTGGATGAAATCTCAGGCACAATTTAGCATGGAGGAAAATATCAAAGATGCCGAAAAACTTGCCGACTTGCTTCACCAACTAGATACGCTCCCCATACCGACAATAGCCTTAACCCAGGGCGCGGCCTTCGGTGGAGCCCTGGGCTTAATATGCTGTTGCGATATTGCCATAGCCAGTAAAGATTCCCGTTTTTGCTTGAGCGAGGTCAAGCTCGGATTGGTTCCCGCGACCATTGGCCCCTATGTCTGTCGAGCCATGGGCCAACGGCAAGCTAGGCGATATATGCTAACCGCAGAGCTTATCAGTGCCGCGCAAGCCAAAGAACTCAACATCATTCACAAAGTAGTAGCCAGCGCCCAATCCTTAGATCTGCAACTGACTCATTTTGTTCGCCAGATCACGGCAAACAGCCCCAACGCGGTTCGTGAGGCCAAGTCACTTTGCCGATTATGCGAATCGCCAATCATTGACCCCTCGCTGCGGAAAAAAACCAGCGAAATCATTGCCCAATTGAGAGTCTCCCCCGATGGGCAAGAAGGCTTAAAAGCTTTTCTGGAAAAACGTCAACCTAACTGGCTTGCTCATCATGATTAAACGACCTGATAGTTCATGCGACTTCCCCAAGTCTGTTCGTATCTATGAAGTGGGGGCCCGGGATGGGCTGCAAAATGAAACACCTTTGTCCACCCAAAGTAAGGTAGATTTCATAAACTTATTGTCACAATCTGGCCTCAGTCATATCGAAACAGGCGCTTTTGTCTCTGCCAAACGCGTCCCCCAGATGGCCGATTCGCTCAATGTAATGCATGCAATCAAACGGCAAGACAACATTGTCTATTCAGCTCTTGTTCCCAACATCCAAGGTTTCGAAATGGCGCTTAGCGCTCAGGCCGATGAAGTTGCCATTTTTGCCTCAGCCTCTGAAGGCTTCAGCCAACATAATATCAATTGCTCGATTAGCGAAAGCCTAAAACGCTTTGAGCCAGTGATGGCATTGGCGCAGCTTCACGGTATTCCTGTAAGAGGCTACTTATCGTGTGTTATCGATTGTCCTTATGATGGCCCGACCCCAGCAAACCAAGTACTGCAAATCACCGAGCAACTAATCGGTATGGGCTGTTATGAAGTCTCCCTGGGAGATACTATCGGTACAGGTACCCCTTTCAAAGTTGCCAACTTACTGGACACCATCAATAGTCAAATCCCAAGCCGTAAAATTGCCGTGCATTTTCACAACACTTGGGGCCAAGCCTTACCAAATATTTATCAGGCATTATCGATGGGGATCGATACCATAGATGCCAGTGTCGCAGGGTTGGGAGGTTGCCCATACGCACCAGGGGCGAGCGGCAATGTTGCCACCGAGGATGTCGTCTACCTGTGCCATCAATTAGGGATCGAAACGGGTTTAAATTTAGACGTCTTGGCTGCTGCAGGATGGATGATCTGCCAGCAACTCAACATATCACCACGCTCCAACGTATCTATGGCGCTGAAAGCTCAACAGTTACAGTAAATCGTACTGTCCATGCAAAAAAAAGTGGTAACTGCACGAGTTACCACAAACTCACCATGAGCTACATTTCTATCCATATAATGAAGTGGGCCTCCAAGGGTTAATTAATATGTTTCAGAACGCAGGAAACGTTGCTCCGCCTCCAGTTCATTGACTGCTCGCCACAGCTTTTGTTCTCGCTCCTGAAGTTTGTCATGCAATACACTGCCAGGCTTCACCCTGAGCATTTCATTCGGTCCAATAAATTGCTCGGCTTCGTTATTAAACAGCAGCCTGAACTCTTCCATGGTCGGAAGGCGATTGTTATGCTCCTCAAATGATTCAAATATATCAACAACTTTGTGCGAAACATCCCTTTTTATTCCTTCAAAATCAACACAATCCATCATCTTCTCCAAATATCAAATCACAAGTGTTAATCAATTTAGACCTCTATAATAGTAGTTAAACATTCGTTATTTATTAATGATTGACATTTTTATGCGTAACAAATTATTTCACATAATAAACTTATGTTTTAATTGATTTAAAGGAATTTGAACAGTCTTCATTTAAGGTGTTGCGATTCAAATTTGTTTTAATTTTTTAGAATCAGATCTCATTTTCATAAATATTACCACTTGTTATGTAATCAATGCCTTACCAGTCTATACTTGTCTATATATCAATAAGTTCCTATTATTCATGTGGTTATTGGGAGATATGAGATGTGGCGGTGTTGTTCTCCCTTTGATTATTTTTTCAAGTATGTTACACCTAGTTGTATCGTCGCTATTCTATGTCTATTTCCCTTTGCTACATCAGGCACTGAAATAAAAGAGGAGCCCTACGACATCTATTACGACAGACTGTATTCGGATATCAATGATGAAGACAGTTTTCAAGATTGGATAGATGACACGCAGGATACCATTTCAGATACTGTCTATGACTATAGCTCTTCCATCGATCACTTTATTGCCAAAAAAGACGAAGAGTTACCCTTGACCAATCGTAGCTACCTTCGGTTAAAACTGAAAAGTAGATACACACACCGCGAATATTTCGATACTGATGCAAGTGTAAAGCTTAAAATTGATCTTCCCCATACTGAAAAAAACTGGAAGTTCGTCCTAGATACTGACCCTGATGACTTTGACCGTCTAGAAGACAAACAGCGTGGTATCAGTAACAACTCCGACAGTAGCCTGTCTGGCGCTGTAGGCGGGGTGCAACTACAAGGGCAGCAATGGGGAAAATGGCGAACAAATCTCGACCTCGGTTTGAAAATCAAACTTCCACTCGATCCATTCGCCCGAGCCGATTTGAGGCGTATTGATAGGCTTAGCCATAAATGGACTAGCCGGATTAAACAAGAAGTCTTCTATTATGATTCCAAAGGCCCCGGGGCACTCACCTCACTGAATTTTTACTTTGCCAGCCCAGAAGATCCCAGCACTATCCTTAAAATCAGCTCTTCGGCACAATATTTGGACACGGATGATAATTGGGAGTTTGTACAGCAGGCAGAAATATTCGACCGAATCAACCAAGATAACTTACTGCAATATTCCATCGGTTTTAGCGCCGACTCCACACCGAATTATTCAATCACTAACTCTTGGGTTTCAGTAGCATGGAAGCACCGATTGTATAGCGACTGGCTATATATGAGCATTACCCCGGAACTGGATTTCCAGGATGCATTTCAATATAAAGTGAACCCGGGGATCATGTTTGAGCTTGAACTATTCTTTACCGCTGAAGGCGGATTAGACAGGTTAGCCAGAAAAATCCCTAATCCAACTAACTAGCTATAAACATGGCTAACTCTTGCAAACAAACCACCACCACGTTATCAGCACTCCATGATAGATTTACATACTAATCAGTAATCTATCATGGAAATGGATATCGGCAAGATATTACTGTGGCAGCTCTATCTGGATAAGCTCGCCATCGTTGACTTCGAAATGTAACGACACCGTGCCCTGTTGGTGAGTTTGCTTGATGACCTTCACTTCACGGTTGGGGAAACGATTACTCACAACAGCCACAAGCTCTGACAGCAGTTTTTGTTTATCATCACCGGATAGGTTTACTCCAAGGGACATTTAACCTCCAAACAAAATGATTCTGTTAGAAATAAACGACCAAGCGGAAAAAACCTTAAGTAACTTCAGGATTTAGCTCGTGGATCAGCAGAAATCCACCGCTACTTTTTAGACGGCAATTTTGCTGTATACCACCGTATGGCTAAGCTCCCCTGACGGTAAGCGTCTTTCATTTTTCTTCAGGCATTCAAATTCAAAACCACAGCGTTCGGCAACAGCACGGCTTTGGGTATTCTGCTCTGCTGCGGTAATTTCAACACGGTTAGCATGTAACTCCTCAAAAGCATACGCTGTCAGCCGTTCGACAGCCTCTGTCATGTAACCACAGCCATATGCCGAGGTTCTCAGCCAATAGCCTATTTCAAAATAAGGGACGGCTTTGTCCTTTATTAGTAATCCTACCGCCCCAACAAACCTGCCAGATTCTTTCTCGATAATGGAATATCGAAGCTCTCCCTCAAAGGCTTCAAAATTGGCTATCGCTTGCTTTGTATTCTCAATGGATGCATCTTCAGTCAAGGCATTGGGCACCCAAGGTAAGTACACCGCGAGTTCATTCTGGCTTTCGAGTATCGCCTCCAGCATCATTGGCGCTCTTTCCAGACAAGGAGGCAATAGTTTTAACCTTTGTGTTTCCATATTCCATTCCCTAACAACACCCTGACCACCATACTAAATCACCTGCATATACTCAATAAAAAGGCTCCTGATTACAGCAGCCTTTTTGTATGAATGTAATACTTTGGTTGGAAATCGCTAGCACGCTTCTTCGGCAGCACTGCATACCTTTTTCTGTACAGTGTTAGGAGCGGGCTCGTAGTGACTCAGTACCATACTGAAACTACCCTCACCGCCCGTCATAGCCCTCAGGCGCTGGGAGTAATCCAACAACTCATTTTGCGGGATCTTCGCCTGTAGCGAGGTAAAGTTATTCTCTTCAGACTGGGTACCTAATATCACTCCTCGGTTAGCTGCTAAATCTCCGCTAATATCACCGACAGAGTCCGTTGGAATCTGCAGGTTAAGCTCTACGATTGGCTCTAACACGATAGGGTTAGCATTATTCACAGCATCAAGGAATGCTTTCTTACCTGCTATCACAAAAGCGATTTCTTTTGAGTCTACAGAATGATATTTACCATCATAGACGGTGACTTCTATATCATGAATCGGGTTTCCGGATATCGCCCCTTCCTCTACCGCTTGCCGGATCCCCTTCTCCACTGCAGGGATCAAGGATGTCGGAATAGCTCCGCCCACCACTTTATTGACGAAAACAAAGCCCTCCCCACGATCCAAAGGCCGAACTTTAAGCTGTACCTCACCAAACTGTCCCGCACCGCCGCTTTGTTTTTTGTGACGATAGTGACCTTCTGCTTGCTGGGTTATCGTTTCGAAATATTCAATACTCGGCTGCTCGGTATTAACGTTGAGCTTATAAACCGAAGCCATTTTCTCCAGTGCGATTTTCAAGTGGAATTCACCCTGGCCACCCAAAACAGTTTCATTGGTACGGGTACGATGTTCAAGGCACAGGGAGGGATCTTCGGCTGCTATTTTATTGAGCACCTCCGATAGCTTCTGTTCATCCCCCCTTTTGGTCGTTTGAATCGCCAAGCTATACATCGGTGCTGGAAAATCGATAGTTTTCATGATGACTTCGTCTTCATCATGGGAATCATGGACCACTGAGTCAAAATTCAAGTCATCCACTTTTGCCAAGACACAAAAATCACCAGCCCGAGCATTGGCAATCTCTAGACGCTTCTTGCCTTGTAGCTGATATAAGTGCCCAACTTTAAACGCCTTGCTGTTCTCACCGATAAAAAGCTGAGAGCCCGCGTTGATTTCGCCTTGGAAGACCCGCAAATAAGCCAGTTTCCCCAGGTACGGGTCAACACTAACTTTATATACATGAGCCACGGTATGATCTAGCTGTTCACAGTCAACCCGAACCTGCTGGCCATTTTTTTCCAGCATTGGCGGATTACCTTCCGAAGGCATCGGCATAATTTCTGCTAATGTTTGCAGCAACAGTGAAATCCCCAGCCCTGTTTCCGCCGAGACACAACAAATGGGAATGACATGACCTGTCCTTAGGGCTTCTTCAAATGGATCGTGTAACTGCTCAGCTGTGAGCGAGGAACCTTGCTCAAGGTACAGCTCCATCAATTTCTCATCAACCTCGATAACCTGATCGATTAGCTGTTCATGCGCAGTCTCAACGCTACTCCATAGGGTCGACGCGTCATAATCTGGCTTGAAGTAGCAATCGACGACCGATTGCCCATCGCCCGACGGCAAGTTGATCGGCAAGCATTCCTGGCCGAAGTGAGACTGCAGTTGGTCGATGAGCTGCGGCACTTTGTCCGGATTGAGATCGACTTTGTTAATGATGATCATCTGACACTTCTTCTGCGACTGGGCAAAAGCAAATAACTTCTCTGATACTTGGTTCAAAGGTGTATTGGCATCAAAAACTAAGGCTGAAGTTTCAACAGCGGGATAGATACTCAACGTCCGCCCCAATAATTCAGGCAAGCCCGGGGTATCGATAACATTCATACGGTGCTTTTGCCAACAAAGAGCGGCTGGCGTAGCTTCGATACTGTGTTGATAATGGATGGATTGGTCATCAAAGTCCGTGACAGTGTCACCCTCTTTGACACTTCCGAGATGTGTAGAGCATTCTGACTCAAACAGCAGGCGCTCAATCAAGGTCGTTTTACCTACCCCACTTTGACCAACTACTGCGATATTGCGAATTTCATTCATAGACATAACTGCCTCCGAAGATCAGAAAGACAAACGCTAATTTTTCAGCATGCATGGCGGTCTCCCGCCTTCTCGTCTTCCAGGTCAATTTTCGGATGGGTACGTCCATAAGCAGAGGCCCAAATCGCCGCAAGAATATTAGTAAGAATAACCAAAATTTACTATTTCATTGTCTCGAATAGCTTGCGCCGATTGGCTTCGTTTTAATGTGAGTTATTTCATACGGCTGAAGATTGTCTGATTTTTGTTACAAAAAAAGGCTGCATTTGTGACATTCAACATAGGGTGGATTTCACAATAGCAGCCTTATATTGAATTATTGATTTGCTCAGGCAGCTTCTCAGCCTGATGAGTTAACTAGCCATTTCTCTTTTCTGTGACAGATACTTAATCCAGCTTTTTGACGCAGTAGTTGACTCAATGTTGTCTGCCTGTTTAGCAAAGATAATCGCTTTTTCTAGATTGTCGAGCTTGTAATACGCACGTACCTTGGCAAGCGCGACATCGGCCTCACGCGCTTTGTCGCTGACTTTATCAAGTTCAGCAATGGCTTGCTGATAGTCGCCTTGCTGAAGGAGCAACTGGGCCAAAGACCAGCGATGTTTGTTATTCAATGCTGCCGCTCTATGCCATACAGAAATAGATTTATCCCATTCTTTGGCAATCTGCCAATACTGCGCTTGCAGGACTAAAAGATCCACATCTGAGTCGGCACCATCGAGTTGAGAATACACAATTGCGGCTCGCTCAGGTATACCACGCTGGGCATAGAGTTGGGCTAAGGTCTTCAAATCTTGCTGGGACAAATCCACACCTTGCCTTCGCGCCAACGCTAACGTCTCCAGTGCAGATTTGGAATGCCCGAGACGCAGCTGAATACCTGCCGTCTGCTGCCACCAGACAAGCTTGTTTGGCTCAAGAGCAATCAAGCTTTCCAAGGTCAGCAAAGCCGCTTTCCATTGCTTAAGCTGAAGCTGGGCACCGAGCTTGATTGTTAAAGGTTGAACATCAAGTTTACCCGCCAATTTCGCATATGCATTTATCGCAGTAAGTGATTGTTGCCACTCGGAAATCTGATAATGTGATTGGGCAATGCGTAGCCACAGCTCATCTGCTTTTTGGTTCTCAGGAACGTTGTTACTCAAAGCGTAATAGTGTGGCAACGCCTGCTTGAATTCTTCGCTAGTAAGCAAAATATCAGCAAGCATACGCTGGGTAATCCAAGCCTGCTCGTCCTGCAACAAACCTGAATTAACGGCATCAGTCAGGTTCGCAATCGCCTTGGTTTTGTTGTTTTGCTGCCAATAGAACACCCCGAGCATACGCTGAACATACGCTTTGTCATAAGCTCGAGATGGGTTTATCCCCTCTAGCAAGGCAATTGCTTCAGTCAGTTTTTCATCTTGCTGAAGGGCGTGAGCCCGCTGTACCCGCCCCGCGGTATACTGGGAAAGCTCAGCGCAAACAGCCAGTTGAGGCATTAGGCCAAGCGGCAGTGACAAGGCAACGAGTAATGTCAGTTTCTTGATCATTTCTGTATCTTAAAATCCAGTCTAAGCGTTTGACCAACCTGGGCAATCGACTTGCCATCAACAACTTTAGGCTGATACTTCCATTTTCTAAGTGCTTGAATGGCCTCCCGCTCAAAAAGACGGCGTGGCTTGGCGTCCAGCACGCTGATATCTGTCGGGCGGCCCTGAGGATCAATGGTAAATGACATCACCACATAACCTTCAGCACCCTGCTTCTTTGCCCTTGATGGATACTTGGGTTCAACACGATATAGCGGTATCGCCTGCTGATTGGCACCAAAATCTGAAAACGTCGGGGCATTGATTGCTAAACCCGATACCGATGCCTGCAAATTCAAATTCAGATTCGGCATTGAAGACGACATTGTATTGGTGACAGTTTGATTAGTGGCTTGTGGCATTGCCTGCGGTGGCGGTTCAGGTGTTTCAGGCGGCTCCGGCACTGTTCGCTGCCGGCGTTGGGCCTCGCGCTCCTGCTCTACCATCACCATATCAAATGCCAGCAGTTGCTTCTCAACTTCAGGACGTTGGCTTCCGTTATCGACCATCCATGCCATAAACGTGAACAAGCCCAACGCCATTAGGAAAGCCGCAGGAATGGCAATCAGTACACGTAGCATTAACGCTTCTCCGCTGCCAACGCAATCTTTTGTACACCTGCGCCTTTTGCCGCATCCATTACTCGAACAACGGTGCCGTTGTAAGCATGTTCGTCAGCCTGGATCACAAGCGATGCTTCAGGCTGCTCGAGCAGCAAATGCTCCAGCGTGGCCTGAACGCGCTCAACATCAACAACACGTTTGTCAATATACACATCATTGGCTGAGGTAATAGCAATAAAAATACCCGCATCTTTCTGGCTTATCACGTTACTGGCCTGAGGGCGATTCACTTCAACCCCAGACTCGCGGACAAATGAGCTGGTGACAATGAAAAAAATCAACATGATAAATACAATATCCAGCATAGACGTCAGGTCTACCTGGGCATCTTCACGGGCTGAAGACGGACGACTCAGTCTCATTGCTGACTCCTCAATAGTTTTTCTAACTTTATTTCGCGCTTGTAGCAGGACTTGGATAAACGTGAATGTACAAACATCCCCGATAGCGCCGCAACCATACCGGCCATGGTAGGCAGTGTGGCCAGGGAGATCCCGGATGCCATCAACCTTGGCTGGCTGCTCCCTTGGGTGGCCATCACGTCAAACACCGAAATCATACCGGTTACCGTCCCCAGCAAACCAAGCATTGGACAAATGGCTACCAGTACCTTGATCAAGTTCAGGTTTTGGTTGAGCGCGATATGCGCTTGGCTCAACCAGCCATCGCGTATTGAACGTGCATACCAAGAGGAATGGTCAATCCTTGCCTGCCACTGTTCCAGCCATCGTTGCCGTTGTTTCGGGTAGGTAATGAGCAGGTATAACACCCGCTCAATCACCAGAATCCAGCAAAACATCACGACCGCGGCCAGCCACCAGAGCACCTGACCTCCTTGATTCATAAAGGTCTCTAGTGAGTATTTCCAAGCATCAAAGAATGAAGCTTGCACTAGCGGAACTTCATACAGGTTGCTTTCCATTATGCGGTCATTCCTGCTTTTTCAGCTTGCTCGGCTACCAGGCTGATACCCTGCTTTTCAAGAATGCTACGGATAGTTTCAGCTTGGGTCGTCAACATATTGTGCGCCAGTAACAGAGGCATTGCCGCTACCAAACCCAAAACTGTTGTTACCAGAGCCATAGAAATCCCCCCCGCCATCACTGTGGGGTCGCCATTACCAAACTGAGTGATCACCTGGAAGGTTTCGATCATACCGGTTACCGTGCCCAGCAGCCCCAGCATCGGCGCTAGAGCAGCCAGCAGCTTCAACATCGATAGGCCTTTCTCCAAGCCTTGCTGCTCATCAACAATAGTTTCTAGCAGGCGAAGTTCCAGAGCCTCTACACTGCGGTTTGGCTCTTTACTGTAAACACTAAGCACTCGGCCTAAAGGGTTATTGCCCGGAGTTTCAGGGGTTTTAAGCTGTTTCTTGATCTGCTGGCGAATCGCAAACAGCTTGGTGCCGCGGATAAGGCCAATACCTAGCCCAACGGCAAGCAAGCCAAGGATGATCTTACCGACCACGCCACCGTGCTCGATACGATCTTTAAGCTCAGGTGCATTGGCCAGCTGTTCGAGCATAAATCCGCGAGAGGGGTCGACGACCATAGCTAGCATGCCGCCCTGCTCCAGTTCGGATAGCTGATTGCTAACAGGGCCGTTTTGAGGCTGTTTCAAATACGGTTTAGCTGAACCACGTTTTCCATCCCAGGCAAGGTAGCCTTGGTCGCCTATTAGGCCAAGGCTACCTAAACGGTATGCATCGACGTTGGCACTTTTACCCTGGCCATCGATAAAGGGTACAGATACCGCTCGAAGCTCACGGCTTGCTACAATTTGCTCTTCTAGCCCTTTCCACAAATCCGTGAGTTCTTCTAGGGAAGGCAGTGTTCTTGCGGCAACGATGCTGTCGACAACCTGGCGGTAATCGTTACGGTCAACACCGGTTACAGAGAATGCCATTTCCGAATCAAGATCTTTGGCAGCTTGACGAACAACGCCAAACAGCTCACCTAAGCTGCCAGTTTCTAGTCGGAGCTGCTCTTCCAGTTTCGCCAATTCGTTTTCATTTTTGCTGAAAGTCGTACTTAACTTGTCAGTGTCTGCTTGCAGTTGCTGGCGCAGCTTAAGTAAGGCATCACGTTGGGCCTTGAATTCTTGCTCAGTCAACTTGAAGCCCAGTTCACGCTCGGCATTATGCTGTTGCTGAACTTTCGCTTCCTGAAGGGTATCTTGTACCAGCGACGTATTTGCCGAAACGACAGGAACAGAAAACAGGTACAACGCTGCCACTAACGCTTTGATTTTCATGTTACTTAGTCTCCACGTTAACTGAAACAGGCAGTGTGATTAGGCTAGGTGCAGCTTGCTTTGAAGCGATGGCAAATGCCTTGTTGATATCCGAAGCAAAGGCGTGGTCAAGTGATTGCCATACAAACTCTTTTTCGTTCCATGACCAGTAGTTTTTGCCATCTAAGCTTCGGGCAACAAGGGAAACACGGCCAAGGTAGAGCATGTCCGCTTCAAGCACACCACTTTCAAGCGCGACTTGGCCTTGGTAGATCCCCATCTTAGTACCGTAATCGAGTTCGATTTGGTATGCCTCAAGAATTCGGCGATATTTTTCAGCATCACTAATATCCGCCTGAACCATCATCTTTTCCAGCTTTTGAATTCGCTCTAGCCGTTCTTCTTTACGAATCGGCTTGTCTAATTCAACATTGATTTTCAGGCCATCAAGCATGCTGTACATCAGCGGGACTATCCCCTGACGGGTATCTTTGATCCCTTCAATCTGCTGATTAAGGCTAGCTTTCTCTAGGTTCTGGCTTAATACCAAATTTGCAAGGTGGTCGTGGTAGACCTGAAGATTTTTCACTTCTTCCTGAAGCTGCTCGATTTCCGCTTTCATCGAAAGCGTGGCTTCAGCACTGCGGTCAATTTTTTCCTGGCTGCTGGCAGAGGCCGCATTCATTGAGCTTTCTAGGTTACGAGCTTCACCCAGTGTACTGGCTTGCACGCCAGCGGTGAGACTAAGTACCAATAGCGCGAGGCTAGTTTTCTTGATATTCATTCTTAAAATCAATGCACTAATAACAATTAAAAATCTTCAATCTATGAAGGCTATACCAAAAACAAATAAACCCATCCAGTCGTGGCCGATGAGTGACAGTCAAGATACACCAAATTAAAGTAGATACCATTTGGATTTCATCATTGATAACACAACTAAGGGGGAAAGCACGCTGCTCCCCCTTATTAATCCATTTAGTAACGCACTTGCAACGTTGCGATGAAATTACGTCCTTCACCGAGTGTCACATTGGTATTGTCCCCCCCCATCATGTAATCAGTATCAAAGACATTCTCGACATTGAATCGTGCAATGAAATCTAGGTCCTGATCATAATGGATAGTATGTGACACGCCCATGTCGATACGAGTATACGCATCTTTCTTAAACGTATTGGCATCATCGCCATAGCGCTCACCAACGTAAGTCACACCCAGGTTAACATTGGTATTGTTCTCAAACGCGTAACGAGACCAAATTGTCGCACCAAACTCTGGTACATCAGCCGGGCGCTTACCTTGATAATCCGCATGGCTCTTATACTCAGCGTCTAGATACATCGCGTTGCCGTGCAAAGACAACCGATCTGTCAGGTAACCTTGCAATGCCAATTCTGCACCACGGTGGACTTGTTCACCGCCTTGTGTTTTGGTGTAGGTACCATCCGAGTGTTGAATATCAAGGGCAACATCTTCCAGCGCAATATCGAACAACGCACCAGTTACAAACAAGCGCTCGTCAAAAAGCTCCCATTTGGTTCCCAACTCATACTGTTTACCCTTGCGCGGCTTCAGGTGCTCACCATCATTACGGTACTCTTTGCCTTTACCACTTGTGACTTCACCCTGTGGTTCAAAGCTTTCCGAGTAGGAAGCATATATAGAACCGTTACTGTGCGGGTGATAAATTACAGCAACTTTAGGCGTGAGTGCATCTTCGACAAGATCACTGCCTTTGGTTTCTTCACGGTCATAGCGAAGTCCAGCCAATGCTTGCCACTGATCGTTGAACGTTATCATATCTTGAATATAGAAACCGTAAGAGTCACGCTCTGTTGGTGTTTTAGGCCCTGCATTCTTGTAGCTCAAGCCGTCTGGCTTTTCGAGCGGCTTACCAACCTCAGCGGTTAGCCCTTTAATCGAGTCAGTTTTTCCAAGGTAGTAATAACCCAACCAGTTGGAGCCAACCAGTAACTGATGGTCAACACCTAGTGCCGAAAATTCACCGACAAAATCAAGATACGCTGTATCAAACTGCCAGTCATCCAGTCGGTCGTAACCTTGGTATTCGAATGTGCCCGTTTCTGGGTTGTATGTCTCAGGCTTGGAGAAACTTTCGGTATCGTGACGCAAGAAGTTCTGGTGATTGTAGCTCGCAGACATACGCCACACATTTGTCAGTTGAGCACTGATATCGAACCCGTAGTTTTCGACATTGTTTTCAATTTCTGACCACTGGGCATCCCAAATATGGTTTTCGCCCAATACCACTTCACCGTTTTTCACGTATGCACCCGAGTCTACACCGCCCTTGTCACGTGTTTTATCGTAGTGAACAGACACAGTGACGTTGTCGTTGACGTCATAATCAACAAACAACCCGCCGACAAATCGTTCTGTTGATGGAGTGCTGCCGTCAGTATACGTACGCCAATTGTCATAGGTTTGCTGTGAAACAACCGTACGGGCTCGCAACGTCTGCGCTTCATTCAACACGCCGCTGACATCGACAACTGTACGTGATTCATTATCTGAACCAATATCCTGGCTAACATTAACCTGAGTCTCGTAAGTGGGCTTCTTAGAAACCATGTTAATCAGACCACCTGGTGCTGATTTACCATACAGTAGACCCGAAGGGCCTTTGACAACTTCCACTCGCTCTAGCAGTTCTATCGGCTGGCGATAATGAGACCAATGCTGTTTGCCATCGCGAAGGAAGCCGCTTCCACTTTGCAGCTCAAAACCACGCAGTGAGTAAGTGACTCGGTTACGAGTTTTATCTCCAATGGACACACTGGAGTCGTTCTCGAGTACTTCATCCAATGAGCTTGCACGTTGCTCATCAATCAGTTGTTCATCAATGACAGATACCTGCCCCGCGGTTTCCAACTGGCTCGCTTCAATACGCATAGCTGTTGTAGTGGTATCAGCCTTGTAACCATAATCTCGGGCGGTTACCACCATGTGTTCATCAACATCTGTTGTTGCAATGTGCTCTTGGGCATAGGCAGTTGGCGCAGCGAGGATTGCACCGATAAGTAAAGTCAACTGACTTTTGTTAAACATATTCCGTTACTCCAGATCATTTCAGATACAGCGCCATATTGTTGGTTTATTTATTTGGCGGCTTAGTCGTACCCACATGCATTTTTGTGCTGGAGGGAATATAAGTGATAAGCATTACCATTTGCAGATAATTTACATTCTTTGCATTCGTAAAGGCCTGTAAACGTACGTCAAGCTGTTACCGCTCTCAGTTCTCCATACAGGAAATGTGTCATTTTCATGGCAGACAGGTATAATGCGATGTTTTTTTAAATTATCGGTACATTTGAAGTGACAGAAGTAAACCTAGATAACGTTCGTCAGCAACTGACAGCCCTTAACCTAAAAGCAGACAAAATGCGTATCGTCACCGTCTCTGCGATGGACGAGGATGTACTTGAGTCGTGTACATCTAACGAGGGTGAATGTTTCTATAACAGCTATATGAATGTCATCTACGGTAAAGGTGAGCGCTACGTTCTCGGCTATCGCCTAGAAAATGAAGTGGTTGACCATGCAATTATCCGTAAAGGCGATCAGTACTTTGATCCTACGCTGCAGGCCGAAGGTGACTTCAAAGAATACCAGTACGCTGTAATGGCTGAATTCACAGTCTTCGACATGATGAAGCATGCCAAAAGCAATAAAGACTTTCCGCCGGACGTAGACTATATCTTCAGCAAAGCCAGTAAATTCAAAAATGTAATCGATGTTGAACGACTAAAGAAATAACACAAAGCCCGATGTATTCGCATCGGGCTTTATTTTGCATGAAAATCAAACTGTTGTAGGCAATTTAACTCTAACCCTAAAACCATTTGTGAGGTTTTCCGCACCGACCCTACCGTTCATAATAGATACCGCTTCCTTGACAATAGCAAGCCCCAGCCCGTATCCACCCGATTGTTTCTCACGCGAAGACTGTACCCGGGTAAAGGGGTCAAAGATGGTGTCGATGCACTGTGGTGATATACCTTGCCCGTCATCTTCGACCCACAGTTCTAACTCATTATTTTCCGTGGCACTTACCGATACACGGATATACGCTTGCTCACCCGCATACTTGATGGCATTGCCAATCAAATTATTCAAAATACGCAAGATCAACCCGTGGTCTACCAGCGCAAGCTGTTCAACGCTTGCACCTGTGTAGCACAGCGTTTGATGCTCCATTAAGGCATCCTGCATTTTTTCAACTTGTAATACACACAGACAGGAAAGATCCGTAGGATGCAGCTTTAACTGATAGCTGGCATTTTCAAGCCTACTGTATTCGAGGATTTCGCTAACCAGTACATTCATTTCTGTTGATTCGCGCTCTAGGCGAGCTAACAAGCCATGGTACTCTTGGGGGAGTTTGCGTCTTAGCAGGTGTATAGCCAAATCATGACGCGCCAAAGGTGTTTTCAATTCATGGGAAACATCCCTGATCAAGCACTTTTGTTTCTCTGACAACGCATTAATACGGGTGGTCATATGATCAAAACTATTTGCCAATGCGGAAAACTCGGTCACCGTATCACCCACTTCACGCCCCACCCTTACCGAGAAATCACCTTCGGCTAAACGATGGCTAGCTATCTTCAGCTTATTTAGCGGCGTTTGTAAATACCTTGCTAACAGCAGTGACAGCGCCCCGAGAATCAACCCCGCAATCACAACCTGAATTATCGTGAAGTAGTAAGTAAAGTAACGCGCTGGATGACGTTCATATGGAAACTGTATGACCAAGGTATGCCCTGTCCTCAGTGGAAGCGCTATGATTGGCTGGTTTACCTTGTTATCAAAAATGGTGTCAATATCTCGGGCAAATTGCAGCTTGAACTCGAAGTGAGGATGCATATCCCGCCCACTTATCACCTGCTGATTGTGATCAAGCACAAATAAATAATATCTCTGTCCTCGCTCCCAATCGGCCAGTTCATCCATATCGCCTGCTTGGATATTTACTTCAGCCTGATAGGACAACTCAACCATTTCTGTTTTGATTTTCTCAGGGATATGCAACAACACCCTTATCATCGCGGCTTCTGCAAGATGCTGCAGCAATAATATGATAAACAAGCTAAGCGCAAACGACGAAAACAGCTTGAACGCCAACCCCTCGCGATCACCCAAGCAAAATGCCGATCTTAATTTACGAATAACAATACAACTCATTACAACTTACAGGTGATTTTTTGCTAGAGTAACATAAGGCTGAGCGAAATATGTATTTGTTTCTTTACTTAGACACCACCACACTGAGCACCGTCTCTTGCGGATTATTTCGTGCTTATTATTAATTCATGTACCAAATTAACAAATTTTGTTTACACACCTGTCTTATTCGATGTGTATAAGGTTTAATAACCCCAGAGATAGCCGAAAGATACAACAGCAATTTTATTTGCAAGGACGCCACAAATGAAACGCTTCATCATTCTGACTTCGTGTATGTTGCTATGGGGATGTAGCAGCGGCATCTATATCAAAGTCCCTGATGAGATTGCAACCAGCTCTCGCGAAACGGGCTACCTTGCCGGTAGTCTAGGTGTGACGACAGAGTGGCCGTCGACCGGTGAGGGTATCATTACCACCCTCTCCATTCGCCCCACCGGTAAAGCCGAAACAATCACGTTAACAAACACGCAGAAAAAATCCGATTTTGAGTCGGTAACTGACAAAGGCCAAATTTTCGTTGCTGAGCTTCCTGTTGGGCGCTATGAAATAAACCAAGTTCAATTCAAAGGCACCAATGGCCGGCAAACTGTACGCTCAAAATCCAACCAGAATCTGGCGATATATTTTGATATTAGTGAACACCAAGTCACGTATATCGGGCAATTCCTGACATCTAGCCTGGTTGCTAATAGTCAACTTTGGAATACCCCATACCCTACAGGTTTCGGTGTTATTCGCCACAGTTACCAAGCAGATAGAGATCGAGCCCTAATGACGGAGCGCTATCCCGAAATCGAAGTGTTTTCTTTCTACGAGGCGAATTTGGATGGATATGAGGCTAATAAACTCGCCTCGAAGTTGCTTGAAAAGTAAATGAGCGATTGTACATTGACGCCATTATTGAAAGGGGATCTCAACTTGGATAAACACGTCCTCCAAGTCGCGATCCTCGTGCCACCGGTAGTCCAAACGTAACCGAGGTGACTGACCGTTTGCACCACCGATACCAAAGCTCATTTGTAAACCGTATTTCTTGATCAGCTCTTTGATTTCATCCACATCAAGCAAGTCATCCTCAGCAAACTTCTCGGGCATCCATACCCCCAAACCATAAAAGCTGGACGATACGGTCGAAGACAAGAAAGGCGAATCAAACTCTCGCGCCCAATTATCCCAAAAGCTTTGTTTTGGCTTACTAGCGAGCTTCCACTCTACATGGGCTGGGCTTTTAATTCTGGCCTCACGAACATAGGAGTCTGACAAAGTAAGGGGATTACATTCAATGTTGTCTGTGTTGTAGCTGCCTATCGGCAATTGAGATGATTGACCGTCGGAAGGGGGAAAACATGGTGTCGTATTCAAGTAGAAACTTGACAACAACAACCCAGATGATAATGACAACACAAACATGATTACTGCTTAACCATACTCACTACAACACAACGGCATTACCAACACCTAATTGGCATACCACTTATTCTCACTCAGCATTGTAGCAACCTTGTTCGTTGTTAAATGTGAGATTTTGCGATTATTGATAATCTGCTCACGAATTTGGGTACTTCGGACCTTGACCGTTTCGGGACAGGCAAGTACCTGCCAGCGCTGCATTATCTCGTCGGCCTTGAAGAACTTGGCAAAATTGAGAAAGTTGTCAGGGCCGACGACAAAGGTTAGGTGCGCCGCCGGATACTTTTGCTCTAACGCCTCGAGGACAGCAAATGTGGTAATGGCTTCATCCCCTATCGCTATCTCTTTTTCGAGGGTCGAGAGCTCAAGGTTATCCATCGCTAGGTCTTCAATAAATGCTTCCACCAATTGACAGCGCAAATCGAAGTCCAGCATCTGCTTACCCCATGCATGACTGAAACTTGGGAGTAAAATGACCTTATCAAAATGAGTTAAACGCTCGATCACTGACTTATGGCCAAGGCTCGGTGGATTAAATGCACTACCGAAAATGGCAATTGATGCTGTCATGACTGGAATGTCCTTTTTTTATGCCGTTTTGCTGAATATTTTACTTATTTCGCGTAAGAGGATTGATCCTTACATAGAGTTATCGCATATTTTGCAAAAGGTTTAGTGCATTTCATCTTTTTTTTGCATTAAATAACGCTATATGGTTACAAATTGGGCACGCCCCTGAGGATTGATTCATTATGGAACAGTTAATTCGCGACGAAATGCGCGTATTACCAAAAATTGATGTGGATTTTGAAATTGAACGCCGAATTGCGTTTATTCAGAAAAAACTCAAACAGTCAGGATGCAAGTCACTGGTTTTAGGTATCAGTGGCGGTGTTGATTCAACCACACTTGGCCGTCTAGCCCAACTGGCCATTGAGGGCCTGAATGCAGCCGAACAAACTAATGATTATCAATTCATTGCTGTTCGTTTACCTTATGGCGAGCAAAAAGACGAAGACGAAGCACAACTTGCCCTGTCATTTATCCAGCCTAGCCATTCTGTTAGCGTCAATATCAAAGACGGTGTAGACGGAACCCATGCCAGTACGCTTCAGGCGCTGGAAGGCACAGGACTTACTCCTGAAAATGAAGGCTCTGTCGATTTCGTTAAAGGCAATGTAAAAGCCCGTACCCGCATGATTGCCCAGTATGAGATTGCCGGCTTGGTCGGTGGCCTCGTATTGGGCACGGATCACTCGGCTGAAAATATCACCGGTTTCTACACCAAGTTCGGTGATGGCGCTTGCGATCTTGCCCCGTTGTTTGGCCTGAACAAACGCCAGGTTCGCCAAGTTGCGGCTAAACTGGGGGCACCGGAACAACTTGTATTCAAAGTTCCAACCGCCGATCTCGAAGAGTTGGCACCACAAAAAGCCGACGAAGATGCGCTGAACATCAGCTACGACCAAATTGATGACTTCCTTGAGGGGAAAGCCATCGATGAGCTTGTTGCTGATCGCTTAGTGGGGATCTACAAAGCAACGCAGCACAAGCGTCAGCCGATTCCTACTATTTACGACGAAGAATAAGCCTGGCTATTCTGGAATATGTAACAAAAAGGGCTCAATATGAGCCCTTCTTTCATGATGCTTCTGAATAGCGTAATAAATTATCAAGTTCCCACCAAATAGCTTCACATAAGCCTTTGCGATATACCGACTGTTTAAATGCGTGGTGTTCTTCCTGATAAAGCTGGTAAAAATGGTGATTACTGTACAAACTAGCTCGAACATTAGCTAAACGATCACAGGCTTTAACGATTAATGCAATTCTTGCCGCCTCTTCAACCGTATCGAGCGTTGCAAGTCGCAGGTTAATTTGATCCTTTCTTGCTTGTCTATTTTCTAATTTGTCATCAGTCATGTAGCTGACCGCGTCAGCAACTAGAAAACCAAAATCCGCAACCAATTCGTCTATCGTTGCTTCAGTATCTTCAAGTACATCATGCAGCTGTGCCACGATCATTGCATCAGTGCCGAACGGGCTCGCTAAGCGAGAAACTGCATCGAGATGGATATAATATGGAACGTCACCGTACATCTGTCCTTTGTGCTTGGCCCGGGCCAATGTACGAGCCTTGAGGTAACGGTTATTCATCCTTCCCTCCTTCATCTAAATCTGACAACGACCATACCCCAACCCAATAAGGCCAGATCATAAATTAGGGCATGAACACTCTTATAAGCTTGATTGTACCCAATTAGCAACAAACAACTGAGATTTATTGCACGATTTGATGAAAAAACGGGCGCCAATAGGTGCCCGTTTTATGTAATTTGTATCAGGGATAAGACAAATTAATTTTGATCGTCTTCCGACTCTACTTTTTTCGCTTCCGCTTCTCGAATTGCATTAGCGACAATCATAATTGCTTCACCACTGCTGATCCCTTGTGCCATCAGCTCATGGATTTTTTCCGCAGCTTCTTGTTGCTGTGCGTGAGTCAATGTCGGCGTGTTGTTAAACATAATTCATCTTACCCGAAATAATAGAGCACATATTTTATTGACTTGGGTCGATATTGTCACCTGCTATTTAACCTGGCCTTCCATCGATACGGGGTTTGGATAAGATCGGAAAGTACACTACTGTAAATATTGTGAATGCCAGTGCCCACAACCCAGCTGAAATAATATAGCCCTGAATCGTCATCGTTGGCTGGAACGCGATTAGTAGCGTACGAGAAAGTGTCGCCAACACCAGAGCAACAAATGCTCCCACCATCACAGGCTTAATTTGTAGTGCACGCCCCGTATGACCCAGAGAGACACGGGCTATCATTGCCAAGATCATGCAACCAATTCCGCCGACAGTCATTACATGAAGCGCAACACTGTAGTCCACACTGCCTGTTAAATAGTGCACGGCCAACAACACCATACCAACAATCATCGCAAGGTATGCAAAGTGCAGTAGCCACAGTAATGGAACGCGAATTGTTGAGAGCGTGCGCCAGCGAACAAAGCGGATCAAATGCATGATACCCGTTACCGCTAGCAATGCGGGAAGTGTGAATGCCGATACTTGCTCCGGCAAAGGCAATAAAACATTGAGCAATAGCAACCAACTAGGCAGCAAAGCACCATATTCCAACCCTTTGATCCGAGTAATTTGCTCAGTTTGCGTCCCACGCCAGGTAAAGAATGGGATCACCCTCCCCCCGACGACAAGAACGATAACACTGATAACCATAACCGTCGCAAATGACACAGCGCGCAATGAAATATCACTCTCGCCTAACGCAATAACGTGAAACAAAGCATTCAGTACGGTCATCAGCACAATCAAAGGCGCAAAGAACAAGTTGTTCCACTGGCGACGGACTATGATGGGATGAGCGAGAAAACCGGCAGCCAATGGCAACCAAACAAGATCGATGACCATCCAGGCTACGTGTGGCGTACTGGTAAACATACCCAGTCTTGCAGTCAGCCAAAAAGCAAAGATGGTCGCAAGTTTCCATCCCCTAACACCCGGATTCCCTGTCCAGTTTTGTACTGCAGTCAGCAAGAAACCAATAATAATTGCCCCCGTAAACCCAATCAGCATTTCATGGCTATGCCACCAAATTGGGTTGCTATACATATAACCAGCTAGCGAGGCATTACCGGCCCAAAATCCTCCCCAAAGCAACATAGAGACAACAGACAGCATACTTGCGGCAAGGAAAAACGGTCGAAAGGCTAAGCGAAATAAAGGCAGGATCTTTTGCTCTTTTTCACTATCAAGAATTTGCATCATGGTTTCATCACCCACTCTAAACATGCATAAATAATACACCTTTAAAGTTGCGATGAAAATACATCTTTATAAATTAATCGAGACGCAATAAATAGCTGCTATAAATCAGTGGATTAGATTCGACACCTTACTAATGGGTCGCATATTCTGCTGCGTTTACATATCTGAATGTTCGACAGGTCGAGTAATACTCTGGATATCCCGAATAGCAATTTCCCCCTGCCATCGGCTATGAATAATACCAACACTCAACCAATAACGGCCATCAGGTAAATCGATGTCAGGCAAAGTCGTGGGCAGCTTGCCATCGACATTTTCAGTCCAAAGCGGTGTCCATGACGTGTCATTGAGATCGTAAATATTCATTGACAAGACAGGAGATGGGCAGACTTTGTCAGGAAGACCATTCCTCTCAATGCGCCAATTCCGGCTATCTACCCAACCTATACGTTGCTTACTGTGAGGACGAGTCAGAAGAACCCACGTTTTGTAGCTTTCCTCACCATCCGCACTAATGATCATCTGGTACAGCCCCTCACTGCTGGCTTTTTCCAATCGTTTAGTTTCTAAGGAAAAATAGCCACCGTTATTGATTTTTGGGGTCGCGGACAACACTGACTCTTCAGGCCAACGTATAAAATCGATGTTCGTAATTCGCTGCTCAGAAGTACCGGTGATAGCCAAGCGCGGCAAAACCTGGTTTTGGTTCTGTACCATCTCTCGCTGGATAACCAGGGTCGATAACCACGGTGGCAATGCGGTAACATCGAGGCTTCGCCCACAATCTTCAGTAATAGCAAGCTGGAGCAAATCGTTGAGGTTGTTTTGTTGATCAACACTGGGGGATTGCTGCCAAGCTTGTACCATAGCACCAAAGCTCTCGCTGGTTTTACCTTCGAGTAGCTTTTGATGGGCCATCGTGAAAACATCTTGAGAAACAAACCAACTGGCAAGAACACTCGGCGCCCACAGCGCCGAATGCAAAACCAACAGTGAACAGGCTATCGATAAATTGGACATAACAAGCTTATGCGGACTTCATCCGATAGCCTACACCGCGAAGGGTCTCAATCTCAATGCCCGGTAGTTTTTGTCGCAACTGAAGGATATGAGTATCAACAGTTCGGGTTGTTGGGTAATGGTTATAGCCCCAAACCTGATCAAGAAGCTCATCCCGGGTAAAGACTCGCCCAGCATTTTTCGCCAAAAATACCAGCAGTTCAAATTCGGTACGGGTTAAAGTGACGCTGTCACCCCCCTGGTTAACTTCACGACTATCAAGGTCGATAGTAATGTTGCCAACCGACACCGTATTGCTCGGGGCCGCCTCGGGCGCACCAGAACGAAGGTGAAGGCGAATTCGAGCAAGAAGTTCTTCCTCAGCAAATGGCTTTGTTAGGTAGTCCTTGGCACCCGAGTCGAGGCCAATGACTTTATCGGAAACAGATACCATCGCAGTTAACAAAATCACGGGTACATGTTTAATCTTCAGCCAATCACTCAGGTAACTTAGAGAGTCACCTTCAGGCAACTGACGGTCAAGTACAACGAGATCAGCCTGAGCCCAGTGCTCAGCAACATTTGACGCACAATCAGCATAAAGGCAGTGGTAGCCTGCCCCTTTTAAGCTCTCGAGTAAACCATCAGCAAGGTTGCGGTCATCTTCAACCAGAAGCAGAGTTTGATTCACACGGTATCTCCAATATAAAAGTTGTCGGAGGGCCAACTAACTTCATTCGCCCTCCCATTCTTCGGATCATCGATTCAACGATTGTAAGCCCAAGCCCTAGTCCGCGTTCGCTTACGAATGGCTTTCTTAATCTTGCCCAGTCTTTTGCACCAAGCTGACCGTTATCTGAAACGCTTACAATTAATTTTCCGTTTGAATACGATGAAGTTAATTTTACTGGCTTTACGCCATACTTGTGGGCATTTGACAACAAATTGTCAATACAGGTGCCCAACCAATATATGTTCACATCTACAGGGCGATCCTCAGCGAGATCCAGTGTTACTTCATATGGTTCACTCAGGTACTCAACCCATTCATTAAACGAATCAACATGTTGCACACTTAGCTCCTGTTGATTCGCTTGTAAGTAATCTTTACTTGCTTCCGCAAGCTGTCTCAAGCGCCGAGAGTCTTCTGTCAATCGCCTGAACTCATCATATAAGGTTTCAGGCAGCGCATCAAAGTGTCTTCGAAAACCCTCAACTGTCATAGCCAAACTTGCTATGGGAGTTCGCAGCTCGTGAGTCAGTATCTGAAGGACCAACATTCGCTCTTGCATGGCTCTTCGACGAATTCGCCAACGATAGAAGCCCCAGCCAAACAACAAACTGATGTTTACCACCAGCAAGCCTACCAATAGGTAGAACGTCAGGTGCGACTTATCCTCTTCTTCCCAACAGATATTACCGCTTTTCAGTATACAAAAGCTGGTTGTATTCAATCGGGTAAAATTCACATCAAACTGGTTAAGGATTGGCGACCACCTTGGCTGATCATAGACATGGTATTCATTACCATTACGAATCCATAGTTCGCCATTGGAAATAAAGGCTTCAGCACCAGCGATATAGACATGAATCTCATCGCGGCTCATACGTTGTAATCGCCCTAACGCAGTATTAGTCGGAGCCAAATCCCGCTCTTGGATATGAAGAAAGTCACCAAGCTTTTCTTTTAGTTCCGGGTGCTTATCCAAATACCTTGATGCATAACTTCCCCCACCAGGATGAATATAGCCTGCTCTTGAAAACCAGCCGATCGGTAAAACGGTGTTGTTACAAATAGCCCGGGTAAAAACCAGCGGCTGAGTCAGCAAAGGCGTTACCGGCCAAGGCCCCTTACAAGTCAATGAATTACTATATAACCGCTGCAATGACTTCAGCGGGTATGTCGCCGACTGAGGCAACAGCGCTGACGGTAACAATAGTTGCGTTGGAAACTGCCCTTGTAACTGCCTGAAATCATAAGTCGCTACTGACTCACTTTCTAATAGCTCAGCCCGAACCGCATTGAGACGCTCGGGTAAGTTTTCTGCCAACGCAGTATCGGTGCCGGCAAACAGCAGTGAGAACAGTAAGACGAATTTTTTCATAACAGAAGTCTATCACCCCGCTTTTCGGATATGTCAGGGCTTTGTCATTAGCCTGATGGATAAATGTGCACTCAAACCGCGTAAGTTACGCAAGAAAAGAACGGCTATTGCTTACATAAACTTAATTCTATCGCCATTTTGCTTTAACTAACAAATCATTATCGCTATTAGGAATTCCACAATTCAACACTGGCCCCCCCCTTTTGGGATATAGCCACAGGCCAGAAAAAACAAAGGGAGCCAAAGGCTCCCTTTCAATATCTTTCTCACTAAAGGCAGAAAAAGCCCTTCTTAGATGTGCTCTAGGATCTTGTTACAAGACTCTTTCGCATCACCAAATAGCATCTGTGAGTTTTCTTTGAAGAATAACGGGTTCTGCACGCCGGCATAACCTGTATTCATCGAACGCTTGAAGACAATAACATGCTTGGAGTTCCACACTTCCAGCACAGGCATCCCCGCAATTGGACTGTTTGGATCTTCTAGCGCAGCAGGGTTAACAGTGTCATTCGCACCGATCACCAACACCACGTCTGTTTCAGCGAAGTCTTCGTTAATTTCGTCCATTTCCAAAACGATATCATACGGAACTTTTGCCTCCGCCAACAATACGTTCATATGGCCAGGTAGTCGTCCCGCAACCGGGTGGATACCGAAGCGTACGTTAACACCTTTGTTACGTAGCTTTTCAGTAATTTCATGCACTGGATATTGCGCCTGTGCAACTGCCATACCGTATCCAGGAGTGATGATAACGGAGCGTGCATCTTTTAGCATTTCAGCAACTTCTTCTGCTGATGCTTCATGATGTTCGCCGTGATCTTCATCCGCTGCCGCGACCGAACCGTCGGTACCAAAACCACCGGCAATAACACTGATGAAAGAGCGGTTCATCGCCTTACACATAATGTAGGACAGGATAGCACCTGAAGAACCTACCAATGCGCCGGTTACAATCAGGAGGTCGTTGGCTAACATGAAGCCTGCTGCCGCCGCGGCCCAGCCCGAGTATGAGTTCAGCATCGAAACCACGACAGGCATATCCGCACCACCGATGGAGGCAACCAAATGGTAACCGAAAGCAAATGCTATCAAGGTCACAACAACCAGCGCAGCTGTAGAGCCTTCTGCCTTAACAAAGGCAATCATCAACAACAAAGAAACTACAACAGCTGCCAAATTTAGCTTATGGCGATGAGGCAGCATAAGCGGTTTCGATGAGATCGAGCCACGAAGCTTACCAAATGCCACCACCGATCCTGTAAAGGTGACCGCACCAATGAACACCCCTAGGAAAATTTCCACAAGGTGGATATTGAGCATAACTCCTGTTAGTTCACCATGATCGAAATAGGTATTGAAGCCAACCAGCACTGCCGCCATACCCACGAAGCTGTGGAGAATAGCAACCAGCTCTGGCATTTCGGTCATTTCTACTCGTCGTGCATAGTAGATACCGATCGCACCACCTATGATCATCGCGATGATAACCCAAACAGTACCCTGTGATTCAGGGCCAAAGATGGTCGCTATCAAGGCGATTGCCATGCCGGCAATACCATAGTAATTACCCGAACGTGCCGTCTCTTGCTTTGAAAGGCCCGCCAACGACATAATAAATAATACAGCAGCAACAATGTAAGCTGCTTGTACGATTCCTGCAGACATTTGTTACTCCTTATTTATCTTTACGGAACATTTCAAGCATGCGCTTGGTTACGGTGAAACCACCAAATATGTTGATACTGGCTATCAGTACCGCAATAAAGGCAAGGAAAGTCACTAAGCCACTACCTTGGCCTATCTGCAGCAACGCACCAACGATAATGATGCCGGAAATAGCATTTGTTACTGACATTAGCGGGGTGTGTAGTGCGTGCGTTACATTCCAAACCACGTAGTAGCCCACCACACAGGCCAATACGAAAACAGTAAAGTGAGAAAGGAATTCAGTAGGTGCATAATTGGCAATCCAGCCAAATGCAGCGATACCCGCCGCCATCAAACCGTACTTCTTGGCCGGTGAGGTCGGCTTCTCTTCTTTCTTGACTGGCTCTACAACAGGTTGGGCTTCAGGAGCCGGAGCAGCAGAAACCTTAATCGGTGGTGCAGGCCAGGTAACTTCACCTTCCTTGATCACCGTTAGACCGCGGAGCACTTCATCATCAAAATCAATATCGATGGCGCCGTCTTTTTCTTTGCACAACAGCTTGAAAAGGTTAACCAAGTTCGTGCCGTACAGCTGAGATGACT
Source organism: Photobacterium sp. DA100 (assembly GCF_029223585.1). NCBI lineage: Bacteria > Pseudomonadati > Pseudomonadota > Gammaproteobacteria > Vibrionales > Vibrionaceae > Photobacterium > Photobacterium sp. DA100. The sequence goes on along the minus strand of NZ_CP119424.1, from coordinate 858,991 downwards.
GAGTCGGCAAACGCCCTACCATATCGGTATAGCCGATCACCTTGACCCCATTGTCAGTCGTGATCACTTTGCCTGCCTCGGCATACTCACAGTTACCGCCGTTGGCTGCGGCCAGGTCAACAATCACGCTCCCCGGCTTCATTGAATCAACCATTTCTTTGGTGATCAGTTTCGGTGCCGGGCGGCCAGGGATCAATGCCGTCGTGATTATGATATCAACATCTTTGGCCTGCTCGGCATACAGCTTCTCTGCCGCCTTGTTGAAATCATCAGACATTTCTTTGGCGTAGCCATCACCGGTTGAAGTGTCTTCCTTAAAATCAACTTCAAGGAATTCGGCCCCCATAGATTCGACCTGCTCTTTTACTTCGGGACGAACATCAAAGGCCCTGACGATGGCACCCAAGCTGCCTGCCGCACCGATAGCGGCAAGACCGGCAACACCGGCACCAGCCACGAGCACCTTGGCCGGCGGTACTTTACCCGCTGCAGTAATCTGGCCGGTGAAAAAGCGGCCAAACTCATGAGCCGCCTCAACGACTGCACGATAGCCCGCAATGTTAGCCATTGAGCTCAATGCATCGAGTGCCTGTGCTCGTGAAATACGGGGAACAGAGTCCATCGCCATCACATTGATGTTTTTACCAGAAAGCTTTTCTAGTAACGCTTCATTTTGAGCGGGCCAAATAAAGCTGACTAAGCTCGCCCCATCTTTGATCAAGTCAAACTCGTCAACACCCGTTTGGTCATTAACTTGTGGCGCGTTGACCTTCAGAATAATATCCGAAGCCCATACATCTTCTAATCCAACCACAGTGGCGCCTGCAGCCTCATACGCAGCATCATCGAAACTTGCATGAATACCGGCATTCTGCTCGACAGCAACACTGAACCCCATTTTTATAAACTGCTCAACCGTTTTGGGCGTAGCAGCTACCCGCGTTTCATTCGCGAATATTTCCTTAGGCACACCAATTTGCATTATCAATCCCTAAATTACGGCAAATAAGTAACAATTTTTTATCCAACCACGCACACAATATCAAGCACTTTGTAGCTGAAATACAAAATTAAATTACATAAGCGTTGTTATGATTAACAAATGTTACCTTCTAACAGTAAGAAAATAACGTTCCGAACACCTGGACAGAGGTCAAACCACAAATAAAATTAATAATGTATGCACTCAACAATGCATAAATCACTAACTTTTCTCAGCCTTACGCTAGAAGTGTCCATTTTCAGATATCTGAAAGGTGTTATTGTCGTTTAAAACACCAAGGAGATGAGGTTGGTCCTGAAAAGGATAAGACAATCATCATTCCCTGATGAGTGTTGCACTACAAACATTCGTTGCAGCTCTCCCTACCTATTTGAATTGCCTGCTAGCGGTAGAGAAGACTAGCAGGCAACAAAGGTTAGCCGAACATTTTATCGCCAGTTTGATCGATGAACATCTTCGCCTTGTTGATCATGAAAGATTCGGCATCAGCTTTGGAGGATAACAAATCAGATCGGACAAACATGTGTGTTTTCACTTCCTGATCAAACTGTTTGCAGATTCTTCCTGCTATACGGAACTGTCCGCCTTCAGCCTTCGGTTCTGGGTAGATCAAATAACCTTCATATTCAATCGGCTCCACAGATTCAGCCTTGGCTTCCTGTTTACTAAAACCAAATAATTTTGAGAAGAAACCCACGTCAATTATCTCCAAAAAGCGCTTTTATACAGTGACATCATGCCATAATCTAATAAAAAAAAATGAAAGCAAGATTAAATTCTTAAAGATTAGTCGCTTTAACGAATTTCCCTCTAACTATCTGCTAATCTGACCGTTTCGTAAGATAAAGTTTTGCACAGCATTCGGATAAGATTGATTTATCTCGGTTATCGCCCTATCACCGACCATAGCCGAGGCTTTGGCGAAGACAGTTCCACTTTGCTGTACACGCTGAAGCACAAACAAAAAAGCGCCGGTAAACCAGCGCTTTAGTATTCATCTTATGCATTTGTTTAGCGATACATACCAATATCTTTCTGGATATGGACCGGTAAATCTTGAACATTGTATTGTTTTGGTGAATCTTTGCGACCAAAAACGATATCAAATGCGTGTGCAATCAATCCTTTGATATTAACCGCATAGGCTTTTTGGTCCATTGCGGTAGGGGTTGCGATGGTGTCAAAGTTCATTGCCTGTGCCATGATTGCCTCTCGTTTCTATTTTTATCAATTGTGGTTATTTTAAGCTGATCAGATTGCAACCAAAAATGACAATATTTCCACAAAAGGATTAGTTTTTCTAATACGTTAAAGCCTCGTTAAACCACCAAGCTAGTAGATGAAAAGTCATGTATTCTTTATGAATAAACACACGATAATTGAATATTTTTTGCTTGTTTAGGTATTCCCTTGCACTGCAAAAGCCATTACCGTAACAATAAATCAACAATCAAATTTTGTGGAATGTTGTGATGCTGCACTTTATCTCAAAACACTCGTCAGTTTTACTGATAATAGCAACCTTGGCAGGCTTGGCTTGGCCACAAGCTTCATTGATAGTTTTCCCTTTTTTACCTTATGTATTGTTCTTCCTGATGCTGTTTACACTGCTTGGCATCGAGCAAAAGGCCCTGCTAGCAGAACTCAAGCTGAAAAAGTCTTGGGGTTACGCCTTGCTTCACAGTGTAGTCATGACCGTTTTTGCATGCAGCCTCGGGTATTTTCTCGGAGCCTCTAATTCCCTGCTCATTTCAATTGCTGCAGTGTCAGCGACAGGCTCCTTATTCGCAACCCCGGCTATTGCACGCTCCGTGGGGCTCAATGCTTTAACAGCAATGGTAATGACTATCGCTACCACGCTGTTAATGCCTATAGTTCTCTATATCAATTTACTCCTATTTCAAAATGATGAATTTTCACTGGATATTGCTAGCTATCTGATGCGTTTGGCCATATTTATCGCCTGTCCAATGGCATTTTCAGCATTGGTTTACCATTACGTGCCCAGACCGACCCTAACCCGCATTCACAGTAAACTCTCACAAGTCACCATCATATTGGTTTTTGCTTTTCCGTTTGGGCTTGTTGGACCATTGAGAGGTATTTTTGATACCGCTCCTTCAATAGCATTGCACTATATCTTCATCTCTTTCGGTTTGTGCTTGCTGTTTTTTGTCGCCAGTATTTTATTTTATCTACGCCAGGGCAAAGATATCGCTCTCCTTGCTGCTATCACATCTTCCAACCGCAATGTGTTACTCACATTTACAGTCGCTGGCGCTTATTTGGGGCCTGATTTTCTGTTACTGCTTGGTGCTCTACAGATCCCAACTTACGCATTGCCGTTGTTGGTTAGGTGGGTAAACAACTACATCACAACTCGTTATTATTCACCCCAAACGGGTCACTCAAAATAACATCTGGGGATAAATTAAGTGCTTGATATCAAAATTATCAAATAAATACCGGCTATCGTCTTGCACGCCAATTTCCTTTTCCTTATAGTGCAAAGGAATTCTCAGGGCGGGGTGAAATTCCCCACCGGCGGTAGTCCTTCAACAGGAAAGCCCGCGAGCGCTTATTTATTGATTTTCAATTGATAAGGTCAGCAGATCTGGTTCAGTCAGGCAATGCCTTACCACTCCAGAGCCGACGGTTATAGTCCGGATGAAAGAGGATCTCAGTACAGTACTTGTCTATCAAACGGACAAGCATTTTCTATACAGTGCGATCACCCAAGCGGTGATGCCGTATATTGCTTCTTGCCAGTTGCTTGTTTGACTGTGCTTGCTGACTTTCCATGCCCTGATTCTGGTAAATGTTTATTTTAGGAGTTCCTTACCATGAATCAGTCTCTACTAGCCCCGTATGGTTCTGCGTTTGAGCGCGTAGAAGCCGGTCTTGAAGCTATCCGCCAAGGTCGTGGTGTTTTGGTTGTTGATGATGAAGACCGCGAAAACGAAGGCGATATTATCTTTGCAGCCGAAACCTTAACCAGTGAGCAGATGGCGCTGATGATCCGCGAGTGTTCTGGGATTGTTTGCCTGTGCCTGACCGATGAGCGCGTCAAGCAACTTGATTTGCCGATGATGGTGGAGAATAACACCAGTGCAAACCAAACCGGCTTTACCGTAACAATCGAAGCAGCCAAAGGGGTAACCACTGGGGTCTCTGCTGCTGATCGTGTCACCACCATCAAGGCGGCAATTGCTGATAACGCCGTACCAGCAGATCTCAGCCGTCCTGGTCATGTATTCCCGCTCAAAGCGAACCCTGAGGGTGTCCTAGCTCGCCGTGGCCATACAGAAGCGACGGTTGACCTGATGCGCCTATCCGGTATGAAGCCATATGGGGTTCTTTGCGAACTGACTAATCCGGACGGCACGATGGCCCGCCTGCCTGAAGTGATCGAATTTGGCAAACAGCATAATATGCCAGTACTTACCATCGAAGATCTGGCTGCCTATCGCTTGGCCAAAGAAGTGGCAAACGCTGAATCTATTGAGACGCTAACAGCCTAATCCCAATATTAATACCGTTGCCGTGTATCATCAGAGCTCGGCAACGTTTAACCTTCCGTTTATGCCGTCGGCATAAAATGCATCAAAACAGCCCAAGCGGATACCCACCCCATAACAACCGCTATATCGTTCCAGTCTTTATTCATCCTTGACCCCAGATCGTGAAAATACCGTGATATGAAACGCATCCTGTGAATAGGACAATATTCGCTTCATTTAATTCACATAATTAACAATAAACAGCATCTGTTCAGATATAACGACCGGAAAGGTATTTACTTTAATCAAAAAAAAACCGGTAAGCAGCGCTTACCGGAGATTACATTTAGCAACTATCTGTGAGGCAGTACCGCTTAAGCGACATGCTCTTGTTCACAGCCGCACGGTATAAAATCGATCATGGTCTGCTCAAAAGCACCGAACGAGCCTCTATCTCTAGCATATTCCTCAAAGGCATCAGCCATCGTGATATTCAACGGTATCGGGTCGATATTACTGTTCACCAAAGCGCCGTATCCCTCTTTTCCCGTTGCGGTATAGCCCGATGACACAGAAAGATAATTAGCATGATCCTGAATATCTTCCCATGCGCCATTCCGATAAAGTTTCAGCACCTCAATTCGCTGCCCTTCAGCTGCACAGCAACGATAGGTGTATTTCAAGCGAGAGGTATACGGAAAGCTCCCACTTCCCGTCCCTTCAACACCATTATCAATGGCATTGTTGATAGCACCTTCCAGTGCAGCCCGCAATTGCTTACCGCTGACTTCATAGACCATAAGCCCTATCGCGAAGGGGAGCAAACGGCCGGAAATATCTGCCGCAGTGATTGGTCCGGCATGCAATGACGCCCTTACGCCGCCAGCATTATGAATACCAAAATCAACCGCATGGCCGCGCTGCCGCGAAGACCAAACAAAGCTATCAACAACGAGTGGCGCTATCTGGCTGGGCCCTTTATGGTCCGGAACTCGGATGTGGCGCAGGGATTCAGTCAACACCGCTACCTGCTGGGTTTGGAGCTCTCTAACTGCAGGCCGATAGTCTTGGTTAAGCACATTTTCTATCTGTGGGTCTTTTACACAGAAGCACACGTTCCCTTGCGCACTGAGGTAGTCTTTCACCACCTGATGGGTGGAATCATCAAGGTGCTCGCTTCGGCTAGCATCAACAGTAAACTGCCTGCCCAGCAGCAGTTGATTTCTACCCGCGGCTCTCGCCACTGTACCATCGGCATTGAAGTCGAGTTCGAGCTGCCCTAGAGCCAGAGCATTGCATCCCGCCTGAACCACATAGGTTCCGTTGATCTGCACCGCATATTCATCAGCAACGCTAAAGCCGATATTGCTAAAGTCACCCTGCATTGTATGCGTGTGGCCGCCAATAATCGCACCAACACCATCAACCTGGCTGGCTAGCTCTAAGTCCCGTTCGTAACCTAGATGGCTTAGAACCACGATTTTATTGATACCCGCACGCTTTATCGCAGCAACGGTATTTTGAGCGACAGCAGTCACATTGAGAAAATGGGTGTCAGGATCCGGGTTGGCAATACCTGCCATGTTTTCAATTGCTAAGCCAAAAATCGCAACGGGCTCGCCGTCGATATCCTTGACAAGATATTTTGCGTGCTCGTGTTCACTGTCATAGGCCATTACATTTGGCTTGAGGGACAACGGATTGGCTTTATCCCTGTTCTCGTTAGATAAGTCCCAGTTTCCAGCAAGCAAAGGAAAATTGGCTAGATCCATAAAATCAGCAACAACCTGATTGCCCATATCAAGCTCATGGTTGCCCAACGCCATCGCATCTATGCCAATAGCATTGAGCAATGTCGCATTGGCTGTTCCTTTGTACAAGGAAAAGAATAACGTTCCTTGAAAGCAATCACCGGCGTGAACAAACATAAATTCACGTCCATGCATCATCGCCTGCTTTTTGGCTTCTCTCACCGCTGTCGATACCCGAGCAAAACCACCACAACTTGCGAACACTGACATTGTTGACCCAGAAGAAGGCGAAGGGATCTGCAAAGCGATTGTCGATGGCTCAAAGTGCGAGTGAGTATCATTGATGTGGGCAAACGTTATCTTTGCCGAGCGATGAATTTGTGTCATAAAACGTTGTAGGCCTCCACATTTTGCGAAACGTTATCTTATATCAAAAGCAGTTCAAACTCAGATTTTTATGAGAATTTATTTTTATTTCACACTCCTTACCGCGAATTAAATCACACTTACAAATACGTATTATATTTAAACCCATGACAAATCAATGACGACAGATACTAATGATGCAAGTAATCTTTGCTATCTTTCTTGCCATGGTATTAGGCTATCTTGCCCAGCGGACAGGGCTCTGCATGGTTCGCGCTGTACATGAACTTATAGCCCGCCGTCCAGCCTTCTTGTTAGCCATATTATGCTGCGGCTTCTGGTATTGGCTCATCGTCCCCTTTACTGGAAAGGAATGGATCCCCTTCCTGGCCAATCGCTTTGATGGCACCATCCATTTTTTAGTGGGAGGAATGCTGTTCGGCCTCGGTGCCGCTTTGAACAAAGGCTGTTCGATTTCGACTATTTCTAAACTGGCTAGTGGTCACTACTATATGATGGCAACCATTGTTGGCTGGACCATCGGCTGGCTGCTGTTACCCGCGCTCACACCACCTGTGAACTACCAACCGCTTGAACCTATTCACTCCCCTATCTTGCAAGTACTAATCCCACTACTATTAGTTTTGTTTTTTTCGATAATCAAAACGACACCGGAACGGCGCAAATTACTTTTCGGGGTGATGTTTTTCGGGATCACTGCAAGTATCTTGACCTTAATTGAGCCGCAGTGGTCCCCTAGCCAGTTGCTCAAAGACATCTCTTACAGTGTTTACCACCAAGGTATCGACAACTGGCCCGAACTGGAAAGGTACGCTGTGATTGCAGGCTTAATCGCCGGAATGGCTATGGGAGCAAAAAACCGATTATCTCTTTTGGATTTTGAATTTCGCTTAAAGCAACTGCTCTCCCATTTGTTTGCTGGGACAATTATGGGGCTTGGCGCATCTCTGGCGCTGGGCGGAAACGACTCTCAGCTGCTGATTACCCTACCCGCTTTTTCCCCTGCAGGGGCAATCGCTATTCTCTTTATTATCATCGGAATAACGACCGGTTTAGCGATACGCAAAGCCTATCACCGAATGATGAACAAGGACAAAGCCTGAAACCACGCGGCAACTCGCGTGGTTTTAAGCAGGTTACCCCGAAAAAGCAACAACTGGCTCAGTTACTGGTAACGGCCATGTCGCTGCAGGAACTCAATCTTGTAACCATCTGGATCTTGCACGAAGAAAAACTTCGCTAGCAACTGGCCATCTCGGAAAAACTCTTTGATTTCAGCAGGCTCATAGCCAAGTTCGGTCAATTTTTGATGCTCAGCTTCAAGTTCGTCAACTGCAACAGCAATATGACCGTAACCGCTGCCATGGGTGTAAACCTCTGTTCCTTCATTCCAGGTCAACTCCAGCTCCATATCATTCTCTTCATTGCGAAGGTACACCAAGCTAAACCCTTCGAAATCCAACTGCTCTGCGACATCCAGATCCAATGCTTCTTTGTAGAATTTCAATGATTTATCCAAATCACCAACGCGTACCATTGAGTGAATAATTTTCGCCATCTGACATCTCCAAGATAATCAATAAGTTAGTATATTTAATTAGACGCTGACTATAGCAATTAGATACCCCGACAACAAGAAGTTTCCCTTGCGCTTTCAGATAGTTAAATTTTCAATAATGTGACAAATACATCCCCAGATCAGCTACTTATAAGGTAGGCTTAAAGTATGGATCCAATAAGCGCTTTAGCGCCACATACGCTGAGTATTATTACTTCACATTGTTTCCGCTTTCCTGTTTCATTATGTTGAGGTGGCTATGCAGCTAAAACGCATCGAGATATCCGGTTTCAGGGGCATCAAGCGGTTGTCCTTATCTTTTGACGAGCTTACTGTCCTTATTGGTGAAAATGCTTGGGGTAAGTCCTCATTACTCGATGCTCTCGATATCGCCTTGTCCCCTGACGCCAAATTCCACACATTCCATTTTGATGACTTTCATGTCGACTACAGCGCCGGGCATGCAAAAATGAATCATCTCAACATTGTTCTCCATTGGCACGAAGACTACCCCGGAGAACATAAAGCCCGGCGTTACAAAGCATTTTCATCCGTCTGGGTCAAAGGCCAAGACCAATGTAAAGCCTTGTACTACCAGATCACCAGCAGTGTTGACGATGATAAAATTACTACCCACCGACGGTTTCTCAACAAGCATGGTGATCCCATCCCCTGCGACGACAGTAATAAGCTCGCCAAGCAACTGATGGTATTACACCCGATTGTCAGAATACGAGATGCTAGACGGCTGCGTGAATACCGGCCAAGCATTGAGACAAATAAAAACGGGAGCAATGGCAACGGTCATAGTAACGGCAATGGCGCCGAACGACGTAATGATGAAAGTGTTAGAATCCAGCGGCGATTAGACAACACTTGCCGGCGTCTAATGACCAAGCCAGGCCATGTGAGCCAAGCCGAGATAAAAAGTAGCGTTAATGCGTTACGGGCGCTGGTCGATCACTACTTTGCTTTTACCCCTCATTATCGCAACCAGCATTTTGATCGAGCCCATTTCCCAGAGCGTGCGCAATACGCTATTAACCCGCTGGAGCAATTAACAGAACCGGAAACAACCAAACAAAGCCGGCTAGTGCTAATGGGGCTACTCAATGCATTCATAAGAGCCAGAGGCCCTGTCGAACTGAAACGGATTTCTCGACCAATCATGATCTTAGAAGATCCCGAAGGCCGTTTACACCCGACGATCCTGCATCAGGCTTGGACATTTATCAGCAAAATGCCGATGCAAAAAATTTTGACCACGAATAGTCCGGATCTCTGCTCTGTCGTACCGCTAGAATGCGTCCAAAAGCTGATCAGGCAACCTAGTAAAACCCAAGTCTACTCGATCCTCAACCACAAACTGAGTCGAGACGAAGAGCGACGGGTAACTTTCCATCTCAGGGTGCACCGCCCCAGTGCGCTCTTTGCCAGAGCCTGGCTATTGGTCGAAGGCGAAACGGAAGTCTGGCTCTTTAACGAACTCGCGCGAATTTGCGGCTACAACCTTGCCGCAGAAGGGGTACAGATCATTGAATTCGCCCAAAGTGGGCTGAAACCACTGATCAAAGTGGCACGCCATTTTGGCATAGAATGGCATATGATCGCCGACGGTGATATGGCCGGAAAAAAATACGCGGATACGGTCAGGAACATTCTCGGCAACGAGGCTGAGCGCCATCGGTTAACCATCTTGCCTAAAAGAGACATCGAGCACTTTCTTTTTTTCAACGGGTTCGAGCCGCTATTTCGTGATTTGGCCAATGTCCCCATCGAATCTCCAGTGACGCCCAAGAAAATCATTCAGCGCGCATTGAAGCGCCATGCCAAACCCGACGTCGCCCTGGCAATGATTAACTTCATTGAACAAGAGAACATCGACAATATCCCAATATTATTGCGCTGGATCCTTAAACGTATCGTCGCTATGTCGAGGGGGCAGAGCTAACGGGCTCACTGCTGCTTTTCGAAAAACAACGTTACTGTACCGACAGTAAAGCCCCACTTGGTCATCTTTGCGGTATTAAACAGGTGCTTTTCGTCTTGCAAGTGCATCCAGTCGTTAAAAGTAATGTCGTAGGAGGTTCCATCCACCGGTATTCGCAATACATATTGCCAATGTAGGGTATTACCCAGGGCGATACCTTTGGCTTCACCGACAACATCATCAGCGCGGCCGGTGTAAGTACCATCAGGTTGCTGTGTGATCACCCAGACACGACGCTGCTTTTCACCATTATCAAAGACAAAATCCTCCTCTAGAGTAAGAGTGTTATCGTCCACGGTGCCTTTGATATCAACCGTAAAACGCCTGGTTTGTTTGCCGCTCCGATCTTGCAGCATTCCCCATGCGGCAACATTGCCGTCAAAGTATCTGAACAGGTTAAATACAGGTCTGGTGTTTTGGTAATCTTTAATTGCCGCGCTACAACCCAACAAGCCTAACAGACACATGATCAGCCACCCGTATTGCCAAGCTCTTCTTTTGAACTCCATAACTAGCAACATTAGCGTTTACCTATTAACTGATTGCGAATATCTGGGTATGCCGTGTTTGGCGATAGCCATATCTGCAAAAAAGTTTGAGACATCTCTGCATCTTGCAACACTCCTATTTGATAATTGTCTTGAAAAAAAGCCCCCTGTTTGTCGTTAAAGACAAAAATCAATCGATCGCCTTTTTTAACATCAGGCCAGATTTGCTCTAAACGTTGACTCCAACGCTCACGCTTGGTCGCACTTACCCCTAGGTGCCGCCACTGATCATTGGTTGCTTCAATGAGATCTTCACTGTCGATATTACGGTGGTATCGAATAACCAACGCAAGATTGTCCCCCTCGCCCTGATATACGCCATCTGGAGAGCGCAGTTGCGAATCATAAATAACCCACGGTCCCCATGTTAACCTAGCCTCTCCGACAGATGGCCACACCTGCCAGGGTGTCGAGGCCCCGGCGTGGACAGTGAACAAGCACAGTATTGCAGCTAACAATATTTGATAACTCGATATGGGTAATAACTGTTTCATATTTCCCCCTGGTGCAGGGCAATTACAAAATAAGCTAATGGAAACTGTTTAAGCCGAACAAGACGCACTGCGCTGTAACATCCGCGCAAGTAATAGTGAGAAAAACACCCAACTAGCAAAGAGAATAACCAATGTTAAACCAGCCCCCAGCGGCCATTCAACAGCTTGCAAACGGTATCCGGCAAAATAACTCAAAGCACCACCGACTCCCCCGATCAAGCTGATCAGATGTATCGGATGTTGCTTGACCAGATCCCTCATAAACCACACGAAACACCCAAAACCCAACCACAGCATCACCAGCCAAAAAGGCAGCAATGCACTCGGAAAAGCCAGAACGTTGGACGCACTGAGGATCCCGTCCATCAACACACCCGCCCCCGCAATTAGAAAGGCGTACCGTCCAACCTTGGGGAAGATCCACCAACAAGCAAGAAAGGAGAGAACAAGCAACCACACATAGGCTTGCTGCCCTAACACCGCAATAAGCCAATAAACATTGAACAAAAGGCCTGCCAGAATAAGCTTATAACCAGACATCATTATCACCTCTGTTGCTTCTGCCCAGTAGCGGTATGCCAACTCTATCGGTAACGAGCGATCATCGCCATCCACCTCGGCTGGCAACAAGCTGTACAGTACTGATACTGCGCTCTAGAAAACCACCCTCGCAGTAGCATAAGTAGTAGCGCCACATCCTGATGAACTGCTCGTCAAAACCCTGCTGTAGGTAATGATCTATGTTGTTGTTGAACTCCTTGTGCCAATCTGACAAGGTTCTCGCATAATCCATACCGATATCTTTGAGATCACGGATAACAAAGTCGGTATGCTGGGTAAGGTGTTGAGAAAGTACTGTCACCGACGGCAAGAAGCCACCTGGAAAAATATATTTTTGTATGAAATCAACACCTTTGCTGTAACTATCGAATCGCTGATCCGCAATGGTTATAGCTTGTATCGCCAGTAGGCCTTCTTCTTTGAGCAGCGACTGACATTGCTTGATATATGTCGTCAGGTACTCCTTGCCAACAGCTTCTATCATTTCAACCGACACGATTTTGTCGTATTTGCCGGTTAAATCTCGGTAATCTTCCAACAAGAGCGTAATCTTTCCTTCAAGCCCCTGTTCATGGATACGTTCTCTGGCCCATTTATGCTGGGCATCTGAAATCGTTGTTGTTGTAACCTGGCATCCATAGTATTTGGCAGCATGAATGGCCAATGCTCCCCAACCGGTTCCAATTTCTAACAGGTGATCTGTCGGCTTGAGTTCCAGCATTTGGCACAAACGATCCATCTTGTTAAATTGTGCCTGGGATAAACTGGTCTCTTCACTGCCGTAGATTGCAGCCGAATAAAGCATGTTTTCGTCTAGGAAGGTACGATAGAAATCATTGCCAAGATCATAATGAGCCAAGATATTTCTCTTTGAAGCCTGCTTGTTGTTGCGTCTCGTGTAGTGGAGCCACTTGTTCTTAAAAGCAGTTAACCAACCGACCTTCGCTTCAATTTTATCTAGGATAGGAAGATTTCTGGCCAGCACCTGGACAACTTTTGTTAAATCAGGCGAGTCCCACCAACCGTCCATATACGCTTCTCCGGCCGCTATGCTGCCGCCATCCAATAACCGTTTGTAGAACCCCTGATGCTTAACCAGCAACTGAGCTTGCAACCCGCTGCACTTGTCACCAAATTGGAATGTTTCACCATGTACCTCTGACACCGTCAGTCCACAGCCTGTGAGCTGCTGTAAAACAGTGGTTACGATTTTCCTCGCTACACGATCTGTTCCTGACAGTGCCAATGATCCCCGGCTAACTTCGCTACTTATCATGGCTTCGACTCCTTATTATTTGATGGTGGAGGAAAATGCTCGGTTTCCTTCGCAGCTACTGGAGATTGATTGCTATCCGGGTGGGAATAAAATGGCACCTTCTTGAGCCAAAGCCTCAATGCTTGCCAATAAATCCCCCAAACGACTTTCACCGTTTGAACTGGTGTTTGATAGATGTGCTGCCACAGGGTTGACGTCGTCATTGGAGCCCGCTTGAGCGACATTGTCGCATCCAATACCTTTAGGTCTGTCCGACTGTCATGAATATCCAAATGAAGCAGTAACCTTGACGACGGTGCTCTTAGTTTCCAGTAATATCGTTGGCTCATCGGATTGAATGGGGATACATGAAAAGATTTTTCTTCCAGCCACTGCCGCTGCAGCCACTGTTCGCTGGCGGGTAAGGCGTAGTAATGCCTTTCATTCCAAGGAGTATTACTGACCTCGGCGAGGACCCAGCGCCATTGCCCTTCTTCGTCATACACGTAATACAAATTCAACGGACTGAAATAAATACCGGCATACCGCAACTGGCATAGCAGCAAAACATTGCCGCTGACTGGCTCATTGGTCAGCTGCTCAAGCTTGGCAAGCACCGCGGATTTCAATGCCACTCCCTGTTCGGCAATTCCAGCCTTGGCGGACTGATTCACCTGCTCAGCCCCTCTGAGGTAATCCGATACCTTGAACCGGGCAAACTGGTACCACTGGCAGCCGAAACCAAACACCTGCCGCTCAAGCTGCCCGAGCTCATCTAAATCTATAAGCGGCATAAACATCGGATACTGAAATTGGTGGGAAACCGGTGAAAACCGACGATGCCTGATAACTCCAGAAAATAGGCCGCTGCGCATCAGGCACCCCCTCTCCGGGCCGCTATCTCTGACACGGCTTGAGAGCCCTCAGCAAAACCCTGTCGATGGGGATGCCTAACAGGAGTCTGGCGCTGAATGGCTTTTACTACATCAAGGGCACTGCGTACGCCGTCTTCATGAAATCCGTTGTACCAGTATGCACCGCAATACCACGTACTCTCCACGCCATTGATTTTATCCCGGCATTGCTGAGCCTGAATGCTTTGCTTGGTGAACACCGGATGGGCATAGACAAATTTTCGTAGTATCTTCTCGGGTGCGATTTGCTCATTCTGGTTCAGTGTGACACAAAAGGTTTCCGGAGCAGTAATGCCCTGCAGAATGTTCATGTTGTAGGTTAAAGTCGTTTGCTTGTTTTCCCACTGCCCCTCATCGTTATTACCCAAAAAATAGTTCCATGCCGCCCAAGCCGCCTTGCGCTTGGGCAATAAGAAATTATCTGTATGTAACACCACATCATTTTTCTGATAACCGAGAGCCCCCAGTACGGCCTGCTCGGTTTCGTTGGCATCGGTAAGCAAATTCAGGGCCTGGTCACTGTGACTGGCAAAAATAACATGGTCATAAATCTCGCTGACGCCATTTGCCGTGACGACCGCCTTACCGTGAGTGCGCTTGACCGAGGTGACAGGGGTTGAAAGCCGGATTTTATGTACAAATGGAGCGACGAGCTGTTTGACGTACTCCCTTGAACCGCCCGGTATGACATACCACTGTGGACGATTAGTAACCTCAAGCAACCCATGGTTACGGAAAAAACGGACAAAAAAAGCCAGGGGGAATTGGCGCATATCGGCCAACGTCGACGACCAAATCGCAGCCCCCATTGGCAGGATGTAATTCTCGCAGAAATAGCGATTAAATTGATATTGGTTGAGAAAATCACCTAGCGTTTGAGTGTGGGCATAACTATGAGCCGAGCTAATATCGACGTCTCTCGCCACCCGGTTAAACCGCAAAATATCATAGATGAAACGGTAAAATTTAGGGTTCAACCAATTTCGCTTTTGGGCAAACATAGACAAGAGATTGTGCCCGTTATACTCCAAGCCATTAAGTGTGTTGTGGACACTGAAACTCATCTCGGTTGGCTGACCGGTGACCCCAATTTCAGCCAGCAACTTTTCAAAGTTTGGGTATGTTCGGTCATTGAATACAATGAAGCCTGTGTCGATGGCATACTTACCGCTAGCCACCTCGACATCAACCGTTGCGGTATGGCCACCAATATAATCATTCGCCTCATAAAGGGTAATGTCATGTTGCTCGTGCAAGTAATGAGCACATGTCAAACCAGAGATACCGCTGCCAATAATTGCTATCTTCATGCAGTTCTTCCTGTCATACGTTTTACGGCGGCCAATTGCATCCGAATCGGTAGCAATGAAATACACTTCAGAATAAAGCTGAATCTAGTAGGAAAATGAATTTCTTTTTTGCCTGCCGCAATACCGGCTCGAATTTTTTCCGACGCGAATTCCGGCGTGACTATCATCGGCATGGCAAAATCATTTTTGTCGGTCAATGGCGTTTTAACAAATCCCGGACTCACTAAGCTGACCGTGACACCTTTACTTGCCAAATCTATAGCCAGCGTGTGGGCAATATACGCTACTGCCGCCTTGGATGAGCCGTATGCTTCTGCCCGGGGGAGAGGAATATAGGAAGCTGTAGATCCCATAATCACGAGGTGGGTATTTTTATTAAACGATGACTGCAAAGCTTCAATGCAATTGAGCATGCCGAAAATATTAACGTCATATACGCGGCGAAACAACGCCACATCAATCTGGCCATGCTCAATATATTCACAGGTCCCGGCATTGAGTATGATCAGATCTGGTGCGTTCGTTAACCCACCCAGCTTTTGGTTAACATCGCCATAATTAGTGATGTCGAAGCTGATAGCGGTGATCTTATCGCTAGTATCAGACAACGCCTGTAGCCGTTCTTGATTTTGACCGCAGCCAAGTACCGACCACCCCTCCCTCGCATAATCAATCGCAAGCTGCTGGCCGATTCCCGAACTTGCACCCGTTATAAGAACTTGTTTTGTGTTGGTCATCATTACAGCCTCGCTTTTATCTGCCGAACGATTGGCCCTAACAGCGGGATGCCTTCATAAATCATCTCGCCCATATCGAAGTAGTCCCGATGGTAAATCACTTTCCCTTCGGCAAAGACTAAGCGTGAGCAGCCATTAACCAGACGTTTCTTGCCGGACTGGAGCTTTGGGTGTTGGAACGTCATTGTCCATTGCACATACGCAGTGTCGCCACAACAGAGCTGTTCAGTAATGTTGAAGCTGCAGTACTCGACAGCGTCAAACAGCCGGGAAAAATATTCAAGAAGCTGCCGGTAGCCTTCCACTCGGTGGGCCGGATCTTCGAATACGACATCGTGATGGTAGATCTCTTCCAGCCCCGACAAATCTTGCTTATCGAGGTGCTGATAGATTGCAACAAACTTATCCGTTAGTTCTGAGGTTTGCTCATCCATAGGTGCTCCCACATTAGTTCAGCATGCCCCACCAGTCATTGACGTCTATTGAGCTTCTTTGGCAATTTTGAATGAGCTAATTGCCAACAGCCTTGCCTGTTTGTGGTCAACAATGGGTTTGGGGTAATGAATCTGCTCGCTACCTGGCCAAAGGTGTGGCTGGTGAATATATTTGTCCGGCACGTCCTTTAACTCATGCAACCAAGTACGAATAAATTCTCCTTTTGGATCAAAACGTTCTCCTTGGGTCGTGGGATTAAACACCCTAAAGTATGGCTGTGCGTCTGTCCCGGTCGAAGCGGCCCACTGCCATCCACCGTTATTGGATGCAAAATCACCATCGATTAGCTTTGACATAAACCACTGCTCCCCGGCTTGCCAATGAATTAGCAGATCCTTAGTGAGGAAACTGGCAGTGATCATCCGCAGCCGATTGTGCATCCAGCCTGTTTGGTTCAGCTGACGCATTGCGGCATCCACAATCGGAAAGCCCGTTAGCCCGTGCTGCCAGGCTGACAACAACTCGCTTGATTGCTGCCACTGCACATTTTGGGTCCAGGACTGAAAAGGTTGGCCGCGGCACAAATCAGGGTATGCCACCAGAAGGTGACGGTAGAATTCACGCCAGATGATTTCATTTAACCAACTAAATGCCCCACTTTCAGGCGCATCCAAACACATTGGGCTCACCGCCATCAGTACCGCTATGCACTGGCGCGGGGACAACATCCCCAGAGCCAGATAAGGAGACAGGCAACTTGTCCCGTCTATGGCAGGGATATCTCGCTGTTGATGATAGTCTTCGACTTTTTCATAGCAAAATGTCACTAGACGCTGGCGAATGGTCTCTTCCTCGACCGGCCATGCCATACTGTCTGAAGATGGATAGGTCACCGTGATTTGGCCAGGTTCATCAACAACCACCGGATTTTCAACCGGCTCTGGAATAGGCAGCGGTGTTGGCGATAATGCCCGGAACTGTTTTAGCCATTCTCTTCTGAAAGGCGTAAAGACCTTAAATGCCTCGCCTTTTTGCGTTTGCACCTTGCCAGGTGCAATCACACAACTATCGTCAAATACACTAAACTTGACCTGCTCTTGGGCTAGGCGATGGCCCGTCTTGTCATCGCGCTGGAGCTCGTTCCATTCGTATTGCTTGTTGCAAAAAACATGCGAGACACCATGCTTGCTCGATACCTCAAGCAAGGTTTGTGGGATCTGCTCAAAATCAGCGACTTCCTTGAAAATAAGTGGGATACCAAGCGCTTCCAGTTGCTGCTGCAAAATTGGCAGTCGGCGACGAAGCAAATCCACCTGTATCGGGGCAACATGATGTTCATGCCACTGCATCGGCGTGGATACATACAAGGCTATAAGCTGATCACATTGCTCTGCCGCAATAAACAAAGCGGTGTTATCCACCACACGCAAGTCAGCGCGGAACCAAACCAGGCCAATATGTTTATGCTGACTCATGTTGCCACTCCAATAGTTCTGGGTGAATAGTATTAATCAGCCCAAAGGACAGCAGATCAGAGCCGGTCATACTGATTAACTGCTCTATTTGCGCCAATACGTCTGTTGGCAACTTATTATTACCATCGATATAGAGTTTTTTGTCAGACCATGAGTTAAGCAGTGGCGTCAGTGGGGCTAATTTCCCTTGATATCTCGGCAGTATGGTGACACTGTAACCAACCTCAGATAACTCCACCGCCTTTAGCCAGAAACGCGAGCTAGGTTGCTGGTCAAAACTCATCAAGATACAATCTTTCTTATTGCGTTTTCGTGAAGCCGCAATTAACGATAAACAGCGCTCTTGAAGCACAGTGTCCCAAATCACCCTTTGCACATCCTGTAGCGGGTTGTCTGGTTGGCATATTTCATTGATAACAACTCGCACGATTTTGGATTCCAGCACCTTGACAGGATACTCTTTCATCAATTGGATAAGCTGCTTGTCCAGGGAGCTGGCGTTTAACTGCGCGAGCGCGGAAAGTATATTGCCAACCCCCTTTTGGCTGTCGTTCTGCTCATCGTTATCGTTGTAGGGAGTAAGCTTTCCAAGCATGGGTTTTACTTTGCCGATAGCGACCCCTTTATCAAGCCATTCAACAATTTCCCGGATAGTCTTGATGTCCTGAGCAGAGTATAAACGGTGTCCTTTTTCCGTTCTTTTGGGATTGATCAGACCATAACGTCTTTGCCAAGCCCTTAATGTCACAGAGTTCACCCCAGTTATTTCTGAGACATCTTTGATGGCATAGTACTTGTTTTCAGAGTCCATAACGTAGCTTCAAATCTTCAGGGTAAGGGTCAATAAAAGTTTGCAACTGCAGATACGGATCAGGGTATTCCCGTAAGTAATGCTTGATCAGTGCCAGAGGGACTAGTATAGGTTGGTGCCCTTCCTTGTAGCTCATAATCAAATCTGATAATTCTTTCTTTTGCTCCTTGGTCAACGAGCGCTTGAAATAACCTTGCAAGTGCATCAACACATTAGTTTTATTTTTTCTCGACGCCCGCTCTTTTATAGCCTCCATGAATTGCAATCGATATTCCAAATAGAATTCATCAAGGTCCCACTCGCTAATGTGGGCAACCATACTACCCAATGCTTTGTAGGCGCTCGGGCTATGCGCCATTAAAACCAGCTTGTAGCGCGAGTGAAATTTAACGATGGATTTTGATGAAAGCTGATCACGCACCGAATGGTATAAATCATGAAGGGCGAAGATCCGAAAAACAAAGTTCTCCCTCAATACAGGATCGTTTAATCGACCGTCTTCCTCGACAGGTAACCAAGGCATTTTGCTCATCAGTTCTCGGGTATAAATACCGACAGATCCGCCCGGAACAGTATTATTGTTGGGTATGTGAAGTTTTACCCGCTCCATACCGCATGTCGGGGATTTGGCACAAACCACATAACCGCACAGATCATCGAACTGCGACGCTTTCTGGTGGGCAAAAGCAACCATCTTGTCGGTATAGTCGACATCTTGCTGCTTGCTCTCTACTAACCGTATTTCATCGGAAGGCAGTTGAAGTAAACGTATGACTGGACGCGGCACCTGCATGCCAATCCCGATCTCAGGACAAACCGGCTTAAAGGTAAAGTATTTGGAAAGTTCATCGACGATGAACCGATTGAGCTTGTGACCACCATCGAATCTGACACGCTCGCCTAGCACGCAAGCACTAATTCCCACTGGTATCTGCATGACTGTCCCTACCTTGTACAAAAATCACATCTTGTACAAGGAAGAATAGACGATCGGTTCAGTTATACAAAAATTTTTTTTGTATAATGGTAAAGGTGTCAGATCAACTCATTGGCACTCTGTTTCTATCCAGCGCAAATAATCACTGTAGCCGGCAGTTATGGGGAGCTGGATGATTTCCGGCGTATCATAATTGTGGTTGGCAAGTATATCCGCTTCCACTCGGTCATACAGCGCGGTGGTGGTTTTGATTATCACTAGTTTCTCTTGGTCCTGGTTCACTTTCCCCTCCCAGTGATAGTAACTTTCAATCGCCTGGACCTGTATACACGCTGCCAATCGCTTTTCTATCAAAGAGTGAATGAGTTTTTTACCGATCGCTTCATCGGCAAATGTTGTCATCACTACACACTTATCACCCATCTTCGCCTCTTTATTCAGAAAACTATTTAAGAACAATAACAAAAGAGGGAGCATCTCGCTCCCTCTTGACTTAAATAATGCAAACATTTACAAACGTTTGAATCACGGACACTTCGATACCATCAACTGCTCCGGCTCGCCGCTATCAGAAAACGACAGGCTCCAAACATATTTGCCGGCTTCAGGTAATGTCACAGCCGTATCTTTACCGTAGCCGCCACGTTTTAGCGTCGCGATTTTTCCTGGCGACAACTCCAGTCCATCAGCAGTGAACTGCGGTGACCAATCCTTGCTGGCATATTGCATTCTAAAGGCGCCAGCTTTCTCATCCACAACCGCTTGATAAGTGTTATTACCTACATAGCTGTATGCGCGGTTGGGCTTGTGTTTCCAGCCAGCATCAACAAAATCGCCCACCACGTACAAGGTCTTGCCAACTGGGCCTGCACTGCCAACGGCAGGGTTATCACACTGGGCCATAAAGCCCTCGCCCATCAACGATGCGGATGTAGCGGCTGCAGCCTTCATCAAACCAGCGGCTGACGGCTTTTCAATTGACAGGAACTTCGCCTCAAACGGCTCAAGTTTGATGGAATACTTCCCATCGACAGCGCTGTAAATTTTACCCGTTAGCAAATCAACCAGCTGGCCCTCAGATGCAATCTCACTGGCTTTCAATACGACGGTGTCAGACTGTGCCGTTGTGCTGACCATATAAAGTAATGTGTCATCATCAGCCTGTTTGTGATCAACATAAACCGTTTCGTTCGCAACAATATTGCTACGCTCGCCTCGGCTGAGTGCTGGATGGTCAGCCCTCAAGGCCATAAGCTGAGAAACATATTGCTTAAGATCCCGTTGGTTCGCATCGAGCGTTGCAGTGATCCCCTCGATATTGGCGCTGGTGCGAGCAACATGATCATCACACAGTCCTCGTACTGCGCAGTCTTGTTCAACTTTGTTCGCGTAGCCGTCCAGCTCATCACCAATTTCTTCACCGTAATACAGGGTGATCGGGCCGGAGTACGCGGCCTGGAATGACAAGGCCGCCTTGTGCCTATTCCAGTATTCCGGTTGTTCCGGCGAAGCAATATTACCTCGCTGCAGCAAATCGCCGAATCGCACCATATCGTGGTTGCCCAGCATCAGGTTAGGCTTGGCATGGGAAGGATATAGGCTGTGCAGGCTCATCCCTTCATCCAGCCATTTGCCTCCTTTGTTACCAATGCTGTTTTCATTGACAGCAAACGTCTCGACGACACGATAGCGGACCGGGAAGTCAAAGGCAGAGCACAATGCGGGATTCCCTTCCATGCCATAGCCTGTCTCTTTGATGTAATTCTCATTGTTCCAGATCTCTGCCACCATGTAACCCAGCGGATTGACGGTTTCTCCTTCTGAATTAACATAACTAACCGACTTAGATGCTTGGTCTACACTGGCTCTGATCGCTGCCCATGCCTCGGTGGGTACTTGGTAAGCTTGGTCAAGGCGCCATCCGTCAATCTTGAGCTCTTCAATCCAGTAGGTTGCAACCTCTTGGTAAAATTCGAGGCTCTCCGGGTAGCTGACAGGGTTGTTTTCGCCGGCAGGTAAACGCCCCTGCGGCGAAGGCACGACATTGCCTTTGTGATGGCCGAACACCCCGTCAAAGAAAACATAGAGCCCTTTTTCGTGCGCTTTTTCAACCAGCTCTCTGGCCTGGTCCATAGTGCCGAACCTTGGGTCAACCGCAAAATAATTGCTGGTAAAGTACCCCGTCGCATCTAGCCTGTCGGCCCAGTGGTCCTGTCCATCAACAGGGATAGAATCAAAAATTGGCGTCAGCCAGATTGCATTCATCCCCAAGGACTCGATGTAATCCAGTGAATCTATGATGCCTTGCAAATCACCTTTGTGATGGCTGGTACCATAGCCTGTACCGTGGCCAATGCTGCTATCGCCATTTACAAAGCTTTCAACCATGATCTGATAAATACGCAAGTCATCAGATTGCGTCATCATCGTGGTATCGCACAGATAAGCGTTCGAGTTTACGCCAGCAACATCAACAGCATTATCTGCACTATTGCAGGCTGCCAACGACGCGGCAATGGCCACAGCTAGCAAAGATCGTAGGTTCCTTTTCACATCGAGTCTCCAAGTTTGTTTTTATATTTTTCCTATTATTCATATCTTTGGAAAACTCATACCCTCCCCCCGTCCACTTTGGTAGGCGTAGACAAGGGGCGTAGAGACGACGAGGTAAATTCGCATCAAAATTGGACGATCAAATGCTGACAATCAAGCAGTTAACCTTGTACAAAACGAGAGTCAAAGCAAAATTTCGCCCCTTGCTATCAAGTTTCCCCGTTACATACTGTTAAGGAGCGCTAATTTCATTATCTTTGTTTGCACCAGATACCATGTTCGTGAATAAGCACTCAAATTTCATAATTTCTTCCGCTTAGCTCCGAAAGTGTACAAAACTCCAACACTTACTCAGTCAGCCGTTATAAACCTGTCGTTGATCCGAATTACACTGATAGAATACGCGCAATAAACATTGCTTAATGGTAGGTACCTAATCATGCAACATGACCAATTCGAAACACTGGTTAAATCTCTTTGTGAATTGGACTCTGTCCCGCAAGTTCTGGAAGCACTCAAAGCCAGCGACGACACAGAAATTGCTGAAGCCGCAGCATCGCTAACAGGCCAATTCAAACTGGCTGAAATTGACGGTGAACAGCGCATTTATCATGTTTCTCTGCAGGACAATGATGAAGGCGAGCAACAAGAATATGCCGAGTGGATCATGAACGTCGGTGATGACGTGATCAAGTTCGTGGCGTGGTTTTTCTTTGATATGTTTGACGTAAAAGCGAAAGACGTTTATCAAGCCGCTGGCCGCACATACCAGCAGCCAAAGCGAAAGTAATCCCGTCATGGTAACGGGCTTATCGGTTCAATCTGCCGACTGAACCGATAAGACTCTTCTGGGCAGGCCATAAAGTGGCATCATTCCAGCAATAACAATCTCTTTCGGTATTCCCGCGGTGAGCAACCATGATACTGGCGAAAACGGTGGGTAAAATTGAATGGGTCCTGATAACCCAAGCGCTGTGCTACCATGCCGATGGTCCATTCCCGGTAATACAGTAAATCCACCGCCTTCTCCATTCTGAGTTGAATCAAACGCTGCTGCGTTGAACAGCCATACAACTGCTTGGTAATGCGATTTAGTTGCTCTGTACTGAGAAAACACTGCTTAGCGATACCTCTTACCGTCCAATTGAGGTGTAGCTGTGATTCGATGTCATTAAATACACTTTGAACACGTAATACCGAATTCGAAGGGGCCAGATTGGCGCTTCCGAGCATCAAGCGGGATAACTCACTGGCGAACAGTTTCCGATAACTTGCTCGGCCACCAATTTCACTGTGCAGTAAATTCATTACCGACCATACTTGCTCACAAATGTGGCTATGCTCCACCCTTTGCCCATGGGTCACTAACGGCAACCACTTCTCTCCAGGCTTTAACAGTACCCAAGCCATTTTCCAGCCTTTTCTTTTGTCTGCCAGTTCAAAACGAAACGGCAGCCCTGCCGGTAGAATCGTGAGCGTATTTGGCATCAGATGATACTGGCGTTCGGTAAGGGTTAAGAGGCCCACTCCCTCCAGGGTCAGTAACAAGGTGTGATTGGTCGTGGCGACCCGCTCTATTTCATATCCCTCGGCCAGTTCGGCCAACCCAGCCATAAAGAAACCGTTATCAGTTAACTCGGGCAAGTCGGACTGAGTAAGAAAACGCTCTTTACATGACTGGGCTAAAAAAACCTCTTCTTTCCAATCTGTTTTGGGCTGTGCCAGGGCAAATCCCATGGTGACAGATTCACACAGGTTTTCTGTATTTTCTAACATGTCACTCCAATTACTGGTTCGCTATAGTTGCCGTCGATTACCAAGCCGACCTATCTCTAATTGGTATGATTCGGAGACTAACGATGACAACAATAAAAACAACACACACCACACTACCTCAAGACCTGTTTGCTCGCATAGCAAAACTGGCTTTTCCTGTTGCCATTCAAAGTGCCCTGGTGGCGATTCTCGCCCTCGCTGACGTGTTGATGGTTAGCGATTTCGGCCAATCTGCGACTGCCGCAGTAGGGATAGCATCCAAATGGCACTTTGTGGCCATCATGATCATGGCGGGGCTTGCTTCTGCAAATGGCATCTTAGTTTCCCAATATTGGGGAAAGAAAGACAGTGTACATGCAAAAACGGTAACTCTTCAGGCCATGAAGCTCGGCGCCAGCATTATGGTACCCGTTACTTTGGTCATCACCGTGTTTGCCCCGCAGATCATGCAGCTTCAAACCAATGATTGGCAGGTGATCATGCAAGGAAGCCAGTACTTATGGTATAGCTTTCCAGTTCTGATCCTGACCCACGTCATCATCACTTTGGAGTCGAGCCTGCGTGCCAGTGATGACGCTATGCTGCCACTGATATTGGGCGCGATAACTATTGCCCTGAATATTGCCCTCAATTTCCTATTGATCAAAGGCGGTTTTGGGATACCTGCAATGGGTGTGGCAGGTGCCGCACTGGCAACCACCATTGCTCGATTTGCACAGGTATTGATGATGTGTACCGTTTTGGTTTACCGCCAGCATTGGTTGATTGTTAGTCGCGCGATCCGTAATCACCAAACACTCTGGATGACTTACCGTAAGCTAGCGATTCCGCAGTCGCTGAACGCCCTGCTGTGGGCCCTGGGTACGCTGACCTACCAAATCATCTTTGGTCATATGGGAACAACGGAGCTTGCGGTGTTTAGCATGATCGGACCTTTTGAGTCACTGCTTTACTCCCTGTTTATGGGGATCTCCGTGGCGTGTTCGGTTTTGATCGGCCAGTCCCTGGGACGAGACGAATTTGATAAAGCACAGGCGATGACAGTCTTCTTCCTTAAATTTGTACTGATTTTAGGATTGGGGATGGGACTGTTCCTTTACCTAAACCACCATTTTGTTCTTTCTTGGCTCAACCTAAACCAAGAAGCACTTATGCCGCTAGCCAAACCCGCGATGTATGTAATTAGCATCGGCATTACCTTAAAAATGCTTAATATGATTATTATCAACGGAATTCTTCGCACCGGCGGCGAAAATCTATTCTGTCTGAGAATGGACTTTATTGCGATGTGGATGATCGGTATACCGTTTACCGCATATGGTGCATTTATTGGTGAATGGTCTTTTGGCTGGGTATATTTGGCATTATTGGTTGAAGAAGTAGTCAAGCTTTCACTATGCTTCAGCCGCTATTTGAAACGCCGCTGGTTAAATAACCTTACGGTTCAACCACAACCTGCGACGACATAAATCTATGTCGGTGTCATAAAAAAACTGGCTACGTATATTAAATACGTAGCCAGCCTAATTGAACACTAAGCCAATATTATTATGCTGCTGCTCTACCCACTACGAGTGAAAACAGAAAAATAGATATTACGGCTGCTAGCAATTTAAGCTCGCGTTTTTTCATGTACGCCTCCTCTAACTGGGCTTAGAATCAAACTACGTACCATCATGATGAAGAAGCCCGTCAACACTAGGTTCAATGCCAACGAAAGCATACTGATCGTCACAATAGGTCCACCAAATCCATAACCAATACTGATCATGAGTACACCAGCCCCCACTTCGCCGCGAGGCCACATACCAATCGATAAAGCTAATCGCTCTTTCACTGTGGCTTCATTGCGGTAACAAAATAGCGGGAACATTTTGCCGATGTTCGACACAATGGAAATCATAATGACGTGGAATACAATTTCACTCATTTCCATTGGCGGCATCGCGGTTGTTACACTGGTATTTTCTGCTGGCGTCACCGCGCCAAAAATCTGAGGCAAACTCAATCCAACCAGTACCATAAATAGGCACGCTACCGCTGTTGATACTTTGGCGTCTTCAGCTGATTCATGCTGGGATCTCATCATGCAGCCAAGTACAAATGCAGGGAGCAATACTTCAAAGTGAATATCTGTAGAAATATAAAACAGCTCACAAAGACCAGCGATCAATACGGAATAGCCAACAATAGACCCGGCAGACGAAGGGATATTCCACTTGTGCAGATACTTATAGCCAATTACCAAAAGTACCAGCATAAGGAGCAATGTCATGCCCAAAGCAGGACGCCATCCGACTACCAAAATAGTGAGAGGGATCATCAACAGAACAGTATCTAAATCATCAAAAATCGCCAGTACACGGGCCTTTTTGAACATCCAGGTCGCACCAAGCCCAGCAGCCGCAAGCATGGCAAACAGCACACCAGCAGAGGTTGGCGCCGCAAAACGACCAATAACTAGGGTTTCTTTCCATGCATCAGCGCTGAACCATAATTCACTTGGCATCAGCACAAAAATAAAATACAGCACTACAGCAATCCAGGGGAATGTTGCCGTAGTCATTGCAACAACATAATCCCAGCTGTATTGCTTGAGATTTTTTTTATCAATTTCAAATTCGCGCCCTACGTTAATCATGATGTAGGCCAATGCCGACATTGTTACAACCATCAGCGCAGGTTGCCATGCGCTATAGCCTTCGATATATAGGGGCAGCAATTGTGATAGGAACAAGCCAACCAAAAGTAAAATTGAATAGAGTATGACTTTTTTCACATTGACACCTTATTAAGAGTAACCTTCATTCTACAAACGTCATTTTTGTATTTTTCTTGAGTATGAATATATTGGTTAAACTTATTGCAGTGTTTTATTTAACGTATATAAAAGTATGATTCTGTAATTCAAATGAACTTTTTATTTCTTACTTCAATAAAGGTTAAACAAATATTTCTTAGATTTACATAATGAAATAAATTGGCGGCGATAAATAGGCAGGAAATGTATCTGATTCACAAAAAAAGTGGAAAAAATTGTGTGAGTGAATAATAACCTTAACTCGGGTTTTTCTTCAAGTCTTTTCTGTCTAACCGATAAAAGAAAACATCCTTGCACCTTTCGAATTACTTATTAACAGTTTTCAATATTTGCATACCTAAATTACGTGTTGAAATGAGAAATAAGCACCTTGTGGCACATAACGAAACTGCTACAAGTAAAACTGATTATTACCCCTTCACGGCAAGGTAAAAACCAACGTCTGCAACATGTGTTTCAATATCATAACTGTGATATAGCTCGAAACATGGGCGCTGATCAATCACTAAACCCGCTGATTTAACTTCCTTTTCAAGCGCTTCCCAATTTTCTGGGTATTCTGATTTGTGCCTGACTATCACCCTGCGGGTACAGTATTTTCCGGCAGGCAAGACTTGCGATGACACATCGCCCCCAATGGCCGTATTGGCTGGTACTGTCAAACAAATATCAGTACGACACTGTGCCGGTTCGGTCTGGTCAGGATCGTCATGATAGATAAACAAACACTGCCCACCCTGTAAGCCATTCTCCCCGGCCCACCGGTAAAGAAGGTCAACGGCAGGCTCATAATTTTCACCATAAGGGCCTTTTACTCTGATACATGCCAAGTGGATATCGCCAATCGTTACGCTTTTCATGTCATTACCTACACAACGAACTAGTATTAGTAATGTAATTTCACTAAACCGATCAGGTTCCCAATAAGGTTAGCCTATGTTTGAGTGGCTCAAAAATATCTTTAACCCAACACCACCCGATCAGGACAATGTCATTGATCAACACAAGCCTGATGATGAAGATGATCAACTAGATCGTTATGCCAAAGGTAGCCCTGCGGATGACTCTCCGCATGGAGAACACCATGATGGCGGAGACGACGGCGGCGACTAATTTATTCCCCCATATGTTGCTTGATACAAGTCAAATCTCACTGAGATAAGTGGTAACTTTTGGCTGCCTCTAACTACAATAGTACTGATGGTTAAATACACAGTCGGAGGCAGTTATGAGCTTAGTACCTCGTGATTCATGGTTCGACTTCTCGCAGATGTTTGATCATGCCTTTCCTACTTTAAGACATAGACTTGATGCCGATGTCTATTCACCAAGAATCAATATTGTAGAAAAGGACAAAGTCTTTGAAATAACCGCTGACTTGCCGGGTGTCAACAAGAACGACATCTCTGTACAGCTATCCAATGGATCACTAACCATTGAAGCGGTAACCAAAAAAGACGAACAAGAAGAGAAGGAAGGTAAGGTTATCCGAAAAGAACGCTATGAAGGAAGACTCATGCGGAGTTTCTACCTGGGCCACAATATACAACAGGAAGATGTCCATGCACGCTTTGATGATGGCGTACTCACCATTGAGGTTCCGAAAGTGGAAGGCAGTTCGCCAACCAGCA
This sequence comes from Photobacterium sp. DA100, assembly GCF_029223585.1. Classification (NCBI taxonomy): domain Bacteria; kingdom Pseudomonadati; phylum Pseudomonadota; class Gammaproteobacteria; order Vibrionales; family Vibrionaceae; genus Photobacterium; species Photobacterium sp. DA100. Next base: position 830,544 of record NZ_CP119424.1, on the reverse strand, counting down.
CCAATGTCGAGATAAAATGACATTGCGCCGCTAATTTCATAATTAAGAGGCTAGCAACTAGCCTCTTTTTTCATAACGCTACATTTAAACATGAAAGCTCACTCGCTTACCTTTATAATGGTGGTTTTTCTTTAGCAACCTTGTTCTTACTGCCATGGCCAAAGCAAAACCCGCAGTCAGTATCGAGACGTATGGTATCCATACGACTTGGGATGCTGAATCCAAACACCTGCCAAAAATCAAAACTTTTACCACCGACGTACCCGCTGAAATTGACATCGAGTTTGGTTTTACGGTCAATATTAAGAAAGCCCGTGGTGAAAAAATCCGCTATTGTATCTATCACCCGGGCATAACTGATGAGGATGGTGATGAATTGGACCCATTCGACGGAGAACTCCATGTCCGCACTAACGACTGGGACTTCTACCTTGGTGATACGATTTGGGAGCCGATTGCCAATAAAATCGGTAAATGGCGCATGACTATTGAACTTGGCGGTAAGGTGGTCGCCGAAAAAACCTTTAACCTTTACGCCAAAGACGAGGCTGAATTCTGGAAAAGACGTGGCTACTAGATTAAATAAAAAAGCAGCTCACATAACACACACTCATTTGCTAGGTTTCTAATGTATACAAAACACCCTGCTGACACAGTCATCGTACTCGACTTCGAGACTACCGGCCTATCGCCTAATATGGGTGACCGCGCTATCGAGATTGGTGCAGTCAAAATCCAAAACGGCATTGTGATTGATCAATTTCAGCAATTGATGAACCCTGGCTTCCGTGTCAGCAGCTTTATCGAAGGCTACACCGGCATCACCAATAAAATGTTGGATTCGGCTCCCAGTTGCCATGCGGTGATGGACGAGTTTGCCGATTTCATCCAGGGCTATAACCTCATTGCCCACAACGCCTCTTTCGACCAGCGCTTTCTGGATGCCGAACTTGGTATGCTTGGCCGCCAGTACAACGGCAGTTTTGTCTGCTCAATGTTACTGGCCCGTCGCCTGTACCAGGATGTGCCCAACCACAAACTGGGCACGCTGGTTAGTGAGTTAGACATTGCCAACGACGGTACCTTTCACCGGGCGCTGGCGGATGCGGAAATGACGGCAAGACTTTGGTTACGTCTCATCGATGAGGTTAAAACACAAACCAACCTTCAAACCGTGTCTTTTGATGTGATGCGTAAGTTGAGTAAGACTAGCAAAGCGTCCATTCCGGCCTTGTTCAAAAAGCTCGCCGCCTGATCCCCCAAAGCGCCGCAATGTGGTACCCAAAGCCAATCACTTGTTCGGCTTGGGTACCTCTTTTACAACCCGACTACAAAAGCTTCTCTTGCAACCAGTTAGAAATATCCTTGATTTGCGGATAACAAACTTGATGCTCCATTGGGTATTCTCGCCAATGAGGTGCAAAGCCATACGCCGTCAATGCGGCGACAGCCTGCTTCCCCATCGACGGCAGTACAACAGGATCATAGCTGCCATGCATCACTTCTATATCAAGCTGTTTGTTAGCACTGCTGAGCTGGATCTCTTCCGCGGTAGGGAAATAAGTCGATAGCGCCAGCAGTCCCGCGAGCGGTTGCGGATAAGTCAATGCCACTTGATAAGCAACCGCCCCACCCTGGGAAAAGCCGGCCAGTATAATTCGCTCACTGCGAATACCGCTCGCCACCTCGTGATCCACTAGCCTTGCAACCGAACTGGCCGAATCAAGCAGCTGCTCGGTATTGAGTTTTCTTCCCGCTCCCATTTCAAGGATGTCATACCAGGCCGGCATCACCATCCCGCCGTTAATAGTAACGGGAATGGACGGTGAGTGGGGAAAGATAAAACGAATGGCCGCTTCTTTGGGTAGGTTTAATTCGGGAACAATGGCCTCAAAGTCGTGTCCATTAGCGCCAAGTCCATGTAACCAGATAACGGATGCGTTTGGGGTCACCGGCGGTTCAACAATTACGGCTGATAGGGGGTGTGTCATGATGTCTGCGTCCTGCAATGGATTGTTGTCGTGAAGTTTATAACAAAGCCACCCAAGCAGCTATACACTCGGATGGCTCTCAGAAGGCTAAGGATTGCGATCAAAGTTACTCAGGCACAACCCGTGCGGTGCGGCCATCAACATTGACACGTACTCGCTGACCCACACTGAACATCATATTGGGATTTGCTTCCTGCACAATCGCAATAGTCTCACCAGTGTCATCCATTTTAATCGTCAGGTTAACCCCATTTCGCCTTGTCACACCTTCTGCCGCTTTGCTGCCCGCATAACCACCCAGGACCCCACCACCGATTGCCGCTATATCGGAACCTGAACCCCCGCCAATTTTCGACCCCAAAATACCGCCTACCGCAGCCCCCGCGATTGCCCCAACCGCTTGGCCTTCACCCTCAATGGTGACCGGTTCAGTTTTAACGATAACACCATAACGTACCTGCTGAATCGTCCGGGTATCTGCCACCCCATAAGAATCCCCGTAGGGGTTACTTGAACATCCAGCCAAAGATATCCCCAACAAGCCCAACAGCAATACGACCGGATACAACAACCTTTTCATGCCGACACCTTATCCACCTAGGATCCTGCCTTAAGTATAGCGGGAACATGCCAAGCCTCTAACGGGGTCCTCCACGGCTTCTTGTCCATGAAGTGGATGAATATCGAGCAACCGAACGAAAATACATGCTTGCCCGATGAAAAACCGTTGCATTTTTTTACTGACACTTTAATTTACGTGCACGCCTAGACTTTAAAGCCGCTTACCGCTTTGGCTTCGATACAAGCAATGAAGACTCTACTTTCACTTCCCAAGTTCATCACATTGATCTTCGGCCTATCGCTTGCATCCCTATCGGCCTATATCAGTTTTCTTTTTCAACCCGGTTTTGAACATAGTCGCTACCCCGTCACACTAGCCGTCGAATCTTCGGAGCAAAGGCTCGGTGATGAGGAGGTGTGGCACTATTCTCTGCTCCATCAACATCGGCCTATCGGCTGGATAACACTAAGCTCTCCGCCGGTATCACAACGGCACATCGAACTGCAGCAACGTTCACAACCTGTCACACACCTCATCCAAAAACATGAACGACGCACCCTGGTCAGTTTATGGTTTTTAGTTGCAATGACTGCCATCGCTTTGCCGCTGTCCGTCTATATGCTCTTTAAAGTCAATCACCGACTAGGCGGCTGGAAAGAAGCAAATACCCAATACCGAAGCATTGCCGAACCTCACTGAGGCTTACGTGCTCAAAAACGTAAATCACCCAAACGGTTCCAACAACGGCCTGCACTTTGGCACTTGCTAACGTGCTCATTGTTAATGCTTGCGATAAAGAAATTATGCTCAACTACAGACCCAGAATTGACTATCCACTGCTACTCGCTATCAGCTTGCTGATTTTGCTCGGCTCGCTGACCGTATGGAGTGCAAGTGGCTTCAGCGAACCAATGCTCGAACGCCACCTGATCCGTGCGCTGATAGCCCTGATTTGCTTGGTTGTAATGTCAGCCATTCCGCCCATCAAATACCAACATGCGGCCCCCTATCTCTACGGCTTGTCGGTGGTGCTACTGCTTGGCGTCATTGTCATGGGTGACAGCACTAATGGTTCACAGCGCTGGCTGGCACTTGGTCCTATCCGCTTCCAGCCATCGGAGTTGGTAAAAGTTGCCATTCCCATGATGGTGGCCTGGCTATTAGTGGTGGATGCAGGGCGGCCCGACTTGAAAAAAATTGGCCTGTGCCTGCTGGTTACCGGCTTACCAGCCGGGTTGATTTTTATTCAGCCTGATCTTGATGGTGCTATTTTCACTATTATCTACGCCCTTTTTGTTCTGTATTTCGCGGGAATGAGCTGGAAGATCATAGGTTCATTTCTCGGCGGCATTGCCACGGCCGTACCCTTGCTGTGGTACTTCGTCATGGAGGCATATCAAAAAAAGCGTGTCACACAATTCCTCGACCCAGAATCCGACCCGCTTGGCGCCGGCTATCAGATCATTCAATCTCTCATTGCTATTGGCTCCGGGGGGATTAAGGGGAAAGGGTGGACCAATGCAACCCAGGGTCACTTAGGTTTTATCCCAGAAAGCCATACCGACTTTATCTTTTCTACCTATGCCGAAGAGTGGGGGTTTATTGGTAGCCTGCTGTTGTTGGGGTTATATCTTTTTATCACTGGCCGGGTAATTTGGCTCGCTTGTCAGTGTGAGTCACCATTCAACCGCTTGGTCAGTGGCTCGCTATCACTGAGCTTTTTCTTGTATGCCTTTATCAACATGGGCATGGTGAGTGGTGTGCTGCCCGTCATGGGCAGCCCCCTGCCTTTCTTTAGCTACGGTGGTACCGCAATGATCACCCAGGGCGTCTGTTTTGGCATCATTATGTCGCTGTGCCTCTATAAGCCCTACAAGAGCAAATAGGTAACTGTTACCGAACCAAGCTTGATAGCAGAGCCTAGCTTCACAAGCGCAAAATCCGTGAAGCAAGCTCTGCCCTTGGCCCTCCCCCGGACCGTCCACCAGCCCAGGGGAGTAATGGGATGTAATCTAACCCATAAAGCCCTTACTTTAAGGCGATTCCGCCAACCTTACTTCACGAAGAACATGTCTTTGGCGTAGATGTTGCCCTTCGGGTTATTGGCAGGAAATCCTTTCAGATTAGCCTTGACCAAACGGGTGTGATTATAGTGATAGAGCGGGATCACCGGCGCAGCATCATTGAGAATACCTTCAGCCTGATTGTAGAGCTGGTAACGCTCAGACTCCTTAGCGGCTGTGGCAGCCAGTGCCAGCAAATCATCAAACTTGCTGTCACAGAAGCCGGTTTCATTACTCACGTGGCCACATTGGAAACTCCCGAGCACTGATGAAGGCTCGGCAAAATCGCCAAATGCATAAGAGCGCGCTACGGTAAAGTCGCCCGCGGTTTTCGCCGACAGGTAGGCGTTCCACTCCATATTATTCAGCTGAACATTGACCCCAAGCGGCTTCCACATCGAAGCAATAGCCAGCGCAATTTTCTTGTGATTCTCGCTGGTGTTGTAAGTCAGCTTAATCGTTAGCGGCTTACTCGGTCCGTAGCCGGCCTCAGCCAACAATGCTTTAGCCTTTTCCAAACGCTCTTTGCGATCGGCTACCTTAAACGACGGCACGGCACCTTCGTATCCGGCAATAATATCTGGCACCACCGAATAGGCGGCAGGTTCACCCTGGCCCGTCACCTTGTCCACCAAAAGCTCTCTGTCGATAACCATACTCAATGCACGTCGAATATCGGCATTATCAAATGGTGCGACGCGGGTATTAAAGGCGTAAACGTATGAACCAAGGAGACGCAGTGCCTGAATTTGCTCTGGACTTTCTTTCATCAGCTTTTGGTAATACTCAAGCTGGACCCGGTTGGTCATATGAATTTCACCAGCCTGGTAGCGGGTTAACTCGGCATTTTGTGATGACAGAGCAAGATAAGTCACGCCTTCAATCACTGTTTTTGCATCGTCGCGATAGTGTTGGTTTCTGACCACTTCCACCTTTTCATTGGGTACCCACTGCTTCAGGGTGTAAGCTCCATTTGAAACAAAGTGTTCCGCACGGGTCCAGTTGTCTCCGTGTTTTTCAACCGCGGCCTGCGGCACCGGGAAGAAGGTTTTGATACTCATCATGCTGATAAAGTACGGGGTCGGACGCGTGAGCGATACCACCAAGGTCCGTTCATCCTGCGCTTTAACACCCAACTCAGAAGACGGCTTGTCACCCGCGACAATCTGATCGGCATTGACCACATTGGCCGTTTGGAAATTAAAGCCGGTACTGTTACCGGTTTTGCTGTCGACAGCGCGCTGCCAAGCATAGACAAAATCGTTGGCGGTCAGCGGGGAGCCATCAGACCACGTCAGGCCATCGCGCAACACAAAGGTCACCGTTTTACCGTCTTCAGAGATAGACCAAGACTGTGCTTGACCCGGTATCGTTTCACCATCGAGGTTTTCGATCACCAAACCTTCAAAAAGATCGTTGACGATCACATCACCCGGGCTCCCCGAGCCCACAAAACCCGGATCGACGGTATCCGGCTCGGCACCGTTGGCTCGTACCAAATACTGGTTTTGTGCAAGTTCGACACCTTGGGGAACATCGGCTGCAGCCAGGTAAAACGAGGGTAAAGCAAGCGCAGCACTGATCGCTGCGGAAAGTACAAACTTCTTCACTGCAAAGTCCTTTTATATAGTTATATATCCAGGCTACTTGGTATGGCCTGTTTACTTGATAGAAGATACTCGACTAAAAATACTTCCTGATGTCTGAGTGACCTATCAATACAACGCTATATTGTCCTGCAAATCAATATGAAATGAACACAACCAACAAACTCAGAACAATCGTTGCCTTCTGGAAAAAGGACAAAAATCAGCACTAAAAAATGATTGATTTACAGTATACTTTTCTAACATTCAATTATGTTATTGATATCCCCTGGCTGCCAAGCAGGATATGGCCACACTACTCACAAAACCTGATAACTATGCTCGTTACCTCCGAAGATATTTACGATACCAAATCTTTGATTGACTACCTCGATAGACACCAAGACAGCCTAGCCATTAAGCCTGTCCACTTCGAGAAAGGCCACACCCTACTCACCCAAGGACAGCAAGTAGAGCAAGTGTTGTTCATCTTGGAGGGTGGCATCGTTTTGCACCGCCAAACCGTGCACGGCCGCCGTTTCCAGCTTGGTACCTACCAATACAATGGCTTTCTTGGACTAATGGAGCTCTTCTCTGAAAAGCCCTGCTTTTATACGGTATGCGCCAGCAGCAAATGCCGTGGATACCTCTTTGATGCGAAACAGTTAACACAGCTGATTTACCACACACCGGAGCTCGCCAAAATTGTATTCAAGCACATTACCTCGAAATGGTATCTATCTGTCGAAAAGATGACGCGAAATATGCTGCATACGATCAAATATTGCGTGATTGACGAATTGCTCGCGTTTGACGAACAGCAGCCGGGGGAAAAGTTATTTATCAACAAAACCCTTGAGTCTGAGCGATTGGGGACCAGCACCCGTGTATACAACAGAATTATCAAACAACTGCAGGTCGATGGAGCGATAGAAGTAGGCAGGAATTTTGTCCGCGTCAGCGAGCGGGGGCTGCTAGAAGAAATTATGGAGAAGGAAATTGATAAGTAGCTGGCCGATCCACGACCAGCTACTGGTTAGCAGACAACCAAAAACTTAATTCCAGCGCTCATGCTTGAGCAGGTCCTCGGTCGTGAAGTTTGGATAGGCCTGCTCCCACATCTTCAAACCGTTATATTCATCGCTTGAGTATTGCTCGAAGAAGGCGTCGAGATCGGCAATCATCTTCACGCGCAGCTCTTCGCGTGGTGGCTCGGATAAGTAACGCTCCCCCATCGGGCTGCTCAAATTATACCAATGGTCCTCGGGCTGCTTGTTGACTTCCGGGTTCGGGTAGTAACGTACCAGCTTCCAGTGCCCGTTCGAAATCATTCTCGAGTTGCCACGCTCAGCAAACTGGTACTCGCGCCAGTCGCGAACCCGCTCTCCTTTCAGCATCGGTAACAGGGTCTTACCCGGACCGTAGCTTGTATCGTACTGCTTATCACCCGCCGCCAAGTCCAGTACGGTTGCGTGCAGATCGATCAAGTCAACGAACTCACCACGCACCTGCTTTTGTCTTACATACTTTTCAGGACCGGACACCACAAACGGTATGCGAACGGTCTCTTCGTAATAGTTGTAAGGGAATGACGCATTCACTTTGCCGTATAACCCATACTGCCCCATCAACAGGCCGTGATCAGAGACAAACGCGATGACGGTATTGTCAAGCAGGTCACGTCCTTCAAGGCCATCGATCAGCTTACCTAGCTGATCATCGAGCAGGGTCACCGCAGCAAGGTATTGGGCCAAGGTTTCTTCGTGATTATCCGGCACTAACGTATAGTCACTCATGTGCTCGAGCACCGAGTTGCCACCAAAAGCCACCACCTTGTGTGCGATACCACGGTATTTCGTAACCAGACGCTCGGGGAGCCCTTCAAATGGGAAATGCGGCTCTACGTAATTGAGGCTGACAAAGAAAGGTTGCGTGCTTTGCTGATCGATAAATTTCAGCGTTTCGTCAGTCAGAAATTGTGCTTGAATACCCGTGTACTCCATGTTCTCGCCATCACTGGAGAACAAGACGGTACCTGAATGGAGGTACTGGTTTTTCCATCCCGCCTGCAGGGCATCATAGCTTAGCCAACGGTCAAAACCGCGAATCGGATCCTTGCTGTCAGTCGTGGCATGCCACTTACCAATCAAGGCCGTGCGGTAACCTTCGTCTTGCAAGCGTTCCGACAGCAGTTTCTCTGCCTCTAGCCAATCAGCATCGAATTTTGGGTCTTCGGCCAAAAAATCATACACCCCATGCTGCGAAGGCATTTTACCGGTATGAAACGATGCACGGGCCGCTGAACTGACCGGGGCTGGCGTCATTCCGTTTTCGAACCGAACACCGTTTTCAGCGAGATAATCTAAATTAGGTGTTTCAATGATGTCCTGGTTGCGAAAGCTGGTTGCCCACTGCCCTAGGTCATCAGCCATAATGACGATTATATTCGGCTGATCAGCGGTACTCGCACTTTCTGCGGCTTGTACAAGCGGCGAGCATGACAATGCCGCCAGTGCGCCCCCTTTGGCAATGGCGCTTAGTTTAAACATGACACGTACTCCATTTACTGCTGTTGAGATTCTTTCTTTTGGATGATTTGCATAATTGCTGCAGGTGGATAGTTGTGCAGGTAGAGCTTTTTCATCATCGCCAGATATGGTGATGCATGGTGAAAAAACGCTTTGTATCCTGGACAAAGATAATTGAGATCCGGCTTACCGGACGCAGAGATGGCAAAACGATGTTTTGGGCATCCACCGTGGCAAAGTGGGCGGTATTCGCAGCGGCGGCAGTCTTCACAGAGCGAGTCTGATTTTGCGGCCCCGAACCGCCGGTTAGCATCGCTGCGGTTCATTTCTGCGATAGTGAATTCGTGGATATTGCCCAACTTATACTCGGGGTACACATAGTGATCACAGCTATACAGGTCGCCGTTTGCCTCTAGGGCAAACGCACTGCCGCACTGTGGTGCAAACACACAGATTTGCGCAGGCTGGCCACATGCCAGGGCAAAGGTATTTTCAAACAGCTGGACAAAGACCTGACCAATATCATGCCTCACCCAGTGGTGGAATATCTGGCTCATAAACTGACCATAAGCCTTGGCATCGACGGACCAGTCACAGAGCTGCCCGGCGATTTTGCTCTCAGGGTTGATCAAGGTGAGCCCGCTAGCGGTAGCTTTGCTGGCTTTTCTTTCGACCAGAGGGATAAATTGCATGTGGCTGCTACCAAGTCCTTTGAGGTAGCGATAAACCGAGAGGGCATGATCAACATTGGCCCGGCTAACGACGGTTAAGGTATTAAATTCAACCTTGTACTGCTTGAGTAGTGATATCGCCGTCTCGACTTTGTGATGAGTCGCTTTTCCTGCACGGGTACGACGGTAAATATCATGTAGCTCAGCAGGCCCATCGATCGAGATACCAATCAAAAAGTTATGTTGCTTAAAAAAAGCACACCACTTTTTGTCGATTAAAATACCATTGGTTTGAAAGGTGTTGATGACTTTCTTGCCCCTGGCATACTCATGCTGCAACCGTACAGCCTGTTCAAAAAAAGCCAGTCCTCGTAGCGTTGGCTCTCCGCCCTGCCAGGCAAAAACTACTTCGTTACCACTTTGCGCCTCAATGTGCTGCAAGATATAGGCTGACAGTGTTTCGTCTCCCATCATCCAATCTTGTCCGCGTTCGGGGTACAGTTTTTCTTTTTCCAAGTAGAAGCAATAAGAACAATTAATATTGCATTTTGAGCCTGTCGGCTTCGCCATAACATGACAGCCCGAAGGGCTCCAGGTTTGTGTATTCATCTGCTACCACCAACGTTATGTATCGTTTGCGTGCGGATGTTAGGTAACTTCCAAACGAAGAAATAGGACATTTGTCCCTCTCGATAAAACTCTTTTTATACTGTGATTTTCAGCAACTTTTTCTCTTTTAATGTTCGTGCTCGCAGTAAAGCGCTTAAACATTTGCCATAATTTTTTCTACGCCGTTAATCAAGGAAGAAACAGGATTTACCGTATGAAAGACGAAACACTATCGATTCACAGTGGTTACGAAACCTGCCCCACAACCAAAGCAGTCGCTACCCCTATTTACCAAACTGTTGCCTATGAGTTTGATGATGCCCAGCATGGCGCTGATCTCTTTAATTTGGAAGTTCCGGGCAACATCTATACCCGAATAATGAACCCAACCAATGATGTACTGGAAAAACGCATGGCCGCATTGGAAGGCGGTATTGCCGGGCTTGCCGTCAGCGCAGGAAGCGCGGCGATCAACTATGCCGTCCAGACCCTAGCTGAGGCTGGCGATAACATTATTTCCACCCCGCAACTATACGGCGGTACCTACACCCTGTTCGCCCATATGTTACCCAAGCAAGGAATTGAGGTACGCTTTGCTCCTGATGATAAGCCAGAGAGCCTAGCAGCACTGATCGATGAAAATACCAAAGCCGTCTACTGCGAGAGTATCGGTAACCCGGCGGGCAATATTGTCGATTTAGAAAAAATTGCAGAGCTTGCCCACCAGCAGGGAGTACCGGTGATCGTCGACAACACAGTGGCTACCCCAGCCCTGTGCAAACCCATCGAGTTCGGTGCCGATATCGTGGTTCACTCCCTGACCAAATATGTCGGTGGTCATGGCACGACCCTTGGTGGGATGATCATTGATTCGGGTAAATTCCCTTGGGCCAAATTCAAAGACCGCTTTCCGGTATTAAACCAACCAGAAGCGTCGTATCATGGTGTCGTCTACACCGAAGCATTTGGCGATGCCGCCTTTATTGGCCGTGCCCGTACCGTACCATTACGCAATACCGGCTCTGCCTTATCACCGATGAATGCATTCATGCTGCTGCAAGGGCTGGAAACACTGCCGCTTCGCATGGAGCGCCATACCGAAAACGCGCTGAAAGTCGCGCAATACCTTAAACAGCACGATAAGGTGAGCTGGGTCAGCTACGCCGGGTTATCCGACTCTCCCTACTATCCACTTGCCGAAAAATATATGAAAGGAAAGCCGTCGGCAATTCTGTCTTTCGGACTGAAAGACGGTTATGACGCCGGGGTACGCTTCTACGACGCACTGAAAATCTTCAAGCGATTGGTGAATATCGGTGATGCAAAGTCGCTCGCCTGCCACCCCGCCTCCACGACCCACAGGCAGCTGAGTGAAAGCGAACAGGCTCTAGCTGGTGTCAGTCCAGAAATGATCCGCCTCTCTGTTGGCATCGAACACATCGACGATATTCTCGATGATCTGGAGCAGGCTCTAAACGCTTAGTCTCGCTAATTTTGAGGGTAACAGGGCTAAACGGCAAATTACGTTTTGTTTTTGCATGTTTAGCCCTATTCTATGTACAGGACAACAGAACAGGTGGACAGTAACTTGCCCTATTCAGTCAATGCCCATGACAACCTGAACATCATCAAAATAGCCACCTTCAACTTATGTAACTACCTTGCTCCGCCCGATGCCTTCTACGACTTCGAAAACATCTATTCAAAGGCGCAATGGGACAAGAAACAAGCATGGATCCAGGCCTATTTGGCTGAGCAGCAGCCGGATATCATCGGTTTTCAGGAAGTTTTCTCTGTTGAGTCATTAAAGGCGCTGGTCTTGCAGGCCGGCTACCCCTACTTCAGTGCCATCGATAAGCCAAACGTCATCGATGATTACATCTATGACAGTCCTGTTGTTGCCGTAGCATCTCGGTTTCCGATCACTGATGCAGCTGCTATTTTGCCGGAACCCACGCTCAATGCCCCACTAGGGCTAAATGACAACTTTGCATTTAGCCGTAAACCGCTCAGAGCAACTATTCAACTGCCGCAGATTGGTCCCTGCGACTGTTATGTCGCCCACTTCAAATCCAAAAGACCCATCGTCAGCGAAGGGTTTTCCCTGTCAAATACTCCTGACATTTCCGCTTTTGATCCAGCAGTTGACGACTTTCGCTCGCAAATTCTTGGTCAATGGGCCTCAACCCAACAACGGGTCGCAGAGGCTGCACAACTGCTTAATTCAATCTGGTTACGCAAAATGGAGTCTGAATATCCGGTTATTTTAATGGGCGACTTCAATGATGAATTAGAGACCAGCGGGTTGCATCACTTGCTGGCAGATGGTGGGCGACATAAAAAGGCGGCTTTTTCCGATGCTATCTCACAGCGTTACCGCCTTCAGCACAGTTGGCCACTGTTTCAAGCTAGCCTTTGCCATCGGGAAGCGCGCGACTGGGAGGCCAATGAATCAGTAGACGATCTTGCCGAACTCTCTATGCCGGTTACGATAAAACGCCCTGCCCCTTATACCTATTACTACGGAGCTGTAGGCATGGTGCTCGATTACATTTTGTTGAGCGGGGAATTTGATCCCAGCTTCAATGAGAGCCTGGCCGAAGTATACGATTACCATCTTTACGACCGCCACCTGATCAGCCCTTGCTACGATATAGACAGCCACAGTACTGATCATGCCATCGTGATGGTCACCGTCCGTATACGCCAATAAATACTGAAATAGCCACCGTAAAAGAGCGTCGAACTTTAATGCTCTAAAGTTACTCATTCCGCTCAACCTCGCGACAAAATGTAAGACACCCCTCACAATGCCATGCAAATCAATACAATCAACAAGCCATAAAGTGATCAATACTGCAAAACCGAAAGCGTTAAACCTTTAGTATTACGCCACTTTATTCATAAAAATCAAAAGTTAACATGAAAAAACACCTTTTAGCCTCAACCATTCTTGTTGCATTGAGCGGCCATGCCTTTGCCGCCGATGGCGACCTTGTTGATATCACAATTCTAGGGACATCTGACATTCACGGGCATTTCATGGCGTGGGATTACGCCAGTGATAAAGCCAATACCCGAGGTAGCTTGAGCCAAATCGCCACCAAAGTTAGAGAGGTCCGCGACCAAACTGACAACGTCATCTTGGTCGATGCGGGGGATACGATCCAAGGCAACTTTGTTGAAACCTTCAAAGATGAGCCGGTTGACCCTATGATGCTCGGTTTCAATGAAATGAACTACGACGTATGGGTACTGGGTAACCATGAGTTCGACTTTGGCCTCAAGGTACTCAACCGCTCGCTAACACAGTTTCAGGGAACCTCTTTGGCCGGTAACATCCAGCGAGCAGATGGCAACCCGTTCCTTCCTGCCTACACCATCATCGAAAGGCAAGGGATCAAGATTGGTGTCATCGGCATGGATACGCCAATGACACAGGTTTTCGCCGAAGGCACAAACCGCCTGGAGGGCATGACTTTTACTAACCCATCGCTCGAGGTAAAAAAAGTCATCAAGCAAATTGATGACAAAGTCGATGCCATTGTGCTTGTTGCCCATATGGGGCTTGATAACGAAAACAACATCGCGGCAACCGGTGTCACTGATATCGCCAACGACAACCCAGAGCTAGATGCCATTGTTGCTGGCCACATGCATACCCGTATCGACAAGGCTGTGGTAAATGGCGTTATTGTCACCGAGCCAGATAAATACGGCCGTGCCCTCTCCCGCATCGACCTCCAGTTTGAAGAAAAAAATGGCCAGTATACCTTGGTCAACAAAGACAGCTTTACCTACAAGATCAACGGTATCGATTCCGATCAAAAAATGGACGAGCTGTACTCCCCTTATCACAAAAGACTTCGTGAACAGGCAAATCGTGTGGTGGCTGAACTAACCGGTGTCGATCTTGTGCCACAAAATGAGTTCAGGGGGATCCCGCAGGTACATATCCAAGACACGGGCATCAGTACCCTGTTCCAGGAAGCCAGCATGTACTACGCGCCAAAGGCCAACGTCATTGCCTTACAGATTGATAATGACAATGCCGAGCTCAATGTAGGCCAAATCAAAGCCAAGGATATTGCTTACAACTACCAGTATGCAGGTGGGGAAATCACCGTCTACGAAATGACAGGTGCAGATCTGAAAACCTACATGGAGTGGTCAGCCGGTTACTTCAACAGTGTGACTCCAGGTGATGTCACCTACAGCTTCAACCCAGAGCGTCGTGCATCGAAGTATTCGACCAATGACTTCTTTGCCGGTGTGACCTACACCATCGATCTCACCCAGCCGCAAGGACAGCGCATCAAGGATCTTCATTTTGCTGACAGAACTGCAGTCACCGACACAACGCCGATCAGATTGGGCATGAACAGTTACCGCATGGGCCACCTGACAAAAGCCGGCGGTGTATTGGAAGGCAAATCATTCCCGGTATTGTTCGATACTGAAGCCGAATACGGCGAGGAAGAGGGTACCATCCGAAACCTCACCATCCGTTACCTGACCGACGTGAAACAGGGCAAGTACGAAGGCAAAGCAATGCAGCGCTGGGCTCTATCAGGCCTCGAAGGCTATGATAAAGAACGCGAAGTTGTCAAAAAACTGGTTAACGAAGGCAAGATTTCTGTGCCGACTAGCGAAGATGGCCGTTACACCAACATTGCGGCCATTAATGTCAAAGGGCTTCTCTTTGCCTCACGGAAGGATGCGTCTGCCTATATCAAGGCACAGGAACAACTGCTCAAGGCTGATGTCACTGCGCATCAGGCCGAAGCGATCGAACGAAATATCATCATTGCCAAAGCACTTAATCATATCTAGCGAAAAACCGTTTGAAAGAGTGCTTCGATGATCGCTCCTGACGTGTTCAGTATCGCAATATTTATCTGAAATAACCCACCGCAATAAAGCCCCCTGCCAATGGGGGCTTTAGTTTTTCCATCGACAATATAGGCCATCCAACTACTCATTTTGGCTTATTTACCATACACTTCTGTATAGCTTAATTATTATACCTGCCCCTGATAAGGAAATCACATGTCAAAAAAAGTCTATTGTATTGCCCAATTCAAGCCTAAAACCGGTCGCGAACAAGAGTTGTTTGCCGCCCTTCAGGCACTAGAGCCCAACACCCTGCGTGAGGATGGCTGTCTTCAATATATTGTGACCCGGCAGCTTCAGAGCCCTTTTGCCGCAGGGACTTCCATGCCAATCGCATTCAATGAAATCTGGTCAGATATCTCGGCTTTCGAAGCCCATTGCCAAAGAAAAGAAATCCAAGCTTTCTTTGCAATCCATTGCGAAGCTGAAAGCGGATCAGCCGAAGATTGGAACGTGTGTATTTACACCGATGAGCCTGATAACTTTGATGCGCCACAGCTAGGCTAAACCACGAGGTTACCTACCTTGAGACTTCTAAACGCCTCATGAAGTTGCAGTAAGCGCAATCTTGCGAACCCTTATCGCAACTCGCGAAGCTACGCTTACATGAGGCACTTACAGATATCTATACTCTTATGTCAGAACATCAGCAACCTGCCGTACCATCCAGATACACATTAGCCATCTTATTATTTGAAGGCTTCGACTTGCTCCAGGTATCAGCAGCTATTTCGCTATTCCACGCATTACCTGAAAAGTTCGAGATCCTGCTAATTTCAGAAAGCGGAGAGTCGGTGGCCAGTCAGCAACAAGTCGTGCTAAATGCAGACCTGAGTTATCAAGCATTAATGGCTTATGACATACTCTATGTGCCGGGCGGCAGTGGCATAGAAACAGTGACGGGCAGTGAACCGGTGGTCAGTTGGCTAGCAAAGCAATGTCGACACGATACCTTAGTATGCTCATCGTGTTTGGGCGCCGCACTGTTGGCGCAGGCGGGGCTGCTTGAAAATCACACGGCAACAACCAACAAACAGCATTTCCATTGGGTAACGCAATTTGGCAAACAGGTTAACTGGAGGCCTGTCGCGCGCTGGACACAAGACAAGCGAATTTTCACCTCATCCGGCAATACCGCCTGTTTAGATATGTTCATCGCAATCATTGCAGAATATCTCAATGAAGAAACGGCCAGAAAGCTTGCGATTGCCCTCGAGTACCTATGGATCAATGATCCGGAAGATGACCCATTCGCGCCGCTTCATATCGTGGAGTAACCCCGGCTCCTCAACACCCTTCTTGCCACATCACATGGCAGTCAGCGTTTTTAGCCGCTTGAAGCATTTCAATGAGCGGTGTAGCACGAGTATGGAGGCTGATCACTGGCTCCATATCTAACTCTGCCACATCGTCAACATCGCCAGCGTCTTCATCCGCAGCCTGCAGCTCCAGTTGGTGTAGCTTGTTTATTTCGCTGGTTAGCCGGCATAACGCATCATCGATGTCTTGGGGATCGAGTGCTCCCGGAATATTTTCGCAGTGCCCCATAAACCGGAGCATTTGTTTGGCTACATCACCGAACATGACAACGTTACCATGCACTTTACACTTAAAAGTCACTAGCATCTCTCGTACCTCTGCTTATCACGACGGGCATAAAAAAAGCCAGCAAACCCACCGGAAATTGCGCCAAACAAGTGGCTCTCGTAGCTAATCCACTCCCGGGTCGGTAAAAAACCCCATACCATTGAGCCATAGAAAAACATGACCAGGATGGCAATCGCAATAGATTTAACGCTGCGATACATGATGGCATACATCAGTAAATAGGCCCACAAGCCATAAATTATGCCACTCAATCCGATATGGTAGTGCATCCGGCCAAATAACCAGACTCCAAGACCACTCCCCAACCAGCTAATCATAAATATAGCTATCAGCCGGGCTAACCCGGTGCGGGTTAGCAGAAAAGCCAAGACAGAAAAAGAAAAGATATTACTGATCAGGTGCCCCCATGAGCCATGGAGGAAGGGATAGGCAATGATACCGGTAAAACCAGTAAAGTGACGTGGTAACAGGCCAAAATCAGACAGATAGCCGGCCGTAAGGATATTGAAGACATGGACAACCGTAATGACGACCACAACTGCCGCAATGAATTTAAATGAATCTTTGTCTTTCTCAGCCAGCTTCATCGCCTGTAACCATCAAATATAAGCAGCCTTATCTAATCATCCATCATTGGCGGCCATCTACCAAAAAGACTGTCTCGGTTTGTAATCAACATCAACCTTTTGCCGCTGTCTCTTGCCCGCGATAAGAAAATTCTTACCGAAAATGAGCCGGATCTGGTTTAACGTCTCACTGGCCAACAAGCGGCGCTCAGAGCTATGCCAGCAACGGTTGGTCGTCAATTTGACCGCTGCAATCGCATCCGGAGAGCCATTAATAATGGATTGGCACAACGCTTGGGCTCGTGCCATTGGCTGTGGCACCACTTCAGTGACTAAATTCAGCGCATTGGCTTGCCTGGCCTCGAGGATTTCCCCCGTCATCGTCAAGCGCATGGCGACATCTTTCGGCACCACTTCACGCAGAGACATCAAACCCGCCATATCCGGCATTAGGCCCCAGCGTATTTCCATTATCGACAGCTCAGCATCCGGTGCTGCAATTCGAAAATCAGCCCCCAGAACGATTTGCATTCCCCCGCCCCAGCACTTGCCTTCGATGACGGCTATCACCGGACAAGGAAGCTTGCGCCAGTTGCGCGATACACGCTGGGCCATATTGGCATTGCCTGGTAACCATTTCGCTAGCAGCGATATAGCATTCGACCGTGATGTCACCACACTTTTGACATCAAGGCCGCTGCTGAAATTGCCACCCGCCCCACGGACAATAACTGCACGAACGTCCTTTCGCTTGCGAAGATCACGGCTAACTTTGTCCAATTCACGGAACAAAGGCATATCCAAAGCGTTGCACTTATCTGGCCTATTGAGTACAACAGTGACGACACCGTCCTTCTCTTCAACCAGCAATCGTGTCCATGACATAAGCACTCCTTTATGTGGTCAGTCCAGTTACACCATAGACATTAACACAATTTCAACAAAGCACCGCATTGGAAATTCATCTTTGTGGCGGCACAAAACCTTTTTTTTCGGCATAGAGTCGCCACTCAGAGGCCGTAGAGGAAGATATTGGCTCAATGGTATCAACACTTGCCGCTATATTTCCGCCGGAACAGGTCGTTCCCGTGGGTTCTATCGAAGCTCTGAACACGGGATAACTGTGGGTGCTGGAAATACACCACTCGGCATCCATCTTGCCACCTTTGCTGGTACAGATATCGGCCATAAAGCGCTGGAATTCCTCTATCGACCCCTTCCCCTCATCTAAGCACCACAAGCGCTTGTAATGAATATAGCCGTCACGGGGATGATACACCTTGCCAGGTAACAGTGAGGTAAAATCCCACCCTCCCCCTCTTGTTGCGTTAACGTACTGCGCAGAAAGGCTGGCAATGTCTTTGCTATCATCAATTGTGGGTTTGGCATAATGCTGGCTTCCACAAGCTTGTACCAGACTACAACCAAGCAGTACCACAAAAAATTTGCCCATGTATTCACCTTACCTACTGATTATGACACAGTGCGATAGAATCGAATCAAACATCAATATTGAAGCTTTATTTGTCAGTGGGTTACGTTGTATTAACTATTCATTAAGCATAGTGAGAATTTCCAGTTACCTCTATCTCATTTATTCTTAATCTTATTGGAATACCTAAGTTCTTTCGGTATGTCATGATCAAGCAACATCCAGGTCGGTTTTGTCGCCACCCTCTGTTTACACATGAGCAATCACATCAAGCTAAGCTATGCTTGAACAAATAAAGTTAAAAGTGTGATGTGAGTCAGGTATGTACTTAGAACCCCAATCAAGATTGTTAATCGCTGACACTGCCGAAGTATTGGATGCTTTTCTAGACAACGGATTGCATAAAGAGTATGAAATTTATTGCCAGTTTCCACATAGTTTTCATCTTCAGAATAAACTGAAAAATTTATCTCCCCTCGCTGTCGAATTTAACGACGGTGTAATCATATGCGATCAGCAAACCTGAATACATTAATTAAAATCACTCGACTAATGCTGCAGGTGAGAGATGACTAAACAAATAATAATATTACTTTTTATATTTCTTTCAGCATGCACAAAAGAAGTTATTACAGACTTCAACTCAGCGGTTGACTATTCGAGTTACAAAACCTACGAATTCGCTAAATTTGCTACAACACAGGCAACAACCCTTGATGGAAAGCGTATAGAAGATGCTATACGAACTGAGCTTTACACCAAAGGGATTACTAACGTGACAGAAAAGGGTGACTTATTAGTTAGGCACTTTATTGAAGAACATAGTGACTTCCAGACTTATGGCACCTCTCTAGGATTAGGCTACCATCACCGAAATGTGGGTATTGCTTACTCTACTCCAACACCAATTAGAGAGTATCGATATGGCAAAATAGTCATTGAATTGATAGACCCTAAGACCAACCTCGTCATTTGGCGCTCAGCGTCCCAACGCCGCCTCACCGACGCCATGACCCCGTCATCCAGAAAAATATTTATCGAAAGCCAAATCAATGAAATATTTAAAGAATTTCCGCCAAATTAAATTATAATTATAATTATATTCCCACACCAGTTATTATCAACTATAAGACAAAAATTAAAAACACCAGCACAAAATCAACTGTGTGCATATATTCTTACTTTTGAGACAACGCCTCAAAATTAATAAAAATCATATTTATTAGAAATCATGCACTTACAAAAAACATGCAGTTAAAAAAATAAATACCACAAAAAAACACAAAATTTGCTTTTGATTTTTTGTTTCCTCTTACTAAATTTACATTGTCGGAAGACAAATTTTTACAAACATCTTTGCTATCAAGGGAGTTACACCATGAAATCATTTAAGCAGTTCCTTATTGATTTTTATCGTGATGAAGAAGGACTAACAACAGTCGAATACGCAGTGGCAGGCGCACTGGTAGCTGCCGCGGTGGTAACGGCGTTTTCTGAGTTAGGTGGGGAAGTAGAAACGACAATCAGTGGTCTTAAAGATGAATTAGCTACTGCTAATAGTGGCTCATAAAACGTTATTCGCGGAAAACGGAATATACCATGAGTCTGCCCATAATTATTTTGGTATTCTACGCTGCACTATATGATATTAAGTATTCCAAAATACCAAATTATTTAGTGTTGTCCATTGTGGTAATTGGGACCATCCAATTAACTTATAACTCGGACATCACAAGTTCAATAAGTGCGGCTCCAATATTTTTCGCAATATCAGGTATATTTGTTGGACTTTCAATCTGTATAATTCTGTTTTATATCGGTCTTTTCGGCGCTGGAGATGCTAAACTTTTAGCATCTCTAGGCATTTTCTTCGGCCCATCAAACATAATTATACTTATTGCTGTTGCAGTCGGCTTTGCCGGGCTGCTATCCCTTTCAAGATTATCCTGCTACGGCGAACTAACACCAATGCTGTCACGTTGGTGCCAGTCGATAAAACTCGGATGCTATCTCAAGCCCGAAGCCAATACTACCGCAAGCAGTGCTGTACCTATGGGAGGGGCTATTTTACTCGCAACAGTATTTTGTGAATTTTACTTGTTCTAGCGGTTTACCTCATCTCGCTAAGGAGTGGTCATGGGTATCGATTTGTCAATACTTAAAAAAAGGCCCAAGTCACAGTCAAACACACTGACTCTCAAGCCGAAAACGCTAGAGCAAACTGGCCTTCCTGCTCGTTTACTCGAAACCCTTATTATTAAGCACCTTTCCCAAGTGACTGACGATGATGTCGTCGGCCTGTCAAAAAAACTAGGGTTATCAGGCAATATCATCGAGCAAATATTGCAAAAACAAAAGTCAGAAGCGTATGTCGAAGTTCGCTCCGATGGGCGATTTTCCGCCAGTATTCGCTACGGCCTCACCAACAAAGGGCGAAACCTGGCACAGCATGAGATCCAGCGTGACGGTTATCTAGGTCCTGCCCCCATCTCATTGCCCCACTACAAGGCACTGGTCCTCAGCCAGACCACCAAGGAAGAACTGGTCACCCCTGACATACTATGCAACGGGCTGAATGATTTGATCCTACCCAACGACATTATCGGCACAGTCGGGCCTGCACTCAATTCCGGGCGGGCGATCTTTATCTACGGCTTGCCCGGCACGGGGAAAACCTATATATCACGAAGACTCATCCGGCTTTTCAAGTCACAAGTCTTTGTTCCCTATTCGATTTGCATTGGCAATCAGATTATTCAGCTATTCGACCCTATCATCCACAAGCCGATACAGAGTCAGGAAGAATCCTTGCTACTAGATGACGGCTACGACAATCGACTAGTGAAATGCCAGCGGCCGGAAGTCGTTGTCGGGGGAGAGCTCACTGCTGATATGCTTGAAGTTACCGTTGACCCAAGCCATAAAATCAATCGGGCGCCCCTTCAGATGAAAGCCAACAACGGCATACTTCTCATTGATGATCTTGGCAGGCAGAAGGTCTCTGTCGATGCCATCCTCAACCGCTGGATTATTCCGCTGGAAGAAAAGATCGACTACTTATCGCTAAGTTCTGGCGATCACTTTGACATCCCTTTCGAGCAAGTATTGGTGTTCTCATCAAACATCCATCCGGCCAAGCTTGCTGATGACGCTTTTCTCCGGCGAATAGGCTACAAAATCAACTTCGGGCCCATATCCGCGGACGATTACACCACGCTGTGGCACAACGAGTGCGACAGACATCAACTTACTACCACGGCAGACGTATTAGAGTATGTTTTCGAGCAGCTTCACAGGCCCTATGCCGTTCCTCTACTGCCTTGTTACCCGCGAGATTTGGTCGCCATGTGCAGTAACCAAATTCAGTTTTACCAGCATCAACCGATCATCACCCCAGAATTAATGCAAACTGTCTGGGATTGCTATTTTGTCAACGATGAGCAGGAGGTAACATCTCATGAATAACGGCAAACTGCTGCTAATGCTTTCTGTATCTGTCGCAATGGGGTTTGGTGCCTTACTGCTTGCTAATAACTGGATAGAGAAAAAACAAGCCGCCACCCCCCCTGTGGCTTCAGAGCCCGAACGCATAGAAGTCATCAAAGAGGTGATCAAAGAGCAGCCGAGAGTTGCACGTGTCGTCGCACAACAGAATATTCCCTTAGGCACACCACTCGAGGCCAAACACCTAAAGCTTGAATACTACCCTGAGGAGCTGGTTGCTCAAACCGGCTACCCACAACTGTCCGATGTGATTGGGAAATTGGCGCGCAATGAGATTTTTGCTGGCGATATATTGCGCTCAGAACGGTTAGTCTCGCCGGGCGAAGGCACAACGCTGGCAGCACTTATCTCCCCCAACATGCGCGCAGTCACAATCCGGGTCAACGACGTCATCGGGGTCGCCGGTTTCCTGTTGCCCGGCGATTATGTTGATGTGATTTATGCCCAAGAAAAAATCAGCCGAGCTCAAACTGTCTTAAAAAAAATCAAAATCTTAGCAGTCGACCAAACAGCTAGAACGGACGAATCCAAACCGATTATTGTCCGCGCGGTCACTCTCGAGCTCACCCCCAAACAGGCCGAATCGCTGATCACCGCTAAGTCTAAAGGCGAGCTACAACTTTCATTGCGTAACCCTAATGACCCAGAAGAAAAACCTAAGGTTTACCAAAGAACCACTGACAGCGTCACCATTATCAAAGGAACCGACACCAGTCGTGTGAGTGTTCGTATTTAGCGGGCCTTTCAAGGAAGCATAAGATATGGAAAGCAATCAGAACTCATTAACATTATCTAGGTCATTACTCGTTGTTATAGTAGTGCTTTTTTCTTTGTTACTCAGCAGTGAAGGTTTTGCTGCAAGAACGCAGTCAATAGCAGTGCCTCAGCATAAGTCTCGGCTGATCGAAATCCCGGGTAGTGCAAAAAAAATCTCTATCGGGAATCCGGACGTAGCAGACATCCTCATTCTTCGTTCCAATAAAATCTATGTACTGGGTAAAGCGCTCGGCACTACCAATGTTATCGTTTGGGATTCACGTGGCAGACTCATCACAGTATTGGACGTTGAAGTCACACACGATTTAAATGCCTTAAAAGCAAAACTGTATGAATTCATGCCGCAAGAGAAAATCTCGGTCTATACCAGCCAAAACAAGCTCGTACTAGGCGGCGACGTTTCCAGTGCAGAAAAAATTGCCATGGCTGAGGAAATTGCGAATACTTTCACAGGCAAAGACACCGGGATCATCAACCTGATGAACGTCGGCGGCTCACACCAGATCATGCTTGAAGTCACTGTCGCTGAAGTTCAACGTTCACTGATCAGAGAATTTGACTCTAATTTTGTCTTCGCCCGCAATAACAGCAACTGGACTTGGGGTACGGTCAATGGTGGTGCCAGTATTCCGGTGGTCCCACCTGTTGACGATGCAGGAAATATCATAACTGAAATAATCTCTGCTCCTCTAAACATTGAAGATAATGGCCTGTTCGCCAGTTATCTCAGCGGCAGTACCCTTTTTAGCGCCGCATTTAGTATCGCCAAAACCAATGGGCTGGCAAAAGTGCTTGCCGAACCAACCTTGACTGCACTTAGCGGTGAAAGTGCTGAATTTTTATCAGGTGGTGAATTCCCAATCCCCGTACCCAACGATGAAAATATTACAATTGAATTCAAGGAGTTCGGTGTCGGATTGCAATTTGTTCCGACCGTTTCATCCAGTGACAGTATCAACCTTGCACTTAACATTGAAGTCAGTGAAATCACCAACCAAAACGCTGTCACTGTCTCGCCGAGCGGGACCGCTTCCCAGTTTTTTGTGCCTGCCCTGTCTAAGCGCAGCGCGAAGACCACCGTCGAGCTTGGCAATGGCCAAACCATCGGGATTGCCGGCTTATTGAATGAAACGGTTACAGATGTTGTCGACAAGCTCCCCGGCTTGGGAGATCTCCCTGTCATCGGCCAACTTTTTCGTAGCCAATCATTTCGTAAGGGTGAAACTGAACTGGTAATTTTAGTTACTCCAAGACTTGCCAAGCCGGTGCGTAGACAAGATCTCACCCTGCCGACAGACAGTTTTGTCGAGCCTAATGATTGGGAGTTTTATCTATTGGGCCGCATGAGCGAGCTAAAACAAAGTAATGAAAACAACGCATACCGTCAGGCAACACCGACATCTTCTGTGACGCTTTCGCCAAGTGCGGGCTCTGAGGGGCAATTTGGCCACAGCTTGTAAAGATAGCTAGAGGGATAAACAAAATGAATATCAATTACGTGACAATTGCAGCCCTAGTTTTTTGCCACGCCTCTTGGAGCGGTGAACCCGCATTGGGCAACAGCTTAAATAAAATGGTCAGAATGCAAACAGTTGATCCTCTGGCCGAGAACAGGGTGCCATTGGGTTCACCGACGTTCAGCGGCAAAAAAGCCAGTAAATCATTTCTCCTCGAGAAAAAAGGCACTGAACAGAAGAAAGTGAAGAGCAAAGACATCATTAGTGGCATAGGCGATTGATAATTTTTCATCGTTAGCAGCAGGAATAGAACTATGAGAGCCAAAACCAGATATAGCCGACCCAGCAAACAAAAAGGTGTGGTTGTTGTATTCGCCACACTAGCAATGGCGGTACTCATTGGCGCAGGCGCCTTGGCTCTCGACGTCGGCAACCTTGTTTTGTCCAAAGGTAAACTGCAGAATCTTGCTGATTCAGCCGCGCTAAGTGCTGCCAAAACCATCGATTTAGGCGGCACACAAGCAGATGCAATTACAGCTGGAACTCAAGCCATTAACGATAACCTTAGTTATGACGGTTACACGGCTATTGAACTCGACAATGCAACGATAGCTTTCGAGTTCTCCGAAAACCTTCCTTTTGATCCAAGTACCGCGACAACAGATTCACCCTATGTCAGAGTTCGCATCGAAAATGTCGATATTCCGGACTTCTTAGTCTCGATAATGAAAATTGACTTAAGCACCAGAGCTTCTGCGGTCGCTGGGCCAAGTTCTAGTCTGGGCCGCTCATGCAATATTGTCCCCTTGAGTATCTGTGCTGGAGATGATTCCAGCGAAAACAACATCGCTGGGTATTCCACTGAGACTCTCCACGTGCTCAAGGCTTCGTCAACAAATCCATCGGACTTAGGCCCAGGTAATTTTATGCCTATCACCCTCACCGATGCTGACGGCAATCCCCAAACCGGTGCCGATGCGTACCGCGAGGCTTTAGCTGGCAAATACGACAGTTGCCTTACCCTTAAAGAAGGCGAACAAATCACTACAGAAACCGGTAATATGGTCGGCCCCACCCTAGCCTTAGATTCACGGTTTGAAGGCTTTAAAGTGCCCGGCCTGAAAGATGAGGACTATATACCAGATATCAATTCCGAGTATGATAAAGACAACATAGCAGCGGTAATGCTGAACCCCGAAACTAACAAATATGAGCCTAACAAAACAGCCGGTGATCTCTACAGTTATTCGGATTACATGGGAAAATATGAATCACAGAATTATGAGTCCTGCCTCAATTCATCTTCTTGCCAAGAAAAAGGTTATTTCCGCCGAATAGTAACCGTTCCTATTTTAGACTGCAGTACCGCCTCAAAGAATGGCGGCAGGATGGAAGTTGAGCTTAAAGGACTCGGGTGTTTTTTCATCTCACAACCAGTAAGCGAAACCACCACGATCGATGATAATTCAGGCAACGGTGATGGCTCTTGGATCATCGGGGAATTCATCAAAGACTGCAGAAACAACAGCGGCAACGCAAGCAATGAGCCGAATGAAGAAGGTCCTTACAAGATAGTGCTTTTTGCCGACCCTGACAGCGGGGACTCATAATGAAAACTCAAAGTCAACAAAGCGGAGTCGCGATGGTCGAGTTTACCATCTTGCTACCTTTTTTCCTGCTGCTGCTGCTGTCGCTGGTAGAGTTAGGGCGAGCTTTTTACACTTACGCCGAATTAGAGAAAATAAGTAGAGATTCGGCCAGATTCCTATCAGGCGAATTCAAAGGCACAGACGGCTTATATACGTTAGATGACAGCAATATCACATTGACTAAAAACCTCGCGGTGTATGGCTCCATCAACGGAGGGACGGAAGCTATCATTCCCGCTCTGAGCACATCCCAAGTTGAAGTAACCCTGACCGGAAATTATGTAAAAGTTGAGATAAAATACCCATATCAACCCGTTATGAGCTTCATACCGGGATACTTCACAGGAAAAGATATCGATCTTAATTTTACCTTGGTCTCCTCTTACTCAATGAGGGTTCTGTGATGATCAGTTTAAAGAATAATAAACAGCATGGCAGTACCTTAGTCGAATTTTCAATCGTTGCTTCGCTGTTCTTTCTCCTGATATTTGCCATTATCGAATTTGGACGCTTGCTTTTTACTTGGCATGCTTTGAACGAAACCTCGCGCCGAACTGCTCGTTTAGCAACAGTCTGTCAAGTGTCAGCTACTGAGCAACAAGATACCCTGCTCGCGGCGATCATTGATAACGTTCCCCTGCCCGGTTTCACCATCAACAATATTGAAGTTAACTACCTCGATAGCTTAGGCCAAACAATTACTGAAGATGTCACCCAAACCGTCAATTTCAATCAAATTGAGTTTGTCGAGGCGAGGATTACTAATTATCAAATTTCATTATTGATCCCGCTGTTTGATCTTACATTTACAGCTCCTGATTTTCGCACACTACTACCGAGAGAGAGCCTCGGCGTTACACGGACCGGATTCACTGACTGCTAGGGTGGAATATGGAAACTACAAGCTACCTCTCAGAAACAGACATCTTATCTTCATCCATGAAGCCGCCTCTGGCGGTGTCGATAAATGGTTGGCTTATAAGTGACAGTGACAAATTTCTAAAGCCATTGACCGACTATTTTGCCCAATGGAGCAATGTACATTTCACATCTTTAAGTCACTTAGAATTTATTGCCAAAGTTAAAAACAATGAAAATGTCAAAAAACCAGATCTGATCATCATTGATGGTGACGCGGATTGGATGGCTATAGCAAACCGAGTAAAGCAAGTTATCTCGAAAACAATTCCAATTATCCTGATCACCAAGGAATCAACAACAGAAGTTCTGCGCAATGCATTGAAAGTTGAAATAAAAGACGTTCTTTCCATTCCATTTGATGAGTCAGAACTCGATCAACTGATCGTTAATTGCGCTGAGATAAAATCAGCAAATAGAAAGCAAGGAAAAACCAGTGTGTTCATCAATGCCAAGGGAGGAATGGGCGCATCAATTCTTTCAACCTCAATTGCTCATATCATTGCACTGGAACACAAGTCAGTTGTACTGATTGATCCCGACGCCCAGTTTGGGTCTTCATCGGGGCTGCTTTCCACCTACCCCAAATTCACACTGAGTGAAGCTCTTTCCCAAGTTGACAGCTTAGATGAATACGCTCTTTCCGGAATACTCACCAAGCACGAGTCTGGGCTGAGATTCATCCCCAATCGCTCCGAGCAATTGATAGATACCATTCCCGAATTTAAAGCTAACGCTTTTCGTGACTTCCTAGAGCATGTTACCAATAATTTTGAGCATATTATTATTGATCTATCGAGGGGACTAGAGAACAGTACGCTGCCCGCGGTCTCGAATGCTGATAACATCTTTATTGTTGTTCAACAAAATATTCCCTCCATTCAGGAGGCGTCAGGCCTTATCAAGCAATTGAAACATATGTTCGGTTTTAGTCAGCAACAAATAAATGTCATCGTCAACCGATACTCTAAAAACATTGATATAAAGCCGGATGACATAAAGAAATCCCTCCATGTGGACGAACTTGTGCTCGTTCCCAATGATTACCTGTCAGTCAGTGCATCAACAAATTTAGGGGAACTACTGGCAACACATTTTGACAAAAAGCCGATCGTGAAAGTGCTCAAGGATGTGGCCAATATGATGAGTGGGCATGAAGTTCAGCCAGAAAAAGGCTTTAAACGTTTATTTGCGTTTCTAAGGAGCTAGCTATGTTTAAAAAAAAGGGAGTTAATACGGTAGAACAAACCACTCATATACCATTGCCAACCCAGGATTTGGAAGACCAACCACGACAAGCCAAACCGGCAAATCCACAGGAACAGGCAATCAAAGAAGATATCATTGATGAGCTATACAAAACTATCGACTTGTCGCTATTGGAAAGTTTACCCCTAGAGCAAGCACATGAACAAATCGCTGAAATGTCGAGTATGTTGTTACTCGATAAGGACGTTCCGCTTAATGCAGAAGGGCGCAAACGAGTTATTGAAGAAATAGGTGATGAGATATTAGGCCTAGGTCCGCTTGAGCCATTGTTAAAAGATCAGTCCATATCGGACATACTCGTTAATTCAAGCCGCCAAATTTATGTTGAGCGAAAAGGTAAACTTGAACCGGTTAATTCTTTTTTTCGGGACGACCAACACCTTCTCAATGTGATCGACCGGATTGTTTCCCAAGTTGGACGACGGGTCGATGAAAGCTCTCCCATGGTTGATGCCCGACTCAAAGACGGCTCCCGTGTTAATGCCATCATTCCGCCGCTCGCTATCGACGGGCCATCACTTTCTATCCGTAAATTTGCGGTTGAAAAGCTCCAGATCGAACAATTACTCGAATACGGAACACTCAATGAAGAGATGGCTCATTTTTTACAAGCAGTCGTTAAGGGGCGTTTAAACATTCTAATCTCCGGGGGGACCGGGTCAGGTAAAACCACCACCCTAAATATATGCTCATCATTTATTCCCAAAAATGAACGTATTGTAACTATCGAAGATTCAGCAGAACTCCAGCTTCAGCAGCCCCATGTTGTACGTTTGGAAACTCGTCCACCCAATATCGAAGGACGAGGCGCTATCACTCAGCGTGAATTAGTTATCAACTCACTACGTATGCGACCGGATCGCATTGTTGTCGGTGAGGTTCGTGGAGGTGAAGCTGTCGATATGCTCGCAGCAATGAATACCGGTCATGACGGTTCAATGACAACAATACATGCGAATACTCCACGGGATGCTCTTGGCCGAATTGAGAATATGTTCGCCATAGCAGGCTGGAACATGCCGATTAAGAATGTTCGTTCACAAATTGCTTCGGCTCTCAATATCATTGTCCAATTACGCCGCATGGAAGATGGTAAGCGACGTATTACCAGCATTGTCGAAGTAAATGCTATGGAAGGAGATGTCATCACATTAACAGAGCTGTTTTGTTTTACCCGCCAAGGCATTGATGAAAATGGTAATGTCATCGGCAAATATCAGGCAACGGGTAATGTACCGTCATTCATGGATACCTTCAAGCATATGGGGATCGAACTTCCTTACTCATATTTCACTTCCGACAGTAACGGAGGTTTCTAATGGATCAGAATCTAAAACTTTACCTCATCATTTTGTTTGTTGCGGTCGTTGTTATCTCACAAACTATCCTTATTTCAGCATCTGGAACACGGGCTAATCGCAACCGGCTGTTAAAAAAGCAACTCGAAATCATTGCAGAATCGGGCAAAGTCCATCAGCAGTCACTGTTGAGAAGAAGTTATTTGGACAAGCTGTCACCAACTGAACGCTGGCTAGAAAACAATGCCTTTGGCGAATATCTGGGTGAGAAACTCGAACTTGCTGGGCTTAATTGGAAAGCTTACAAAGTTGGTATTTGGTTAACAGTTAGCATGTTTCTCTCAATGTTTGCCACGCTTTTTTTAACACAGAGCGTAAGGTTTGCAGCAACCGTTCCAGTCATTATTCTTGTGGGATTTTTCCTTTTTTTACGTCAAAAGTCAGAACAGCGGCTGCAACTTTTCGAGGAGCAGTTTGTTGAGGCGCTAGATGTAATGAAACGAGCCCTATTAGTGGGCTATCCATTTACCGAAGTGATGAAGACAGTCAGTGAGGAAATGTCCCCTCCCATTTCCGTTGAGTTTGGCAAAACTTTCGTTGAACTCAACTATGGCGTTGATTTAAAAATCGCGCTCGCTAACTTGGCGCAACGAAACCCCTCCGTGAGTGTGCTGGCCTTTAATAGTGCAGTTACAATCCAAAAAGAAACCGGAGGGAACCTTGCAGAAACACTCGATAAAATTTCAGGTGTGATCAGAAGCCGGTTTCGTCTGATGCGAAAAGTCAGAACACTTTCAGCAGAAGGACGTATGTCGGCATGGGTACTTATGATGGTCCCATTTGTACTTTTCCTCATGCTTTACATCAGTAATCCAGGCTACATTGCCCCTCTGCTGGAATCAGAACGAGGTCAGACAGTATTGACCGTCACGGCAATACTGATGACACTTGGCCTGTTTTGGATAAGAAAGCTATTACGAATCGAGGTGTGATATGGACTATATCATCAGCGTATTGAACACCTACTTAGACAATGAAGATCTGACCAAATGGGTTGTGCTAGGATTTGTATTCTTGAGTGCAGTTGCCTTAACGGTAAGTATCGGGATATTAATCAACAACCTCTCTAACCCACTCAAACAGCGTTTGAACACTATTTCAGCACCAAACAAAAACCGACACACCTCCTCAGGAACAAAACAGATTGATAAAACACTGGAGTCTATCGAAAAATACGTCACTCCCAAATCTAAAGCTGAACAACTTAATACCAAAGAACTGCTAATGCATGCCGGTTTTGAAAAAAGCTCAGCATTAACTTCTTTTTACGCAATAAAAATCATTTTATCTTTATTCGCTTTGATTGGAGCTGTCATTGCTACTAACTTCTTTCCGGAACTAACCTCGCAAAAAGTCGTTATTTACACCCTAATAGCCGTGGGTAGTGCCTCGTTTATCCCTAATATTATTCTGCGTAACCTTGCCGA
Source organism: Photobacterium sp. DA100 (assembly GCF_029223585.1). Taxonomy (NCBI): domain Bacteria; kingdom Pseudomonadati; phylum Pseudomonadota; class Gammaproteobacteria; order Vibrionales; family Vibrionaceae; genus Photobacterium; species Photobacterium sp. DA100. The sequence continues at coordinate 799,676 of NZ_CP119424.1, read as the reverse complement.
AAATCGAACAAAAGCATTAAGAAATGCTTTCCCCGACGCCCTTGATTTACTAGTGGTAGCATCTGAGGCTGGACTCGGATTTCAAGCCGCACTCAACCGTGTGGCAAAGGAAATCGATTCTGTCTCGCCCGAACTCAGTCAAGAATTGCAGCTGGTTGGTCAAAAAGCTCGTATTGGAATTTCAATCCCCGTTGCGCTCAATCAATTTGTTGAACGAACTGGACTCATTGAGCTTCAAGGCCTTATCAGTATTATTACGCAATCGGTGAAACTCGGGTCCAGCATGGGAGATACATTAAGAGAATATGCGGATGAATTTCGTGACAGGCGCATGCAAAAAGCGGAAGAAGAAGCCGCAAAAATAGGTACAAAAATGATTTTTCCATTAGTTACTTGCATTTGGCCTGGTTTTTTTGCAGTTGCAGTAGGTCCTGCTATCGTAAAAGTATTGGATATGTTTGCAGGCCGTTAGCCAAGTAAAAGGAAGTAAAATGATGAGCGCTAATATTTTTTTTGAAAAGAAGTTTATTGTACTGTCTATAGTATCATCACTTATCATAGGCTGTGCTAGTAATGATACAGTGCCAACAGGTAACATAGAATTCAATCATGAGCTTTACGATGGGAAATCAACGCTGGGGCTTACCGGTGATTTCCCCCCTGAAAATGCACAAGAAGCTATTCTTCGCGGTGATCAAGCCTACTTAGCAAATGATTACGACTTAGCGCTGTATCAGTACATCAGAGCACTGAGTTTTCCTGATCAAAAAAATTCCGATCAAGCCTTTTACAAAATTGGCTATATCCACCAACAAAGACAAAATTACAAGCTGGCAAAACTCGCATATAGCCGCGCCGCTCTAATCAATAAAGACAATATTCAATATGCCGCATCCGTCGGCGTAGTTGAACTCAAACTAGGTGAACACGATAACGCCAAAAAGCAGCTACTCAAAGCAATTAAGCTGGATCAACAAAGACAAGGAAAATCAGACTGGGACCCCGAGCGCAACTTATATTCCCAGAGGCTGCTCATTGATAGTAGCTCGCCGCTAGATGCATATATAGGCTTGGGGATTATTGCTGATCTTGATGCTAAACATAAATCCGCCCAACAAATTTACCTCACTGCTCTAAACGTTAATAACCGCTCAGAAAAAACCCTGACAAACCTTGGCTACTCATACTACCTTGATGGAAACTTGGCTCAGTCGGAAATTATCAATAAGCGAACAACGACTTTGTATCCAAAGAATAAGCGCGCTTGGTCTAATCTAGGGCTAACCTACATAAAATCCAAACGATATGAAGATGCGTTCGATGCTCTATCCAATGTCATGCCTAGAGAAAAAGCCTTAAACGATGTTGGTTACTTCGCAATGTTAGAGGGCGACTATGAATCTGCCATAAATTATCTTGAAAGAGCGATTAATACCAGCCCCACTTTCTATGAAAAAGCACAAGTTAATTTAAAACGAGCCCAAAAATTACAAATTACATCCCCCCCGGTAAAACTGACCAACAACCAATATAATAACCAATCACAAACGACCGTTTACTCTATTACCGATACCAATCATTGATAAATTTAAGCCACCATAGTTGGTGGCTTTCCTTTTTCATAACTAACTACAATTATGACCAAGCCAAAAGTCTATTCTTACCCTTTCATTTTCAATCTGTTCATTCTGTAAAAAACCAGACTGATACATTTCAATTCTCTCTCCTCCCATATCAATTAAAGAAAAGACTATCAAAGAGGCAGCAATCAAGAGTAAGCTAGAAAAGCTATTTGTATATTTACCTTTCTGTGAAGGAGATTTTCCTTTAAGACGATGCCAAAATATAGCTATAGACAAAACAGCAAGTAACTGGCTTAATGGCATAACTAGAACCCCAGATACAAAACTATATGCAAAACCAGCTAATAGACTTAAACCTGATACCCTCACTATCCTTCGATTTGTTGTAATAACTTTGTAAAACAATGAAGCTAATAGTAAACAATATGAGATTGCAGCTAAAGCTCCCCACTCAATTAATGCTTGCAGCATAGAATTATGAGGATGGCCAAACTTAGGCGAGTCGTTATATTCAGAAGTACAAACAAAATAACCCCCACCTCCTCCCAAAAAGTCAATTAATGATAATGAATCTTTCCATAGTTGTAACCTTCCAGGAGAATCAGTCCTTATAGTTCCAAAATCGAGTATCCCATCACCAAAGATAAAGCCGGGTACCGGCGACAATATTATCAATTTTATTATGTAGCCCAATATTGCAACTTTGAAGCTTAAAGTAAGTATTTCTCGCCGCCATGCCCCATCAATCAAAGACCACAGTATTACAACAGAGAATAGCGCAATACTGATCCCTCTTGCATCTGTTGCAATAATTACTGCGACACTAAGCATCAAAGCAAAATTTAAAATTATGATATTTTTATTTCTTTTAATATTTAATATTGACATATAGAGCAATGGAATAACCAACCAAACTTGGATTTGGTTTAAAAATCTTGGGTTGGAAAAGCTAAAAATAGTATGTATATTTACTTCCAACTCAAAATATATTCTTAGCCAAAAGGCCATTCCAACCGATAAAAATAACAATATAGATATAACAGCAAAAAACCTATACATCTGTGAAACTTGGTTTGTTACTGTATTATAAAGAGCACAGCATAGAAAAAACAAACCAAGATAGTACAAAAAATAACGAGCTGAAAAAACAACATCATCGCTATTAAAAGTAGACATCAGCATACTCAGCACGAGTACAATCAATATTAACTTTAACCACAGAGGTAGTTCCTGTATCGCAGTAATGATACCTATTCTAATACTGTTCGATATCACAATAAAAAAACAAATCAAGAATACTAAACCGGCGACATAAAACCTTTTAGAATCATAAAGTAGATACATGTTTTTTTTGGAAAAATGCAGGTTAAAGCAAAAGTATATTAACCCGAAACAAAGAAAATAGAATATAACATTATATAAAACTGATTTTTCCCGCATATACAATCCTTTGTACAGAGCAAATCCTATATATAATTATAAACCCCATGCGTTAAATGTTTAAATTCAATCAAGTATTTTTTACAGTAAAAAGCCAGCTGTCTTGCTGGCTTGTTAGGTCGTTTCTAGATTAAGCCTTTCTTACTTATCGCGGCGTTTTTTCACATCGGCAGCAAGCTGGCGAAGTACTTTCTCGGTATCGCCAAAGCCAATGCAGGCATCGGTGATGCTCTGGCCATAAGTTGGCTCTTGACCTTCGACGATATCCTGACGACCTTCGACAAGGTGACTTTCAATCATTACCCCGAAAATAGCTTTATTACCTTCTGCGATCTGGCTACCGACATCTTCGGACACCAACATCTGGCGCTGGTACTGCTTGAGGCTGTTAGCGTGGCTGAAGTCAATCATCACCTTCTGGCGCAGGCCAGCACTTTCAAGCTGATCGGTAATCGCCTTCACATGCTCCTTGCTGTAGTTAGGCTCTTTGCCGCCACGTAAAATAATGTGGCAGTCCTCATTACCCGCCGTTGAGACAATCGCTGAGTGGCCGTATTTGGTCACAGATAGGAAGTGGTGCGGCGAGCTCGATGAACCTATCGCATCGGTGGCAATTTTAATGTTACCGTCTGTGCCGTTTTTGAAGCCTACAGGACAAGAAAGGCCCGATGCCAACTCACGGTGTACCTGAGATTCTGTGGTACGGGCACCGATAGCCCCCCAACTGATCAGATCTCCCATGTACTGCGGCGTGATCATATCTAGGAACTCACCCGCTGTCGGTACGCCCATATCGGTTAGATCAAGCAACAGCTTTCGCCCCATACGGAGACCATCGTTGAGCTGGAAGCTGTTGTCCATGTATGGGTCGTTGATAAGTCCTTTCCAACCCACAGTGGTACGCGGCTTTTCGAAGTAAACCCGCATAACCACCTCAAGTTCACCTTTTAGCTCTTCACGCAGCGCCTTTAGCTTCTGGCCGTATTCAAGTGCCGCCTTGGTGTCGTGGATCGAACACGGGCCAACAATGACCAACAGTCGATCATCTTCATCATTTAGGATCTTGTGAATTGACTGACGTGCTTGATATACCGTTTCAGACGCATTTTCTGTTGCAGGAAAACGCTCCAGTACGGCGACCGGAGGGAGAAGTTCTTTAATTTCGCGAATGCGAACATCATCGGTTTTATGCATTGTTACTTCCTAAGTTTGCGCACCTGCCAGCTGTAAATAAATAATTACAGACTTAGTTGACAGTATATTTCAAATCCAATTGACTTTAACTTATCCGTCTTTTATGAGCAGTGCAAACGCTAATTAGCAATTTTGGTGATTTTTTTTCAAATCGGCGACATAATAATCAACCAGATGCGTAATCAGCATGAAACCACATTTATTTCACAGTTATCGGTCTATATTCGACTCATGTCTTTGAATTATATATTACAAAGCAATAACATAGTGCTATACAAAGCTTGTCTGGGGAGAGGTCTGGATGACCGAGGAAACTGTAATTTCGTTTCAGAACATCAATAAGTGGTACGGGGATTTCCAGGCACTTAAGAATATAAATCTAAACATTTCTCGCGGCGAAAAGCTTGTGATATGCGGTCCGTCAGGTTCGGGGAAATCCACCCTGATCAGATGCATCAACGGACTCGAACAATTCGATGCAGGACAACTTAGCGTTGCCGGCCGCCCCCTTGATGCACAGCATCTAAAACGCATTCGAGGCCAAGTTGGCATGGTTTTCCAACATTTCAATTTATTTCCCCACATGACCGTACTGGATAACCTTACGCTTGCCCCCCGGCGGACACGAAAACTAACCAAGTCCGATGCCGAACAATTGGCGATGGAATATCTGGAGCGTGTTCATATCGCCCACCAGGCAGACAAATACCCTTCGCAGTTATCTGGCGGCCAGCAGCAGCGGGTTGCGATCGCCCGCTCACTATGCATGAAACCTGATATCCTGCTGTTTGACGAACCAACATCTGCGCTTGACCCAGAGATGATCCGCGAAGTACTGGATGTAATGACAGAACTGGCCAGAGAAGGGATGACCATGATTTGTGTCACTCATGAAATGGGGTTTGCCCGAAAAGTGGCCGATCGCGTGGTCTTTATGGATGAAGGCGAAATCGTTGAAGTCGCTCCTCCAGCACAATTGTTTGATGCGCCACAGCACCCAAGAACACAAATGTTCTTGGAGCAGATCCTCAGCTATTAAGGGATAAACTATGGTTCATAATGTCGCTGGCCCATCCCCCGGGCTAAAGACCATCGGACGTATTTCCAAGCCTTTTTTCACCGGTTTACTGCAAGTCTCTTTAGTCGCTGTTTTCTTGCTTTGGTTGCTCGATACCGGTGCCGAGGCAATGAACTATCGCTGGCAGTGGTACCGGATCCCTCAATACCTATGGTTCTTCGAAGATGGAGAGTGGTTTCCCGCCGAATTGCTTGAAGGGCTGAGGGTGACCCTGCAGATTTCAGCTGTCAGTTTGTTGTTGACCCTCGCCATCGGGCTGGTGACCGCACTGCTCCGTGTGTCTGGTTCCGTCATTGGCCGTGGCTTATCCTGGGGATACGTCGAGCTGATCCGCAATACGCCTTTACTGGTTCAAATATACCTGTTGTATTTCGTTTTCGGCCCCGTACTCGGCCTCGAGCGATTCACAACCGCAGTACTTGCACTATCGCTTTTCCAGGGGGCTTATACGGCAGAGATTTTCCGCGCAGGATTAACCAGTGTTGATCGGGGGCAGTTCGAAGCCAGCAATAGCCTCGGACTCTCTGCTCTAGATAGCTACCGCTTTGTCATCTTGCCCCAAGTCATCAAGCGTATTTTACCCCCGCTGACCAATGAAGCTGTTTCTCTTGTCAAAAACTCTTCGATTGTCAGTGTTATGGCTATTTTCGATTTAACAACAGAAGGGCGAAATATCGTCGCTGATACCGCGATGCCATTTGAAGTCTGGTTTACCGTTGCCGGCATTTATCTTGTCGTCACCCTCACGCTCTCTGGCCTGGCTGCTTGGTTAGCATATCGGCTCGATACCCCCTCTCATTAACTCAAAGTATGTGTTTAACCCGCACAAGGAGAAAGGAAGCATGAAACGATTACTCTCAGCATTGGTTGCTGTTATAGCCTTAACAATAGCCACCGTATCAACTGCGGCTGAAAAAAGCACACTGGTCGAAATCAAGGAACGCGGTACATTACGTGTAGGGCTCTCGACATTTGTCCCGTGGGCAATGAGAGACAAACAAGGGGAGCTGGTTGGCTTCGAGGTCGATGTGGCACGGCAGCTGGCTAAAGACGCAGGGCTGAAAATCGAATTTATCCCGACCGCTTGGGACGGCATCATTCCGGCTCTGCTTGCTGGTAAGTTCGATGTGATTATCGGCGGTATGTCGATTACCCCCGAGCGTAATATGAGTGTCTTATTTACCAGCCCATACGCCCACTCCGGTGTTCAACTGGCCGCACACACGGAGCTTGCGGCGGATAAATCCAGTTTCGAGGACTACAACAAACGCAGCGTTACCCTTGCCGTACGCCGTGGTGCCTATACCGTGCAAACCGCGAAGAAGTATTTCCCCAAAGCAAAATTGCGCCAATTCGATGACGAAGCCCAAGCCTTCCAGGAAGTCCTCAACGGCAATGCGCACGCGGCCTTGGCATCGTCCCCCAAGCCTGAACACATGGCCATCCAGTACAGGGACAAGCTGTATATTCCATTTGATGAGCGCCTGAGCCGTGGTTCGGAGGCTTTTGCAATCCGCCATGGCGAATTTGATTTGCTTAATTTCTTCAACAACTGGATTTTGCTCCGCACCGAGGATGGTTGGCTGAAAGAGCGCCATGACTACTGGTTCACCACTCTTGACTGGGAAAACCAGATCGCAAAAGGACAATAGCCATTGCAACATTCACACATACAAGCCATGCCGGGCAAAAAAAGCCCGGTAGCATGTAAACTGGGCAAGCTCGATGGGCTGTTAATGCTGCTGATCGCTGCGGCTATCGGCTGGCTTTGGTACCGCTCGTCTGCCGGGGTGCACTACCAGTGGAATTGGCACAAGGCGTTTACCCTTATCATGACGCCAGGCAGAAATGGCGAACTGCCCTATTTTTTTCAGGGGCTCATTGCCACTTTGCGCCTCAGTTTGTGGGGGATGCTGTTTGCTGGCAGTCTTGGCTTGCTGCTTGGCCTCGCGCGCCGGTCCAGTTGGTTTGTCTTTAGGTTCCCAGCCCAGGCCTATATCCAACTGGTCAGGAATATCCCGCCTCTAGTCTTCGTATTTATCTTTTATTTTTTCATTTCCAGCCAACTAATTCCGGTTTTGGGACTGGAAAGTATATTAAGAGACACCCCAAGCGATATCGGCTACTGGCAGTCTTTCTTATTCGGACCAGCCAAGCTTTGGGAGAACCTATTCTCTGGGGTGCTGTGTGTTGGGCTGATTGCCGCCGCCTATATTGCCGAAATCGTCCGCTCAGGCATAGACGCCATTGCCAAAGGGCAATGGGAGGCCGCTGACTCCTTGGGCTTAACACGGTTAGATCGGTTCAGGTTTGTCATCTTCCCTCAGGCCTTGAGCGGGATCGTCCCCCCTCTCGCTGGCCAGTTCATTTCCTTGGTCAAAGATTCATCCATTATCTCGCTGATTTCTGTTCAGGAATTAACCTTTGTCGGTAGTGAGATAGCTAACTCGTCAGGATTGATTTTCGAAATTTGGTTATTGGTGGGGGCGGGCTACCTTGTCCTATGTTTCAGCCTGTCTGTGCTATTTGGCAAACTTGAAAAACATACCCAAAAACATCATCAAACAAGATAGCTTCATCGCGATACTTCTAAAGATTGGGGGACAGGTGAACATGAAGGGAGCCGGTTTATGGCTCCCTCTTGATTTGAAACACACTTAGCTTCCTGTTATGAAGCTCCCTGTCTCCTATATGTTCCATCCCTATTTTTTTCATTACCTGGCGCGCCGACATGTTGCGAATACAGGTAAAGCCAATAATGCTATGAAAGCCAGCCTCTCGAAAACCATATTCGAGGATCGCCCGGCCAATCTCTGTAGCGTACCCTTGATGCCAATGATCTTCGCAGATCACCCATTCAATCTCAGCGGTTGAATCGTTGTCGCCATAGGGATGCAACCCCACTCGGCCAATCAAGGTATCGCAACCAGATAGGATCAGCGGGCAGTTAAAATAGCCACGGCGCCCATCTAGCATTGAGGACTCAACATGGTATTTCTTCAACTCATGCCGTGCCTTTTCTTCAGACCAAGGCTCTTCTTCCGTAAAGGTATGAACTGATTGATTGGACATTATCCGGTATAAACCAGCAAGATCGTCTTCATCCCATGGCCTGGTGTAAAGACGTTGAGTTTTAATACTCGGTGACACATCTAAAATCATATTCATCCCTCTTCTAAGGGCCTAGCGGTACTTTAGCACTAGGCCCATTGGTTAACGAAAGGGAACACTAGCTCCCCTTCCTACCCAATTGTTCTGACCACTCCGGCCATAGCTTGTCAAAATCCATATGCGCTTCAAGCATGTCAGCAACTCGGTCTATACCTTGCTCGCGGATCAAATCAAAATCCGGTGTGCACGTTGCAGCTAGGCCCGCCCATTTTAAAATGGCATCACAGGCTGCTTTATGCTCAAAGATCCCGTGCAAGTAAGTGCCAAACACTTGATTATCGATACCCAATTTGCCATCAAAGCCATCGGCTAGATGAATCGGCGCCTCATGATCTATGCCATTAGTCACACCGGCATGGATCTCGTACCCCCTGACAGGAACACTGTCCTGCCCTGGCATCGTCAGGCTGCCTCTAACTTGCTTTAGCTGCTTGTTAGGTGCTAAGACTGTTGCGATCGGTAGATACCCCAAGCCTCGGCTGGTTCCGGGCTCACCTTCAATGCCATCAAGATCTGCAATAGATTCACCAAGCATCTGATAGCCACCACATATCCCCATCACCTTACCGCCTAAGCGAAGGTGGCGGGCGATTTGTTGGTCCCACCCTTGTTCCTTAAGGTAGTCCAAATCACTGCGAACACTTTTAGTCCCTGGAATAATGATAAGATCAGATGGCGGAATTTGCTGCCCTTTACCGATAAATTGCAGATTTACCTGTGGATGCATGCGCAAAGGGTCAAAATCAGTATGGTTGCTCACTCGTGTTAATACCGGCACCGAAACTTTCAACTGATCGCCGTCGGCATCTACCTGCTGAACATCGATAGCATCTTCAGCCTCCAGCATCAAACCATGCAAATAGGGCAGTACGCCCAATACCGGCTTGCCGGTTTTCTGCTCAAGCCAATCCAAGCCAGATTCAAGCAGTTTGATATCGCCGCGGAAACGGTTAATCACAAAGCCTTTCACCCGTGCTTGTTCGCTGTCCGATAACAAGGCCAATGTACCGTACAAGTGAGCAAATACACCACCACGGTCAATATCGGCAACGATGATCACCGGAACATCAGCCTCTTCGGCAAACCCCATATTGGCAACATCATTTTCGCGTAAATTAATCTCGGCAGGGCTGCCAGCTCCTTCGATAATAACCGTCTGGTATTCCTGCTGTAGGATACTGAAAGACTCCATAATGGGGCCCAAGACAACTTTTTTGTAGTTGTGGTATCCCACCGCATCCATATCAGCCAGAGCCTTACCCTGTACGATAACCTGAGCACCGATATCGGTATTTGGTTTAAGCAAAACCGGATTCATATGTACCGTAGGCTCGATCATACTCGCCTGAGCCTGGACGGCCTGTGCTCGCCCTATCTCGCCGCCATCTTTAGTTACCGCACTATTGAGGGCCATGTTTTGTGATTTGAAAGGGGCAACTTTGATATTTTTTCGCGCCAATACCCGGCACAAGCCTGCAGCCAAAACACTTTTTCCTGCATCAGAAGTTGTGCCTTGTACCATCAGGGCCTTGGTTGTTGATTGCATTTCTTCTCGCTTAATACTGCTGTGTGACTGGCCACTGGATTTGCGGCCAGTGGATGCCATTTTCATCTGTCATTACCGTAACACGGTAACGGGCGGCGTAGGGTAAATCGATACGATGAAGATAACTCGTGCTTCTAGGCATCTCCAATAAAATCCGCATCAGCTGTTTCATCACCCCAGCATGGGTAACTAGCAAGATATTTTGCCCAGAAAAGTTAGCAAGCAAATGTTCCCATGCATGTTGAATGCGTATATCGAATGCTTTCAAGTCTTCCCCACCATGCGGGGTCGATAACCAGGGGTTTTGCCAGTATTTCTCCAAGATGGTACCGTGCTGCTGCCAGAGGCTATCCTGACTTTGACCATCCCATTCACCGAAGTCCATCTCTTTCCAGTGGCTGAATTGCTGGCAAGGTAAAGTAAACTGCTGTGCGAACAAATTGGCAAAGTCACAGCATCGCTGCAGAGGGGAAGTGATCACTTGCTCAATATCATCCAGCCCTTTTACAGCACTTCGCATTTGCTCCAGGCCCGCCGGAGTAATTGGGAAATCAGTGTGTCCACGCAAGCAGCCGTGCCCCTCCGGTAAGCCATGGCGCAAGATATCAACCCTTGTTTTCATACATCGAGCCATTTACGCCCCCTTTAAATGCTGCGGGATGCCAGCTGTCACAAATGTGACCCTGTCCGCCTGTTTGGCTATTGCCTGATGTAACCATCCGCTTTCATCAACGAAGCGCCGGGACATCTCTCCCATTGGCACTATGCCCTGCCCGACTTCATTGCTGACAAGGATAATATCTCCTTTAGCACGACTTAGAGCGGCAAGAAGTTCGTCCTTTTTTTGCTGCCAAACAACGTCGTAATCTTGATTGAACAGGCAGTTAGTCAGCCACAACGTCAAGCAGTCAACGAGCAAGCAGCTCCCCGGAACAGAGTGCTCAGCGATGGTCTTTGGCAAAGCCACCGGCTCTTCAACCACTCTCCATTGGTGGGGACGGTCTTGCCTGTGACGCTCAATACGCTCAGCCATTTCCGCATCTCCTGCGGTCGCCGTTGCGACATAGATAACCGGCTTGCCACTCGCTTGGGCTGTAGACTCAGCATATCGGCTTTTCCCCGAACGAGCCCCACCCAATACCAACTCAATTGTCATTCATCAACCTTGTATTCATTCTCAAGCAAGAGAGCAATGACACTCCCCCACCTAATGCTTGTCCATGCTCACCCAAATCCAGATGTAATATGTCATTATCGCAATGAAAAATCTGATTTTTTTAGTTACCATAACATTTTATTATAACGCTCATTTCAGCTTACAATACTATGTTTCATCTCAATAACCTATGGCCCGACGGTCTTGTTTGGCTGGCACTTGCTGGCACTGTACTTAGTCTTTTCGTTAGGCCACAGGTTTGGCCTGCGATGCTGAGCATTACAGCCTTAACAGCACTATATTTTTCCCGTATCTCTCCGCTCGCGCTCACTATCGTTGTACTTGGCCTCGCTGTCGCCAAACTAAGCCATCGCCAGAAAAGCGGATACAATATTCTGTGCCACATATTCGTTATCACATGGGCGCTCTTTCTCGCTCTGCATCTCATACCAGGCTTCGATAACCTGCTGGTCGTCGAAAAAGCGGTCACAGGTTCCGGCAGCATTCCATTTACCATGTATTTAAATTTGGACAAGCCATTGATCGTATTCGGGTTGCTTTTGCTTTCCCCGACGATGCTCAAGCATGATAGGTCAATAACCCGCCCACAAATAGTGAGCCTTGCGGTACTGTTTTTAGCCTTGCCTCTGATTGCATGGGGTACCGGGATCGTTCATCCTGAAAAATCGGTACCTGATTGGATTTGGCTGTTTATTCTCAATAACTTGATATTTACTTGCGTCGCCGAAGAGGCCTTGTTTCGTGGTTATATTCAGCACAGCTTGGCCCGACGCTTTAGCCCTAGCGTCGGGATCAGTATTGCGAGCTTACTGTTCGGTTTTGCTCACTTTTCTGGCGGTGTTTGGTTCATTGCCATCGCGACACTTGCCGGTCTGCTCTATGGCTTTACCTACCATTGGACCGGAAGACTGCTGTACGCTGTCTTGATCCATTTTGCCTTTAACTTGGTACACCTTTTGTTCTTTACCTACCCACTGGCAAATTAGAGCAAATAGCCAATATGAACCATTTCTGAATAAGCAACTCATCATTAATTCAGATCAACTTGTGTTTAATAGAACCATCAACACAAGGAGACCGAATCATGATTAAGAATACTGTTTTTGCTATTGCCACTGCCGCTATCATTCTGCCAACCGCAGCACTTGCTAGCGAACACAACAAAAATGAAATGACATTGAACTATTCTGGCCCCGTAGAAACAGTTAGCGTAGCTGATCTGCTAAGTGATACCAGCATGTTTACGGAAAAAGAGACAATTGTCGAAGGGCACCTGATCAAACAAATCAACGCCGACACGTTTATTTTCAGCGATGGAACCAAAGAGATCCAAGTTGAAATCGATGATGATATCAATATGCCTGCCGCCATTAATGCCACAACCAGACTCCGCCTGTATGGCGAATACGAAGGTGGCAATACGCCAGAAATTGAAGTGGATCGTATTCAGCTGCTATAAGGCCACAGAACACCGCACAATCCGGCATAGCCCTTGGGTTATGCCACTTTTGACTATTTGTCGTATAATAGCCCATCAAAAACAGCATAAATTCGTGATATTAGTCACAACAATAAAGGTTAGATATTTATCATTAACCTCACTCTCCATAAGTTAACCTTTCCCTGAGTCTCAACTTTACAAAGCGTCACACATCGGAGCTAAGTCTCAGGGTGCACCGTGCTATACTGCCCGCAGAAAATCAAGATGAGTCGATACATGTCAGATACTTTGTTGTTTCATAAAACTTACCGTCACCCAACCAGCAAAGATTGGGTTGTATTTGTTCATGGTGCAGGCGGCAGCTCTTCTATCTGGTTCAAGCAGATAAAGGCCTATAAGCAGCACTTCAACCTGCTCCTTCTCGATCTCAGAGGCCATGGTCGATCCAACAATATGTTCCAGGACATGATGAAAAACCCTTACACGTTCAAGTCTGTCACCACAGACATCGTGCAGGTTTTAAATCACCTCAAAATTCAATCGGCGCATTTCGTCGGCATTTCTCTGGGTACAATTATTATTCGTAACTTGGCCGAGCTCGCACCAGAAAGGGTAAAAACTATGGTGCTCGGCGGCGCGGTAACACGCCTAAACACGCGTTCACAGTTATTGGTCACCGCGGGAAATATGTGCAAACACTTCATACCTTACATGTGGTTGTACAAGTTATTTGCTTACATTGTGATGCCGCAAAAAACACAGAAAGAATCACGGCTGATGTTTGTCAATGATGCCAAGAAGCTCTGCCAGAATGAGTTTAAACGCTGGTTCAAACTCGCTGCCGACGTCAATCCAATAATGAAGTACTTCAAAGAAAAAGAGCTACCAATTCCGACACTTTATTTAATGGGTGGCAATGACTACATGTTCATCAAGCCTGTTAAAGAGATGGTCAACAAACATAAGCACAGTTATCTCACTGAATTTGAAGACTGCGGCCACGTCTGCAACGTAGAGCGCCCGGACGAGTTCAACCACCACTCAATTGAATTTATCCAGCGACATACCCTAGCCGCATAATCAGTGCGATAGCCATATTTTAAATCGATCCCAGACAGAAATGGCCAGCTTTTTAGCTGGCCATTTTTTTGTTGGGGTATTACAGCACTTAATTGGAAACGGCCAGTAGAGCTTGTGCCAAGTAACCTAGATGCTGCTCTTGCAAGCCAGCGATATTGATACGGCCATCGCCTACTGCATAGATTGCATAATCATCTCGCAATTGACCAACCTGCTCTGGTGAAAGCCCCGTCACCGAAAACATCCCTTTGTGTTGCTGAATAAAGTCGAATTGATTTGAGCCCAACGCCTGCACCTCACTCACCAAGCCAGCACGCAGCGTCAGCAAACGTTGTTGCATTTCATTAAGTTCTTGTTTCCAAATATGAGTCAGAGCGTCATCGTGCAAGATAGTCGAAACCAACGCTGCCCCGTGATCAGGCGGCATAGTATAGGTTGAACGAGCAAGGTTAAGAATTCGCCCCTTGGCTTTCTGTGCTTCCTTCAGAGTTTCACCGACCAAGATTGCCGCTCCGGTACGCTCTCGATACAAACCAAAATTCTTAGAACAAGACGTGGCAATCACCATTTCTTCGATGTTGTCAGCCATAAACTGCAAGCCAGCAGCATCTTGTTCCAAACCATCACCAAAGCCTTGATAAGCAATATCAACGAAAGGCATAAAGCCATTCTTATTGGCCAGTGCGGTTATGGCCTGCCAGTCGGCAAAAGAAATATCGGCACCAGTTGGGTTGTGGCAGCAGCCGTGCAGCAATACCACATCCTTAGGCCCAGCTTTCGCCAACTCCTGTAGCATGGCCTCGCTATTAACCTGCTTTGTCGCCGTATCAAAGTATGGATAATAACGAACTTTCAGCCCGGCGGCTTCCATCACTGGCTTGTGATTGACATAGCTAGGGTTGGAAATCCATACGGTGGTGTCAGGCTCTGCAAGGTGGATCAAGTCACCCAGCATCCGTAATGCCCCGCTAGCACCTGGCGTTTGTACCGCAGCAGCTCTTGGCTTGGCTGATGTCCCGGTTAACAAGAGATCCATCATCGATTGATTAAACTGCTCGTTTCCGGCAAGACCAACATAGGCTTTTGTTTTCTGGCTAGCTTGTACTTGCTGCTGCGCTAACTGTACCGCTTGCATAATGGGAGTTTCACCCTGGCTATTGCGGTAAACACCAATTCCAAGATCAACCTTTTCCTCTCGGGGATCGTCGCGATAAGCAATAGAAAGCGATAGGATGGGATCGAGCTGCGCTTCGGCAAGTTGCTTAAACATGATTAAAATTCCGTTTAGTTGACATTCATATCTATCAAGCTAACACTTCAACTCACTTCCGTCATCATGATTTTGCAACATTTTCATTTTGTTTAAAATTCAATAATGTGAAGCTCATCGTATCCGGTCGTTGATCTAGATTAATCCTTTTTTGACTTCTTTTGCAGTCTCTCTGTGAACGCCTAAATTTAAGGTAGGAAAACTTCGTTTTGTATACTTGTTCATGCCTGACAGAAAACCTGCATGAACATGCATCTTAGTTGCATGATGGAGGTCGAAATGAAAAACAGAGTCGATGTACGCACCCTGCTCAGTGTCTACGAGAAAATTAAGAGCCAAGGTAAAACCATTGAGTTTGGCAGCCAACTTGAAGATATTAAGTGTACTGAGTCACCTGATGGCTACAGCGTCAGCCTATCTGACGATAAAGTTACCCTCGATATCAATTTCCACAATACCTACCACTTTCATACCATGAATGAAGATCCCGAATCGGTCATCAACCAAACAACGACTGAATTCCACAATAATAACGAAGCTCAGATCCAGGAATTTGTTCACAAGCTAGAAGAAATTGACAAAAATTACTGAGCTTAACCAACCTTCGATTTAGACGCGCAATTTCGCCCCCTCTGAAATTGCGCAACTCCTTCTTCTGTCAACCTATTTCTGACAAAGGCCTGACAGTCCCATGACAGATTGCTTACTGGCGACATATATGATCTTTGTCGAAACTTTTTGCGTCAGCTAAAGAACGGGATGCTCTATTCAGATTTCATTCATGTTCGCAATCGTATGCTTTTATGGAATGCTGAGGATTTCGAAATGCCTAATCAGCAAGCTATCTTGATGGGAATGATGTTATGCAACTACAACAATTAGAGAATAATCAGGTGGATACAGTACTTCTCGCATTAGATGAGTGCTATCGTAGACTTGAAGAAGCAGAGATCTCAGCCAAAGAGCTCACCCAGGCCGGTTTTACATTGATGTTCAAATCCGCCTATCAGTCGCTTTCTGGCCGGAATCATTAAGCACTGCGCCATGAATTAAAAAAGCTCAAGTTCTTCAACTTGAGCTTTGCTACTGGTCAAAATACCAGAAACTTAGAAATCCCAATCTCGGTTCTGCAGCACGACACGATAGCCATCGATATCTTCAAAGGTCTTACCAACCTGCTCCCAGTAAGGATTACTTGACTCGACCACTGAAAAGCCCGCATCAATCATATTTCTGCAAGCTCGCTCCCAAGCCTGGCTGCAATCTACATAGAAAACCAATAGATGCTCGTGACTTGGGGCAGTCCCCGCAGCCGAGCCAACCTTGTGCACAAACTCAATATGATATGGATGCTTCTTATGCCCCAGAACGACACCATCGAAACCATCATAATCTTCAAATTGCTTCAATAAATCAAAGCCTAGTGCCTGTCGATACATAGCTGCAATTTGGGATACATTATCTGTTGGTCTGACCACTCTCAATGTGGAATCTAGCGGTATCATCTTGAAATTAAACTCCATTTAACTTGTTACCAGGCTAGTGTATTCCTCAGACAAATCTTATTCAACCGGGTTGATAGCAGCAGCATACATTCCTTGATATTGGTCACACCCTTCTACCAATTATTGAAACTAACTGTCGATTGCAAACCTGTCTTCATGCTGAAGTGGAAATTTCGAAAACACTGACTAAGTCATGCTGTAAAATAAAAGAAGTGGCCATAAGCCACTTCCTCAATAACTTCAGCATCAGATCCTTTACCGCTTCAATTCGCCCTCTGCCAACAAAGACAAGGCGTCAGCGGAATACTTCTGAAAACTAATATCCGACTGCTTGGGTGGATAGATATACTTGGTCACTTTGACAACGTACTTTGCAATTACTTCTCCTAGAGGGTTTTTCTCATCATACCAAAAAGTATCAATATCCTGTTTTTTCCCTATATCCCACTTCATATCAGTACGGATAAACTGATGCTCCGCAGGGATTTCTAATAAATCACGGTACATAACCAGACTCCATTTTTATTTCACTGAAGTCATCATTCCATAATTTATATTTGGGCTTTTCTTCACATGTCACATTTTACAAAACCGCCAGTTCCTGACTGCGTAATCTGCGACCCAGACAATTTTTCATCGTAAATATCGAACAAAAGACTGCTCAGTGGCGCAAATTATCCCGCCTTACAGTGCACCAGTTGTCGCTTGTTCGACTCGGCCCGTAATTCACATCGCGATTTATCCCACAAAAAGCCAGGTGGGAGTCGCCCTTTCTCCACCACAAAAAATACATCTTCCGCAGGTTCCGCCAATAAAGTCGGCAAAGAGGCTTGGTTTAGTTTTGCTTTTCCAACTGAGTAGAACTGCGCGGAAAAAGGTCGCTTGTCGATATAAATCAATTCACTCTTTTCTTTTTCCACCTGCTTTATCCACTGTGAAAGCAATACTTTCTCTGATTCTTTCCCGGCTAAGTTATTAGCCAGTAATATTGTGGCAACTACTAACAGCCCGGGAGTGATCAAACCGACCTTGAAGACCTTGTCAGAAAGTGGCCTTTGACCATGGTAGCCCGCGACCAGTAAGCCAAGAGCAGGCAAGCCCGGCATCACGTAACTAGGCAAAATATTACCCGCCATAGTGAAAAGCAGCATTGGGGACAGCATCCAGCACCACAGGTAACCCATATAACCCTCGGAACTTTGAACGACCTCTCCCCCCTCACGGAATAAACGGATGATCTGATAGAGCAAAACTGGCGCCCATGGCAAGGCTGCTAAAAACCAGAATACCCAGATAGTCCCTCTTATTTCGTCATGGGCTGAACCGTACAAGTCTCCTTCCCACCCACTAACGACGAAACGCTTGATATGCTCACCAACAATAAAATAGTTCAGGAAACCCGGCGTCTTCCATTCAGCCAGGATGTACCATGGCAAGGAAATAACTAGGAAGACAACTACCCCCCCTTTCCAAGGTAAGCATGAAGGGATACGGCGCCATCTTTGCTCCTGAGCCAGCCACATCACCAAGCTTATCCCCACAAGCACCAGTGTCAGCGGTCCTTTTGCCAGCATCCCGATGGCCAAGCCAACAAAGAACAGATACCCCCATAATCGACTGGCTTTTTCCCAGGCCAACCAAAAGCTGACCATACTCAAGGTCACGGCAAACGTCAGGGCAGTATCGGTCATAACAGCGCCTGATATGACAATAAATGCGGTGGTTGTAGATAAAATAGCGACAGCCAGCCATGCCTCATTCTTTGTCCGGGCTTTTACAGCGAGTAGCCAAGTGATGATCAATATGGCAATTCCAACCGCAAGATGAGGCACCCGAGCCGCGAACTCATTCACCCCCATCAGCTCAAATCCACCGGCACTCAACCAGGAAAACAACGGCGGCTTTCCCCAGAAAGGTACGTTATAGTCAAACATCGGGGTGATCCAGTTGCCTGTCTCACTCATGATTCGCGCCATTTCACCATAACGGGCTTCCGTGGTATCCATCAGCGGATAAAAACCCAAGGTCGCTAACCTGACAAGTACCGTTCCAACGGTAAGCAATATGGCATAGTGGGTCAAAGATAGCTTTGCTTGCGGGTACTGAGTCATACCTGAACTTCCTCTGGAACAACAGAAGGCACGGTCTGTTTCTCTTCCATCACAACAAACAGCGGTCTCTGCTTGGCCTCAATAAATAAGCGGCCTACATATTCCCCCATCAAGCCGATGGACAGCAGCTGTACCCCGCCAACCAGCAAAACAACAATCATCATGGATGGATAACCGGCAACGGGATCACCCCAGAGTAAGGTTTTTGCCAGAACAATCACCGCCAAAAGCATGGCGGAAAAGGAAGTAATCAGTCCCGCGCCTGTTGCAATGCGTAATGGCCGGGTACTGAATGAGGTAATCCCCTCAAATGCAAGATGCATCAGCTTGCGGTAATTCCATTTTGTTTCACCCGCCAAGCGCGGATCACGGTCGAATTGAAGCGTTATCCGCTTAAAACCCGGCCAGGCAAATAAACCCTTCATGAACCGAGTTCGTTCTGGAAGTTTGTTGATCTCATCAATAACACGACGGTTAATCAGGCGAAAGTCCCCAACGTTCTCTGGTATAGGCATATCACTGAGTCGGTTAATTAACCGATAAAAAGCCGCAGCGGTAAAACGCTTGAGCCACCCCTCTCCCTGGCGGCTGCCGCGCTGCATATCAACGACATCGTATCCAGCTTGCCACTGGGCCACCATCTCAGGGATCAACTCAGGAGGATCTTGTAAATCGGCATCAATTAACACCGCCGCTTCCCCTGTCGCCGCCTTTAATCCCGCACTCATTGCGGCCTCTTTGCCAAAATTTCGGCTAAGGCGAATTGATTTCACACTGTGGTAAGCGCTACGGAGGTGACTGGCTTTTTTCCAGCTGCTGTCAGTGCTACCGTCATCGACATAAATGATTTCGCAGTGTTTGCCTAATTCATCCAGCGCTTTGCTCACCCTATGGTGGCAACGGCTGATGACCTCCTGCTCGTTGTACATGGGAATGATGACTGTAATGAACGGGGTTTGTTGCCTAAAAAATGACTGCCGCTCCCTGTGCTGGGACAAAACCGTAATGGAAGACATCGCTCACCTCAAAATGGCATAAGAAAACTAGTGAGCACTAGGGTATTAAAAGGCATGTCAGAAAAAGGTCATTGACACTTTTTTCACTCATTGTTGTCCATGATAATGTGTTACGCAGAGGGTCATTCTACTAGGATACCGCTTCTTTCATTTTGTTTAGGTACCTTCATGAAATTACTATTGGTTGAAGATCATCAAGATATTGCTGGCGTCATTTTTGATTTCTTTGAACTAAAAGGCTACACACTTGATTATGCCAGCAATGGCCAACACGGCTTTGAGCTTGGTAGCAGCGATCATTACGACCTTATTATCCTTGATGTTATGTTACCTAAGATGGATGGCTTCCAAGTGTGTCAAAAATTACGAGAGCGTGGCATTGATACGCCGATCCTAATGCTGACGGCCCGAGATACCCGCGAAGATACCTTAGAAGGTTTTTCCCATGGGGCAGACGATTATCTGGTTAAACCGTTTGATCTGGATATTTTAGAAGCCCGTATCAAAGCACTTACCCGCCGTCGCATGGGAGAAACGGCATTGGCCCAACTGAGTTTTGGCGAAATGACTCTTGATCTAAGCTCGCATACGGTCGAGCGAGGAAACTGCAGCTTTGCCCTTAACCCAACCCTGTTTACTATCCTCAAGTTGCTAATGATCAAGGCACCTAAGGTCGTGAGCAAGCAGGAATTAATAGCGGCCTTGTGGGGCGACAATGAGCCTGAAGGTAATGTACTGAGAAGCCATATCTACCAATTACGCCACCAAATCGATAAACCCTTCAAGCGTGCATATATCAAAAATGTCCCTAAGGTGGGCTACCAATTGGTTGATGAGGATTAACTGTGAAGCAACAATTGAAAACCGTGAAGAGTGCCAAGCAGCTGACGGTAACCTATTTTTCGATCATCGCTTTTGCCATCATCACCCTGCACTTTTCCCTGCTTGATGCCACTTTGGAAGATTTTGAACAAATTAACGCCAATAATAGGCTACAGCATGCTAAAGCCGTTGCCGAAGAAGTATTGCAGGAGCAGAGCAACATCACACAATTTGCTATCCCCCCTTTTACCCATGCTTACCTGGATCCTAAGCAGCTCCCTCCGCAAGTCCGTTTCCCTGAAAATACCCCATGGGACAAAGCTTTTGAAATCAGGAGTCAAGGCGCTGATGACACCGAATACTTCGCCATGAAGACCCGTATCACCGACAACAAGACCGACAAAACCCTCTATTTGTTATTTTCAGATTACATCTACGAAATAAGCGAAGAGCAGGTCTTCCTCAATCAACTAAAGCAACTTGGCATTTCGATTCTGCTGCTTGTCGTCAGTTTTGTGGTTGTGCTCAAAGCCTCTGCAAGACTGACAAACCCGCTAACCCAGCTGGCCAATGATATTGATTCACGTAACGCCGGTGATTTATCCCCAATCGCCCCTCCATCTGGGATCAATTCCCGCGAGGTCCTGCAACTGGTCGATAGCTTTAACCTCTATGTCACCCAGATAAATGAATTGCTCAATCGTGAACGATCTTTCAACCGCTATGCCAGCCACGAATTACGTACGCCACTGATGGTCATGAAAGGTGCAACATCACTTTTGGGGCAATCGAATGCTCCTGCATTCGTTGCTAAACAACAAAAGCGCCTCGAGCAAGCCACTTCTGAAATGAACGATTTCGTTACCACCTTGCTGTCACTGACACGAGAAGAGGATATGGATAACATTTCCAGCCGTCAGCTTGACAGGAAAGAGCTCGAGGAAATAGCCAGTGCTCATACCTCATTACTCTCGGGAAAGCATGTTGACTGGTATGTCGAAGCCCCTCAGCCTATAGAAATCAAAATGCCTGAGAATGCATTTAAGATCTTACTGGGTAACCTTATTAAAAATGCCTTCGCCTTCACGGAACAAGGCCATGTCATCATTAGGATGACTCCATCGGCAATTATGGTCGAAGACACTGGCACCGGGTTGAAAAGCAACGAAACAGGACATAAAGGGTATGGCTTGGGATTATTAATTGCCGCGGATATCTGCCGGAAATATCACTGGCATCTTCACCACGAGACCAATCAGTATCAAGGTTGCACAGCGACTATCTCATTACAGCCAAACGAAAAACCCAACGGTCAGACAGAATAAAATTAACCCCCATACCAAGCACTATCCCGGGTACCATCGCCAAGTAAGGCCACCACATAGCACTATCTATAGGTATCAATGAAGTGGTGGCCTGCTCAAGACCAGTGTTCATCAACAACCAGTAGCAACCCCAGTTAGGTAAAAATCCGACACAAGATGCGCTCAAGAACTGCAACCATTGCTGAACAGAAGGGCGACTCAGCGCTTGGTCAAATGTGAAGTGCCGATTGAACCACCAGTTTGAACTCGCTGCAATCCAAAAGGCAATCGCCCTTGCCAACTCAACCGCTACAAACCTCGATAACGTGTATGTGGCAATCACATCAACCAGGAAGCCACCCGCACCAACCACGGCAAACTTTAAAAAGCGTTTATTTTTCAACGAACTCAAATCATCTAGCCCAATGACGTCATTAATCGGTTGAGGATAGCAACCGTAAAGTCAAAAAAGTGTCCAAATTCATTTTGCGCTTGCAGGAAAAGACTTTTTTTTCACTCATTGTAGGTATAATAGCGCCAGTTTATTTCTCATCGGTAACAAACGGAAAAGTATGAGCAAAGTGTTTACTTTCCTAAAAGGGATGGCAATGGGAGCGGCTGATGTCGTACCTGGCGTCTCTGGCGGAACCATCGCATTTATTACAGGCATTTACGACACACTTCTTGAAAGCATTCGCCGTGTAAACCCAAGCTTGATCGGCATTTGGCGTAAAGAGGGGTTCAAAGCTGCCTTTGAGCATATTAACGGCACCTTCCTGATCTTGTTGCTGTCGGGGATCCTGACCAGCATCTTTACCCTGGCCCGTTTTATAACTTGGATGCTCCACACCCATCCGATACCTCTATGGTCATTCTTCTTTGGGCTGATCATTATTTCGGTGATCCATATGTTCAAGCAGATCAGCCAGTGGGGCTTAACGCGCCTGCTCTCGGTTACCGCCGGAGCGGCTTTTGCCTATGGTATTACCGTTTTGCACCCACTAACATTGGAGCCGACCTACTTCAACATCCTACTGGCCGGTTCTATCGCCATTTGTGCCATGATTTTACCGGGAATATCAGGTAGCTTTATCCTGCTGCTACTTGGTATGTACGCACCAATTCTTGGTGCGGCAAAATCACTGGATATTGTTACATTGGGCTTGTTTGCCTGTGGCTGTGCCATTGGTCTTCTGACTTTCTCCCATGTTCTATCGTGGGTATTGCGGAACTACCGTGATATCGCGCTGACTTTCCTGACTGGTTTGATGATTGGTACCTTGAGCAAAATTTGGCCATGGAAAGAGACATTAACTTGGCGCACCAACTCCAGCGGTGAACAAATTCCTCTACTTGAACAAAACCTATCGCCTTTCAGCTTTGAGCATGTGACAGGACAACCGGCCCTGCTTGGCTATGCCATCGTTGCAATGCTGCTGGGAATCGGCTTAGTCTGGGGGCTGGAAAAAATCGCAGACAAATAGCGACAGAAAAGCCGCCAAAAAAATGGCGGCTTTTTATCATTTTTATCTTATCTCGGAAGAGCTTTCTTAGTAGTACTGGAACATCTTCTGAACGTCTTGGTAGTTCTGAGTTTGCGTCAGAGAAAGCATTAGTAGAATACGGGCTTTCTGCGGGTTCAGAGAGCCTGCAGCCACAAATCCATATTTGTCATCGTCAACCTCTGCATCCAAGGTTGTTGAACCAGAAGGCGTGCGTGAACTACGTACTACCATAGTGCCGTCTTTGCTTGCCTTAGCCAGCTCATCAAAAATGGTGTGGTACATATTACCGTTACCTACCCCAGCACTGACGATACCGTCATAGTTTGCTTCCATCATGGCTTTCACCGGCAGTGCCGATGCATTGGCGTAGTTATACACAATGCCGACTTTCGGTAAGCTATCAACTTTTGAAATATCAAATACGGTTTCTGTTGTGTGCTTGCGCTCCGGACTACGCTGATACTTCACATCGCCATTATGAATGTAACCCAATGCACCTGTATTTGGTGACTGGAATGTGTTGACTGATGTGGTATTGGTTTTGGTCACATCGCGAGCATCGAACACAGTATCATTCATTGCAACTAATACGCCGCGGCCAGCCGATTCAGTATCCGTAGCCGTTACCACTGCGTTGTACAAGTTCACCGGCCCATCAGCACTCATCGCCGTAGAAGGTCGCATTGCCCCTACAAGCACCACCGGCTTTTCACTTTTGACTGTCAGATCTAGGAAGTAGGCAGTCTCTTCCATAGTGTCGGTACCGTGGGTGATCACAATACCGTCAACATCATCTTTCGCCAGCAGTTCGTTAACACGTTTCGCTAGTGTCAGCCATACCTCATCATTCATGTCTTGTGAACCGATGCTGACAACTTGCTCACCAGAGATGTCTGCTAGCTTGGTCATCTCAGGGACTGCATCAATCAGCGCATCGACCCCAACCTTACCTGATGTGTAGTTTGACTCGGTGCTGGATTGGCCTGCCCCCGCAATGGTACCGCCCGTTGCCAATATCTTGATATTAGGCAAATCGCCGGCAAAGCTCATTGAGCTCAAACACATACCAGCTAAGAACATACCTACTGAAACAGCATTCTTCTTCATTTTCATTACCTTGTAGTTTTTTATTTCATCATAAACCTTATGAATAAGATACTATTCCAAATAGATAATACTTTTGTGGTATACATCACCTTTTATAATATTAAAAAAGTGATCCCAATTACACATTGCGCGACTAAGCTCAATCCATTAACTGATTTTCTAAACCTTACAAACAGTTGCCAACATACCATCACATGATTAACACCAACACCAGCCAAAGGCGAACCCACCCATTACCCTCCTCACAAAATTCAACATCTGTTCGAAATCATTAACCAAGCCAGTGATATAATTCACAAATACTTGTAATAGAGGCAGATGATACAGCCAGTGGTACGAACAAAACGTTATAGATATGTTTTCTTTGCCCTAGCGGCTTTTTCAAGCAGCTACGGCTTCTTTCATTATGTGGCTCCTGCTCTTTCTGCTTATTGGGTGACTTTTTCAACAGGACAAGAAGCAGCCATGTCAGCGCAATACTGTTCATTGGATAAAGAGGGCTGTGAAATAGAAGGTCGGCGCATTCAACTAGACCGAGACATCATCAAGCCAATGAAACCCGCTAAAATCCAAGTGAGTTGGCCCTCCTTACCTATGAGTACCGAAACGGTCGAGCTGACTTTAGAAGGAAGAGAGATGATGATGGGGGTTTATCGTCTATCTTTACACCGTCAATCAGATACTTATGAGTTTTCAGGAGAGTTGATGCTACCATTTTGCGTATCAGACGAGATGACTTGGCTTGGCCAAATTACCCCAGCAACCAGTAGTTCACAGCAACCAGTTTATTTTTCTGTAAGGATGATTAAGTGAAGTATCAATGGATAATACTTGCATTAGCCCTGACAGCAGGGCTTATTACCAGCACCATTGTTGATCGACAAGCACCTGCACCTCAAACTGGTGCCCCTATCAACTTGCTCAAGAGCGGAAAAGAAAGTGTTGACTTGTATGACCCTGATGACCAGCGTATTCGGGTCATCTATTTCGGTTATACCCACTGCCCCGATGTTTGCCCGACCTCCTTGGCCGTTCTGTCAGCGGCCCTCAAGCAAATTGACAATCAGCAAATTGATAAGCTGTGGCCAATTTTTATTACCTTGGATCCTGAGCGCGACACACCTGAGAAAAGTGCCCAATATGCACAGTACTTCCATAAAAAAATTATAGGTATGACAGGAAGTGCCGATCAGACTAAAGCGTTGGCAGAAAAATATGGCGTATTATACATGCGTACGGAGCTGGAAGGGTCAGCATTAGAATATGCGGTTGATCACAGCTCATACTTTTATTTTCTTCGCGCTGATGGCACATTGGTTGAAAAAGTACAACATACCTTGAACCCGAATATTTTGGTCGACGCCATCAACCGCGTTCTCGCCGAGGAAGACGTCCCGGTGTAATTTTCCAATACCGCATAAATAAACCCGCTCAGGCGGGTTTTCTCATCTTTGAGAGAAAAAAAACAGCCTCTTTCTTCACTTTCAGCAGCAATTTGCGCAACTTCTGCCATAATGAACTTGCCGACTGAAACTTTTAACACTCAGTCTGTAGTGGCAAACAAAGGAGAAGAAAGAAAAATGAACCGTTCATTATCTATCCTTACCGGTATTATTCTGAGTGCAACACTTATTGGTTGTTCTAGCTCAGATGAAGTTGACCAAATGCAGCAACTAACCAATAAAGTTGATATGCTCTCTGATCAGGTAGGCGCACTACAAAGCCAGCAAGATCAAATGGCTGGTGCAGTTAACGATGCTCGTGCAGCATCAGATGCTGCGTACCAAGAAGCAATGCGAGCTAACCAGCGTATTGACAATATTGCTAGTTCCTATAGTAAATAAAGCTGAAGAGTGGCGCTTCTTGCGCCACTCTTTTATTTATTCAAGCCCCAATCACTTCCAAGAAACTATACCCTTTGCCTCTTACTGTTTTTATATGTTGCTTTGGCAACCCTGATTGAACTATTTTGCGACGAATGTTGCTTATATGCATGTCAAGATTGCGGTCAAATGGACTCAATTCTTTCTTAAGTACGGCTTTTTGTAATTCAGCCTTAGAAACAACAATACCGTTATGGCGAACAAGATACTCCAACAAATCACTTTCTGTATCAGTTAAAGGTATTCGCCTTAGTTGCTCAGTAATCTCAACTTCTGCGGTGCAATTACTGCTTCTCTGCTTTTCTAATCCAACCCGACGCATTGTGGCTTTAATTCTAGCCAGCAATTCAGGTACTTTAAATGGCTTCGCCATATAATGATCAGCACCAGCTTGTAGGCCATCCAGTAATGATGCTTCGTCACCTAATGCCGTTAACATAATTATTGGTGTCGCAAAACGCTGGCATATCCTGCGCGCGAGTTGCATGCCATCAATATACGGAAGCATAACATCGAGAAGAACGAGATCAACCGGCAGCTGCTCTAAATAAGCAAGGCCAGTTTTGCCACAATGAGCACAGTGGACTTCATACCCTTCGTCTTCAAGAACTTCCTGAAGCAGTTCACAAAGAACAATATCATCATCTACAACGAGAATTTTAGACACAAAAATCCACACTAATCAAAATCATTATCATTCAATCAGCATTATCATATCTATATGCAACTCAATCAAGAAGATTGTGGCACTCGCAGCAAATGCGCGCAGCCATAACGTCCATCAGCCTGATATTTAGCAGAGGGAAGCAAAATTGAGCTACGTCAAAAACCTTTATTTTTCATTAAGTTTTTAGATTATTTTCATGAAACTAAGGCTTGACTTTACTGAAGCCAGCATGGCTATTAGCCCCCAACCATTTCCCACAGAGTTACTCACAAGTTTTGTGGATAATAAAGTTATCCACAGCCTAGTTCTTAATATTCCTCCCACGCCACCACCTTAAGTTCCCTCCCCTGAAACCGGCTCAAAACCACAAAACAAACAACCAAAAATAACCACTACGACACAAAAGCACCACATAGGCGCCATTTTTACAACCAAAAGCATAGAAAAAGGAGTATTCATCTTTAGCCCCGGACCAGAAAGAGCAAAAAACACGAAAAGAAATCGTTTTCATATCACCACCTTTAAACATAATCGACATAATCACGAAGTAGGATATAGATTCCTTATCTATATACACCTATGGCAATTTAAAACTCGCACAATCACCATAAAAACGTTTTCTTTTTTTTACAGACAACCATACCAATAAAGATAAACAGCTGAATTACAATAACATTATTTGGGACTGAACAATAAAAGCAAAAATATCAACAAAACCCATTTGACAGCAGTTTTTTATTCACTAAAATACGCGCCGTTTAACTATAAATCAGTACAATTATTTTAAGACGTTTGAGGTGTTTCAATGGCAGGCGACAACAACTACAGTCTTGGCCCTGTGCCAAAATCGGCACGTAAAGGGGTGGTTTCACTTACCATGGTAATGCTGGGTTTAACCTTCTTTTCAGCGAGTATGTGGACAGGAGGAACCCTAGGAACCGGACTCTCCTTTGATGACTTCTTCCTCGCTGTTCTTATTGGTAACCTCATCCTCGGTATCTACACTTCTTTCCTCGGCTACATCGGCGCCTCATCTGGCCTCTCTACTCATCTTCTTGCTCGATTCTCTTTTGGTTCTAAAGGCTCATGGCTCCCATCTTTGCTGCTTGGCGGTACACAGGTCGGTTGGTTTGGCGTTGGTGTCGCCATGTTCGCGATTCCGGTTCAAAAAGCCACTGGCATTGATACCAATATCCTGATTTTAGTTTCTGGCTTGCTGATGACGGCCACAGTATATTTTGGGATCTCCGCTTTGATGGTTTTATCCGCGATAGCAGTACCTGCCATCGCATTGCTGGGCGGATACTCGGTTCTTGAGGCGGTAGGCAGTACAGGAGGAGTCGACGGACTCAAGGCCATTACTCCTGAAAACCCAATCGAATTCTCAACGGCCCTTGCACTCGTTGTCGGCTCATTCGTTTCGGCAGGTACATTAACAGCCGACTTTGTCCGCTTCGGCAAAAAACCTATGGGTGCCGTCATGGTCACCATGATTGCCTTCTTTATCGGTAACTCGCTAATGTTCATCTTTGGCGCGGCGGGTGCTGCTGCAACCGGTCAGTCCGATATTTCTGAAGTAATGATTGCGCAAGGGTTGTTAATTCCCGCTATCATTGTTCTTGGCCTGAATATTTGGACTACCAATGACAATGCCCTTTACGCTTCTGGCCTAGGCTTCTCAAACGTGACGGGGTTGCCAAGCAAGTATCTTTCGATGGCAAACGGTTTAATCGGTACACTATGTGCGCTATGGCTGTACAATAACTTCGTAGGCTGGTTAACCTTCTTATCGGCGGCGATTCCTCCAATTGGCGGCATTATCATTGCAGATTTCTTGAAAAACCGTCATCGTTACAAAGATTTCGCAAATGCCGAATTCAAAACAGTTAACTGGGCCGCAATTATTGGTGTTGCGGTTGGTGTTGCTGCCGGTCACTTCTTGCCTGGCGTCGTACCAATCAATGCGGTACTAGGTGGCGCTATCAGTTACCTTATTCTTAACCCGGTGCTAAATCGCGAACCCACAGCCTGTGCAAGTAACGCGTAAGGACAACTAAGATGCAAACCTCAAATATGCTAATAAAAAACGTCACTATCAAAGGCAAGGATGGCCTGCATCAGATTCTGATTAATGAAGGTAAATTCCACTCAATCAAGCCAGTTGAGGAGCAAATTGACTTTTCAGGCACTGTTATTGATGGTGAAGGCGGTATGGCGGTACCACCTTTCTGTGAACCTCATATTCACCTTGACACCACTCAAACTGCCGGGGAGCCTAACTGGAATATTTCAGGAACTCTGTTCGAAGGAATTGAGCGCTGGGCCGAGCGTAAGTCGATGCTCTCCATCGAAGATGTGAAGGCGCGCGCCAAACAGACCCTGAAATGGCAAATCGCCAATGGTGTTCAGCATGTCCGTACCCATGTCGATGTATCAGACCCAACTCTAATCGCCCTAAAAGCGATGCTGGAAGTTCGAGAAGAGATGAAAGAATGGGTAGATATCCAAATCGTGGCATTTCCACAAGAAGGTATCCTATCCTACCCTAACGGCAAAGAGCTTCTGGAAGAGGCAGTCAAACTGGGTGCCGATGTCATTGGCGCAATACCACACTTCGAATTTACCCGTGAGTACGGTATAGAGTCGCTTCATTATGTATTCGAGCTGGCACGCAAATATGATCGCCTCATCGACGTTCACTGCGATGAAATCGATGATGAGCAATCACGCTTCGTGGAAACTCTGGCGGCACTTGCCCATAAATTTGAAATGGGTGACAAAGTCACTGCTAGCCACACGACGGCGATGCACTCATACAACGGTGCTTATGCCTCACGCCTGTTCCGTCTGCTGAAGATGTCGGGGATCAGCTTCGTAGCTAACCCATTGGTGAACATCCACCTACAGGGCCGTTTTGATGACTATCCTAAGCGGCGCGGTGTCACCCGTGTAAAAGAGATGCTGGCATCTGAAATCAACGTCTGTTTTGGGCATGATGATGTTTTTGATCCATGGTACCCACTTGGTACAGCCAATATGATGCAAGTTCTGCACATGGGGCTGCATGTATGCCAAGTAATGGGCTACGATCAAATCAATCAATCTCTGGACCTGATTAGCACAAATTCTGCTCACACCCTGAACATCCAAAACCGTTACGGTATCGAACTGGGTAAGCCGGGTAATCTGCTTATCCTTCCAGCTGAAAGTGGTTTTGATGCAGTACGACGTCAAGTCCCTGTCCGCTACTCAGTACGTGGCGGCAAGGTGATTGCAGAAACCCAACCCGCCGTCACACATATCCAGTTAGCAGAAGGGAAAGAGCCAGTAACATTCTGCCGCTAACGAAATCAGCCACCCTTTGGGGTGGCTGATTCATTTGGACTAAATCTCAGTCGTGCCGCTTTTTGCAACAAAGCAATATCAACAGACAGACAAGACTGAAAATATTCACTGCTCCCCCACCACCAGCGACGAGAGCGCAGTTATTCGGGCTGATGCCTGAAACGTTAGGGTCACAACCTTCATCCGTTTTTCCATCACCGGGCTCAGCACCACTCCCGCCCTCACCTTCATTATTGCCTTCTTCAATAAAGTCGGGATTAGTTACTGGCGCCTCAGGAATAGTACCCACAATGTTTTCAATCCACTCGAAGTAGTTCCCTACTCGAGCGTAAAACCCAGGTCGTAAATACGCTCCGCAAAGTGGGCTGCCTACAGGCCCGCCACTTACGATGCCAAGTTGAACCCAATCGCCGTCGGAGTTCTTTGCCACCAAGGGGCCGCCACTATCGCCTTTACAGGAATCAGGGCCATAGTTTAGGGGGGCACCAGTTTGGTCGAACAAGACATCAGGTGGCAAAGCACATACTTTGGTTAAGTTTGTTGGGCTATCAATAACGTAATGTGCATCATTTCCTCTTTCCAGCAAATTAAAGCAGTCAGCTATAGGCAGATAAGATAAATCAGCATACATTAAGGTGTCAGAGATTCCTGTCCCATCACTCTTCGTGGATCCCCAACCAGCAACCATTACATTCTCTGGTCGACTTTTTTCATTCCATTCTCCACTTAATTTAGACTCTAATCTCTGGGCAGTTTGACCATTCGCCAGCTTAACCGGACTGACCCTGGGAAATGGAAAAGAGCGATTAACCCGAAGTAATGCAACATCATTATCCAGCGCTAATTTAACGGCCTCTTTTAATTCTTTTCCTTCATCATCAACGGAAATACTAATTACAGCATAAGGCGAATAATCAGGATGTACGACTACGTGGCTAACTTGATATAAATCGGATGGATCAGTCACTTCACTGCCCAGAGTGCCAACCATCACTGCTAATTTATTTGGTGGCACTGTATATTCACTTCCCATATCTCCCTGAACCACACAGTGAGCAGCTGTTAGCACCCATCTTTCGCTGACTATGCTCCCGCCACAGAAATGCGAAGTGTCAGCTGTTGTATTTCTTAATGAGGCCATCCATGTCAAATCATCCTTCGGCCTGACGGGTGTACCGCCAACAACATAACTTTCAATATCTGTACCGTATCCTATTACTGGAATACTCATCAATAAACTAGCAAGTCCACCAAGCCATATTCTTTTCATTATCTGCCACCAATTCAATCCCATAGCTATTTATCAAAAATAACAAATCAAACAAATACAAAACCTGTGGGGATAACGAATTGCGAGGCAGCTAATGATATAGAGCGATCAGGATGAAACATAATCATTCTTTTTATTACACAGCCACAAAAAAAGCAAAGCGAGCCTGAGGTTAGCTCACTTTGCTTGTTAAGAACTAACTGGAAACTACATACCTATGCTTGCACAGCTTACTCGCTCAATATCAAAATTTGCGTAGGTATCACCTAAAAAGTCAGCGGCCAATTTAGGATAAAACCCATTATCATATGCACGCCTGACTTCACCCATATCAATGGTATAGAGTTTGATGCCGAGCTTTGTCACTTCATCCGGTACGCAAACTGTATTGCTCCCCGCGCCAAAGCAAACATCTCCACTTGTATCTATAACACCACAGTCAGTATCATCTATATCTATACCTAACGTTCCCAGCTTGTTATCCAAATCGGCTTCCGAGCCAGCGGGAAACTCATCGGGTAAAGTGATCGGGTACGTATTTTCGATGCTTTCAATACTGGTATACCCTTGCGCTCCCGCAATTTCAGCTCCGGTGACGGCAAACACTTCGGCTTTACCTGTAAGCGTATTAACCACATCCTCATCATCACATCCAGTCAGTGCTAAAGCTGAAAACAAAAACAATGCCTTTTTCATAACTGCTTCCTATTGTTCTATCTATAACTACTTGGATAGGCTCTTAGATCTTAGTCTCATTTCAACATTACACCCTACAATTTTGTTGCATTATTTTTACTTAACTTTTTAATTCGGCTGTTTTTTGTCCGTAAATAGATGAGAGTATTGTGATCTTGATCTTCATTCCTTTTCTTCTCAGAATTAAATGGCATAATAAACCGAACAATTACCCGTATGGGTAAGGAACACCATTACACTTCCTTGGAATATTCCTATGAGCATTGAATCTATCGTTAAAGAGCGCGCTGGCGCTAAGTGTGAACTATGTGGTTCAGAAGACAGTCTGAGCGTTTACGAAGTACCTGCTTCTCCTGACCAAACCGCAGGTAGCTGTGTGATGGTATGCGGTACTTGCCGTACAGAAATCGAAGACGCAGAAACACTGGATCAGAACCACTGGCGTTGCCTAAACGACAGCATGTGGAGCCAGGAGCCAGCGGTACAGGTTATGGCTTACCGCCTACTTAAACGTCTGTCTTCTGAAACTTGGGCACAAGACCTGCTAGATATGATGTACATGGAAGAAGACATGATCGAATGGGCAGAAAAAGGCATCGCACTCGCTGAACTAAATGCGATTAAAACTGTTGATGTAAACGGCACTGCTCTCGAGGCTGGTGACAACGTAACGATCATCAAAGACCTGCCAGTTAAAGGATCTAACCTTGTGATCAAACAAGGTACAGCTGTACGTGGTATCCGCCTGACAGATAACCCACTGCATATTACAGGCAAAGCCGCAGGTACTAACATGGTTATCATCGCAGCATACTGCAAAAAAATGTAATTGAATGGGCAGCCACCTCATGGCTGCCTGTCTCCCCTCCTGTTTTTCGTCATCACTTCCTCATTTTATTCCTTACATGTTTGCTCTATGGTAAAAAACATGTTTAGATTACTCGCATCTTCAGGCACATGCGCCAGAAATATATTTTAAAAGGTCAATATTTGTTTTTGACCGAGTAGACAAAATTTGTCCGTTAGTCGGGGAGCCAAGCGCTGAGACCACGTAGTGGGACCCGTTGAACCTGATCCATTTAATAATGGCGTAGGGAACTAGCTGAACTGTCCTATTCCGTCCCCGGCCCAGGGGCGATGGCAACGGCTACCTTGCGTCTAAAGTTAGAGGTAGCTATGCCAATTTCATCAAATACTCCGATCACCCTTACTATTGCAGGCTCTGACAGCGGCGGTGGAGCCGGTATCCAAGCCGATATCAAAGCAATCTCGGCGACAGGCGGTTACGCCTGCTCGGTAATCACCGCCCTGACAGCGCAGAACACCCAAGGTGTTTCCGGTATCCTAGCCATTGATCCTGCTTTTGTAGAGCAACAGCTTGATGCAGTCTTTACCGATCTAGACATTAAAGCAGTAAAAATTGGCATGTTAAGTGATGCGAATATTATTCGTATGGTGGCGACAAAGCTACGCCAATACCAACCAAGGTTTTTGGTGATTGACCCCGTTATGGTGGCAACAAGCGGCGACTTGCTGCTTGAGCAAGATGCCATCTCTACGCTTAAGTCCGAACTGCTTCCGCTTGCCGATGTGATCACCCCAAATCTTCCTGAGGCTGCTGCGCTGATTGGAGCCGACCTCCCACAGAATGAACATCAAATGGCTGACATGATCTCTGCTTTACGAGCAATCGGTTCCCGTTCGATTCTGCTCAAAGGTGGCCACTTGGAAAATGACGCCTCCAGTACTGATTTATTGATCCTCGAAAATGACGTCGTGCGCATGAGTACGCCGCGAATCGCGACCCGCAATACGCACGGCACAGGCTGTACCCTGTCTGCGGCTACCGCTTCTTTTCTTGCACAGGGCTACCCGCTAGAACAAGCGGTAAGGCATGCCAAGGCCTACATTACCAAAGCAATAGAAAATGCTGATGCTCTTCAGATTGGCGCTGGTCATGGCCCGGTGAACCATTTCTTTGCCGGCCATTTCAAGCCCGAGTAAGCATGGAAACAGCACACACGATGAATAAGACTCTGACGACTCAGACCAAGGGAATGACAGTCGGTATCGAGCAGTTAACACTCAGGTACAATGATGGCCATTCTCCCCTGTTCAACCAGCTAGATATTAAGCTTCCGGCTGGACAATGGACCTGCCTGCTCGGTAAAAGTGGTTGTGGGAAGACTACTCTGCTTCGCCACCTAGCAGGGCTTCTTGAGGAAAATGTTGCCTGGAGCGGCTCAATAACCACCAGCAATGATCTGCCGCTGGCTGGCAATATTGCCTATATGGCACAACAAGATCTGCTGCTGCCATGGCTCAATGTCATCAGCAATGTGTGCTTAAGTACCCGATTTGGTTCTGTTCAGGAAGCCAATAAACCTAAAGCCATGGCATTGCTCGATGCCGTGGGGCTGGCCGACAAAGCCGAGGCAATGCCTAACCAGCTCTCCGGAGGAATGCGCCAGCGCGTTGCTTTAGCCCGTACCTTAATGCAAGACAAGCCCTTGGTATTGATGGATGAGCCCTTTTCAGCACTCGATGCCGTAACCCGCCATAAATTACAGTCACTGTCAGCGAGCCTGCTTGCTGGGAAAACTGTCTTGTTGATAACCCATGATCCGCAAGAGGCACTTCGTCTTGGGCACCATATCTATATGATGGCAGGCTCACCGGCTTCGGTTCGGGCCTTACCGGTACCGGCTTGTTCCCCACCAAGGCTATTTGATGGTGAACTTGCCGCCCACCAGCAGGGAATTATCAACGAGCTAGAGAATGACTATGCCTGAGCCAACACTAACGTCAAAGCTGTCAAACCCCTTGCTAGAACAACAAGCGGTTAAGCGAGGATCGCGTAAGGGCAAAAACACCTTGCTGTCTCATCCAACAGCACGCTTTGTCACCAGCTTTGCGATCATCTTGGGGTTGTGGCAAACCGGTGTAATTGTGTTTGACCTCCCCCCCTTTATCTTGCCTGGTCCTGTCGCTGTGCTGTCCAAGCTGGTCGAACGTGCCGATGTGCTCTGGCATCACACGCTTGTCACTGGGACTGAAGTCTTGTTTGGCCTTCTCCTTGGTTTGGCAATGGGGCTATTCTTCGCCCTGCAAATGCTGCTATTCGAACCTTTGCGCCGCTGGCTCCTGCCAGTATTGATCACCAGCCAAGCAATTCCGGTATTCGCTATTGCGCCCATTCTCATGCTGTGGCTTGGATACGGCATGGCATCAAAAGTTGTCATGGCAGCTTTGATCATCTTTTTCCCCGTCACCACCTGCTGCTATGACGGGCTTCGCCATACCCCCAAAGGTTACCTTGACTTAGCAACGACCATGGGGGCTACCCGCTGGCAACAGCTATGGCAAATCCGCCTGCCCGCAGCCCTGCCTGCTTTAGCTTCAGGGGTACGGGTTGCGGTTGTCGTTGCCCCCATTGGGGCAGTCATCGGCGAATGGGTCGGCTCAAGTGAAGGGCTGGGCTACCTCATGCTCCAAGCCAATGCGAGGATGTTTGTCGATGAAATGTTTGCCGCATTGTTTATCTTGGCCTTTTTCTCCATCAGCCTCTACTTCATCACCGACTTTTTATTAAAGAAAGCCATTCCATGGCAGAGCCAATAGTTTATTAACGGAATGCTTTTTTCGCTCAACAACAAGGAAATAAAATGAAAACCACTTTCTTCACCGCGGGTAAACCGCATCTTATTGCTGCCGCAGCACTGATGTTGGCATCCTTCAGCACGTCGGCACAAGAAAAAGTCACTCTCATGCTGGACTGGTTCGTCAACCCAAACCACGGCCCGATTATTCTTGCTCAAGAAAAGGGGTGGTTTGCTGAACAGGGTTTGCAGGTTCAAATTCAAGAACCAGCGGATCCAAGTGTGCCAGATAAGCTGGTGGCCGCAGGTCGGATTGATCTTGCAGTGTCTTACCAGAGCACGCTTATCTCTAGCACAGCCGCAGACCTGCCTCTGGTGCGTTCAGCCACATTGATCTCGGGCCCGCTTAACTCCATGATCGTCCTGGACAAGTCAGGAATTAAATCACTGGCTGATTTGAAAGGTAAAAACATCGGCGTCGCAATTGGCGGCAACGAAGATGCTACTGTAGGTACCATGCTGCGCTCAGAAGGTGTGGATATGGATAGCGTAAAGATAATCAACGTTGGTTGGGCCCTATCTTCTTCGCTGGCTTCCGGAAAAGTGGATGCCATTTGGGGTGGCCTGCGCAACTTCGAGCTTAACCAACTCGCAATCGAAGGCTACGACGCAACGGCCTTCTACCCGGAAGAGCACGGTGTACCACCTTACGACGAGCTTATTTTTGTTGCCAATAAGCACAAATACAACCCAGAGACCATTAACAAGTTCAACACAGCCATCGAAAAAGCGACGGTATACCTGATCAACCATCCGGAACAGGCATGGAAAGAGTTCGTTGCCTACTCGCCTGATACGCTGAACAACGATCTAAACCGTCGAGCGTGGGAAGATACTCTTACTCGCTTTGCTCTCCGCCCGGGAGCGGTGGAGCTAAAGCGCTATGATGAATACGCCGAGTTCATGAAACAGCACAACATCATCAAAACACTACCAAAAGCCAAAGATTACGTGCTGACGTATTGAGCGTAATTCATTTCGCGAACAAGGACACACCATGAAATATCAAGATCTGATCAACCATTGCCAACAAGACTGGGTCGATTACACCGAGCACGAGTTTGTCAATCAGCTGGCGACAGGAGATTTGAACAAGTACGCTTTTTTCCACTACCTGAAACAAGATTATTTGTTCTTAAAACACTATGCCCGAGCATACGCCCTCGCTATCTTCAAATCCTCGACCTTGGCAGAAATGCGTGAGCCGCTGCCTGGCTTAAGTGCATTGCTCGAGTCAGAGATGAATCATCACATTGAGTATTGCCAAACCTGGGGTCTGTCAGCTACAGAGATGGAAGCTGAGCCCGAAGATTTCGGCACCGTCTGTTACACCCGTTATGTATTAGATACGGGTATGGCTGGCGATCGCACCGACCTATTTACCGCTCTGGCACCATGCGCTATTGGCTATGCGGTTGTGGGACAGCGGCTAGAAAAGTGGTCTGAAACCAAACTTGAAGGCAACCCATATCGCAGCTGGGTTGAACTCTACAGGGGTGAAGAGTATCAATCTGGGGTCGCAGAAACCATTCGCCGCTTGGATGCTATGCTGGAAGAAATTCCGCTTGCAAGTAAGCGTGGCCAGCGCTTATGTGAAATATTCAAAACTGCAACACGTATGGAAATTGCTTTCTGGGAACAGGGCATGAATGCCGCACAATAGATATCAATATCCCTAACCAAAAGCCCTGTCGAATGACAGGGCTTTTTCAAACACAAAGAACGATCAGTCCTACCTTACCCAATCAAGTGCTCCTTGAAGCCCAGCTCGACTAGCTGTTGATAAGCCAGCCAAACTTCAGCAGGAATGTCCTGCTCAACCGAATAGCCATAAGACGGATATACCTTTATTCGCTGCAGATCTCCCAGCATGACATTAATCACATCACTGTATGACAACGTCTCGTTG
The DNA here is from genome assembly GCF_029223585.1 of Photobacterium sp. DA100. Taxonomy (NCBI): domain Bacteria; kingdom Pseudomonadati; phylum Pseudomonadota; class Gammaproteobacteria; order Vibrionales; family Vibrionaceae; genus Photobacterium; species Photobacterium sp. DA100. The sequence goes on along the minus strand of NZ_CP119424.1, from coordinate 761,897 downwards.
GGGTATTCGTCAAAACCAATCGGCGGCGAAGATACAAGTACCTTCTTACCTGGCCAGTTCTGCTGGAATGTGGCGTAAGCACGCCGTTCCATAAACGGCTTTTGCACGATGATAAAACAGGAAGGATCTAACCCCTTCACCTCAAGCAAGGCTCGGGTAAACTGGACATTTTCACCGGTATTGGTGGATTGAGGCTCAATCAGAATGGCATGCTCCGGCACACCCATATCCATAGCCACTTCTGCAAACGCTTCAGCCTCTGACCCCTTGAACATCCCCCGCGTCAATTCACCTTCACCGCCAGAAAAAACGATGTATGGGGCATAGCCATCGAGAAACAATCTTGCTGCATGCTCGGCGACTCGAATGTCGTTACTACATAATACAAAAATGCAGTCGCTTGGCGAGAGCGTGTGATTAAGATGATGATAATTCCACACTTTTGTTGCTAAAGCATGCACACTTGATGCCATTGCAATACTCCTTATTGCTGAAATCGCGAAAACGTACCCTAAAAGGCTATGATGCAAGGATTCTGTGACTGATGCGTGACATTCGACAGCGATAGAGCGGTATTAGCGAAGCCACCACTCTGGCGCCAAGGTACAGCTTTTATCACCGGCCATCAACCAGCCCTGTTCAGCTTCAATGGTTAGCTGAAGGTTCATAGTTCGCTCAACCAGTGTTTCTAATTCCGCTAGCGTTTCGTCATTGAAAAACACCACGGAGATATTACCGTACTGGCTGACTTTTGCCTGATGCTGCTTCCACCAAACCGGGGCCGCATTGTCACCATAAGCAACAATAATGACTTTTTTTGCCTTGTGAGCAGCTTTCTTCAAACGCTTCTCGTCTGGCAGGCCCAGATCAATCCATAGTTCAATTTCATCACTAAGGTTTTTCTGCCAAAGCGCTGGCTCATCGGCTTCACAAAGCCCCTTAGTGAACTGCAATTCCTCATCAGCATTAAACCCCCATGCTATGAGTCTAAGCATCAAACGTTGTAGGGTCTCTGATGGGTGGCACGCCAAGGTGTGCTGCTGGTCGATGTAAACATGGCGATCTAGATCAGCAACATTGAACTGGGCTTTGTAGATAGTGGCTTTAAGTGCCATAAAATTATCCTGGGAAAATAAAATAATAATATAAAAATGATAAACGCAGTGTAGTTTGAACAAGAAGAAGGTTCAATTTCAATTGCCTGACATACGCGCAAAAATCAACCAACAATTGAATTTAAGTTAAAAAAAGACAAACATTATCTATTGGTACGTGTTCTCAGCGACTATAGTTCATGACTCAACCAAGCTAAATACGCTAAGCCCACGAGCAACTAACTGCTCCTTTTTGCACTTCGATAGGCGCTTGATACGATATTCAAGCTGCATGGCCAGTCGTTTATCACCGACACACTCCGACCAAACCAACTGCAGTGGGCCTTTGCCCTTCAAAAATTTGGCTCCCCGCTTGGTAGAAACGTGCTCGTTGAACCGTCTTTCTACATCGGTCGTCACACCGCAATACAGCTGATCGGCAGCTGTCCTAATTAAATAGACCGACCATTCACCCATTTTATTTTGTTGGTTATCGCAATTGGCAGGTTGGTTGCTTTCAGACCCCGTCATGCTAAGTTACTACCTTTACAAAAAAGCCCAGCAATTGCTGGGCTGGCAACATAGATCGCTTATTGGACACTTATGAAGTTAAAGATTCAAGCATTGCCTTGAGCTCTTCCACTTCTTTCTTAAGCTCTGCAACCTCGTCTTCCAAGGCCGTCAGCCGCTCAGAAGACGGTGACGATGGGCTTCCTACCGCAGCGCTTTGCTGTTGCAACGCTTCAATGTCAACTTCGCCACTGAACAGATGCATATAGCGGAAATCGCGCTTGCCCGGCTCTTTAGGCAATTGGATAACAAACGGCCCTTTCGGGTGCTCTGATAGAGTACTCAGTACGACTTCCACTTCTTTGACATCGGCAAAGTTGCACAATCGATTGGTGCGGGTACGCAACTCTCCAGGCGATTGAGGACCACGCAGCAACATCACACAGATAATTGCCTTCTCTTGCTTACTGAACTGGAAAGTACTGAATTCCGTGTTGCAGAATCGGTGCTGATATTTAGCCACTCGACTCCCGAAACCCGCGGTGACTTCTTGAACAAATCGCTTTGTTTTTAATGCTTCCAGCGTGTCTTGCACCGTAGCTTCATCAAGCGACATCACAGGCTCGCGATTACTTTTTTGGTTACAAGCCGTTGTCAGTGCATTCAATGTTAATGGGTACTGATCAGGTGTAGTTACCTCTTTTTCAAGCAAGCAACCTAACACGCGCGCTTCTGTCTGCGAAAAGCAAATATCCATGATCTCCCCTCACCCTTTTTCTTCTTACAATACAAATTCCATTGAGCATAGCCGAAAACAAGAACGTCATTGTATATCGGATGGCTTCTACTCAAGAGAATGTACACTGCCAGGGTCTTACCCTTTAAATAGCAGATTATCATTGCAGTGAGCGACAGCAAGCAGGCAACAAGTTATTTGGCTGCAAAACAGCCAAATAACGCTTGATATGACATAAAATGTTAACTGGATCAAAGAATAAGAGAAGAGAGCTTAGGTAAATTCTGCGGCAACGAAGCGGTTGCGTCCTTGTTCCTTTGCCTTATAAAGTACACGGTCAACAATTTGGTACATATTATCGACCGTTTCTAATCCCGTTGGAACCCAGGACACCATACCTTGACTTACCGTCACTATATCCGCCGTAGTCGATTTTGAATGGGGGATTTCAAGTTTCTGTATGCATTGTTTTAACCGTTCGCACTCTCTAACCGCTCGAGTCTTATCGCAGTTACTCAGTGCTACAACAAACTCTTCGCCACCGTATCTGGCTGCCAGCTCACCGGCTCGGCTGAAGCTTTTCTTCAGCTCCGTCGCAACCATTTGTAGGCATCGGTCACCTTCAATGTGGCCATAATGATCATTAAACAGTTTAAAATGATCGACATCCAGCATGATCAAAGTGAGTGGAAAGTTATTACGGCCATGCCATGAGATAAATTCGGTCAATTTTGTATCAAGATAACGCCGGTTCGCGAGCTTGGTCAAACCATCCTCGTTAACTTGCTGTGAAAGCTTTTCATTGGCTTGCTCTAGGCTCTTGGTTGTATCTTTGAGCTGATGACGCATATGAGCAATACGCTGCATAGCTTTAAGTTTTGCCGCCAGTACGATGTTATTCACGGGCTTAACGATATAGTCATCCCCCCCCATATCAATCGCTTTCGCGATCATTTCAGGCTCGTCATGACCACTCAAGAAGATGATTGGCACCCAATCAGGATGTTTGATTCGGATTTGCTCGGCGACTTCTGTACCACTCATGTCAGGCATGCTGACATCCAGCAGTAATAAATCTGGATCAAACAAAGGATATTTCTCGATAGCCTCCTTACCTGAAGCGACAGCTTCAACCACATGCCCGAGGCGCTGTAGCCGCATGGCTAACTGCATCCTCTCGAGATGCACATCATCTACCAGTAGTATCCGCATCGCTTCCATCTAAGCATCCTATTGAGGTATTGGATTTTCCTTAAGCTATTTATAGCACACAATGCGATAGCTTTAAGGTTTTGGTTCATAAGTTTATGCAACTAAGTTACAACTTCCACTTTCAAGGTATTCGGCGATTAATTCCGCTGTGGACAGGCATCGAGTCCAATCATGGCTGCACCAGGCATAAAGCGGATATTCGTGAGCAAATTAACGTGATTTGTTGTGTTGTTCCGGTATCTTATAGCCAAAGTCATCAGGGTGATTGGCCATACCTGTTGACTTTTAGATACAGGGCTATAGGATTCCCTCCCTTAACCAAAATCATGCTTTAGGAATTAGCTATGTCTGATATTGAGAAAAAAGAAGATCAAACGATTGAAGAAGTAAAATTCACTCTTGACGATTGTTCACCAGAACTCCGTCAAGTTGTTGAGTTTGAAGAGGTGCCAGAAGAGCTTCTTGACATGCTAATTAACGTTTACAAAGCATCTGAGCCAACTTCACGTGAAGCTTGGGATCAGCTACCAGCAAGTGCTCAAAACGTACTGGACAACTTCGAACAGTTCCACGCCCTGATCGCACTAAGCCAGAGCTACTCAGGTGTTGATTTTCTTGGCGAAATGCAAGAAACAGAAAAGCCTTCGGATATGACGGATGAAGAGTACACAGACTACAAAGCAGTAATGCTTGATAAAGTACTGCACAACTGTGTCAAAGACATGTGTAAGCAGTTGAAAAAAGCTCGTCGTAACCCACCAATGAAGCGTGAGTTCCAAGAGATCTTCAAGAAATAAGCAACTCGCTTCAATGCAATTTGTCTGAATGTTCAGGGAGGGCCTTTGTGCTCTCCCTGCTTTTTTTGGGGAGCGATTTTTCGCGTACCAATTATTTTTTTTCATGGTAATATGTTCGGCTTAAATCAATTAGGCGTCATCTATTAGATATAACACTTAACGCCAGTAAGCTACTAAAATATAAGACCAAAAAGGTTCTGAGATATCAATGCCTGGCCAAAAACAGTTCAAATTTACCAATGAGCTTATTTTCAACCCTGCTCTTGGGGTCATAAAGTCAGACACAACCAGCCAAAAGCTCAATCTCTCTGAGCAATACATTCTGCTTTACCTTATAGAGCATGTTAATCGCGCTGTCACAAAAGAAGAACTGCTGAAAGCCGGCTGGCCAGACCGCGTTGTATCTGAAGCTTCTCTGTTCCAAGCCATAAGAAGCCTGCGAGTAAAACTGCAGGAAAAAACCAAAGGCGAGATCATCGAGACACTTCCTCGTGTCGGCTACCAGATCACCCAAATTACTACCGAGAAGTATTCTGAACTATCGGCATCAAAAGTCATAAAAAACACCGCGCCGTACCTACCTTATCTTGCAATGGCCGCTTTCATGTCCGCGCTGATACTAGTGGGCGTATACCTCTGGCTGACTGGCTATAAATACCCAGATAAACCTCAATACATTACCCGGACCAGCATGTTACTCAACAGCATGGTCACACTGGTAGCAACCAGCGAACAAGATATTGTCGAACTCCAAGCTAAACTTGATGATCTTCACCATGCTTATAAGCAAATCGACAATGCACCAGAATTAGACAATGTGAAACTCTATGCCTTCAAAGGTGATGATTCCTACTCTCTAGCGTGGTGTCGCCTCGGCGAGAACAACTACTGCCTTCCACATACTGATTTTTCCTACCAAATCAGCGAAGATGGGTGGTCGAAATTCAAGTTGAACGTGCTCCAAGAGCTACCGCTATCACGACAAGACCCGATAATTCAAACAGAACTGGCCCGAGAGCCCACTTCTCAGGTCTTCCTCAACTTCCTTGATAATTCAGGTATCGATTCGCAGGTGGTGTATTACTACATCACCAAGGATGAAGACAATAAACTGAACTTCTCATACCTGAATTTTATCTCTGAAGAAGATACGGGTTACCACCATGCAATGTCGATCAGCTCGGCAACCTTAACCGTGGTAGAAAATCAGTCCCCGTTTATTTCTACAATTGAAGTGAAGCCAATCATGTATCACTGGGCATACCAACCCAATGAGTTTGTCAATGAAGACACATCAACGGCAATACGCATCGAAAGCAAGGTAAAAAAGCAGTTTCTAGGCAAAACGATTGGCTATAGTTACCTACTTTACCAGCAACCTTTCATTGATTTGGTCCTCAATGATCAGGTGGGAATATACTGGGTTCACAACAGTGAAAAGAACGCCAAAATTTTCAACTACAAACGCCAGCTTCTGAATCAATAATCCGCATATTACAGATTGAATGCAGCTCTAACGGGCTGCTTTCTTGAAAGCATTCCGCCACCATTCAATAAAAACCAATCATTTTTACAAGCAAGATATGTGTTTTGGTAGACTTAACCATAACATTAGCTTTTAACCCAGCGCGATTTGCTGGTGTAGAACAAAAGAACAATACAGAATGAGTATAAAAAACAAACACCGAAAACATTCGTTGCTATTGATACTGACGCTATTTTTCTCGGGTTGCGCTGTTTATGCCGGACTTACCCTGGATCAGCTTTATGGCAAACCCCAGCCCCAAGAAAGGTTAGCACCGGCCGACTCTCCCATTGCCAATCACTATCTAGACGAGGTCAAGCCCATTATTGAAAATCGCTGTGTGGTTTGCCACGCCTGCTACGATGCGCCTTGTCAATTGAAACTGTCATCTGCAGAAGGGATCGACCGAGGAGCCAGCAAGCAAAAAGTCTATGAAGGCACCCGCCTTTTGGCGGCCAATACCACCCGGATGTTTATTGATGCGCAATCAACGGCTGAATGGCGCGAGAAAGGTTTTAATCCGGTGCTGAATGAACGTGTGCAATCGGAAGAAGCCAATACCCAAGCTGGGGTTATGGCGAGGATGCTGCAGCTAAAACAGGCCCACCCTTTACCAGATCAGAAAGTTCTCAATCACGATGAGTGGGATTTTTCTTTGGATCGTGATCAACAGTGTCCGACCATCGAGGAAATGGCTACCTATGAACAAAGCTACCCAGAGTGGGGAATGCCCTACGGCCTACCCCAAATCAGTGATGAAGAGAATCAGGTGTTGATGGACTGGCTGGCCAATGGTGGCATGATGACAGCGGCACCGGCACCCGGTCAACAAACCCTCGGTAAAGTTGCCGAGTGGGAGACTGTACTCAATGGAAGTAGCCTTAAGCAACAACTGGCTAGCCGCTACATCTATGAGCACTTGTTTGTTTCCCATCTCTACTTTTCCGACGAACGGCAGCCGACTTTTTTCAAGCTCGTTCGTTCTCGTACTGCGCCAGGCACACCCATTGATCTCATTGCCACTCGACGCCCTTACGATGATCCGGGCGTCGACCGTGTCTACTATCGATTCCAGCCGGTAAGAGAGAGTATTGTCGACAAAACACATATGCCTTACGCACTGAACCATGCCAAGCTTGCCCGTTTGCATACGCTCTTTATCGAACCAGATTATGAAGTAACCTCACTGCCTAGCTACGACCCGGAGATTGCAGCTAACCCGCTGATTGCTTTTAAGCAAATACCGGTTGATAGCCGATACCGCTTCATGATCGACAATGCACAGAATACCATCATGGGCTTTATCAAAGGACCGGTATGCCGTGGGCAGCTCGCGCTGAACGTTATCAATGATCACTTCTGGGTCTTCTTTGTTGATCCTGCAATGGCCAATACCCCATCGGTTGATGAGTTTTACGCATCACAAGCAGAGAATTTACGCTTACCGGCTGAAAACGAAAGTAACACCCTGCCCATATCTAACTGGATTTCTTACGCCAAGCAACAAGGGCGGTTCCTCAAAGCAAAGAACGCCTTTCTCAACGATGCGTTCGAGAATGGCGAGCACCTCACAACAGACTTGATCTGGGATGGTGACGGCTACAACGACAATGCTAGCCTTACGGTGTTCCGTCATTTTGACAGTGCCACAGTAACAAAGGGACTCGTGGGAGATCATCCCAAGACCGCTTGGGTTATTGATTATTCCCTACTCGAGCGTATCCACTACCTGCTGGTGGCGGGTTTCGACGTATACGGTAACTTTGGCCACCAGCTGGTCACGCGTATGTATATGGACTTCTTACGTATGGAAGGCGAGTCTAACTTCCTCTCTCTCCTTCCGGCTGATGTTCGCCGACAAGAACTGGCCTACTGGTATCAGGGAGCAGGCAAGCACCTGAGTGATTATCTTCAGGGTGATATAAACGCATTTGAACAACCAACAGGTATTAGCTTCCATACACCTCAGCCGAAGAATGAGCTATTTGGCATGTTGCAACAAAAGCTTCAAGTTGTATTACCCGACCGCTATGATTTCACCCAATCAAGCATGTACGCAAACAACTCGCAAGCCTTATACCAGTTGAACCGACTTAGCGGAATTCAAGCGAGCTTATTGCCCGAAGTGACATTCATTATGGTAGAGCCCGCCCAATCAGGCCGACAAGCTGAGCTGTTTACCCTGATCCGCAATAGCGCACATAAAAATATCTCTAGCCTGTTCGATGAGGAGTCGAACCGTCTATACGAGCAAGATAATGTCACTTTGGTCAGAGGACTACTGGGCAGTTATCCAAGGGCATTTTGGTATCTGCAAGAGGCGGATCTAAAAGATGCAGCCAATCAGATAAACACCATTCAGAGCGAGGAGGATTACCGCCAGTTCCTCGACCGGTATGGTTTGCGTAGAACCAGCCCGGATTTCTGGTCTTTCAGTGATAAGTTAAACGAGCTAAACCAGCGTATGTTCCCAATTGAAGCTGGGTTACTTGATTATAACCGGATAGAAAACCGCTAACACAAGCATTCATGACTACACTTTAGGCCCCGAAAGGGGCCTATTTTTATGGCGCTTGAAAAAAACCACAACTGTAAACAAATGAAAAGACAAGTTAATTATTGCCACCAATATGTTTAAATAACGTAAAGCAAAACCCCATGCATATTACACGAAAGGAATCAGTCATGACGCTCAGCAACCAGCCCGCGGTGTGGGACAGTTTTATCCGTGGCTATCACTGGTTACAAGCTTTTACTGTCGGAGGCTTGTGGTATACCGGCACCGAAGGACTAATGGACTGGCATTTTAGCCTGGCCTATCTATTGTTGGCGCTGTTAGCTACTCGCCTGATATGGGGCATCATCGGCAGTGAAACGGCTCAGTTCCATCGCTTCGTGCGATCTCCCCGAGCTGTGATCCAATATTTGGCAACTAGCACTAGGGGCAATAAGCAGACGAATCCCCCATCAGCAGGCCACAATCCTGCGGGCGCTTATATGGTCGTTGCTTTTATGCTGCTGCTCATCGCCCAGCTGGCAACAGGCTTATTCGCTAACGACGATATTATATCTGAAGGCCCCTTTGCCTATCTTATCAGCGGTGAAACAAGCAGCTTTCTCACCGAGATCCATGCAGTAAATTTCAATCTCATCCTTGGTGCCATCTGCGTACACCTTGCTGCGATAATGCTCTATTTTTTACGCAAAGATAACCTCGTCACGCCCATGTTGACGGGAAGGAAGGCCATAGGAACAAACAGTGCACCGAAGATGACCAACGGTCTTTTTGCCTGGGGGATCTTCCTCATTATTGGCACGGTTGTCTATTTTACCCTCGGCCAGGAGGTCGTGGCTTACCTGCTATGATCAAAAATGCCAGACATACGTCTGGCACCTACCTTCCTTGCATTTTATCTTACCGGCGTTAACGCCGTCGAAGCCAAGGCTTAGCGATACTTATAATCACTATGGCAAGACTTGCAATTTTTAGCCGCTTCACCAAATGCACGCTTCGTCGCTCGCTCGTCACCGTCTAGCGATACTTTAGCTAAATTCGCCATATCGGTTTGAAACTTGTCCAGCTTAACACTGAAACCGTCCCAATCAGACCAAATTTCTGGCTTGGCTTTGGTCTGGCCCTTATCCGTTCCATCCACTTTAAAAGCTTCTTCTGGCATATAGGACAACTGCGAAATAAACTGGGCGCGTTGGCTAAATGTTTGCTGATCCCACTCTTTGCGTCCCTTAACCATTTCTGCCAAATCACCAAAGTTAGTCGCGATCATGGTAAAAGCGGCTTGGCGATATTCAATTGCATCTTCGGGCTTTTCAAAAGGCGTTGCAGATACACTGGCTGCAAGCATAACACCTCCTGCAACAAGAATTTTTTTCATGACTTCTTCCCCTTTGTTATTATTCCATTTATAGCGAACCAAGCATTCACCCTTGGGTTTTGCATACTTGGTAGCATATGTGAAATGATACAGCGGGTTACAGACATGTAAACAACCCGGCATTGAAGATTACATTTATTTACATTACATAAAAAAGAGCAAAGTCATGCTAGGAACACTCAGTAAAATGAAATCCCAACTCAGCAATGTGGTTGAATACCACCTGCCTGTTGGCGATGAACTACTTCCACTCAACCCACTGATTGGCAAGCACCTCAAGCTCACCCACACAGGCAATATCTATTGTGATGCCTGCGGAAAGAAAACCAAAAAAAGCTACTCTCAAGGCCATTGCTTCCCATGCATGAAGAAATTAGCACGTTGTGACATGTGTATCATGAAACCGGAAACTTGCCACTTCGCTCAAGGGACATGCCGTGAACCTGAATGGGGAGAGGAGAACTGTATGGTTCCCCATTATGTCTACCTATCGAATACATCCGGCTTAAAAGTCGGTATCACGCGTCATACCCAATTGCCAACCCGCTGGATTGACCAGGGTGCAACACAAGCATTACCTATTTTGAAGGTAAAAACGCGCCAAATATCCGGCCTTGCCGAAATAGCACTAGCCGAGCTAGTGGCGGACAAAACCAATTGGCGGGCAATGCTCAAAGGGGATAATTCACCTATCGCACTTAAGGAAGAGGCCCAACGCCTATTGCCGGAGGTAGCCCAAAAGGTTAATCAATTGCTTGAGTTATACGGGGAGGATGCGGTAGAACAGCTTGAAGAAGAGATCGTAGAGATCCAGTACCCTGTCACTGAGTACCCGAAAAAAATAGCGTCGCACAACTTCGACAAAGAGCCAGTTGTCGAAGGCATATTATTGGGGATCAAAGGCCAGTACCTGATTTTTGACACCGGCGTCATAAACATCCGCAAATTCACCAGCTATGAAGTCTCGGTTGAAACGCCATAAGGCAAAAAGCAAAACGGCTGAAGGTAACTCAGCCGTTTTCGTAATTACTTCACCTTGGGTTGAACATACTTCCGATTACTGTCTACCACAGCAACATCGCGGATAAAGTTCACCCCCAGCACAATCCCTTTGCCAGCCGTGAGCGCAAACTCGGTTAGCTCATTGAGCTCACCCAATTTCGCCCTCAATTTAACAACAGCCTGAGGCGAATCGCTTTTCTTCTTGAGCCAACGCTCGACCGGCAATTCAACCTCTTGCCCCCCTGCACTGAACTTGACCCAATCCTTGCCGTCCCGTTCAAATGCCTGAACATTGCTGACACCAATAGAAGAAAGTGACTTACCACCATCGACCTTGGCTCGAATGTGTTGCTGTGCTTGGGCTATCCATAGCCATTCCTCACTACCCAAGATTAATTTACCGTCATCAGTCTTGGTTACAACCGGCTGCGGTTTGGGGTCTGGCTTAACCTCGGGTTCAGGTTTTGGCTCAGGGAGCGACTCAGGGATCACTGGAGGCTGAGTTTCAACAACCGGCGGAGTGACTGGTTGCTCTGTAACGCCTCCGCCAATTTCTGGTACGGGCGTAGGCACTGTCTGTTGTCCTGACTGCTGGGCACAACCCGCTAGCAATACTAGCGCAAAATATACTGCCGACTTTCTCATTCACTTCATCCCTACAACATCAAGATACGCAATACGACCAGATACTTACTTCGACATTATTTATAACATAGTACGGTCAATCATTGGCATCATCCAAAAATTGATTCGCTTGATCACAATCTAACAACTGTACTAAAACAACACTGTGCCATATTCTGCTTTCGCTGTCTGATTAAATGTAGACAGTTTGTTCTGTATCCAAGCTTCATCATACCAGCCCATATTTCTGCTGTGTTTAGCATCATCCCACAGGCTGAAGAACCAGCGCCTAATTTCAAACCCCGGAGGCAGGCTCACGTCTTGCTGGTAGCGTTCGGCTAGCCTTAATTCAGGCCTCACATCATAAAGATGGAAGATATCCATTTCCCGGTGCTTAAACCCAACATCACAGGGGTCAAGCACGCCGCTGACCTCAAAACTTTTCGGGTCAACCAGAATATTCCCTATATGGCAATCATCATGGATTAACGAAGATACCGGCGATGCTGTGGACAGAATTTCTTCCTTCATCGCCCAGAGAGATTGGTAAGCTTGTTTCTGGGCCGGAGAAAAAGGTGAAACCTCACTAATAATGTATCGGTATACCGACCCCATCCAATCTGAAAAAGCCGTAGGCAAACTGGTGTGAAATTGTCCCTGTTCTGATTCAAATCCCTGTGGGGCATTGATCTCATGCAAAGTGTGCAAAAGCGTAAGATAGCTTTGAGAAAAACGGTTTATAGCGATGGGATCATTGGGTATTTGATGGGCCGAAATTCCTTCCAACCACTCCAGCATGATAAATTCGTAACCCTCTTCCCGTCCGAAATACAAAACCTCCGGTACTGGGCATGGTAACGCTTGTCGCAGACGTTCGAGCCCCTTAATCTCCTTAGCCTGCCGCCCAATCTCACGGGTAAATTTCACCACAACCTTGGCTTTTTCAGATGCGAGGAAAACCACCCAACCATAAAAAGTTTCATGAATTTCACTGAGCTGTGGTGCCTGACGAAACATTGTTTTATAGCTAAACTCTGCGATCTTTTTTAGCTGTGTTCTATTCAACCTAGCTTCCTTTATCAGTCATTGACTTCACTTTCCTATACAGGTTAAGGCGATTATTTTATATAACTATTTGTTTTACCTAACCTTACTATACAATAACCTGTTAGAAGCCAATTTGTGGTTGCCATAGTCAAATATGAGTTCAAGCTCTCATAAAAATACCCAAATAACGTAAGTTACTTGGGTATCCGATCACTGAATGGCAATTCCAATGACATTAGCCAAATCTTTGAGTTGCTGCTCGGAGTCTAAACGGAGGGACCAGTTAACTCCTGAGCCCAAGGCAGTTACCACATTCGCTCCCTTGCCAAGCAGTGTAATATCATCAACAGCGGCTTGTAACGACACCCGGGCAGTCCCATCGAGCCGAACCACGACTTCATGCTGATTGGCAATGATGCGGCCAGCTGAAAAAACAATCGTCATGTTTACACCGCCTTCTTGTGTCTCATTACCGCAATCGTCAACCGGCTGGTACATACCATTCGGCCCCGTGGATCCTTGATATCAATCTGCCATACCTGGGTTGTCGCCCCTAGGTGAACTGGATAGGCCTTGCCGACAACATGACCACTACGCATTGCTCGAAGGTGGTTGGCATTGATATCAAGACCGACACAATATTTACCGTCATCGACGCACATATTGGCAGCCAGAGAGCCCAAGGTCTCGGCTAGTACTACCGAGGCGCCACCATGCAACATCCCTAGTGGTTGATGTGTACGAGGCTCAACAGGCATAACCGCAGAGAGACTGTTGTCGTCAAACGCCGAATACTCAATTCCCAGGTGCTCGACTAGCGTATTTACGGACGTCTCATTTAAACTTTCAAGAGTGAAGGATTTTTTCCAAATACTCATCACGTTATCCAAACAATCTTATTTGGAGAGAATGATACAGCAACTGTATAATTCCGCTATTGCGGTTTATATGAAAATGAAAGGAGTCTTAGATGAATCGCTTTCAACCTCTCGCGACTGCGGGCATTATTGCCTCGGCAATCGCACTTACAGCTTGCAGTAGCTCCCCGACGGGCAGGCAGCAAGTATTGCTGTTCTCTGAACAAGATATGTCTCAGTTAGGGGCACAGTCATTCGATGCCTTAAAAGAACAAGAAAAAGTCCATACGGACGCAAAAACCAATCAGTACGTTCAATGTGTTACTGATGCACTGACAACCCGCCTTGGTGGATCTCAGGCTGCAGGGCAATGGGAAGTCGTAGTCTTTGACAGCGACCAGGTTAACGCCTTCGCCTTGCCCGGAGGTAAAATCGGCGTCTATACCGGCCTGTTGAACGTTGCGACCAATCAAGATCAACTTGCGACTGTCATTGGCCACGAAATTGGCCATGTCCTGGCCCAGCACAGCAACGAGCGGCTGTCGCGAACTCAACTTGCCAACATGGGTCTGCAAATTTCCAGCGCCGCTATGGGCGGAGCTGATTACCATGATGCGGCAATGGCGGGCTTAGGCCTTGGAGTGCAATATGGTGTCTTGATGCCTTACGGCCGAGCCCAAGAATCTGAATCAGATATTATTGGCCTGAGATTAATGGCTGAAGCTGGCTTCGACCCAAATGAAAGCGTCAGCCTATGGAAGAACATGGCGAAAGCATCAGGAGGCAATCAACCGCCAGAACTGCTATCGACCCACCCGTCTCACTCAAGCCGGATCGATGACTTACGGGCGGAAATCGCCAAGTTGCCAAGTTACAGCACGGCAAAACCACAATGTAGAATGTAACTGTGAAGCACCCTAATGCGGTGCTTTACTCCTACTTCTCGTAACCACTATATACAGATGCGATGAACCTAGATACAAAATGGCTCGAAGACTTCTTAATGCTGGCAGACATGCAGCATTTTTCCCGAGCAGCAGAAGCCAGACATATCACCCAGCCTGCATTTGGCCGCCATATCAAAGCGCTGGAGAAAGCTGTCGGCCACACATTGATTGACCGAACGACAACACCTATTAGCCTCACCGCCGCTGGCAGACAATTCCGAACCATTGCCCAAAACCTGGTTTCACAGATGGAGGCAGGAGTAAAGATGCTCAATGGCATTGAGCAACCCCTGCAAAATCCGATTCGCATCGCCACGCCCCACTCGCTGTCATCACCGACTCTGCTGGATTTGACAGAATTCATCAATCAAGAGCACAACCTACACTTTTCTATCGATATTTTACGGGTTGATTTTGCCGTGGAGGCGCTAACCGAAGCAAGTTGCGATTTTTTGCTAGGCTTCGAAATTCTCTCGCTGCTTCAGCCGCCATTTCAGAACCTGTGTATCGGCCATGGTGACTTTCTGCTGGTTTCCGCCGCAGACGAACGAGGAGGTGCACTATACAACCCGCTGGAAATGAAATGCCCGATACTCAAATACAGCGCAGAATCATACAGTGCAAGGCTTATCGAGCAGTATCAACCGAAATTCGAATCACTCAATACTTACCCGGTGTTTGAAAGTTCGATGTGTCAACTCCATAAGGATATGGCATTAAGGGGAAAAGGGTTGGCTTGGTTACCCGATGCCCAAATACGCCAAGAACTGGATACCGGCAAGCTGATTGCCGTCTCCCCGCAACAATTCCGGCTTCCTTACCAGATCAGGCTATACCGCAATTCCGCCCCTTTACGACAAGATGCCCAGCAACTATGGGACTATCTGCAACACAGCGTAAAAACAGGTTGGCAAATCAACCGGTCATGGCAGCCCAACTAATACATTAGTGCCAATTGCGTTATTCCCACCCAGGCTAGTGCCGAATCGGCACTGGCATACCAATAATTGCATTTCACTTTACAGTTGATCAGAGCGATACTCCCGCCCAAAGGCAAACGTTTGCGCAAATTGTTGCGTCAAAGAGGTAACCGTGAAAACAGCTCCAATCACGCTCACAGAATTCTATCACCGCTTTCCTAAAGCCGATCTTCACTACCACCTGCTAGGTGGGGTTAGGCTTGAAACTATGTTGTGGTTTGCAAACAAATACGACATTGTACTCAGTGAACTTGAAGCCAAAGCCTACTACCGTGCTTATCAAGCAGAAACGGGAATTGTAAAAGGCGGCATTGAGGCACTTACCTTCCTCTACCAGTTAATGCGTGAACCGAGCGACTATGCCAAAGTACTGCTGGAGGTCGCTGAAGACGCCCATGCTTGTGGTGTTAAGTATATCGAGACATTCTGGAACCCATCGGATACCCCCCTGAGCTACGCCGAAGTCACGTGTGCACTCGCTGATGCGATTGACAGTGCTTACCAGAACATGGGAATCGTTATTCGCCTGATCCCTTCTATCAACCGCGAGAAGTCACCGGAACAAGCCATCGCCATGGTGGAGGACATGATTGCTGCCCCCCACCCCTATGTGCTTGGTATCGGCATTGACTACAAAGAGCACGACGCCCCGGTTGAAAAGTTTTGGAAGGCATACCGTTTGGCAAAGCAGCATGGCTACAAACTGACAGCCCATTGCTCTGAGTTTGGCTTACATTGGCGCAACGTCGAAACCGGCATTGAGCTGATCGGCGTTGATCGTATTGATCATGGTTATACCATCATTGATAATCCAGCCCTGACCAAAGAGTACGCCGAGAAAGGGATCCCTTTTACCGTTATCCCATCCAATACCTACTACTTCAAACAGTGGCCGCGCTACCAAGACTGGTGCTGGCATCACCCTATCAGGGCGATGGCCAAGGCTGGTATGAACATCATTCCCTGTACCGACGACTGGCATATACACAACACAGACAGTGCCAACTGTTACAGGGTAATGGTCGAAGACTTTGGTTTTGACCTTGAGAGTTTGAAACAAATGATGCTCAACAGTATTGAAGCCTGCTGGATGCCTGACAGTACTAAGCAACAATGGCTAGCGGAATGGAGCGATGAGTTCGATCTGCTCAGATCAAAATTAACCGCTGAGCCAAGCATCTCGCCAGAAATGAAAATTTGCTACCGACGCTAATCACATCGACGAATATTATAAAGACATGTAGAGGGAATCCATGGAAACTATCGCTGACAAACCAGCTTTGAGTATTGCTAAGTGGTTTGACTTTAAGGGAAATAACACCAATTTAAAAACCGAAATTATCGCCGGTCTCACCACGTTTGCGACTATGGCCTACATGGTCGCTGTCGTTCCGGGAATGATGAGCAAAGGCGGTATTCCGTTCGAGAGCGCGCTGACCGTCACGGTATTGATGACAGTGATCACGACGATTGCGATGGCACTTTACACCAACCGGCCTTTTGTCCTGGGCCCTGGTCTTGGCAGCGTTGCGATCTTCTCATTCACCCTGCTAGGCAATGACGTCCCTCTCAGTATCGCTGCCGGTATTGTCTTTATCAGCGGCGTATTGTTCATGCTGGTCTCCTTCCTCGGCGTTCGCGACTTTGTAGTCCGGATTATCCCGCACAGCGTGAAAGTTTCTGTAGGTGTCGGCATCGGTTTGTTTATCGCCCTGTTGGGATTTAAGCAGGCGGGTATTGTTATCGCCGATCCCCGAAAGAATGTGCTGGTTTTCGGGGATCTCGCCTCAATGGAAGTAATCACCGCTGTACTCGGCTTTTTCATGGTCCTCTTCTTCGTTTCTCGGAAGATCCAAGGCGGTATCATTCTGGCTGTTATCCTCACCACCCTTCTCAGCCTTCCTTTGGGGATCACATCTATTCCGGCTAACTTCTTTAGCGTACCAGGCAGTATTGATAACATGGTATTCCAGCTCGACGTGCTAGGTGCCCTCAGTCCTGCATACCTGCCATTTTTGTTGGCCTTCTTTATTCCTGACTTCTTCTCTACACTGGGAGCCATGCTCGGGATAGGCGCGCAAGCAGGTTACTTGGATAAAGACGGCAACCTACCGGGTATCGAAAAGAACTTTCATGTTGACTCCAGTGCCACAACCTTTGGCGCGCTTTTCTCATGCCCAGTTATGACAACCTATGTAGAAAGTTCGGCCGGGGTTGAGTCTGGTGGGCGTACTGGCTTCACAGCTTTAGTGACCGCTGCCTGCTTCTGCCTCACCCTCTTTCTTGCCCCTTTGGCAGGAATGATACCTACCGTTGCCACAGCGCCTGTGCTGATGTACATCGGTATAGCAATGATGAGCTCAATGAAGAAAATCAACTATGACGACATCACAGAATATCTGCCTGCGTTCGTTTGTGTGGTAATGAGCGTCTTTAGCTTTAACGCGGGGAATGGTATTGCAGCCGCTATGTTGGTATACGCCTTCTTAAAGCTAGCCACAGGACGGTACAAGGAAGATCACTGGTCTGTATATGTGATTGCCTCTTCGATGATTTACTACTTCTATATCATCTCTTCACATTAATTATGTACATAAAAAATACCGGCAAATCGCCGGTATTTTTTATACATTCAAGCAAGCAGATAAACCAACTACTATTGCTTCAGCTCTTCGAATTTTTCACTCAGCTCACTGGCAGTATCTGAAGCTTTGTCTGAAACGTCTTCAAAAACATCCTGTACATCTTCGAATGAACGTGAATTGGTGAGATCTTCTATTTGATCTTTATAAGTCACACCGATATAAACCCCCAAACCAACCAGTGCCAATACTATATATTTCAACATCGTAATCTTCTCTACGCAAACCCAATCTAACGAGGCTATTCCCGCCTCTAATTAAATTATATAACTTCAAACAAAAAACAGCTTCCGAAGAAGCTGCTTTATTAAACAATATATTAGCGAACCAGCCTAATTAACGACTTGCCCAGCAACCACTCAAGCTCTTTCTGACTTTCCTCGCCAAAACGCTCAAGGCATAGATTATAGAGCCTATCAATGCCACGCTTAGCAAATTCACTGGTCGTTTCTGAAGAGGCAATATGATGAAACAGAAGACGCAATGTCGCTTTAAACTTTTCATCATCCAGTGCCGTAATCCAGCTTGAAGAAAAGCCAGCCAAGCCATTATCAAGATCGAGCTTCTCGACAAACAACCGGAAAATACGGCCATCCAATGCAGTGGCGAAATCTTGCTTTTTAGGGAAGTGGTGGCTAATGCCTGTACGAGAGATCCCCGTTTGCTTGCTCAGGGTGGTGTAAGACATTTTGTCGTATCCCAACGTCAAAATTTGATCCACCACCGCATCCATAATCGTTTGGATGGTAATTTCAGTATCTTCTTTACTACGCTTTGGCATAATGCGTTGACTCTATGATTCTAATTGATCACCCAAAGACCCGCCGAACTCCAAAGCGGGCTACGTAACCATTTAAGCAAATGTGTTGAAACCCTACTTGATGCCACTTTGTTACAAGTAACAAGTCACACAATACAAGATATCATTCCGTTAATGGATAATATTACCGTTTAACCCACAGTTTCAAGTCCGAAAATGTCATGAAATAAAGAGCTCAGCCCTTACACAGATCCTTTGTTTACAAACGACCACTCATCATTCATAAGACAACTTATTCACATGCCTTGGCACATCACTTCAGCACTTTCGACTAATTTAACGTAATTCCACAACCAAGAATAACTTCATTCATGACATAAAATTGTCACTATTGTAATAGAAACAGCAATTTATAGATAGGCCATCAATTGTAAAAATATTGTACACCTGTTTGAATTTTGTTCTATTTTAATCTTTGATAACTAATTATTTTTATCGATGTTGCTCAAGTCCAGTGGTTTTTCGTGACAGGTTAATCGCAAATAACTACTTGACCAAACAATGGAATTAGCATTACTTTAACAAAAACACAACATGGAAGGATCGAAGTATGACTCTACCTCTGCAATCGGATCGCTTAAGGGACACTCTGATGACTCAACCACTGCCAAATGAAATGATTCTCAAATGGGCAGAAGAACGCGCAGATGATGTGTATCTTCGCCAGATCATCAACCGACAATTTGTAGATTTCACCTATGCAGAGGTAGCTGACAAAGCGTTGAGGCTTGTCAGCGCTCTCCGTGCCCAAGGGTTCAAACCTGGTGATCGTATCGCCCTGATGTCCAAGAACTGTGCTGAATGGTTCATTTCCGACCTCGCACTGATGCTGGGAAGCTATATCAGCGTACCGATCTTCCCCACGGCCGGCCCGGAAACGATCGAGCACTGCTTGACCCACAGTGAATCGAAAGCAGTGCTGATCGGTAAGCTTGATGATAGCAAGGCCGCTATCTCGGTAATGGAAAAACACCCTGATATTCTTTCCATTGCCTTCAACTACCCATCTGCGCCGAAGTGTGACCACGACTTCAATACCTTGCTGTCCCAACACGCTCCCTCTGAAGAGCGTCCCAAGCACCAGCAAGATGATTTGATGTCAATTGTCTATACCTCCGGTACTTCAGGGCTACCCAAAGGGGCAATGCTAAGTTATGGCTCATTTGCCTGGTCGGCACAACGACTGGTTGACCACATCGGCATGCAAGAGGGCGAGCGCCTTTTCTCTTATCTGCCACTCGCCCACATAACCGAGCGCGTCTATATTTTCGGCTCATCCGTGATGTCAGGAATGCAAGTAGCCTTCCCTGAATCACTCGATACCTTTATCGACGACGTTAAAATGCACCGCCCGACCCTGTTCATTTCGGTTCCGCGCCTGTGGACAGTGTTCCAGCAACGTATTTTGGAAAAGCTGCCGCAAGCTAAACTCAACATCCTGCTTAAGATTCCGTTCATTTCGGGCGTCATAAAACGCAAGTTAGCTGACGGACTGGGCTTGAACAAGGCTCGAGTCCTAGGCTGTGGTTCTGCACCTGTGTCGCCAGCCCTGCTGCGTTGGTACGAAAGCATCGGTCTCAACATAACCGAAGCTTGGGGGATGACGGAGAGCTTTGCATACAGCACACTCAACCACCCATTCCGCAGTGATAAAATCGGTACCGTTGGTAATGCCGGCCCTGGCGTCGAAATCAAGGTCTCAGCCGATGAAGAAATCTTGGTCCGCGGTATGGGGTTATTCTCCGGCTATTACAAAAACGAAGAAGCAACCAAAGAAATGTTCGATGAGGATGGCTGGCTGCATACCGGTGACATCGGCTTTATGGATGAGGACGGCTACCTGTCAATTCAGGGGCGTAAAAATGACACCTTTAAAACTGCCAAAGGGAAATTTGTCTCACCGGTCCCAATCGAGAAGCGTATCTTCGAGCTTGCCAATATCGAAATGATGTGTGTGGTGGGTTCAGGTATGCCTGCCCCCATCTTGCTAGCGGTACCGCATGACTTCCCCAACTTTGACCGCGAGCGTTACGCACGTACGGCTGAGCGCGTTATTAATACCCTCAACCAAGAGCTTGAGTCACATGCCAAGATTAAGGGGGTGCTGATGATCAAAGAGCCTTGGAGTATTGAAAACGGTATTCTGACGCCAACATTGAAAATCAAGCGCCATCTTCTAGAGAAGAAGTATCACGATATTGGCGCTAACTGGCCGAAAGATAAACTGGTACAGTGGGAAGAATAACGTCTGACTAACCATGAAAACATCGCCCCCGCATTAGCGGGGGCGTTTTTTATCCAGAGATTAGAGCTTGTAGCGTTGTACTTCCTGCTCTAACTGCCCAGCTAACGCTTTTAGGGACTCAGCTTGTCGAGCGGCTTCCATGGCCTCTTGTGCCATTTGGTTAGCAACCTCCTGGACACCTTCGGTATTGCGGCTGATTTCAGCGGTAACACTCGATTGCTCTTCGGCCGCAGAGGCAATCTGCGTCGCCATGTCACTAATCACATTTATCTCGCTGGCAATACTATTGATACTTTCACCTGCAGCATCAACATCCTGTACGCTGGTATCAGCCAACTGATGACTATCGTTCATCACTGTAACGGCGTTATGCGTTGTCGTCTGCAAAGTCTCAATCATGGTTTGGATTTCTTGCGTTGAAGTATGGGTTCGCTGAGAAAGGACGCGTACCTCATCGGCAACAACCGCAAAACCTCGTCCTTGCTCTCCGGCACGAGCGGCCTCAATGGCAGCATTGAGCGCCAGCAGGTTGGTCTGCTCAGCGATAGCGCGAATGGTCGAAAGAATGGTACTGATTTTCAACGCATGCTCATTGAGATCTTCAATAATGGAAGCTGCATTGGTCACTTCATTGGCCAAATTACCAATCGACTGCTGACTTTGCCCTACTTGGCGATGCCCATCCCCCGCCAGCGAAACTGCCTGCTCTGCCGTTTTCGCCGTATTCTCAGCATTGCCTGCGATTTCCTGTGTTGCACTTGCCATTTCAGTTACCGCCGTCGCCACCATAGTGATCTCATCTTGCTGCTGGCGGATATTATGGCTACGTTGAGTTGACGCGGTCGCGGCATCGGCAGCGTTACGGTTTAGCTCCAAGGCGATATCACGCAGTTTAGACGCCATCACATGCTGATGCGAAACAAACTGATTGAAGCTTTCGGCCAATTGGCCAACCTCATCTTGGCTGTTTACCGGGATCCGGGCGGTTAGATCCCCTTCCCCATGGGCAATATCTGCCAAGGCTGCTGATACTTTTTTCAATTCACTCAGCTGCTTTGTTAGTAGTAAACTGATCAAACCGCACACCACAACCAGAATCACCAGACCGATAAGCAGCTCGTCAATCAGCATGCTCTTGAGCGGAGCTTCAAGCGCAGACTTATCCATCACCATTACCAGCGCCCAGCCCGAATTAGGGACTGCATGAATTGCTACGGCACGCTCGCGCCCATCGAAATCACTAAGGAAATAACCGTCATCCTGCATTTCGCTTCGCAGCATATGCGAATTCAGCCTCAGATCAGTAATGGGCTTTAGCTGCATATCCCGGTTAGGGTGAGCGACAATCACCTGGTTATCCATATCAAGTAACATGGCATAACCTTGTCCCAGTACCGGAATATTCAATACATCACGCATCAAGTCACCGAGTGCCAAGTCAGCACCTACGACACCTTTGAGCTGACCACCCTGCATCACAGGCTCGGCCAAGGTAACAACCAACGTCTGCATGGTATGGCTCATATACGGTGCTGTAACGACTGCCGCGCGCGCTGATGAAGCTTCCTTGTACCAGCCCCTTTCACGTGGATCATATCCTGCACGGTTCAGGGATGGATCTTGGCGGTACATATCACCTTGCTGGTTGCCATAAAAACTCAAACTGAAATCGCCGGAGACATGCATTTGCTTCAAATGCTCAACGATATCTGGCGCATTATTGCCGGCCATCGTTTTTACCACAGCGTTAACAGCAGCCTGTTTGTTGGCTAGCCAGTCACCGATCCCTTTGGTGACCGCTACCGAGGTATTGCGGCTTTCACTTTCAATCGATTGCCAAGCCTGGGTTTTCATTGAATGGTAAGAGAAACCGCCAAGGGCTATAGCGGTAATAGAAATGGCAACAAAACTCGACAATAACAGTTTTGTTTTTAAGGATAATTGCATAACGTCCCTTTATCTCGAAACAAAATTGGTGCGATTATAGTGTGTGGCACGAGTTAATATCATGATCTACCACTAAAAACGCCTGGCTTATTCAAAAAAATCAAGCAGGTATGCATAGCTATTTCTAGCGGTCATTTCTATTTATAACGACCAACTCCTCATAATATTCAAGAAATAAATGGCATTTTGTCTGTATTCGCACATACAACATACAATCACTTGGGTATATTCATTTTCGGTTCACGTACAATCAGTTACAATTCAATGTATGAATAGAAAAAGCAAATACATAGCCATTTTGTCACTTCTCTTTTTTGCAGTTTCAGCACTGGCAAGCGTTGAGCTGGAAATTGAAGAAGACCACGACGACGTTATGCGAGCTGTTCAACAAGGGCTGGTACAGCCTTTTTCGTCTCTACAATCCAAAGTCGATGAACAGCTTCACGGCCGGATCATTCGTGTCGAGTTAGAAGAGGATGATGACATTTGGATCTATGAATTAAAGCTTATCGACCCCAATAATAATATTGTCAGAGTGGAATACGATGCGAAAACGTTAACCATTCTCGAAATAAAAGGCCGGGGTCTTGAAAACATTATCAAGGTAGACCAATGAAAATACTCGTCGTTGAAGATGAATTAGCCTTGGGCGAACAAATTGTTGAAGGTTTAGAACATAGCGGCTGGGTAGCCGAACTCTCCAGTGATGGCATCGATGCCTTATACCGTGCCACCTCTGAGCCATGGGACGGTATCATCCTCGATTTAGGCCTGCCTAAATTAGACGGCCTGACGGTGCTCAAAGGCATTCGCGACGAGAACGTCACCTGCCCCGTCATTATTCTCAGTGCCCGTAACGAACTCACCCAGCGTGTCGAAGGGCTAAATGCCGGTGCCGATGATTACCTGACCAAACCTTTCCAGATGATTGAACTAGTAGCCCGTTTGCGTGCACAGGTCCGACGTTCTACCGGCAATGCCTCACCCGTTATCCAAATCGGCGGTCTTAGCCTCGATACCCGCACTTCAAAAGTAATGCACAATGGTGAGAGTATCGATCTTACCGCGTTGGAGTTTAAGGTGCTCTCGTACATGATGCACAATGCCGATAAAGTCATTTCCCGTACCGAGTTGGTTGAGCATATTTACAAGCAGGACTTTGACCGCGATTCCAACACGATTGAAGTGTTCATTGGCCGCATACGCCGCAAAATCGGCGGTGATGTTATTAAAACCGTAAGAGGACTCGGGTATCGTATCAATGCCGATTAGAGCCCCACACACCTCTTTACCAAGCTTACGCAGCCGCTTGCTTATTGCCGCGGCTGTGTGGCTATTAGGTATTACCCTTGCCGCTGGTTACCTGATGCCCTCGTTCATCAAAACTTACCTGGTTGATCAGGAAAAACACCAGCTTTATATCTATCTTGACGAATTAACCGCACAGATAGATGTCGACAACAAAGGGAATTTGATCCCCCCAAGAGCCCTGTCTAACCCTCGCTTCCAGCAACCTTATAGCGGTCTGTACTGGACTTTGAATGTTGCCGATAACGAATTACGTTCTCGCTCATTGTGGGATACCCGTATCACCGGTGATGAGGAATCAGGTTATGCTGGCCCCAACAAGCAATCGCTAATTGTCTTGACCCGAAATATTCTTCTGCCCGAACTGGATGAGCCTGTCACCTTGACGGTTGCAATCAACCAAGAAAGATTGCTGAAAACCCTCAACCAACTCACCGGCGGCTTGTGGCTTATTTTACTTGTCATGGCAGGCGGTATCCTGTGCTTAATCTGGCTGCAGGTAAGTTGGTCACTCTGGCCACTGCGGCGCTTGCAAAAAAGCTTGAAACAAGTCCGTGAAGGGGAAGCCTCGGAATTGAGTGGCATCTATCTCGCCGAGATCCGACCTGTTGTCGATGATTTGAATGCCCTGCTATTTCATTACCAAGAGTTGCTAGAACGGGCGCGAAATCACGCGGGCAACCTCTCGCACGCCCTGAAGACACCGATCGCTGTACTCAATAATGAGGTCGCCCACCTCAATGTTCAGGAGCGTTCAAAACTTGAACCGTCGCTGCAGCAGCTCCAGCAGCACATCGACTACCACCTCGGCCGGGCACGAATGGCAGGGGCAAGTAACATCCTGTCAGCTAAAACTGCCCCTTCAAGCCGAGTTGATGCTATCTCCATGGCGATGGACAAGGTATATGCACACAGGGGCGTTGTGCTCGTTAACGAGCTGGACAGTGATTTGCAGGTCGCAATCGAAAAGCGAGATCTCGACGAGATCTTGGGTAACCTGATTGAGAACAGCTACAAATGGGCCAATAGCTTGATAAGGGTCCACCAGCCAGAGCAAACTTCGGAGTCTGTATTGCTGGTTATTGAAGATGATGGCCCCGGGATTGACGATGATGCTTATCAAAGCGCAATCAAACGAGGCGTCAGGCTCGATGAAACCACGCCCGGAACAGGTCTGGGATTGAATATTGTCACCGAGTTAGCCCATAGCTATCGTGGTGAGCTTACCCTTTGCCGGAGTCAGCTTGGCGGGTTGAAAGCATCGATAACGCTGCCCAAACCAAGAAAATGACAAAGCCAATTCTCACGACAAAAGACCATTAGGCGAGCAAGCGCTCGCCGCTATTTATCAATGGTTCTAGTGGTTATTATGGCTATAACGGCCAAATAATCAGACTCACTATTCTGACAATCACACCCAACACGAGAGAGGCCACGCCCAACCGATACCATTTGAACTCTTCGACGGACATGCCAATACGGTTATAAAACATCTTCAAAACACCAGTCCAGTCGCTTGTCCGACGGCCATACAAAATAATCCCGTTTCCTACCATGGCTAGCCCAGCCAGAATCAACAGGTACTCGGCAACGGTCATTGATAACTGCAGCATGGTGTACTCCCTTTTTCATCATCTACACTCTGATTAAATGCCATTCCCACCCATTGCTCAATTAGACCAAGGTAGAGGTCTAGGTCCCATTCGGGTGTTGGCTTTAAGAAAAAATGCAGCTATTAGTAAAGTTTGTATGCTTATTCAAGGCGTTTAGTGTAGAATCCTGCCCCCGGAATTTCTAACGAAGGTATCGAGGCGACATGCAATTACTCGAAGCAAAACTACATAAAATTGACCGTCATAATTACCGCAGCTACTCCAGCTTGCGCGGTGAATACCATTTCGTTGACTTCGATTTCTTCATTGATATCACTCAATCAGACCCTTTTGCGCCAGCGTCACGTGTGCGTGCACGCCGCAAGTGGTCATTGACCGATCTTGAATGGCTAAAAGAGCAGTCCCCTGACTACCAGCGTGCAGCTCGTGACTTCATTGCCCGCCATTTCGCTGAACTGGCCCAGCAGATCAACGAGATTCAAATCGACCGCCCGGGACAAGCCGTTCTAGACCGCACCGCCGTTGTCTTTGACGATGACGCACTTGAATTGCGCTTTCGCGTAGATTTGCCATCAGACGGCCGTACAATCATTGCCAAGAAAACGGCAAACCTACTGACGTTCACCATGCCAAAGATCATCCGTCGCGCCACGATCGCCCGTGAATTGCCGATGGACGAGCTAAAGCGTCATTGTGAAACCGTCGAAGATCAGGTGGCACTGCGCAAGCAGCTTGCGGATAAAGGCTTAATGGCATTTGTTGCAGACGACAGTATCCTTCCTCGTCTGGCCGGTAACAGTGACCTGCCGATGGCTGACGCCCTTCCGTTTGTCAGCCCAGAGAGCCTTGCGGTTGAACTGGAAGCACCTCACCGCGGCAAGATTCGCGGTATGGGTGTCCCTAAAGGTATTACCATGATTGTCGGTGGCGGCTTCCACGGTAAATCAACCTTGCTAAATGCCATCGAGAACTCGGTCTATGACCATATTCCTGGTGATGGCCGAGAGTACATTGTTACTGATGAATCAGCGTCGAAGATCCGTGCAGAAGACGGCCGCTGTGTACACAACGTCGATCTAACGCCATACATCAGCAACCTACCAATGGGCAAGGACACCAGCATGTTCTCTACCCAGAATGCATCAGGTTCCACTTCCCAGGCCTCATGGCTACAAGAGTCTATCGAAGCCGGCTCTAACGCCCTACTGATTGATGAAGACACCTCTGCGTCAAACTTCATGATCCGTGATGAGCGTATGCAGGCCCTAATTGCCAAGGACGACGAACCCATCACCCCGCTTGTCGATCGTATTTCATTGCTAAGAGACCAGCTGGACGTATCGGTATTGCTGGTAATGGGAGGCTCAGGTGACTACCTGGACGTCGCCGATACAGTTATCCAGATGCACAACTATCAGGCACTGGATGTGACCGAGAAAGCGAAAGAGGTGGTCGCGTCTCACCCTACCCGCCGCCAGCTGGAGGGAAGTAGTGAAATCGCCCGTCCGCGTACGCGTAAGCTCAACCGTGCCGGCCTAAAAGCACAGCTGGAAGACGGCAAGTTCCGTATCCAGGTCAAAGACAAGACGTCTATGCGCTTCGGCCGTGAATTCATTGATCTTCAAGCACTGGAGCAAGTCGCCGACTCGAGCCAACTGCATGCTATCGGTTGGTTATGGTTCCAGATTGCACAGGGCAAGGGCTGGGAAAAATCACCAAGTAAAGCCTTCAGCCAGATGCTGGCGAGTGATGAGTGGTTCCGTACCATGCCGAACTACGGTGATATCGCCAAGCCGCGAGTGATTGAAGTCATGGCTGTACTGAACCGTATGCGCAAAGCTGAATTCAAATAATTCATTCTACATAATCAAAAGCCCACAACATTTGCATGTTGTGGGCTTTTTTACACCGGTAATCCGTTAGGTTTCATTCTGATTAATGGCGACGCTGGAACTGATTCATCAACCGCTCTAGACCTTCCAAGCGCTCCACCAGCATCCGGGTACTTTCCACCGAAATATCACTGGTTTTCTCTGTTTCATTGCCTAATAGATTTATCTTCTGGATATGCTCAGAGATATCGGCACTCACCCCCGCTTGTTGCTCAACCGCCGCGGCGATTTGATGGCTGCTATCCGTTACAACATCCAGGACATGGTTGATTTCCTTCAACTGTTCCCCCATTGCCAGGGCTTGTTGACGGCAATGTTCCGACTGTTCGCCACCGCGTTCTACAGCGGCGACTGCCTGGCCGGCAATATCCTGAAGCTGGGTGATCATCTGGTGGATTTCACCGGTCGATGATTGGGTTTTCTGTGCCAATGAACGGACTTCATCGGCAACCACAGCAAAGCCTCTTCCCGCCTCTCCGGCACGAGCGGCTTCTATTGCTGCATTGAGGGCCAGAAGATTAGTTTGGTCAGCAATAGTCCCAATCACATCGAGAATACCCTCGATTTGGCGGCTGCTTTCTGACAATGCATTAATCACCCTTTTTGAGTCATCCAGCTCATTGTGCAAAGCATTAACCGACGTAATGGTTTCCT
This sequence comes from Photobacterium sp. DA100, assembly GCF_029223585.1. NCBI lineage: Bacteria > Pseudomonadati > Pseudomonadota > Gammaproteobacteria > Vibrionales > Vibrionaceae > Photobacterium > Photobacterium sp. DA100. The sequence goes on along the minus strand of NZ_CP119424.1, from coordinate 733,552 downwards.
CTACCCGCACTAGCCCGCTATTGGCGACTTGCTGCGCCTTCACCGTCATTTCAGACGCATTCGATGCATTTTCCGCCACCTCTCTCACGGTTGAGGCCATTTGATCTATCGCCACCCCAACTTGCTCTGTTGCAAGTGTCTGCTCTTGTAAATTAGTTTTGATTTGCTGCGTGTGAGCAAATTCATCCTCGGCCGACAGCAGGATATCCGCTGACGTTTCACTGGCTCGCCCGACAATGGCTCGCACCTCGGCCCGCCGCATCCTCAGCGCCAACTCTATCCCAGAATAATCGTCATACTTTCCGGTATAGATCGGCTCCATCAGTGAATTGTCATACGCTTCACGGGCCAGCGCAGTAACCGCAGACAAGCGTTGTTGCGCATACAGGTTAACCATTAGACCTAGCAGCAGTGCGGCACTTGTGAGTATCGAAATAACTGAATAGCTAGTTACGGCCTGAAATGTACTGAGTAGCCCTGTAATAACGAGCAGTACATTCAGTAGCGCCCCGTATCTCAGGCGAAAGCCGCTGCTACCACGCTTGCCCTCGTTGATGGCTTTATAAGTGCCCTCTGCGCGCTTTATCTCTTCTTTACTTGGCCGACTGCGTACAGACTGGTACTCAATCACCTGCCCTTCGCTGTTGACGATTGGCGTAACGAACGCAGAGACCCAGTAGTAATTTCCGTTCTTGCACTTGTTCTTCACCAATCCCATCCAGCTTTTGCCTGCTTTGACATATTGCCAAAGCTGCGCAAATGCCGCTTTGGGCATATCCGCATGCCTTACTATATTATGCGGGTTATCAACTAATTCCTGGTTGCTATAACCGGCGACGTCACAAAAGCTGGTATTAGCATAAGTAATGGTGCTAGTGGGATCCGTCGTTGAGATCAGATTCCAAGAGGATGAATATTCGACTTCCTGCCCTGGCTGCGAAATATTCTGAAAATGTGTGTTTTCCGCTTTCATTTCTGTCACTTATTGTTTTTTACCGGTTCTAATAAAAACACTCAGGCGAGCAAACTATCGCTTCTCGCAGCCGCTTATTGTGACATTAATTCCAAAGTATCAATTTGATTTATATTAATTATTCTAAAGGCATCAACCAACTGTACGCGTGTTTAGCCATATTCATTCCTAAACCCGAACCACAGATCAAAACGACGAGGCCATTGCCTCGTCGTTTTTAATCTTTATGCTCGGTTTGCAACCGCGGCAATCTAATCCCCTTGCCCCAGATAAGCCTTGAGTTCTGGCAATGCCTGTTTCATGGCTTGGTAACCAACATTCATCGCGGCGGTGCGTTCTACTGAACCACCAAAATTTACTAAACTCGGGTCGGGTGATACTGGCGCCAGCACTATCTCTGCACTATCAATTTCTTCTTTGGTGGCTATGCAGCTTTGGATCCAGAAGGTGTTCGCCATAGTATCAACAGCAGTGTACTTGAGAGGTGGTGGCAAGCTACAGAACACATCAACAGCAATCACAATATCCGCCCCAAGTTGGCGAGCTGCATAGACTGGCACCAGTGACAGCACTCCCCCATCCACCAGGATATCTTCATTGTGATAAATTGGCACAAACACCCCAGGTACACTTGATGAAGTTTGCACGGCTTCACCAATATCTCCTGCAGTGAACATTACAGCCTTCTGCTGGGTCAAGTTGGTAGCAACAATACCGGTTGTGACAGGCAAATCGCTGATATCTTTATACCCGGTATGCTTGTTCACCCATCTTGCCAAGGCTTTGCCTTTTATCAGCCCCTTGCGAGAGAGATTGATATCAACAATCTCATGCTCGGCAAACTCAAACATCTTACGTTCAACATCAGGGTATTCGTGACTGCTATATAGGGCAGCAGCGATCGAGCCCACCGATGTGCCGGTGACAATATCAGCTTTGATTCCGGCTTCTTCCAAGGCCTTCATCACCCCCAGGTGCATCATGCCGCGAGACGCACCGCCGCCGAACGCAATAGCCAGCTTAGGCTTATCGTCTTTTGAAGATCGCCCGTGCATAACTTGTGGCATCGCCTCTGCCGTTGACACCATGTTAATATCGACAGCCGTAAGGTCATCGTATTTATTGACAGTTGAGCACCCGTATAAGCCAGTCAACAGCAACAGAGAAATAAAGTGACGGACTACTTTTTTAAACGCGGTGTTATTCATTGCCAACTCCTATTGCTTCCATTTCTTTGCTGTCCTGTTGCTTGGCATATCTAGCAATCACTGGGAACTCGGTGTGAACAATACGCTCAGACCACAACTGCTCAGGAATATGGCTAAATGTCGCAGCATAACGAGGCATGATTTCAAGTACTAACGTGGCGATATTATCCAGCTCTAGCGATTCTGCATAGGCTGGCAATGAAAGCGCTATTGCAGACGTTTTCGCCACTGGAGCAAGGTGCTCAAACTGATCCCCCAATAACTCTGGCGTTAGTAAATAAGGGGTTTGCTGATCACCCAGCTCATAATGGCGCTTCAACACCATATATTTGTTTGGAATAGACTCTTTCGAGCTCCACCATTTGCCATCGACAGCAGCGAGAACCTGTTTTGCCTGCGCCTTATCGACTATACCTAGTTCCTGCAAGCTTGCGTTCAGCCATAAGCTTACATTCTGATTGTATTCCTGTTCACTCAACACGTTACGATGTTGGATCAAGTTAAGTACAATCTTTGCACCCAGCATATTGGAGTACAGATCTTCAAGCGAATAGGCAGAAATGGTTTCTGGCCAACCAGAAAAACTGGTATAGCCATGCCACTGGGCAATTTCATGAGATTCCGCTTTAAAGTATGCCAATCGGGCGGCCAAATGTGCAGCTACTGACCACTGCTGCTTATCAGTCAGCGCTGATACATCGAAAGCCCTCATTTCAATATAGCGAGGTCCAAGCTCGGCAGGTAAGTCTATGCGGTGGGCTTGTCCCAAATTAGCCAAAATTTCGAAGAATAAACCAATGGTGTCATCTGCAGTATCGCGTACATGGGCAAGATCTATAAAGCCGCCTTGTTGGGTGTACACAATGCCGTTATTTTCACTACCACCATGATCCAATACCGAAGAGGAAGCTGACGTGTAGTAATAAATCCCACTGGCAAATTTATGTGGGCCGATATCGCTAAGCCCTACCACGTTATTTAGGCGAAAAAAAGGCACCGAAACCAAACCAAGCTTTACCTTCTGCATATCGCCGAAGGCACAGCACGGACGTACGTTTTGAGGCACGGTTAACTGCGGGTAACGGGCTTCTTGCAATTGCCATGGCTGGCTTGTCGACTTGCCTTCTATTAGCATCTCGGTCACTTCAGCATTGCTTGGCACTGCATAGGTTTGCCACGTATTGGATGAACATCCAACCAGTAATGAAAGTAGAGCGGTAGCAAAAAAAGGGCGAAAAGGTGAACAGCTCATTGTTGTCAAAACGCTTCGTTGATAGCAAAGTAAAATCCGCTTTGGTCATTACCAAAGCCCATATCTAGGCGCAAATTGACGCGCTGCTTGATTTCAAAGCGATAGCCTATCCCCACGGAGTAAAGCCAGTCCTCTTCGCCCAGTTGATCAAATTCCTCGGCCAATGTCCCCGCCCCTATCCAGTACACCATACCATGGCGGCCTGACAGCGGTTGACGGTACTCTGCTTGGGAAATAAACAAATTCCGGTCACGGTAGTGGCCCTGCTCGTAACCACGCAGTGCCTCGGCTCCTCCAAGCAACGCCATTTGGTCCCAACTCACATCACCGAAATTTGATTCCACCCGGGCTTGCCATGCAAGGACACCAGGGATAAGCGACAATGAGTGGTAATCACTGTAGTTAAGGCTTATCCGCTCGAAATCATTATCTGAACCCAATGCGGTATTAAAATTGTGGTATTCAAGTTGAATCAGCCGCCCTTTTGACGCATTAAGAGCAAAGTCACGGGAATCGTAAGTCAGGCTGATCATCCCGCCGACATTACGCTGGGTTTCCGGAAAATTGGCAACACCGGCCCCAACCCAAGGTGTATCCGGATGCTCCTGCTTAGCATTTGACGCTTCATTACGGGACAGTTCAACGCCCATGCCAAGATAGGTATATGGCAGGACGCGTACCATACCCGTTACTGAGCCAGAATAGGTACGGCGATCATAATCGACACGCTCATTGTTCATACCGGCATCAACACCAATACCGTAAAAAATATCTGGTGAGTCCATTAGTTCAGCATCGATAAACAAGCGGTACTTGTCGTTCTTTAGGTAGTTTGCGTTGCGTATCGCGACGCCATAGGCACCATTGATCGAACCAAAGCCATTGAGAGTGATAGAGCTTGGTTGCGTGGTGGTATCTTTCATATCTGGCATATACAAACCTACCGCCGATACGCCAATACCGAATTTTTTCTCCGGCGTATAAAACGGCCCTGGCATCACGCTCCAGTCGATCCCCTTTTCAGGATTGAAACCACCATCGGCACCTAGTTCAAGCAACATACCATCAAGCCATTGCTGGTAGCGTTGGTACGCGGTTAGCTCTGGCTCATGCTGGACGGACTCTTGCTCGGTCTGCGTTGCAGCACTGGTGCCAGACAATACCAAGCAAACAAAAGGAAGTATTTTTTTCATTATTTATTAATTGTTAGAATCGGCGACCTAAGGCAAAGAAGAGCGTCTCTCGCTGTCCAAACCCTGCTTCCATTAAAATGTCCCAATCGCGATTGAAGGCATATTGAAACCCTACGATACCATTCCATTTTTCGTCCGCGCTTTGGCTAACTTCAAACCCCGCGTCAGGGGCGCTATCGATAATGGGGTCGAGAAAATCTGGAAGGTTTAAGCTCTTCAGGTCACCTGACAACTCTTGCTGAACATCCTGATACATCGCACCGACAAATACACGAAGTTCACGGCCACCATCGTATTCCCAGCGATGACCGACACGCGGAGCCGCGACAAAAGTCTTGATGTTGCCATCAATAGCCGCAATCTTGGTGTAGGTGTAGTTCATGTCTACCAGTGCAAACCAGTTACCCATGCCACCGGCCAGAGTTGTACCAACACCGTAAGTACCACCATCCATATCCAACTCAAACATGACATTATCCGGAAGATTGTCCCCGGCAGCATTAAGCAGCATGCACAGCGGCTTGTTAAGACCTGAAACGGATGATGCATCACAGCTCAAAGAGTTTATCTTGGCCTTACTGGTACCCTGGGTATAACCGAGGATACCGTAGAGGTTCATAAACGGGAAAACCCACACATCTCCGCGCAGGGTAATGTTCGAGCCTGTAAAATCGGCGTGATTGGCATCAACGTCAATCGCTTCTAGCAAAGGGTGGCCGGTTAGAGCAATACTATTTACCGTGATAGGGTTGCTCATATCCATGTAAGACAATGAAAAGCCATATGGCTTTGGCAAGGTGTAACCTAACTTTTCAGCTTCATCGCCCCAAATTGGAAAAAAAGACTGTTGGGCAAAGCTGAGAGGGGAAATAATTACGGCTAATGATAATAAAACTTTAAATTTCAAAATATTTTCTTCATTTTAGTGAAATCCCTCACGGGGTTCTTTGTTACAAATCGTTGCACCTCATTAATTAACCACTACTGAACCGCGCACTAAAAAAGTGACATAGTTCTCAAAAAAATTGTTACGTTTGTCATTGGTAGAATTATGCCGACAACAAATATAAAAAAACCCGCAAAGTCTGCGGGTTTTTTATCTATGAAGTTTAGCGATTACTTAAAGCGGTAGAACACTGTCGCCAATGGCGGCAAGTCAACAGCAATAGACTGCTCAAGGCCATGGCTGGCAACCTGCTCTGTCGCGATAGATGCCTTAACCGGTGCATTACTACCCCAGTATTTCTCATCATCCGTATTAAGCAGCAATTCATATTCACCTTCAGCCGGCACACCAAGCAAATAGCCTTCACGTGGTACCGGGGTAAAGTTCGATACCACAAGTACCTTGTCACCATTAAGCGCAATACGTTCATGGGCCAAAATACTATTACCGGCATCGTCTTGAACTCGCCATTCAAAACCGGCAGGATCGCAATCTTGCTCATACATCGCTGGCTCTGAGGTATACAAGGCATTCAGATCTTTAACCAGTGCCTGCATGCCGCTATGGCGTGGGTACTGAAGCCAGTGCCATTCCAGCTGGCCGTCATGGTTCCACTCTGCACTCTGGGCGATTTCAGCACCCATAAAGTTAAGCTTCTTGCCCGGCTGGCCATACATGTAACCCATGTATGCACGCAAGTTGGCGGTTTTCTGCCACTCGTCACCCGGCATTTTATCCAGCAACGAACCCTTGCCGTACACTACTTCATCGTGTGACAACGACAGCACGTAGTTTTCACTGAATGCATACACCATAGGGAAAGTAATGGTGTTGTGATGGTAACTACGATGAATCGGCTCTTCCTTGATATAGGAAAGGCTGTCGTGCATCCAACCCATGTTCCACTTGAAGCCAAAGCCCAAACCGCCCATGTCAGTCGGTTTAGTGACGCCCGGGAATGCTGTCGATTCTTCAGCAATGGTCATTGCATTCGGGTAATGGCGGTAAACCTCCTCATTGACCCATCGCAGCAAGCTCACCGCATCAAAGTTAACATTTCCACCTTCGTGGTTAGGGATCCACTGATCGTGTTCACGGGAGTAATCCAAGTAGAGCATAGAGGCAACCGCATCAACACGCAGGCCATCAATATGGTAGTGCTCGAACCAGAACAGCGCATTTGAGACAAGAAAGCGTCTGACATGGTCGCGACCATAGTCATAGATATAGCTCTGCCAATCCTGGTGCCAGCCACGACGCGGATCCGGATCGTTGAACAATGCGGTACCATCGAAGTTTGCCAAACCGTGATCATCAGATGGGAAGTGGGCTGGTACCCAGTCCAATACCACGCCAATGTTCGCCTGGTGGCACTTATCTACGAAGTACTTAAAGTCATCCGGCGAACCGAAGCGACTGGTTGGCGAAAACAGGCCGATTGGCTGGTAACCCCAAGAACCATAAAATGGGTGTTCAGATACAGGCATCAGCTCAACATGGGTGTAGCCCATATCGCTCAGATACGGGATAAGCTCTTCCGCCAGTTCACGGTAGTTAAGGAACTCGCCTTGGTCGTTCTTGCGCCATGAACCGGCATGCAGTTCATAGAATGACAAAGCCTGCTGGTGCTTAGCCGTAACCGGGCGGTTTTGCCATACACCATCTTGCCAAGTATATTTCGCCTGGTCGTAGACTTTTGATGCAAAAGACGGGTATTGCTCAGACTCGTAGCCCCAAGGATCCGCTTTATGTGGTAACCCTTCGCCGGCACTGTCTTTAAGTTCAAATTTATAGTGGGTACCTTCTTCCAGTTCAGGAATAAATAGCCCCCACAAACCATCATCAAGGCGCTGCATTGGGTGACGGCGGCCATCCCATGCATTGAAGTGGCCAACGACACTTACTGCAGAGGCATTCGGTGCAAAAACAAGAAAGCGTACACCAGAGACGGATGAATGACCTCGGTTCAGGGTGATCAGCTGGGCCCCCATCTCACTGTGCATGAGCGATGGGTCGGTTAGCACGTCACCTGACTGAATCAGATTATGGAACTGGTAAGGATCGTAAATCGTTTGTTCGCCTTGCGGCCAGTTAACGACAAGTTGATATAATGCAGTGGTAAAATCGAAATCACCTTCAAGCACAAAACCGCTATCGGCTTCGCGTGTGAGGGTAAAACGTTCACCGTTTTCAGTTATTACTTCAATAGAGTCAGCCCCCGGCATGTACACACGAAGTGCAATATCCGTTGACTGGTATTGAGGGCCTAAAAATGAAAATGGGTCTGAAAATGCAGCTCTCTCGAGCTGCATATATTCCTTATCACTGCGGGTCACTGTAGATGTGTCCAACGCATTACTCCTGATATTACTTATTTTTTGATGCTTCTTCTCGTGTTTCGGTCAAACGACGAGTCAAGTCAACAATATTCTGGCGAGTGAAGATATCGTCCAAAGTCGTCGATAGTTTACGGCGCCAGTTCGGATACTCATCAACCGTACCCGGAATATTGACAGGCTTGTCCATTTCTAGCCAATCTTCCAGCTGTAGGCTCAACAATGCACTAGAGCCGGCAGCTAGGTGGAGTTGCATGGCTTCACTTAAGTGCTGATCCATCGGCACATATGCAGCATTATGCCCAACCCCTTCAGGAAGATAACCATGCCAAGCTAAACTATCAAGGATTTTTTGCTTGCTTTCGGCACGGCTATCGAACAAACCAGCCAGTTGCTCTTTGTTCGGATATAACCCTAGCTCTTCACCCATTTTTAGGTCATCACAGTGCCAGAAGCCACGTAGGGTCGGCATATCATGCGTACACAGGGCAGACATAGACTGCTCTGCATAGTGCTTAGGTGAGTAGAAGCCACCGTCTTCGGCTGTTTCGAAGAAGAACACCTTGTATGAGTGAATACCAGCTGTTGCCAACTTATCTACAATTTCGTCAGGAACAGTACCAAGGTCTTCGCCAATAACCGTACACTGGTAACGGTGGCTTTCAAGTGCCAAAATCGACATCATGTCTTCAACCGGGTAGTACATGTACGCACCGTTCTTCGCCGATTCACCTTTAGGGATCCACCATAGGCGAAGTAGACCAAGAACGTGGTCAATACGTAGTGCACCGCAGCTGCGCATATTGGCACGAAGAAGCTGAATGAACGGCTCGTAAGCGCGCTCTTTAAGCACTTCAGGGTTCAGCGGCGGCAGACCCCAGTTCTGGCCTAGAGGGCCAAGAATATCTGGCGGCGCGCCCACACTAACGTCCTGACACAGAGCACCATGGTCAGCCCAAGTCTCTGAGCCAGAATCACAGACACCTACAGCTAGGTCACGGTACAGACCAATCGTCATGCCCTTCTCGTTAGCCAACTCATTGACCTCAGCCAATTGGGTATCGGCCAGCCACTGCAGGTACATGAATAGCTGTACTTGTTGGTAGTTTTTCTTGATGAAAGTCTGGACCGCAGCGTTGTCAAAGTGGCGGTACTGCTCTGGGAAAACAGGCCAGCCCCAAGTATTTTCGTCTTCTTTTTTCAGCTCGGCATGCAGTGCATCGAATGCCGCTTGGTGCAATAGGCTCTCACCGCCCTGTTCGACAAACTTCAGGAACTGCTGAGCACGTGCTGTGTTTTTCTCAAGATGACGCTCACTGAACGTTTTGAACAGCAAAGGTAGAACGGCCATCTTCAGACAAGACACTTCGCTGTAGTTCACCCAGTTCGCGTTACGCGCTTCATTCAAGCGCTGCTGGAACTCAGGGCTGCCCACAAGTTGCTGCGCTTCATCACACTGTGCAAACTCGGTTACCGAGCTAACATCGATATACATCAGGTTCAGCCAACGGCGTGAAGATGGGCTGTACGGGCTCGCACCTTCAGGGTTAGCTGGGAATAAGGAGTGGATTGGGTTCAAACCCACAAAGTCACCACCACGGGCAGCGACATCGGCAACCAGCTGCTTCAGATCGCCAAAGTCACCAATACCCCAGTTGTGGTTAGTACGAATTGAATACAGCTGAACGCTAGTACCCCAGAGCTTCTTGTTATTCAGCAGATCTTCCTGTTTAAAGCAAGAAGTCGGAGTAACGATCAAAGTCATTTCGAAAGGAGATTTACGACGCTTACGGAACACCTCTAGCTTGTGATAACCCCAGGCCAAGTCATCCGGCAAAGCAAATACCAACGTCCCGCCGTCTGCACGCTCGTCTGTTACAAGCTGAGACTGCAGCCAGCCTTCCAGCACCTCACCCTGCTCGGTTTCCAGGCGCCAGCTGAAATCGCTGATACGTGCACTTTGCCCCAAATGCATTTCAATGTGCATTGGCTCACCGCTGCGTACCACCTTAACAGGTGCCAGAACATCTGGGCGCAGTTTCTTGTTCGCTGATTCCAGCAAGGCTTCATCGCTTTTGGTGTCATAACCTAGCGCTGCCAACAGGCGACGGATTGTATCGCTGTCAACTTGCGCTTCATCCCCCCAAGCACTGACATAGTTATCGGCAATGCCTACCATGTCAGCGACTTGTTTTAATACTTGATCGTCTTTCATCGTTCTCTCCGTTAGCGGCCTTTCGGCCGCTACGATGTTAAAGTTTTGCTGATATCAATTCGTACTTTGTGCAGGATAGAGCCGTTACAGTGAAACTGGCTCTAGTTTCCAGATGTTGTTAGCGTAGTCTCGAATACTACGGTCTGAACTGAACTTGCTCATCAGTGCCGTGTTCAGAATGGCCTTGCGAGCCCATGTCTTCTGGTCACGGTATTCAGCATCGATCTTCTCGTGCGTCTTCACGTAATCGGCAAAGTCAGCCAGTACCAGGTATGGGTCACCGCCGTCCAGCAAGTTATGGCGAATTGCCGCTAGCTGGCCAGGGTTGCCTGGTGTGAATTCATCAGTCTCTAACAAATCCAGTGCTGCGCGTAGAAGGCTATCAGCATGGTAGTAACGGTAAGGGTCGTAACCCTCTTGTTTTAGTTTTTGTACTTCATCGACCAGTAGGCCGAAGATGAAGATGTTTTCATCGCCCACTTCTTCGCGCATTTCGACGTTTGCGCCGTCCATCGTACCGATAGTCAGTGCACCGTTCATAGCGAACTTCATGTTACCCGTACCTGATGCTTCTTTACCGGCAGTTGAAATCTGCTCAGATACATCAGCAGCAGGGAACAGGATTTCAGCCAGGCTGACGCGGTAATCTGGAATAAATACCACTTTCAGCTTACCGCCAAGACGCGGGTCGTTGTTCACTTTCTCTGCCACTTTATTGATCGCAAAGATAATGTCTTTCGCCAGTGCGTAACCTGGAGCAGCTTTCGCCCCGAAGAAGAATACACGCGGGTGCATATCGAACGTTGGATCGTTCAGTAGGCGATGGTACAGCGCCAGAATGTGCAACAAGTTAAGGTGCTGACGCTTGTATTCGTGCAAACGCTTGATTTGGATATCGAAGATAGCATCAGTATCCAGTTCGATACCCATATTCTCTTCTACCCAGTCAGCCAAACGCTGCTTGTTCTCTTTCTTCACTGCCATGTAGCGCTTCTGGAACGCTTCATCGTCAGCGAATTTCTCTAGGCCTGCGATTTTCTCGAGGTTAGCTGGCCAGTCGTTACCCACTTTCTCGCTGATCAGCGCAGAAAGGCCTGGGTTACAGTATTTGATCCAGCGACGTGGCGTTACACCGTTGGTCACGTTGGTCAAACGGCCAGGGAACAGCTCGTTGAACTCAGGGAACAGATCGCGCTTGACCAGCTCTGAGTGCAGTGCTGCAACACCGTTCACCGCGTAAGTGCTCACGACGCAGAGGTTAGCCATGCGAACCATGCGGTGTGGGCCTTCCTGAATGATGGAAAGCTTGCGCTTCACTTCGTTGTTGCCCGGCCAAGTTTGTTCAACCAGCTTCATGAAGCGGTGGTTAATTTCAAAGATGATCTCCATGTGGCGAGGCAGCATCTGCTGGATCAGTGCTTCGCTCCATGTTTCCAGCGCTTCTGGCAGCAAGGTGTGGTTAGTGTAGGCAAACGTCTTCGACGAAATTTCCCACGCCTTGTCCCAACCTAGCTTGTACTCGTCCAAAAGGATGCGCATAAGCTCAGGGATAGCGATAGTTGGGTGAGTATCGTTCAACTGGATAGTTTCCAGTTCAGCTAGTGACTCGATAGTGTTACCCGCAGCTTCGTGGCGGCGAAGGATGTCAGCAACCGAACAAGCGCAGTGGAAGTACTGCTGCATCAGGCGCAGTGCTTTACCTTGATCATGGTTGTCGTTCGGGTATAGAACTTTAGTGACGTTACCTGCTTCTAGTGCCGAGTACTGTGCACCAACATAGTCACCATCATTGAAACGCGCTAGGTTGAACGGCGCGTTTGAGCGGCACTCCCAAAGGCGTAGCGGGTAAACACTCTTGTTGTCGTAACCGACAATCGGTAGGTCCCATGCCACACCTTCTACCGTCATACCCGGTACCCAGCGGCGGCACTCAACACCGTTTTCATCGGTGTAAGCTTCAACATGACCGTATAGGCTAACTTCTTGTGCCAGCTCAGGACGAAGTACTTCCCATGGGTAGCCTTCGATACCACGCCATGCATCCGGTGCTTCAACCTGACGACCGTCAACAAAAGACTGACGGAACAGACCGTATTCATAGTGAAGACCGTAACCAACTGCTGGATACTCTTGTGCAGCCAGGGAATCCATGAAACAAGCCGCTAGACGACCCAGACCACCGTTACCCAGTGCAGGGTCACGCTCTTCTTCCAACAGGTCAGTCAGGTTCTGGCCCATCTCTTCCATAGCTTCAGCAACGTTTTCGTATAGACCCATGCTGATTAGGTTGTTGCCGGTAAGGCGGCCGATCAGAAACTCCAGTGAAAGATAGTTCACACCGCGTGCTTTCTGCTCAGCAAGATTCTTTTCTGTCGCCAATAGGTTGCCGGTGCTGATTTCAGCCAGCGCTTTACCCATTGCCAAATACCAACTGCGAGTCGTCGCCGTTTCATCTGTTGCTGCGTAAGTTGTTGTTAGGTGTTTTTCTACTGCCGCTTTAAAAGCAGCTTTATTGAATTGTTGTGTCTGACCATTCTTAGGCATGGTTCAATCTCGCTCTAGGATTATTTCCAACTGCTGACAATCTTGCCTGTAATTATCAGCGCTAACATCCTCCCGATTCGGGGAGGAGTAGGGATGAGTGGTAGGGGCGTAGTTATGAAACTCCCCCACTTTCTGTGACATGATGCAAAAATCTGGGGTGGAGAAAGACTTAAACGCCCATCCATATGCATTTAAAGTCACAACTACAGACTACATTTCCATGTGCAATTAGATAGATAGGTGATGTTGAAAGATCTGAGATATGTGAACCGTGTCATAAATATAGGGATGAGTTAGCAACTTTTGCTGAATTCAACCTGATGCGCTGTCAAAGTTATCGACTAGATCAAATGCCATACTGCAATTTTTTGAAATGATAACCAGGATTACATGGCATAAATGCTCAGATAACATATTACATTCAGAGCTACGCTCCTGAGCAACAATGGAACTGAAACCTTAGAATAAGATAGCAAGACTATGTGGATACCATCTAAATTAACTCGTCCAGCACGCCTTCATAATGCGATACTACGTCCCCGTTTGCTGGAATCGCTAGAGCAGGCTCCGTTCTACCGTCTTGTGCTGTTTCGATCTCCTGCGGGCTATGGCAAAACCACCATGGCAGCCCAATGGTTGAATGAGCACCCGCATACCGGTTGGTTTAATATTGACGAAAACGACAACGATACCTTCCGCTTTGCAAATTATCTTCTCCAAACAATAAACAAAGCCACCAACAACGCATGCTTGAAAACCCAGGCTATGGCAGAGCGCCGCCAGTTTGCTTGCTTATCAACGCTATTTAGCGAACTTTTTGGCGAGTTAGCTGAATACCATGACCAAACATACATTGTTCTTGATGACTACCACCTGATCAACAATGACGATATACATGACGGCCTGCGCTTTTTCCTCAAGCACATGCCTGACAACCTGACGCTAGTTGTGACCAGCCGTACCCTGCCGCCGCTGGGTACAGCCAACCTGCGTATTCGAGATTTGCTCATCGAAGTAGATAACGATCTGCTGGCATTCGATGAAGAAGAAACCACACGCTTCTTCAATAAACGTATCGGTGAAAATATCGAAGCCAACGTGTTGAAGTCCCTGCACCATCAAGTCGAAGGTTGGCCATCCGCCTTACAGCTAATTGCCCTTCACGCCCAGCAAAAACCCCATAACCTGGTAGAGTCTGCCGAGTCGATGGCAAGCTTCAATCGCGGCCATCTGTGGGATTACCTCGCTGAAGAAGTTTTTGACCTACTTGACGGTGAAACCCGGCAGTTCCTGTTGCAGTGCTCTGTGCTTGATATGTTCAATGCACAATTGGTGACCGACCTCACAGGGCGTAGTGACGCACTGGCCATTCTCGAATCGCTCAACCGCTTCGGCCTGTTCCTCAATACTCTTGAGGGGGACAACAACTGGTATCGCTTCCACAACCTGTTTGCCGAATTCCTCCGCCACCAGCGCTACTCCCAAATTCCGCAACAGCGGGCGGAGTTGCATGCACTGGCGGCCAAGGCTTGGTTGAAACAAAACTCACCGCAGCAGGCGTTACTTCATGCGCAGAAGTGTGGAGATACCAAACTGGTTATCGACATCCTGTGCGATTTTGGCTGGGAAATGTTCCACCATGGTGAAATGAAGCTACTGCAGGATGCCTTGGGCAAAATCGACGCCGAAGAGCTTTACACCCAGCCGCGCCTCAACCTTCTCCACATGTGGCTACTGCAAAGCCAGCATTTATACAACGATGTTGGCGACATGATTGTGGAGACAGAAGCCGAATTTACCAAACGCAACATCGATCTCGATGATGCCCTGCAGGGTGAGTTCAATGCCCTTCGAGCACAAGTGGCCATCAACCAAGGTAAACCGGACGATGCACTGATATTATCCGAGCAAGCACTAGGCCAACTGCCATCGACAACGTACCGTAGCCGTATTGTCGCAACGTCCGTTGTGGGTGAAGTCCATCACTGCCTGGGCAACCTAAGCCGTGCACTGCCCATGATGCAGCAGACTGAGAAAATGGCCCGCCAGTACCATGTCTATCACCAAGCTTTGTGGGCGCTACTGCAGCAGGCTGAAATTTTATTGGCCCAAGGCTATGTACAAAATGCCTATGAATTGCTTGAACAAGCTTTCAAGTTAGTTAAAGAGCAACACCTGCAGCAAGTACCACTTCACGAGTTCCTGCTTCGTCTTCGAGCGCAAATCCTCTGGTGCTGGAATCGCCTTGAGGAAGCCGAAGAATCAGCCCTGAAAAGCTTAGAAGTGCTTGCCCCCTATGACGAGACCAAGTCACTTCATGCCTACTCGATGCTGGCGCGAATCGCCATCACCCGTGGCGAGATAGACAAAGCAAGCCGCTATCTTGACCTGTGTAACAGCTTGATGAGCCGCTCGGTCTACCACATTGACTGGCGCGCCAATACTGATCTGGCCAATTTGTTGTTCTGGCAAATGACCAGTGATATGGATAGCATCCAGCAATGGCTGCTGCATGCAGAGCAACCGGAAGCAGCCTGTAACCACTTCCAGCAGTTACAGTGGCGCAACATTGGCCGTGCGTGTGTCAATATCGGTGAATTCGACCGTGCCGAAGCGATTTTCACTATGCTGGATGAGAGCTGTAATAAACACAACCTGATCACTGATAAGAACCGCAACCTTGTGGTTCAAGCCGTACTGAGCAAACGCCAGGGGCGCAGAGAGTTAGCCCTGCAGCAAATCAAGCAAGCGCTCGAGCTGACGAACAGTACCGGCATGGTGGGTATCTTCCTGTGTGACGGTAGCCAGATCTGCGATCTGATCCAGGAGTTAGTTGACACTAAAGCACTCAACGAACTAGAGCTTCACCGTGCGCGCCAACTGCTCAGGGAAATGACAAGCAAGGAGCGTAACCGCTCAGTTCACTTTGATGAAAACTTCGTCGAAAAACTGCTCAACTTGCCAGATGTACCCGAACTCATCCGTACCAGCCCACTGACCCAACGGGAGTGGCAGGTACTTGGGCTGATCTATACCGGTTACAGCAATGAGCAGATTGCCTCGGAGCTGGATGTGGCATCGACGACAATCAAGACCCACATTCGTAACCTGTACCAAAAACTTAATATCGCAAATAGACAGCAGGCTATTGAAACGGCGGAAAATTTACTAAAATTAATGGGCTTCTAGCCTAACACTAGTAAATCTGGTTAAGGATAACCGATGAAAGAATGGAGTAAGGATCGACTCTGGTATCAGGATATGCCATTCAAGTTGAATGGCATACCTGTTGGTGCAAGGATGACAGTAATCCGGCTTGATAACGGCAAACTGCTCATTCACTCACCAATCCAACTGACAACCGCGCTCCAGTTGGAACTTAGCCAGCTTGGTGCCATCCAAGCTATTGTCACCCCCAATATGAACCACCACTTATTTCTTTCTGAGTGGTGGCTGGCCTATCCCGAGGCGTATTTTTTTGCCCCGCCGGGCCTCCAAAACAAACGCACCGACCTTGTATTTGATGATGCCCTTGGTGCTAAAAGCCCTGAAATCTGGCAGCACCAGCTCTATCAAACTTTACTGAGAGGCAGCGACCGGATGGAAGAAGTGATCTTTTGTGATCCTGAATCCAAAACCTTGATCGTCGGTGATACCCTTGCTTGGTTCCGCTCTTCCACCAATGTATTTACGATTGCGCTGGCTCTCGCTAATAGCTGTTATCAGCACCCTGCCATGCCACTTTATTGGCGCTGGACGTTCAAGAACAAAACCAGGTTACGGCAATCGCTGCAGGAAATCCTTACCTGGCCTTTTGACCGGATTATTCTATCCCATGGCCATAACATTGAGTCTGGCGGAAAGGCAATCTTCCACAGCGCTTTCAAATGGGCCCTTTAGGTCGAAAAAACACCAGATTACAATATCGCTTACAATTAAATACGAACATCGTTCAATAAAATATTGAACGATGTTTTTATGCTTGTATGATTAGCAGCAAAACTAAGTAGCTGCCAAATATAGCCATGAATAATATCCTGACCAGACTCTCTGTATTGACCTTGATACTCAGCCCAACTCTTGCCCAAGCTCAGACTTCAACAACTGAATTCGACTATATAAGTGGTGGCTTTCAATACACAGCGCTTAGCCATGAGTTTACCACCTCCCATTATTTTTATGACAATACCCATGGAACAACTGTTGCTGACAGCATGGCAGGAGCCTACCTGAAAGGAAGCTGGAACTTCGCACATCGACTATACGTGGCAGGAAAAGTCGAGTTGTCCAAGCGCAACCAGGTATCACTCACACACCAAATGGCAGGTATTGGATTCTACCAACCCTTTTCGCCATCTCTTTCGCTCTTTTCGACCGTGGGTATTGCCAACCTCAATTTAAAACAGGGAGAGAGCATCGGAAATAAGGATAAAAAATACAGTGATTCCGGTGCGGGTGCCGACATCGGCCTACGCCTCCTTCTGCTGGACAATTGGATGATAGAGCCATCATTCCGCTTTGAGCAGCTTGACGAAAAGTATAATGAATACCGCGTAGGTAATGTCTTCAATGTTTCGAACAATATGAAGATTGAGGCTAATTTCTCCTATGCGACAATCGATAAATATTCGATGACCAACTATCAACTTGGTATTCGCTACGCGTTCTAAAATCGAGCAACTTGCTGAGAATTTGCCTTGAATCAAGAAAATAATAACTATGTTTTAGCCCAATCAGATATGTGATCGATATCACAACGAGAAGCAAAAATAAGCGTATATTTTTATCCAGATTTGTATGAGGAAATGGATATGAATGCTTCTAAACTATATCTAAGGGATTTATTGGGCATTGGCTTGGTGATCTCTGCGATTCTGGTTGTTCTGGGCTTAATCTTCTGCATTTTGGCTGCTTTGAACTTCATTACTCACGAAGAAGTATTGGCCAATACCTATTTACATGAAGCATTACCGTTATTTTTCTTCTTGCTACCTTGTATCGCTATAGCTAGATTCATCAGCCGTCCAAAGTGGGTACACAGTATCGAAGTGTACCAGCTGGAATCAGCGAAGAAATACAGCCAATCCCACTAATGCTCTCTGCAATTGCTACAATAAAAGCTTGCTCTCCATCCAAATTGTAGCAATTGCACCCCCTGCGATCCCCTATTCCACCATACAGCTCCTATACTGACATTAGTCAGTAATACCCAGTCGCTAGTATTCTCTATTGAGGGCGAGATTTCGCTTTGTAACTTTTGAAGCTAGGCAAAGGAGTGAAGAGTATTGAGTAAAGAAGACATATACCGACGCTTACCCGAACTCGTAGGGCTAGAGAGGCAGGTTAGCCACCCGACTCCAGCCTTAGCCCTCACCCCAATAAACAGCCGGGTTATCAGCTGTCCAAAAATTGATCTTATTGAGCTTGCCAATTTACAAACCAGCCCCGAATTATCATGAATCGAATAACTACTGATCCCAATCGCCCTATTCTGCTCATAAGAGGCTTACTTCGTGAAACCCGTCACTGGGGTAAATTTCTCGTTATGCTCAAGGCCACTTTTCCCAAACGTGAAATCATCACATTGGATATCGCTGGCAACGGACCTCGTTACCGCGAACAATCTGCTACCAGTGTGTCGGAGATGGTTGATGATCTGAGATGCCAACTATCTGCCTATCAATCACACACCAACCGCTCGGCTGAAACTCTCAGCGCAGAAGATGGCGTTGATATCATCGCAATTTCTCTTGGCGGTATGATCGCCCTGGAATGGATGCGTAAGTTTCCGCAAGAGATCCATTCGGCAATTTTAATTAACTCCAGCCTTGGCAACTACTCCCCATTTTATAAAAGGCTCAAATGGCAGCAATACAAAAATATCGTGCGCTACTTCTTTATTTCCGAGCAAAAACGTGAAGCACTCATTTTTGCCATGACCACCAGGCAATCTCCACCAAGTATTATCAATAACTGGATCAAGTGGCGAGTAGCCTGCCCGATTTCAGCCTCTAATGCATTACGTCAACTCTATGCTGCTAGCCGATATCAATACGCTGTTGTACCGACAGCCATTACTCTCCTCATCGGCAGCAAACAAGATGCCCTGGTGGATATTTCGTGCAGTAAAGCCTTAGCCAAGGCATGGAATATCCCCTTGCTGCTCCACCCCGAGGCCGGCCACGACCTGCCTACCGACGACCCTGACTGGCTAATCGATAAAATACAACTTTACTACCAGCGCCAAGCAGTGCCAGACAAAGAATATGAATGCGAAATGAATTAAGCCCTCAGCAATAATTCAATCAAAGCCTTGCAAACTATCTCCAGTACCAACAACTGGAGATAGTTATGACAACTGTAAGCATCGTGATCATCACCCTTAATGAAGAGAAACGTATTGGTCGCCTACTGGAGGATCTGAGTAAACAAAGTCATCAGCAATTTGAAGTTATCGTTGTTGATTCAAACAGTGATGACAACACTTGTGAGGTCGCCAGAGGTTTTGAACAAGCCCTACCCAGCTTGACCGTCCACAAAATGCACGAGCGGGGGACCAGCCTTGGTCGTAATACAGGCGCACAACTTGCCAAGCATGAACGGCTAATTTTTCTTGATGCCGACGTGCGCTTGAGCCCAACATTCCTGACCAATGCACTCTACGAGTTAGATAACCGCAAACTTGAAGTTGCAGGGGCCTATATGACGACCAAAGACTTATCGATTGGTTATCGGCTTGGATATGCACTATTTAACGCCGGGCTATTCACTACCTCATTTTTCTTCCCCACGGCCGTCGGCGCCTGCATGTTTTCAACCAAACGTGCCCACAAAGAGATTGGCGGTTTTGACCAAAGCATCGTGCTTTGTGAAGACTGCGACTACGCCAAGCGAGCAGCTAAAACCTGGCGTTATAGAATGATCCCGGTGAGCTTTTGGTTTGACCCTCGCCGCTTGGAGCAAGATGGTTTGGTCAAAATGGGCCTGACCTACCTTAGAGCCAATGTCCACCGCTTTTTCATGGGCGAAATGCGCAACAGCGAAATGGAGTATAAATTTGATCATTACAAGGATGCTAAATAAGTCATGCATGACGTTGCTTGGTGGTGGTATTTTGGCGGCAGCTTGCTTGATGCCCTGATCGGTCCCAATCTGTTTTTTCCTGGTGAACCCTTCTTGCTCGCTGCTGGTTACCTACTCAGTCATGGGGCTATCTACGGGGTACTGGCAGTACTCGCCGGGGGCTTCATTGGCGATCAAATCAGCTTTTTCATTGGTCGCCGCTTTGGCGCTCGAGGGCGACGCTGGTTAGTGAGTAAATTCAGCAAAACAAAACGTCCGATCGCCAAAGCACGATTAATCCTGCAAACAAAAGGGCCATGGATTGTGACAGCTTCACGTCTACTTGGCCCTGTCGCCTGGATAATGCCCTTTATCGCAGGCAGCTATGCCATGCGATGGTCAACGTTCACTTTATATTCATCCATCGGTTTGATACTGGGAGTTGGCCAATTCACGCTTGCTGGATTCTTTATCGGCAAAGGAATTGATGTAATACCAAGTTGGCAGGCCATAGGGTTATTTTTCCAAGAACACAGTGTCCTGCTAACAGCATGCCTTATTTCTCTGCTAGCAACGGTAATACTTTACCGTGTTTATCGCTGGAGAAAATGGTTGCTGATAGCTTGCTGCTGGCTTACGGCACTGGGCGCGGCAAACTACTACCACTTTTTTCATAGCGATGCCTACCAAATTGAATGGCTCTCCAAGGCACAAGCTAACAGTAATATTACAGCCTTGCAGGATGACAAAATCACACTAGATAATTTAAGCTACACCGTTTATCCGGGGCTGTCTCCGGTATATAAAGCGCAACCAATAAATGTGGTTTTATATGGCGAACACCCAAGTACCTTAATGGAAGAGCTAGGCTGGGTGAAAAACAAAACCTTCTCTCGTGATACTCTGAATTTATCTCAGTACCTTGAATTAATAGCCAAACAACAGCCACCAATTTCAGATTTATATTGGAACCAACAACCGCAATTATTAGCCTATCAAATTAAAGGCGACTTGATTAACCGCCGGCATATCCGATGGTGGTTTGCTGGAAAATCAGAACAGACAGGCCGGGATATTTGGGTTGCTTCAATTAGTTATGATAACAGACTCAAACTTGCTCATTACAAGGGATTAATCACCATTCTACACGGCATTGATCCAGACACCGATCAAGAGCGGGACACGCTAATGAAAAATGCTGAAGTATTAGCTTGGCGCACCGAATTAAGAAACTTAGCAGAGCCTATCGCTTATTCCAAATCCAATCATTATTTTAGTGATGGAAAAGTTGCGGTTATCATGCCTAATTAAATAGAATAAAGCCGCCAATTGTTGGCGGCTTTTTATGATAATGCTAATTAACGCGGCTTGGCAAACACCTGCGTCCAGTAAATACCGTATTGAGTATCTGGGTTTTCAACAAATGCTGCACCCATCTCAGTGACATTACCGTTCATGATGTTTTTACAGTGGCCTTCACTCTTCATCCATGCAGCCATAACAGCATCAATACTTTTCTGGCCAGCCGCTACATTCTCTCCCCAGGTACTCCATGAGTAGCCTGTCGCATTGATTCGGTCTTCAGGAGAGCTTCCATCTGAACCTGTATGGCTCATAAAGCCATTATTCGCCATATCGCTGGAATGGCGTATCGCCGCCGACTCCAAGTCATAATCCCATTCTAGGGCTGGAACGGCAGGCATAGTTGTAGAGCCGCACACTTGTGATTGTGAGCGCGCTTGGTTAACCGCATAAAGCATCTGCTCGGCAAACGTATCACCCGGGCTTGGGTCTGTATTACCCTCGTCACCACCGCCGGTGTTATCATCGCCGCCACTACCGGCATTGTTATCGTCACCAGGACTTGTGCCGGAGTCATCACCACCACTTTCAGGCAAATGAGACGGGGTACCAGGGTTATCACTATCAGAAGATGCAGAAGAGCTCGAACCACCAGAACCACATCCCACTAATAACAATGATGACAAAACGAATAAGGGTAAAACTTTCATAACATACCTTGTTTGCATTTGATATGTTTTATTAGGCACAATAATAACAATATAAGAATAGTATTTATTTAGCCTAATAAAACACAATAAATAATTTTGCTACTCACTTTTTACGAAACACACTATACTTAATCCTTCCTTAACCATTCAATATGCAACGGTGATATTCTCACCAACCTGACAAACAATTAACAATCAGCCGTCGTGTCTTCATTGATAAAATCAAGAGTAAGATTTTGAATTAAAATAACTTAAATGAATGGTGATACCATATTTGCTAATGCAAGACTAAGCAAACCCAAATGTCCAGCATTCCATTCAAAACGAAGATAAAAAAACAAAACTAACAACGTAAAATAAAAAGCAAAGACAAAAAAACAATAATAAAAAAAGCAAATATATAAACATTAACACTTAATTAATTTTAATACTGTCCGATTTATAAATAAAAAAGTACCAATATTAATCGGTACTTTTCAAATACACTCCAAGACGATGGTGGCTACATGGACGCCAAGTCTTCCTGTGTGACACTAACCCCTTTGATTTGGGCAAAGACTTTGTCTCCAACCGACAAATGCAGCTCATCTGCGGCCCACTTGGTGATATTGGCCCACAATTGTGCCTCCCCGACCCGCAGGCGCACCTCAACACGCTCTTGTTCATCAACCGGATGAATTTTATCTATCTTTGCTGCGAGAATATTCCGAATGCTGGTTTGCTCAGGTTTAGCCTTGGTCAGCGACACATCATTCGAATGAACACGAACCCTAACCCACTCTCCCCTAACACTTTGCAAGCGATTAACCCACAAATAGGCATCATGGTTGAGCATTACCTGGGTAAGACCATAGTGCGGGTGGTGATGGTTAATGCGAGCACTCAACAGCGAACTCTGCTCTTTGGCCGGTAGCCAAGGCCGCATTTCAGGAGAGCCCCAAACACTGTTGATATGACCAGAGACCACAACCTTCCCATGATGAATCATCGCCATATGATCGGCCAGACGAAGAATTTCGTCCAAGCTATGGGTGACGTAGACAATCGGGATTTTGACCTCTTTGGCCAGCCGCTCCAGATAAGGCATTAGCTCTTGCTTGCGGGGTAGATCTAGTGATGCCAAGGGCTCATCCATCAGCAACAGTGATGGATTGGACAGCAGCGCGCGGCCTATTGCCACGCGCTGCTTCTCACCACCAGACAAAGAGGCGGGATAGCGCTTTAATAAGTGCTCGATACCCAGCAGGTGTGTAACGGAATGAAACTGACCGGACTTTTCACTTTTGCAGCCGTAGCGCAAATTTCCCTCAACGGTATAGTGTGGGAACAGTCTGGCATCTTGGAATACGTAACCGATCCGGCGCTTCTCGGGCGGCAGGTTAATGCCTGCTTGCTGGCTATACAGGACGTGCTGACCGAGTGAAATCGAACCGGAATCGGGCTTCGACAAGCCGCTAAGCACGTTGATCAAGGAGGTTTTGCCTGCTCCCGAGCGACCGAAGATAGCCGTGATCCCCTGCATGGGTAACTCAAGCTTGATATCCATATCCAGCTCACCCAGCTTTTGCTTCACATCAATAACGATCATCTGGCCTCCAAACGGTGCCTAGCCACACGCGACAGCCATTCCGACGCCAGTATTGATGCTAGCGCAATAACAATCGCGATCACACAGAGCCTAGCTGCTTGCTCCTCGGCCCCCGGGGTTTCGATAAAGGAATACATCGCCAGCGGGATGGTTTGGGTCTCCCCCGGAATATTGGACACAAAGGTAATGGTCGCGCCAAATTCGCCCAAGGCACGGGCAAAGGCCAAAATGGCCCCTGTCAGTATCCCTGGTAAAGTAAGCGGCAGTGTAATCGTGAAAAACACTTTTAGCGGACTGGCGCCCAAAGTTCGCGCCGCCTGCTCCAGTTTGTGATCAACGCCTTCGAGTGCCAACCGGATAGAACGAACCATCAATGGGAAAGAGACCACCGCAACAGCGAGTACGGCCCCGCGCCAGCTGAAGCTAAATGTTAGGCCGAACCACTCATAAAGCACTTTTCCAATAATGCCCTGACGTCCCATAACCACCAGTAGCAAATAGCCAATAACCACCGGAGGAAGTACCAAAGGTAAATGCACTAGGCCATCGAGCAATGACTTTCCCACAAATTGACAGCGGGCGAGCAACCAAGCGCAAACAACACCAAAAGGCAAACTTACGACAACAGCAACGCTGGCGATTTTCAGGCTCAGCATTAACGCTTGCACTTCATACTCTGTCAGCATCACTTAACGTCCCCGAATCCGTATTCGGTGAAAATAGCCGCCGCCTCTTCTGAATTGAGAAAATCATAAAAGCCTTGTGTACTCTTATTGTGACGCCCTTTCACCATAGCAACCGGATAACGGATAGCTGTATGACTATCAGCAGGGAATTCGCTGACAATTTTCACTCGGTTGGAAACCAGTGCATCTGTTTTGTATACCACACCCAGTAAGGCTTCTTGCCTTTCCACCAGCAACAATGCACCTCTGACATTATTGGCCCTAGCCAGCAGGCGCTGAGCTTGCTGCCATAAGCCAATATTCTGCAAGGCTTCTTTGGTATAGATCCCTGCGGGTACATGGTTCGGATCACCTACTGCCAGACGGGTACCATCTAAGGCTTTTGTAAGATCGAGCGAAGCACTCAACGTAACCTGCTGCTGAGGGTAATCGTTGGGGGCAACCAACACCAAGCTATTGTGCAATAGCGGTTTTCTGGTCGAATCTTCTATCGCACCTTGCTCTGACAAGTAGTCCATCCACTTCTCATTGGCCGAGACATAGATATCGGCTGGTGCGCCTTGTGCAATCTGACGAGCCAACGCCGAGGACGATGCGTAAGAAACCACTGGTTTTTCACCCGTTGTTTGCTCATAGGCTGACACGACATCGTTCATCGCATTGGTCAGCGACGAGGCGGCAAACACGGTAACCTTCTCGGCGGCAATAGTTGAAAACGGCATAACAGACATAGCTGACATAACGATGGCAGCTACAGTCCCCTTCCAGCACTTCATCTTGGTGATCCTAAGAGCAAAAACACCGTTATATACTAAAGTATATAACGCTAAAACTAAATACCCAGATGGGGATAGAAGTTGGTGGGAAAGAAGGTAATAAACCGGAAATTCCCAAAGAAAGCCGGAAGGACTTCTAGATGGCCATACCACCCATTGAGGATTTAATATGTTTATAATCATAAGGTTATGGCATACAAAATCTGACAAATCATCAAAATGTCAAAAAGGCTTTTTCAAAAACCGTTAATTTAGACCGTGTGGATAACAATTGTTAAAAATGAGAGATATGGCATTGTTACGCGGTCACCAAGAGATATGGCTTACATAACGAAAAAACAGAGCCACTGAAAGCTCAAGGTCTGATAGTTGTAGTTACGTCCTTCAGCTGTCAACCTAAAGCAACGGGTAAAAATTCACATACAGTGAACTAGCCCGTCAGCACGGTTCTGGACAAAAATGTATGGTACGCCCCGTTTTGCAAGTGATAAACCCGATAACGGAGTTGGTTTGCGCTAATGTATTCAGAGTCTGTTAGAAACTTTCATTAGTCCCAGCTCTACGATGAGATCCGCGCCAGATTGTCCTCAAAAGTGAGAAAGCATGCTATTGCTGTTCTGTCCATCAGGTCTTCAATCTGGTGGTCTAACCGTTTTGTCATCAATGATTATCATTGCAAACTCTGTATTAGTTTCTAATTTCAAATGGCTTTTGTTCAGCCATCACTGACCACGCTATACGTGCAATTTTATTAGCCAAAGCAACAACAGCGACATTAAATGGCTTTCTTCGTTTGAGCTCTATGAGCCAAATGCCGAAGTACTTTTCGGCTGATTCATCACGCCACATCACAGCTCTAGCGGCATGAACAAACATCTCTCTGAGTTCTTTGTTCCCGCGCTTTGATATGCCAAGCAGCCTTGATTTACCGCCCGTGGAATATTGATAGGGAACAAGGCCTATCCAAGCAGCAAAGTTGCGTCCATTTTTAAAATCTTGAGGGTTAGCAACAGCGGACAAACAACAGCAGGCTGTTATTGGACCAACACCTGGTATGGTCTGCAGAAGCTTGGCTGTTTCTTGCTGTCGCATAATCCTTTGTAGCTTATCTTCTTGTTCTTTGATTCTTGAGTTGAGCAACTCGTAATGGTCAAAGTGCTGCTTTACTTCGAGAAGAAGCAAAGGAGGAAGGAGTTCATCATGATCCATAATGCGTTGGAAAACATTTTTCATTTGATGATGCCCTGTGGGCAAGCTGATCCCAAATTCAAGCAACATCGAACCAATACGGTTCATGCATGCTGTGCGATCTTTTATATAAGCCGCTCTGACACGCCGAATAACAGTTAGCACTTGTGCTTCTTCTGACTTGGCCGTGACAAATCTCATATGAGGTCGTGATGCTGCTTCTCCAATCGCATCTGCATCAATAAAATCATTTTTATGTGATTTTACATACGGCTTAACATACTGAGGAGGAATGAGCTTTGGTGTATGCCCGTAACTCGCGCACTTCCTTGCTAACCAGTGGCAGCCACCACAAGACTCCATTGCAACAACCACTGGTTCGTGACACGAAAGAAACTGAATAAGCTTGGTTCGGTTAAACTTATGACGGAAAATCTCCCTGCCAACCTTATCTCTGCCGACGAGATGAAAAAGATTTTTACCAATATCAATGCCTATGATCACAGTGCTTTGCATGATGGTCTCTCCCAGTGGTCACCTAACCCAATTGTAGGGAAGGGATGGGGCGTACCATCTAATTAGTGGTTAAGCGATTTACTCTATTCAGACTATTACGTATTAGAAAAAGTATGGATGTTGCTCGATTTATTTTAGTTATCACCCTCAAGATATTCTAAATATTTACCCATAAAAAGACAGTGTTCTTCAATACTAGGAATTAATAAGAGTCTCTGGAGAATCAACCCTCCTTCCAGTCATCCCCAAAGTAACCATGTCATTCATAATATTTCGTATATGGGCATAAGATGAAGGTCCAGTATGTTGCCTTCTTTTTGCGCTTGAAACTAACAGTCTTGTAGTGGTCGTCATTATTGAAGAAATCAAGCATCATCATTGATTACGGGTATACCTGTATATAGTGGCTTTATAATGTAATATTCTTGGGTATTTCACCTATAAATATTGAGTTTATAATGCACAACAATCTTTCCAAAGTGGCTTTTTTGCTGCCTACTATTTTTTTAACTGGTTGTGATACACAGGAAAACGTAAAAACTAACACTCCACCATCAGAAAGCCCTACTGTCGAAATACCAGAGCCCGCAGTAGGCATATCTCGAGCGCGCCTAACTCCCGAACAATTAGACGCTCTTCCTTCAACATTGATGTTCACAAATGAGAGTATTCTCAATGTATTGAGTGAACCCACGCTATCAAGCGTAGGAGTTTATTCCAAAAATAGTAATTGTCTTGGTACCGTTACCGACGACATCAATCCATCTGAGTTAGATATTGAAGGTAACCCTATTGGGTTTACACAAGCCCGTATATGGGATGGTACTGTGAAAAACTGTACCCTAGATATTCATTTTGGTAATAGTGCAGACCCTATTGATGGCAGTATCCCTGATGATACTGGAGATACATTGGCCATTACTTTCTATATTAAGCCAACATCATTTAATAATGCACAAAATGGCGTGCCAGTTACTATTCAAGATCCAGATAGTTCTAGTTCTTACAAGATGAAATATCATGTGACTTTACCTAATTTAAACAAATGGCATAAAATTCAACTACCTCTAAAACCAACTTCGAGTGACTACAGTAAAGTTTCAATAAAGTGGGGAACTAGGGAGGATTTTGCAAATAGCTTTGTTATTGGTGGAGTAGAAGTTAAAAACTACACTTCATCAGTCAGTTATGAAGAGTTTCCTGATACATATGCATATTATGAAGGAATGGAACACGATGCGCCTTGGCGCGACACAGCCGAACAACAAATTGCGTTAAATCGTAAGGATGACTTCACTATTTCTGTACTGAACAGTTCAGGAAGAGTGTTAAAGAACAAAGAAATGAAAGTCGAACAAATTGAACATGAGTTCAAAATCGGAGGTGCGATCAATAATAGTCTATGGCAATCTCAAGTCCCAGAAAGAAACCTAGTTAAGTTTGATGAAATGTTAGCTATACACTCTCGCATTTTTAACAATGCTGGTATGGCTAATGGATTTAAATGGAAAATGATGACAAATGACTACTGGAATGAGTACCTAAATTATACATGGCAATATTGGATAGACACAGGTATGCATGTACGAGGTCACGCCGTACATTGGCCAAAAGGTAGTACAACCCCAAGTGCAATATGGGATGAGGTAGAGCGTCTAAAAGCAGAATCTGGTGACAGTGCTGCTTCTGCATACTTAAGTGAACAAACTCATATTAGAACTCATGGCGCTATTAATGAGACAGCTCATTTTGTAAATGAATGGGACGTTATTAATGAGTTACCCGATGGTAGAGACTATTTTGGTGAGAACGTTAATGATGACTCAGATGATGGATTACTTGATAAGTCTATTCAACTCGATTGGTTAAATGACATCAAAACTCTTAACCCTAATGCAGAAATGGCAGTCAATGATTACGTATTCCTCCGACACCTTTACCAAGACTTTGGCGACACTGAAGAAATTGGTAAACGTGCGGTTATTTGGAATGATTTAGCTAACCGAGCAGAAGCTCATGGTATAGACCTGCTAACTTTCGGCTTACAAGGGCATTACCAAGGTTTCCACAGTATTCCATCTGTAATCCAAAGACTAGAAGATGTTACAAATTTACTACCAAAATACAAAGAGTTTGAAATTACAGAGTTCGATTTACCAGTATACAATGATGAGGTGCACGCTCAGTTCATGGCTGATTTGCTAAGTGTTATATTCGCAAATGAACACTACACTGGTTTCATGCTATGGAATTGGTATGCTGTTGAAGGCGGAAAGCCTATCGTTGGCTTTAAAGAGAGAACTACTCACTTTAAAAATAGCAACACTCATTACAAATCTGGCGCAGCTTTTGTCAATTTCTTCTATCATAAACACTGGATTCACCCAACAACACTTAAAACCAGCAATCAAGGCAATGTAGTAATCAACGCCTATTATGGTAAGTATAAAGTGACTGTTGATGGTGTTGAGCATATTATCGATATGAACAAAGCCTCAAGTAGAGAAATCACTCTACAGTTGTAATGTGCACTAATCTGTACTAATTCAGACCTGATCTGGCAGTTACCCACTTTTCGACGCGGAGTCTGTCAGATTTATGCTGATAGAAGATTTATATGTATCTCTATTCAGGCGAATAGATTTATGTGTTATCGCCTCTAAAATAATCAGTGTTGGCTGAAACCGCTGTTACGCCCTTACACTGTTACGCCCTTTAGCTGTAACACGTCGCTGGACATTTCCGTGTTATGAGCTTTTCGTGGCGCTGCAAGTTCGAATAAGTTCTGCTAAGTCAAAAAGAAAATCGTAAGCGCCCCATGATCCCACGGGGCGCTTACGTTTCTATATGCTTCTGGTAACAATTCATGATGGTTACAACGATGGCAAACCAACAATTGAACTGCTTTGTTTTAAATATTCTTTATTCCAGATTTATTTGAGGGGTTAATATAGTAAAACTTTCATCATTAAAATATATAACATGCAGTCATGTAGATAAGCGCCTAAATTATTAGGCGCTTTTCTGCTCGTTTCTACATCGGCAGTGTAAAACCTAACTGCCAGCGTATATCATCTTTGTATGATTCCGGTGTATACAGACCGTTCTCCATATAAACCCATTGAAAATATGGTCGCCACTTATTCTTGGTATAAGTAATTCTGAATTCGTGATCCGTTGTTGTGTGCTGTTTACCATGTTTAAAGGCATCTGCAATCTCTTCGTCAGTTTCAAAGTGATCAACTCGGTTATAGAAAAACTCGTAATCGGTGCTGTTGTATCCGAGAAACAGGTCAGTACGAACTCCTAAATTGGTTCCATAGTTTATGGTGTTACCCTCATTGTCTTCGCCGATCCAGTCATCATAGCCAAATTCAGGACGGACACGGGCACTCAGCATAAGGCCATTATCGAAGTTATAGCCTGTACGCAAAGACAAGCGGTAATTCCATTTTGTATAACCAAGGTAGACATCGATATAAGCGTTATCGCCTATACCAAAACCTTTGCCAACGGCCCACTCATAGTAACCATCAGTGTTTAGCTCGGCTGCAAAGTAAGTTCCCCAAAACTCTGGAAAATCGATGCGTCCAATAATACCTTGAAGGCCAAGATCTTTGTCCTCTTCGTATCGGGTATATACCTCAATCCATAATGGATTTGATTCGTTATATTCTGGTTCGCTTTCACTCGCATAAATTGGTAAAGATGAGCAGGCAAGAAGCAAGAACGGTACTGCTTTATATTTCATTTTATTCACTTATTTTATATTTGTTGCATTGGCTAATAACATTAAGCCTGTGACTTGATTGTGGTATTACTAACTGTCTTTGATGGTTGTATTTCTCCATTCATCATCTTGTTGTAGTACTCCGTTGTGATGAAATACTTTTTGATGATCAGTCCTGTCAGCAAGAAGAATAAAGCAGGGGCAATGGAAAGAGATAAAGAAAGACCATTTAAGACATCTGCTGTTTTTTCTGCGTCTGCGGAATAGCCAAAATATTGCAAGGTGTAACCCGTAACAATACCAGACAATCCCATTCCCAGTTTTTGGCAAAATGAAATTGCACCCATCGAGATACCCGAGGCATCGATACCGGTTTTCTTCTTTCCGTAGTCACTCACCTCTGAAATCAATGCCCAAAAAATAGGTGTATTCAGATCCGTCAGGAAGCAATAGAGGAAATAGCAAAGCACAGCTGGTATGTATTGCCCTTCACTCACCAAGAAGTAGATTGATACTCCCATCAGTGCTGATGCGTACATCGAAAACCTGAATACTTTGATTTTGCAGTAACGCCTGGTCAGTTGCTTAGATACCATTGCAGCCAGGATCCCACCAACCGACCACATACCTAGGAAAATTGAAACCTGAAGGCCAAAACTGGCACCGGCAAACTCCGTCGCATAGATGAAGGCAATATTGCCCCGTACTAAAAATGCCAGCATGAGAGTGATACAGGCCGCGCAAAGGACAACCCATTGGTCGTTTCTTAGTAGGCTTTTCAGTTGCTCTTTAACAGGCTGTTTATTGGGCTCAATATCAACCACTTCTTTAGTATGGTAAGCACAGAACAGCAGGCAGGCAGCACCAATTACTCCAAGGATCATAAATGATGTCGCATAGCCTTGGACTTGGTTGTCGTGTGATGTCACCCAGTATGGAACCAGTGAGGTACATAGCAATGTTGCTGCCTTGGCCATAGTAAATCGCCATGAGTTCGCCGTAATACGCTCGTCTGGATCATTGGTGATCACGCCTATCATCGAGATATATGGGATAGAGACCATCGTAAACATCAACGTATTGAATATGTAAGTCGTATATGCCCATGCCAACTTGACGTTATAGGTATCGCCAACGGTGGTAAACATCAGATACATCGAAACCCCCATCGGGATAGCTGCAAAACCTATCCAATGACGGTAATGGCCAAAGCGTGTCTTGTATCTGTTGGTCATCCAGCCCATTGCAGGATCAGTAACGGCATCAATACACCTAACAAGTAATAGCAACCAACCGGCATCAACAGGAGTAAGACCGACTATCTGAACATGAAAAGCATAAATGAGCATGCCAGCTGAGATCATGGATAAATTGATGGCAGAGTCACCAGCCCCGAACCCTATTTTTTGTAAGGTAGTCATTCTGATTTTTGACATGGAAAGACCTTAATTGAGAAATAAATTGGAATGAAATATTTGAATAAAACGCTGATAATCCAATGCTGTTGCAACAACGGCGGTTGGCGACTCATGTTTTCGCCCCCAGATCCCATCTTCGGAGCACACGGTCATTCCACGGGTTAATTTCCCCGTTAATTCAATTTGGATATTCTCGGGAGAAAATTGAATATCGGATTCGTTCATTAAAGCAAAGATGGTTAACGGATCATGAAGTATGGGAGTAAACCCGGTCTTCTTCAGCCAGGCTTCACAGCAATCAATCATCAATTGCTTCAGTGGGGTGTCAGCCTTTTCATAAGCGGATTTCAATATATCGTCGTTGAAGTGACACTTCGTTGTGACATCCAACCCAACGGCCTTAATATTTACACCTGATTTGAATACAATATCGGCGGCTTCAGGGTCACAAACAATGTTCCACTCATTGACGTGTCGGTAATAACACCCTCCCATTATTACGAGCTCTTCGATACGCCCAATCAATTCAGGATAGGTAGTCATTAACATAGCAATATTGGTAAGAGGCCCTATTGCAACGATTGTCAGCCTTTCATTACGTAGCTGCTCCGCAATAAACTCTACAGCATCCTCACCGTCATAGTGGACATGCTCCATTTCCTTACGATATTGGCACGGAATTTCATCGACTGTATTTTCATTATTTAGTGAATGCCCCATCCCCGAGTGAACAGGAATATTGTCATGGCCAGCTAATGTAACAAGGTGTTTTGCCATCTTTGCCCGCATTTGCGTATTTTTATATACCGTAGTAATACCCAGAATATTGAATTGATTGGCTGACAACGCGAGTCCAATCGCCAACGCATCATCGGCATCATCACCAATATCGGTATCAATAATTATTTTTCTCACTTTATGTTCCTTGTCAGATTTGACAACTTAGTGTTCACTTCTTCCAGCGTCGGCATATTCGAAGCCCCCAACTTTTCCGTCGCGCATGCAGCAAATGCATTGGCAAAGTTAACGGCCTCCTCAATGGATTGATTGGCCGCCAGTGATGCCGCCAACGCTCCGTTAAATGAATCGCCAGCGCCGCTAGTATCAGTGACATGACTTGGATAGGCAGGGAAATGTGTCGTCTCTTCATGGGTGTGCAGCAAGCAGCCGTTACTGCCCAAAGTAATTATCACCACTTTGGCTCCCATCTCTTGGATAACTTGAGCGGCAGAAGTTGCTGATTCAATATCGACAACCTCTATCCCACTCAAACTGCTTGCCTCTGTTTCATTGGGAGTGACAATATGTACCCAGGGCAGCAGTTGCTGAGCTTTTGGGTGGTAAGGAGCCGGATTGAGAATGGTCTTGGCGCCTGATTCTGAACCTAGTTGGAGCACCTGACTGATAGCATCAAGGTTGTTTTCAAGTTGAGTCAACACAACAGTAGATTGCCTAACGACTCCCTCAACAACATCAATCTCTTCTTGAGTTACCGTACAGTTGGCACCAAGATCAATGGCAATCATATTATTTCGATCATGGGAGGATGAAATTATATTGGCCGTGCCGGTGTTACTATTGTGGCTCTTATTGAGGTACAGCCCGGCAAAACCGTAACTTTCAAGTACTGCCTTGGCTTGTTTACCAAATTCGTCATTACCGACTTTCACCAAAAAATGCGTGTCAGAACAAAGGCGGCGGCTGGCGATGGCTTGGTTTGCGCCTTTCCCTCCTGGAAGTATTTTGATGCTGTCTGCCGTTACTGTCTGTCCATGTTTAGGAAACGCAGAAACATAAGAAACAATGTCTGCATTATATGAACCAAGTACAAATACAGCGCCTGATGATTTAGTCTGTTTCACTTACTGATTACCAACTAAAGATTGCGAAATTTGCGTTGATTCTACGAAGTGCCACTCCTTTGTATATTTCAAAAAACAGGGTTATTATGCTATTTTTCAGCAAAATAAAGAGATAGACATAACAAAATCACAGAAATCAAACGGAGTTTTTTTCTGCAATCTCTGACTGTTTCATTGATTTTCAGGGCTTTAACTCAACATGTAGGCTGTGATATACCTTTCTTACTACCGTGACAGCGATACCTCCGCTTCGTGAAAAAATGAGAGGTATATCAAACTACATTTTCAGTTTGTTAACTGGCACTTATATAAATGAGAGTAGAATGAATCGATTCAACAATCCCTCGTCGAAAATCACCATGAAGATGCTGCGTTACTTTCATGAAGTAGCATTAGAGAAACATTTTGGACGTGCAGCGAAAAAACTGAATATTTCACCGTCTCCATTGAGTAGCCAGATCAAAGAGCTGGAAAACCTCATTGGATCTGCATTGTTTGTTAGAGATACCAGGACGGTTGCACTCACCACGATCGGTGAGCGTTTGTTTGATGAGTGTCAGACGATTTTTCGTGTATTTGATAATTCGATAATGAAGGTATTGGAAGCAGGTCGTAACGAGGCTTCAACTATCAATGTAGGCCTTGTGAGCTCGTTCTTCTGGGCTGGGCTGGGTGAGGCATTGAGGAGCTTTAAAGACACCTACCCGGACTATACCTTTAATATCTTCGAAATGACCCCCGAAGAACAAAAGAAAGCACTGTTGAATAAACAGATCGATGTCGGATTACTGAGATTTGCTGATACTATCAATACCTCACCACTCGTCTCTGAAAGACTGCTAGCAGACCCAATGTGCTTAGTGGTCGCGAATAACCACACATTCAAAGATCGCAAAGTCATCTCAATCGACGAGATTAAGGATGAAGGTTTCGTATTCATGCAAAGACAGGATTCGGCGTCTTCAAAGCTCATCATCGATACCTTCATGACTCACGGCCATCATATCAGCGTCAACCAAGAGGTATACGAACCAAATACGCTAATGTCTATTGTTGGCACCAGCAACCTAGCTGCTATCGTTCCGACAACTTTCAGTTATCACCGCTGGAGTAATGTTCATTTTGTAAAGCTAAGAGAAACCATCCCCGGCGATCTATCTGCGTTATTTGATTACAGAAGCAAGAACTCCGTACTAAACACTTTCTTGCTACACATCAAGCAAGAACTTGTATCGTTTAAAGCTAAAACTTAGTCAATGACAGTAACTACATTTTTCTTTGTGCACTATGATAAGAAATGTATAAGCCTTTCCGTGTTACGTTCACACACAGTTTTTGACCCAATCCAAAGCCACTTATACCCTCTCTTTTTTTAGAGTTATAACTCTATCACATTCTGTATATGACTAGTTGCGATATCTTGCTCGGTGCTTTGAACATCGATAGAAATCAAGTGCGAACTGGCTTGTTTCGTTAACATCCGATTGAAATGGATAGATGCGACTTATCTGACTAATAAGAGTCATAAATAACAGTATATTAAGTGAGACTATTAATAATGAAGAATAAATTGCTGACAATGGCGGTACTGGTTGGGCTGATCAGTGGCTGTGGAGGCGGCGGTGGCGGTGGCTCTAAGGAGGGGGCAACCTTAAGTAAAGAGAGTGCTGAGGTTGCCGCTATCAGCCTTGAAACGTTGGAACAGCCAGTAGCAATGAGCAACTTTATCATTAGTGTGTTGCATCAGTTATCAGCTAAAGAAGGTAAGATATCGGATGACTGTAACACTAGCTCCTCGGAAATAGGTAGCTTTTCTGCAAGTCTTATCGACTCGGTATTAACCATTGAACTGAACGAATGTGATATAACCGGCAAAGAGAAAATCACAGGCTCCGTTACTGCTACATTTGACAGTTTGAGCAAGCATGGCCAATACCTAGAGTTTAAAGGTGAGCTTGAAACAGGTGTACTCAATTACGATCAGTATGGTCAGCAATATACGATTAAATATAACGCTTCTGTTACTCAGGAACTTGAATCAAGCCACCAGGTAAAACTAGCAATGGCTTTGAGGGGTAACGAAGCTATTTACGTAAATGGAATACCGCTCTATTTTTCCAATAGTGAAGTTGTTAAGGTTCTTGACTATATGTTGGGAACATATTCTGCAACGGCTTACGCAGATATCACCGCCCCCCATATTTTTAATGGTTCTCTGGCTCTACGTACATCAGAGGCATTACAGGGAAATATCCTCCGATACCCAACTCGGGGTAAGTACGAAATTCATGGGGCTAACGGTAGTTACGCTTCGGTCAGTCCTGGCAGCACCGATGATTGGGCAAAAATTGAGGAAAGTGGCTCATCTGATTATGTAGAAGTAAGCTGGTCAGACATGACTTCCGGCGCAATTATTGCGTTTCCGTCAAGACGAGCCTCAGCTCCAGGAGAGTTTAATTCTTATTATGTCTCTGATGAACCGAAGCTTTACAGCAACCAGTCACCAGAAGTGGTAAAAACAGCTGACAATCCGTTAAAACCTGAGCAAACGTTGCTGATAATCCCGGCCCCTACTCCCGATCAGTTAACTAACAGTGAGTTTTATAATCGTTATGACTATTCCACAATATCGCCAGACGATTATAGCGTAACCGCAGATGGCCCATGGGTTACAGTTCGGGTGCTAAAAGATCTGCCAGTCGATGCTAATTTTACCCTTAGACTATTAAACGGTGATGGTGTCGATTACGCCAGCGTTGATTTCAACACAGAAGAAGTCTATGAAATTTCGGTGAACCAGGATCAGGTGATAAGGGATCTTGCACCATTCACTCTTAAACCTGTAAAGGTTACTGATGAGAGTAAAAATTTCACTGTTAGCTGGACACAGATAGTAAAAGACGATCAGATTGAGGTGAACCAGAACAACGCAAAAGAAGCGACAATCGATCCATCAGAAATGACACCGGGTGAGATCTACAAGTTCAAAGCTGAAATAACAGATCCCTTTGGTAGAGAATTCATTCATGTAGTCTCGCTTATGGTCGAAGATCCGCTGAAAGGCAGCTCATATATCTCTTATGAAACTGACCACCTCTGGCGTGCTCCTAATGAAAGCTATATAAAAGTGATTGAATCTGCCGGTAACATTACAAGCTCCGATGCATACATCGCTAATGTTTATGACAATGGCTACAACCTGTCAGAGTCGTATAGCTTAAACGTTGATAACATGACCAACGGTTACGTGTATAAGGATTATTATGGCCCAAACACTACCGGTGATTTTTCCTTCTCGATTGATGGTTCATCACTAACATCCAACTGTATGGAGTCGAGCATACAATTGGATGTTCTGGAAAATGAGATGGTACATGAGGGAACTAATAGCGAAACCGGTAATCCCATCGAATACCAGAAACTTGCTGTAGACTTTACTATTACTTGTGAATCCGGAACCTTAACCGGGAAAATTCGTTCAAATTCACTAGTAGAGTAGTCATTAAAGGGGGCGAGGCGTTACTGCATATGACCAAGTATTTCGCTTTTCGGTCAGTCAGTCTTGGAGTGTCAATATCGCGGTTGAATATTGACACTGCACAAATATTATTACTCCTTTTATCCAACCTAAAACAGCTCTCCACTACAGGTTCAAAAAAGCAGCTCCTCGAACTCCACCAGCATCACCGTACTTTGCTTTAATGATTTCAGGGGCTTTTGCGACAGAAAGTAAGTGTTTATCTAATTTTGATGGCACTTTTTGATATAGTTCATCAAAGTTTGACAATCCCCCTCCGATCACAATGGCTTCTGGATCAATAATCATCATTAAATCGGCCAAGCATATTGCCACTAACTCAAGATAAAAATCCACAAAGGCACTTACATTGCCATCACCTTCGGAGAATTTCGAGATTATCTCTACAGCTGATAATTCCTCGGAGTAGTAGTGATTATAAAGTAACTCAAAGCCACGGCCGGAGAGGTAACTGTCCAAACACCCCTTGGCCCCACAGCCACAATAAAATATCGGTGGGTTACTACCTAAATGTTCTAACGCTGGAAGAGATAGTTTCATATGGCCAACTTCACCAGCAACATGGTTATGACCAGATACAACCTGACCGTTGATGACCACTCCGCCGCCAAATCCGGTCCCCATTATCAAACCAGCAATAACTGAATAATTTGCTAGTCGCTCATCATTGGCTTCAGATAAAGCGAAACAATTAGCATCATTCTCCAAAGCTACAGGCCTGTTAAGACGACACTCGAGATCTTTTCTAAGCGTCTTACCTTTGGCTACAGCGATATTGACCGTCAACACTTTCCCTGTGTCGACTTGTTCCATCCCCGGTAGACCAATACCTACTGCTCCCCGGCACGCTAAGTGTAAGTCTGCTTGTTCAACCAGCTCTGCAATCGCATCAAGCAACGCTTGATAACTCGTTTGCGGTGTAGGAATACGCTTAGTCATTACTCGCTGTAAGTTCACATCAAACGCACCAAACTCTATTTTGGTTCCACCAATATCTAATCCGTAATACATTTCAACGTCTCAAGAGAAGGAATAGGATAAGAGAAGCCAGAAAGGCTTCTCCTGAATGTTAACCTGATTTACTTAAGCTGCATTTTCAGTAGCTCATTGTCCCAGACAAAGTGATAGGCTGAACTAGGTCGAATAAATACCGGTATCTCGCTCATAGTGGCCGTAACTTTTACCGTCTGCTCACCAGAGAATGTCTCTCCCGTAAAAATATTCACCCACTGACCTGCAGGCAAATAGACCTCCCGTGACTGCGAACCCTCTTCGATAATTGGTGCAACCAGCAGATCATCACCGAACATATACTGATCGTATATATCCCAAACGTTCTCATCTTCCGCATAATCAAACAACATCGCTCTCATCAAAGGCTTGCTTTCACTGATAGCCTTTTTAGATTCACTGGCAATGTAATCTATCATCGACATGCGTAGGTGAGCGAAAACACGATACATATCAATGACCCAAGGGGACTCCGTCCGCTCAGCGATATTCCATGGGGTACGATCCTGGTTAAACTCGGCTTTACTTTCAGCATGGTATTGCATGATCGGGCAGAAACACGCCATCGCGCTGCTTCGAGCAAACAATTCCGCAGTCGGAATTTCACCCGAGAATCCCCCTAAATCCCACCCCCAAAAAACAATGCCACTCATTGAGGCATTGATCCCTGCGCACAAGTTTCTCTTGAAGGCTGAAAACGTCGAACGCTCATCCCCTGCCCAATGGGCCGGCATTTGTCCTGCTCCTGTGTACCCAGCTCTAGAGAAAGTAATGCCATCGTTTCTCTGTATTTGCTCGTAATGCTTCGAAATATACAGATTTGGGTATGCATTTCGCATCTGTTTACCTGTCGAACCATTATGGAACATAACATCATCACCAAAGACAAATTCGCCACCATCGGTTTTGAAACCATCGATCTTTAATTCATCCACTAGGTAATTTCGTTTATCAAACCACCATTTACACGCCTCTGGGTTGGTGTAATCAAACAAGATACTATCGGTAAACCAACCCTCAGGCATTTTGTAGGGATTGCCAGCCGTATCTTTAGCGGTGAATCCCGCTTCAGTAGCAAATTCAATGTCATTGTCTAACTGAACGTGTGCCAGTCCATTGGTATTTTTGAGGATTGGGATTTGCCAAAGCACACATTTGATATTTTGCTCATGCAACTTCTCAACCATCGCTTTCGGGTTTGGCCAACGCCCCCACTCAGGAAAAGTGAAGTCGTCGTAATTGAGCGCTTTACCACCATCGTTATTCTGATATGTAGCATCATTGAATATGTAATAAGTTGCTTCATCTGACCATGCTTCAATCACCAATACGGTCGACGGAATGTCATACTTCAAGGTTTGCTCAAGCTGGAACTCAACTTCACGTTGATTATCCCAGTTATTACTGGACATCCATGGGCCTAATGTCCACTCAGGCACCATCACAGGCTGGCCTACCTTTTGGCAAAACTGATGATATTGCTCATAAGGGCTCCCGGTGAAGATAGAAAGGGAGAGTTTCTCTCTTTCTAGGGAAATGCGCATTCTTCCCTTTTGGGTTGCTTGAAGATCAAACTCAGAGTACTCATCCTGATTGAGTAACATTCCGAAACCACGGTTTGTTAGGAAGTAAGGCATCGGTATATAGGTTTTGATACCTTGGTCTTTGTATTGATTGTAGACATAGTTGTCGACAATATTCCCACGCTGATTAATATGATTATATCGCTGCCCAAAACCATAATAACCCGTTGACTCATCATTGATAAAACTGATGCTAACTTCACCCTGGCTAGAAATAGAGATGCTCTCTATTACCAGCTGACAATGTGCATCATTAATGGCGAGTATCCCCTCGCGAGTGTCTAATTGGCAATCCAACAACTCTCTGTTGGCTAGAGGTTGAAAACTATCCTGTGACTCAACACGAAGCAATAAACCACCTTGCCTTTCAACACTTACTCGGTAGCTCTCTTGGCCAATGCGAAATGCCGCTGTCAAAGCGTAATCATCTACTTCAATGTTTTCTAGTTGTGTCACCGTTGTGATTTCAACAGGTGAAAAAGTATACTCTTGTGAGACAGGTAGACCATCAATAACGAAACTGTACGTCACTTCTGTTGCCCATTGGCTTGGCTCTACAACAAATGAAATCCGATCTCCCTGAATGGTGGTTGGCGCTAACAGTGAAACTTCATCACCGTTGTTAAGCTGAAGCCTCACATCATCAATATTAAGGCCTCCTTGGATTAGCGCATTAACGACAAATCCTTCCTGTTGATGCACATGCCATGGTGAACGTTCAAAGGGCTGTGGCTCATAACGGTTTTCATTGCCCAGGGGTTTATGGATGACCTGTGACTCTTCAACCCCTTTTGATGCCTTCAGCGCCAAGACAGTGTCTTTAACAATTAAGGCAGTAGGTTCGCTCTTCACTTGAGAAAGGAAAGATAGCGCGATGTTATGGTTGGCTTTTTCAGTGTAATAAAGCGCAAGAAGTGCTGATGCAAATTCCGTTTGTTGTGCTTCCGCACACATTTTGGCTCCATCATCAGTAATAAGCTTATCGTGCATTTCCTCTAACGCTTCAATCAGCACCAAATCTTCCGGCGTGAACAGAGTAAAAGGTATAACTGAGAACAGAATATCCAGGCAAACCACGCCGTCTTCAGATTTGTTAACGAGCTTACCCATATCGGTGTTGCGCTCATACATCGTCGCTTTCAAGCCAATAATGAACTGAGCGACATCCTCTCGGTAATGTACCAAGTTAAGGTTATAAAGCGCCCCGTAGCCTGCACCAACCAACGAGGTGAATACACCTTGATCGGGATAAAAATAACTCTCCTGCTGTTCCAGGCAGTTTTGTTGAATATCTTCAACATACGCATTAACTCTACTTAGGTGTTTTTCGAGTAATGATGGGTCTTTACCAATGCGAACATAATTAGCCAAATTGTAAATCAAGAAACATTTTTCGAAATAATGTGTGCATCCTTGAGCAAGCATAGTGTCGAGCAAATCAGCCTTGTCCAGCTGCTTATTAATAATGCTCTTATAAATGTCGAAATGTGGAATAAGGGATACGTACATATTATTTGATCTCTACAAAGCTTGCGGCGATAAACTCGGCACATGCCCAAGTCAGCGGGTTAATAAAGCAGATAGACTCATCCGTTGCATCTACGGCTTCCGGCATTAAGCCGTAAGCATTACTGTGGCCCATCAGCCACTTATACTTATCATGGTATTCACTGTGTTTGCCCGTCAAGGCACAGTACTGGGCACATGCTGCGGTATTAAACAGCCAAGGGCCATGGTGATATTCCTGTTCCGAGTAACCAATACCATTCCCATGAAAACTGGCTTTTTTGCTCAGGTAAGCATGCGTTTTTTCCATAGCTTCGGTATTGTCAAAACCATACAGGACACCGAAATATTGAGGTGTATCATAACGTTTTACTGTTTCAGGCTGATAAGCAACATAGCCATAATCATAGCGCCCCAAACTCTCATTAAAGGTTGATTCAATGCCTGATAGAATCTGCTTTTGAAGCTTTTCACATCGCGCAGACCATGCTTGCTCTCCCATCGTTTCCATCAGTGTTTGGGCTGACTTCAATCCGCCATAGATAAACATATTCGATGAGGTAATATACGCTGGACCATAAACCCCCTCGTTTACTCCCCCTTCTTCACCTAGCATCCCATTTCGAGATTTCGCGTTTTCTAGTACTTCAATCAAAGACGTTAATGTGGATTTGTCTGTCAGCATCTCACCTGTCTGCTGGTAAAACTCATCCACCATCCTGAAGAAATACCCAATGGAATCTATTTGGTGGAAGACATCATTATTTGCTCCCTCATTGGGTTCACCAAGGCCGTTATAACGTTGGAAGAACTCATTATGTTCATTTCGCTCCCTATCATTTAGGTAAGCAATAATCTCACGCGCTTCTGTCACATGACCTGAATGAAGAAAAGCACGCGCTACCATCAAAGAATCTCGAGCATAGTAGCAAGGTAAGTTCGTACTCTTGTCGTAATAGTGCCCGGTTAGATCAGCCGGAATAAAACCATTAAGATTGGCGGATTTGATTGCGACCAAGTTAGCCTTCACATAATCCTGTGTCGTTAAATCAAACTGATTTAAGTTCGACTTATCAAAAAAGCCCTGCCAGTAGGCCTCAGCGTGTACTGGAGCATTGTTGAAGTTAGTAGCTAATGACGAACCAATATCTTCAAGGTTCTGCTCCGTTTCTGCGGCGATCAGCGCAAAGCGAAAACAGTATGACTCGCCGGGTTCAAGAGTCACTCGCTTACCCTTGGCTAACGCAAGTCGTCGTGGTGTCTCCACGTCCTCATGCTGCTCCTCTTGACTAAATACCTTGCCAAAAATGGTATGGGCAAAATCAGTAGGTGAATCAGCACAGAGATAGTGCAGCGGAGAATCAGCCGTTACCATCCCCAAGACTTTTTGTCCCTTAGTCACGCGCGTAAGATCACTCGAAATGACCTTAGCGGTATTATTGGTGATGTTTCTAAAATGGGTATACCCCAGCAATTCAATCTCTCTTGCTTGGCTGCCTTTGTTTAAGACCTCACACTCAAATATGATGGCATTGTCACCAAATCCATAAGCACGGTCGGTCTTCTCGATATCAATTGCATCAAGAGAAAACGTATCGCAAAATTGGTAACCATTGATGTTCTCTGAATGTTTCGGGCGCATATTCTCATGATGCGTATCAGGCTGATAATGCTTGTTACCTACATACAGATGTTCGCCAGCCCTAACCATTGAAGTCGCTGATTGAACAAGATCCTCACTATAGTCACGATAATAAAGGTGGTAGATCCCGACACCATTAATATCTGAGATACCTTCATCCAATGTATAAATGGATGACAGTTGGCTATTTCCTAGCATGGCAATGCCACGGTATGGTTTATCTAGCATTTTATTACCCTACAATATTGCTCATTTCTTGTTGTGCCTGTGATAAGGCTTCATCGACATTTTTTTTGCCTAGTAGGACTAGGCTCAACTCACGATCAATAATGTCAGCGAGTTGGACAAATCGCGGTGTCAGTGGCGGCATAACGCCATGATCTAATGCAGTAAAGACAGCCTGGCGGTTTGCGGGAGTTTTTTGTTCCAAAAATTGCGTACGGCTGGTTTCATTATCTAATGCAGCTAAATCCCAATTCCTTTGTACTCGCAACTCAGCGACCTCAGGCGAGGAAGTAAAGAATTTAATAAACTGCCAAGCCGCCTCTGGATGATTTGTGCGGTTAGACGCAGCAATAGCATCAGCAAACACGTGTTGTGCATTGTGAGTATGAACAGCATTAGGGACGACATCCCATTCAAAATCAGCTTGTTCAAACAATCCAAACATCCATGTACCGGTACTAAGCATAGCTATCTCACCGTTCATGAACATATCTTCTGGAGATTGTCCGCTCATCACGCCAGGGCTTGGTTGAATGCGGTACTCAAGTACCTTATCAATCATGTATTTGACCGCTTCAATATTTTGCTCAGAATCAATGTCTGGATTGCCATCTTCATCAAAGAAACGACCACCATTTTGAGCAATAACCTTATACATTTCATTGAAAGTAACAGGCGCATATGAGCCGTAAACACGTCCATCGGTAATAGCTTGCCCCATTGAAATTTCATCATCCCAAGTCCAGTGTTCATCTGGGTAAGCTAAACCATGACGTTCAAAAAGCTCTTTATTATAAAAAGTTAATACCGTAGAAACCTTGCTGGTTAGAGCATATAAACGGTCTTGATACACAAAGTTATTAAAATTATCACCCAGCATTACCTCAGAGCTGATCCCATCCTTTTGGGCATAATCACTCAGATCGAGTAGTACACCGCCGTGAGAAAACATGGCAAAGTTTTCAAAATTCAATTCAAAGAGATCTGGCAGAGTTCCACTAGCAGCTTGTGTTTTTATCTTTGTAAAATAACTATCAAACCCAGATAACTCATATTGGACCCGAATATTAGGGTGATGCTGATGAAATCTTTCTATTATTTCATCCATTGTCTTCTGATGACCACCGCCCGGTGTATACATTGCCATCGTCAATGTAATAATTCCGTCATCCTGTTTTTGTTCACACCCAGTCAAAGAGAAGATGAAAAAAAACAATACTACGATTAGTTGCGTTAATTTATTCATTTTACTTTACTCCCAC
Source organism: Photobacterium sp. DA100 (assembly GCF_029223585.1). NCBI lineage: Bacteria > Pseudomonadati > Pseudomonadota > Gammaproteobacteria > Vibrionales > Vibrionaceae > Photobacterium > Photobacterium sp. DA100. The sequence continues at coordinate 689,280 of NZ_CP119424.1, read as the reverse complement.
ACTAGCAACACTCTGTATAAAGTGCTTTTGCGCAGATAAATAAACAATCAGAATAGGAATGACCGAAATGAGCGTGCCTGCCATTAACACGGAGTAATCGACATACCAGGCTCCCTGTAGCTGAGCAAGAAACAAAGGCAAGGTGGTATGTCCTTGATCTGAAGCAACCATCAGTGGCCAAAGGTAATCATTCCAGCTAGCCATGAAACTCATCACTGTCAGTACTGCTAGACCAGGTTTCACAAGAGGCAGCATAATATAAAAGAAGATCTTTAATGGCGGAATGCCATCAAGAATAGCGGCCTCCTCTATCGCTTTGGGTATCGATGAGAAATGCTGTTTCATCAGAAATGTGCCAAAAGCAGCAAATAGCCCAGGAATAATTAACCCTAAATAGGTGTTAGTCAGCCCCATTTTACTTACTAAAATATATTGTGGGATTATCGTTGCTTGTACAGGCATCATCATCGTTGCTAAATAAACGATAAAAATAATGTTTTTGTATTTAAATTCGGCCCTGGCAAAGATATATCCAGAAAGGGCACATAAGATAACCTGCCCTAATGTGGAAAAAAGTGAAACAATGAAACTATTTATAATATAGATTGAAACACTATACTCTAAAAATAGCTTACTAAAGCTACTGAAATGGAGGCTCTTAAAAAACTGCCCTACATCCAAGCTTGATACTGTGTGCGTAGAACTCACAGAAATCGCCACCATCCAAAGGAAAGGGACAATAATAATGACAGCACCTAAGGATAAAAATGTATAGTTTAATGTATTATTAGCTTTCATAAGTCACCCACTTAGCCTGAAGCTTATTCATTACAAAAGTGACAAATAGAATAATCACGAACAACATAAACGAAAGTGCTGTTGCATAACCCATATCCATATAGCGGAAACTGTGCTTGTAGATTTCTGTCACCATTACAGGCAGAAGTTGGGCACTCGGCTCGTTTGCGGTCATAATGTTGACCTGATCAAAGACCTGGAAAGAGCTGATGACGGATATCATCAACGCATAGAACAATGTCGGCGACAGTAGAGGCAGGGTTATGTAGCGAAATTGCTGTGAGGATTTAATCCCATCTAATTTTGCCGCTTCATAGACATCTTTAGAGATCGATTGAAGCCCTCCCAAGAAGATAACAGCTATAAACCCGGCATCCTTCCATACACTCGCAGTGACAATAGCCTTCATGGTGAAATTGGGATCTTGCAGCCAGCCAGGACCCGCAAGACCAAAGAAGTTGAAGATTTGATTGATCAAGCCCAATTCGGTATTAAAAAGCCCTTTAAAAATGACAGAGACAGCCACCCAAGAGGCTATGACTGATAGGAAGAAAATGCCTCTAAACACAAATACACCTTTCAGTGCACGATTAAGTAGACACGCTAACCCTAAGCCAATGGCGATAACAAATGGAATGTACCCAATGATGAAATAGAAGGTATTTTTGAGTGCTAGGTGGATATTTTGATCATGTAGGATCCGCTTGTAATTTGATAGCCCGACAAAATCTGGCGCCCCTAGCAGATTCCAGTCTGTAAACGAGATACCTACTGCCACCAGCATGGAAACGATCTTAAAGACCACTATCCCAATGAAGGAAGGCAGCAAAAAAAGCAAGATAACTTTTTTCGAGTAAAAATTCATAGAGCCTCAGTGAAGTTAAATTTTGCAATACCATATGCAACGGGCTAACACTGCAAACGATATTTGAGCTAAGCTCAAATCTAACTCAAGGCTTTCAGATTTGGAGACTACGGTATAAATAATTTTAATGTCTATACCTGAAAATCAATATGGTGATTTTGGTCTCATATTTTCCCACTTTACGAGCAATTTAATTATACCAAATTGGGGATTTCATTGATGATGTCGCGAGTTTTTGCGTCTATTTCACCATTGCGAATATAGATCCCAATCGTACTGATTAGTTCTAGATCAACAACATCTAAAGCCACTAAGTTACAGTTCTCAAGATAGCCCTGAATATGAGAGGCATAAGGCATGATCGCATTAGTGATATTAAGCATGTCAATACTTGCTTGCAAAGACTCAATCTCATATAGAATTCGTTCAGACGCACTCTTTTCTTCCATATCATTTCGCTTGGGTTGAGAGTCTTCCAGTAAATGGTTGTAGCGTTGGCTATCTGGAGTAACGCACACCATAGGATAATCATACATATCATCAGAGGTGACCTTCTGCTTCAGTGTCAACGGGTGAAATTTACTGACAAAAAAAGCTTCTTTATCTTGAACTAGCGGCATGAACTGAACATTACACTTCCTAGATAACCCCTTGATTTCATGACCTATAAACATGTCAACCTCACCTTGAATCAACATATCCATTAACTTGAGGTGATTACCAAAGGCACAATTGATTGCCACGGCTGGGTGTTTTCGGCAAAAACGAGCTACGGCTTCTTTGAGAAAGAGCTCCCACCAAACATCACCAGTTCCAATTTTTAATTGATCAAGATTACGGGCTTTTAGTTTGGTCATTCTTGTTTGCAAATTTGTTTCCTGGCGCTGTATCTGCATGGCTTCTTCATATAACAGTTCACCATATTCAGATAACTCAATTCCTTTAGAGCGTCGGACAAAAAGATTAACGTCAAATTGTGCTTCTAATTTCTTTAAATTAAGGCTTAATGTCGGCTGGCTAACCCCTAATACCTCTGCTGCTTTGCTCATATTTTTCATTTGTGCAACAAGGATAAAATGACTATATAACTTGTTCATTTGTGCTCCTAATATTGTTTGTGACCGACATCATACAGATGAATTCTCCCAAAATATTGAAAGTCGCATCATCTGTGAATATGATCACAAAACGAAATTATGATATTAAGAATTTTAATATCATGGGTTATGGGGTTTATTTCCCACATAGGTCTCTCAAGATTATTATGTCCGCACTGGCTAACACTGTGACACTTAACTCACACATTTTTGATTTTATTTTTGGGAGAACCAAGTGGAAAAGATGACTAAATGGTGGCACAACTCTGTTGTGTACCAAATTTACCCGCGAAGCTTTTGCGATACCAACGGTGATGGTATTGGTGATATTCCTGGCATTATCAGTAAATTGGATTATTTACAAAACCTTGGTATAGACGTCATCTGGCTATCCCCAGTTTATCAATCACCGATGGATGATAACGGTTACGACATCTCTGATTACTGCAATATTGCAGATGAGTTCGGCACCATGGCTGATATGCAGAAATTGCTAGAAGAGGCCAAAGCACGTAACATCCGTATCGTTATGGATCTTGTGGTCAACCACACTTCTGATGAACACCCTTGGTTTATCGAAGCACGTAAGTCGAAGGATAACGCTTACCGTGATTTTTATATCTGGCGAAAACCAGACGAACACGGTAATCCCCCTAATGAACTGACCTCGATCTTTTCTGGTAGCGCCTGGGAACTGGATGAAGAATCAGGGGAGTACTATCTACACCTATTCTCAAAGCGCCAACCCGATCTTAACTGGCAAAACAGCCAAGTTCGTCAAAAAGTATTTGATATGATGAACTGGTGGATTGATCAAGGCGTTGGAGGCTTCCGTCTCGATGTCATTGACCTCATTGCCAAGGATGTAGATAACTTAATTACTGGCAACGGTAAAGATCTACACCCAATGCTTAAGGAGATGAACAAGGCGACGTTTGGAGACAAAGACCTACTGACCGTCGGTGAGACGTGGGGAGCAACACCTGAGATCGCTAAACTTTATAGTAACCCTTCACGTGATGAGCTCTCGATGGTATTCCAATTTGAGCATATCACCCTTACGTGGGGCGATGGTGAAGATAAGTGGAGACCTGTTCCATTAGATCTGCCTGCCTTCAAAAAGATCCTTACAAAGTGGCAAGTTGAACTGGCCGACAATGGTTGGAACTCTTTATTCTGGAACAATCACGATCTGCCCCGCGCTGTTTCAAAATTTGGCTGTGACCAACAATACCGCATTGAATCAGCCAAAATGCTAGCAACAACTCTTCATATGATGAAAGGCACTCCCTATATCTATCAGGGAGAAGAGCTTGGCATGACTAATGTAAAATTTGAGAGTATCGATGATTATCAAGATATAGAGACGCTTAACTTTTACAAAGATCGTACACAAAGCGGCACTTCCATCGATGACATGATGCTGGCTCTGCATGAAAACAGCCGTGATAATGCTCGTACACCAATGCAATGGTCAGATGAATCACACGCAGGATTTACCACAGGTGAACCGTGGCTGGCAGTCAACCCAAATTACAAGAGTATCAATGCGCTAGCGGCTCTCAATGACGCTGATTCTATCTTTTTCCACTATAAGCAACTCATTCAGCTTCGAAAATCTATCCCTACGATAGTCTACGGTGAGTTTATCCCTTACTTAGAAGACCACAACGACGTTTTCTGTTTCAAGCGCACGCTCGAGGGTGACACCTTACTTGTCGTGTCCAACTTCTCTGACAAGCATGTTGACCTAAGTCTGCCAGAGGAAATAGCTCATTTTAGTGGTGAGCCCGTTATCTCGAACTATTCAGATATTTGGGAACTATCAAACCACTTAAGCCTGAAACCATACGAATCATTCGTAATTCGCGCTAAGTAACTATTTATATGTAGCTGCCTTCACAGCAGAAGGCAGCGCCCCGGAAAAAGGATCACATCGTGGTAGACATAAATTTAAACGGTATATTCAAAAAATACGGTGATACCCAGACCATACACGGAGTTGATCTCGATATATCAAATGGCGAATTTGTAGTGTTTGTTGGGCCATCAGGATGTGGTAAATCAACACTACTTAGGATGATAGCAGGGCTAGAGTCTATTTCAGATGGTACATTGCAGATTAATCAACAGGTCATGAATGAGGTTGCCCCTTCTGAAAGAGGGGTTGCCATGGTGTTTCAATCCTATGCGTTGTATCCCCATATGACGGTCAAAGACAATATTGGGTTTGCGCTGAAAATGCACGGGAAAGACAAAGCTGAAATTGAACGTAGGGTCAATGAAGTTGCAGCCATACTTCAACTGGAGAACCTCTTGCACCGGAAACCTAAAGCACTGTCTGGAGGTCAGCGTCAACGTGTAGCAATCGGGCGCGCCATTATAAGGGATCCCAATGTTTTCCTATTTGATGAACCACTATCTAACTTAGACGCAGAATTACGAGTAGAAATGCGCCGACAGATAGCTGAACTACACCGCAAACTAAAGCGCACGATGATTTATGTCACTCATGATCAGGTTGAAGCGATGACATTAGCGGATAAGATTGTTGTCCTAAACCAAGGCCGTATTGAGCAAGTTGGCTCACCAATCGAACTATACAAATCCCCAAAAAATCGATTTGTTGCAGGCTTTATTGGCTCGCCGAAGATGAATTTTATCAAAGCCACTGTCCAGCAAAGTGATTCTAGTATGACGGTTGTTACACTCAGTGACGGTCAATCCCTAGAGCTACCACCATCCAATTCAGGCTTAAAGATTGGAATGCCCGTCGAAGTTGGTATTCGTCCAGAAGATATCACAATGGGTACAGACGCATCATCAGGGCTGCAATTCACTCCAACCTCTTCAGAGCGTCTAGGTGGCAGTACTTATTTATTTGGTGAAGTTGCCAATCACAACGATATAAAAATACATTTAAGTGGTGATATAGATATTTCAAGTAACAATATCGTCAACTTAACAATTGAAAAAAACAAATTCCATCTATTTGATGAAAGTGGAAAATCTATTCACCTTCTATAAATAAAACAAAATCAAATAAATCATTTCTGTTTAGCAGGTAAGTCATCTGCTAGACAACTTATATACCAATGAACACAGAAGGAATTAACATGTTACGCAAAAATGTAATACTAGTATGCTCTATTCTTTCAGCTATTTCTTTTAATGCTAACTCTGCCAGTTTTATTGTTAATGATAGAACCACTTTTACTTTTGGTGGTGATGCAGAAATGGATATCAACTATAAAGATTATGACCATATTTATAATAATAGAAGTGAAAACTATAATCAGAGCGGCCGCGTACTAGCAAGTTTGATGGGAGAGCAGGTCAATAGTAATTTTAATGTTTCCTTCAAAATTGATGGCCTGTTTGACACCAGCGGAAACCTTTTCATAGATGATTCATGGGTTCAAATAGGACAAAATGATGGCTGGCATATCCGAGTTGGTCGACTTGAAGCCACTGATGTTTATTTGATGGGACAAGATACATTTGTTGAGCATACAGGAAATACATCAGACGATAGTTATAATGATAATGGCGCCTATTTCTACAAGATGAACGAGGCTCAGGGGCGAGCATCAGACAGTGGTCAGTTCATGATCTTTAACCAGTTTGATAATAATGTTTATTTTGAGCTTGCCGCGATGCTAGGAGATAGGATCAACTTATTCACAGAGGGAACCTACCACGGTAAAGAGCTTGTGTCTGAGAAAGATGCCTTCTTTATTCGTCCATTAATTAAGTACGAAAATGAATCATTTACCGCGACTCTTGCAATGGAAAAGAACCTAGTCTCAGATGCAATCCTAACGAGTGATGGCGACGTGCTAGACAGAACAGGTTTTGGCGGCCATATTGTCTACCGCTTCAATGATGATTTTCAGTTACAAGGTAACATTGCTTACTTAGATGCTCTAAATGAAAAAGACTTAACAACAGGTATTAATGCAATCTATAAAAACTTTGGTCTCTCCTATGCCCGAGCGATTAATGATTTTGATGCCAGCTCAAATTTTTATGATGGAAAAATTAAAATTGATACCGTCTATTCTTCCTATGAGTTTAAAGAAGCATTTGATCTTGAAGGGTTAAAGATTGCAGTCGGTGCATATTACTCGAACTTAACGGATTCTGGTACTAACTTGTCTGCAAACTTCAGTGATATGAGTGAAGCCGGTGGAAGAATTCGGATTTATTATAGCTTCTGGTAAATTACCAAAATTAAAAAAATTAAAATAACAAGACATCGATGAGTTTAATTAAATCAAAACTTAATTAACCTAGATATATAATGTTCTATACCTGTAAGTGGTGCAATATAAATTATCTAATAGATTTGATAGATATAACTATTGATTTATTATATAAAATTATTGCATCACTTAATTATTATATTTAAACCTAAACTTTAATCTCATGAATGTTGATTCGTTTGATCATCATATGACCGCAGTAATAGCAAAGGCATCATGAAACGACGAGTTTGTCCGCAATTTATTCCTAAACAATATTGAAGTTAGATTTTCATATTATTGTTTTAATGGAAACATAGTTTTTTCATTTGTCTTCGACGGTTCCAACTGCGAGGTGTGATGATGCGTAGTGCTTATCCGATTCTAATATTGGCAATACCGAGGTGTGGAACATTTCAATGTCTCGATGCGCAGTTATCTCGCCAAGCAAGGCCTATCGTCAAAGGCTTCACTGTTGATCTTGAGTTTAACGGCCAATCCATAAACAATGATATGCGTATTAAAGAATATTATGCCGGATATTAATTAGAACTCTTTCACCCCATCGATATGATAGGAAATTAGCAGTTCCTCAGTCTGCAGCGCGTCCCGCGGGCCCTGGTAGTCAAACTCTCGGACGCGCTTAACTGTCATGCCTGTCGCTGCATCGACCCACAGTTCGGTATAGCCAACTCCACTTTCATTCTCTCCGGCATCTAAGAGGTGTATACGCTGCTCGTCTAAACGGAAATGGCAAGCCTGCAGCTCTTCACCACCAGGTGTTCTAAAGTCACTATGCCTTGATTAGAAAATACCTGCCTAACTTCGGTATGCTGCTCACGTCCACCGTCACCATGGCGCCTGTCAACAAGAAAGCTCACCCGCTCCTCCTGCTCACCGACAGCAACACCGTGAAGTAAGTAATAAGCTGGTGGCGAGTACTCTCCAGAATATTGAACTTCACCACTCATATACTCTTCATAGCCAACAAATTCAGCACGCCTATCTTCCGTATCAAGCAATGTATATTCGGCATAAGGAGCAGGTTCACCGTTGCCAGTTATCGTCGAAACAAAGCCGCGAATGTTAGAGAGGAGGTAAATGATGTTGAAATAATGAATTACCCCCGTTTACCAACGCTCAATTAACTCATTTATATATTGCCTTGGGGTTAATTTATGCATGCGACGAAAAGCCTTGGTAAAGCTTTGTTCGCTCTGGTAGCCCAACATCCTTGATACTTCACTAATTGAATATTTACTTAATAAACGAGGAGCTTGGTTACATAAAAGTTGATGGTTGACTAGTTCTGTAAAAGAAAGATGCTCTTTTTTTAATCTACGCTGTAATTGCTGTGGTGAAAGATTTATTAATTTTGCTACATTTTCAAGCTTAGGAAAACCAAAATCTTTACTGTAGTTAATAACTTCATATATACATCGTAAAAAATCGTTTGATAATGGCATATCAATATAGCTTAAAATTTCTTGGTGATCTAATTTTGAACCAAATAACTGTTGCTGAACATACGACTTCCTTTTCACTAATTCATCATAAGTAAACCAAACTTGAGTTTCTTTCTGATTCCAATCTATCGAACAACCAATAAAATTTTCTACTTCACCATCCTTACCTATTTGATTACCAGGTAATAGTATCCTTCTTGGTAGATATTCCTTACCATGAAAAGTTCTCAATAATTGGATAAAAAACCACATTGCTATGATACCATCAAATAATCTATCCTTATCACGAAAACTAATATCGTTGTATCGCCACTTATTGATGCTTCCACTTCGAATCATGAAAGCTTCAGAGTTTGATTGAAATGTTGAAAGTACAGCATTGAACCGCATAATAGCTGTAAACAAATCATTGGAACTAGCTATGAGGTAGTTTAGATGATTACAATCATGCAATGAAATATGAGGCCCACAATGAACAATAAAAAGTTTATCTTCCGTTTTTTCGGCTAGCTTATTAAAATATCTGCTTATTTCCGGTAAAGGGATTAGCCTCATTGGATTTTCAAAAATAACATCAGGCAAATCAATTTTATTCAATGTCCCCGGATACTGACGTTCTACAGCTTTCAATAAAACTCTAAAAATCCCAGATCGACAAAAACTAATTTTATTATTCATAACGATTTATCCAAATCATTCATTGCCATAAATTATGGTTTCCTCATTACTTTAACATTATCAATCAAATAATAGAAGAAAAACCATAAAAGACATATCATTTGTTAATTTTCTGCGTCCCGAAAATCGGCGGCTCGCGGTGCCACAATTTATCCGTTTCCATTAAATGATAGCCATGTTGATACAGAGCTTGCATATAATACTGATCAAACTGAAGTGTTGGGTCTTTCTCTATCTGAAAACCGCTATCTATATGGGAAAAAAAGAATTTTCCTCCAGCAGCCAACGATTGCTGATATATCTGTATAACGTCACTACGTCCTTGATACTTTATAATAGTATCAAGGGAACGAGCAGCCACACTGTGAAGCGTCATTTCTGTTTGTGCCCAATGAGGTAGAAACTCACCGTTACGAATGACATAGATGTTAAGGTTATTCTGGTTTCTATTAGCTATAGAAGAAATGTCCCAGGAGTCAGGAAATAAAAAAACTTGTCGTGCTACTCCACCATCTACATGTATTTCTTGATATATCTTTCCATTATACATTACATCTATCTGCACAGCAGGCATTGCACCTGGTACGGCCGTAGATGCTAAAATAATGTTTTCAAATAGCTGCTCGGAAGCAACAGAGCCTATTTTTGCAATAGCCCCCATATTCCAAACAGATAGTCGCTGAGTATCCAAGTTTGTTGTACCTATAAGTAGGTATTTACCACTATCATGTTTGCTTGCAACTTTCGACAACAGCTCAGGTGTAATTGTATCTCGCACCATTTGCTCAAAGGGTTCTATGTCAAGCAGTGATGTACTATGAAAAATAGAAAATAACGATTTTTTTCTAAACAAATCACTATCGGTGTAGTTGGTGTAGAAGTCGATGATTTCATAGTCATACTGGCTCCCAAGATATGCAAATACAGAAATAATTGCTCCAGTGCTAATCCCTGTTACTAAGTCAAAATCAGGTCTCTGTCCCGATTCAGTCCACGCAGCTAAAACACCGGCACCAAATGCTCCGTTAGCCCCACCTCCCGATAATGCCAGCATGTTCTTTTCTTCGGATTGACCTCTATGCTGAGCAAGCTTTTCAGCAACCATTGCCAGTTTATCTTCACTAGTTATATCTCCCCATACACGGACCATTTCACCTGATATTGGCTTTACCGAATTTGTCAAAGACTCAGGAACACTATTGTGTTGAATACCTTGTGTACATCCAGTCAAAGATGCACATAAGAATAGCAAAGAATATATGTATTTTTTCATGATTAAATAATGCTGACGGTGATTCCATCAGCATTCCATTCACAATAACATTAAAACTGATGGTTATATTCTAACCTCCAATCACCATCCTCAAAACTTTCATGACCAGCAGAATAATATAATCTGACATTATTTATTGGTGTAATTTGGTAACTAGCAATAAATTCATGGCTTAAACCATCACCATCTCTTAACTTATCTACCCAGTAGTCGTCACCAAAAATAGCATGGGTATACGTTAGATTGTAGTTAAGCCATATTTTATCTGTAATTGTGAACTTGTTATATACAATAAACTGACCATAAAAAGAGTTTATTCCTGTTCCTGTACCTACTTCATCATCAGAAGCAATACCTGAACGGACTAACTCTCTATTAAGCTCACCATCACTATACTGTACGCCGCCAGCAAGAATTGGATAAGCCTGCCAAAAGCCAACTTTTGGTAAAGCTTGCATTAAACCGTATGACGCAAACCCCATTCCATCATCAACGTTGTGTGTTATATCTATATATGAACCAAGACCATTATTGGTATTTACACTAAACAATCTAAAACGAAGCTCATCAATTCCATCATCGGCTAACTCTGGGTTATCTTGACTTGATCCTGAATCATCTGTCCAACTTCCCATAATATTTTTTGCTTCCAAAGCAAACATGGACATTTCATCATCAACACCAGTATCTAATGCCTTAACAAACTTCAAGTTTAGACCATTTGTTCCTGCCGATGCTCCAAATTGACTGAACACCGCCATTGGATCAGACATATCTGCAGGCTGCTTTTGTTCTTCAGCACTCACGTAGCTATTAAAAGAAATGGCAACCAAGGAGGTAAGTATTTTTATTTTGTAATTTTTCAAAGCATTACCTTTTTAAAGACGTCAGCACTCCAGTACTTTTTACTAAAGTACTGACATTTAATTAAATATTGGATTAATTTTGAATGTTTTCTATTTAGCAGTTGGCGGTGTATATGGATCTGGTTGCCCCATTTTTATTACTGGATATTGAGCCATGGACTTTATATGTGCGTTTAAGTGCGGTAACGCTGCTTTAGGTACCCATGTATGAGGGAATAGAACATTTTCACGTTCGCCAGGATCATTATACAAATTATATACTCGAGGCATTGCATAATGCTTCGTTTCGCTAAAAACAGTATCTTGCTCAATAAAATTGAGCTTCCAGTTCTTCCACTTCAAGCCCCAAATTTCATCCCCCATATAAACAACAATTGAATCTCGACCTGATTGCTGTTGTTTCCCTAAGAAGAAATCGGCCATATCGATACCATCAATTGCTCGATCAGTCGGTACTTTACCGTCAGCGATATTTGCTAGTGTTGGGAATAAATCCATTGCATGTACCATCTCGTCACTTGAAGTACCAGCAGATATCTTTCCTGGCCACTTAATTGCGAACGGTACACGCAAGCTACCTTCCCAGCCAGTAAATAATGTCCCTCTCCATGGCCCGGCAGTCCCATGAGCAGAAGTCTCAACCGTTAAAGTATTACTTCCACGGTTGGTTGCTTCTGGGCCGTTATCAGCCGTAAAAATAAAAATTGTTTCTTCTTCAATCCCTAGCTCTTCAATCTTATCGAGTAATCGCCCGTTATAAGTATCGACTTGATGCAATAAGTCAGCCCAGTTACCATTGCCAGTCTTTCCTCTGAAATCTGGGTGAGGGATTGACGGATAGTGTGTCTGGGTGTAAGGAATAAAGAGAAAGAATGGCTTATCTTCTTTTGATTTTCTTTCCATATACTCCAACGCTCTTTCCGTTATATCGTGATCAATTTCAGCACGGTAATCCAAACGATAAGGACGAATTTTAGTCGGCTCTTGGCCTTTGGTCGCTTCCATTACGTAAGTTTCATCAACACCGCTTGCTGCAAAACCGTCTAAGCTTGTATAAGCAGCTTCGTCAGTGGAGTTGGGGATACCAAACCATTCATCAAACCCTTGGTCTGTAGGAAAACGACCTTTTGTTCGGCCCAAATGCCATTTGCCGAACATGGCAGTGTTATAACCAGCATCTGAGAACATTTCAGCCATCGTATATTCCCAATCCACAAGGCCATAAACACCTTTGCCTTGCGGCACGCCGCTATTTCCGCTTCGTACAGCATATCGCCCCGTCATTATTGCGCTACGAGATGGTGTACATTGAGCTTCAACATTAAAGTTAGTAAGTCGTAAGCCTTCGTCAGCGATGCTGTCGATATGTGGTGTTGGAGCACCACGCGTAACCCCTCCACCATTAAAACCTGGTTCGCCCCAGCCGAAGTTATCCATAAAGACAAGAACGACGTTGGGGGACGTCTGTGCGCTCACCGCCGAAGAGCATGCCAATATTGTACTGGCTATAATAGACTTAGTTCGTTTTTTCAATTTTATACCTCTCGATTAATAAACAGGATTGCCTGAATAAGTTAAATTGAGCGAGAAAATCTCCCCTTCATACCTTGCACTAGCAGAGTATTCTTTCGAGTAGTTTGCAGTTATATTCCAGTTACTGTTGAACCAATAACCAACCTGCAAACCAAGAGCATGAACTTCGGATTTTTCACCCAGAGAAGTGCCAAACATGTGGTTGACATTTTTCATATCAGCAGGCAGCGAGTCAGATTCTGTTTGCCATTGACTGTAGCCCCTGATACCTATCTCCAGTTGCTGAGTAAGATACTGGCTATAACCATACTCAAGAGTCAGGTGATCACCTGGTTTAACCCCGGTAGCATCAGATTCACCGTGAAATTCATATGTTGCAGCGAGCATTAAAGCCGATGCTTTATCCATAAAGTAGTAATATCCCGCAGCTTGTACTTGTGCTGTCCACATATCTAAGGTGACATCATCATCACCAATAGGTATGTAAACCCCAGCGCCAAGCGTGACGTCATATTGTTCATTCAACCAACCAAGCCACAAAGGTTGTACATACAAATCACCGACACCGCCACCAACGCCTTGGTTATCCATCTCTGTATTTACATAGGATGGGTTTATATAAAACGAATAACGAGCGCCTAAGATTTCTTTATCTGTCACCCACATTAGTAGTGGAGCAACAGCACCTGTTGTCAGCTCTTGCCCCTGTCCAATTGAGTTGCCATTGCGATCTTTAAAATCGTCAGAAGCATAGTAGAGGTTGTATTGTTCATAGATAAACCCCGCTTGATCGGGCATCGTGAAGTCACGGATATTTCCAACACCAGGGGTATAGTGGCCGCTTCCATTCAAACCATCAGCTGCAGCTGTAAAAGCAGTACCAGCCAATATTATGGCGGTAATTAATTGTTTTCTAACCATAAGCACCAAGATCTCTAAAGTTTCTATGTTGTCTATGTATTAAGCGATGTGACAAATATAGGGATTCTTGGATGACAGATGTGAAAACGGAATGAATAGGTCGAAAACAAATACCAGAGTGACATAATTACTCCAAATAACTGACAAAACTCTCAATACACCTAAGCTACCGTCACCAACCCTACATTCGGACGGCTTATGTATACGAAACAACCAACAAGTCAAAACTGCTATATAGTGACCAAGCCTACAGGTGCAGTCTGTAACCTTGATTGTTCTTATTGCTTTTATCTGGAGAAGGAAAAGCTCTATCCCGACCGTACGCAGAATTGGAAAATGGACGATGAAACGTTGGAAAAGTACATCATCCAATTGATAGAAGCACAGTCGAGCAATGAGGTGACATTTGCATGGCAAGGCGGAGAGCCTACATTAATGGGAATCGCTTTTTTTGAGAAAGCCGTATCATTACAAGCCAAGCATGCAGGGAAGAAAAAAGTAAGTAATGTTATACAAACAAATGGAGTATTAATTGATGAAAAGTGGTGCAAATTCTTAAAAGATAACGATTTTTTGGTTGGAATATCAATTGATGGTCCAGCATATCTCCATGATCACTATCGTATTAACCGTTCTGGCAAGGGAACCTACTCCAAAGTTGTTATGGCTATTGAGAAACTTCGCCGTTTTAACATTCCATTTAATACCCTAACTGTTGTCAGTGCTCACAATGTAGATGCTCCTCTTGAGGTATACCGACACCTAAAAGAACTCGGGGCTGAACATTTACAATTCATACCATTAGTAGAAAGAGAGAGCAAAAAGTCCAGAGCCGATGGACTGACCTACATAAACCCTGATTTAAGTTCCGAAGGTTTGCTCACAGAGTGGTCAGTATCTCCCCAGAAGTTTGGAAAGTTCCTCAATACAATCTTTGATACTTGGATATCCGAAGATGTAGGTAAAATATTTGTCCAAATGTTTGAGGTTGCGCTTGATACCTGGTTCGGACATACACCGTCACTGTGTATATTTTCCCGACAATGCGGCCACTCTCTGGCTCTAGAGGCTAATGGTGATCTCTATAATTGCGACCATTACGTATTCCCTGAGCATAAACTCGGAAATATTCATATTAACTCTATAAAGGTGATGAATTCTTCAAAAAAAGCAATAGCATTCGGCCAAGACAAGGAGCTTTCTCTAAGTCAGGATTGCCTGGATTGTACGTTTAGAAATGCGTGTAATGGTGGTTGCCCTAAACATCGGTTCGCCTTATCGTCAAAAGGGAAACTAGAGCAAAATTATCTTTGCCCTGCTTATAAGTCCTTTTTTCACCACTCAGCACCCTACTTAAGATTAATGTATGAGCTGTATAAAAACGGTGAAGATATTCGGTCTATTATGGCTATTCGAAAACAGCGCTTACTCACCTTGCAAGATCAAACAAAAAGAAATGCACCTTGTTTTTGTGGTAGCGGTAAGAAATATAAGAAATGTTGTTCGTCTATAACTATCTAATCGAGCAACAGACATTACACCAATACTTTAAAGTTAACAGCCCCCCCTAACGGTTCGCTTAGAGATTAAACCAAGACCTTAGTAGGTATATTCATTTGTCAAACTGTGACTGTAGAGGTAATCCAAGGCTGAGCTACGGTTGATATTCAAACAAGGCTCTGACGCATTCGAAATTGCTGGATATTAATTAGAACACTTTCACCCCATCGATATGATAAGAAATTAGCAGTTCCTCAGTCTGCAGCGCGTCCCGCGGGCCCTGGTAGTCAAACTCTCGGACGCGCTTAACTGTCAGGCCTGTCGCTGTATCGACCCACAGTTCGGTATAGCCAACTCCACTTTCATTCTCTCCGGCATCTAAGAGGTGTATACGCTGCTCGTCTAAACGGAAATGGCAAGCCTGCAGCTCTTCACCACCGGGTAGTTCTAAAGTCACTATGCCTTGATTAGAAAATACCTGCCTAACTTCGGTATGCTGCTCACGTCCACCGTCACCATGGCGCCTGTCAACAAGAAAGCTCACCCGCTCCTCCTGCTCACCGACAGCAACACCGTGAAGTAAGTAATAAGCTGGTGGCGAGTACTCTCCAGAATATTGAACTTCACCACTCATATACTCTTCATAGCCAACAAATTCAGCTCGCCTATCTACCGTATCAAGCAATGTATATTCGGCATAAGGAGCAGGTTCACCGTTGCCAGTTATCATCGAAACCTTGATCAGATCACTGTAACCCACATAGTATTGCCCCGCCTCAAAGCGGAGGGCCTGAGTTTGGTTTTCTGCTAGGCGTCCATTACCTGCATAATGCCACTCTGATAGATGCTCACCGTCACGCCATACATCGGGATTAAAACAGTCAATGGTTGTCGAATCGCTATCGCTGCCACAACCAACAAGTAACAAAGCGGTTGCGGCAACCTGGAACGTTTGACAAAGAATTTGGCGATTCATACTGCACTCTACAGCTAAAAAATAAACGCCGCGAATATTAAAGAATAGGAAAGCAAAGGACAAACAAGTCTTACCTGATAAATGTAAGCTAAAGTAACTTAATCAAATCCCACGGGAGTGTTCCTCTGTACCTAACTCATACTTGGTGCAAGCATCAGAATACGTTATCTGTAGTTCGATATTAAAATTGGCAATGTTCGTCTCTTAACATTGCCAATTGTTCCTTTATATTTGCTATCAGCACTGCCCTTCACTATTCCGAGGCTGATCTAAAAAAGTTAAAGTGAGCCCTTAGAAGGTAAACTGGTTAATCACCGTTTCAAGGATACGATCGGCAATGTATTTATGCGTGACTGTCGTCGGATGTGTCACCCCCCAAAATACATACGAATCAGAACCGTAATAAGCACATTCGTTTGTCAAACTGTGGCTGTAGAGGTAATCCAAGGCTGAGCTACGGTTGATATTCAAACAAGGCTCTGACGCATTATGGAAGCCATGTTGCTGCGGGTTACTGGTGATTGCTTCGAACAGGCTGTACGCGTCAAACAATGCCACGTTGATGCCTTTGCTTTGGTAGTACTCAGCCTGTTCGCGAATATATTGGTTAAACTCTTCAATCTTTTGTCTCACCAACAGCACTTGTTCCTGTGTTGAATACTTAAACTGAGGTGCTTTGGTTGCATCAGGTAGCGTCAACAACAAGATATTTTGCGCCCCAGCATCCGTCAGGCGTATCATCGCTGCGCTATAATCGGCTTTGACTTCTGGCACTTCGCGGTCGTAGTTCATAAAATCATTCAAGCCGAATTCCAGCGTAAACAAGGTGTTTTCTGGCTGGTAGTTTTTCGCCATTTTCATATAAGTCAGATATGAGGTTACCTGATCATAAACACCGGTAAGTGCAATGTACTGGTTTGTACCTGCCGCGCCACCCACAGCCCAATTATACAGTGGAATGTTCTTGTTTTGAGCTAGGTATTCGGTCCAGACAAAGCCATTGGAAAAATGGCCTAAGAACCACGAGTCCCGGTTTGGAAAAACCCACTGGGAGCCGTTAAACATATTGCCGGTATCCGACAGGCTGTCACCAAATACCACCATTTTATTGATAGCTGCAGGCTGGGATTCTTTGTCATTGGTCCAAATTGAATGGTTGTAAGAGAGACGATTATCAGCTGCAAAATATGTAATGTCGGCTACCTCATGCGTAACGCCCAGTGTCTCATCGCAGCGCTGCTTGATATTGTCCTGGGACTCGCTGGTATAAAACATGTTCTTAAAGGAAACAGATGAGTACCAATAACCTGGAATCGTGAAATAACTGCCGTCGTCATTCAATGCCCACTCCCACTCCGTAGCCGAGTCATCATGACTGGCACCTGTACGATACCAGCACCTGACATATGTGTATGTTTCAGATGACTGGACACTTTTGACGTCCTCAGCGGTAATTGACTCCGGCGTCAGCAGTTCACTTTCCAACGCGTAAGAAGCCATTGGCAGCAGTATAGAGAGCAATAAAATGGAATTTTTCATTTTTACCTACTTTTGTTAATTATTGTTAAGGGGTGATGGTTTGTTTCTGTAATAAAATGCAACCTAATACGTGCAATTAGGTCTCTAAATATGCAAGTTGGCGGATAAATTAATGCTTGTGCACTAGATATTGCATGGCCCCTTCAGTAACCATCAAAATCGTGCTTTATACATGTATTACCCTTCATGTAGTGTAATAACTCTAATCAAACAAAAGCAAAAATTCACATGCAATTTAAATATATTTTTCTGTATAAAGATCACGAAGTGTCAATTAACGGGCGTAAAGCGTCAATGTGTCGTAACACATTGTTTTCATGCTAATCTACATGTAAAAGCTTATAATTTGTTAATTTGAGTCAGACAACACGGACATAATTATGCAAAACCGATTGGGCACCGCGATACAGCTTGTTCTTGCTACTTCAATTTTTTATTTGGGGTATACTATCTATTCTTTTACCAATACGATAAATAAGGTAGTTGATACCTACCCGCAAATGATGGCTGAAATCAACACGACTGCAGACAAACTTGAAATTGAACAATGGTTATTACTGGCAAAAACCTTTGAAGAATTATCACCACAGGCATTGGATCTTGCTGATGATATCAAGGCCACAATCGATGGAGTAAATCAAACTGTTGCCTCCGTGGATAAAAAAATTCCACAGTTGTTAGATGAAGTCAAAGTCATCCGCAATGAAACCATTCCATTACTGGTGCAAACAGTCGAGACGGTAAACAGCACCACGCTGCCTGTCGCCTTAGATGAACTAAAACAATATCGAACCAATGTCATTCCGGCCGTCATCATTGAAAGCAAGGGATATAGGAAAACCACCATCCCCGCGATCATTGCTGAATCAGAGCAATTGCGAAATGATGTACCGATTATGCTGGCGAAAACCGATGAGCTTGTGGAAAAAAGTGAACAACTTACTCAGCAAGCGACGCAAGGTGCGGTCAAAGGCGTACTCCTTTCTCCTGTAAACATTATTCGAGATGCCGGAACAGGGTTGATCAGCCTCCCTTCAACAAGAGATCCGGAGAAAGAGTAATCCACTTGGATTGCCGGCACAGGTGTACTAATCGTTTTCACTTTTCTTAGCTTGGTAGGAACTGACAATAAACACGATTCCCATTAGGCTCTGAATGGCCATAACAATAAGAAACAAGCGCATTGATATTTCGCAGGCAATTACCTGGTTGTTAGACAAATAAGCTGCGGAGGTGACGAGTTGCTCCCAATGGAAAAAAAGCAGTGCCGGAAAAAGTGCAAAAGTTATAGCAAGGCCTTTGATATACCAAGGCTTTGCTTGCCATTCAGCAGCCGTGTGTACGCAGTACCGTCCGGCAGTCCATAAGATCGCAGCTAACAATACCACTAGGCTTTCCATGACGTTCCTTAACGTATCAACATTTCTGAATTAAAACAAAATTATCATTAGATTTTATTATCGAAAAGCTCAGATTTGCTCCGTGTCCGTCCGTTCAATCGGCTACATTTTTTTACCAATACAAATAGCTAGAAATGAGACCGTATAAGAAATTACATTTAGAAACACTCTTTGATTTCAGCATTTATATCTAACAAGCCAGTAAAACCCTCAATTGCTGCAATCTCATTTCTCTATTTTGAAGAACAAAATACGTTCAAAGAATGCATTTATAGTTCAGAAGGGGCAACACCAAAAGGACATTGGCTGGGTTTGCTAACCCAGCCATGTTTACATATTACTTATGAACAATTGCCGGCCTTGCGATATCCTGCCGATAAGGCCTCTTGTTCTGACTTAAAATCAACAACATTCTTTGGGCTCACCCGATCGTAGCTCGGGCACCCCACAGGCAGGTGATATACCTTGCTGTTCTTGTTCCCTCGGATCAGCTCTAGCGGTTCAACATCCGCTTCTTTGCTTCCGGTTAACGATGTTTTCAGCCCATCTCCGCTATTCTTATGGCCGATATTCCACACCTTCTTCCCTGTCACAAACGGATTATCATTGCCCATTTGCTCTGTGATACGTCGGTTACGCTCAAGCTCCCATTGAGTGACAGGGAACTGTCTATCCCACGCAACCAGCAGTCGTTGTTGCTGGTCCGACATATTTAGGTTGTAGCGGTCAAACATATAGAAATAGGTTCGTGCTATCTGGCCTTTGATTTCGTCCCTCGGCTCAGCCAAGCGGCTTTTGAAATCAACTTTAAACTCACACTGTCCATATTGACTGGCCGGAGCACTGAACTGGCTGAAGTTAAAGTTCGAACGATCACCATTAACTTCCCCTATAGAAGGTGTCAGGTTGTGCATGTCTGCTTCCATAGCAGCAAAAACAGGATCATTCTTCACGCAATTTTTACGGCCACCTTCCTGCCAGCATTGCCTCGCGCGGCCAAAGTTTGAGGCGGGAACGATGTGCTCCCACTCGATCCGTTGGGCTCGGTTTTGGTTTTTGCGCACCTCATAACCGCAGCTATCGAGGTCAACGCGCCCACCACTTTTTCCCATGAAGGTATAGCTACAGCCACAATAAAACGTACCGTTGTCAGTACGGTCGAAATAAACATTCTCCTTCGCTAACACTTTGGCATGGCTAAAATTATTCGGTGTCGCTGAGGTAGTTGTCGATAAAAGAAGAGCAAATATGGGTAGAAGCAGTTTTTTTGTCATATTTCATGCAGCAAAGGTATTGATAAGTTGCACTAGAATGACACAACACTATAGATAATTCGATAGGTAGATTAAGTTGTTATGGGTAATCATCTGGCGTAAAGCGTAAATGCAACGACTTCGCATCTCTACCCTCCCCGAACACACTGTAACGAAATAATTACACCAAACAAAACACCCGAAAACACCAACACCATTGACATTTTCTCTTGCGCTTACTTTCCAGTTCAATTATGTTGGTTTGGAAAGCAGACAGAGGCCCATCACAGCCCCGCTACACCTTTTTTCAGCAGTGTACGAAGAAAGACCAGACCAAACACAACATAAGATAGTGAACATGAAGCCAACATTTTTAACTGCCACTTTGCTTGGGGCTGCAACCCTAGTTTCCATGCCTTCATTAGCCGGTGAAGCGCTAGATAAAATCACGCAAAACAATGAAATCCGCATTGGTGTGACCGGCGACTACATGCCGTTTTCCGAAAAACTCAGTGATGGGAGCTATGTCGGAATCGAACATGATCTCGCGGCGATCATTGCTGATGAGCTGGGCGTAAAATTAACCTTGGTGCCGACCAGTTGGCCAACCCTGATGGAAGACTTCAAGGCTGGTAAATACGACCTTGGCATGAGCGGGATTTCGGTTAATGCAGCTCGCCTGGAGTATGCTGATTTTTCTTCGAGCTATTACAGTTACGGGAAAAGCCCTATCACATTATGCGAGCACGTCGATCAGTACAATACACTGGAGAAAATTGACCAACCATCGACGACAGTTGTCATTAACGAGGGCGGCACGAATGCGCAATTTGCCCGTGCTAACTTAACAAAGGCCAAACTGCATGTTGAGCCAACTAACAAATATGTATACGACCGCATTCTTGATGGCACAGTCGATCTGATGATCACCGACTCCGTCGAAGCCGATTACCGTGCCAGGCATCATGAGGAGCTGTGCCGCTCTATGCCTGATCAGCAGTTCACAGAATCAACCATTGCGGCAATGATGCCCAAGGATATCGAGCTAAAAGCACGCATCAATGCAATTTTGACCAAACTCGAAAAAAATGGCCAGCTCGAGCAAATTATTGATAAAAATATGGGTATAAAGCTCTAACCCTTTCGTATTGCAATAGTGCCACGGCAATCCGTGGCACTGTACCTATACCTTCGCTAACACCACCAGCATGATTCTCTAGCATAAGGTTGAATCGAGACGTTTATAACCAGGCTGATTATTCAACTTGCTATATCCATTACGCTACTGAGCTTTCAATAATATCTTTTGCTTTATTCCATTTCTTCACTTTTCTATCAATAGGCTTTATGGAAATATATTTGTCACACATTTAAAAAAATCCATTCCCAAATTTAGTCGATAACATTAAAAGGAAGCCATAATGATAGGAAGGATCACCCAATTATTCCCCGTGTGGGCTGTACTGTTTGCGGTACTGGCTTATATCTCACCCAGCCTCTTTGTCGGGCTAAAAACACAAATCGTCCCGTTGCTAACCATTATTATGCTGGCGATGGGCATCAGCCTATCACCCAAAGACTTTGTCAACGTGGCTCAGCACAAAAAAGCCGTGGGCATTGGGGTAATCCTGCAATTTCTGATCATGCCTCTTACCGCTTTGCTTATCAGTTTGCTATTGGGTTTCAGTATCGAGTTGACGGTTGGTATGATATTGGTTGGCAGTGTCGCTGGTGGTACTTCTTCCAATGTAATGGCTTTTCTGGCCAAAGGAAATGTTGCTCTGTCGATTTCCATGACAGCTATATCAACCCTGCTCGGCGTCATTGTTACCCCGCTGCTTGTTGAGCTTTTGGTGGGGCAAACCGTTGATGTCCCTGTCTCAGCAATGCTGATGAGTCTAGTGAAAATTGTTTTGCTTCCAGTTAGCATTGGCCTTGTTATCAATACCTTTGCCCAAAAAGCCGTTGAAAAAATTCACTCCCTACTGCCATTGGTGTCAATGGTTGCTATCGTGTTGATAATCGCAATTGTGGTTGCCCTTAATGCCAATAACCTAAGCCAGATTGGTTCGGTAGTTGCCCTAGCCGTCATCCTCCACAACGGAATTGGCTTAATTGCAGGCTATTATTCATGTCGTCTGCTCGGCTTTGAAGAGTCAACCTGCCGCACTATCGCCTTCGAGGTAGGTCTACAGAACTCAGGACTTGCAACAGCATTGGCAATGAAATTCTTCTCTCCGGCTTCCGCCATTGCTGGCACCATCTTCTCAGTTTGGCACAATATTTCCGGCTCACTGCTGGCCGGCTACTGGGCCAACAAGCAAAACAAACAAAACAAAGCTTCGCCTGCTTGTTAGTATCTGAGGCACGGCGTAATACAGCGCCGTGCCCTTCCTGTCCCCTCTCGTTAACCTCTCATTCCCACATCAACATTTAAGTATGACAATAATTTGTCGCTCTAAGACAGTCATAAGTAATTGATAATTTTATGAGTGAAACGTGAATTATTTTGATATTACTAGGCTACTCCTCATTATCAGCATCCTATCAGGCTGTAGCTCATCTTCACCAAACCATGGTGTATCTCTTTCACAGCCCGCACATTTCAAATCAAATTTAATTGACCATGCTATCTCGCGCTCAAACGGTCTAGGAATAGATGCTACCAGCTTTACTATTATCGATTACACCCTGACATCAGAGGTGGAACGGTTATTCATTGTGGACGCAGAGTCAGGTCACATCTTGCACCAAAGCTTAGTGGCACATGCCAAACAATCAGGCTACCGACTCCCCACACAGTTTTCTAATGTGTATGGCTCCAATCAATCATCGGGAGGGCTTTTCAAAACCGGAGAAACGTATTTTGGCGTCAATGGCTACTCACTCCGTATTGATGGACTCGAAGTTGGGATAAACGACAAAGCACGAAGCCGTTTTATTGTGGTACATGGTGCCCACTACGTCAGTAAAAAGTATTTGGAACACAATGGAATGCTAGGGCGTAGCGAAGGATGCTTTGCGATCCCGTTTGATAACTTAAGAGATGTGATCGATAGGATTAAGGAAAGTGAGTATATTTTCGTACACCATTAACCCGCGCATAGCTGAATAAAAAGCCTTGCTAAACAACCTAGCAAGGCTTTGTCATTACAACTTCATTTATTTAACTGTGCCTAGTAGCCTTTCTTGCGTTGCCGATTCTGGCTTTGTGTTGAACGGCACAACTTGCCAAATTGCTTATCTTTATTTCGAAGCTCACTCAGGGTCGCGGTATTTCTGGCCTGCTCCCTTAGCAACTTGAAATAATTCTGCAGTCGCCGCTCATCTATCTCTCCACTTTCCAGCGCCAGTTGAATAGCACAACCTGGTTCAGCTTGATGCTGGCAGTCACTGAAGCGACAGTGCTTGCTGAGCGCTTCAATATCAGCAAAAGTTTCATGCACACCACTTTCACAGTCTGTCAGTTGTAACTCGCGCATTCCAGGAGTATCAATTAACACTGCTCCGGAAGGCATAAAGTGCAATGAACGTGACGTTGTCGTGTGGCGCCCTTTACTGTCATCTTCGCGGATACTGCCCGTTTGCTGCACCTCCCCCCCCATCAGCGTATTGACTAGGGTTGATTTGCCCACGCCGGACGACCCCATGAATGCGATTGTCTTACCTATCCGGCACCATGACTCCAACGCCTTATATGATGATGCATCCAACGCATTAAGCACCTCGACCATCAGCATTGGGTCAAGGGCTTGTACTTGTTGGCGTTTAATATCGCCATCTTCACACAAATCCGCTTTGGTCAGGATCACTACTGGCTCTACATTCGCTTCACGGGCAATTGCTAAATAGCGCTCAATGCGGCTTAAGTTAAAATCCTGGTTCAAAGAGCAGACGATAAACAGCGTATCGACATTCGAGGCGATATACTGTTCAGCAACCTTGGCACCAGCGGCTTTTCGGCTAAATAAAGAAACGCGTTCCAAAAGACGAATAAAGCGGTTATCGCTATCAATCAGTACCCAGTCCCCTACTGTCATTGCTGGCAAAGAGTGGTGGATCTCAAGCAAAACCGAGCCACTTTCTGTCTGCAGGGCATAGCCATTGCGGTGATGCGCTAAAATGCGGGCGATTTTTGCTTGTTCGTAGTCTTCAAGCGTTAGTTGCTGTTGAAAAACTGGCTGCCAACCAAGTTGGCTAAGTGTAATAATTGAGTTCATTATTTTCCCCACGCACAAGCCGATACATGTTTGGCTCTGATTATGCGTATCAAAGAGAATTTAGGGTCAAATAAGTTTATGTAGACCCCGGGTAGAAAACACCGGGCAAAAGAAAGGAAGTGAAAAAACTTACGTCAGTATCGCTGATTACTGTTGATTGTGACTATCAACACCAAATCGCTTATCGCGCTGTCTTCACATTCTTTGCCGAGTGGGTACGAAATACAATCATCTTTATCTCCTATCTATTTAATTTGCTTTCTCTGCATGTTAACAGAAAGACAGTAAATGGCTAGCCTCAGTGTTCGTTTTTACTTCCAGGGCTAGCCAGCTATCACTCATGCTTTGTCTCCAGGCAAGATTTTATCCCTTTCTCTGGCGAAGAAGAAATCGTTCCAGTAATATCGAATCAAGATTCTTTCTGGAATAACCGACTATGGAAATTGAAATTGTCGCAAAGGCGCTCAAAGAGCTGGGTCACCCGACTCGTCTAAGCATTTATAAAGCTGTTGTTCGTGCTGGTTTTCAGGGAATACCGGTAGGTAGCTTGCAGGAAAGACTCGCTATTCCGGGCTCGACACTTTCCCATCATATTGCAAGCCTTGTTTCAGCTGGCCTGCTCACTCAACGCCGCGAAGGCCGCACCCTATATTGTGTTGCAGAATACGAACAGCTTGACGCTGTCATTGGTTTTCTAAAAGATGAATGCTGTATTGACGAAAAGTGCACAGAGCAAAAATAGCCATTTGCGCGGTTCAAGAGAACGTTATTACCAATAGCCTTACCGCACAAAAAAAGCCCTCACAACGAGGGCTCTATCAACTCAAAACACTACAAAGTCAAACAGTTAAGCGCTCTCAGACTGTTTTTTTTCAAGTACCGTTTCTTCTTCACCTTTATACATCCGCAGGTATTGCTCCGCAGCATCTTTCCACTCAAAACGGCACGCCATCGCATTTTGCTGCAAGCGCTTGAACTCTTGAGGACGCTGGCAGTAAAAAAGCAAACTGCGCTGCATCTTGATAAGCAGTGCCTCCGGTGTCGGATCATCGAAAACAAAGCCTGTTGCAAACTGCGGTGTAGCATCGTAATCGATAACGGTATCTTTGAGGCCTCCCACACCACGAACAATCGGTAATGTACCGTATGCAAGGCTGTAGATCTGATTCAAACCGCAAGGCTCGAACTGTGATGGCATCAGAAAGAAATCAGAACCGGCTTCAACGCAGTGTGCCAGTGGATTGTCGTAGGCTTCGATAAAGGCAAACTTGTCGGCAAAGTCGACACTCACTTCACGAAGTGCATCAGCCAGTTTCGGGTCGCCACTGCCCACCAGTACCAACTGCACGTCGTTAACCAAAAAGTCACGCAGTACAGGCAGAAGATATTGAATCCCCTTTTGCTCAGTCAGGCGACAAACCATACCGTATACCGGCACATCCACCTGCGGCAGGCTCACCTGCTGCTGCAAATCACGCTTACACGCCTTCTTGCCGCGAGAAAGACTGACTTTACTGGCTTTGAAATGCTGCTTGATGTACGGATCCGTTTCCGGGCTCCAGTCGCCATAATCACAGCCATTGACGATACCGTAGAGCACATCAGAACGGCACTGGAAATCGGCCGCCATACCGTGCGAGCCAAGTTCAGTAAGCAATTCTTTGGCATAGTTGGGGCTCACAGCATTAACCTTATCGGCAAATAGCACACCCGCCTTAAGCATACTAATATTTGCCGCGCCATCTTCAAGTTGCAGATAACGCTTCTGGATCAATTCAGGGATCAAGCTGTACTGGTCGTAATTGAAGGTACCCTTGAACACTGCATTATGGATACTGATGACGCTTTGAGTATTGGCGTAAAACGCATCATCGGCATAACGTGTTTTGAGTAAAAACGGAACCAGGCCTGTGTGCCAGTCGTTACAGTGAACAACATCAGGCTTGAAACCCAGCTTTTCACACATATCCAAGGCCGCAGCACTAAAGAAAGCGAAGCGCTCCCCGTTATCACGGTAACCTTCGTTATTTTCTGCATACAATTCAGGGCGGTCAAAATACCCTGGCGCATCAATGGTGTATACCGGTACATCACCATTGTGAAGCTGTTTAACTTTATACGGTGCTGGCTGCGGCTGAGTTGTTGCCACCAGCTCAGTATCAAGCAGTTCAACCGCTTCATCTGCATTCGGTACTTTACGATAAAGAGGCATCACTACACGCACATCATGCCCTAATTCCTTTAAGGCTGAAGGCAATGACTTGGCGACATCGGCCAAACCTCCGGTTTTGACCAATCCGTCTACCTCTGAAGCTACAAACAAGATTTGCAGTGGCTTAGAGTTAGATTTCTTCCTAGTAACCAATTTTTGCTCCTTTTGGTATCACAACAATCCCTTCGTCAGATACGTGGTACTTCTTCTTGTCTTCTTCCAGATTCTCACCAATCACTGTTCCCGGAGCAATCATCACATTCTTGTCAATGATCGCGCGACGGATGGAACAGTTAGCACCGATCTTCACATCACCTAAGATCACTGACTCACTGATAGTGGTGTCATGATCTACATTGGTACGGAAACCCAGCACAGACCTGTGTACTTTAGCACCACGGATATAACTACCTGCCGAAATCATACAGTTGTTGATATCAACTTTACAGTCATCGCTATCTAGAACGGTCGCAGGTGGTAGCGGTGGGTAATAGGTGTGTAGTTGCCACTGACGGTTATAAAGCGAGAACGGCGCGTCTTCCGAAAGCAGATCCATGTGCGCCTGCCAGTAAGACTCGATCGTACCTACATCACGCCAGTAACCCGCTGTTTTCTCTCCAGGGATAATATTGGTTGTGAAGTCGTAAACAAAAACCTTCCCTTGTGGGAATAATTTCGGAATGATGTCCTTGCCGAAATCGTGACTTGAGTTTTCATCAATCGCATCTTCTTCCAGCTCCTTGCACAGGGTTTCCCGTTCGAAGATGTAGTTACCCATCGATACCAGTGCATGCTCTGGGTCACCAGGAATTGATTTAGGGTTAGCGGGCTTTTCTTCAAAACCAACCATGCAACCATTTTCATCAACCTCGATAACACCGAAGGCACTTGCTTCACTTACAGGCATGCGCAAGGCAGACACCGTTAGCTCGGCTTTTTTCTCTTGGTGAAAATCAAGCATTTGTTTCACATCCATTTTATAGATGTGGTCACTGCCAAAAATACAAACCTGATCAGGTTCTTCAAGTTCAATAAAACGCAGATTCTGGTAGATAGCATCAGCAGTGCCGTCATACCAGCGCTTACCCATCCGCATTTGTGCCGGAATAGGATCAATGAAACGCCCCGTGATCCCAGAAACATTCCAGCCCTTCTTCATGTGCACGTACAGAGATTGAGATTTGAACTGAGTCAGAACATAGATCTTCATCAGATCAGCATTCAAAAAGTTGTTCAGTGCGAAGTCAATAAGGCGGTAACTGCCACCAAATGGCACCGCAGGTTTGGTTCTTGTATCTGTTAATGGACGCAGACGTGAACCTTCGCCACCTGCCAAAATCATTCCTAAAACACCAGCCATGGTGTACCTCCTTGTTAGTAAGCAATCATAGTCATATATAACATATTCCAATGGGGGATTAGAATAGCCTTTCACTGCAATTTGGTGAATAATTTCAAAAATATAGTAAAATTACATTTTGAACACTGCTTTTTACTTCACCTACTACCACCTCATCCTTAGTGGTAGGAATATCAATAAACCAAACAACAAAAAAATACCAATAAAATATTCTTTTGTTTACAGTATGCGCATTATTTAAACAGCTCCTTAATAATTTCGAACTACTCCCCCGCATCTCCTCCCCTTTTTTTAATCAAACAGCTGAATACTTTTTCATCACACCACGATAGACTGCGCTCAGTTCACTGAAGGGACACTAACCATGACAACCAGCGATACTACTATGACGAAAATCAAAGCGACCAATGTCATTCTTCACGCCTTTGACTGGCCGTACAATCGAGTCACGCAGTATGCTAAAGACATTGCGAATGCAGGCTATAAAGCCGTCCTTGTCTCTCCTCCGCTAAAATCATACAAACATGAGGATGGTACTGAATGGTGGCAGCGCTACCAACCTCAAGACTATCGAGTGATAGACAACCAGCTGGGCAACACCGACGATTTCAGAAAAATGACAGCCATATTGAATGCGCATGACGTGCATGTTTATGTCGATGTTGTCTTTAACCACATGGCCAACGAATCAAAGGCCAGACAGGATCTTAATTACCCCTCGAAGCAGATATTGGATGAGTATCACCAGGCAGCAGATCATTACGATAAACTGAAATTATTTGGAGACATCACCAAGCCTCTGTTTACTGAGCAGGATTTCGTAAAAGCGTTTCCGATAAAAAATTGGGCTGACCCTTGGGAGGTCCAGCACGGCAGGATCAGTGGCGGTAATGAGGATCCCGGCTTACCTACACTAAAATGCAACCAAAATGTAATAAAACAACAGAAATGTTATATTAATAGCTTAAAACAGCTAGGGATAAAGGGGTTCCGCATTGATGCGGCCAAACACCTGACACTCGAACATATCCAGCTCGTCTGGGACAAGGAAGCCAGTAAGGATGTCCATATTTTCGGTGAAATCATTACTGATGGGGGCGCATCCAAGGAAGAGTATGAGCTTTTCTTAGCCCCCTACCTAAAAGGGACCAGCTTAGGAGCGTATGACTTCCCACTGTTTCATGCTATGTACAATGTGTTTGAAAAAGGTCAGCCCCTGTCTGAATTAAGCAACCCCTACTCAGTCGGACAAGCGTTAGCCTTTGATAGGGCCATAACCTTTGCCATCACGCATGATATTCCCAACAATGATGTGTTCTTGGATCAAGTAATGGCCGAACACAATGAGCTATTCGCCTACTGCTATATTTTGGGGCGTGATGGAGGGGTACCGCTAATTTATAGTGATTTAGACACCAGTGACATTACGGCTAGCAATGGCTCACCGAGATGGAAAGACTGCTGGAAGGATCCGGTTTTGATCAAAATGATTGCCTTCCATAACTTGATGCAGGGACAGCCTATGGCTGTACTCTCCAAAGGAGAAGATCACCTTATTTTTTGCCGGGCAGAAAAAGGGATTGTCGCTATCAACCGAGGGACTGAACCATTGAACATTGAGCTTCCTGCCGGCCAATTTTCAGTACTGGTAGACACCGGTAGCAATGGCGCGTCATGCAGCCAAACAGCTGGAAGTTACCGACTAGAGCCGAGTAGCTGCGCGATGTTGGTAAATTCAAGCGTAATCAATTAGTCATTGGTATCTATCGAAACAACAAAGCCGCGTATAACACCGTTCTGCGACAGAACAGTTAGCGCGGCTTTTCAAAATTAAGGGGTTAAAGCTTGCTCGTTAATCACGTTCTACAGCAAGGATCTTCCCGCTAAATAGGTCCATCTCGATTTCGACTTTATGGCCATCGGCATTTCTGGCTTCTACTTCAATCTCATGTTCATCTCGCTCGACCTTGATCTTGCGAAAATCGTGATATCCTTGACTTTGTAGCATTCGCATTGCCTTTGGTACCGTTAGCTCCGGTGTTGCAGAAGGTTCTACCGGATCAGCATAGACAGGCAGAGCAAAACTACTTACTGTGAGCACCGCCAACAGAGACTTGAACAACACTTTCATACATCCACCTGTAACTATGACTACTCAGCGCATAATATCAAAACTAAACGCAATAGCTTGCTTACACGACAAGCAAGGTGTGAAATACATCACGCATTTTTATTCTTTTACGCTGATTATGGTTCCAAAAATGCGTATATAGCGCTTCATTTTCGCGATTCTAACTAAAGTTCCCTCTCGGCACGTCAATTCTCAGTAAATTATCTCAGTTTCATGAATTACATCTAAGCTTGTCGGTAACAGCTTCATTTCTGTTTCCGTAGGGGGACACAATGACATCACGATACCGCAAAGAAGTTGACAGCATGGGAGAAGTGAAAGTCCCAGCCAAGGCGCTGTATAGTGCCCAGACACAGCGCGCGATTGATAACTTTCCGGTAAGCGGCCTTCCCATGCCCCACCTGTTCATCCAATCGCTGGCTTTCATTAAACAAGCCGCAGCAAGGAGCAACCTAGAGCTAGAATTACTCGATTTCGACAAAGCCCATGCCATCATTGATAGCTGCCAGGAGATCATAGATGGCATGCATCTCGAGCACTTTCCGATTGATATCTTCCAAACAGGGTCCGGTACAAGCTCAAACATGAATGCCAATGAAGTCATTGCCACTCTGGCCACACAAAAACTCGACAAACCGGTGAGCGCTAATGATGATGTCAATATGGGGCAAAGCAGTAACGATGTGATCCCCACGGCGATACAAGTCAGCGCTGCCCTCGCCTGCCATAAACAATTACTTCCAGCCTTTGATCATATTATCGATACCCTCGAGAAAAAAATTCTCGCAGTTGGCCATATCACCAAAACAGGTCGAACCCACCTAATGGATGCAATGCCAGTGACCTTGGGGCAAGAAATGGAAGGTTGGCAGACCCAGTTGAGCAAGGCTTGCCAGGGGATCGTAATGGTACTGGATAATGTTGTTGCATTGGGTCAGGGAGGGACGGCTGTCGGTACAGGAATCAACTCAGCTCCCGCATTTCCGGCTATTTTTGTCAATAACCTATCTGTGTCAACCGAAGTGGATTTTTCGGTCAGTGACAATTTCTTCTATAACATCAGTAGCCAGGATGCGATTGTCAGCCTATCTGGGCAACTCAAAACCGCAGCCGTTGCATTGATGAAAATCAGTAATGATTTGAGGTGGATGAATTCTGGTCCACTAGCCGGGCTGAGTGAAATTGAGCTTGAGTCGCTGCAACCTGGATCTTCAATTATGCCGGGGAAAGTAAATCCGGTTATCCCGGAATCTTCCGCGATGGTGGCTGCGCAAGTGATTGGCAACGACACAACCATCTCAATTGCAGGTCAGTCGGGTAATTTCCAGCTCAACGTCATGCTCCCCGTAATTGCCTACAATATCTTGCAAAGTATCGAGTTGCTCGCCCGTTCATTAGAGCTTCTGGCCGACAAAGCCATTAATTCGTTCCAAGTGAATCAGGAATCACTGAATAACACCCTTGCCAGAAACCCTATTTTGGTCACAGCACTCAACCCGATTATTGGATACCTGAAAGCCGCCGAAATAGCCAAAAAAGCTTACAAAGAGAAACGCGATATCATCGATGTTGCAGAGGAAGAAACCGATCTCAGCCGAGCCGAACTGGAGAAACTGCTGGAGCCCCGCCATTTAACCCAAGGCGGTGTAGCCGATAAATGAAACAACAATTGATAACTGGGTAGCGCAGGGGTGGAAACAGGCGTGCCTTGACTATCCCCCCCATTGCGACGCTTACTGGTGCGACTTTACACATGCCGTTATTGAAAATCCTCACCAAAGATGATCTCACTTCGTTGAACAGGTAGAATTGCCGCCCTTAATCCCTATCGCCTCTCACTGAAGCGATAGGACCGGATAACTTCACCATAGATCAGCTTATGCACGCACCGGAACACTGTTTTACGCCTTTTACCTCTTCTATCGAGCACTATTCACTGCCCGAGCGTTTTACATACCCGTTCTACTACGAACCACACCCGCTATGCCTCGTTGCCGCCAAACAACTCCAACAGCACCTTGAGACGCAAAGCGACTGGGAGCATAACTTTGGCCTGGATGGTGATACAAATAATGCTATCGGGAAAATGTTCGGCGTTTTGCTGGTTAAGAACCAGCAGGGCGACATTGGCTTTCTTTCTGCCTTCTCGGGGAAAATGGCCGACCAAAACTTGTTGCCGCATTTTGTCCCACCTGTCTTCGATATGCTCGCAGAAGGCAGCTTTTTCCTCAGCGGCCAAGCCGAAATCACTGAGCTTACCCAGCAGATCCGGAGCCTAGAAGCCAACCCCGAGTTAGCCAATGCCAAACAGGCATTGATGCAGGCTCAAGCCGCGGCCGATGAAGCGCTGGCGAAGCATCGCAGTAACATGGTTGAAGCGAGAAAAGTGCGCAAGGCTAAACGTGCGGCTGGAGCCGATCTTGCTCCTGAAGAACGCAATGACCTGAAAAAGCAGCTCAGCCAGGAAAGTGTGATCGAAAAGCTCCAACTGCGCGATCTTAAGCTTTACTGGGAGGCTGAGATTGCCAATAAGCAGCAGCAACTCGATCAAATGCAGAATGTCATTGACCCACTGATTGAAGAGCGCCGTAATCTGTCTTCATCTTTACAACAGCGGTTGTTTGAACAATACCGCTTTCTCAATATCCATGGTAGAGAGAAATGCCTTGGCGAACTCTTCACCGGCACAGCGCAAGGTGTCCCACCCGCGGGCGCCGGTGAGTGTGCAGCCCCAAAACTGCTACATTACGCGTTCAAACACAACATGACACCATTAGCGATGGCTGAGTTTTGGTGGGGGTGTTCGCCGAAATCTGAAATACGTCGCCACAAGCATTACTACCCTGCATGTCAGGGTAAATGCCAGCCGATCCTTACCCACATGCTCGAAGGTATGGCTCTTGACGACAACCCGTTGCTAACTAACCCAGCGGAAGGGAAAAGCGTTGAGATTATCTATCAAGATGATGATATGGCAGTGGTCAACAAGCCTGCTGAGTTTTTGTCTGTACCGGGGAAAACCATTGAAGACTCGGTTTACTTGCGGATGAAGCATCAATTTCCTGATGCCACGGGGCCATTAATTGTCCATCGCTTGGATATGTCGACATCGGGTTTGATGGTTATCGCAATATCTAAACGTGCCAACAAGAGCCTGCAGAAGCAATTTATCCAGCGCACGGTCAAGAAACGCTACACCGCTTTGATTGATGGTGTGTTGGAGAACGATACTGGTTACATCAACTTGCCAATGCGTGGCGATCTTGATGACCGACCACGCCAGTTGATCTGCCACGAGCACGGAAAACCTGCCGAAACCAAGTGGAAAGTGATCAGCCGTACCGACAAGTACACCAAAGTGCACCTGTATCCGAAAACCGGCCGAACTCACCAGCTACGAGTTCATTGCGCCCACTCTTTGGGGTTAAACATGCCAATTATTGGTGACGACCTTTATGGCGTCAAAGCCAACCGCCTTCACCTGCATGCAGAACGATTGGAGCTTAGCCACCCGATTACCGGTGAGCCGATGACGTTCCAAGTCGACGCTGAGTTTTAACTCTCGTACCATGATAGAGCAGTCATTCACAGCTCTATCATCAAAGTAATTACCATAAAAAAGCCCCGGTACCAAAGCGGTACCGGGGCTTATTCAATGCATGCTATTAAGACTGGGCGGCAACTGCTTGCGTGCTGTCATCCTGATTTTTGTATAGCTTATAAGACATGATACCAATCACCAACGCCTTGATAATCATCATCTGAGGATTGCCATAGTAGCCAACCATACCGACGAAACCCGACATCAGCATAAGTACGCGGTATTTACGCAGGCTAGTCATGTAAATGGCCGTTAGGATAATACCCAAATCCAAGAACTGAAAGCCTACTGCCAACGTCGGCTCTGCAATAAATGAAGAGACTGCAACATAGAGAATGTAACCGATACCCGCCGCCATTACGCTACCCAATGCAATCAGTAACGTCTTGGATACGCTCATGAAATCTTTCGCGTAGCGATAAGTATTAATACTCGCTACTGCGAGGTTAAGAATTACCTTTGGATACCAGCCCATCAACAAAGCCCAAACCGTATCGTTCGCAGCAGAACCAAACGCGGCAAAGCGTGTTGCTTTCATACTATTGAAAATAGTCAGTGAAATATAAAAAGCGACACTGGTCCAGCCCAGCACTTCGACGATAAAGTCCATTCAAGTATCTCCAAAAAGGTAAAATTCGGCGTAGATACTAATGGCGAAAACCTGACGAAACAAGCGTTTTCGATAACTGAAACAGAATTAAACACTAAAAGAAAACGGAAAACCAGCCATTAACATAGACTTAAAAATCCCACACAATACATAATAACGTTGATTTACAAAACATTTCCCCAGCCCGCCAAAAAACGACCAATGTATTCGCCCAGGCAATAAAAAGAGTTATCCACATTTTCTGGGGATAGTTTGTGGCTAATCCTGTTTATAGCTCACCATATTAAAGCAATTTCATATACTTCGGTTTAATTCCCGCAACCATACATTCGCAACTTCTTCACTGAATAGATAAAAAATCTTATCTAAGCATTTGAATTCTCCTTCCAAACACACACTAACTGCAATTTTAGCCGCTTCATCCAGAGGATAACCGTATACACCGCATGATATTGCGGGTAACGCTATACTCTTACATCCATTACCCAGTGCTAGCCGCAAAGCATTACGGTACGAGGAAGCCAGCACCTCTGCTGGAGCTGCGGATTGTGAATAAATAGGCCCCGCGGTGTGTATCACGAATTTTGCTGGTAGTTTTCCAGCTGGGGTGATCCTTGCCTCTCCGAATGGGCAGCGCACCCCGTTGATAACGGGAACCTTGCGGCACGCTTCCAACAACTGCGGGCCTGCAGCACGATGAATGGCTCCGTCAACCCCGCCGCCCCCTAACATGGTTGGATTGGCTGCATTGACTATCGCATCTACGGCTGCCGATGTGATATCACCTTGAATGATCTTGATAGACATCTCCCCCTCCCCACTGGCATGTTAGAAAACACTGATTACAGCAATAAATAAAACCAAATATCGTTTCCGAAGTGCTCAGCGTAACCTTAGCGCATATTCGAGATAATGAGGTTTGTATGGTGTTTGATAACAGCCGCGCATTAATAGTAGAAGGCGGTGCAATGCGTGGAATTTTTGCCAGTGGTGTACTCGATGCCTTTATGGCCACCGACTTTCGCCCTTATGATTTTGCAATGGGCGTTTCAGCCGGTGCTTCCAACCTGCTAGGCTACCTTTCTCATCAACCCAAGCGCAGCTATAACGTGATCACAGAGTTGGCGACAAGCAACAGGTTCTTTAACCCCAGACGCTTTTTAAAAGGTGGGGATTTAGTCGATGTAAACTGGCTATGGAAAGAATCTAATCGCCGCTACCCTATTGATAAACGAACCTTGTTCAGCTCTATTCCCATCTGGGCAACCGTCACCAATGTCTCCAATGGCCATGCCGACTATTATCGCATTACCGAATCCAACATAAAGGATGTGATGGTTGCATCTGCAGCATTACCGATTGCAGTTAAAACCCCACCCTGTTTTTCTGGGGGGTGTTACACCGACGGAGGGGTTGCCGATTCAATCCCCGTGAAAGAGGCCTACCGTCGCGGAGCAAGAGATATTACGGTAATTCTTTCACACCCTTTGAGTTATCACATGAACCCAACCAAGCACCCTTGGTTGATGAAAAAATTATTGTCACGCTATCCCGGGGTTGCCGAGGCGATACTGCACCGTGCTGAGAACTATAACGCCTCACTGGAATTTATCCGCAATCCGCCGGCTGACTCGGTAGTAAAAGTCATTGCCCCCCCAGAGAATTTTCCGGTCAAACGCCTGACGATGAAGCCAGGAACAATAGAAGAGGGGTACTTGATGGGCGTTGAAGCTGGGCATTCACATATAGCTAATCTTATGGGCCGGCACGGCCTTACCGAAGAGAACTGTCACTTTTGCATCTGACGGTGGCCAGAGTCACTTTGCCATTAACGAAAAAGGCTGCCAATGCCTGTCTCTTGATCACAAGTTTTGATGGTCAAGAGACATTGCTAGCTCATAGCCTTCAAGGATGGTTTGTAACTTGAACCATCCTTCCCATAGGGCTTTCACTGATGCCTTTCCTGTTCGTTTGGTATCTTTCCATCCCCCCATTCTTGCAAGGTTTTCATAAGCCCAAGATATATTGGGTGGCGACTCGGGAATGGTTTTCTTCTCCATTTTCAACCACAACAACTTCCAAGCTTGTGTGCTCAATACCTTTTCACAGTTATGATCAGCCTGAGAACACGTTTTTCTCATAAAGCGTAACTGTAATAAACGTGTGGCTATAAATGCTAAAATGACGCTTATCCGCTCTAAATTATCTCGACTTTGCATTCTGAGCTCTTCAACTCCTGTCCCCTCACTTTTCCAGACCTTATGGTAGTCCTCAATTAACCAGCGGTGTTCGTAATAGCTGACAATGCGTTCCGCATCTTCTGCTTTTGTGACCCTTTCAGATGTCAGTAAGTGCCAAGCGAGCTTGTCTTTTCTATCGCCTTGTTCAACACAACTGACATAATACATAGCGGTATCGGGCTGAGATGATTTATTGGCTGGTGCTTTCAGTGTGACTTTTGCGTACTTGATATCAAGGACGACATCTCTCGCTTTACGTCCCCCTTTTTGAGGTATATGCAAGACTTTAGGCGTCGCATTTTGTAATTGCTCAGCATAGTCATAGAGTTTGTTGTCATGCTCTTTGATACATCGGCTCTGCATTGAACGCACAACAAATCGTTGATTATTTTGCGCTTTGTACGCCAGATATTCGTAGATATCAGCCTCACGGTCACATACTGAAATCACTTTATCTATATTAGTGCCTAATCGTTCAACCATGTTCTGAGAGGCCTTTTCCCACTTATAGCTCTCTTTTTCTTTGTAAGGCCGCGAAGCATGTTGATGTCGCTGGCCTCGTTTCAATATGTCACGGGTCCACATTTGCTGCTCAATTAAGCCAACAATATCGTGGTTTTGTGGAGCAAAAAGCAAAATCGAATGTGCCAAGATGGCTCGATTATTATCTCCCTGATTAATATGCCCTAGTTCACCTTTAACCGATTGATGCCTAAAGACTAAAGCGGTTGTATCCTCAAGGGCGAGTAAAATGGGATGGGTTGCGGCTCTTTGAGCAGTTACTTGAAACCCCGCCTCAGCGATATCTTTTGGTTCGATATGGTCATTACGAATAAACCGGTATGCCCCTTCCATATCAGCAGGTGAGAGGGATAATTTTGACACAGCAACTCCTGGCTGTTGAGCAAGTGAAGCCGCTAAAGAGACTAAACGCTGAGTTCGTCTAGGGTCGTTGAGGTTAGCTTGCCCAAATTGCATATCTGCCCATTGTTCATGAGTATTTTTATCCATCTTAATCATCCATTTAATAGCTATTAAATGATCAGATCACAACTTCGAAAGTGAGTTCAAAAAAAAATCCCCGAGCATGCTCGGGGATTTGTGCATAAGAGACAGGCCAATGCAGCCTTTTCTCTTACCAAGTGATGTCACTGAACTTAATTAGCCTTGCGATCCAGCTCATTAAGCGGCAGCCAGTTTACACTTACCCCTGCCTGCTCAAACATCTCCTGGCTAACTTGAATTTTATCGCCCCAGCGTGACAGGAAGTCTTCCGTCTGCTCAGGACAATGGACCGTTGAAATGCCCGTCTGGATAATCTTTGCGGCGCAGTTAGGACAAGGGAAGTGAGTGACCCAAATGTCACAGTCTGCCAAATCACGCTTAGCAAACAAAATGGCGTTTTCCTCTGCGTGAAGTGTTTTCAGTAGCTTCATTTCACGATCATCCGTGTCGGCACTGTCTGAAACGCCATGAGGATAACCGTTGAAACCAACAGAGACAATACGGTTTCCTTTGGTGATCACAGCACCAACCTGCGTAGAGGGATCCTTACTCCATGAGCCAACTAGCTCCGCCATTTGAAAAAAGCGCACTGCCCATTTCGAAATCATGATCTTTACCTTTTTTACTCTTTATCGGTATTGTTCCACGAGTTCAAGATACGCCAAACAGCCAGTCTTGAAATCAATGGGATATATGATGCAAAACTTATGCTTGTCACTCAAGTCCGACCTTGTCAATGAATGTGTCTTTTAGCGCCAAGCTAATACCCTCACCTCATTGCCCTCTTCTGGTTTAGCCGGAATATTCAGCGATAACAGCAGCGACACGCCGGCCATGGCGGCACCGGCGAAAAATACAGCAGAGGGTGACGATAACCAAAGCAACCCAAAACTAACCGGAATAACAACAGCTGCAATATGATTGATGGTAAATGCCACTCCGGCGGTGGAAGCCATATCGGCAGGGTCGGCAATTTTCTGGAAATAGGTTTTCATCGCCAGTGCCAGGGCAAAAAACAGATGGTCGATGACATACAATACTGCCGCCATCTCGGCCTGCTCCACAATGGCATAGCCAGCAAACACACAAATCAAACCCACATATTCAAACACCAAGGCCTTACGCTCGCCCACTTTGCCGATAAAACGGCCGATTTTTTTCGCAAATAGCCAATTAAACAGATAGTTGATTAAGAACAACAGGGTAATGTCCGCGGCAGAATAGCCGAACTTTTCAACCATTAGGAAGCCGGCAAAGACAATAAATATCTGCCGGCGCGCACCACTCATAAACGTCAGCGCGTAGTACAGCCAGTAGCGCTTGCGAAAAACCAGTTTCTTAGTCTGTACAGTTTCACTTTTAAACTCTGGAAAAGCCAAAGCGACAAATACCAACACGGCAAAAGCAGCCATCCCGGTTACGAGATAAACCCACTTAAACGACAATTGAAGCTGCTCCAGCATCAGCCATAAGGCTCCATAGGTACATAGCGAAGCTAGCGCGCCGACCGAAATCAGTTTGCCCAAAACTTCTGGCGCCTCATCTTT
This sequence comes from Photobacterium sp. DA100, assembly GCF_029223585.1. Classification (NCBI taxonomy): domain Bacteria; kingdom Pseudomonadati; phylum Pseudomonadota; class Gammaproteobacteria; order Vibrionales; family Vibrionaceae; genus Photobacterium; species Photobacterium sp. DA100. The sequence goes on along the minus strand of NZ_CP119424.1, from coordinate 649,945 downwards.
GTGCAGCCATTGCAGGGAAAGGGACTGTTTAAGCGTCTCAAAGTAGTGGAACCCTGTAGACATCAACAGGGTTGTCATTAGTAAGCCGGCCACAGAAGGGAAAAAACCTGTTAGTGCAACACCGAGCGTTAACATTGCGAGCGAAAGGATCATAAACCGCTGCTCGCGAATAAACAGCAGAACAAATACGGCAGTAAAGGCCAAGAACCCCGGTATTTCACGCACACTTTGTAACAAGCCGATATCAGCGCCTGTAAAAGCAGCCTCTTCAATCACAAAGTTATTAAGTAGCGCCTGCCAGCTTGAAAAAGCAACCGGAACAATAATTGAAATTAAGATCAAAAAGTTCTGTGGTGTTTTCCAACCCTGAACTTGGCGATTAGCGAGCATAGCTTCCCTACTGTTACTGATAAACGAATATTCAACTAGCTTAACAGCCCGACCAAAAAAGGCTATGTAAAATCATTGCCACTACCAACGAGAGCGATACTGCCGGTGACACGATTTACACGTTGACTGTGCTTGTTTGAGCCCTTGCAGAGCGGAAGTATTGTCTTTATTTGTTGCTGCCCGATAAAGCTGCTCGAACCCCTTATCCATTTCATGAAGCAACCTATCGAACTTCGCTTTGTCTTGCCAAACGCTCTCCTTGGCTTTGCTGCCATCTTGGCTTCCTTCGGGGAACAATGGCAGCAAGCTGGTCGAAGATTCATGCAACTCTAGAGATACTTGCTCCAAGCTCTCCCAATGAACCTGCTTATTTTTGAGCTCCTTTCCTGCCTGTTTCACTCCTCTTTCAATCTGGCCAAACGCATGCTGACGTTGTGCAATGCTATGCTCGAGACTTTTGTCAGCGGCTTCCTCAATGGTACTTTCCGCCGCCATCGAAGCTACAGAGAATATCTGGGCAAGCCCTAAACCTACACTCAGCATCACTGTCTGTAATTGCTTCTTCTTCATTTCAATACTCCCTTTTCAGCTGGTTATTCTAGGTAACAAGTTTTGATTAGGTATATTCACACAGCAACAGTTGCAATTACAACTGTTGCTGTGTGAATATAACTATCAACCGATAGCTATTACTGAAAAGGTCAACAACTATGAAAGTTTGGGATTTACCAACTCGCCTATATCACTGGATGCAAGCAGTACTCTTCACCCTAGCAGCGATGAGCGGCTTCAACGGTGGAGGCCCACATATCACTTTCGGGTTAGCACTACTTTCGTTATTGCTCTGGCGTATAACTTGGGGAATATTCGGCAGTGAAACGAGTCGTTTTTCGCAATTTGTCCACTCACCCCGTGTGATACTGCTCTACCTGATGGGAAAATACTCACCAAAACCGGGGCATAATCCAGCTGGTGGTTTGATGGTCTCTACTCTTCTCACCATGTTGATTGTTCAATGTTTAAGCGGGTTGGCCCTTGCCGGTTGGTTCGATAACTTCTCGTTCCTGGAAGGGGTATTGGATGATACGTTCTATTCCATAGTTGAAAGTGTCCACCTATTGGTTGCGAACACTTTGGTTGGGCTTGTGGCGCTCCATCTTGCTGCAATTTTGATTTACAAATTGCGCAAGAAGTCATTGGTGCTCGCCATGATTACTGGCAAGCAGGGTTATCAAGCGTCTGTAAAGCCGGATGCTCTTGAATTTGCCAGTAATTTAAAAGCATTGGTACTGTTTGTTGCTGCCCTATCAGTTACAATAGCAATAGTTGCTAGTTTATAAACCATGAAGGGTCACCTTTCCTTATGACACAAGATTTTGACCGACGGTCCAGCTTCGGGTGGCTTATCAATGTCGTCGCCAACAATGCATCCAGGACTTTCGATGCCGAGCTGAAAAAACATGGCCTAACCATAGCGCTTTGGCCAACGCTTATGTGCCTGTGGGAAGAAGAGGGGGTCACCCAGACTGAAATTTCACAGAAATCCAAGGTCGAGAACTCGACGACAACGCGCACTATCGACAAATTAGAAAAGCTAGGGCTGGTAGAAAGGCAAAATGACCCAAACAGCCGCCGATCGTTCCGGATCTTTTTGACTGATAAAGGGCGCGAGTTGAAATCCAATCTAATCCCCATTCCTGTTGCTATCAACGATAAGATACTCAGCAGCCTTGATAAAGATGAGCAAAAGCAACTTATCTCTCTGTTACAGAAGATGGTAAAAGCGCTCTAGAGTTCGAGGCGAATCATACTCTCTGAAGGTAATTAAAGCTAAGGGCTTACTTACCTTCATTCTTCGCTTTCTGTCCTTCCCTGCGCAGCTAATCGCCGGTCGACCGTTTTTCTATACCAGCGCGAAAGCCGTATTTTCACAAACGGCAACCCCATAAACCATGCCAATGGACGCAGATACCATAACTGCCGGCACAAGAGAATATAGGCGTCCATTTCCTTGAGGATCTCCCCCTTTGCATTCATCACGTGCAACTCCCTGACAGCAAGATAGGGGTCAATTCCCAACGCCCTCAACTCATCCTCTCTACCCGTAATATCAAACCAATCAATATTTTCAGATTGTCTAACACGGTGCTCAAACCAATCTCGATCATCAACGCAACTCGGGCAGGCGCCATCATAGAAGATGGTCAACTTACGCTTGGGCATCTCCACCTCCTCCTCGGGTCAAACAGAAAAGACACACCTATGTAAAGTGTAGTGAGAAGGTATCGCGGAAGCATTGGCGAGCCATGACGCAGCAGGCTGATACATGAAATCATACAGATATACTATGCTTTCGCTGTAAGTTTTAACTCTGCTTGGGGGATCACATTATGGCAAAAGCATTAATTGTACTTACCAGTCATGCTGCATTAGGCAATACCGGTGCAAAAACCGGATTTTGGCTTTCGGAATTAACACACCCCTACTACGCCCTGGTGGATAAAGGCATTGATGTCGATATCGTCTCAATAGCCGGAGGCGAGACACCTGTCGATCCCAAGAGCTGGGATGAAGCCGATCCGCTCAATGCCCGCTTCCTTGCCGATCCTACGCTTGTCGATCATTTAAAAAATAGCCATTCGCTAAACAACATCATGCCTTCAGACTACCAAGCGATTGTTTTTGCAGGTGGGCATGGCACCATGTGGGATTTTCCCGAAGACGAACATGTCAAACGTGTTGCCATTGCCATCTATCAACAAAACGGTATTCTTGCCGCTATCTGCCATGGACCAGCCGCCTTGGTCAATATGACCTATGCCAATGGTGCCCATTTGATTGCCAACATGAAAGTCACCGGCTTTACCAATGAAGAAGAAGAGGCTATTGGACTGACCGGAGTTGTCCCTTTCTCGCTAGAAGACAAGCTCAAACAAGCCAATGCCAACTTTATATCCGCTGAAGCTTGGGCAAATAACGTGGTTATTGATGGGCGCCTCGTCACTGGCCAGAATCCGCAATCAGCGACTGGCGTTGGTGAAGCCGTTGCAGAATTACTGCTAGAATAGTAACTTAGCGTTGGGCTACACCACCAACAACAGGAAGTACAATGGAATATTTACACACTATGGTACGAGTCAGCGATTTAGACGCATCGCTTGATTTCTACTGCAACAAACTTGGCCTGGTAGAAACGAACCGTAAAGAGAGTGAGAAAGGCCGCTTTACGCTGGTATTCCTTGCTGCTCCCGGTGACGCAGAGAATGCGAAAGCCACCAGCGCGCCCTTAGTTGAGCTGACTTATAACTGGGATCCTGAAGAATATACCTGTGGCCGTAATTTCGGACACTTAGCTTTCCGCGTCGATAATATTTATGACCTATGTGCCCACCTCCAGGCAAATGGTGTCACCATTAACCGCCCTCCCCGTGATGGCCATATGGCATTCGTCCGCTCGCCAGACGGCATTTCCATAGAGCTGCTACAAAAAGGTGAAGCGCTGGCGCCTGCCGAGCCTTGGATATCAATGGAAAACACCGGTACCTGGTAGTTATTGCAGCAAGCTAAAAGCCTGCTTGAAAAAAGCCCTCAGACGTAATACCGCCTGAGGGCTTTTATATTAGATAGAGCCTGCTTGGCACAAATACACAACCCTATGGCACACCATGACCTTTCGAGGCAACCCACACGCGATACCATTGCTCCCGAGTCAGGTTGATATCCAGTGCCTCCACCGCAGCTTGCACGCGTTCGATTTTACCTGAACCAATAATCGGAAGCGGATTCGATGGCAGACGTCTCACCCAGGCGTAGATCACCTGATCAATACTCTGCGCCCCGACTTCTTCTCGAATGACATCCAGTTCATGGCGCACCCGGACTTGCTGCTCCGACTGGCCTGAGAAAATCGCACCGCCCCCCAAGCATGACCACGCCATAGGTTTAATACGCTTCATCTGCAGTTGATCTAGCGTGCCGTCGTGGGCAACGTCAAAGTTCAGCGGGTTAATCTCCACCTGGTTTGTCACCAGAGGGGCATCCAAACGAGATTGCAGCAACTCGAACTGCGAAGGGGTGAAATTTGACACACCAAAGTGGTTTATCTTGCCTTGTTGCTTGAGCTCAGCAAAGGCTTCAGCAACTTCGTCCGCATCCATCAGCACATCCGGACGGTGGATCAGCAAGACATCGATATTCTCGACCTGGAGGCGAGACAATGAATTGTTCACCGAATTAACGATATGCTGCTTGCTGGTATCGTAGTGATTGATTTTGCGCTCTGGCACAAGCTCCGAGCACAGATTGATATCGCACTTGGTCACAATTTCAATGTGTTCGCGCACGCTCGGATCAAGCGCCAGTGCTTCACCGAACAACTGCTCGCAGCTATAGTTGCCGTATATATCGGCATGATCCACGGTCGTGACACCCAGCTCAATATGCTGCTTTAGAAAGCTCAATCGCTCCTGCGGGTTCATCTGCCAGTCTGCAAGACGCCAATACCCTTGAACTAATTCAGAAAACGTCTGCCCGCTAGGGATGAGTTCAACTTTTGCCACCATCAGGACTTAACTCCATTTACTCAAAAATCGCCATTCATCCTAGGCTTGTTCTGCTCTGGAGGCAATGCTATAACTCCAAACCCTCGAACTGGAGTACGAACTATGTCTTTTTCTTCTCGCCTTAGAACGCTTATCGGCGAAGAAAGTATCAGCGGTTTTGCCCGCAAGGTGGAAATTAGCGAAGCCTTGCTCCGCAAATACCTAAAAGGCAGCGAGCCGAGTTTGGCCAAGGCTAACCAAATAGCGATGCGGGCGAATTGTTCGCTGGAGTGGCTGGCGACAGGCTGCGGCTATCTCTACCGCCAAGCCGAAGTTGTCGACAAACCGGCGCTCAATGCCGCTTTTGAGCATGTAAACGGTAAAAAGATCAGCAATACTGAAGCAGATAAACTGTTAAAAATTGTGACTGGCTATCAATACCTCCGAACTCATAAAAAATCTGATGGTTATTTAGATATCAGCGGGATGGCAACATTCCTCAATGTCGCAAAACAAAAAAAACCTGAATGATTTCTGTCAGTAGCCGATTTTCCCAACTGGCAGGAGTAGTGTTTTTATATTAGGGGGTTACAATCCGCCGCAGTCATTAGCTAAGAAGTACTGCTATGCCAAAACTTAATCTCCATCGACGTGACCATATGACAACCGTGGTCAATGACTTCACTGCCGACGAGCTGCAGCAACGACTTGGTTCGAACTTTGCCAAGCCGGAAAAGAAACAGCCACGCACGCCTTACCTCACGCCCAAAGCGGTCGAGCGTCGCTGGCAAATGCTCGATAACGATGAAGCCAAAGCACAATTGCTCGATGGACATACACAAGAGCAGATGCTCTGCTATAACAAAAACATCGAAAATTTCATCGGCACGGTCAAGATGCCCATAGGCATCGCCGGACCGCTTCGAGTAAACGGCCTGTTTGCCCAGGATGACTTTCACGTACCACTCGCCACAACCGAAGCCGCCCTTGTTGCTTCCTACAACCGAGGATCGCAGCTTATTACCCAGGCCGGCGGGGCAAGTGCCATGCTACTCAATGAAGGGGTGACCCGAACGCCTTGCTTTGCGTTTTTTGACTTGGCACAGGCAGGCCAATTTGTGGCTTGGGTTGTTACCCAGTATGACGAATTCCGCTCTATCGCCGAATCAACTACCCGCCACGGCAAACTGGCTGATATTAGCGTCAATATCGAGGGTAACCATGTTTATCTGGTTTTTGAATACCTCACTGGCGATGCATCTGGCCAGAATATGGTCACCATTTCCACCAATGCCGTCTTCGAGCATATCTTGTCTCACTCCCCGATCAAACCACTTGAAGCCTTCCTCGATGGCAACCTGTCTGGTGACAAGAAGGCCACAGCACAGACCCTTCGCGGTGTGCGGGGCAAGAAAGTGACCGCCGAAATCAATATCGACAAAGTACTGATCGAAAAAATGCTGCACACAACCCCACAGAAAATGGCCGAATTTGCCCGCATGAACACCATCGGCGGTACATTGAGTGGCAGTATTGGTATCAACGCCCACTATGCCAATGCGCTCGCAGCTTTTTATATTGCCTGTGGCCAGGATGCCGCCTGTGTGGCTGAGTCTGCTGTCGGTATTACCCGTATTGAAGTGAATCAACACGGCGGTCTATATGCTTCTGTTACCTTACCTAACCTGATGGTGGGGACCGTCGGTGGCGGAACATCGCTACCAAGCCAAAAGGCCTGCCTGGATTTGCTTGGTCTGCACGGCAGCGGAAATTCCCAAGCGTTATCAGAAGTGTGTGCAGCCCTGTGCCTGGCCGGTGAGCTATCGATTGTTGGGGCCTTCTGCGCCGGCCACTTCTCGCGCGCTCACCATAAACTGGCTCGCTAGTTTCGCCAAACAATCAATACGCCCTAGCCACCATGCTAGGGCGTTTTATTATTTCTAGACTATTTGTCACACATATCTAATGCGTTATGCATTTTTTTCAGGCAAACTTGCAGCAGCGATTCCCATTATCATTTGGATCAGCGTTTTTCGCTACACCACAGCTGAGGTTTCAATTTCACCAATGTACAAAACCCTTGTCCCACCATTCCTTAGGAACTCCATCTTCAGCCAACTCCCTGTCGGGCTGAGGTATATGCTGCTTTCAGCACTTGGCTTTGCCCTGATGGCCGCTTGTGTCAAGCTGGTCAGCAGCACGGGAATGCCTATCTTCCAAATTGTAGCCGCAAGGGCGTTTATCTCACTCATAATCAGCTACCTCGACATCAAGCGCAAAAAAATCCCGGTGTGGGGTAACAACAAGCCACTCTTAGTCGCGAGGGGTACCGTCGGTACACTGGGACTGATCTGTGTCTACTATGCGATTGCGCATTTGCCGTTGGCTGAAGCAACGATCCTACAATACCTGCATCCGGTATTTACCGCTGTACTGGCACTGCTCTTCCTTAAAGAACGGATCCAACTGTCGACCATTGCCTGTATTGTGCTGAGCATCATTGGTCTCATCATTACCGTGAAACCCAATATGCTTGCCAGTAGCGCGGTTGAACTTCCTACTTTTGCCGTAAGTATCGCCATGTTGGGTGCATTTTTCAGTGCGGTTGCCTATACCATTGTCAAACGCTTGAGCAGAAGCGAGGACAGCTCGGTCATCGTTTTTTACTTTCCGTTCATCGCTCTGCCGTTGTCTCTTACCCTGCTGGGTGGCGAAATCCAAATGCCAACATTGTTCGAGGCCGCCTTGTTATTATTGGTTGGTATCTTCACCCAAATTGGCCAAGTCTGCTTGACCAAAGCCATGCAAACCGAAGCGGCAAGCAAGGCTACCGCCTACTCCTACATTCAAGTGGTCTTTTCGATCCTGCTCGGCGCATTCCTATTTAATGAGCTGCCTTCAGTCTGGACGCTACTGGGCGGCAGCTTGATCATTGTCGGTACGCTTATAAACATTTTCGGTAGCCAGCGTGCGGCGCCGAGTAAGTAGTTACCGGTATAATAACCAGAACCAAAACTAAAAAAGACCGCCTTTCGAGAGTACCGCCTAAAAAGCATGTACTGAAAAGTTGGGTGGGTGGGTGGTGCTACTCTTAGCAAGGATTAAACCCAACAAAGTATAAAATACACACTGATGTTCACTATGTACTATCAGTGTGTATTTTGATCCTGCTGTAGTTACGTGTTACTGGCTTCACAACGGCAAGTATAATCACACTTCACAGCTGTACAGAGCTAGTAGCTACGTTGCAATGAGCTAGTCAGGGTCACATTGATAATGACCCTCTCTGGCACACATTTGGACAGAAATGAGTTAGGGCAGCATGAGTAGCTTGTATCAATTGCATAGTGAATTTAGTCACTTAGTTTGAGGTGATATCCCCCCCACAAAGTAACTGCTTTACACTGGATATTAAAAATTCATCTTGATAAAAGCCTGCGGCCACAGATAGTCCAACAGGTGCGTTATCTATATTTGCTATTGGTATCGATATTTCAGGCAAACGACCAATACCAGAAAATGAAGTGATCGACATTGTTCGGTCATAAAAATCTAGCGCTGTTTCCATATCCTCAAGCGAATGTTTTAATGGTGCAATCGTGGGTACTGTGGGAAATAAAACTAAATCTCCCTTTTTAAGAAACGAGGAGATCTCTAGAAAATATCGCTCACAAAGCCGGAGAGAATCGCTAACCGATTTGCGATCAAACTTGCGCACCGTTTCATATTTCATGGCAAAAAATGGGCTAAGTTCAGGCGATTCATGTTCAATCCAGTTACCGACAGTGTTTAAGAACTCAAAAGTTTGCAATGGTCTTAATGCATTAACATTAAGCATATCAAGGGTTGCTTCTTCGCCAAGAATATCGCTCAGTGTAATAGAGACAACATTGGCATCAATATTAACCAATAAATTGTAGATACTATCTTTTATCAGAGTTGATACCTCAGCATCAGAGGTATTAAAGGCATCTTCAAGCAGGTAAATAGTCTCTATTTTTTGTGATACCACGCTTTCACTCTTTAATAGCGTTTGCATAACATCGCCCAATACATTTATATCATTGGCAAAAGCCCCAACCGTACTCGTGCTAGGGACGAAAGGTAAGACACCTGCCTCCGATATTCGATGCATGGTTGGTCGCATTGCGTAAACGCCACACAAACTTGCAGGCACTCGGATTGATCCTGCTGAATCGGTTCCAATGGCAAAATCCACTAAACCACACGCAACAGCAGAAGCCGAACCACTAGATGAGCCTCCCGGTATTCTATCTGGCACTTTTGGGTTGATAGGTGTTCCAAAAAAGAAATTTTCGCCATCTAAACTATATGTGAATTCATCGGATACCGTCTTCCCTAAACAGGTTGCCCCAGAGCCTAATAGCTGATCAACACACAAGGCATTATAAATGGCAGCCTTATGTTTACTTTGCCAAGATGGGCTACCATATGATGTTTTATACTGAGCAATATCAATATTATCTTTAACGGCAAATTTAAGCCCATTAAGTGACCCACTGCTATATGGCTCTATTGTGAAGGTTTCAACAAATGCGCCAGAGGATAGAAAATTATACAAGGTTGTTCCTATGTCTATTATTGCAAGGTTTAGAATATTATTCGTTTTATAAATTTTGAGCGTATAAAATCACACATCAAAGCAATTGGTCAGGAAAAACAACAATACCCAGCGCTTCGAGAATCTGTTCTTGCTGCCAAGCTGCAATTTTGATACCTGATGTATCGACTTTGCGCGGATCTAAACCATCGAGTTCGGCGTGGCATAAATTGGCCCCCTGTAGGCTAAATTGCCCCCAGACATCTTCGGAAAAAACACCTCGACTTAAGTCTGACTCTTTCAGTGATGCACCCGCTAGGTGAGTTCCTATCCAGCGATTTTCAAACAGCTCACATTTTTCTAAACAAACCCGTTCCATATTGGCATAGGAAAGGTTACATCCAGTAATAAAGGCTGAGCAAAAGTACATACGATTACTCACTTGATTGGCAAAGTTTGCTCGGGAAAAGTTGGCACCTTTCAAATCGCACTCGCGTAACTCAATACCGTAGCAATTGGCGTTACTGAAGTTTGCCATTGCAAGTTGGCATTGTTGGAAACTTGCATCACGAAGATCTGCGACATCAAAGTGGCAGCCTTCGATATCACCCTGTTCAATGAACTTGCAGTTGACGAATGTCGCATCGCGCAAGTTAGCGCGTCGAAAGTCGCAGCGAATAAATGTGCAAGCAGTGAACGTGAGAGCGCTTAAGTCTTTATGTGAAAAGTTGTGGTGCCGATATGTATGATTGTAGGTTTCCATGAGTACTCCTTGCTGAACTGAAGGCAAGACTAGCATTGTGCTCATGAAAAGACATCAAAATAAAAACCTATAAAATCAATGCATTGAAACCCCTCAATTTGCCTGTTTTAAGGGGGCAAATTGGCGCGTAGAGCGTCTATCGCTTTAACATTAGTATGCGGCGCTGTTGAAAAAAGTTATTCGCTCTAGATTGGGGTAGGCGAGCTGTGCTTTATTAGTAAGCGCTTGGCCACAGTCCCATTTTATCTTTAGTGAATCGCCAGCTAGAAACTAGACAGCTCCAAGTTCAGGTTAAGAATGTAATGAAAAAATGCAGCCCCTCACTATTGATGGAATTATCTATAACATTTTGGGGCAGAACTGTGTTTTCCCTCCTGACTGCAATTGTCCAGCAACACGTAACAACAGAGCCTTATTTTTTTATTTGATACACGCTTATGGCTCTGCCACTGGGCTTGGTAAGGCGGTGGCACATCCTGTGCCTACACCTACCCAATAGGCTATCAAAGGATATGCTGTAAAGCAGATTAGGTTCAGCCACTCGTTCGCCTTCGGCTTGACGTTCGCGCAGCTCACTACTCGCTAGGCATTCACCGAATCGACTTGACAGCCCTTCAGCTTTTCTACGACTTTAGACTCAATCAAGTTAGCCATCATAGTGTTCCGAGTGGAAGTATGTGATGCAGCCTCAATAACTTCACAGATCACTTCTTTATCACCAATGATGTGAACCTCATTCTCTGCCCTTGTCACTGCGGTATATAACCAAGCCCTGTCCACTAACCGAGATTTCGGCACGATAATAATGATTCGGGGGAACTGGGAGCCTTGGGCTTTATGCAAGGTCATTGAATACCCCAAGTTCACATCATCAATTATGTTACGGTCAATCGGTACTATGTGGCCTTCATCGGTACGAACCTCACCTAACGTATCGCCATCTTGGGTGACGGAAATGAGCTGACCTAACGACCCGTTCTGAATACCTAGGTCATAGTTATTCCTGATGAAAATAACCCTGTCATTCTGTTTTAGCTCGTGATTAAAATACTCGATCCCCAACTGAAACAGCATACAGGTTCCATCAGGGTTTACCTCAGCTTGTATGTTGGCATTAGACTCTTTTACCAGCGCTTTTGTGGGTGCAACCACTCTGGATTCGTCAGGCTTCAGGGCAAATAACTTCGTCGTGATTTCAAGCATTTTTTCTTTAGATGATGCTTGGTGGAAGGTAATGTTGCCTGTTGTTAAATTGGTAGGGACTTCACCTTCATTGATGCTTTTCGAATATTCTGGGATGCCTGTTGAGCCTTCTTGGCGCTTCACAATATCAAGGGTTGTGTTAACGATAACGCCTGAATCAATCACATCATATAGGATTCGCCCAACACCTATAGGGGGGAGCTGGTTAGGGTCACCAACCAGAAGAATACGCGTTTCAGGGGGGATGGATGTCACGATACGGAACATGGTCGGCAAGTCAACCATCGACGCCTCATCAATGACCACGAGGTGCTTTTCATCGGGTGACTGCTCCTCACCTTTGCGCAAGAACCCTGCTATGGTGCTGGTTTCCAGTCCGATGCTTTCATGCAAACGCTTCGCTGCCCGACCTGATAGTGCCAATGCATGGATCTGGTAACCGAGGTTCTTGAAAGCCTTCAAAGCGGTGCGCAAAACCGTTGTCTTACCTGTTCCCGCTCCGCCCGTAATGGTGGCAATACTGTTGTCCAAGGCATTCATAATGCCTTGTTCTTGCTTCTGGGTGAGTGGGTACGGTAATCCATGAACAGCTTTCACGTAAGCATTGTTGACCACCTCATCAAATAAATCATTGTTTACCGAAAGCGTGGCGAACCGTTCGGCTACCGTATGCTCCATCAGGCACATTGCTGTTGATTGATAGGCTTTTGACGCCTCATGGTAAACCCAACGGCACTCATCAAAACTGGCTTTCTCAGCAAGCTTTACCAGCTCATCATCTTTGAGATACTTGCTTAACCCGTAACGCAAATCTTTCTGGTAGGCGCATGTATGACCGCCATCCATTGTTCTCATGATTGCGGCTTCAGACGCTGCAATTAGCCTGCGTGTATCGACGGGTAACACAAAGAACTTATCGCGCGCCAATTTTTCGGTTTCAGCAAAAGGCAAGCCGAAAGTCATTAACCTGAACGGGTCGGACTTTATAGCGTTAACGGACTCCTTTCCGTGGTGTTTAAATAACCTCGCTTGGATGTCCTGTGGAATGCTATGCTCAGTCATCCAGTTTGCACTTTTGAGGTTTGCGTACTGGTCGAATCCCTCATACAGCGCTGAAATCGAGGTCTCAGTTAAAACAGCCCTTAACACCTCACGGTTTGCCTTTGTGTCCTCCTCTGTAAGCGTGTAGAGCTTCTTACCAAATGTTTTCCACAATTCCCTAGCCTTAGATTCACCTATACCCTTAAAGGTCGTTTGAGAGGCAATGAAACGCACAAGCGCTTCTTGTGTTTCAGGAAGAGTGCATTTAATTTTCTCAGGGGACTCAAAAGCGTGTTCCTGCATATCAAAGTCGCCTACAGACATTGATTTAACCTCACACTGGCCTTCAATGTCCCAGTGTTGACCGATAGCGGGTTTAACGGGTAGCATTTTGGGGTTCATCTTTACGCTGACCATGTATTTGCCGTTATTGATTCGGTAACTATCTCGCTTGAGTGGTACACCTAGCAGAACCACTACATCACGTAATTGCAATGGAATACTGGTTATCCTGAATGACTCTTCCTTCGATTGCATCATCGTGGCATCACTCCCATCTCGGCAATATACTGGGACATTTCCTTGAATTTCTTATTCGCTTTTTTGAGTCCAGCTATCTCAGCCTTTGCTTCCATCAAGTCTCTTTCCAGCTCAGCATTCCGTGCCTTCAGTTTAACCACTTCATTTTCTGAGCTGTCATAACGTTTAGGCGTATGACTTTCTTGCTTCGCCTTGCCTTTATCGTTAAACGGGGGAAGCCATTTGTTCTTCCTTAATTTATTTTCAAACTTTTCAATCTCTTGGAGTAACTGCTTATTTCCGCTTTTGGGTTTTAAGGCGTTCCCAGAGCACCCAATCGCCGCTTGCAAGTCAGTGCGGTTAAGCCGCCCGCCGTAGGTTATCGCTTCAATATCGCCCTTAGACTGGGTCTCCGCCCACACCAAGAACGTGTTAACGAATTCCTCGCCCTTAGCTTTACTCATCTGTATCTCCCAGTACCTTTTTGATGACCTTGGCGAATGGGCGTGGAAGTACCTCCGTATCGTACTCGGTTGCCATTACTCGACCATTTTCATGAATTTCCCAACCGTTCTCTTCTAGGCGCTCCTTATCGAACAGTGCCTTTAGTGCCATCTTCTCCATTTCTGTCAACGTGAAAGCGGGCAGCTCCTCAACAGGGTTATCCGGTGCTTGGTTATCAAACTGCCGGACTGGCCTACGGTCTATCACAAACTCCGTCTGGCTTTTCAGGATATTGAGTTCATTCCTAATGCGGTTCCGCTCAGCAATAATCTGCCCCATCCATGCACGAAGTACAGGGTCATCAATCTGCTTTAGCAGGTCGTTATCCTTCGGCTCCCTGCGGGATTCGGCATGGGGGACAGGCGGCTTTTTCATAGTGGTTTCGGCTTTGGCTGCCCATGCCGCTATCAAGTCACGAAAGTGCTTATTTTTCGTTGCTCGAATCGACTGGTAACCCACACCGCCGTTATCCTGCGACACCCTGCCAATGGTGGTGACGGAAAAGTCCCGCTCACCACTTTCATAGTATTCGCTCAGCATGGTGTTGAGCTTGTCGATAGAGTTCTGCATCCGCACTGACTTACCTTCCTTTAGGCTTTCAGCGATGATGTCAGGGTTGATTTCATTCGCCATCACCTTACTCCTATTAGGTCTTTCAGCAGTTTGGATTGAATGGTGTCGCTGCTCTTTATCAGCCCTGCAACCCCTTTTTCCAGCAACCCGTTTTCCTCAAGGTATTGGCCTGACTCAAGGTAAGTCGCGGCTTTGCGCATACCTTCCAACAAGTTATCAGGGTCGGCAATCTTTGCCATTTCACGCATGAGGGCATTCGCGGCCATAGCGGAGGTTTTGTCGTCCATTTCAAGAAACACAGGTTCATAACCTTTCTTCACCAAGAAGCGACTGAGTGTTTTTGCTTGGCGGGGCAGTGCGGGCAATTTCACTAAATCATCCATTAAGGCTGGGTAGACTTCGGCATCGTGGCTAAGCAGCGAGAGGTGGAATAGCTCCGAATCGGTTTCCATAAATTGAAGCGCGATTTCAACATCATCTTGGTCACCCAGCGCCACCAACTTATCGCTGGTATCGCCGTCTTGGCGTTGGTTTTCGATATCCACAATGCGCTGAATCAGCTTGAATGTCCCGATGTAGTCCTTGGCAAGCTCGTTGGCTAACGCATTCTGCTGCTCCACACGGTTTTCCATGAGTTCCATTTCTGCGTGTTTGGTGAAAACCGCATCATTCTCCAGAGCATCGGTGAATTCATCCATTAGCCCCCTCAACTCACCCTCCAGTTCGACCGCAAGGTTTGCGGCATCATGAACCTGATAGCTCAAACGGTTGTTGTGGGCGATTAAGGCTGGCAAATATAAGGCGTTAGTGACCAACCAGCGGCAGCGGGTACAGCTATGGGGAGGAAGGGATTCGTAGAGTCTGGCATTACCATTCTGTGTATTATCGACAAGTAACACACCGCCATTCCAACAACCACTAGGCGGTGCTTTTGTATCCATTCTAGTGGTGTTACCGCCTACCAAGCACAGCCCACAAGGGCGGTTCGACCATCCCACAGGTAACTGCTCCGTCAAGGCACTTAATGTGCCTTCGTTATCGTGGTAGACCATTTTGCACTCAATCTGCTCCAAGCTTTGGTTGCGAAGGAACAGGCGGGTTTGCTCTCCCGCGTTTTCAAGCAGATTGGTTTGTGCTCCATCCATCAAATCACGCATCACACTGGGCGTTATTTTGTTGTAGTAGATGGTCATCAAAAGTCGTGTATGCCCTGCCAAGAGCTTTGAAATGACAGGCAGAGGTAAATCGGTTTCCATTGTATAGGCGGTAATGAGTGATACACGAATGGAATGAGGAGGAAAAAGCGTGGAGAACATAACACTTACACTAGTACCCTCAGGATAATCGCGCACTAATTTGAGTTTCTTTCCGTCTTTTAGAGTTATGCTTTTGGCTTCTAATTGATCTTCCAGCTCTAACAATAATTGATACCAAAATGTCGCAAACGCTTGTTTGCTAATCGGCTTTTGTTTATCTGAGCCTTTTGCAGAAGCGTCACGAAACAAGAAACAAATATCTCCCATAGCACTTAATTGCGCTTTTGTTTTTTTTTCATCTGTGTGTTTCTTTTTTAACCCCAGACAGGAGGTGGGTTTTGAAATCGGATTGTATTTCTCTTGCCAATTTCTCAGTTTTTCAAGCCAGTAAAGCACCTCTTCATTTTGCCACGGGATGGTATACCCCCTGTCTAATTCGTCTTTATTTTGGTCGGCTGTTTTGTTGGAGTTGATATACAAGCCTGTTGAATAGGTGCTTTCATAACTGTCATAGAGTCGGGTAAACACCCCTTTACTGAAGGGGTTTCTCGCCGTACCTAGCTTGAAGTCATGTTTTTTATTGGGCAGCCAAGCACCGCCCTCATACCGATGCGTATCTGCTTCGCCAGAATCGAGCATACGTATCTGGTATGTGCGCAGCGGCAAATGTAGCTTGATAAACGCAAGCATGGCGCAAACGGGCGACCAGTGTTGGTACACAAGCACGCCTTTATTATTTCGTCTAACCGTTTTACGTCGCCATTTAAAGTCAGGGTCGGATTCATGGGTTTTAACATAGTCGATATCGACTTCAATCCACATGTTACGACCAAACTCAATCTCGGATGCCCATTTCCAATCTGAGAAGTGGGTAAAGCGGTACGATGGTAGCGTATCAATAGATAGAATTTCTGCTTTTTTGAGTGTAATAGCGTGCTCACTATCAGCGACTTGCTTAGTGAGCGTCTCCTTCAACTGGTTGGTGGTCGCGCTTGATAGTTTGGCTTGCAATCTTTCAAGCTTTTGCTGGAGTTTATTAAGTTGTTCTGTGGCTTTGTCTCTTGCGACTTTTTTACGCTGCTCTAATTCACTCTCACCAAGTTCTTGGTGAATTATATTAAGTAAATCAATGATGTATCTGTATGGCAGCGGAGTGCGAACCGTTTCTGGTTTACCAGATGGGGATTTTACTTTTTCAAGAGGGTTCACAAACATCGCTGTTGGTTGACCCTCATCGTCAATGCTGAAATGATGCTTAATCACCCAGTCAATAAAATCAACGATAATGTTGTTGTGGTTACCTTTCCGTGTATTGGCTCCCTTGTCTACCAATATCTTTATGAACTCTTCACTAGAGCTGATATGACCGTCTTTCCCACTGAAAAATAATGTAGGCTCTGCGGCATAAGGTACATGTGAAACGAGGTAGGTCTCAAAGAAATGCGTAAGTGCATTTCTTTGATGAGCTGTTGCAGTCAAGGTAGCCAGCCAACTCGCAGCAAACTCTGCCCATTGATGCCATTCTTTACCGTGAGAGTTCACAAGCCACATAAAGGTATCATCGGTTGAACGCCCGTCGAAGGTTAATTTTCTTGCCATTTAGTTACCTCGCTTACGGCTGAATTTGGGGTGCTTACCTGTAAATAACCCTTGTGGGTCAATGTCCTGAAAGCCGTATTCAGTGAGTGATTGCCAATCTGGTATTTTGTGTGTTTTTTTGTCTTCGATTAGGGCGTTAGATGCAAACTCAATGCCCTTTTTGACTTCTAGTTCGTCAGGCTCGTGGCGCTGTTGCAACTGCTTTGAGGCTACTTTCATTGCTTTGGTAACATCTACTGCCGAAGGCTCTGTGTACACCAATTGCGATTCGATATTGGCGTGGTGCAATGCCTTTTGGATAACAAAGGGTGATAAGCCTGAGTCGGAAAGGTTGTAACCATAAGCGTGGCGGTGACCATGAGGGGCGAGTCCTTCATCTTTATTAGGCTCTAGCCCAATACGCCTTAAGCCTATTTCATAGGCGCTTTCAAACGCCTTGATTCTAATTGGAGAACCGTAATACCTCTTATCTTTGCTGAAGGAAACAAAGGCATAAGGGTGGTGCTTATTGACGGATACCATGTTAGCGCGATAAGGGATGTATTGCTGCCAGAGTTTTTTAAACACCCTGCCAGCCTCAGAAGGGAACCAGTAGACCTGTATAAAATTGTCTGTACCGTTACATGGCTTTGTCCATTTTTGCCCAACATGCTCATTACCAACCATATTCTTTCGGGGTATGCGGCCATACTTTTCTTTCAGGTAGCTTGCTCTGTTTGTTTGACCCCCTTTAGATTTGAAACGGAAAGGGGCTTTACCATCTTGTTCATCATAAATTCGAACAATGCAGTTTTCAGGATCTTCGGGGTCGTCTAACACATCCGTAACCCAAAGGTTAATCGCCTCACTATGCCTAAGCCCGCCCGCTTCCATAAGGGTTGTTATCATCTGATTCCTCAGTGAGACCCTTACATCTTTAGACTTACTGATGGCAAAGAAGAAATCATCAAAATGCTGTCTAGGGAAGCGTTTGGCAGCGTTATCCGACGGCTTGAGTCGAGAGCGGCCTTTGACGGTACGAACTTTCTTCGTTGTTTCATTTAAGTTCTTATCTTCAATGTGCCCGAGAAAGTCATATTGTGTTCTTCTGTACCAAGCCGCGTAGTTCAGGCGTTCTTCATGAGGAGTCGCGTCCCGCAGAGGGTTCATGCTCTTAGCGCCATGTTTCTTCGCTAGGTAATCCGTCAACTTCGTTAGGGAAGACACCAACAGGTTCACCTGATGCGTTGACGCTGGCATCCAATATAAACCTGACGGGTCAAGCCCATCTTCGCCAATGGTGCCTGTGTATAATCGAGTGGCAAAAGTCTGAAATAGTAACTCTGGATCGTTAAACACATCCTTGTTCACGTCCATGTAAGCCATGAGTTTTGATGTGGCCTGCAACAACCTAGCAAGAGTGGATTTGCTCGCGCCATCTCCTTGCAGCTTTAGAATGTAATCAGTCAACATAGGTATATCACCTTGCTCGGTGAGCAAGATGTATGTTTCGGTTTTAACCCCAGTATTGTCCTCTTGCACCTTGGCTTTAGCTCGAACTGTTACCATTTCCACCTTCTAACAATACATATAGTGCATATAATATATGTATAGTCCAGTGTGAAAAATAAACAAATAAAAACCCCAATTAAGGGGTTTTAGTATCAAAGTACACACTATTATCTGGGTGGGATAAACTTCTGGCGGTCTTTTTCAATTAAGCCGAACCTTGTTAGACTAGCGGAGTGCGTTAAGCTTCAATTGTGCTTGGCCTAGCACACTGTCGACCGGATAGATTCCATCCAAGCCCGCTTGGCCTGCAACCTGCCCGATCAGGATCTCAATGGCCTCCGTCACATGGCTTATCGCCCAGATATTGAATTCACCCTTGTCGACAGCGTCAACAATATCCTTTCTCAGCATCAGGTTATGCACATTAGACTGAGGGATGATCACCCCTTGGCCTGGAGTGCGACCTTTGATTGCACAGACATCAAAGAAGCCTTCGATTTTCTCGTTAACGCCACCAATCGGCTGGGCGGCACCAAACTGGTTCATCGAACCGGTAATGGCGACATCCTGCCTGATTGGCATTTGGGAGAAGGCAGAAACAATGGCACACAGCTCAGCCATCGACGCACTATCCCCATCGACACCACCGTAAGATTGCTCAAAAGTCAGGTGGGTCGTCAGCGGGATCCGCTTGTTGCGGCCAAACACCGATGCGAGATAGGCCGATAGGATCATCACGCCTTTGGAGTGGATCCGGCCGCCAAGATCGACACTGCGTTCAATATCAAAAACGCCACCCTCACCGTAGGACGTCGTTGCGGTAATACGGTTCGGTGAGCCGAACTGGTAATCTGATGTTGAAATGACCGACAAGCCATTCACCTGCCCTATCACTTCGCCGACGGTATCAATCAGGGTTGTACCGTTGGTAAAGGTTTGCATAACGTGATCTTTAAGCCTGCTGACCCGCATTTCCTGGTTACTCAATGCAAGCTCAACATGATTGGCCCTGATCATCGTGGCATTGGACGATTTAGCAACATAGTTAGACTCACGCAGCAGATTGGCAATATCCGCAGAGTGCAAAGACAGCTTGTTCTGATCATCGGCCTGACGAGAACTGTATTCGACGATCCGGCCAATCGCCTTACGATCACAGTGAAGCATCTTATTGTCGTTAACGATACTGGAAATGAACTTGGCATATTGTGCTTCCGACTCATCGGTACGGTTCATTTCATCTTCAAAATCAGCAGTGACACGGAACAACTCGCTGAACTCCGGATCGTAATGCTGTA
This sequence comes from Photobacterium sp. DA100, assembly GCF_029223585.1. Classification (NCBI taxonomy): domain Bacteria; kingdom Pseudomonadati; phylum Pseudomonadota; class Gammaproteobacteria; order Vibrionales; family Vibrionaceae; genus Photobacterium; species Photobacterium sp. DA100. The sequence continues at coordinate 630,206 of NZ_CP119424.1, read as the reverse complement.
GAAGCTGGTATGTCTGGTAATCACCGAACAATATGATCTTCACGTTCAATGGAATGGGCTCCGGATCTAACGAGATCGTCCCCGATAGCGTCACTTCTTTTTCCAGAGAACTCACGCTCAGTTTGCGAGAGCGCAATGCTCGCTTTAGGCCATCCCATACATAAGGGCGCTCCAGCACTTTCACCGCATCCATCAGCAAAACACCGCCATTGGCTCGGTGCAAGCTGCCCGGACGGATCAGCGAAAAGTCGGTAAATACCGTGCCTTTGTAGGTAGCGTTTTCAACATAGCCAAAGATAGAGTGGTAATTCGGGCTTTCCTCGACCACGATAGGAAACTTAGAGCCGTCCTGACTCACCAGCATATTTACCTGGTAGCGACGAGGCATTTTTTTATCAAGCGCGGCATAAGCCAGGGCAACCTGCTCTTCACTTTCTTCCAGGAAAATATCAAGGTTTTCCAGAATATCAGCCTGCATCGCTTTTAAATACGCGAGAACCTCAGGCAACGGTTTGTATTCCTCTTTCAGGGCCTTGATAAAATGCGACACGACATCGAGCGCGACTTCTTCATTGAGCTTCTGGATCTTATCGGAAAACTCTTCTTCCAATTCAGTCAGCTGACGAACAATATCCCGCAGCTGACGTTCCAACTCGTTGATGGTATTTTCAAAAGCGGCTTGCTCTTTTTCCGTCAGCTTGGCAAATGACTCTTCGGTATGTGGCTCTTCACCATTGAGGGCAACGAGCTGATACTCACCCGAGGTGGTAACCGACAAACTGACGCTGTGCTCTTTGGCTTCCTTCGTCAGCGTCAGCAGTGCGCTTTCTTGCTTTTCCGTCAACTGATTTTTCAGTTTTTCCGAGCGGCTATAATACATTTCATTGTCGAAAGCCAGAGGCAGGGCTTTGACCAAACGCGTCATTAGCTTTTCGATATCTTTCTTGAAAGCATGGCCACTGCCGGCCGGTAATTTCAGTACCTTCGGACTTCGGGCTTCATCGAAATCGGCAACATAACACCAATCAAAAAGTGAGTTACCATTGCCATTGGGGTCATGGCGATTAAGGTAGCGCAGTACCATGGTTCGCTTGCCGAGGCCATTGCGGCCTATGGCGTAGATGTTGTACCCCTTCTCCTTGATTGACATGGCAAATTCAACGGCTTTCTGTGCACGTTCTTGCCCGACAATTTCATCAAGCGGGGTGAGATTCTTGGTCGACTTACAATCTTCAGGCAAGCCATTTAGTTCTGAGGCGCGATACAGTTTATCACTGCTAAGCGTTTGAATAGTCATATGGCTCCCTCCATAAACAATCAGTTACATCCAGTGTAGACAGTTAATTATTATATTTTAGTGACTTAACCAACGTTTACTGCTGCCCGAAGGTGCCAAAAGGTATTGTTTGCTGAATTTATAAACAAAAACCTTACTAAGTTGAGGTTTTTATGGGTTTTGAGTGAGGCAAGAGCATAGTTATGACAAATAGGTTGCCAGCTAAGCTGGCACTCCCCACTACTGACCTAATCTTTCTAAGATTTTTTGGACTTTGGCCACATTATTCTCATAAGCTGATAGAGCCTGGATCACAGTAAGGCATTCAGCGGTTAAGTTTGACTGATTGTTTTCTATCACAGCGTTATAAATGGAGTGAGGAAAATCTTCCGCAATACCTTTGGGTGAGATATAACTCACCTTCGACTCTTGGTAGTCCCGATGGAATTTAAGGCAGGGCCAGCTGATCATTTCTATCGCAGCTGCAGCGATCCCCTCTTTCCACTCATCTCGAACTTCTTCAGGCGATTGCTCAAAGTGAATGTCCTTTGACTCACCCATATCAAGCCAGCGCTGGACGGATGCCAAATAATGTTGGTGATCATATTCTTGAATCAATTCAATGACCGATGATGACGAATATGAAAAACATACATTCAAAAAATAGAGCTCTGACAAAGACTTTCCATCAAGGGCTGACAATGCCTTGCGATATGCCTGCTCATGAAGTTCAGTTTCTTTCTGTTCTCTTTGTGTTTCCTCATGCCTACGCTTTTCCTTTAAGCATTGAACACGCATTTTTCCATCATCAATCAGCCGTTGTGCCTGCTGCAACAACTCAATTTCTGCTGGAGAGTACAGCTCAACGAGATCAACTAAAATTACATCCTTGATGATATTGGAAGCCGTTGTTACTTTGGCCTGCTTACTTTTCAACACACTGCTATTTGCCAAATCAAGCATGATAACCCCCTACTAATCTATGAACGATGCATCCGCATCAGCAAGATTCAAAATGGTTAATCAGTTAATGGGTGAGTTTGAAAGAAACGGTTGATGAAAAGCTAATGATAGAAGTTAACTTGAAGCCACTTATTAAAAGTATAGAAAAGAATCTCTCGATGTTGGGTAATTAAATGAAGTTGGTTGCAATTGTCTAAAACCTTAAATTTAGTCTCTCTATCACGAGTAAAAGCCATCGGGCATTACCGATGGCTTAATGAGTTTGCATTCCCTTATATCACGCTAGAAATTACCCATTAACGCTTTACTAGCGCAATTTCCAAATCGCGATCTGCAATCATCCACCAGCGATTACCATACTGGCCATCATAACCTACGACCGCTTGACCATCACAATGTACATCACGAACAGGCTCACTGTTCAAGTAACTCTCGTCCCAAGGAGCATCAACAATACAGTTTTCAGTCACTAACGGCTTCCATACACCATTAACTTGCTCACCCAAAACAACCCCTTTAGCATTCAAATCAGCAGCCGCTGTAAACTGAACACCGTATTTGTCACCGGTGATTTGCTCAACATCCCAGTCCTGGCTTGCAGTGACAGGCAACCGGTGAGGCATTTTCGCAGAGCCATCAGGTTGAGAGCCTTGCAGCCCCCAAGTCACACGCATATTTTGCTCACCACCGTAAGCATTTTGATAAACACCTCCATGATTCTGCATACCACTAATGATCAAAATATCAGAGCGCGTTTCATTCGTTTTTGGCATCCAGCTTAACGTTACATGCTTTTTCATATCGATAGTGGTTGCTGGTACCACGACATATCCGGTCTCTGCACCAGTATCATCCTGATCCTGTTGCCCTTTAACGACTCGCTCAGCTCCGTTCAAATTTGGGTCCCAAGCCTTATGCTGGGTAAAAAGAAATTGGTAGCTCAGACGCATCATGTCATTCATGGTTTCGGCACGAGTTAAACCCGCGTTATAGCCCATTGTACGCTCAGTAGTATCGACACGATTGAATGTATCATTCACTCCCCCCACCAAACGCGCTGAAGAACCGTCGTAGCCTAGGCAATCATTAGTCTTATACTCAACAATATGGTTAAGAATTGGTCGCTGTTCATCAGGGATGGAGTTTGGATAAATCAGGGTTTCGCAACGATCTAAAGTACGGCTAAAAGTATCCATCAGGGTCCAATTCGGCTCTTCAAGCTCTTTCATACCATCTTCATTACGGGTAATCGTATGCGGGGCATAATAAGCATGATAATCAACACGATTACCGCCAAAACTCAAAATCGCCGCGTTGGCATCATAATGGTTTGAGTCATACTCAGGTTTCAGCGTGGCCATTTTGTGCTGAATAACATCCTGGATCAGTTCACGTTCACCATAGCGATATTCATATCCTTTGTACGAGGCGTTACCACTTACAATCTGGGTGTATGAAGGCATACGGTAGTTCCCACCACTAGGTGTAGAAGCTAAAGTGTCGACATTACTGCGACCGCCAGGGTCATTCGAACCGTATACACGTGCATGGATTTGAGAGCGCTGATACATATGTTCGTGACCCTGTACCCAAATCACGTCATACTTTGCAAATAGTTCACGAATATCCTTGTGGATATCAAACAGGCGATTGTCATCTTTGACGCCTTGAACAATTTGCTCACGGGTTTGGCCATATTTTGCGCCAACAAGTCCATCATGGCTAGCGATCACTACATGGTCAAACTTACCTTTATTTTCTGCAAGAATCTCTTCAATCCAGCTAAACGCAATCGGCAAATTATAATAGGCTAAACCTATCATCAATACATTGTCGCGAATGATGTAATAGTTAAGCCACTCTGCTGAAGGCATATGTACAGCATCTTCTGGGATGAAGTGGCGCATATTATCAATCCACTCTACGGTATAAGCCCAGCTCGTTTCGTGGTTCCCCATCACTGGCAGAAACTCCATACCCGCTTCGCGATATTTATCCGCTACCGACCGCCACTGTTCCCATTCTTTGGTAGAACCATTATCTGTCAGGTCTCCAACAGGAATTACTACATTAACCCCTTCAGCATGGTGCTTGGCAAGAACCGCTTCCATCGGGTGAATCGCAACATTCCAACCACCACCTTGTGTATCAGGGAGAAGGCCGACTTTTAAAGATGCATCCGGTTTTGGTGAGGTTTTACCAGAATCCTCAGAAGAAGAACTATTACAACCAGCCAAGGTTGCAATAATTGACATTGCAATAAAAGAACGCTTCCATGTATTATTTTGCATGATTACCACTACTGTTATTATTGAAGAAAATAAAACGCGGATAATTTACGTGAAATATATTACATTTTTATTTTTTCTTCCTGTAATTATTACAAGGTGATTTAAATAAAAATGTAATCTTTCACCATTATTCTATTTAATATTTCCTCTCATACTAAAGAACATGAAATCTGCAACCACTCTATTTATTTTGCAATTTTTTGCTTTAATCAGCACCAGTGTTATTGCAAAAGAAAGCAATGCCGTTCACCGTCGCCTACTTGCTCCTGAAGAAATGATGTTTGAGCTAAATGAAGAAGCAACTTGCCTTGCTGCCGCTAATTACCTTAGAAATGATAGATATAATTTGCACCTTTCCAACTACCAGTCTTTGATTGCTGAATTTAAGGTGCCGAAAAAGGCTGCTGAGTCAATTATAAATCGGACCAATAGTGAATATATATTTTTTGCCGACCGTGCCAAGAAACGCTATACCGAAATTGATCATCATGTACTGCTGACGTCGGCCTATACGCATCGATGTTTATTCATGAATGGATTTGAAGCACAGCGACCATTTATAGAAGCCAGTAACAATAGTTGATTTAAGGGTTGCATCCCTCATGCGTATTCGGGATGCAACCATAGCTTAGACAACTTCGACCGTTATTCCCCGCTCATTGAGATCTTCAATGCAACTGCTAGGGAATTCGCTATCAGTGATCACTTTGTCAAAGCATTCCATATCTATAGCATGGAAAGTTGCTACCTTGCCGTATTTGGAAGAATCGCTCACCAAATAGCTTTGTCGCGAGGAAGCAATAATCGCCTTCTTCACCAACACTTTCTCTTCGCTTGGGGTCGAGATGCCACGCTGATTCCATGACGATGTCGAAACAAACGCCAAATCAATATTCATCTCCCGCAATATGTGGGTTGCTTGCTGCCCGACACAGGACTGGTTCCCTTTGTCCACCTTGCCGCCAGTATGGTAGATACTGCACTCAGAATGGTTCATCAAATAGCAGGCGATGGCGAAATCGTTGGTGATCACCAAGAGATCTTCCCTGTGATTTAGCTGATGGGCGATTTCAAGTGTTGTGGTTCCTGCATCCAGATAAACCGTCATATTCGGTTTAATCAGCTGCGCCGCATAGAACCCAATATCGGCCTTTTCGTTTCGGTGCTGGTTAATTTTCACATCATGTGAGAGTTCGGTGTGAATCGTCTCGGTCAGTTGAACCCCACCCGATACCGACATAACGCGCCCGTCCGACTCTAGCTTGGCGATATCACGTCGGATCGTCATATGAGATACATCAAGCTGATGAGTCAATTCACTGATGCTGATGACTTCCTGATTACCCAACAAAGTCAGGATCGTTCGTTGTCGTTCTGCCGGAATCATAATGCTTCTTCTGTATAGTTATCTTGCAAGCATCTTAACACCTCACACCCCCTTGTGTGAATATATGTGATCATTTGGTAAGGCATTATTTGATTATTCTTCCATTTTTCAGCTTATTACCCTTTATCTCTTATTTCTCACCTTCACGCAGTCAGATATTCACACCAAAAATTCACACTTTTTATCACAACCACTGTTAAAAAGTGTGAAGTCACGCCTTCACCTTTCGAAAAAAGCAGCATAGAATCACAAACAAGAACAGAATTTCACAAAAGTTAACATGGAGAGGCAAATGGAAAGTCAACAATTACAATCAGTTGCCGTAATTGGTCTAGGCTCGATGGGTATGGGCGCTGCTAAATCTTGTATCCGTGCCGGTCTTGATACGTATGGTATCGACCTCAGCACCGACGCACTAAAAGAACTCGAACAAGCCGGTGCAAAAGGTGTTTCACACAACTGTGCTGACTTCGCCCAGGTACTCGACGCGGTCTTGCTGCTGGTCGTGAATGCCCGTCAAGCCAAAGCCGTACTGTTTGACAATCAACTTGCCACACAGCTTAGACCCGGCACTGCCGTTATGGTGTCTGCGACTATCTCAGCCGAAGATGCAAAAAGCATTGAAGCCAGTCTGAAAGAACATCAACTTATCATGCTTGATGCCCCGGTTTCTGGTGGCGCGGCAAAAGCCAACCTAGGTGAAATGACCATCATGGCGTCAGGCTCAGAAGAAGCCTTTACCAAGCTTAAGCCCGTACTCGATGCAACCGCAGGCAAGGTTTACAACATTGGTACCGAAATCGGCATGGGTGCAACTGTCAAGATCATCCACCAGCTACTTGCAGGCGTTCACATCGCGGCAGGGGCCGAAGCCATGGCGCTCGCTGCCCGTGCCAATATCCCTCTGGATTTGATGTACGACGTGGTAACCAATGCCGCGGGAAATTCATGGATGTTCGAAAACCGCATGAAGCATGTTGTTGATGGCGACTACACCCCAACGTCAATGGTCGATATCTTCGTGAAGGATCTCAACCTTGTCTCTGATACTGCCAAAGATCTGAAATTCCCACTTCCACTTGCCTCCACCGCGCTGAACATGTTCACCAGCGCCAGCAATGCAGGTTTTGGTCAGGAAGACGACAGTGCTGTCATCAAAATTTTCGATGGCATTGAACTGCCTAAGAAGGAGCAATAATTATGCTACTAGGAGTTATCGCCGACGATTTTACCGGCGCAACGGACATTGCCGGCTTTCTGGTTGAAAATGGTATGCGCACCATTCAGTTAAATGGTGTGCCAGAAACCACTCTAGATATCGATGCCGATGCGGTCGTGATCAGTTTGAAGTCACGCTCTTGCCCAGTTGATGAGGCCATTGATACCTCTGTTTCCGCTCTCAACTGGCTACGACAGCAAGGCTGCCAGCAGTTCTACTTCAAATACTGCTCGACCTTCGACAGCACCTGCGAGGGCAACATTGGGCCTGTCACCGATGCACTGCTTGAGGCCCTGGGTGAAGACTTCACGATTGTATGCCCTGCTCTGCCCGTCAACGGACGTACTGTGTTCAATGGTCACCTTTTTGTGATGGGCGAACTACTCTCCGACTCAGGCATGCGAAATCACCCAGTCACCCCGATGACCGATTCAAGTTTAGTACGCCTGATGGATAGCCAGTCAACGGGTACTACCGGCCTGGTGAACTACCAAACTATCGAACAAGGAGCCCAAGCGGTTACAGAGCGCTTCGCAACCCTCGTCCGAGAAGGTCATCGTTACACGGTTGTCGACGCATTCAACCAGTCCCACTTGGAGACACTAGGTGAAGCAGTGAAATCACTCAAGTTGGTCACAGGTGGTTCAGGTTTGGCTTCGGGTATTGCCAAAAACTGGACGGAACATTTAAGCGACCAGTCCTCGGCAAAAGAAGCAGGCAAGCCACAGCAAGCCAAAACCGTGGTGCTGTCGGGGTCATGCTCAGTCATGACCAACCAGCAAGTTACCAACTACGCACAAAAAGCACCACACCAGGCTCTGGATGTAAAAGCGTGCCTTGAGCAGCAAGATTACTGTGAGTCTGTCTTTCAGTGGGTACTAGAAAATCTTGAAGCTGACTTTGCTCCTATGGTTTACGCCACTGCTGAGCCGGAAGTATTAAAGGCTATCCAAGCACAATACGGCGCTCAGGCATCCAGCCATGCCGTTGAGCAGTTCTTCAGCCAGCTAGCCCACCAGCTAAAAGAGAATGGCGTGCAGAACTTCATTGTAGCCGGCGGTGAGACATCCGGGGTTGTAACCCAAAGCCTAGGGGTAAAAGGTTTCCATATCGGCCCTCAAATCGCACCGGGCGTGCCTTGGGTAAAAGCGGTCGACAGCAAGCTGTCACTGGCGCTGAAATCAGGCAACTTTGGTGACGTTAACTTCTTCGAAACGGCACAAGGGTTCTACCATGACTGAACAACAACTCAGAGAGCAGATGGTAACGCTTGCTCGCTCGATGTTCGAGCGCGGTTACGCCACCGGTGGTGCAGGTAACCTCTCTCTCAAACTGCCGAACGGGCACTTTTTGGCAACACCGACCGGATCTTCATTTGGCCGACTGGATGCGGATCGTTTATCGGTAGTTGATATTGACGGCAACCACATTTCAGGTGACCGTCCATCGAAGGAAGTGGCATTCCACTTGGCGATTTACCGTAACAACAGTGCATGCAATGCCATTGTCCATTTGCACTCGACTTACCTAACAGCGCTGTCTTGCTTGCAAGGGCTGGACACCAACAACGCCATTAAACCATTCACACCCTATTTCGTAATGCGTATCGGCAAGCTGCCAGTGATTCCGTATCTACGTCCAGGCGATCCGCGCATAGCTGAAGAGCTGGCCAAGCGAGCAGCTGACTACCGGGCCTTCTTACTGGCTAACCACGGTCCGGTTGTCACAGGTAGTAACCTGACTGATGCTGTCGACAATGCCGAAGAGCTGGAAGAAACCGCGAAACTCGCATTAATGCTGGATGGGAAGTCAATTCGATACCTTAGCGAAGAAGAAATCACAGACCTACAAGGGAGAGGCAAATAATGGCTAAATTCGCTGCAAATCTCACCATGCTTTTTACCGAAGTGCCGTTTATCGAGCGTTTCGAACAAGCCCACCAAGCCGGTTTCAAGGCAGTGGAATACCTTTTCCCTTACGCCTATGACGCAGAAGTACTCGCAGACAAGCTGAAGAAATATGGCTTCGAACAGGCGCTGTTCAATATGCCGCCGGGCAACTGGGATGCTGGCGAGCGAGGTTTTGCAGCCATCCCGGGACGTGAAGAAGAGTTCCGTGCCAGCGTCGATACAGCTCTGAACTATGCCCTTTCCCTTGGTTGTAAAAAAGTCCATGCCATGTCGGGTATTGTCGATAGCGCCTTCAGCTATCAACAACACGTAGACACATTTATCAGCAACATTCGCTTTGCCGCGGATGTCTTTGCCGAGCACGGTATTGAGCTGATGATTGAACCTTTGAACAACCGTGATGTACCGGGCTATTTCATATCGCACCAGCGTGAAGCGGTAGAGCTGATAAAACAGGTTGAACGCCCGAACGTCAAGCTACAGCTCGACCTGTACCACGCCCAAATTATGGATGGTGACCTCACAGTATTGATCCGTGACCTGGCGGAGTACACCGGCCATATCCAAATTGCCTCGGTACCGAATCGCCACGAGCCAAGCGAAGGCGAACTGAACTACCCGCACCTATTCAATGTGCTGGACGAGTCGGGCTATAGCGGCTGGATCGGCTGTGAATATAACCCGAAAGCAACCACAGTCGAAGGGCTCGGTTGGCTAAAACCATACTTATAAATATGAAGTTTCACCTTTTGTAGAAAGGCTAAGTAACACAGTTTGCGGCATCTGCTAGCTAAGGTGCCCCATTTAAAACTCTGATAAACGACGTGAAATAGAACCTGCGCAGCAGGCAATTAAAAGGAATGAAGAAATGGATGGAGCAATTCTAGGCATTATTGTTGGTATTACCGCAATGATGGTCATGATCATCAAGACCCGTATCCCTGTCGCACTGGCAATGGTGCTCTCATGCTTGATCATGGGCCTATTTGCAGGCATGGCACCGACTGAACTGGTTAACGCAATTAAATCAGGCTTTGGCGGCGTTCTAGGCGGAATCGGCCTAATCATCGCTTTTGGTGTCATCATGGGGGCATGTTTCGAGAAATCGGGCGCCGCTGTGAGAATGGCAAAAACTTTCGTCAAGATCTGCGGTAAAGGGCGTGAAGATCTCGCGCTAGGCTTTACCGGCGTACTTGTGGCGATCCCTGTTTTCTGTGACTCAGCTTATGTACTGCTACACTCGCTGGTCCGAGCAATCTCGCGCAATACAGGTAAATCTGCCGTAGGCTTGGGGGTAACACTGGCACTGGGTCTACTTATCACCCACGCACTAGTACCACCAACGCCTGGGCCTGTCGCTGTTTCAGGTATCCTTGGTGTTGACCTGGGTGTGTACATGATGTGGGGTTTGGCTGTATCTATCCCTATGATGGTGCTATCACTTATCTATATCCGCAAAGTGGGCCAGCAATACTACCGCGTACCGAACGGTGAAAACTGGATCACAAGCGAAGCTGATTGGGCAAACCTAGAAAACGTAAAAGAAACCAAAGACGAGGATCTACCAAGTAACTTCCTATCGTTTGGCCCTATCCTTGTACCAATCGCGCTAATTTTGGCAAACACAATGATTGGCGAAGGCACTAGCTTCTTCCATACGTTCCTTCAGCTAGTGGGTAACCCGGTTGTTGCTGTAGGTATCGGTGTTCTAATGGCACTGTATGGCCTTACAACACAGATTGACCGCAAAGAAATGATTGGCTCCATGGATGATGCCCTATCAACAACCGGCCTAATCCTAGTCGTAACAGGTTGTGGTGGCGCAATGGGAGCTGTACTAAAAGCATCTGGCGCTGGTCCGCAGGTTGCTGAGGTGATTGCAAGCAGTGGCATCCCACCGCTACTTGTTCCACTGGCTATTGCTTCGATGCTGCGTCTGATTCAAGGCTCTGCAACGGCGTCAATGATGGTCGCTGCGACAATGACCTTACCGCTAGTAGAAACACTAGGCCTCGATCCTGTCTTCGTCGCGCTGGCATGTGCCGTTGGCCCTGTTGGTTTCTCACACCTCAACGACTCTTACTTCCATATCATCAGCCGTACGCTGGGTATCACTGAGCTATCAGACCAGCTGAAGATTTGGAGCCTGACTTCGACTATTGCTTGGGCAATCGGTGCGAGCATCATCATGACGCTGAACTTGTTCTTTGGTAAGGGTGGAACGCTAATCGACCCGATCATTCCGCTGGCTGTACTGGGTGCTATCGTGGCCTGGATGAAAACACGCAAACTTGATGCGCCGAAAGAAGTGGCTGCGTAATAAAGCAACTGAATAAAAAACCTCAGTAACGAATAAAGCCCACTGATGAAGTGGGCTTTAATTTGTACCGTTATAGTGGCAGATTAATGGACCACCCCAATCAACCCGATATCACTGCGGGTTACAATGCCTTTCTCATCAACCTCAAACACAACACCAGCCTCAGTTTCAAACGACAGCAGCTTTTCCGTCAGCGTTAGCTTTCCCACTGAAAGAGATGAATATGAGTTTTCCTCAATTTTCACATAGTTGTGAAAATACGATTTTTTTCGTGATGTATTCATCACTGTATCGCCATACTTCACATCTATTTGGAAATCGCCAATACTCGTATCGAGTGCCAAGTAATTATCATCCATGGCGCAGGCCTTCATGTTTTCCACCACAAAAATAACATCTTTTTGCAATTCAGGGCTGTAGTACTCGTAATCATCTTTGACGTAACAACCATTTGGCTTTGCTTTCGCGATAGCAAGCAGGTTCACTAATTCAGACTGCGGGATAAAGCTATTGTTTATTTGCTCCTGCCCTAACGCCAGAATAAGCTGCTCTCTGAAATCAACCATATCTTTATTGTTCATCTCCGCTTTTAAAAGCAAATACTGAACATCTAGTGGGTCTTTTGTCGCCTTTTCGCTTAGTACTTGTATAAGCTCGCTCTTCTTCAAATCAACAGGGATCACCGAAGATGGCTCATCCTGATGAGAGCTTGCACACCCGTACAAGAACATCGATGCGACAGCCATTAACACTAATTTTTTCATCCTGACACCAACCGGTTAAGTTTTTATCTAGCACCCAGAAATAAAACACCGTTCAATATGTGGGTGGATTTTTCCTGAACTATCCAGCGACTACATCAAAATTGCAGTGTTTTGACTGCCGATGGTAAGCAATTCATTGCATCATCAGGTAACTATAACAGACTAATAGCAAAAGTTTGTCTATAAACGCATAAAATTATGAACATCGTTCAAAATGTACACAAATAACACAATGCCCTGCGTGCAGGGCATCTCGAATATATTTATCTCGGTTTTTCAACGTACTCATAGTTATCACCACGACGTTTATAGTAGTGGTTATCGATAATGGCATATGTCGCACCGGCAATGACCGCAAAGGTGGCAATCTCAGGTAGTCGACTACGGTGGTAATACCGATGGCGTGGTGGCTTATGAACAACGACTACCTTTTTCTTTGGTGGCCTTGGCTTTACCACGACCACGTGATGTTTATGGTGCTTGTGTTTGTAGTGTTTATGTTTGTGGTGCTTGTGATGATGACCATGCTTATGGCCCTTAGCCTCTGCAACACTTGGAACTGTTAGGCCCACCGACATGACAGCCATGGCCATTACACCTACCGCTAGGCTTTTTTTCCAAGACTTCACAGCCTTTGCCGATTGTTTTGATTCCGCTCTAAATTGTAATTTCATGGTTTTACTCCACTCTTTTATGGCGCTAGATTACCCCCCATAACGAAAAACAATGTTCGATTTCTGTAAAATTGCGTCAAGCGGACCGTCAAAAACCATGAAAATATTAATGGTATTATTCAAGTGATTGAATTATAGGTAAGCAATGAAAAACTCTCTTACATTTCAACTAGGTTTATTGCTCTAACCAATAGGCAGATTAACTGCTGTTTCATATCTGAATCACCCACAAAGCGTGACAGCGTCACCCCAATTCAAACGTTGTGACGCCAAAAGTACGATTAACCGATATCGCAGGAATGTCTCCCGTATACATACGCGCGGTCGTAAATACCGGCTCCATATTATACTTCTCGGCCAGTGCGACACCCGGCAGGTTTACTTCCGGCACATCAAGATAGATGTTGTCAGTTGCTGATGCATGCGCTTTCAACGCAAGGAACAACTCTTCCGCCAGCAAAACATCTTCGGCGAACAATGGGCCGATTTTGAAACCATTTCGACAAGGCCTGATAACTCCGTAACCCACTAGCTTTCCGGCCTGTTTTATGCCCAGTGCAGTGGAGCCTGTCTGCCCTATCCAGGCTTGCAAAAAGCATTGCCTATCGGCAGGGAAAAAAGCATGGTCATAGTCCAGCACTTCACTAAGTGGCAATTCACAGAGATCGACCAACCCAATACCCTCTGGCTCTTCGCCCCCACCGAAACCCTCAAAGCGGATGTTGCCATAAGCGAGTTTAAAGCCAGACTGCTTATAATTGGCCTGCTGTTCAACAACCCCATCCAGGCCAACATTACACCCAGCCAGGTACTGCAAACCAGCTTGCCACAACTCGAAGCCATAACCCCGGCCTCGATACTCTGGTTTGACGATATAAAAGCCCAAAAAGCCATAGCTATCATCGTACTTCACCACAGAGATCGATGAAATCGGCTCCTCCCCCAGATACCCCACCAAAAAACCATTGGGATCAGCAGCGTAAAACGATTCAATGTCATAAAGCCCTGGATTCCAACCTTCAGCCGCGGCCCAGTCAACCGCCTGTGCTAAATCCTGCTTGGTCATTACCCGGATACTATATTTTTTTTCAATCATTGCAGCCCCTTGTTTATCCCGCTGGGTTCTCACCTCGATATGCTAATGGTAGATGATTTCTGTACTTGAGCTGCTCACCAAACCGCTCCAGTGCAATATTGCTCGCAATTATTAGCAATACAGCGACACCCTACATTTATTTTCAAACACCAGTTGAAAATAATTCAAAACAGCGCCTGTTTTTCAAAAGCCGAACTAGAACTACTATTCAGTCAACCAACTCGGTAGTGAAAACCGTTTGAAATTAATGACAGGCACACACTCTACTAGGAGAAACCTCATGACTAAGCTAACCATCGTTGCCAACATCATTGCGAAAGCAGACAAGATTGAACTAGTCAAATCAGAGCTATTGAAGCTAATTGATATTACTCGAGCAGAAGAAGGTTGCATTAACTACGACCTTCACCAAGACAATGAAAACCCGGCACATTTCCTGTTCTTTGAAAACTGGACATCCCGCGAGCTATGGCAGAAACACATGGGTAACAAGCACCTTGCCGATTACATGGCCGCGACTGAAGGTAGTGTGGAGCAATTTACGCTAAATGAAATGACTCAAATCGCTTAATTTACTTCCTCCTTTTTGTATTACCCCAAACCGGTTATATACCGGTGATGGGGTTTGGAGTTGCAGGTTACCAAAAGTTAACTGCTTGAAGATCGAGATTACCGTGTCCACAATGAGCACTGTAATTCAATCAATCTGTACCCAGAAACGGTACAAAAGGAGTGAAACATGGATTATTCGGTGAAGCTCAAAGCGGGTAACGATTTCCCTGCCCTTACAGCAACAAGGCTAGATGGCTCTGAAGTAAAGCTTGGAGCTCCTCAAGGCGAAGCGACCTGGCAAGCTGTCTTTGTATACCGAGGCAAGCATTGCCCGCTCTGTACCCAGTACCTCAATGATCTAGAAAATTACAAACAAGCCTTTGCTGATGCTGGTGTCGATATCCTTGTTGTCTCGGCTGATTCCAAACAGCAACTTGAAGCTCACTTAGAGAAACTCAATATCTCCTTCCCAATTGCCTACGGGCTGACCGAACAACAAATGAAAACACTCGGAGTTTACATTTCAATCCCTCGCTCCGAGCAAGAGACGGATCATAATTTTGCCGAGCCTGGCTTATTTATTGTGAATGAGCTTGGAAAATTGCATGTCGTCGATATTTCTAATAATCCATTCGTCCGCCCTGAGTTGGGGGCTTTGACCCGCGGTCTGGCGTGGATCAGGAACCCCGATAACCACTACCCAATTCGCGGCACGCTGGATTATTGATGATGATCCAACCTTAGAAATTAGTTCTAATAAGCAAGGAATGCCAGCAACCAGATTAAAGTTGCTGGCTGCACATATAATGTGCCTCTTGATTTAATAATGACAACCTTCGCTTTCCGACGCTGCCAGGAAGCGGGAAGTAACATTGCAAAACAAGCCAAAACTTTACGAAAAGAGCCATTTGTCACTTACAAAAATCTCCAGTACGCCCCGAAGAAACAATAGCGGGCTCTTTCACTTTTCTTATTTACCACTAACGTTTTAAAGCTCTTTTAACTTTTTAATTGCAAAGAAAAAAGGACTTTATTTTGTTGCGACCCATATTCAATACACTCACCAAACCAGCACTCATTGGTCTTGTTTCCTCAATGACCATACCGTTTGCAAATGCTCACCAGGATGATGGTTTACATCCACCTTCAACTCACTCCCCCATAGCTACCGAATTGACCCCAATGTTTATCAGCCTAGGCTTTGATGACAACACCGAAGAAGAGGGGCTATCTTGGATACTGGAATTGTTAAGTAACCATCAAAACCCTGAAGGGTTAGATCGCTATGCCCTACAGCCATTGAAAGCCAGCTTTTTTATGCATTGCGGCCCAGCGGTAGATAATGAAAAAATCAAAAACCTGTGGCGTCAATTGAACGCAAAAGGACATGAAATTGCGAATCATACGCTTACCCACCCGGATGACAAAGTTAACTACAACCCCCTACTTTCTTGGATGACAGCCGAGCAATGGCAAGAAGAAGTCAATGTATGTAATGCTTTCCTAACTCTCCCTGTTGCTGAGGGGGGCATTGGTGTTGGTAAGATCTCAGGGTTTCGCGCCCCCTTCATGACATACAATGACAACACACTGATGGCCTTAGTTAATAATGGTATCCGTTACGATGTCAGCTTTCCCGCAGGTATTACGCCAGAACAAAATGGGACCAACAATTACTGGCCGCATACACTTGAAAAAGGCAGCCCTTCTCATACGTTTGCAGTCAACGGAGGATGGAAGCCAGCAATCAACCAATACTCAGGTTTATGGGAAGTACCTCTTCATAGCTTAATCATCCCACCCGATGACACTATGGAAAAGTACGGTATCAATTACTCGCTGCGCGATAAAATTGCCAGTCGAGTAGGATATTTTGACCCGGTAGCCGGCAAGGGCGATAACTTCGATTGGAACCTCTATTTTACTCCGGACTGGGGAGCGGCAGGCCTGAATGAAAACGACGTTGTCGCCATCTATAAATACAATTTGGATCTGAGACTGGCAGGCAACCGCGCCCCACTGTCGCTCGGCCTTCATTCAGCCTATTATGGCCTGCTTAATGGTGAGGAGCACTTCGGCATGCCTGAAACCACTGTGTCTAGCAGGCAGAATGTTCTAAAGCGATTTATCGATTATGCTCTCAGCAAGCCTGAGGTGCGATTCATTACCCATAATCAGCTGATTGACTGGATGAAGGATCCAGAGCCTTTAACACTATGCCCGGAGAGTGAGTGGAAACCCCACCAGGTTTACGAAAAAGGCGAGACCGCTTTTTTCCAGGAACAGATGTGGCGGGCCCGGTGGTGGACGCAACTCGAAATGCCTGGCAATACAGACAATTCATCTTGGCAGCTGATTAAAAGCTGCACACCGAATTCGGTTCCGTAAACGAAAACATCTTCCCGTATGGTAACCCATACGGGAAGGCCATCAGACAATGCAAAAAAAAATACACAGATGTGCAAACTGTCTGTCACTCTTCCTTCATAGTCTCTATCGAAACTGGGCAAATGCCAGTAACAATGGCTTTAGCAAATAACAATGATAGGAACGAAGTTTGAAAACCCATCCCCCTGCCAATTATCAGCTTACAAACAACTATAGTGTAAGCAACAACAAGCCCTACCTTGCTATTTTCGATCTTGACGAAACCTTGATTGCTGCCGACTCAGCCAGTCTATGGAGTGCCTATCTTGTTAGCAAAGGCATTGCTCCCGCTTCGCTGCTCTTGGAAGAAAAAGCAATGATGGAAGCCTATGCCAAAGGCCAGATGGATATGGATGCTTATATGCAGACAACGCTAAAACCAATGGTAGGCATGGATGAAATCACCATTGATATGCTGGTCAATGAGTTCATTGAACAGCATATCAAACCCGCACTATACCAAGATGCGGTTAATCGAATCACATGGCACAAGCGTCGTGGCGATACTGTTTTGGTGATCTCTGCTACTGGAGAGCACCTTGTTAAACCTATTGCTAACCTGCTAGGTGCCGACGATGCCATTGCAATAAACCTTGAACATATCGATGGTAAATTCACCGGCAAGACGACAGGTATACTCAGCTATCAATACGGAAAGGTAATCAGGATGAAAGCTTGGCTCGAGCAGCAAAACACCGCCTTCAAAGGCAGTTATGGTTACAGTGACTCTATCAACGATCTGCCCCTTCTTGATGCGGTTGACCGACCATTCGCTGTTAACCCAGACCCTGCATTGGCGCTGCATGCCCAGATGAACGAATGGACTATCATGGATTGGCGCCACGACAACAATATTCTGCGCTAGCCCCTCCCTATAAAAGCCATTTTCCTTTCAAGGTCGATGGCTTTCGCTCTCCTCTCATTACCGTTTTTATTTTACTTCAGCAATGTCATTCAAATTATTCGATGCTGTTGTTCAATTCTCAGTACTTATGTTCCCAACAGCGGTGTCTACAATATCCTTAATAGAATTATCTGGTAGAGAAACATGGACAAGGATAAAAAAACATACGATGGCGTCTCCATCTTTATTCATTGGATGACCGCCTTGGCCGTGCTTGGATTATTTGCGGTGGGGTTATGGATGGTAGATCTCAATTACTATTCACAATGGTATAAACCCGTACCTCACTGGCATAAGTCAGTGGGAATTTGCCTTGCCTTGCTAACAATCTTCCGGTTGCTCTGGAAAGGGATTGCCCAGCAACCGCCTATTGAAGGGGCGGCATGGGAAGTAGCCGCAGCAAAATTAGCGCATAGCCTGATCTATATCTTATTAATCGGCATCTTTGTTTCTGGCTACCTGATTTCAACTGCCGACGGTCGTGGCATTGAAGTCTTCAATTGGTTCACCGTACCTTCATTGGGGGAGCTATTCCCTAACCAAGCTGATATTGCAGGAGAGGTGCACTACTACCTCGCCTTCACCTTAATCGGACTCGCGAGCTTGCATGCCCTTGCGGCACTCAAGCACCACTTTATAAATAAAGACAACACCCTTAAAAAAATGCTGGGAGTAAATAAATGAAAAAGCACATCATCGCCATGGGACTAATGGCAGCGGCATCAGTGTCAGGTATTGCGCAAGCGGCTGATTATGCCATTGATACAAAAGGTGCCCATGCCTCTATTAACTTCAAAGTAGAGCACCTGGGCTATAGCTTCATCAAAGGCCGTTTCAATACTTTTGACGGAACGTTTAGCTACGATCCGCAAAACTTGTCAGCATCTAAAGTACAAGTGAACGTGGATACCACCAGCCTTGACAGTAACCATGCGGAGCGTGATAAGCACCTGCGCAGTGCCGATTTTATTGATGCGGGTAAATACTCCACAGCAACATTTACTTCGACAAAAGTAGAGCCCAAAGGCAATGGCGAGATGACCATTTTTGGTGAGCTAAGCCTGCACGGCCAAACTAAACCTATTGCCATTGATGCCAAGTTCATTGGTGAAGGTGAAGACCCATGGGGTGGCTATCGCGCAGGTTTCACTGGCACAACCCGTATTGATTTCAAAGATTTTGGCATTCAGGTGATGGGCTCTTCCAGTTACGCTGATATCGAACTGCATGTTGAAGGTATTCGCCAGTAACATAGCAAAAGTCAATTCATTGCAAAATCCGGCTAAATGCCGGATTTTTTGTATACATATCAACCACCCAACAACAAAATTTACCTATCATTACAGATTGAAACAGGAACCATGAGCTAGGATGAGGGTCATAAAAAAACAAAGCATAATAACGTGCTACTAAATGAGAAGGTAAATCATGACGCCGCAAGAAAAAGAGCTGATTCAGAACGTTGCCAATAAACTGAAACAGAGCCCAAACAAAGCAAAAGATTCTGAAGCCGAAAGCTTGATCAACAACGAGATTGGTGGCCAAGATGATGCGCTTTATAAACTGACCCAAGCCGTTCTTGTGCAAGAAATGGCTTTGAAAGAGCTCAAGCAAAAGAACGAATACCTAGAGCAATGTGTTGAGCACCACAAGTCAGAAGCGAACCGTGGCGCATTGAGCAAAATGATGGGTGGCAGCCGCCCTGCCCCGCAGCCACCACAGCCGACCCACCAGCCAAGTGCCTTCGGTAGTTTCATGCAAACGGCCGCCAGTGTTGCCGTCGGTATGGTAGCCGGTAACATGATCAGCAATATGTTGTTCAACAACGATGACCCAGCCGCTGAGGCAATGGCCGCAAGTGAGGCTCAAGCTGCAGACGCTCCAGCAGAAGATGTTCCGGCTAATGACGCATTGGCAAGTTCTGGCACAGAAGAAAGCTCTGGTGGCTTCTTGGATGATTCCTCAAGCTTTGCATCAGAATATACTGACAACACTGGTGGCTTTGGTACTGATGGGCTAGGTGGCGATAGTGAAGGCTTCGGCGATGCCGGTTTCGGAGACGCAGGCTTTGGCAGTGATGGCTTTGAAAATACGGGCTTCGACGACACATTGGCCAACAATGGCTTTGCCAGCGATGAAAGCTTCTTTGGCGGTGATGATGGCGGCTTTGACTTCGGCGGCGACGAATAACCTCTTTCCGATTCTAAAGGGCACTCACCGTGCCCTTTTACTTAGCCCCTGTCATCTTTCGGCGTGTCCATCACCACCATGGTGGTAATGGAATTCACTTGCGGAATCTCACCCAACACATCGGCATGAAAGCGCTTGTAGGCACTCAAATCGGTTGTTTCAACCCTTAGCAAATACTCGCTGGCGCCCGTAATGTTATGGCACTCCACAACTTGCTTGGCCAAGCAAATCTGTGACTCAAAATTCAATTGCGACTGTTTGCTGTGATTCGATAGACCTACGCTCACATAGGCAATGAACCCTACCCCCATCTTGGAGTGATTCAAGATTGCCTTATACCCTGAAATGATCTTCTGCCTCTCGAGCTCTTGCACCCGCCGAAGCGTTGCCGACGGAGACAATCCGACCCTCTGTGATAGCTCGACATTGGTCAATCGGCCATCGTGCTGCAACTCTTGCAATATTTTCTCGTCAAACTTATCCATTGCGCAATATCATTGTGAAAAATTAAAAAAATGGACAAACAAAGGCACATAATTTACGTCCAACCTGATTATCATACCAAAACAACCAAGAAATTGGCCATCTCTGGCTATGAGCAGCAAACGGACAGACTTATGGATTACCAACACCTCGCCGCCCTCGTGACATTCGCATTTGTATCCACCATAACCCCGGGCCCCAATAACATTATGCTAATGACTTCAGGTGCCAACGTCGGCTTTCTCAGAACCATCCCTCACATGCTGGGAATTATATTCGGGTTTAGCTTCATGGTTATTCTGGTCGGCATCGGACTGGTAGGCATATTCCAACGCTATCCGTTGTTACAGCAAGCCTTGCAGGTTATCAGTGTATGCTACCTTCTATACTTGGCTTTTGTGATTGCCAGAAGCCAACCAAGCCACTCTCAGGGCTCTGACTACCGACCAATGTCATTCTTTTCAGCCGCGAGTTTCCAATGGGTCAACCCTAAAGGATGGACAATGGCACTCACAACCGTCAGCGTTTATAACTCCACCTCTGATTGGTATGGTATCGCGATCATTTCTGCGGTGTTTGCTGTGGTCAACATTCCATCGGTAAGCATATGGACGTTTGCCGGAAAGCAATTACAGCAGCTTATTCAGCAACCGGCTAAAATTAAGTGGTTTAATTACGCCATGGCGGGATTATTATTAGCCTCATTAATTCAGGCTTTGTAGCAAACACAAAAAAGCCTCCAGAATGGAGGCTTTCAAGACTTATTTCTTCGCTTTTGCATTATCTAGAATTTCTTTAATACGCTTGTTTGATACACGTTTAGCCATAACAATAACTCCATTTAAAATTACATACCACGGTCTAAAATATCGCCCCAGAACAGCAGTTAATGATTCTGATTCATGGACTTAAATCCAATATACCCAAGTTGTTACTCATTTAAATACCCCTGACACCCTATCAGGCAGTAATAACCACCCACCCTAAAGTTGATTAGACCACCCAGGGTGAATAAAAACGGATAAACCATCAGGTTAAGGCCGGATAATAAACAATAAAACCACGCCCGCAGTTAATAGCGAAACATGAGTTGATGTGGATTTATGTGACACTAGTCTCAAGCCCGGTCTGAAATTTCACGTCAAATCCGATTTCACACGGAGTTATCCGCTGAGTAATGCCAGTATTCTTTGGCCATCAAACGCCAATTGGATACCTGACGCTACTCCCATCTTCTTGAACAGGTTATGACGATGGATCTCGACGGTGCGAAGTGCAATACACAGCTCATCCGCAATCACTTTGTTGGCCTTTCCTTGCATGATCAGAGGCACCAGTTCCCTTTCCCTGTCTGTCAATGAAGCAACTCTCGCTTCTAAATCAGCATTGGCCTGCTTTGACGAAGAGAGACTAATGGCCAAATCCTGGGCGTGAGCAATGGCCTGGCACAACTCTTCACCGTTGACAGGCTTCTGCAGCAAGTCGTTTGCGCCTCGCTTGAAAGCAAGCTTGGTAATTTCAACACTGGCATGGCCAGTCAAAAAAACAATAACCAAACTACTGTCTCTTTCCGCCAATTTCTTTTGCAACTCCAATCCATCAATGCCCGGCATATTAATATCGAGTAAAATCACACCAGGCTGGCTAAGCACGACTTCGGCCAAAAAGCTTTCTGCACAATGAAAGCATTGAACATCAAAGCCTTCGCCTTCAAGCAACCAAGAAACCGAGTCAAGGATGGCCATGTCATCGTCGACTAAGTACACAGGGCACGACATAATCACTCCTTATTTATGTCTCGAGGAAAAGTTATTACGAAGCGAGTACCACGAGTTTGTTGAATCGCTTCAATAGAGCCATTATGAGCTTCAATAATTCGCTTACATATCACCATACCTAGCCCTAAACCGGCCTCTTTGCTCGTTTGAAAAGGCATAAACAGTTGCTTAAGCTGCTCATTTGATATTCCGCAACCATTATCGATAAAGGTTACCGTCAGATGCGCATCATCATAACGGGTATGGATAGAGATGGAACGTTCCTCAACAGAAGTGTCCTTTAAAGCATCAATACTGTTTTGAATCAAATTCGCGAATACTTGCTGGATCAATATTGGGTCTAGATCAATTGAAACATCATCAATATCAGTTATCAGCTGAATATTTTGTTGTTTGAACGTGTGCTGGAAAATAAGCAATGTATTACTCAACAAAGTTTTAATAGAAATACACTCGGTTTTATTATTGTGCACCTTCATAAAGTCACGCATTCGTTGAATAATTTGACTGGCATTGAGGGTCTGCTGTTCGATTTTCTCCAGCATCTGGATCAGTTGCTGCTGGCTAAGCTCTGAGCGTATTAATCGCTTTCTACATCCTGAGGCATAAGTACCAATGGCCATCAGAGGTTGGTTCAGTTCATGTGCAACGCCCGATGCCAACTCCCCGCTCAGTAAAACTCGTTGTGCCTTGTAAAGCTGATTGGTTTCCTTTTCCAATTGCTTGGCCGTTTGTTCATGTTGTTCCACTTCGTTTCGTAACTGCGCCGAGCGGATATGGACAAGGTAATTGACCCGGAAGTGATAGCCTATAAACAGCAGCACTAGGCCAGCAGAAATTAAGATCCAGCCGCGATATTGCCCCCATAGCCGAGTTAGGTACGAAGGCTGGATACTCACACCGATATCATCCATTAGCTGGTAAATCGCACTATCATCAATGGGTACCGACCAGCCGCCATACAAACCAGACACGGCTATTTCACTCGCTGGCGGAATAGTCAGCAAAATCCGGGCTATATGGTTAGCATAATCTGCTGGGACATGCTTCATCCTGGCCAGTGTCCAGTTTGGATAAAGCTGGCTTGAGGTCTGGCAGGCAAAGGCGGACTCGGGCGTTTTAATGCGCACTACCTTCAAGGCGTTAGCAGCTATTGTTCCATCACGGATCTTTCTTTCCAGCAGGCAAGTCGGCGCTATTGCAAAATCAGCTTCTTTGCTTAGTACCTTGGTTAAAATATTCTGCTGTGGGTATCCGATAAAGGTCAGCTTTTTCAGATCCTGCTTATCGACCCCTTCCTGAATGAACTCTCTTAACATAACCCTGAAACCGCCGAAGGCTTTATCACTTACGGAGACAATAGGCCGGTTTCTTAGTTGCTTAAGGCTGGTTATCTCAGGTTCATCCGCACGGGCAATCAGTGCAGAGCCAATTGCATGCTTGGCCTCACCGTGAAACGGGTTGAGATTTAACATTTTCACGGCTTGGTGGTTATATTTGTAGATCAGAAATTGAATGCCATTGGTCAGCGTGAAATCGATAAGGCCACTACCTACTAAGCTATCTAGCGTTGGGATATCAGCGGGTACAATGACAAAATGGTAATCCGGCAACGCAAAATTGAGGTAGTCGATAGTCGGCTGCCAGCGTGTCAAAGTATAAGCCGGCCCATTGAAAGCAAGGACACCGATCCTCACCAGCGTCTGCTCAGCCAAGCTCGAAAAACTGACCATTAAACTGACCAAAAAGATTAGGTATCTTGCTTTCAATCCATTTACCTTATTGCAACCATCTCCATTTCTGTGCCTAGCCTCTCATACTGATAAAACACTTTTTTGTCTCAGATCAATCATAGAGAGAAACTGCGGTTTACCACTATAGAGGTACACCCCTCACCCCGTTAACAATGCTTCCAACGAACTTGAAAATAAAAGTGCATTGTTTGCATAGGGAGCATCGATTATGTCTGAAAATAATTCACGCCGCCATTTCTTGAAAATGGGCTTGAGTGCCGCCGCAATAGCCCCCGTGTCAGCTCTTGGGCTGTCATCCCCTGCTTATGCAGCAGCTAATCCATCAGAGATTCAATGGGATGAGGAGATGGATGTGTTGGTTATAGGTTCTGGAATGTCAGGGATGATCGCCGCCATTCGGGCCGCCGAGACCGATACCAACGCCAAAGTAGTGGTCGCTGACAAAATGTCTCGCCTTGGGGGATCATCGCTTATCTCGGGTCTTAATATGGCGGTTGTCGGATCCGATTTACAAAAGAACATAGGCGTAATCGATGATTCATGGGAGCTATTGCTCAAAGACATTGAGCGTGAGGCCAAGGGCTATAACCACCGTGAACTTACAGAAGTAGCCGCCAAAGGAACACTGAAGCTATATAACTTCCTAAAAGAACACGGCGTTGAGTACGACATGTCGATTGGCAATGGTACCGGCGTTAAAAAGCTAGGCGGTCACTCCAAACCTCGCTGTGTCTGGCCTAAGGGAGGCGGCACTGAAGTTATCAAAAAATTACAAGGCTACTGCGCACAAAACCTAGCCAATGTGGAAGTTCGCAAGAAAATCTTACTTGATGAGATTTTACGAAATGAGCAAGGTCGTGTTATTGGGGTTAAGGTCCGCGAGAAATATCGCTTCAATCGAAAACACGATGATCTTGGCGACAACGATAACCCTGCAATCAACAAATCAGGAACGGTTAAATACTACAAGGTAAAGCGCGGACTAGTGATGGCAACCGGTGGCTATAACCAAGATCGTAAATTCCGCGGCGACGAAGTTGGTGCAATGTACAATGCGGCATCCACTACCCAGCCAGGCGCTACCGCCGGCGCAATTAAAGCAATGGTCAACGCAGGCTTCAAGCCAATACACATGACACTATTCCGCTTTGCATTTCCAATCCCGACAGAAGATATCCGCTGGGGGATTCTCGTCAACCCACGCACCGGGGAGCGGTTTGTCGACGAGTACAACCACAATGACCGCCAGGCCATCGGAATGGCGATCCTGGAGGAGCGGCGCCATATTGATGGCGAGCATACCGTACTTATCTATGACCAAAAAGGTGCCGACCACTATCATGACCAACAGCGCTTCCACCTTTCGATGGACGGCAAGAACGGGATAAACGGCACCATTTGGAAATTCGAAACCCTGCAGGCGCTTGCCGATAACTTCAATATGGATATCAGTCTATTGAAGGCAAACATCGATAAGTACAACACCAATATGGAGCGAGATCAGGACGAATTCCACAAGCCCAAAAGTGTGCTCAAGGGGGCAACCTCTATTTCACAGGCTCCCTATTACGCGATGCAGTTAAACCCACGATATAACTACGCTCAGGGCGGCGCCATGATCACGCCAAATGCCGAAGCCGTCGATGTGGTTACCGGCGAGCCTATTGAGGGTGCCTTTGTATGCGGCGAAGCATCTGCCGGGACCTATGGCTATATTCGCCTAACCGCTTGCTCAACGATTGATTGCGGTACGTTCGGTATGGTTGCTGGTGAAAATGCTGCAAAAGCAACACCTTGGGTATAAATAATATGAAGGGCGGCAGCCACCGCCCTTTCATTCAGACATGAAATCTTGCTTATGAAAAACGTATTGCTTGCTTTATTGACGCTATTGCTCACGTCAACAGCGCTAGGGGTGTACGCCAACGACGAGCCTGACTGGACCGCATTGGCTGATGAATACACATTGAAGCCACATCATAAAGCGCTCAAATTTGAATGTGTTATGTGCCATCAAGGCAATAATCCTGATGAGTTCGAGCCACTGGAAACGGAAACCTGTCTGTCATGCCACGGTAGTGCGCAAAAAGTGGCGGAGCGACTTCAGTTCATGGATAAGAACCACACCAACCCACATAACTCTTTCCATGATGGGTACTCCCTGGATTGCTATGAATGCCACGCAGAGCATGAGCCCTCCACCAACTTATGTTCGGATTGCCACAAAACCACATCCTGGATGGGTAAGGTGCCATAGGAGCTTTTATGAAAAAGAAATGGTTTATCGCGCTCCTGCTCGTTATCGGAGGAGTAGTCGGTACAGGTGCAAGCCTGATTACAGCAGAAGTCACACACAGCACCGCGGGAGCTGAGTTCTGCGGCTCCTGTCATTCCATGGAGCCTATGGCAAAAACCTATGAGCTTGATGTGCATGGGGGCCAAAACGACCATGGCTTTGTTGCTCAATGTGTCGATTGCCACCTCCCCCAAGACTCGGTATTTGGCTATATGCTAGACAAGACCAAGCACGGTATTAATGATGTCTTTGTCGAAAACTTTACCAATACCGATAACATAGACTGGATAGCTCGCCGTGATGAAAGAGAACGTTTTGTATTTGACAGTGGCTGCCTTAACTGCCACCAAAAGCTGCTGGACAAAGCCGAAGCCAATAACCCGAAATCACTACAGACACATGCGCACTACAAAGCCCAATTGGAAAAGGGAGATCCAATACAGTGTGTGTCATGTCACGTAACCGTGGGCCATAACGGCATGCTGAGAAGCGAATTAAACAAACGTCATCCAGAATATAATTTCGAATCTGAATAAGAAATTTAAAAAGGTCAGCATCGACTCGGTACTGGCCTTTAGTCCTACCACTCAAAAAGCAACTTTAATAGTTTCACCTTGAGCTGTTAAATTGGTCAGCAGTTACCCCTTTCTAAGCCGAATCTTTTTTTACCAAAAGAAACAACAAATTACATTATATTCAAATCAAGTACATCAATGATGTATGAATGTAGTTTTCAGAATCAAATCACTATTTTTTCTTACAAAGGCCAACACAAAATTTTTATTTAAATTTGTCAACGTGAGTTTCGCCAATTAAAATCAAACGTAACTTTGAGAAGGAGTCTGACTAAAAAAGATATGGCTTATTTGTTTGTTTTCTTTCGTTACATTGCTGTTTTATTAAGCTTTTTTTCCTTTATTGGCTGTTCCTCTCTACCTGAAGCAGAAAAGACTCCCAGTTACACCATCCCTTTCGACTCTCAAACTCAGCTGGCCAATCAAGCGCTGCCATATATCAATAAGCACCCAGAGCTAACTGGCTTTTACCCTCTTGGAGATGGGCAGGAGGCTTTTTTAGCACGTTTGGCACTGATTTACTCTGCTGAGCACAGTATCGACTTGCAGTACTACATCTACCGTGATGACAGCACCAGTTCACTGATGACCTATGCCCTATACCAAGCCGCCGAACGAGGAGTCCGTATTAGGCTATTGCTTGACGACATGCAGTCTCGAAACGATAAATCCATGGCACAGCTTGCAAGTCATCCGAATATCAAAATTCGGCTCTTTAATCCGTTTGAACACCGCTCCGCGCGTGTTTTGGGATTTTTCGGCGATTTTGACCGCCTTAATCGACGTATGCACAACAAAGCCTTAATTGCAGACAATGCGTTTGTCATTACAGGAGGAAGAAATATTGGCGATGAATATTTTTCCGCTAACACCGCTGTCGACTTCGGTGATTTTGACATTTTGATGCTCGGTCACTCTGTTACAGACGTAGCCGTACAATTTGATATGTACTGGAACAGCAAACCATCTACCCCTATCGAGTCTTTTGTTCATGATGCCACCAAACCGACAAAAGATGAGATAAATAATTGGGAAGATCAACTAAAGCAAGAGTTCAAAAACTCAAGATACATTAAATCACTGGCTGAATTACCTCTGACCCAGCATATCAAAGATCAATCTTTAGCATTTTACTGGGGGAAAGCTGAAGTACACTACGATCTTCCATCAAAGATATATTCGCCCGAAGAAACGGACCTCATGCTCCACCAGCTTAGTGCGATCCTCGCTCAAACAGAGCACGAGTTACTTTTGGTGTCCCCTTACTTTGTCCCAACCGTTCAGGGGACAAATGCGCTGACCCAAGCAGCCAAGGACGGTATTGATGTCACGATTATTACGAACTCATTGGCATCAAACGATGTCTTTGCTGTCCATGGTTGGTACGCCAAGTACCGAGAGCCCTTGCTGGCTGGCGGGGTGAAATTGTACGAGGTGAAGGTCGATCCCAGCCTGAAGAAACAGCGCTCTTGGTTAGGTAGTTCTCGTACCAGTTTGCACGCGAAAACCTTCATCATCGATCGTAAGGATTTATTTGTTGGCTCATTTAATTTTGATCCACGTTCGGCCTACTTGAATACCGAGATGGGCATTCTCATTGAATCAGAAGAGTTTGGTCGTATCGTCTACCAAGAGATTGACCGAAACCTACGCAAGAATACCTACCGGCTCACGTTAGATGAGGAAGGTCAGCTGGAATGGCACAACGACGTTGACGGCTCAATTACCCACATAGAACCTGATGCCAGTATTTGGCTCAGATTTTCAGCTTGGCTTGCAGGATTACTACCGATAGAAAATCAGCTTTAAACCCCTATCAAAAAATAGAAAAAGCCCCATCAACACAACATTGATGGGGCTTTTTACAACAAAGAAATTATAACTATGCGTCCAATTTACCAATTGCTGTCGCCATCGCGCCCTTACCGACACCTTCATAAGCTATCACATCAATGGCTGAGCCCGCTTCCACTGACAAGCTAACCTGCTCAGCGATATACTGCGCCAGTAACTCAACAGTGGTATCAGTACCAATCATCTCAACATCATTTTTCGCGATTGCCAGCTCAAACTCACCCTGTGGTGCTGTGTAGCGAAATGCATGATGGCTTTGCTCATTCACCTTAGCAGCGAACGGGCTCAGGTTAAGTTCAGCAAGCGTACACTCATCTTCTGTGCTTCCTAGGTAAATATCCTGCCAGCGCTCAGCCCACTCTTGCTCCAGCGACAAATTACGCTGCCCGTTAATAAGTAATTCAACCGGAGAACGGTGGCCATGAGCGATACGCTGACAGTTTCCGTCGTGCTTTTTCAGCCCATGGCTATAGTGATAGTACGGCCCCTCTATTTGCTCATGACGAAGGGTTAACTCCAAGCCCTGGACATTGTCCGGCAGCTTACCTTCCAGCACTTTGTAGATATGGCGTGTAACAGATTCGATGGTAACTTCGCTGTCATCAATGAAGCAGTATGCTTGTTCAGGACAGTGCAAATGAAGGCTTTTGTCTCCACGCAACAAATCAACGGTGGCATAGCCTGGTTGGGTTGCGGCAGTGCGAATTGCAGCACTTTGGCTCGGGACAATCAATCGGTGATCAACATATTCATCAACGATCTGTTTAATTTGTTTTTTTACCCGGCTGAAATCAAGCACCATGCTCATTTCATTCAATTCGCCCGACATCACCACATCGAGGATCCAACTCTCCCCTACCATACCTCGCTGCTGGCAAAGGTAAGAGGCATCAATAACGGTGAGATCTCTAACAAATAGCTTCAAACTGAAGTCCTTACTGATTCTGGTTGCGGCAAGGCATTATACGCAGCTAAATTCCTGAGTAAACCGCTCAGGCTAATCGAAAAACCACTAAAAGCGATAGGTGGCGCCAAGATAGGCAGATGTTACCCCTTTCAGCTGCGTCTCGACCGTTACCGGCTTGCCATCACTCTCTGCTTGCCATGAACTGCGTTCAGACGGCAGAACCGTGTGGCGCAAGCCCACCTCGAAGCCCAGGTTATCGATCACCTGCCAGCCCAAACCAGCTTGGAAGCCAAAGACAACGCCACTTTCATCGTATTTACCTGCAAAATCCGAATCGGTCTCTGCGAAAGCATAACCAATATGGAGGCCGACAAAGGGTTTTACTGTTCCCTGCGGGCGAAAAATATGATCAGCACTGATCAGGTGTAGGCCGACATTGGTATCATACGCATCTGCACCATTGAACTGCGTCGTTGCCGTATGATATTCAAAACTGTAGTACACACGCCCACGCTGATCTGGCATATACACCCCGAAGTCCAATGCCCCGAAGGCACCGAAGTCGCCATCATCAGCATCGATACTGCCAGAAGTCACTGAAGCGGTATCGTCATTGCCAAGCAAATTGCCACCGCCACGAAGACCAGCGAAATACTGAAAACCCGGAGCCTGGGACGCTTCAGCAACTTTTTGTCCAGTAGCACTTTCATCACACCATGCGTGCATCGAAATCAGCGACAGCAAAACCCCAGATGCAATTACATTCCTTTTCATTTTCACCATACCTGTAGCGAAATTTATCATTCTCAATAGGGTCTGCTTACCTTTCCCCAAAACTATCAGCATCTTAATGGAAACACCCAGGCAATACTAGGCAGCTATCTTATTTCAGCTCGGTTCTACTCCTCTCGCAACCAACTGATCGCCTCTAGCGAATCTTCGAAATAACGAACTTCACCACTAACAAACCAACTACCCACTTTGCTCATGACTTCTTGCCAATGCTGATTGCCATAGATAGCAACTTTGTTGAATTTACGGCCAAACCTTAAACCTAGTTTCAAATCATCCCATGCGGCATGAAGATCCCATCCTTCAAAATCTGTCCCGTCTACGTACACATTGACGGTTGGATTGTCGACTCCCTCCAACGCCTCTTCAATCAATGGCGTAATCTTCTGGTAATCTTCGTGGGTCAAGGTGCCAACTGCCTTCAACTCCATAAAGATCATTTCGTCTAAGTGCTCGACCTCAAGGTGGATACCATGGACATAGCTCATGTCTGTTCCTCTTTGAATCCGGCTACCTCAATAGTTTATACCCAAGAGGCCTGACTAGCAGGGTGAAGCCACCAGCTTACATCTACGTATACTTAACTCAGTGATCTCGCTATTATTTACCCAAAGCCCAGCGTTTACCTTTTCAACATGGCACTTATCACCGAGCAAGACAGATTCAACCCCGATAGGATTAACAGCCAAGTCGTTGGCATTGCGGCCAATATTGGCCGCCACGACTCAGGAATGCATTGCCATCAGAAGGCCCAATTGCTTTACGCCCCCTCCGGCTCTATGAGCATTACGCTGGAAAATCACCAATGTATCTTGCCGCCTACGCGGGCTGCCTGGATTCCAGCGGGGATCAACCACTGTGCAGTCATGACGAACGTCGTCGCCTATCGCTCGCTATATTTCGATACCAGGCAAAAAGTCAATTATCCAGACCAGATCAGGATCATCGGCGTAAATCCATTGCTTCGAGAACTTATTGAGAGGATGGCCTTTTGGTCATGGCAAATGCCATTCAATGAACAAGAAGCTGTTGTTAATTTGTTTTGGCAGGAGCTCGCGTCATCCCCGGATGAAACCCTGCTGCTACCCTTACCATCCGATCCTAGGCTGGCAGCTTGGTTAGATAAACTCAAACAAGAAGGGCATAACCCTGCTCCGCTCAATGAGGCCGCGCTATCAATTGGGGCCAGTGAGAAGACCATTTCGCGTATTTTCACCCGGGAAACAGGTATGCCCTATCAGGCATGGCGCCAGCAATGGCGCCTGATGAAAGCCATTGAACTGCTCTCCGACAATAAACCGGTGTCTGCTGTGGCTTTTGACTTAGGATTTTCTAGCGATAGCGCCTTCATTAGCTTTTTCCGCAAGCAAACAGGGACTACGCCAACTTCTTATATCAAAAAAACAACTTATTGAAGAGCCAGCACTTCAATTGATACTAATTGAGATGGCGATAATGAAGGTTCACTAAAAAAAACACTTAACTCCTCATATCGAATCTCTATTTCGCCAGCAAATGGTTTCAACAACTCATACAGCTCATCGAGAGGTTGGTCAGCAATACTAAGTGATAATGTAACCTCAACCCTAACTATTTGAGAGGTATCATAACCAGCGTGCGCAAGGTTGCCCTTGATGCTGGCAATTTCTCTTTTCGCCTGTCGAATAAGGCACTTATTGTCTCTTGAAAAGTCAGAAGTATGAGATTGAAAGCTGGAGCGAAAAAAATCCACTTCACCGCTTTTAGCAAACAAACATGCCAATGGTAATTTTATGAAAGGTAAAATATTTTTATCTATTACTTTTATAATTTCCACGTCCCCTCCCTAAGCAATATCCTTAGGCATCACTAAATTAAAGCGTAGTTTAAAAACGTGATATGGAGACAAAAAAACACAATTCGCCAATCAACACCAGCGCCTTACCTGTTGGCAGTAATGCTCAAACTGTTCGCCAAACATAGCTTGCAGAACGGCTTCTTCCGGCGCAATTTGAAAGTTATTCATATAAAACACAAACATTACAATCATGACCAGTGGGCTGAGTGCCGAGAAATAGACAAAAGCAGCGCACAGGAAGCTCAACAGACCAAGATACATTGGATTACGGGAGTAACGATAGATTCCTGTTGTTACTAGCTTGGAGGTTTTATTGGGAAAGCGCGGATCGATGCTTGTCCTCGCCTTGGCAAAGCTCCACACTGCCGAGAGTCCCAGCAACGTGCCAAGGAGACAGAAAAGTAAAATCACATAATGTTGCCCTGAAAAAGCAAAGCTATATAGAGGCCAATAGCGAGAAAGGGCGAACATACACCCAAGGGTGATCAAGACAATGACTGGTGGCGGCAAACGTAATTCCATTTAGTGTCTCCTGTTCAACAACCCAAACGAATCCCAGTGCTTGAGCCTATCTTTAGTGTAGAGCCAGTTTACCTGTAAGCGATAACCTAGCATTGCTCCCCCATCACAAAATGTTTAGAATCGCCGATCAATCCACTCTTTGATCGATACTTGGCTGCGCGCATGCAAAAACTCAAATACCTACAGGGCTACTCCGACCAACTTATTAGCCAAGTTAGTCAACTGGTTGAGAACGGTAACCTTAAGCGCTACCTGTTACGAAAATACCCGGAACAACATACGATCCAGTCAGAGAAAGCACTCTACGATTATGTGATTGAGCTGAAAAACCAGTACCTGAAAAAATCGTCTCCTATTAGCAAGGTGGCTTATGATGGTAAAATCCACATGGTCAACCATGCTTTGGGAATGCACAGTTTCGTCTCTCGCGTTCATGGCAACAAACTCAAAGCCAAAAATGAGATTCGGGTGTCGACTATTTTTAAGCAGGCACCATTACCCTTGTTGCGAATGATCGTGGTACATGAACTTGCCCATATCAAAGAAAAAGAACACAACAAAGCGTTCTACCAGCTATGCTGCCACATGGAACCAGACTACCACCAGCTCGAGCTGGATGCCCGCTTGCTGTTAACCCAGCTAGAAATTGACGGCCCACTGTACAACTAACGGTAAGCTTTATTTAATTTCTGGTATTTATTGCTCATTGGCCTAAAATACCCTGCTAACTACATTATTAGGTGTTTACATGAAAATTTGTGCTGTTGAGCTTCGTAGCAACGAGGCCGTCATTTGCCTTCTTACCAAGAGTAACGGTCTGTTCGATCTTCCAGAATGCCGTGCTCAAAAGTTCATCATGCAAGACTCAATGGACAATGAGCAAATGCGTAACTTCCAGCAGACTTTCAAAAAGCTTCTGGATGACTACCAAATTGACCGTGTTGTGATCCGTACGCGTGAAACTCGCGGTAAGTTTGCCGGCAGCGCAATTGGCTTCAAACTTGAAGCGGCGATCCAGCTAATTGACGGTGTTGAAGTGGACTTCATCACAAGCCAAGAGATCAAGCAAAAGCTGAAGCGCAACCCGCTAGCGATCGAATTCCGCGCGACCGGCCTGCGCCAGTTCCAAGAAGCTGCCTTCATGACAGGCTATGCATACCTAGGTAAATAACACCGACGTATACATCGAAAAAGCCAGCGATGCTGGCTTTTTACTGGGTGGACTCTATCAATAGTCATCTTTTCACACTGTTCAGACCAGACAATCCATTACAGTTGTATCAATTAGTTCTCCACGCTATCTATCACAAATCTGAAGCCTCTCTCCTCGTTTCCAATCCCCCCTTCTCGAGCACTCTTTCCAATAAACACTTAATTCACACATAACCGGCGATGTCATACAGAGTCAATACAATTCACGACACATATCCATACCTCCTCCACCTATAATCCTGCCGAATTGTTAAATAAACAGTTATATACCTTTTATCAAACTCACTTTACTCGGTCTTATAATGAAAAAAACGATTATCAGCCTTTCAATCATTGCTCTTCTAGCCGGTTGTGGTGGTGGCGGCAGCTCAACGCCAGACAACAAGAAACCAGTACCGAAAGTCGATTTCCCGTTAAAAGGGGCAACATTTGATGCGGCAAAACTCAATAGCACAACGTTATCAATCAAAGAGTACAACTCTTCTTTTATGGAAGACGATGCTTTGGTCGAAGCGAATTATGAAAAAAGCACGTATCAGATGATTGAAGACAGTGACATCGCTGTCTACGACATCCTCAACAAACTTGCAAACGAAGAAGGTATTGATAGCTTCTATTCAGTTAACACCACTGAATATCAGGATGCCGAACTAACCCAGCCAACAGATCAAGATAGCTCTTTTGCAGGCAAGCTGGCAAACAAGCACTTTATTACCTACATCGATAAAGATGCCAGCAAAGACCAACAGCTTTGGGCACTTCCGGACTTTGTTGCCAACGGTGACTTTGCGCTGTCACAACTAGGAAAGTATCAAGCAACCTTTGTATCTGAGCTCTCCGGTTTGTCGACGGAAGATATCCACTATTTACTTGAAGATAATGGTGTAGAAGAGACTCATGACGATATTACTCGTTGTGATGAGATAACAGTGACGAGAACATTCGATTTTTCACGAGCTTCAACTGAGGTGATTACCGTTAACTCGAAGAAAATTGAGGCCATGAAGTTCTATATTCGCGATGAAATTGCCGGCCAGTGTTACGGAGAAACAGATAGGGATTTGATCAGCTTGATGGCGCTTCGAAACAATGACCCTGTAGGCCTTGAAGTATGGGTAAACCCAGCCTTGGGCATTGTTAAAGGCATCGAAAAAAATGACTCTAAGAAAAAAGCATATTTGGTCGAACTTATTGATTTCTCGATGAACCAATAGACCAGCCCAAAAAAACAGCCCAAGCTTTGCATAAAGCTTGGGTAGCCATGTGAAGTTAAATTAGCGCAGACCACCATTCTGTCTGGCACTTTACCGTTGCCCTTTTCAGCGGCGGTAGTTCTTCCTCTTCCTTAATTTATACAGCGTCAGGATCAGCAGTGCACTGACGACGACAGAAACAACAACAAACACATAGATAAGTAGATTGGTACTCTTCATCCACCTCAATAAATGAAAAGCGCCAAAAAAGAGAAGAAAGTAACCACCGATCACGGTGAATAACTTGTAAAATTCGACCTCACTGACTTTCCTAAGCATCACTGATCGCTCCTATTGCTATATCCAAGCCACCTCAAAAAAACGGTCATTTGGAATACGTTACAAGTATGGTGCGTCCTGCCGGTTTTGCCTCACCCCTGAGTAAATACTTTATATCCAATCAGTTAAACTCGCTGTGATAGGTGCCTTCCAGATACAAAATCGAACAAATAGTCACCAATATACATAGTGTTAAATACGTGCTTTTACATTTCATGCTCTGTGCTCAGCCTCGCAGCTTTACTATTTCGGTTTACCTATACTGATCAACAAGGTAGCGCGATTTATCATTCTCTGGCTTCAATCACTTGCTTGAAAACAATAGGAACGGACTTCAGATGGATAAGGTGTACGATTATATCGTTGTCGGTGGGGGCATAGTTGGAGTATCAACAGCTTGGCAGCTCAAACAACGCTGTCCCAGTGCATCCATTATCGTCATCGAAAAAGAAGGCCAGCTCGCCTCGCATCAAACCGGCCATAACAGCGGAGTGATCCACGCAGGAGTCTACTATGAGCCAGGAAGCCTGAAAGCCACCCTGTGCAAAGCCGGGGAAAAAGCGACCAAAGCTTTTTGTATCGAACACCACATTCCCTTCGAACAATGTGGCAAGCTATTGGTGGCCACCGATACCGCCGAGCTGAAGCGGATGGAAGCCCTTTATGAACGTTGCCTGGCCAATGAAATTGAGGTGGTACACCTTAGCCAAGAACAGCTGAAGCAACAGGAACCCAATATCTCTGGCCTTGGAGCCATGCTGGTAAAAGCAACCGGCATTGTGGACTACAAGCAGATCACAACCAAGATGGCCGAATTATTTGTCCGACTCGGCGGTGAAATTACCAAACGCACTGAAGTCAAAGCGGTTGAAGAAAAACCGGATAGCGTTGTGATTGAGTGCAAGAGCGATGGTCAGCCTTTTCAGTTAAAAGGAAAATTCTTAATCAGTTGTGCTGGTTTGATGGCTGATAGGCTCACCCGGATGATGAATATCGATACCGACTTCCGAATTATCCCCTACCGAGGAGAATATTACCGCTTAGCCCCGCAGCACAACCATATCGTGAATCATTTAATTTACCCAATTCCCGATCCTGACTTGCCGTTTCTCGGTGTGCACCTCACCCGAATGATTGACGGCAGCGTTACTGTTGGCCCCAACGCTGTACAGGGTTGGAAGCGGGAAG
Source organism: Photobacterium sp. DA100 (assembly GCF_029223585.1). Classification (NCBI taxonomy): domain Bacteria; kingdom Pseudomonadati; phylum Pseudomonadota; class Gammaproteobacteria; order Vibrionales; family Vibrionaceae; genus Photobacterium; species Photobacterium sp. DA100. The sequence goes on along the minus strand of NZ_CP119424.1, from coordinate 593,503 downwards.
GATACAGTAACATTAACTTCAGTATCAGAGACACGGTAGACATGCTGAGCTATGCCGGGTTCTGGAAAGTTACCTTTAACCACCTAAAGGCTGGCCTAGCTGAAACCAAAAACTCTTGGTGGAAACCTGGCTACCTCAAACTGGTGAATAAATACTGCCCGCAACTCACAACTGCTGATTTACAACCCTATCCAGCGGGGATCCGTGCTCAGGCAGTGCGAAGTGATGGCACCCTAGTCCATGATTTTCTCTTTGCTGAGAGTCCGCGCAGCCTTCATGTCTGCAATGCCCCCTCTCCAGCAGCGACTTCAGCAATCCCTATCGGCAGCTATATTTGTGACAAGGTACAAGCTGCATCCAATCCTGTTAATGTCGCTGCCCGGCAACGCCGCGATCCCGTATCGGCTTAACAAGGGCACAGCTTGGCCTATAACGCATTGTGGCGTTTGGCGCGCTGGCGAAGTAAGCTTCGAGCCAGATCTCTTTCGTATTCCGTGTGGGATTGATATCCCAGCACCTGCCATGAGTAATCGGCTTGGTAGCCATGCACGACAGTGGCTAGGCAATCGCGGCGAGTTTCTACAATCATTTTATTAATCATAGATTTAAGTTTGTTCATTGTAATAGCTCCTTGTTTGATTTGCTCAAACAATACGCCCCGACTCGCGAAAGGAATTATTAAAACTTATCAACTATTAGTACTATTCCTTCAAAGCATTCCCTTTAGGCCTTACTCCAGTACTATATTAATAAATAATGGTACTTTTCCTTTACTATCGAGCCCGATGTTTATGCAACAAGCGACTATCGAGAAAGTCATGCAGCGCCAAGGCTATTCATGGCGATACCGCAAGATTGAAGAGCGATACAAACACGACGAATGGCACTTCCACCAGGAATATGAATTAGTTATCCATCGCCATTTTCGGGGTAAGGGATTTATTGGCCATTACGAAGGTGAGTTTGGCAATTATACTATGGTGTTGATTGGCCCCGGCTTGCCACATCGTTTTGTCGAAGTGCAAACAACAGCAAGCCCATTGTGTGAAACCCATGTTATCTGGTTCAGGAAAGAGTGGATCGCTAATATGATGTTCAGCTGTGTCGAAATGAGAAAACTCGAATCTTTGCTTAAGCGGGCCGAAAAAGGCATCGAGTTCTCTGAGAATACTTGCCGCCAAGTTCTGGCCTTATTGGAAGCTCTGCCTTCCCATTCGTCAATCGCCCAACTAGGTATTCTGCTCCAAGTACTTAGCGCCTTAGGCGGAGATAAAAGCAGTCGGACCTTGCTCTCCTATGCCCCGCAAAAAGAATACAATGCGGAGAAAGCAAGCCAAGAAAAGATCGAGAAGGTTTGCCAATACCTTGAAGAACACTTCAGCCAGGCCGTAACCTTGTCAGAGCTTGCAGCACATATGAACACTAGCGAAAGTAGCATTCACCGATTGTTTGCGGTTCACTTTAAGGAAAGTTTCAGCCAGTACTTAAAAAAGCTTCGCTTGAACCACGCAGCCGAGCTGCTCCAGACCACCAGCAAACCCATCGGCCTGATTGCAGAAAGCGTCGGCTACCGTAACCAGGTCAACTTCAACCGTCAATTCAAAGACTACAAGCAGATGACACCGCGCCAATACCGCAACAGCTACAAAATAAATGCTGCTGTTTGACGCACTGCAGAGCCAACAAACCCCGTACAAATCCTATTACGTTGGAAAAACCATAGTAATCGCCCCCGTATAACAAGCCGTGCGGCATTGGCCGCACCCATCGCAAGACTCATTGTCAACGGCTGGAACCTGCCCTTGCGCGATGGTAATAGCCTTATGCGGGCACTGTTCTGCACACAATTCGCAATATCCTGACAAGCGGTTGGCGCAGCGGGTCGAGAATTCAGGCCGCACTCCAATATCTGTTATCTGGGATGAGAGAGCCCGAGTTGGACACGCTTTCTGGCATTCGCCACACTGACTACAATCATTATATTCAAGGTTTAACTGAGGTGATCCCCCCGGCCGCTCAATCACCTGTTGTGGACAAGCCTTTTCACAGGCGTCGCATGACTGGCAGACCTGAAGAAACAACGCCTCTTCAATAGCCCCCGGTGGACGAGGGACCGTGCGAACGACAGACGGCGCTTGCGCCTCTTTCTTTACGCGGTTTGCGCCGGAGAATAAGCCCCGTAGCAAACCGCGCCGGCTTACCGTGTAATGCTCCAGGCAAGCTTTGTAATATCGCTCGTCACGCTCGGCCATTAGAAATACACCTTTTTCTCTACCGCCGAAATAGCCAACGCCTCTGCGATATACGCAAGCCATTGCTCGGCCATACCGCCAAGCAGTCGGTACGACTGGGTGCTGGCATTGGCCTGCATCAGCTCAAGATAGCGGGGTGCCCACGGCAGCAAGTGATCAGACAGCAGTAACTTAATCGCTTCACTATCTTCCGCCTCTGCCAGTTTTGACATAGCCATCAGCATCAGGCCGAATTGATCTTCAGGCTCACGCATCCCTGTATCTAGCGACATATCTTTATCGGCTAGGAAACGACGATAGTCGAGCGTCGTTGTACCAAAGATCACCTGCTCTTTGTCTAAATAGACCGAACCCCATGGCGGTGCTGGCATCACTTCACAGCCTTCAAATAACTTCTGGAAGTCCATCGCAAGCTCTTCTGCCCCATCCGCATTAACCGCCTGGAGCAACTCTGCAAACGGTGAGCCCTCTTGCTCGTCACTATCAGCAATCATCTGACAAACCTGTCGGTTCGTTTCGTGGGTCAGTGGATAGTAAAAAAAACTCCCCAGAATACGAGCGATGGTCGAAATATGCTCCATGGTCACAGTTACCTCCCAAAATTTATAACTAATGGTTCCGAATTTCATAATCAAAAGAGGAAGAACCACTTTAGTTTTCGATTCAACACTTTCGATAAAAGATAGCCGATGGCTAACACGGAAAATATGCTTTAGGACAAACTTTTATGGTTACACCAATATTCCATTACTATCGCAGTAATTCATTACTTCCTATTCTGTTAATACGCTTCCAATAATCGGCTAGACATTATTTTATTTACTCTCCATATATTCACCATACTGATTTGTAAGAAAAAATCACCATTTTCAAATTTGTATGATAAATATCACACTATTGCACATTTTATACTGCCATCGAATTAATCCGGACCGTTTATTGATAAAAAACAAAACTAAACCCGGATAGCCAATTGATTATCACGATAGAACGCTACCACCAAAGTAGTGTGGATAACTAAAATATAGAGAATGTCGTGCTATGAAAAAAAAGCTCAAACAGCTCCTCTCACCTGCATTCAGCCGTCGTGATTTCATGAAATCCACGTCTGCGGTAGGCGGGCTGGCAGCCGTTGCCGGTAGTATTACCCTACCTTTTAAATCATCTCCTGTTGCCGCGGCAACGACACCGTCCGAAGAAAAAATCGTCTGGAGTGCCTGTACCGTGAACTGCGGTAGTCGCTGTCCATTGCGGATGCATGTCGCTGACGGCGAAATCAAATGGGTTGAAACCGATAACACCGGTGATGACGAATACGGAAGCCATCAAGTCCGTGCCTGCTTGCGTGGCCGCTCTATGCGCCGCCGGGTATACAATCCTGACCGCCTAAAATACCCAATGAAGCGGGTTGGCAAACGTGGTGAAGGCAAATTCAAGCGTATCAGCTGGGAAGAAGCCTACGATGAAATCGCCAACAACCTTACCCGTATCCGCAAAGACTATGGTAGCGAAGCCGTATACCTAAACTATGGTACCGGTACGCTAGGTGGCACGGTTACCAAATCTTGGCCACCGGGCGGTACTTTGATTGCCCGCCTGATGAACCTGTCTGGCGGCTACCTAAATCACTATGGTGATTACTCAACCGCACAAATCGCAGCTGGCCTGAATTACACCTACGGCGGCTGGGCAAGCAACAACAGCTTCTCTGATTTGGAAAATACCAAGCTAATTGTCCAGTTTGGCAATAACCCGGCCGAAACCCGTATGTCTGGCGGAGGCTTGATCCACCACTTGATGGAGAGCAAAGCGCGTTCCAATGCCAAGATGATCATGATTGATCCGCGCTATAACGACACCGCAGGTGGCCGCGAAGATCAATGGATCCCAATTCGCCCCGGCACTGACACCGCATTGGTCGCCGCCATAGCCCATGTATTTATCACCGAAAACATGGTCGACCAGCCTTTCCTGGACAAATACTGTGTCGGTTACGATGAGAAAACACTGCCTGCCTCAGCCCCTGCCAACTCTGACTACAAGTCATACATTCTTGGCAAAGGCGAAGATGGCATAGAAAAAACACCAGCATGGGCATCGCCTATTACCGGTATTCCCGTCGATATTATCGTCAAACTGGCTCGCGAAATTGGCCAAGCCAAACCTTGTGCCATCTTCCAAGGCTGGGGGCTGCAGCGTACCGCCAACGGTGAAATCGCTTCCCGCGCAATTGCCATGCTGGCGCTGCTAACGGGTAACCTCGGGATCAACGGTGGTGGCTCGGGTGCCCGCGAATCTGACTACAATATCCCGTTTGTTCGCTTTCCGATCCCAGAAAACCCTGTTAAAACCTCTATCTCCATGTTCCTGTGGACCGACGCGATTGTGCGTGGACCTGAGATGACAGCCACCAAAGACGGTGTTCGGGGCAAAGACAAGCTCGATGTGCCAATCAAGTTCATCTGGAACTATGCGGGCAACTGCCTGATCAACCAGCATTCAGACATCAACCGTACCCATGACATCCTGCAGGACGACAAAGCCTGTGAAATGATCGTTGTGATTGACAACCACATGACCTCATCGGCCAAGTATGCCGATATCTTGCTGCCGGATTTGACTACCTCCGAGCAAGCCGACTTCTGTATGGATACCAAAGCTGCCAACATGCCTTACTTCATCTATGCCGACAAAGCCATCGAACCGCAATTCGAAGCGCGCGGCATTTATGAAATGTGTACTGAAATCGCCAAGCGGTTGGGTATCGAGAAAGAATTCACCGAAGGTCGCGATCAGCAAGGTTGGCTGGAGCACCTCTACAAGTTAACGAGAGAGAACGATCCATCATTGCCTGATTTCGAAACCGTCAGGAAACAAGGCATTGTGAAGCGCCGCGATCCAAACGGCCACTTCGTGGCTTACAAAGCCTTTAGGGATAACCCAGAGCAGAATCCACTTTCTACCCCATCGGGTAAAGTGGAAATCTATTCGGAACGCCTGGCCAACCTCGCTAAGGAATGGGAACTGCCTGAAGGTGACGTTATCCACCCGCTTCCAGTCCACGTATCAACCGCAGAAGGCTGGGATGATCCGAACCGCAGTAAGTATCCACTACAGCTAACGGGCTTCCACTACAAGGCACGCTGCCACTCGACGTATGGCAATGTCGACATTATCAAAGAAGCCGCACCGCAAGAGATGTGGATGAACCCAGTTGATGCTGAGCAACGCGACGTCAAGAACGGCGACCTTATCCGTATCTTCAACGACCGCGGTGAAGTGCACATCAATGCCAAAGTCACCCCGCGCATGATGCCGGGTGTGGTTGCCCTTAGTGAAGGCGCTTGGTATGCCCCGGATGGCCAGAAGGTCGATCACGGCGGCTGTATCAATGTGTTGACCACCCAGCGCCCTAGTCCGCTGGCGAAAGGCAACCCGCAGCACACCAACTTGGTGGAAGTACAACTGGTGAATAAGGCATAAGGTTTAAACCATGAAACAATACGGTTTTTATATTGATTCAAGCAAATGCACCGGCTGTAAAACCTGTCAGCTGTCGTGCAAAGACAACAAAGATCTGGATGTCGGCGTCAACTATCGCCGCGTCTACGAGTACTCCGGCGGTAACTGGATTAAAGAAGGCGAAACCTTCCGACAGGATGTGTTCTCCTACTACCTCTCCATCGCCTGTAACCATTGCGACGAACCGGCCTGTGCCAAGGTCTGCCCATCGGGCGCCATGCACAAGCGCAAAGAAGACGGCCTGGTGGTGGTCAACGAAGATGTCTGCATCGGCTGCCAGTACTGTTCTATGGCCTGTCCTTACGGCGCTCCGCAATACGATGCCGACAAAGGCCATATGACCAAGTGTGACGGCTGCTACGAGCGTGTTGGCCAGGGCCTAGAGCCAATTTGTGTCGGCTCTTGTCCACTACGTGCATTGGAGTTCGGCCCTATTGACGAGCTCCGTAAGAAATACGGCACCAACGCTGATGTCGCACCACTGCCGTCGTCACTAAAGACCAAACCAAACATTGTCATTAAACCAAATCGTCATGCCCGCCCAACCGGCGATCACAGCGGTTTCCTAGCAAACCCTAAGGAGGTATAAGATGGCTTGGCATGAATGGCCCCTGATCCTATTTACCGTGCTGGCACAAACTGCAGTTGGTGCTTATCTGCTGCTCGGTGGCGTAATTCTGAAAGGCAAGCTTTGCGTCGGCGCTAACTACCGCCTGCATCAAGCGATGTTCTTCCTCTGGGTACTGATGGGACTGGGTTTTGCCGCGTCGACCATGCATCTGGGTAGCCCACTGCGTGCTTTCAATGCCCTCAACCAGGTGGGTAGCTCTTGGCTATCCAATGAAATCTTCACTGGCAGCGTGTTCTTTGCTCTTGGTGGCGGTTACTGGTTGCTGGAGATGCTGGACAAAGGCAACGAAGCGCTGCGCAAGCTGTTGCTCGCTGCCGGTATGCTAGTGGGTATCGCCTTTATGTACTCCATGATCAAACTGTACCTGCTTGATACGGTACCGACCTGGAATACGGTTTATACCCCTATTGCCTTTGTGATGACGATGCTGACATCTGGCCTTATCTTTGGCCATCTGCTGCTAACTGGAGCCCAGCACAAAATGGCAGGCCTGGACCGTATTTTGCCATTTGTTGGCTCTTTGGCGGTTGCCATTAGCCTGACAGCCTTGGTCAGCCAGCTTATCGGGCTGGGGGATATTCAAACTTCGGTGACCACCGCTTCTGAGCTCATTCCTAACATGGCTCAATTACAGGTTATCCGTGTCGGTCTATTGCTTGGCGCACTCGCAGTGTGGTTTATCCCTAACCTGATGAACAGCCGGCCTGGCGTACCTGTGATGGTGGTGAGCTTTGGCTTGGTATTCCTCTCCGAGCTGGTTGGCCGCGGTATTTTCTACGGCCTTCACATGACGGTGGGCATATAATTACTGCTACTATTCGGCACTAAATAAAACGGGAGCCTTGGGCTCCTGTTTTATTTTCTGGACAGAACAAAAAATTGTAAAGATTGTAAATGTCATTCTGATCTTTCACTTTTCATGCGTAATATCAATAAAAACAATTCTCATTTGTTATTAGATTGCATTTGTTGGCTATCTTTCCGCATCTAGATTTTTAAGGTTCGTTATGACTCGCTTTACCACCGCATTAAAATCCGCACTTCTCGTGGGAGCAATGACTCTCAATTTCCCGGCGCTAGCTGAATCAATTACCGTGAAGCACTCATTGGGTACGACAACCCTTGAGCAAACACCACAGCGCGTGGTGGTTGTCGGCGGCCATGGAAGCCTTGATACCCTGAACCGGCTAGGCATCGAGCCTGTTGGCGCAGTAACGACCATGCTGCCGGAATACCTTAGTGATTACAGTGAGAAAGCGACCCATATCGGTAGCATGAAAGAAGCCAACTTTGAGCAAATCTTCACCCTAAAGCCTGATGTAATCATTGCCGAAAGCCGTATGGTCGACGCCTATCCTACCCTGTCCCAAATAGCACCGACCGTCATGCACGTCGTCGAGAACGGCAGCTACTGGGAAGACACCAAGAACAACTGGCGTATGCTGGGCAAGATCTTCGACAAAGAAGCAGAAGCCGAGCAACTGATTAAAGACACGGAAGCTGAGATGGCTGAAGTGCGCAAGCAAGTTCAGGAGAAAGGTCTGAAAACCCTGGCGGTAATGAACAGCGGTAACAACATTTCTATGTTCGGTGAAGTCAGTCGTTTCTCTGTGCTATTTGACGAGTTCGGTTTCAAGCCAGCCCGGGCTTCTGACAGCCAGAACCCGCACGGTAACCTGATCTCATTTGAATTTATTGCCGATGCGGCGCCTGATGTGCTGTTTATTCTGGATCGCGAAAGCGCGATTGGCCAGAGCTCGGGCAAAGCGCAACAGCTGTTTGATAACCCACTGATCAAGAGCACGCCGGCATACAAGAACAACCGCGTTGTATTCCTTAACCCAAGTGCATGGTACCTCACCATCGCGGGTGCTAACGCGACAGAAATCATGATTGATGATGCACGTAAAGCGGTAACTTCAACTCAATAATGTATTTCAGCCCGGCGATAGCCGGGTTACTCTCATATGCCTAATAAAAAATTATTCTGGGCTGTACTGGCCCTCCTCCCAGTCGCGGCTATCTCAGTGTTCATTGGTGTAGCCAATATTAACCTGCACAGCTTGCTTGCCGGAGACGAGCACACCCTGTCGATTCTGTTTGCTAGCCGCCTGCCTCGCCTTTTAGCTATCTGCCTGGCCGGTGCGGGCTTAAGTGTCGCTGGTTTAATCATGCAGCAAGTCTGCCAGAATCGGTTTGCCTCCCCTTCCACAACCGGCACCATTGATTGTGCAATGCTCGGCTATGTCATGGGGATTGTCTTCTTTGCCGGAGCCAATCGTTGGATCAGCCTTGGGGTTATCCTGATTTTTGCGCTGATCGGTACTTTACTGTTTGTCCAATTCCTGCAGCGGTTACAGTTCAAAAATGCTGTCTTGGTACCGCTGATCGGCATTATGTATGGTAACGTCATCTCTGCAATGACCACCTTCATTGCCTACCGCTATGATCTGGTGCAGTCAATGTCGGCGTGGACAGTCGCCAACTTCGCATCAGTACTGCAAGGTAACTATGAGTATCTCTACCTTGCCCTACCAGCTTGTATCGTTGCCTACTACTACGCGAGTCAATTCAGCGCTGCCAGCGTTGGGGAAAGCTTTGCCAAAAATATCGGGTTGGATTTTCAGAAAATTGTTTTTATCGGTGTATTGGTTGTCGCCATCCTCTCTTCGACTGTGGTTATGATCGTCGGGGTGATACCTTTCCTAGGGTTAATCGTCCCTAACCTGGTCGCTATTTTTATGGGGGACAACATGCGCCGCAACCTACCATGGACTGCCTACTGGGGTGTGGTGATGGTATTGGCCTGCGATATTCTTGGCCGTTTAATTATCTTTCCGTATGAAATGCCAATTTCGATGATCATCAGTATCTTCGGCGGTGCGGTCTTTATTGCTCTGGTTCTGAAGGACAAATCCAATGCGTGACAGTATTAAAGTTTCCCTACTTGCGGTACTGGGAGTGCTCATTACTGCCTACTTCATTGGTCAAGGCCTCAATGCCCAAAACTATCAGTTTTTCCTTTCGCTTCGCTTGCCGAAAATTATGGCCATTGTACTGGCGGCCATCGCGATTTCGACTTCGTCGCTGGTATTCCAGACCATTACCAATAACCGGATCCTGACGCCTTCAATCCTCGGCTTCGATTCGCTCTACGTGATGATCCAGGTCATTATCGTGGTGATGTTCGGCAGCATGAGTGTGTGGTTTGCCGATGCGAAAATTAATTTCCTACTCACGACATTAATCATGAGCGGCTTTTCCATGTTGCTGTTCACCCTGTATTTTCGCCGGGCAAATAGCAACGTGTTCACCCTGCTGTTGATTGGCATTGTCTGCGGTAGCTTGTTCAGCAGCATTTCCAGCTTCTTTACCATGATTCTGGACCCGAACGAGTTCGCCAACCTGCAAAACACCATGTTTGCCAGCTTCAATAACGTCAATGGTGAGCTGGTTTACTGGTCGATGATACCGCTAGGTCTTTGTTTGGCATACCTGTACACGCTTTCCAATAAGCTCGATGTGTTCTGGCTGGGTACCGACAATGCCAAAAGCCTAGGGGTCGATACCCACAAGGTCACGATGCAGGTCATGATGGTGATCACCTTAATGGTGGCTATCTCAACCGCTTTGGTGGGGCCGGTACTGTTCTTCGGTCTGATCGTGGTCAGCTTGACCCGCCAGCTATTCCAGAGCTACCACCACCGCTTCTTGATGCTGGCAGCCAGCACCCTGTCGGTTGTGCTTCTGGTCGGTGGCCAATGGTTGATTGAAAAAGTCTTTGCCTTCGATACGACCATCAGTGTCATCATCAACTTTGTTGGTGGCAGCTACTTCCTCTTTCTTCTAATGCGTAACAAGTTTTGATTTATCATGATTAAGTTAACTGGACTCTCTAAGAAATATAACGATACCTTGGTGGTTAGCCAGGCTAGTGCCCTGTTTCCATTAGGAGAAGTAACGTCCATCATTGGCCCAAACGGCGCTGGTAAAAGTACTCTCCTTTCGATGGCCAGCCGCTTAACAGAAAGCGATGCCGGAGAGGTACTTATCGCCGGCAAACCGCTTTCGCAATGGGATACCCAGGAGCTGTCCAAGCGCCTGGCTGTATTACGCCAGTCGAACAACATCAACATGCGATTTACCATTCGTGAATTAGTTGCCTTTGGCCGTTTTCCCCACAGCAAGGGCCGCCTGACAAACGAAGACAACCGCGTTATCGATGAGGCTCTCGAGCACCTGGATATCACCCATATCCAGGACAAGTTCCTCGACCAGCTCAGTGGCGGCCAGCGCCAAATGGCGTTCATTGCCATGGTAGTCGCACAAGATACCGACTACATCTTCCTCGATGAGCCGCTGAATAACTTGGATATCAAGCACTCGGTGGAGATCATGCAGACTATCCGCCGCCTTGCCCACAAGATGAACAAGGCCGTTGTTATCGTGATCCACGATATCAACTTTGCTTCTTGCTATTCAGATAATATCGTTGCGATGCGCAAAGGCGAAGTGATCAAGAGCGGTAAGGTAGAGGAAGTCATCCAGCAGGCAATTATGGAAGATATCTACAATATCCCATTCAAGATCCAAGAGGTCGATGGCAGCCGTATCTGTATGTATTACGGCTCTTGACGCACCTACAATTAAGGCGGCATTTTCGCCGCCTTAACACACTTTTCAGCCTTGGGCCTCTTTCTCTGCATCCTGTTTTTTAAGCACCTTGTGACCATCCTCCGTCACACCCTGCTTCCAGTAACTACTGAAGTAACACATTTTACGATCCCCCCCTCTGTCCGCAGTAATGTAACTGCGGATCGACCGCATTTCGCTGAACTCACAGGCGCACCACACGGCCAAATCGGTACCATCCAGAGCTAGTGCTTTGACGCCATCGGACAGCGAGCCGTCGCCACTGATATTAACAACTAGCTCCATCCCCTCAGGAAGCGCCAGAGGCTGTACATCAGCCACTGTCGGTACGTCCAAGACCACATAGCCGGATGCACTGGCTGGCAACAACGCCAGTTTGCTTTGCAGGGCCGTTTGCGCCGTCATATCTGCCACCAGCAAGAAACGATCTGCTGCGACAGGCATCGCTTGTATCGGACGCGGGCCAACCAAAGAGATAGCGTCACCGGCTTGCGCTTTAAGCGCCCAGCGAGAGGCGTAGCCACCGATTTCTGGCGTGATATCACCTCCTACTTCTGCTAACTCATGCTTGGCAATATCAATCGTTATCGTGCCAGCAGCACCCTCAGAAACAGCTTGATAGCCCGACACCGTAAAAGTGCGCATCATGGGTCTTTGCCCCTCAGGTAACGCACTGATATCCGTGCCGCCGTCAGCAGTAAACAGGAGCTTCACATATTGGCCTACACTGTCTTGAGAAAAATGGTGGCTCCCTTCACCGCCAAGCGTCAAACGGATCATATTCGGGGTGACAAGCTCGTTACCCACAACAGACAGTTGTTTTGGGTCCATCTTTGGACTCATCGCCTGGGCCATGGCATACTCCAAGTTAAAAGTGATAATGATATTGATTATCACTCATAAGGCTGTATTACTTCAACTTAAAGTTGGCCACCATCGCATTTAATTGACTATTGGTAACCGCAAGTTGCTCAGTACTGGCGACCGAGTCATCAGCGTTGCGATTAAGCTCGTTGATCATATCGTGAATGGCTATCATGTTCTTGTTCACTTCTTCCGTCACTACACTCTGCTCGTTGGCTGAAGTGGCAATCTGAGTGGTAAGATCGTTAATCTGACTAATGGAGTTAGTCATTGATTCCAAAGAGGCCATCACATTTGCTGTGTGCTCAACAGTTTGGGCGCAACTTCCCTTCGTCACATCCATCGACTGAACTACTACTGATGTCGCCTTACGTAAATCCGATAGCATGGTATCGATTTCAGACGTACTCTGCTGCGTTCTCGCCGCCAGTGCTCTAACCTCATCGGCAACGACTGCAAACCCCCTTCCCTGCTCACCAGCACGAGCCGCCTCAATAGCAGCATTAAGCGCAAGTAAGTTAGTTTGTTCGGCAATTTCACCTATCACATGGAGTACCGCATCGATTTTCTCGAAATCCTGACTCATGGTCTGTATAGATACCGACATACTTTCCACTTCCGTCGATAGTTGATTCACACTACTAGAAGCCACCTTCACGACATCTTTTGATTTTTCCGCTTCGGCATTGGTCGCATGGGTAAAGTCTGCAGCCCGATTGCCGCTATCCGCGACAGACTCCGCCGTTGCGCTCATTTCATTGATGGCCGTTACCACTTTCTCCGTTTCCTGAGTGTGGCGGGTGAGTAAGGACTTGTTGGAATCCGCTTTATCTTTCAGTGCTGCCACTTCATGCTGGATCGCCTGGCTTGACTGAGAGACTTCCAGCATCATTCTTTGCAGGTTTTCGATAAAATGGTTGATGCCCGAGGCAATCTTGCCCAAATCATCATTGCTGTAGACATCCAGTCGCCGGGTGAGATCCGCATCTCCCCGAGATAGACCAACAATAATGCTGCGCAGCGTGCTGAGATGTTTGAAAATAGTATTGATAAAAAGGACGCTCAGCGGAATGGAAATCAACGCCACCAGTACCAGCGCCATGGTAATGCTGCCGCTCAAGGCGTTGGTATTTTGCTGGATGTAACCACGATCAATGTAACCCGTCAGCATCCACTGGCTATCGCCAACAGCAAAACGGTTGGTATACGGAATAAGATCGCCATCAATGCGATTACTAAAGACCTGTGTTCCTCTGCTATCTTCCAGATCGAAGTAACTCCCCGCAACAGAAGACTGCGACAGTAACTGTTGGGTGTTTCTCAAATCAAGATAAAAAATATCACCGCCATTGCCTCTGGGTACAGTAATGGATATCAATGGAATATCATTTTGATAAAAAATATCACTAACGCTTGTCCCACTGGTGCTATTTACCAGCTGAATGTAATGACTGGCTTCGGATTCATCATCAATGCGCCCTTTATCGGTAATGACAAAATCAGCTATCACTTTTGCTGCCGCATAAAACCCAGCTCGCTCTGTAACTTCTTGGATACTGGTAATATCTAGACTAATGTTCTCTGCAATCAATACCTTGTTACGAATATCATCATACAGCTTATCTTTGACCAAGCTAATCTGAGTATTAATACTTTCAGCATCACTGTCAAAAATATAGCGGCTGAGATAATAATTGACACTGAAGAATGAGGTAACCACAGTTGCTATTAATATAGCTATCAAAGTGATAATTATTTTTACTTTAAATGATAGTTTATTTGCCATATGTTATCCCTGTTTTGGCAAGAGTTTGATACAAGAAAAAACCCATAGACAAATGGGCATAAAGTACCATACATGCAGAGCCACAAAATAAATGTCGGTTTGATCGATAAATAAAAAAAAGGCCCGAAAGTCGGGCCAAACATTGGTAGGTATATACACTATTTTTTGTGTATAAGGACTTATTATTTGTTAAAAAATGCGCGCTTCAGTGCCATTTCCAGGCCACGAACCTCCGCCAAACCTTTCAGGCGGCCAATGGCTGAATATCCTGGGTTGGTTTTCTTTTTCAGGTCATCCAGCATCTGGTGACCATGGTCCGGACGCATCGGAATCAAGCGGGTATCACCTGACTCCTCACGGCGCTGCTCTTCTTCCAAGATAGCCATTACGACATTATACATATCCACATCGCCATCAAGGTGAGCGGCCTCATGGAAGCTCAATTGGTTTTCTTCACGCTGCGTTGAACGCAAATGAGTGAAATAAATACGGTCACCATGTTGTTTGATCATGTTAACCAAGTCATTGTCGCCACGGACACCGTAAGAGCCAGTACACATGGTGATGCCATTGTTCTTGCTTGGTACTTCTGTTGTCAGCCAATCAATATCTTCAATGGTCGAGACAATACGCGGCAAACCAAGGATCGGTCGCGGTGGATCGTCGGGATGCACTGCCATCTTCAGCCCTGTGGCATCGCACACCGGCATCAACTCACTCAAGAAGTGCTTCATATGCTGACGAAGCTTATCTTTATCAATGCCAGCATAACGGTCAAGCTGCGCCTGAAACTCCTCAAGGGTATATCCTTCTTCAGCTCCCGGCAGGCCGGCAATAATGTTGCTCGTCAACTGAGCCACAGCCTCTGCAGACATGGCATTGAAATATTTCTGGGCCTCAGCTTGTTCCTGCGCAGAGTACTCTTCTTCAGCACCCGGACGTTTTAGAATAAATAATTCAAATGCTGCAAACGCAATTTGATCAAAACGTAACGCTTTAGAGCCATCCGGCATTTCAAATTCCAGATCGGTGCGCGTCCAATCTAATACCGGCATAAAGTTATAACAAACCGTATCAATACCGCATTCTGCCAAATTACGTAGTGTCTGCTTATAATTATCAATCCACTGTTGGTAATTACCTGTTTGCGTTTTTATTTCTTCATGAACAGGCACACTTTCAACAACAGACCAAGTTAAACCTTTTTCCTCAATTATTGCTTTGCGCTTTAGAATTTCTTCTACGGTCCAAACTTCACCGTTTGGAATATGATGCAATGCATTTACAATTCCCGTAGCGCCTGCCTGACGAATATCATCAAGCGATACAGGATCATTAGGGCCATACCAGCGCCAGGTTTGTTCCATGACAATCACCTTTTATAGACACACTTAACCCGCTCAAAAATCTGAGTTAAGTACTTTACAATTTAGAATGCACAATTACGTAAAATAACTGCTTTTAAAGAGGCCAATAAAGACTCATTGGCCTAATTGAATTTGTCGGCGGTTTATTTTTCACCACCAAGGAGAACTACCGGATTCGAGCTAAATAAGTAGCCATCAAAATTCGGATCATCAATATCAGAAAGTTCTAACAGGCGTTGTTTCACATTCTCAAGGTGTTGCCACATGGCATTTTTCGCTGCAATCGGATCTTTGCGCTGCATTGCTGCTAATATACGCGCATGATCCTCAAGCCACTCCTGACGGTATGCTTGGTCAATAATGTGCGAGTGCAGCTTCTTCCACATCGGGCTTTGCTCACGTCGCTCCCAAGATTGCTTAAGCATATCGACCAATACTGAGTTTTGCGTGGCTTCGGCAATGCACATATGGAACTGTTCATCACCGATACATTCTTCGGCCCCTGAGGCAATCTCACTGCGCTCAAGATCCAGTGCCGCACGCATCTTCACAATATCACCCGGTGTCACCTGGATAGCGGCAAACTCGGCAATGTTACTTTCAAGCAACTGCCTGGCCTGCAGCATTTCGAATGGACCCGCATCGTCGCTGATCACATTCTCCCGGCTATTGGAGTGACTAGGAATATTCAGGACATAAACCCCAGATCCCTTCTTCACCTCAACAAGATTTTCTAGTTCCAGCATAATGATCGCTTCACGGACTACCGTTCGGCTGACATTCAGTCGCTCAGCGATATCCCGCTCCGGCGGTAATCGGTCACCTACCTTGTAGCGTCCATCGATAAGTTCTTGTCTCAACACCAAACCAAGTTCTTGGTAAGGACGTTTCGGTTCAAAGGGCATCATGATGATATTGTCACTTTTTTCCATTGCACTTATTCGCCATCATAACGACCAAACTTAATTGGTCAACCTCTTAATGTAAAAGTGTGGCAACACTTTGATTTTTATGATTACAACAGCTGTTTTCTTTGCTTATTGTACTGCTTTGATACGCTCTACGATTTCGTTCAGCTCAGGATTAGATTTTTCCAATGCGTCATACATTGGCTGTACCGCCTCTACAAACGCTGTCTTATTCGGTTTAACGAAGGTTACGCCCATTTTCTCAGCTTTCGCACGCTCTTTGGCTTCTGATTCTGCCCATAGCTCTTTCATCACTTCCATTGAGCTCATCGCCGCCTGCTTCAATGCCGCCTGGTGTTCCTCAGAAAGGGCATCATAGGCTTTGGTCGAGATAACCAAAACATCAGGAACCATAGTGTGCTCGTCTAGGCTGAAGTACTTAGACACTTCGCTGTGGCGACTTAGGCTGAATGATGGAATATTGTTTTCTGCGGCATCAACAACACCTTGCTGCAGTGCTGTGTATAGCTCACCGTATGCTAGCGGCGTTGGGCTACCACCCAGTGCATTTACCATGGCAATCGCCGATGGGCTTGGCTGAACACGGATCTTCATGCCTTTCAGATCTTCAGGCGTATTGATTGGTTTAGAGGTGTAGAAGCTACGTGCCCCCGCATCATAGTAAGTTACACCAATGAAACCACTGTCACGGGAAGACGCTAGGATTTCCTCACCCACCTCACCTTCTTTCACGTTGTAGTAGTGAGTCTTGTCACGGAATAGGTATGGAAGATTAAATGCTGAGTAAGCAGGGGCAAAGGCTTCAAGCTCTGCAGCGTTGGTTTTTACCATTTCCAGTGCGCCATTCTGCATCAGTTCCATTGACTCACGCTGGGTGCCCAGCTGCGCATCAGGGTAAATGCGGATACGCACTTCGCCGTCTGTTAGTTTGCGGACTTCTTTCGCCATGTGATCCATTGCTTTATGCACAGCATGGTCGCGCGGGTGGTTATGACTTAGCTTGAAGGTCGTTGCTGCGTAAGCAGAAGCAGTAGCACCAAAAGTAAGGGCAGCACCGATCACTGCAGTAAGTACACTTTTACGCGTCATCATTGTTATATCTCCGTGGAATTGGTTGTCCATTGTGTAGGGTATTTCTTAAGTACGGGGCCAATATTGCGGCCAAATCAGAAAACCGTCAAAACAAAAAAGCAAATTGATTGACCAATATCACAATAAAAACCCTCAAATTGGTCAACCAATTCAATTGTGACTTGGGTCACGTGACTAAAAATCACACCATCTTATAATCTCCACAGAAAAAGCGCGTGCTTAAACATAGCTAGATGACGTATCTGCTTACATTGGTTTACCAATATACAACTCTGAGCATGCTTATTTATTGCAAAGGAACTAAAGATGAATAAATTGGTTGGTTACATAAATAGAGGGTTGGCGATGTTTACCGTGTCTCTCTCTACCTTCCTGGTGTTCTGTGTGATCTGGCAGGTGATCTCCCGCTATATCATTGGTAAACCAAGTACCATTACTGATGAACTGGCGAGATATCTATTTATGTGGGTAGCCCTTATTGGCGCGGCTTACACCACAGGCCTCAAGCGTCATCTTGCCATTGACCTACTAACCATGAAGCTCAGCGGCAAAAGAAAATTGTTCAATGAGATCTTCATTCAGCTGGCCATCGCCGTCTTCGCTTTTGTTGTTCTTGTATACGGCGGTACTAACCTCGCGCTCAAAACACTTTCAACCGGCCAGGTTACCCCAGCGCTTGGTTGGGAAATGGGCTATATCTACTTCTGCCTACCAATCAGTGGATCACTGATGATTTTCTATTCGGCACTTTTCGCCTTCGAAAAAATTAAACAACTGGTATCTGGCGATATCTGCATTGCCGACCCGCAGCAAAACTAAATAAGCAAATCCAGCGGTGAATCACTTTTTTGATTTCACCATTGAACAAGATTTTATAAGAAGGATTCCACAATGGAATGGCAAGTCATTCTCACCCTATTCGGAAGCTTCGGCGTGTTACTCGCGCTGGGGATCCCTGTATCATTCGCAATCGGTCTTTCATCGCTAGCAACCATTATGATGAGCTTGCCGCTCGAGCCGGCGATCGCAGTGGTAGCCCAGCGCATGGCGGCAGGCCTCGATAACTTTGCCCTGCTGGCTATCCCGTTTTTCATCCTAGCGGGTAACATCATGAACCAGGGCGGTATCGCCATCCGTCTGATCAATTTCGCCAAAGTACTGGGTGGACGCCTGCCAGGCTCTCTTGCCCACGTGAACGTGATGGCAAACATGATGTTCGGCTCTATTTCTGGATCTGCGGTTGCCTCTGCTGCTGCCGTCGGCGGGACTATGTCTCCACTGCAGAAAAAAGATGGCTACGACGAGCACTTCTCGGCAGCGGTTAACATCACGTCATGCCCAACCGGCCTGTTGATCCCGCCTAGTAACACCCTTATCGTATTCTCACTGGTATCTGGCGGTACCTCTATCGCTGCACTGTTCCTGGGTGGTTACATTCCGGGGATCCTGATGGGCCTCAGCCTGATGATTGTTGCCGGTGTGATTGCCAAGCGCCGTGGTTACCCTGTTGCCCCTAAGCCAACACTGGCCGTAGTCTGGGATACTTTCATCAAAGCAATGCCATCTCTGATGCTGATTGTCATCATCATGGGCGGTATCATCGGTGGTATCTTCACCGCGACAGAGGCCTCGGCGATTGCCGTTGTCTACACCTTCGTACTCGCTGTTGTGTTCTATCGTGAAGTAAAACTTCGCGACTTACCAAAGATCATCCTAGAGTCAGCGGTAACCACCTCTATCGTACTGCTGCTGGTTGGCGCTTCGATGGGCATGTCCTGGGCAATGGCGAACGCCGATATTCCATACATGATTGCCGATGCCCTACTGGCTGTTTCTGAAAACCCGCTGGTTATCCTGCTGATCATCAACCTCATCCTACTGATTGTGGGTATCTTCATGGATATGACCCCTGCAGTACTGATCTTTACCCCAATCTTCCTGCCAATCGCACTGGATATGGGAATCGACCCGGTTCACTTCGGTATCATGATGACGTTCAACCTTGCTATCGGTATCTGTACCCCACCGGTAGGTAGCGCCCTGTTCATTGGTTGTTCGGTAGCCAAAGTGTCTATCGAGAAGATCATCAAGCCGCTACTGCCATTCTATGCAGCCCTTATCGCTGCACTTCTGGCTGTCACCTTTATTCCTCAGCTAAGCCTGTTCCTACCTAACTTGGTTCTTGGCTACTGATTTTAGGGACTTGTCCCGCAATCTATAACACGCAGAAGACTTCCCTGATAAACCCGCCCACCAACTCCAGTTGGTGGGCCAAAGGAAAACAACATGGACACTATTTCAAACTCCGCTCTAAACCCGAATGTCATTCGCCCAGCATTTGACCGCTCAAAATTAAAAAGCCGCATCGTTCACCTAGGTTTTGGCGCATTCCACCGAGCACACCAGGCCCTGTTTACCAACGAGATGCTAGAAAAAACAGGCAGCGACTGGGGAATTTGTGAAGTTAACCTGTTTGGCGGTGAAGATCTTATTACCCAGCTCCGTGCCCAGGATCATCTGTATACGGTGGCAGGAAAAGGGGCTAAGGCAACCGACGTTAAACTCATTGCTTCGGTTACTGAGTCCCTTCACCCTAACTTTGAAGGCAAGCGTGCGGTTCTGGAAAAAATGTCTGAAGAGCAAGTCGCCATTGTCTCTATGACGATTACGGAAAAAGGCTACTGTGCGGATCCTGCCACTGGCCGTTTGGACAAGAATAATGGCCTGATTCAAGCGGATTTGGCCAACCCTCGCGAGCCGAGCTCTGCCATTGGCTACATCGTCGAAGCTCTTCGCATCCGCCGCGAACTTGGCCTGATGCCATTCACTGTCATGTCTTGCGACAATGTGCAGGAAAACGGCCATGTTGCACGCGCAACAGTACTGGACTTCGCCAATTTGGTTGACCAGGAGCTAGCGAGCTGGATTGAAGCCAATGTGACCTTCCCATGTACCATGGTTGACCGCATTGTGCCTGCTGCTACGCCTGAGACTCTGGCTGAAATCACCGAGCTGGTTGGTGTGGCTGACCCATGCGGTATTGCCTGTGAACCGTTCCGCCAGTGGGTGATTGAGGATAACTTCGTTAACGGTCGTCCTGACTGGGACATTGCCGGGGCTGAGTTCGTTGCCGATGTTGTACCGTTCGAAGAAATGAAGCTGCGGATGCTAAACGGCAGCCATTCATTCCTTGCTTACCTTGGCTATCTTGGCGGCTACAAGCACATCTCCGACACCATGACCAATGAGAGCTACCGCAAGGCTGCATTTGACATGATGATGCAGGCTCAGGCCCCTACCCTCACAATGCCTGAAGGTACCGATCTTGAAGCGTATGCCAAGCTGCTTATCGAGCGCTTTACCAACCCAAGCCTGAAGCATCAGACATGGCAG
Source organism: Photobacterium sp. DA100 (assembly GCF_029223585.1). Classification (NCBI taxonomy): domain Bacteria; kingdom Pseudomonadati; phylum Pseudomonadota; class Gammaproteobacteria; order Vibrionales; family Vibrionaceae; genus Photobacterium; species Photobacterium sp. DA100. The sequence goes on along the minus strand of NZ_CP119424.1, from coordinate 573,014 downwards.
ATTGCGATGGACGGTAGCCAGAAGATCCCTCAGCGCATGGGCGGCTCGCTTCGCCATCACTTGGCTGTCGGTACTGAGTACAAGTGGCTAGCCATGGGCATTGCCGGTTGGATGACTTATATCAGTGGTGTTGACGAGGAAAATCAAGAAATTGATGTCCGTGACCCAATGGTTGAGCAGTTCCGTGAAATCTACCAGCAATACGGCAAAGAGCCTGCGGTTGTTAAAGCCATCCTGAGCATCGAAGCCATTTTTGGTACCGACCTAATCAAAAACGAAGGCTTCGTAGAAGCCGTGACCAAGGCTTACCAGCTTATTATCAGCAAAGGCGCACGCGCAGCCGTTGCTTCTCTATAACCGATATTAGACACCGGGCGATGGCTGTCGCCCGGTGTCACTTTGGAGCTTATGATGAAAGACTTTCTTTGTGACGACTTCTTGCTTTCCAATGAAATTGCGCGCGTGCTCTACCATGACTATGCCAAGGACATGCCAATCTATGATTACCACTGCCACCTGAATCCGCAGGAAGTTGCGCAGAACCGCCGCTTCGATAACATCGGTCAAATGTGGCTAGAAGGCGATCACTATAAATGGCGAGGCATGCGCTCTGCAGGTATTCCAGAGGCGCTTATTACCGGCAAAGAGTCCTCTGATTTTGATAAATACATGGCGTGGGCCAAAACCGTTCCACAAACGCTTGGCAATCCACTCTACCACTGGACTCACCTTGAGCTTCGTCGTCCTTTTGGTATCACCGGCAAACTATTCGGACCGGATACTGCCGAAGATATCTGGCACGAATGCAATGAAAAGCTAACAAGCCCAGAATTTTCGGCACGCGGCATCATGAGACAGATGAATGTGGTGATGGCCGGAACAACCGATGACCCTATCCATTCATTGGAATACCACAAAGCAATTGCCGAAGACGAGAGTTTCGATGTCGAAGTCGCACCAAGCTGGCGTCCAGACCGCGCCTTCAAAATTGAGCTGGATGGCTTTGCTGAATACATGCAGCTTTTGGGGCAAGCGGCTGATATCGAGATCACCTCTTTTGCCGATTTACTCACCGCGCTGGATCGCCGCCTTGACCATTTCGCAGCCCATGGTTGCCGCGCGGCTGACCACGGTATCGAGATTGTCCGCTACGGCAAAGCACCAGCCGAAACAGAACTTAACAAGATGCTAACCCGCCGCCTAGCGGGTGAAGTGCTTACTGAAGATGAAGTCGACCAATTCAGCACGGCCGTACAGGTTTGGCTTGGCAAGCAATACGCCAAACGTGGCTGGGTAATGCAGCTACATATTGGTGCCCAGCGCAACAATAGTACCCGTATGTTCAAACTGCTCGGTGCCGATGCCGGCTTTGACTCCATCGCTGATCGCCCGTTTGCCTTCCAGCTTGCTTCGCTGCTGGATGACATGGATCTGACCAACGAACTACCTAAGACTATTCTGTATTGCCTAAATCCCCGTGACAACGAGATGATGGCGACCATGATTGGTAACTTCCAAGGTGGCGGCATCGCAGGAAAAGTCCAGTTTGGCTCTGGTTGGTGGTTCAACGACCAGAAAGACGGTATGCAGCGCCAGATGGAGCAACTATCGCAGCTGGGCCTCCTGAGCCAATTCGTTGGTATGCTGACTGACTCCCGTAGTTTCCTCTCCTATACCCGCCATGAGTATTTCCGCCGTATTCTGTGCAACATGATGGGACAGTGGGTAGAGAACGGTGAAGTGCCTAACGATATCAGCATGCTTGGTAAAATGGTCCAAGACATCTGTTTTAGCAACGCCAAACGCTACTTCACCCTACCGGGAGAACAAGCATGAAACGCATAGCGCTTATCGGCGAGTGCATGATTGAGCTCAATGGCGCGCCGTTTGGTGACATGCACCAAACATACGGTGGTGACTCCCTAAATACAGCAGTCTATCTGGCTCGTACGGCAGGCAAATCCGCTGAAATCAATTATGTGTCTGCCTTGGGCTGCGATGCTATCAGTGATGGCATGATTGCCCGCTGGCATCAAGAAGGTGTTAGTACCGATTTGGTACTGCGAGATAGTTCCCGCCAACCTGGACTGTATTTGATCCAGCTAGATGATCAAGGTGAGCGTACCTTCCTGTATTGGCGCAACCAATCGGCAGCCCGGTATATGCTTCAGCACCCTGATTTTACTAAGGTGGCAGATAATCTCACCAAAATGGACATGGTATACCTCAGTGGGATCAGCCTTGCCATTCTGCCGAAAGAAGACCGCCAGCAGCTTATTGGGCTGCTGCAGCTACTGGCGAGCACTGGTGTCGAGATCCTGTTCGATACCAACTACCGTCCAGCCTTGTGGGCATCAGCTGAACAGGCCCGTGAATGCTACCAGCAGGTGTTTTCATTCACGGCCTTGGCGCTTGTCACCAACGACGACGAAGCCAGTCTGTGGGGCGATAGCAACGAAGAAGAGACCTTGGAAAGACTAAAAGCCGCAGGCGTTCGCCAAGCGGTTGTAAAAATGGGTGCCAAGGGTAACTACCACGAGGACTTCACAGCCCAAACCCGCACATTTGTCGCTACCACACCGGTTAAGCAAGTGATCGATACCACCTCAGCCGGCGACTCGTTCAACGCCGGTTTCATGGCGGGTCTAATAAACGGAAAATCCCCGGTGAAATGTTCGGAGCAAGGCCATTTATTGGCTGGCACTGTTATTCAACACAAAGGCGCGATTATCCCAGCCCAAGCGATGGCGCACATCCAATTTAACAAACAAGAACCTGCTCTCTGTGAGCACTAAATAAGGAAGACTCAACAATGAGCACTACGGCACAACAACTTGCACAAATTAAAATCATCCCAGTGATCGCTATTGATCGCGCTGAAGATATTATCCCGCTGGGCAAAGCATTGGCTGAAAACGGCCTGCCCGCTGCTGAAATTACCTTCCGTTCTGATGCAGCCGCTGAAGCCATTCGCCTGCTTCGTGAAGCGCAGCCAGAGATGTTGATTGGAGCGGGTACGGTACTAAACCGAGAGCAAGCCATTGCGGCCAAGGAAGCCGGTGCAACATTCGTGGTTTCTCCTGGCTTTAACCCAAATACCGTCAAAGCTTGCCAAGAGCTAGGGATTGAAATTGTCCCAGGGGTGAACAATCCAAGCGCAGTAGAAGCAGCGATTGAAATGGGCGTAACAACGCTAAAATTTTTCCCGGCAGAAGCTTCAGGCGGCATCAATATGGTGAAATCTCTGTTGGCGCCTTACACCCAAATCCAGTTCATGCCAACAGGTGGCATCAACGCCCAAAACGTCAATGACTACCTTGCAGTAGATCGTGTCTTTGCCTGCGGCGGTACTTGGATGGTAGATAAAAAGCTTATCAATGAAGGGCGCTGGGACGAGATCGGTCGTCTTGCCCGTGAAGCCGCTGACTTGGTGGGCTAATGTCTAGAACCAAACTGACTGTTAGTCAATTTGGTATTAATGTCAGGCTTCCCGTGGGAAGCCTTTCTTTTTCCGTCTCCTTTTTTCATCTCTGCTAAGGATTGCATCTCATGAAAATCGCTTTTCTCTACACGCTGGAGGCTAACAAAATATTGTTTCGCCCCTATATCAACCAATACCTTGACGACCATAGCGTTACGATTAGCCACCATGTCAACGAAGAGCTGCTCAAGCAAGCCATGACAGATGGCCTGACACCGGGTGTCATCAAACACGTCCAGCAGCAAATACAGCAAATAGCCCAAGACGGCGCAGATATCATTATCTGTACCTGCTCAACTATTGGTGATGCTGCAGAGCAAACGGCTGATATAGCTAGCCAGGTCATTCGTGTTGATAGACCTATGGCGGAACAAGCGGTACTTACGGGTAACATCCATGTTCTCGCGGCTCTCGAAAGCACGATAGAGCCTACCATTGCCCTGCTCAATCAATGTGCAAAGCAACTTAACCAATCTCCAGAGATTTCATTCACCGTGGTTCCCAATGCCTGGCAGCACTACGCGAAGGGGGATGCGATTCTGTATGCCAAAGCCATCGCAAGGCATGTTGAGCAAATTGGTGACTCCTGCGCGACCATCGTCCTTGCCCAAGCTTCAATGGCACCGGCAGTTGAATATGTTCATCACACATCCCCACCGGTTTTATCGAGCCCAGCATTGTGCTGCCGATACCTGTCCAAACTGGTCAAATTCAAGAGATCTAAGTAGAGATTTACCATGTTAGAACTTAATTTCGCCCAGAGTGTTGGCTTATTTGCTTTTCTTGTCGGTGCTTCTGCTTTTCTCCATCAAAACGGCAACCGGTTTCGCCTGCACCTGACAGTTTTCCAAGTTGTATTATGCAGCCATTTTATTTTAATGGGGGCATTCACTGCGGCGTTTGGCTGTGGGATCAGTGCACTAAGAAGTTATGCTTCGACCAAAACCAAATCCAACAAGGTAATGTGGTTCTTTATTACCCTGCTATGGCTAATGGGCTTGCCGAGTTTGCAACATAGTTATGAATTGCTGACCATTTTTGGTGCCTCAGTAGCAACGTGGGGGTTATTCCAGACTGAAGGGATAAAGTTGCGTTTACTCATTTTGTTCAATTCTTTTTGTTGGTTGGCGAATAATTTACTTCTGGGATCAATTGGTGGAACACTAATGGAGTCGACCTTTATTATTGTCAACTTGTACACTATATCAAGAATGCTTACCTCAAGACGGACAGCTTAAAATTATATTTGTTCTTTTGCCATTTTATCAATAAAACACATCCACCTAAAAATAAAAAGCACATCATCTTTAATTATGATGTGCTTTATTTTTAATAATTTAAATAGCTTTAGGTTTACTAACACACAAGAGTAGAAATATAAAATGTAGAGATCTTTCAGTTAAGCCGTTTCTAAAATGGCCTTCAACAAGCCCTGATCGTGAGTCATGCCTGGAATAAAGGCTAATTTGTCCGCTGACATCTTTTGCTTATCTGCGAGCTGAATATGGTTAACAGTCCAGACAACACAACCATTGTCGAGATTAAACAAGCTACGAACTTGAGAATATAAACAGCCATCATCATACGCATCAGATACCGCAGCCGCCCTTCCTTGCCATGCCCCCATCACCTTTTCTTGCGATACAGGAAGTTCAAGGTAGAGCATCTCGGGCTCAACATCTTTCACGATCTTCATGCACAGACGAGTCCGACCATTATCCAGCCTTTCGACCCACAACCGGTGTGGGATAGCACTGTCTTCCCACTCCAACATATTCATATAAGTATTCATTCAAACCTCTGCGTCATTAATTAAGTATTCTTTACTGACTTTAATTACTGCTTTCTTAACACTTGCAGGCTCAGAGGTAGCGACTAATGGACGATGAGGTTGTTCAGTATTGAAAATAATAAAATCATCTTTATACAAAGTAGCAAACTGCTCATCGACAATATCTTTACTAAATGCTACATCTTTATCTGCAATGAAATCTTCATCGATTGAATTAAAGGGGCTTTGGCTATAGCCGTACATTTCTTCCCCTTCCATTACAATTTGGACATCAATATATCGTTGGTGAATTTCTGACTTTGTTTCTGAAAAATGCTTTGTCTTATCGTCGACAATAAAATAGAAAACATCATCACCAATCACGGAATAGGTGCCTACATTGCTATTTGATTGAATCTTTCGCTTCACCACTTGGATTAGTTCGATCAACGGATATGGAATATGGCGATAGCTTTCCAGAGAGCACAAATTACCTCTGTACACGTATACCTCGAGCAACTAATTTATTATGTGAATACATTATATACCAGCAACACGAAGTGGTTGACCAATTTCATTTCATTAGTAGACCAAGATCAAAAAAAGAGCCTGATATTAATCAGGCTCCTCAACCACTTTAGTTACTCGTTCGATGTTATTTATAGCTCAAGCCATGGCCAAGTGGATATAGCGTATCACCGTCTTTATAAGATGGATCATCTGAGTCTTGTCTGATAATCGCCTCTGCACTATTCGCCAGTGCAAACGGCAGTTTACCTTGCGGGTTAAACTTACCGCTAACAACATCCATCACCGCGCGGTCATCTGAGCCGAAGGTCGCTAAAGTAGCACCGGCTTCCCTTAATCGACTTTCATTATCAAGCACATATGGTTGGCGGAAGTAGATAGAAAGCACTGTGTTTTCTGGACCCACTTCATCCATGACAGCTTGAATATCTTCCAATGAAGGTGTGACAACCCAAGAGCTACCCTCACCTTTAATGTCATTTGCCATGCTGGTGAAATCAAGAACTGACAACTCATCGAAATCTGCACCACCGAAGACTAAAGCTCGGTTGTTTGGAATATCTCCTGAAATGACAGCAGGGATATTATCAACACGGACGCGGATCAACGCATGATCTTTTCCTGTTGCATCAGCGACCTTGTTACCGTCATCGTCATCACCCACGGTCACGTCGAAGCCGTATTCTTTGGCTATATCACCATCCATACCCATAGTGAATAGGCTGGTGTTAGAACGCAACGGCAGTGTTTGATCTTGGTTATCAAGTAACACGACGGCTTTACGTTGAGCTAACTGCGCCTTTTCTTGGAACTCTGCGTTACCTACAATTTCATTCGCTTTGTCGGCATCGACGTAGGCGTTTTCAAATAGCCCCAAATCAAATTGTACTTTAAGCAGGCGTTTTACCGACTCGTCAATACGCTCTTCTGAAACCAAACCTTGTTCAACAACAGTCCGGATTTCATCATTACGGTTAAAGCCAGAGAACACATCGGTACCCGCCTCAATCGCAATCACGAATTGCTCAGTTTTGTTCTTGTCTTGCAGTCCCCAAGCACGGTTGTTATGCATCATTTCATAATCTGTGTGCGGGTTATTTGGATCATTGATGATCCCTGTATCCGAGTTAATTACACCGCTGAAACCGAGCTTCTTACGCAAAAGATCGTCCAAAATCCCTTTGGAGAAAGCAACCCCCACATTACCAGCCGGTTGGCCGACTTCCGTCGAATAATCATTGTTGGCTACGCGTAGAGTATCGTGATCTCGTGGATGAAGAAGCTCCCCAAGCAGTTGGCCATTACCCACATCGAGGTTTGTTTCGTTGTCAGGGATATTTATCGACCAGTCACCGCCACCCACGATACCGTAGTAAGGCATGATCGCAGCGACCCCTGCATCAATTGCAGTAATGAATGGCTTGAGGTGGTAATCGAACTTACCCGCCGGATAGCTTTGGTGTTGGCCGGCAAAATAGTGAGGATCCGAGCCCAAGAACTGCGGGCCGCCGCCAGGGAAGTGTTTCATCGTCAGGACTATACTGTCTGATCCAACCTCTTCGCCCTGCAAATTATCCACAAGAATTTGGATAATATCCGACGTCAAGTCTGCATCCGAGCTAAAGGTTTCGTGAACACGGTACCAGCGCGGCTCTGTCGCCAAATCGGCCATGTAACCATACATACCACGCAGACCAATCGCATTCCATTCAGCACGCATTACCTCACCAAACTCGGCAATCAGCTCCATATCCCCTGTAGCAGCCAAACCGCCTTCTTTCGGCCAGCCGGTAAATGCCCCTGAATCAACATTGATACCGGCTTTGGCATTCGGATCTATATGGTTACGTGCATTCGATTTAAATAGTGCAGGAATACCCAACCGCGTTCGCTCCGTAAGTTCCTGCACAGTATTCATATACTGAGCTGCTTCTCTCGGGCTAATCACGTAGTTCGGCCCACCAGGTCCCCCAGCAGCCCCCCCATCTTGGCGCTCCTCATCAGTGAGTGCGTCAATTTCTTCCTGGGTCAGAATATTATTTCGGAAGATAAAGCGATTCATCTTCTGGCGGTTAACGAAATCTTGATGCTTTGTGCCAATATACCCGTATGCTTCAGCATTCAGCGTATCGATCAGCATCATCCCGACTTTCTCTTCAAGCGTCATCCGGCTAACCAAATCAGCGGCACGCTCCTCAGAAGTAAGGCGCCAATCTTCATACGGTGCCAGTTCACCATCGCCGTTGGCATCACGGAATTGGTAACCATCCACTTCTAAAATATCATGTACACGGGATTGTACTATCGGTTGTACTAGGTCGTCTTTGCCATCACTTGAGTTTGATGAGGAATTACAACCAGCTAATATCAACGCCACTGCGATAGGCGCTAGGGTAAAGAGTTTATTGCTCATGGTTCGCCTTTTAATTATTTGTCATTCGGAAACATGAGGGATAATACTCTCCCAGTTAATTTGGTTAACCAATTTTGTTTATTTAGCCGATCAAGATCAACCAGTTTGTTTTTTTGGTATACCTTGATCACGCTATTCTATTTACAATTAGAATTATTTGGATTCTTTGCTACCAGCTCACAGATTCACTATTCTAATACTGGTATTGCAGTAGTAATTTTTTGAATTAATATCAAATATATAAGGAAGGGTTCGTATCCATAAAAGGAGTTTTTGTGATTACCATCAAGCCAGCACAATCAATCGATCAAAATGCTATCGCTCAACTTCACGCCACTAGCTGGCAAGCTGTTTATGCTGGATTATTAGATGAGCAATACCTCTCTAAAGGCGTTTTTAGCGAGCGGGGAACAATTTGGCAGCATAGATTTAGCCAACCGAGTGCCAATCAGCGTATCTTTGTCGCATCAGAACAAAAAAAGCTGCTTGGCTTCATCTGTATCTACCTAGATCAAAGCGATGCTCAAGGCACTTTAATCGAAAACCTCCATGTTGACACCGGGACCAAGGGCAAAGGGGTTGGAAAAGCTTTGCTGCAACACGCGGCGCGCGTTATCCAAGCAGAAGCCTCACACAATGGAGCATACCTAGAAGTACTTAGCCAGAATGTCAGTGCCCAACGCTTTTATGACTATTTCGGCGGCAACCCGGTTCTCAGCCAGCAATGGCAAGCACCGGAGGGTAGTCTGGTCGATGAGCTGGTTTATCAGTGGGAACAAATAGCCACTATATTGGAACGTTAAGATCAGCGCTCGACCCTGACGAACAACAGATCACAGGGCATTCTTCTTAGCAGGGGCTCACTACTCGAAAGGGTCAATTGATGGAACCAGCTCGACTCATGGTGCCCAAAAACAAGCAGGTCTATCTCAAATTCTTTGATTGCCTTGATAATTTGGTCTTCTACATACCCAGCATAGAAAATGTGCTTGTTGATCGGGTAGTTGGCACCTTTCAATAAACTATTCATTGCCCTAACCGATTCGATATGTACCGAATCATCAACTGCTGTAGGGTTGAAGTCCCTCACCCCCTCATACAGCTCGGTGAAGTCAGGATCAATATGAATAACGCTCAATAATGCATCATGGGCTCGTGCTTGCTCGACTGCTTTCATTACCAGGTATTCTGCATTGGCGTCAAAGTTAACCGCTAACAATACATGCTTATATTTCATCGGCCATCCCCTCTCGAGTGAGCATGATGTTGGACATTAAGAGTTTAGCTTATACCAAACTAAGAATCGCGACAGTCATGACCCGCTATACTATTAGTGCCTGAAGTTTCACTGGTTTCACCCCGCAGGTAATGCCTTGCACTAACATTTGGTTGAGTTTCTTTTCAAGGTCGCTGTATGTATCAAGAATCCTTCATCGATTCTCTATCAATTTTCATCATCCTAGGGCTGATTTTTGGTGCCATTGCCCTGATGTTCGAGTTTGGCTACCGCTTGGCGCTGCGTTTTCCTTCCAAGCAGATCAGCCAGTCAATCAGCCCGATGGCGACAGGATTGGCCAGTTTGCTCGCCTTTATCCTGGCCATCACTTTTAGTATGGCGGCAGCAAAATCCGCAGACAGAAAAGAACTGGTTTTATCTGAAGCCAATGCTGTGGGTACAACCATCCTTCGGACAGGTTTACTGACGGAACCTTACCGCTCGCGGAGCCGAGAATTACTGCGCGAGTATGTCACAATACGAGTTGTTGAAGACAAGAAGATACAAAAGAAACGATTAAACAGGATCGTTGAGGAGAGTGAAATATTGCACCTCAAACTCTGGAATCAAGCGGTTGACTCCTATGGAAAAACGTCGCCTGAACTACTGCTGCTGTACATTAACTCTCTAAATGAAGTGATTGATATCCATACGGAAAGAGTCAACAAAAGTCTACGGGGACGAATACCCGCTAGTATCTGGTTTACTCTTGGCCTGTTAACATTTTTGACCATCGCGCTAAACGGGCTTCAGGTCGGAGCCCAAAACAAAGGCAGAGCGCTAGTTGCTGCTCTGCCCTTTGCAATGGCATTTTCATTGGTACTGACACTTATCGTCGAGCTAGACCGGCCTGCCAGAAGCATCATTGAAATCAGCCAACAACCGCTCATAGACCTGCGAGACAGCCTAGACAAGGTGCTCTACCCCGATGATGTTGGCAAACTCAAGCTCAGTGAGTAGGTACCTTCGATTGATAAAGCGCCAGCTGTGCCTCAGGCTCTCGCTGCTGGCAAGTGGCACAGTGCTTTTTGCCATCAAGCTTATATTTCAGGCAGCAGGTTTCGCGACGGATATAGTAGATACTCACTTCCCCTTGGCTAGCGGCCTTAACACGATTTAGCTCCGAGAAATTGGGTAACAGGCCGGCCAGCCATTGATCAGCCTTTGGCTGTAGTTGCTCAATCAAAGCTCTATCGCAGCCATGCTGGGTTAACTTTTGAAACACCAAGCCTGCGGCATAGCCTACAGCTCCCCAAAATTGTGGGGTATTCACCTTCTGCTGTTTGAATCTTGGTGCCAAATACTGACCAACTTCAATAATCAAACCCGATAAATGTTGGTCGAGCGCTTGCTCGGACTCTACCACTGTTGCTGATGGTTCATGGGCGAGTGGATCATCAACCAGGCAGAGAAAAGGACAATTTGATGCGATACCGACTCGTTTTAATTTCCCGTTTTCGGCAACATCAAGGCTTATCTGCTCAATAGATACCAGTGGAACACGATTAAATTTCAGTCTTAGCGCAGCCAGGCCCGAAATTAAATGCGCGGTGAAACTTTTAAGCCACAACGATGCACCGACGGCTTGGCGCGCACCGACATCTAAGCTAAATAGATCAATCGTTTTTTCAAGCTCGCTCTCCATCCACTCAGTTAACGGCTGCCCAACGTCCCCATATTGAAGGCGAAAGAAAGGCTCTCGGTTGAATAGCCAATCAAGTTGAGAGTCAATGGTTGGTTGTGTTGGCTCTCCGAGCCAAATAGGAGCCAATTCCGCCGAAAAATTCATCTTCATATCTATTTTCAAGAAACGCCTCAAAGCGTTTTTCATACTGTCCATAAACTAAAACGGCATTGATTTTATCCTAACCTTTTGCCTGTTCAAAACCTTCTCTTAGACTGGGATGGTATAGGCAAAATCGGGGATTTAGACGACAGCGGCATAAGAATCAAAGCTCATAAAGTTGATGAAGATCACGGAACCATGGGTTTTCACCAATCAATAATCTTCAAACCTTTAATTAGCTGGCACTTTTGTATATATTCACCTGCAAAAGACGCTCGAATTTGGGACGGAAGTCACAATAAAGAGCGAATAAAAAAAGAAATAGCAACGTTATTCAAGCGTGCATGGATTGCATAGGAAACATTACTATGAGTAAGGATGCCAAACTGGTTAGGCAAAAATTAAAGTCTGAAACACAATCGGCACTGAGTAAAGCCCGGACTGCGTTTCTCAGAGACTATCAAAAAGCCACATGATGTGGCTTTTTTTAATAATCCGCAGGAACCACCAATCCCCCCAGTACAACCTGTTTGACGTTCAGCGAGGCATGAGGTGTCGCACTCGGGGTCATCATGGCATCATATTCATCTATGCTTTGTCGCGGCGAAACAGGCGCCACAGGGTATGAAACTCTTGCATTTATATTAGTAACGGTCGGCTCTTTGGTTTTATCGGCCAATTCAGCACTCGATTGATAGGTAGGGACATTGACGTAGTCAGCCGTGTCATCATCAAAAATAGACAATTTATCAAGGGCTAACGCCGCAAGAGCAAACCCAATGATAATAAAGTTAACAGGCATGGCATCCTCCTTTTTGCAATGCACTGTTTCTATTGATAGTCCACAATGCAAATATGATCAAGATCACAGTGTGCAACCATTGCCTTAACCGATGTGGTTCAAAAGGCCCCACCAACCATTGAAGGGCCATTTTGTTGCTGCTGTACAGTAATTGATTACTTCTCTCGCGTAATCACACTATCCCAGCGCTTTTTCGATTTCCCCTAAACTTGAGGGGTCATCAATAGTCGAAGGCACTGCATATTGCTCGCCATCAGCAATTTGCCTTATGACCCGGCGCAGGATTTTACCCGAGCGTGTTTTTGGCAACCTATCGACCACCAGCGCACGATTGAAACACGCCACCGCGCCGATTTCATTCCTGACTTTCTGCAATAGCTCCTTTTCGATGTTGCCATCGGCGGAGTAATAACCGTCTTTCAACACGACGAGTCCCAGGGGTAATTGCCCTTTCAGATCATCATGGACGCCAATTACGGCGCATTCGGCTACCGCTTCATGGCCGCCGACAACCTCTTCCATCTCACCAGTTGATAATCGGTGTCCGGCAACATTGATGACATCATCTATTCGCCCCATGACAAATAAGTACCCGTCTTCATCAAGATAGCCACCATCTCCTGATACATAATAGCCGGGAAACTGGCTCAGATAGCCACTCTGGAACCTGTCATGATTGCGCCAAACCGTTGGTAAGCACCCCGGTGGTAACGGTCGCTTAATCGCAATATATCCTTGGTGGTTGGCCGGTTTTTCTTCACCTATTTCATCCAAAACAGCCACCCCATAACCGGGAATCGGCATTGTCGCCGAGCCCGGCTTGACTTCGAAGCTTTCGAGGCCGACCGGGTTACCGGCAATCGCCCACCCCGTTTCGGTTTGCCACCAGTGATCAATGACTGGGCGACCGGTTTTCTCCTGCACCCACTCCAGCGTCGGTGGATCTAACCTTTCTCCTGCCATATATATCGCTTTTAGCCCTGCCATTGGGTAATCAGCCAATAACGCCCCTTCGGGATCTTCTTTCTTAATGGCCCGAAACGCCGTCGGAGCCGAAAATAGCACCTTGACCCCGTAGTCATTGCACACTCGCCAAAAAGCCGCCGGATCGGGTGTTTTCACCGGCTTACCTTCAAACATGACCGTTGTACAACCATGGATTAATGGCCCGTAAACGATATAGGAATGGCCCACCACCCACCCTACATCTGATGCCGCCCAGAATACGTCGCCAGGCTCGACGTCATAGATGGTTTCCATGCTGTATTTCATCGCTACAGCATGGCCGCCATTATCCCTGACCACCCCTTTGGGTTTGCCTGTGGTCCCGGATGTGTAAAGGATATAGAGAGGATCCGTAGCTTTCACAGGCACACAAGAATGCATCTCGGCTTTTTGCTTCAAAGCCTGCCAGTCACAATCCCTTTCCTCGGTTAGCTCGGCGCGACAGGCATTACGTTGGAAAACCACCACATGCTCAGGCTTCCAGCGACTATCCATAATAGCTTGATCAACCAGCGGCTTATAGGGAATAACCTTACTCACTTCAATGCCACAACTGGCAGTGAGTACCAACTTTGGCTCAGCATCTTCAATCCGGACGGCCAACTCATTGGGAGCAAAACCACCAAACACCACAGAATGAATGGCGCCGATACGTGCACAAGCCAGCATGGCCATCGCGGCTTCAGGGATCATCGGCATATAGATCACCACGCGATCGCCCTTTGTTACCCCCAACGCTGCCAACATCCCCGCGGTCTTGGCCACTTGATCCCTCAGCACTTGGTAGCTGTACTGAATTTTAGTACCAGTCACCGGTGAATCGTAAATCAGCGCGGTTTGATCACCTCTCCCCGCCTCGACATGTTGATCCAAAGCCATATAGCAAGTGTTGAGCTCGCCATCAGCAAACCAACGCTCTATGCCATTTTCGTCTTGGCTTAAAATGTTTTGGGGAAATTGATACCACGGAAGCTTTTTCGCTTGCTGCTGCCAAAATTGTTGCGGTGCGGTTTGTGCCCGTTGATATTCTTCCTGATATTTAGACATAGTGATTCCTCCAGCATACCCAGGGCATTTGAGCTGTACCCTCGGTATATATCCTGACATTGCTAATTAAAGGCTTTTTATCGAAGGTCTATCTTCGATAGCGGCTATTCAAAGACAGTCGACGGAACACGGACAGCGCCCTCCATCAAAATACGCGCGCTGCGGCTCATCATGACTTTATCAACCACCCAATGTTGTTGAACTTGTTTCGCCTGTGCACCCACCTTCAGCGTTCCGGATGGGTGACCGAACGTCACCGACTCTTTTTCTCCGCCTCCAGCTGCCAAATTCACCAATGTCCCCGGCACACAAGCCGCAGCAGCAATCGCAACGGCGGCGGTTCCCATCATGGCGTGGTGCAATTTACCCATCGACAGGGCCCGAACCAACAGATCGACGTCGCTGTCAGCAACGGGTTTACCGCTTGATGAGAGGTAGCTCTTGGGTTTGGCAACAAAGGCGACTTTGGGGGTATGCTGGCGTGTCTCTGCCTCGTCCAGATGAGAAATCAACCCCATTTTCAATGCCCCATAAGCACGAATGCGTTCGAACATCGCCAGCGCCTTATCGTCACTGTTGATGTCATCCTGCAATTCGGTACCGCTATAACCCAGAGCTTCGGCATCAATAAATATCGTCGGGATCCCTGCGTTGATCAGCGTGGCGTTAAACGTACCGATATCCGGCACTTCAAGATCATCCACAAGATTGCCAGTGGGAAACATCGAGCCATCGCCTTCAGCCGGATCCATGAAATCCACCTGAATTTCGGCAGCCGGGAAAGTCACACCGTCGAGCTCAAACCCGCCGGTTTCCTGAACGCTACCATTGACTACCGGCACGTGGATGACGATTGTTTTCTCGATATTGAGCTGCCAAACCCGTACCGCAACAATGCCATTTTCAGGAATACGCTCTTTGGGGAGTAAGCCAGCATGAATAGCAAAGGGACCGACGGCCGCAGACAAGTTGCCACAATTACCGCTCCAGTCGACAAAGGGCTTGTCGATGGATACCTGACCGAACAGGTAATCGACATCGTGATCGGCTTTGGCGCTTTTGGATACAATAACCGTCTTGCTGGTGCTCGAGGTTGCCCCGCCCATACCGTCAATTTGCTTGGCATAAGGGTCGGGACTGCCGATCACCCGCAGCAACAGTTTGTCACGGGCTTTACCGGCTACCTGTGCCTGCAGCGGCAGGTCGGCCAGGTTGAAAAACACCCCTTTGCTGGTGCCTCCCCGCATGTAGGTGGCAGGAATTTTCATTTGGGACTGGGAAGTTGAATATGTCATTGCCCTCTCCCCCTATTGCGCCAAGAAATCTTGGGCAAAACGCTGCAGCACACCGCCGGCTGCGTATACTGCTACCTCATCGGCCGTATCAAGTCGGCAGGTAACCGGTACATCGACCTTTTCACCGTTGGTCCGTGTGACGACCAAGGCCAAATCTGCTCCTGGCTGGATCTCACCAACGACGTCATACAACTCAGTCCCATCAAGCGCTAAGGTGTTTCGGTTGATCCCTTCTTTAAATTGCAATGGCAATACCCCCATTCCCACCAAGTTAGTACGGTGGATACGCTCGAACCCTTCAGCCACGATGGCTTCCACACCCGCCAAACGCACCCCTTTTGCCGCCCAGTCCCGGGAAGATCCCTGACCGTAATCGGCACCCGCGACCACAATCAAAGGCTGTTTCCGGTTCATGTAGGTCTCAATGGCTTCCCACATACGCACCACCTTGCCTTCCGGTTCGATGCGCGCCAATGAACCCTGTACCACTTCACCATCCTGCTTGACCATTTCATTGAACAATTTCGGATTGGCAAACGTCGCCCGCTGCGCCGTCAGGTGATCGCCGCGGTGGGTAGCATAGGAGTTGAAGTCCTCTTCCGGTAACCCCATTTTCGCCAAATACTCCCCTGCTGCGCTGGACGCGAGAATGGCATTAGACGGTGAGAGGTGGTCGGTGGTGATATTGTCACCCAATAACGCCAGTGGTCTCATACCAGACAGTGTTCTCTCTCCGGCCAACGCCCCTTCCCAGTATGGCGGTCTGCGAATATAGGTGCTCATTGGCCGCCAGTCATACAGTGGGTTGCTGTTACGCTGTGCGTCATCCAGTTTAAACATTTGAATATAAACCTGATTGAACTGCTCAGGCTTGACATACTGGCCAACGACCGCATCGATTTCCTCGTCACTAGGCCACAGATCATTTAGGTAAACCGGCTTACCCTGCCTGTCCGTACCCAGCGCGTCACGTTCAATGTCAAAACGGATCGTGCCTGCCAGCGCGTAGGCAACCACCAAAGGGGGAGAGGCCAAAAACGCCTGCTTGGCGTAAGGATGGATACGGCCATCGAAGTTTCGGTTGCCGGACAAAACAGCGGTTGTATAGAGGTCACGATCGATGATCTCCTGCTGGATTTTCGGATCCAGCGCGCCACTCATACCGTTACAGGTGGTACAGGCATAAGCCACAATTCCGAAGCCGAGCTTTTCCAGTTCCGCCAATAATCCCGCTTCTTGCAAGTACAATTTGGCGACTTTCGAGCCCGGAGCAAAGGAAGATTTCACCCAAGGCTTACGCACCAACCCCAGCTCATTGGCTTTCTTGGCCAAGAGCCCGGCGGCAACGACGTTACGCGGGTTGCTGGTATTAGTACACGAGGTAATGGCCGCGATAATCACCGCGCCATCCGGCAGTTCACCCTCTGTTTCGTTCCAGTCACCGGAAATTCCGCGTGCCGCTAACTCCGACGTTGGCAAACGGCGGTGGGGATTCGAAGGCCCAGCCATGTTGCGAGAAACCGTCGATAAGTCAAATTCCAGCACGCGCTCGTATTCGGCATTCTCCAGATCATCGGCCCATAACCCGGCTTGCTTGGCGTACTTTTCCACCAGCTCAACCTGATGCTCGTCCCGGCCTGTCAACTTGAGGTAGTTAATAGTCTGCTCGTCGATATAGAACATTCCTGCCGTTGCGCCGTACTCCGGTGTCATATTGGAGATAGTTGCCCGATCCCCAATAGTCAGATCGCGCGCGCCCTCACCAAAGAATTCCAGATAGGACGAAACGACACGTTCATTACGCAGAAACTCGGTAATCGCCAATACGATATCCGTCGCGGTGATCCCCGGCTGACGCTTGCCGGTCAGGTTGACACCAACAATATCCGGCAAGCGCATCATAGAAGGGCGGCCCAGCATGACGGTCTCCGCCTCAAGCCCGCCAACCCCAATGGCGATGACGCCCAACGCATCAACATGCGGGGTATGGCTGTCGGTACCGACACAGGTATCAGGATAGGCAACGCCATTCTTGGCCTGAACCACCGGCGACATTTTCTCCAGATTGATCTGGTGCATGATGCCGTTGCCCGCCGGGATCACGCTGACATTTTCGAAGGCGGTTTTGCACCACTCGATAAAATGGAAGCGGTCTTCGTTGCGGCGCTCTTCAATCGCTCGGTTTTTGTCGAACGCATCAGGGTCAAATCCGGCATACTCAACAGCAAGAGAATGGTCAACAATCAGCTGGGTCTCCACCACCGGATTGACTTTAGACGGATCACCGCCTTGTTCGGCAATGGCGTCGCGCAACCCCGCAAGGTCGACCAAGGCGGTTTGTCCCAATATATCGTGACAAACCACCCGCGCCGGATACCAAGGGAAATCAAGGTCGCGTTTTCGGTCAATAATTTGCTTTAGGCTGGCAGCCAGTGACTCCGGATCACAGCGCCTGATCAGTTGCTCGGCCAATACCCGAGACGTGTACGGCAGGGTTTCGTATGCGCCTGGCGATATCTCATTGACGGCTTCTCTCGTATCGAAGAAATCAAGTCCGGTATCAGCAAGAGGCTTACGGTATCTAGTATTCATCTTCATAAGTTACATCCGTGAAATGAGGCGTTAACGGCGCTCTTCAATCGGCAACCAATCCTGGTGCTCTGGTCCTTCATAATCAGCACTGGGACGTATAATCCGGTTATTGGCCCGCTGCTCGTAGACATGGGCTGCCCAGCCGGTGACTCGGCTCATCACGAAGATGGGGGTAAACAGCTTGGTTGGGATCCCCATGAAGTGATAGGCCGAGGCATGGAAAAAGTCAGCATTGCAGAACAGTCCTTTTTCCCGCTTCATCACCTGCTCGACCCGTTCAGACACCGCATATAAATGCGTATCGCCAACATCGACAGACAGTTTTTCCGACCATACTTTAATTAAAGCATTCCGGGGGTCGGATTCACGGTATATTGCATGGCCAAAGCCCATAATCTTGTCTTTGTTCGCCAGCATCTGCATGATCCCTGCTTCAGCCTCGTCGGGAGTCTGCCAATTCTCTATCATGGCCATCGCAGCCTCGTTGGCACCGCCATGCAGCGGACCTCGCAAACTGCCGATTGCAGCCGTGATGCAAGAATGGAGATCAGACAAGGTGGAGGCGCAGACACGGGCAGTAAATGTTGATGCGTTGAACTCATGCTCGGCGTAAAGTACCAGCGAACAGTGCATGACCTGCTTATGAAGTTCCGACGGCGACTGGCCGGTGAGCATTTCGAGGAAATAACCGCCAATGCTATCCTCACCGCTGCTGGCCGTATCAATACGAACCCCATCATGACTATAGCGATACCAATAGCAGATAATGGCCGGTAGCATAGCAAGCAACTGATCAGTCTTTTCATCCTGCTGGGTGAAATCCAGCTCCTGCTCCAAGTTACCGAGCATTGAGCAGCCCGTGCGCATCACATCCATCGGATGGGCATCAGCCGGAATCGCCTCTAATACCTGCTTTAATGCGTCCGGCAGCCCTCTGTAATTCAGCAACGCATGTTTGTAGTCTTGTAGTTCTTGCTTATTCGGAAGTTTGCCTTTTAATAATAAATAAGCCACTTCTTCGAATTCTGCGTTATTGGCAAGATCGGTAATATCGTAGCCTCGATAAGTCAGCCCCGTGCCAGACTTACCGACTGTACAGAGAGCGGTCACCCCCGCGCTTTGCCCCCTAAGGCCCGCGCCACCGATCGCAGCAGGTTTCTTTTCATTTCCGTCCTTCTTAACATCAGCTACGGCTATAGCAGTCATAGCAGACTCCTTCTTTAGTTGTATTCACGATATTGAATGAACCTTCCCGCTTCTTTAGCGGAATAAGCAGGTACACTGATCCCCAGAGCTTTTTTCCACCCTGTTTTTTTTTATATTTGGAATTATTTCTTTAGCCGATTATCAAAGCTGCTTGAATAGCTTATCTAGTGTTTGCTCATAGTCGTGATAGCCCAGGTAACGGTATAGCTCTTCACGAGTTTGCATTTGATCGACCACATTGCGCTGGTGACCATCTTTCAATAAATGCTGGTATACATTCAGCGCCGCTTGGTTCATTGCCCTGAATGCCGACAGAGGGTATAGCACCATATCGACACCGCACTCGGCCAGTTCCTCAGTACTGAACAAGGGGGTTTGGCCAAACTCGGTGATATTGGCCAAAATCGGCACCTTGACGGCATCTGAAAACTGCCGGTACTGCTCCAGGGTGTTGATTGCCTCAGGGAAAATCATATCTGCCCCGGCTTCCACACAGGCTTGAGCCCGCTCGATGGCCGACTCCATCCCCTCAACCGCTAACGCATCGGTTCTGGCCATAATCACGAAATCTTCATCAACTCTGGCATCGACCGCCGCTTTGATCCTGTCGACCATTTCTTGCTGACTCACAATGGCTTTGTTCGGTCGATGACCGCAGCGCTTTTGTGCCACCTGATCTTCCATATGGATGGCGGCTGCGCCACCACGCTCCATTTCCTTGATTGTACGGGCAATATTGAATGCACCGCCAAAACCCGTATCAATGTCGACC
Organism: Photobacterium sp. DA100; assembly: GCF_029223585.1. Lineage (NCBI taxonomy): Bacteria > Pseudomonadati > Pseudomonadota > Gammaproteobacteria > Vibrionales > Vibrionaceae > Photobacterium > Photobacterium sp. DA100. Next base: position 553,040 of record NZ_CP119424.1, on the reverse strand, counting down.
ATCAGCGGAAGTGTCGTGGCAGCGGTAATCCGGCGAACGTCTTCCAACACATCGTTCAAGGTCGTAATACCCAAGTCCGGTAAGCCATATGAAGCGTTGGCAATTCCTCCCCCCGATAGATATACCGCCTGATGACCCACTTGCTCTGCCATCATGGCGCAATACGGGTTGACGGTGCCGACAATCTGTAACGGGTTGTTATTGGCTACCGCTTGGCGGAAGCGTTTCCCTGGACTCATGAGGCTTTCTCCTTATCCTGCTTCAACTGCTGTTCAATCAACTGGCGGCTTCTCATGATATGACGCCGCATCAACATTTCTGCCAACTCCCCATCACGCTCTTTCAGGGCGCTGAGAAGATGAAAGTGTTCCTTTAGAGCCTGCTCAGGACGAGAATGCGAACGCTGGGACTGATAACGGTACATTCGCAGTAAATGATAAAGCTCATCGCAAAGCAGGCTGATCAACTTGGTATTCCGGCTGGCTTTGATGACCCGGTAGTGGAAATCAAAATCCCCTTGCTGGTGAAAGTAAGATGCCCCTTCAACCTGCTCGATATGCTGGTGATGGGCATCAAGTAACGCTTCCAGCCCGTCCAGCTCATCGTCGGTAATGTGCTCGCAGGCCAGCCTTGCCGCCATACCTTCGAGCGCTTCACGTACCGCGTAGATTTCAATCAGCTTTTCCTGACTCAGAGCGACCACCCGGGCTCCGACGTGAGGAATACGCTCAACCAGCCCCATCGATTCCAAGCGCAAGATGGCCTCGCGCAATGGTCCGCGGCTCACGCCATAATATTTGGCTAACTCTGGCTCTGATATCTTGCTGCCCGCGGGATAGGTACCATTCACAATCTGATCTATGAGCTGTTCAGTCAGATTGTCAGACTTGGTACCTTCCTTTTCACTTGGCCTGTCGACACTTTTCAATTTCAACCTTGTTCACCCGCATCAATTGTCAACAACTTATTAACCTGCGAACAAATTTAGCGCTACAAAACCGCTTTTACAAGTTAATTGTTAACAAAATGTATTAGACCTTAGTATAGATTGTCGACAATCCTGGCGATTGGCGATTGGCGATTGGCGATTGGCGATTGGCGATTGGCGATTGGCGATTGGCGATTGGCGATTGGCGATTGGCGATTGGCGATTGGCGATTGGCGATTGGCGATTGGCGAAGATAAAAAAAGGGTTGCAGCAAGCAACCCTTTCAGACAAATGGATTTGGTATTTACGCCGTGGCCATATTGTCGGTTTGGATAGGTTTTGGTTTGCGCTGTGCCAGAATCACACCGGAGAGGACCATACCGCCACCGATATAATGGTATACCGCTAACTGCTCACCCAATGTGATACTGGCGATCAGAGCCGTCAGCACTGGCATCAGGTTCATGAACATCGCGGTACGATCAGCGCCGAGAATTTCGATGCCTTTGAGCCAGCACCAAGGTGCCAATACCGAAGCAGGCAGTGCAGCATACATAATCAAAGGAAGTGATTCCCCAGTGATTGCCGTACGTTCACTGCCAAGTAGCAATGGGGTTAGCATAGTGACGGCAAAAAGTCCCTGCACATAAACAGATTGCCAGTTATTTAATGGCATTTTCCAACGCTTCAATAGTACGCAATATAACGCATAGACAAAGGCAGCAATCATCAACAGTGCATCGCCCTGCTTGATCCCCTGGGAAGTCAGGGTACTGATATCACCATGGCCTAACATAAAGACCAAGCCAGCCAGTGATAACACGGCCCCAACCATGGCTAGCGGTAACAGGCGCTGCCCCAGCAGCGGAACGCTCAAAAACATACTCAGCAGCGGCACAAGAGAAACAATAAGGGCCATATTGGTTGCTGTTGTCGTTGCGGCAGCAAAGTACCCCAGAGACTGGTTGAGTACCATACCAAGCAAGGCTAAGAATGCCAGCTTGGACAAATGAGGTTTGATTTCATGACGTTTGCGCCATACCGATGGTAGAACAAAAGGAGTCAATACCATCATGGCAAAAAACCAGCGATAAAAAGAGATCGCTCCAGGGTCGATCACGCTGTACGACATTTTGTTTACGATGGCATTCCCTGCCCAAATGATTACAGTCAATAGAGGAAATAAATAGAACATGGTTTGCCTTTTAATTTGATTACCTGGGAATTGTGTCACGTCAGGTTACAAATAAATATCTCTAAAAAGACATCGTGGTTCTATTGTCAGACATTTGTTTTTTTCAGCAGCCGCTTCATGGTATTGAGGACATATCCAAACGTTTTAAAAACCTCATATGCTATTGATATTTAAAATATAAAAACCCACCCCATCGAACTTAACCAAATTCATTCCCATCAAGAAAGAGTGATCTATCCCGCAGGAATGCATGACACTTTTCCATCACTCTAACCACTTAAATACGGTGCATGCTATCGCGATGTGTAATATGGCAGAGCTCGCAGGAGGGATGATGGCGGATGTATCTATCCCTGTTAACAGTCACTGGATCCCGGTTGGAATGACGGTGGAATATTTAAAAAAAGCGAAAATAGATCTAACTGCCCGAGCCCAAGGTGAAAATATCGACTGGAATACTGAAGGTGACAAACTTTTGCCGGTTGAGGTAAAAGATACTGAGGGGAATGTCGTCTTTAAAGCTGAAATCACGATGAATGTGAGAATTACTTAACAGCATTAACAATACAATCTATAGAAAAAAATGGCACAGTGTGGTCACTGTGCCATTTATATGTGAATACTACCCAGCTTACGATGCTTCCAATACGGGTGTTGCCGTTTTATTGACCTTTGGCAACCAATGGAACATATACTCAAACAGCTGCTCCTCATCCATCTTGGCTAATTTGCCATGGATGAACGAACTCATATCAATCAGGTGATCAACCTTTGCCAGCGGCTGATAGGGCTCTTTAAAGCGGCGCCAAATATCTGAATGGTTGACATAAAAATTAGCAGCCGCTACCGCTTCCTCAAAAGTAGCATGCTCAGAGATCAATCTAGGTCCGTCCCAGGTGGCGCCATCAAGCACGCACACCCCAATTTCCCCAGATTCTTCATAGGTTAGTTCGTCCACATAAGGGACATTCCACCACCGAATAATTTCCTCGTACGGACGCTGTTCATTGAGTTTATCTGAACAAGGAAACTCGTCCATATTGAGTCGATTCCTTACCGGAATTTGACAAGTTGTAAAATCCATAGCCAACAATTTGCATATTTTATTTTTTGCATAATGTTAACTATCGTGATTTATTTGTCAATTAAAATGATGCGTAAACCATAGAAAAATTATAACCTTATCGAAGAAATGACCGAGTATTTATCCCAAAATCCCGATTTAGAAACATTTCTTCGTTTCTTGCTAACACAAGCGACCCCTAACACTTTTTCTTTAATCATTAATGAAAAGTGTTTTGGCTAACCGCGCTAAATTGTAGGCATCATCGTAGCCAGAGTGCTGCCGCCCTTCCCATTCGATACCAGCCATTTCCATCGCAGCTCGCTGGCCACATCGCTTCTTGGTCACATGGCGCTGCAACCGGAACAAGGTTGCTAGGTTGAGATACTCATCAAATGGAACCTTCAGGCCCTTTTCTTCGCACTCCTTACGAAGGATAATGTCATCACGTCCCCAGGCCGCATAGATTTTATGCCGACCACCGAACTTCTGTTCAATGGATTTCAAAATATGCCCAAGCGGCTTACCGTTCTTGGCCACCACTTCAGGTTTTATCCCCGTAAGCTCTGTGCAGAACGGCGACACTTCATCATGATCCGGTTTGACAAAGTGCTGGGCTCTGCGTACAACCTCACCGCTGGTGAGATCGAGCTCTGCAACGCCAATTTCAATGATCTCACCTGTTCTTGACTCGCGGCCATCATTCCAACAGCACATTTCGAGGTCAAAACAAACAATACGGTTAAAATTCATCTTACTTCCGGATATCACGCTATAACTGGCACGAAGGATAGCATTTAGCGGCGGGTTAGCCAAAGTGTGAAGTAAGAGGAATTACCACTAAGTTGCTGTTATCAAGGTATCTCGCTGTAATCTGAGAGATTCGGACCATGCGACAACCTAGCCCACATTCAAAGCCCACTGCTCGAAATATGCTGGAAAACACCTGTCATGAGGTCAATCATACAGGTCACAGGGCCGAAAGCGTGATCAAGAAAGGACATCTAAAATCATCGAGCTGTTAGATAGTGGCATGAGTATAAGAAAAGTGGCTTTGGAGATCGGTTGCAATCCGTCAACAGTTCAGCGAGCTAAAAAGCTTATGAATATGGGGTAAGTTTAGTTACGGCTAATTTCCTACTTCACTATCGTTAGTTTGGGCCGCTTGTTTTTAGTTCCCGCTAATCTGCGATGAACCTTGTTTTTTGCGGCCTGCCTCTCTCTACTCATAGCCGCCTGTGCAGCTATTGAGCAAACCATAAGCTGATACTCGTACTCTTCATTATCAGCCTGAATCACCTCATCTATGGATTCCAGCTTAACACCCACAGTTTTATCTGTAGTAAGGGTCAAACGTTCTTTTGGCAAAGTTGGGGTTCTACGGGCATTAATATCTTCCCACTCGGCTACTTCTTGTTTACGGCGGGATAATGCCTGCCTTCGTTTAAAGCCAACCCACTTAAATCTAGATATTTCAAGTAGAACCACCATAACACACAAACAAAATAAAACTGCTACCCCTTTAAAAATCACTTCAATCACTTGCAGCTCCTTGCTTGCTAAAAAAATGGTAAGCACCAAGGGGGGGCGGACAAAACTAGAACCCCTCCCCCCCTATCTAACAATACTCTATCTAAACCGTAATTGAATTTAAAAGTGGCGAGTTGCCAATAGGAGCACTATTAATACAGCCTAATAAATATTTCTAGCACATATCTGAACAATTGTGAGTCAGTTGTATTGCTAATTTAGTAATTCATGAATTAACTGAGTGAGCCTCTGAGTACTTAAATTAACTATTGGCAAGCTGTTCTCTGAGTCGGATGACTTCTCGTTCTGCTTTTTGATATTGCTGTTGGTAGTCTGATGCGGCATTTCTACAAGCCTCAGCAAAGCTGTCTCCCAAGTTTTTGTTATTCTCGTACTTGGTGAATTCGTCACGGTATCGCTGAACGTAATGCTCGTAGAGTGCCTTTTGGGTGTCTAGCTCTGTGATTAGGTTGGCTCTCTCTGAATGCTTGTTAGCTTTCCTAGCTGCAAGGTAAGACAAAAAGGCAATGATTGCTGAAACAAGCGATATGCCAATAGCGATAAAGTCATAGGCTTTCATTTGCTGAACTCCATTCTTAACATTGTTATATCTTACAGTTAGTTACGCTTAATATCCATATAACTGCGGTTCGTGATTTAGTTGTCACGCTACGGGGTAAAAGTTTGTTAGTGTTTGTGCTTTAACCTAGTAAATTCAGGTAACTGAATTTATTGAGAATAAGTGTTACTTCGGTGTTATTGTACAAAAATAGTGCAAAAACAGAAAAGTAAAGCATTTACTTAAACATATGAGCTCTGATGCTTACGGCTAGCATGACAAAACTGTGGATTGAGAACAGTATAAATTTGTAAGCCCATGATACTATTAATGTAATAGGTTTATATTAATTATGAGGTTTCCAGATGGGATTTTGGGATTTATTCAAGAAAAAAAAGGCTGAAGAAAAAGATGTTTACCTTGATATCAATACTGAATATTTGACAGAGAGAGTAAACAGGTTAACAACGATAATTAATGAATCATTAAACATTTGCGAAAAAACTGATAATTTAGATACTAAAAAGTCTAGAGTTAATTTAGCAAAAGAAAAGTTAGATGAATTAAAGGGGTTATGCTCTAAATATGACAATATTTCTCTTGGTTCTTTAGATGAGACTGAATTATTAATTGCAAAATATCAAAAAGAGGTTGGGCATCGACTAAGTTCTGAATACCACTCTTTGATAACTGGATTTGAATTTCATCCAACCTTAAAAATAAGTACACCTCTTTGGATTCTAGAAAAAAGCGGGGAGACTTTTGAGGGGGAGTTGGGAGATTGCCCACAATATGGAGATGAATCGCAAGGTATTTGGAGCGTAAAACTAGATAGCCAATTCGATTTTCTTGATAAAGGTGCGACAGCTGCTTCTGATGCGGGACAGGTAGATTCTGAACAGTATCTGATATATGCAAAAAGCTTCAGGGAGATAATCGAAGGTGATTTGTCTTATGTGGAGAAAATTAATGCTATAAATAATTTACCAAGTTTATCTAAAAGCCATAATTTAATTCATAGTAAGGTTGTTGGGTATTATGGAAGCATTGATAGACTGTATGATTATGCCTTTTTAAACCCTAAAGAAAAAATTGAGTACTTTTATAATAAGATCGGATACATACATTTGATTAATGGTATAAATAAAACATCAATAGATGATTTGAAATCTCATGGTGTAAATACTATTAGTCAGTTAAGTGAAATGAAAGATGAAGAACTCTTAGCAATCAAAGGGATTGGTAAAGTTTCACTTAATAAAATTAGAATTTCGATAAACGGAGATTAATCTTCATTCGCTAAAACGCACTTAGTACATCATAACGGAAGGTCTGCCAATGGAAGACCTTTTGTTGTGGACAGGGGGCAGAGATTAGAAAATATATCGTTAATCAGTATTAACATACTGTGAATGAGCTTTAGCACTAACAGACAATGGGGCATTTTTTTAACACATCAGATTTTATATAGGCTAAATGAAGCAGCATTGGATGGCTGTGAAATTTATCAAGGCTCTCGCCAACTCCGTCTGTCATACACACATAGATCCAAACCAACCAGCAGCATGGCTAACTCTTTTGAGCTTCAAACAAGAGGTCAATCAAAAGGTAGCACAGCAAAAAGCTTACAAAATTTCGCTGTATCACCTATTGATTTTATATCAATAACCTAAGCGACAGACTTGTTAGTACGAAACCAGAACGTAATACGGTTAAAATTCATCTTACTTCCGGATATCACGCTATAACTGGCACGAAGGATAGCATTTAGCCAAAGTGTGAAAAGGGGAATCCCCCTTTTCGCAGCTTGATTACTAATGATTTCTACCGATTATGACGCGACTTTAACAACAGCAGTCAACCCAGTATCGAGCGATGGGATACTGAAATACCTTACCCTGCACTATTTTATCTAATTGCCCACCATTGCGTTCAATGACAGTGCGTGAGGCGATATTGTCTTCGTCAGCAGTGATGAGGGCTGTTGCGATACCTAATTGGCAGGCTTTCGGCAGAGCCAGCTTCAACATGGCTTTTCCGTAACCTTGGCCTCGAAAACGAGGAGCAATATCATAACCGATGTGCCCTGCTTCATGGGATAAAAAAGGCGTATTGATATTGTGACGAATCCGGATCACCCCCAATATTTCTTGACTCGAGTCTACAAGCCAATAATGGTGACAAGGCACATACCCTTCAGGTAAATTCATGCCGTTGGACTCATCAATTAACGATTGAATATATCGATCAAAATTCTTTTTTCCGCCCTCATAATACGAGGCGTTTTCCTTATCATGATTAACAAAATCATCGTAAAACCGATCGAAAGCCAATCGATACTCCTCACTCGGAGAAACTAATTTCATCTATTCCCTCACTCGCTATACCAGCTCTTCCAAATGCCTAATTTGTTGATATTGCCTTTCGCCCTTTAGCGTAAAATCCGGCTGATACCAAATTGCCTGCAATCCTGCCGCCATAGCCGGCTGAATGTCCTTTTCCAACGTATCGCCGACCATAGTGATCTCAAAAGGCTCGACATCCAGCGCCAAAACTATGCGCTGAAAGTAGTCTGGCGTACCTTTGGCGATCCCCATATTGACTTTACAAAAATAGCCACTGATAAACTTCGCTAGCCCTGCTCGTTTGAAAGCCTGTTTAATATCATCAACTGACGAGTCATCGGCGTTGGTTGCAACATAGATTGGGTATTTCGCCGACAAACGGTGAAGGGCTTCCCGCGCTCCCGGTACCGCCTTCACTTCGGGCCAGTCACACATTTTTCCTTGGTACTGAGGGAAGTCGACCATCAAGGTGTCTCCCCAATCAAATAAATAGACTTTCGCCATTAAGCATCCTTTCGTCCAGACAAGAACAAGCTTTACTTCCGTTGTTTAAGAAAGTGATTTGAGAGCACGCAAAGCATGTTCGGCCTTGGCACTCGGTACAAATACGTGGTCATGGTAATACGCCGCTATAACATTGGCACTTATTTCCTGCTCTGCGAGCTTGGAGGAGACTGCAGCCGTTAAACCCACCGCATCTAGGCTGGAATGCACAGTGAGGGTAAGCATTCTATAAGTCGACTCATAAGCCAAGCAGGCCCTATCAGCGTTTTGTTTGCTGACGACTAGCGTTAGTCCTTCCGACTCTTGAAAGGTCGCAATAGGCGACAATGCGAGATATGTTTCTAACTCACCGTCAACACTACAAAATACATACTCCCCTTCTGTCAGTTCAGGGGCCATAGATTTCAGCAGCTCTTGCAGATCGCAAATACCCGTCATTTTTCCTCCATTTCATGCCGGCGACATCAAGGGCTGCGCGGCTTTAGTCTTCCTAACCAAGTCTCTCGGGTTACCTGATAAAGGCAGTGGCGCCTGAGATGATGCCCGACTGGTAACTTGGGGTGGTCAAAGTCTTGTCCGATATTCGTCATACCGATTTTGTCCATCACCCGTTGCGAGGGGGTATTGGGCAAAGCAGTAAATGCGTAGATGCTTGGCGCTGACAGCTGTTCAAAAGCAAATTGCAATGCTCGACGAGCAGCCTCGGGAGCATAACCCTTACCCCAGTATTCTTTGGCAAGCCGCCAACCAATTTCGATAAATGGTGCATTGGGGATCCCTGACAACTCATCTTGGCGGTGTAAGCCCACAAAGCCGATAAATTGCCCTGTCGCCTTTAGCTCTGCCGCCCAGAACCCCCAGCCATTTTCCGCGATCAGCTGAGTGATCCGTGCCGCTTGGGCTTCACTTTCCTGCCGGGACAACACCGCGGGGAAATACATCATAACCGTGGGGTCAGCATTCAGTCTGGCGTAGTCTGGATAATCCTCCCGCTTCCACTGACGCAGTATTAACCTCTCTGTTTCTAACCTACTTGCCATCTGACTGTCTGTTTCCCTTTACTGCTCTTACTATTCTAATGAGTATAAGCATATCACCTTGTTCAGAGTGGCTCTGTCAGCAACCGCTTCTGGATCTCCTATCTTTGCATGCCTTGTAAGCAAAGAAGATTTACCCATGGTTTACTCATTACCTATGAATCGCAAGCCGTTCCCTGTCGGCTTTTTTCAACTTAGCTACCACCAAGTCGTAGGAGCGATCGATCAGGCCCTTCAGCATGCCATCTTCAATCTCCTCAGTTACAGATACCGTTATCCAGTGCTTTTTGTTCATGTGGTAGCCAGGGCGTATAGCCGTGAACATGGACGCTAGCGCTTCATTGTCCGCCGGAGCCCCTTTGAGGTTAATATCGACAATACCATCATTGACAATGATAAGCGTAAACATCTTGCCCAGCACCTTGAACACCATGACATCGGTACCAAAGGGATAATCCAATTCGGCTTCGGGAAGAGTCAAAATAAATTCAATGATCTGTTCTTTGTTCATAGCTGATCCCATCATCTGCTAGCGAGCAATACGTCTAGCTATAGAATGGTCTGGATTGAGCTGTAGCAGATCCCATAAATTTCCGTACAGATCTTCAAAAACAGCCACCGTGCCGTAATCTTGTTCTTTCGGCTCACGGACAAAGTGAATGCCATCAGCCACCATACGGTTGTAGTCACGCCAGAAGTCATCTGTGTTCAGAAACAGAAATACCCGGCCTCCTGTTTGATTACCAATGAAGTCGAGTTGCTCTGGCTTAGATGCTCGGGCAAGAAGCAAAGTCACACCATTAGAATTCGGCGGCGATACCACCACCCACCGCTTGTCCTGCTCAGGCTGGTAGGTGTCTTCGATTAATTCAAATTTCAGCTTGTTGACGTAAAATTCTATCGCCTCGTCGTAGTCTTTTACGACGAGGGCGATATGGACAATACTCTGTTTCACTCTGATTCCTTAATGCGGCGCCAACCTTGCTTAGTTAATAGTAACTTTCATATGCTCGGAAGGGCGATTATCTACAAAATGTGCCCAAACATGATCATATACCTGGCGTTGGCCGGGGAACGGCACCAGCGCTTTGGCTTCTTCAAGACTCACCCAGCGATACTCGGTATGCTCCTCATTCAAGGTCACCGGTTGATTGGGAGGACATAACACAGCAAAGACCGGAATGATCTGCAATACGTTGATATTGGCCTCAAAGAACTGTTCTAAATACTGGGCATTATAGAGTTCAGTTACCGAGATTTGTGTTTCTTCATAAAACTCCCGGAGTATCGCCTGCCACCCCTTTTCCTCCCCTTCGATAGAGCCGGCTACATGGCACCAGTATCCGCCCTTTACCCGCTTCATCAGCAGCATTTTCATCTCGCCATCAATTTCAGATAAAGCAACGCCCGAAACAATAGAGGTATTCACTGGAATTTTTTGGGTTGTCACGTTATGCCGCCTCCATCAAGTGGCAGGAACCATTGGTAAATATGTTGAGAGGGGAAAATTCTGCCAGATAACAGCATGAGATTCTGTGACTGATGAAAAACCCAAGCAAAAAAAAGCCCTCACCGAATGGCAAGGGCTGAGTATTTTTGACAGGCAATCAGTCTTTCTTTTGACGTTTGCTTTTTGGTACGTAATTCAAAATTGAAATCGGCACCGGCTTTCTAGGCTCGAAACCTTCTACCACACGGCGCTCAATCAAGTGCCCCAGACGACTCTCGATCATACAAAGGTTCTTGAAATTGTCTTTCGATACAAACGAGATTGCCTCACCCGATGCATCTGCACGGCCTGTACGGCCAATTCGGTGAACATATTCATCAGCAGGGAATGGCAAATCGTAGTTAACCACCCGAGAGAGCTCTTCGATATCAATACCACGGGCACCAACGCCAGTCGCAACAAGATATTTGATCTTGCCGGCTTTGAAGTCTTCCAGCAGCTGCTCACGCACCTTTTGGCTACGGCCACTGTGGAACGCTTCTGCAGCAATGTCCCGTTTTTCCAACTGCGATACCAGCTTGGCAGCACCATGCTTGGTTTCGATGAAAATCAACGCCTGATCCCAGTTATTTTCTTTGATCAAATGGCTCAGCAGTGCCGACTTCTGATCTTTATCAACCGTGATCAGCCACTGCTCGATATTTGCTTTTGACGCTTGGTTGGCAGCGATGCTGATCTCATGCGGGTTTTCGACCACGGATTTGGCCAAATCACGGACTTTGTTAGACAGCGTCGCCGAGAACAGCAGGAACTGCAGCTCTTCAGGCAGACGGTCGATGATCTTGTTGATATCATCGATAAAACCCATATCCAGCATGCGGTCAGCTTCATCGAGGACCAGCATTTCCACTTCTTCAAAGTGAACAGCGCGCTTGCCGTACATATCGAGCAGACGACCCGGCGTAGCGACCAATACATCGACACCGTCAATCAAACGCTGCTTCTGCTCTTTCTCATCCACACCGCCATACATAGCCAGCGAAGTCAGGCCAAGGTGCTTGCTGTATAGTGTGATCTTCTCTTCAACTTGAATCGCAAGCTCACGGGTAGGAACAAGGATCAACGCACGAATACGCTTCTTACGTTGTGTTTTACCATGGCTGAGTTTTTCCAGGATTGGCAATACAAAGCCCGCGGTTTTACCTGTACCCGTTTGCGCTGCGGCAATCAGGTTCTTGCCCTGCAAAATGACAGGAATAGCCTTGTTCTGGATCGTTGTTGGCTTGCTGTATCCGAGTTCGCTAACCGCTTTGGTCAATGACTCGCTGAGCCCAAGTTTAGAGAATGGCATGAATCGCCTCTAATTGTACTTTAACTAAATATGGTAGAGCCGCCTCTACATGAAGCGCGGGAGTGTACCACGAATCCCGCCTAGCCTTGCGATTTTTCATAACAAAAAAGCCCACCGAATTATCTGTGGGCTCTGGTAACGATAAACGAGGGTAAGCAAATTACATATAACTCACCCGAGGGTTGCGCTCTTCGCGAAGGGCATTTTTACCAAAGGTTTCTTGGTAGATCTGCATAAAGTCTTCGCGTATCAGCTGTTCAAGGTGCGTGGCCATTTCCGTCGGGCAAAATAGCATGATATGTACCACCTGCTCACCGGTTGCGGTTGTCGTGATATGGACATGCGGATCAGGACCTGGCAAATCAACGCCTGCGTGCTTTTCGATCACCCCGTTATAGCGCCTTGCCACATCGATGAATTCGTCACAGTGTCCTTCGATCTGTTCGATGATCTCTGGCACAATCACATAAAGATTAACGAACTCTTTTACCGTAATATTGAAGCTATGGTAAACGTAGCGTTTCATAAAATTGAGGTTTTTCACCGGATAGGTAAAAAACATGCTATTTGGCAATGTCGCCGTTTTCCCCGTGAAGTGGTATTGACCGTGATGAAGATCGATCTCCTGGATCACTGTCGCCATCAAATTATGCTCGATCACTTCTCCGCATAACGAACCCACCTCGATCCAATCGCCTATTCTAAACGAACGTGCACTGGCCCGTTGAATTGACCCTGTAAAACAAAGAATGATCTCTTTGGAAGCAACAACTATCGCAACGGCAATGGCGGTAACTGACAAAGCAAACTCGCTAATTTCGGATTGCCACAGCATAAACACCACCACCACCATCAAGGTGAAGGTACCGTTTTTGGTCCGTGACATCCACTTGCGCTGGTGCTCAGAAACAAACGCGACATCCCCGCGAATTTGCTTTAACACTAGCCTTCTGAACATCAGAACCAATGCAATAATAACAACACTTAGCAGTATTTTATGTTCTAGAAAAAAATCAATAATCGGTAACAACTTCTCTGGCATGCGCGCCTCTTTTCACTCCCACACATCATTTTCAGCACCTACGTTACAGACCTAAATTCCCATAGTTTTAAGATAAAATCCAGATCAAGCCGAGCACTATTGTTTAAAACGTTAATAACCCCAAAAACCACCTAGATTACTGGCAGTTTATTGCCCATAATTTTCTACAGCACAAACACTTGACGATTTCCGTGGCGTAAAAGCAAAAATACGCACGGGACAGCGATCACCTGTCGCATTTCCTGGTTACCAATATCCAAACAGAGCATAACCCCACAATATATAGGGCTGAACGATTTATACTCGGTTGAAAATGTAATTAACACCAGAGCCTATAACTGTTTTAGGAAATAAACAGAATTCTTATCAGATGACTAGTTTTCAAGACATTTTCATATTTCCTTGCCACGACATCATAAATTTAAATAAAACAAAGAGGCATATTCCCTATACCAATATTTCACTTCCAAGATAGATATACCAACAACCAAAACCGCTTCATTACGGAGGTGAATATCTATGGAAGGATTAACATACCGCCAGGCATCCAGATTCTTGGATATGGCAACGATGGGGACAAAAAAAGGAGAGATCGAGGATTTTCTTAGCCTCGATAACCGCACCAGCTGGATTAACAGCCAACTCACCGAACCCTATGAAAGCCACAAAGAACGCACGCTATATCAGGCCCAGCAGCGAGGCAGTTCCTCAACCACTCAAGAAATGCGGGTTTGTGCATGGTTCGATATCGCATTATGGAAAGGGGCTCAATTGCGCCAGCGCATGGCATTTGCCCTGAGCCAAATCCTAGTGGTGGGAGATCGAGATGCCCAATTGGCCCCTTACCCGACCGAGATGGCTCACTACTACGATATCCTTACCCAATATGCATTCAGTGACTATAAAACCCTGCTGTATCATGTTACCCGCTCACCTATTATGGGTCACTACCTCACCATGGTCGGCAACCTTCCGAAAAGTCGCACCGGGGTTAATCCAGACCAAAACTATGCTCGTGAAATCATGCAGCTGTTTACCATCGGTTTAGAGCAACTCAACCTGAATGGCACACCAAGGCTTGGCGATGATAATCAACCGATTCCCACCTATGACGACAGTGATATTGAAAACATGGCACGCGTATTCACTGGTTGGTTCATGGATGGCAGTAGCATGGAAAAGCCCATGGTTGCCTATGATGATTCCCATGATATGGAAGCAAAAAAAATTCTCGGCGCAGAATTTCCGGCCGGTGTCGGGGCGGAAGCCGAACTGGATCAGGTTCTCGACCTCTTGGTCAACCACCCTAATACCGCACCATTTATCAGTACCCTGCTAATTAAACGATTCGTCACATCCAACCCAAGGCCTGAGTATGTTGAAAGAGTTGCCTCTGTCTTTCGTAACACCGGCGGTAACCTAGGTGAGGTAATTACCGCCATTTTGACCGATGCTGAGGTGCTGAAAGAAAACGATCTACATGTCGCCAAGATGCGCGAACCTATTCTTGCCATGACTTACTTCTATCGTGCTTTAGATGCCAAACCAGGAAGTGGCGGCGTAATTGCGTTCGACGCAATGCTTTACCAAGAAACATTCAATCAGTACCCGCTAGGATCCCCCTCGGTGTTCAATTTCTACTCACCCGATCACCTTCCCAGTGGTGCGCTTGAAGCTAACAACCTGACTTCTCCTGAGTTGGAAATCATTGACTGGAACCAAGTGATCAAACTAAGCAACATTGCCTGGAAAGTTGTTCATGATAATGGTTATAAAACCAGCTCCAACAGTAAACAGGAGCTCTATCCGGTTGTCAGTGACTTTACGTCAGTAAGTAGTGACTATACATCTCTCTCGGATCTCATCGCCAAGCGCTTCTTGCACGGTGACATATCCGCAGATCTCGCCCCTAGATTAGAGGGCCTGTGGAACGCAAAGAGCAGTAATAACAAGCCTTATGCAGTCGCAGCTATGCTGTACTTCGCCTTTATTTCTCCCAGCTTCATGGTTCAGGAGTAAGCCTTATGAATTTATCAAGACGCGATTTTATTAAAACAGCTGCGTTTGCTTCCTCGGCCACAGCTTTACCACTGTCTCTGACTTTACCAACACAAGCATTAGCAAACGACAACAGTGATTACAAAGCCATGGTCTGCCTGTTCCTATTCGGAGGCAATGATTCGTTCAATATGGTGGTCCCTAACTCAACTGCTAACTACACCAATTATGTCAATGCCCGTCCGGATATCCATCTCAGCACCGCTGAGATTATAGGAATACCGGGTTTTACCGATGAGAGCGGACAGGCAATAGCACTTAATGGCAGCATGCCTGAACTTGCTCAATTGATGATGGCAGGTTCAGCAACTACTGTCGTCAATGTGGGTACGCTTCTTGAGCCAACCACAAAAGCCAACCTCGGTGCTGTCAAGTCCCCCCCAAATCTAGGAGCCCATAATAAACAGCAACTGGCTTGGCAGCGCAGCTGGAATACGAGCCAATATCATCCATACGGATGGGCTGGCATGATGATGGAGCTACTCGCTTCCGGCTCTGAAGTGGTTTCACCTAAAATGTCCTTCAGTGGCAACGAACTAATGAATAGCCTAACAGGTTCTGATCTGCGTATTAGTGCTGAGGGGCTACGTGCAATGTCACCACTTGCAATTAACTCTATTAATAACAATGTGCAAAAGCTTCTTGATAACAATACCGGCTCACCTTTTGCCAAAAGCTACTTACAGCGTTTTCAGGACGTCATTGACTTTCAAACCTCACTTAACGATACGTTAGAGCAATTCCCTGAAGACCAGAGCATTCCCGCGAGTTATTTAGGAAAGCAATTTAGAATGGTCAAGCGATTGATACAATCAAGCACTAATCTTAGCCAAGGTCGCCAAGTCTTTTTTGTCTCTATCGGTGGTTTTGACAATCACAGTAACCAACGGGGCAAACACGATGGTATCCTCGCGCAAATTGATGCGGCACTCAGTGCCTTCTATCGTTCACTGGAAGCCGATCAGCTACATGAAAAAGTGACCACTTTTACAATGTCTGATTTTGGCCGGACAATAGAAAATAATAGTAACCGCGGTACCGACCATGGCTGGGGAAGTAACCAAATTATTTTAGGCGGACAAGTTATAGGTGGTAAGGCTTACGGTCAATATCCAGACTTTATTCGTGACGGTGCAAATGCAAATGGCAATAAGTTTATCCCGTCCACCTCGTCTGAACAGATGGCAGCGACAATGTGCAAATGGTTCGGCCTGTCCGATAACAGTGTCGACTATATTTTCCCTAGCCTAAACCCAGACAACACCAATGCCTTCCCGAGCCGTTACCTTGGCTTCCTTGGCGAAGTCACTGAACCACCAGCCACTCCGGTCAAATTGGCAATTGCTGGCGTTTCCGCATCAGAAACCCGGGTTGACCACACACCGGAAATGGCAGTAGACGGCGATAGCACGACAAAATGGACGGCAAAAGGTTTGGGGATCACCTTCACCTTGGAACTCACTCAGATGGCTAACTTAAGAGAGATAAAATGGTCTCAGGCCAAAGGGGATGTTCGCCAGTACTTCGTCGACATTGCCGTAAGTAGTGACGGCCTCAATTATTCACCGCTTTCCAGTATTGTCACCCCAGGGACAACAACCGGTTTAGTGAGTAACCCAATCAATGCCAACGAAGTGAAATATATTCAGCTGACGTGTAACGGTAATAATGACCCGGTCAACTCCAGTCTAACGAGCTGGAATAATTTCCAAGAGATAGAAGTGTGGGGTAATTAAATTGGAGTAAAAAGAAAGGGCCATCTGGCCCTTTCCTTATAGAGTGAAATTGAAGTTAAATTCTTTTTCTTGCATTTTATCCAATGTGATTTCGAACCGCTGATTTTCAGGGTTGGCAATAATGATCTCGCTATCATATTGGATAGGATCATCATCGACTGCATTACACGTAAAGGCGACGGTATAGTCACCCGCAGGAATATAACCGAATGCGTAGTCGCCACTCTCATCTACAGCTGCTGATGCATATGGCAAAACATATTCACCTACTGGAATTTCACCATTAAAGTCTTCATCAAGGGGATCAAAATTGTCCGCTAATTGATAGTCATCTAACGAATGTTCAGGATATAAATAAACAAAGTTACCGGTGTCATAAGCACAGCCTTCGCCCGCATCAAATAGAGCAAAGTCTACCTTGCCCCACAGCGATGCCGCCTGGCGATTGTCGACAATCTTCACCCCATGAGGTTTTAGATTGTAACCATTTTTACCGGCATTACCTCGCTCAACCAGCGACTGGCGCAGGTCAAACTCAATGGTAAAGCCCTGGACGGTATTGTCGTCTTCCGGAGTGACTTCAAAGCCACCCAGTCTCAGTTTATTGCTCGGGATTTTTAGATCATACTCACCCGATGTGTCATCATCTTTCACCCAGTTCATATCACCAGGCTTGGTATGGACAATCATTTCCTTATACACACCGGCAGGAAGCGTGTGCTCTGTGATAATCAGTGCCGCATCTGTACCTTGGTAATCAAGCAAGTCAAGTTGCTGGTAGTCATTACCTTCATCGTCGTGATCAACGTCAATGATGTAAGAGTTGCCATTCTCGTGCTTAAGCTCAAGTTTATCAAAAGCCACCACGACTTCAGACATCGAATCAACCGGCGCATCAGACACGCTGAAAGAAACTTTGGCATACTGGGTAGAATCGCCACTGCTGTCGCTTCCGCAAGCTGAAAGCAACGTTGCCACGGCTAGTACGGGTAAGGTTTTATAAATTGTCATAATACTCTCCATTTCTGGTCGCAATTTTATCTCTTACTTATCCAGCGACTCAATAACCAGAAACTTAATTGACAATTTACTGACAAAGTTTTGTTAGCATATCACATAGATATAATAAATTTTTTAATGGTATGAATTAAAAAATCATTATAGAACATCCAACCTAACATACATATTAGTTTGATAATGTATACACTTCGAGGGGGTATGAGCTAAAATGTTTTCGATATTGGTATCTTAATAAAGGCTTCAGGTAACACACCTGCACGAATATTAACTTGTATGGCTGGGTATAATAACTTAGGTACATTCAATTGTTTATCGCGCTCAGAACGAAACTGGACGAATTCATTTTCTGATGTCTCGCCAGTTATATGAATATTGTTTAATTTACTCTCTCCAACAGTAGTTTGATATTCCAGCTCCCGTCCCCCCGGCTGGTAATCGTGACACACCCACAGCCGGGTCGAATCCGGCAGTGTATAGAGACGTTGAATACTGCCAAACAGCTGTTTCGCATCGCCGCCGGGGAAATCACAACGCGCTGAGCCAAAATCAGGCATGAATAAGGTGTCGCCAATAAACGCATTTTGGTTAACCAGATAGGTGACACTGTCACTGGTATGACCCGGTGTTTCAACAACAGTCACCGTTAGCATACCGATGGAAAACTCTTCTTTATCCTTAAAATAGTGATCAAAATACTGATCACTGACCGCACCTGCCTGATTGTTACTCCCCATCGCAAAGACAGGATCAAAAACCGCTTTTACGTCTTCGATATGGCAGCCAACCCCGATTTTTCCACCCAATTTTGATTTGATATAGCTGGCAGCGGTTAAATGATCGGCATGAGCGTGGGTTTCCAACACCCAATCAAGGCTGAGTTGGTTGCGCCTGATATAGGCAATGATTTCGTCGGCGAACTCTGTACTCACAACACCAGAAGATAAATCGAAGTCTAACGCGCTATCAATCACTGCGCAGTGGCCGCCTGCCATATCGTAAACCACGTAACTCAGTGTTGATGTCGGACTATGAAAAAAAGCCTCTATGGAAGCTGTCATTGCCTACCTCCCAACCTACCTAACACATGAAAAGCATGTCTGTATACCTAGTCACTATATTGTCTATTTTAGCTAGGTTTTGGCACAGGCGGGTTCATACGTAATACCAACCATGTAATGATTGCCTTCTATAGGTAGGATGATTACTGTAGTAACCAATAGATACCAACTGCCTGCTCCCAGGTTCCCAAAACCCGATGAATAAAATCTACCAGCCGCTTTTTGATAACAATAACCCGCCCGCTGACGTTTTTTTCGGTCACGAGGTGTTCTTACCCAACACGACAACGCCAAGCCACAGCCACCCATGGGGACAGCTACAGATCATCAACGGTGGGATTTTGGAGCTGAAAGCGGAAGACAAACGCTTCCTGTCACCTTCTCAGTATGCTGTTTGGGTACCCGCTGGGATAGAACACGAAAGCTTCATGCGTCGTAGCCTGAATTATTGTTCGATGAACATTACTCATCCGTTAGCGTCACCACTTCCCGACTACCCATGCCTACTTGAAGTCAGCCCAATCATGGAAGCTATTATCAACGACTTGAAGGCCCGACGGTTGACCGTGGCAGAATCGGAGCAAGACAAAAGACTGATCGCTGTTTTACTTGATCAGGTTTACCAAGCCAAAGAGCACGAGCAGTTTTTACCAACCAGCAACGATAAGCTGCTCAAACCTATCCTCAATGAACTTGAGCGCAATCCTATGTCGGAAAAAACATTAAAGGACTGGGCACAGATACTCCACACCACAGAAAGAACGCTAGCCCGGCACTGCCAGGATAAGCTCGGAATGAGCTTTACCGAGTGGCGGCAACGACGCAAGTTCCTCTATTCATTGCATTTGCTGCGCAAAGGTTCTTCGGTAAAAGAGGTGGCATTAACCTTGGGCTACCATCAAGCATCGCCATTTATTACCCTGTTCAAGCGCCATGCTCAATGTACTCCCGAACAATACCGCCAGCGCTTCTTTGCCAACTCGGAATAAACTGCTGACGGCACGACATAAGCCAATTATCGTTTGAAAGATCCCTAGCCCCTCCACGGTCTGTATCTCCGTAGCGCTTTGGGGAAAATCTGATGAAGCCATTCATCATTCTCTTTGTATACGGACTTATCTTCACTTCGCCGTTAAGCATGTTCGGATGAACGCTTAACGGCTTTAACTATCACTAGTTCGTCTGAACCGACACATACAAAACCATACCCAACCCTACTTGATGCTTACCTTAAAACCTGAATCAAAACAGGACCTAATAGTCATCAATGCTTATAAAAACATCAAACTCAGTTGCATATCACAAAAACAAAAAACAAGTCAGAGTTTTGCTTTGATTATCGCCAGCAAAATTAGACAATAAAACCACAAAAACACCAATTAGCTAGGTTATACAACTATGATTGATATGATTTTTCCTGCATTGTTCTTATCCACAGTAATCGGCTTTAGCCTATGGGGCTGGACACAAGTCATCCGTGTCGTTTTCCGTTTCTAATTTGTTAGCCTTCAATACATTGCTCAACAAATAACAATAACGATAAACAAACTAGCCAGCATTCGTGCTGGCTTTACTTTTCCGCTCTCAATACTCACTACCCGGCCAAGACTCAACTCAGGCGGCATTGATACCTGCTTATTCAACGCTTAGACCTGATTCCAAAGCGCTTTGACTTATAGCCTGCCCCACTATAAGTTGGAGCTAAATTGCACCATAAAGGAACGTTCAATGAACAAGGAATTGCGCAACCAATGCCACACCGTATTACCCGGTAACCGTGATGAATCCCCCGCTAATCATTTTAAGAAAATGGCCCAATGGTGTGAACAACACGACATCAAACACGATACCTATGGGGATGGTGCGCTCATCCAGTCATTTGAACAAAAAATTGCCGACCTGCTGGGGTTCGAGGCCGGACTATTTGTGATCAGCGGTACCATGGCTCAGGTGACAGCCCTTGAGTTGGTGTGCCGGCAAAAACGCAACCCCATTGTTGCCATGCACGAGTCCAGCCATATCACACGCTTCGAAAGGCAGGGTTACCAGCTACAAAACCGCTTTAACATTCTGCCAGTCGGCAACATGTTCAAACCATGGACCTTGGATGATTTACAAAAATGGCCCGACGAAATATCTGCAGCCCTATATGAATTACCGATGCGGGAGCTGGGGGGACAATTACCAGCCTGGGATGAATTGAAAGCCATCAAGCAACACTGCCAACTCCATAATATCCACTTACATATGGATGGCGCCAGACTGTGGGAAACAGCGGCTTATTATCAAAAGTCTTACCAAGAAATTGCCCATGGATTTAACAGTGCCTATGTCTCTCTCTACAAAGGCATCAATGGGCTTGGCGGCTCCATGCTGCTGGGCGATAAAGCGTTTATTGAGCTGGCCGATATGTGGATGAAAAGACAAGGTGGGAATGTTTATCACCGCACACCCTATGTTGTCTCTGCCGCCATGCAGTTTGATGAGCGTATCGGTATGATGCCCGCCTTATTCGAGAAGACTAAGGACATCTACTCGCTGCTGTCGGAGTTTCCCCAGCTCGGAGTCAACCCAACCCAGCCACAGGCCAATATGCTGCACTTGATCCTTCCCCTGAGCTACGAGAGCACGGTGAAACTATGCCAAGATTTAGCCGAGCATCAAGGGATCTGGCTGGGCAGCCCACAAATCGCCCAGCACCCGGCCCAATCGGTGATTGAATGGTACATCGGAGATAACTTGCTTGCTATACCACTCGAGCAACTACGGAGTATCTTCCAATACATCGTAGATCAACTCTAAAGTAGGTTGCAGAACTGGCAGTTGGTGATGTTAGATCACTAGGGGATACTATATTCAAAGAACAGGGTTCACACTGTCTGGAATATCGCCATGGCTCTCATCATCAACTTGCTCCTTCTTTTGCTCGTCATCGTGGCTGTTGCCATCGCTGTCGTCTGTCAGCATAAACATGACTAATATAATTTAAAATTATCAAAACAATAATTAATGATAATTTATTATCCGCAATTCTTCTCGATATAGTACTCCCACTCAAAAAAGTTATAAACCAAACTTCCTTGACTGATTTGTTCAGCGTCACTACAGAAGGGTGCGATATGAAATTCCTCCATACCATGATCCGTGTTTCCGATCTCGAAACGTCCATCGCGTTTTACACCAAGGTGTTGGGCATGCAGGTTCTCGACCGTTTCGAAAACACAGAATATCGCTACTCGCTTGTGTTCGTTGGCTATGACAAAAATGGCCCAACTATCGAGCTGACCTATAACTGGGACACCGACTCTTACGAGCTCGGCACCGGCTTTGGACATCTCGCTTTAGGGGTTGATGACATTTACCAAACTTGCGATCAGATCAAAGCCGCTGGCGGTAACGTGACCCGTGAGCCCGGGCCGATGCTTGGTGGCACAACGCACATTGCCTTTGTTAAAGATCCCGATGGCTACGCTATCGAACTCATCCAGACAAGCAAATAAGTACAGGTTGGAGTATAACCGATGAAAGACGCACTATTTCAGCCAATGCGCCTTGGCAAAGCATCACTAAAAAACCGTATCGTCATGCCACCAATGACCCGCTCAAGGGCCACCCAACCGGGTAACATTGCGAACGACATGATGGCGACTTACTACGCCCAGCGTGCCGATGCCGGCCTGATTGTCGCCGAAGGTACCCAAATATCCGAAATGGGCCAAGGCTATGCGTGGACACCGGGTATCTATACCCAAGAACAGATAGCTGGCTGGAAAAAAGTGACCGATGCGGTTCACGCTAAAGGCGGTGTTATCTATGCCCAACTTTGGCATGTTGGCCGTGTTACCCACCCTGCCAATATTGGCGGCCAGCAGCCAATTTCATCTTCAGCGCTAAAAGCTGAGAATGTGAAAGTATTTATCGACGACGGAAACAATGCCCCTGGTTTTGTCGACGTGGTAGAACCACGCGAGATGACCAAAGACGATATCAGGCATGTTATCGGTGAGTACCGCCAAGCTGCGCTCAATGCCATTGAGGCGGGTTTTGACGGAATTGAGCTGCACGCAGCCAACGGTTACCTGGTAAACCAATTTATCGACTCTGAGGCGAACAACCGCACAGATGAATACGGTGGCTCTATCGAAAACCGCTTGCGCTTTCTCGCTGAAGTTGTGGAGGCCATGACCAATGCCATCGGTGCAGAGCGTGTTGGTGTTCGCCTTGCACCCTTTACCTCACTCAACGGTACTGTTGATAAGAGCCCGGTGGAAACTTATACCGCAGCTGCTGCCCTTTTGAACAAACTGAATGTGGTATACCTTCACATTGCAGAAGTTGACTGGGATGACGCACCGGAAACACCACCAGCATTTAAGCAAGCGATCCGCGAGGCATACAAGGGAACGATCATCTATGCCGGACGTTACAATGCAGAAAATGGGGCCAAGGCGATCGCTGAAGGTATTGCCGACATGATTGGCTTTGGCCGTCCATTTATTGCCAACCCTGATCTACCAAGCCGTATCATGAATGACTACCCGCTTGCTCCGCACGATCCGGAAACGCTATTCGGTGGTGCGGAAAAAGGGTTGCTTGACTACCCTGAATATCAAACACGGTAATCCAACCATCGAACGATCCAAGACAATAAAGCCCTGCTCTAAGAGCAGGGCTTTGTCATATCGGCCTCAATATCTTATGGACTAGCTAGGATTCTACCTCTGCCAACAAATGCTGCCATTCATCATGCTTGTTCATGTAATGAACAACATAGCTACATTGCGGGATAATTTTATAACCTTCTTGTGCAATAGTCTCCAGCACCGCTTCCAGCATGGTACCGGCATAGCCTTGCCCTCTTAGGGCTTCAGGCACCGATGAGTGATCGACAGTGAGGACATTACCCGAGATCTGGTAACTGACTTTGGCTTGGTAGCCATCGACCAGATCAACAAAATAGGTTTGGTTTTCCTTGTCGTGAATGACATTGTGATTGATGGCCATATCCTTTCCCACAGTTAGTATGCGCTATATTTAGGTAACACCACCAATACTAACTGAATCAATCTGACAGATAAACAATCGGTTGGTTTCAGCGTCTACCCTGTCAATCCCAACATATTCAGTATGACCATGCCACCGCACTCACTCAATGGCATGGCCCAAAACCAGCACATGGCTAAAAATGATAATTGGCAATAATTACAATCTGCTGACTATTATCTATATCGACACCCTCTTCATCAAAGTCTTGGTGTATATATCGATAAGTAAGATCTGTACTCCAGTCTTTATTGATATGGTAAGTTGTTCCGACCTGCAGCCCCCTTATAAAGTCAACGGATGTCTCACTAGCAATATCGTTATATCCGACACCTAATAAAAAACCGCCATTCAAAGAGACCTTATTACTTAAATCATAGAGATAATCATATGATGCAAAAAACAGGCTTTGTTTGAACTTATCCTTGTAACTGTAGGTTGCCGTTACTCTATGCTCAGAGTTTATGGTCAACCCCGCATTCAGTTGAACGACTGCATCTTCGCCATTAGTTGCCCTTCCTCCATCTAGTTTGTCATCTTGGTAGCCAACGCCACCGCCGACAAAATAATCCGTATCCGCTCTTGACTGGGATGAATAAAAAACCATAAGAGAAATCGTAATGATACTGAGATACGGCATGAATACCTTTAACTTCAGTAGCTTGGCACTTTTAAGATTGGACATTGTCTTTACCTTCACCTAACCAACAATAAATTCAGGTGTAACTGACTTTACTTCTATTAAGGTCTTAAGGAGTTATTGAGTGTATTGTTATGCTGCGACACATTGACAAGATACGCCGGGAAGCTTTCAAATAACGCTTCAACTATGCCGTCAAAAGTAGGCAATTATTTCAAAAGATTAGCCAACCATTTTCGAAACAACTTTCTCATTTTTAAGAAAAACGGCTGCCTTTGGCAAAAGCTTGCCGATTCAAATACGACTTAATTTAGAAGCCAAAGAAAAACCACATTTTCTTTCTGTTATAGATATTCTTTTACTGTCATTATTCTCGATTAATTTTTATCGAATAACTTATAACTCTCAGCAAAACCTATGCAAGAGTTAGTTTTCCTCCAGAAAAAGATGACTCTTTCGGTACGCTCTTGGGCTCTGATTGAACTTCTGTTTAAAGCACTTCGAAAAGTAGTTGCTATCAGCAAAGCCGCACTGCTCTGCAACTCCCTGGATGGAGCTGTTACGCTCATCGCACAGTAGTTTTGTCGCGTAATGAAGCTGGACCTCCCTGAGATAGTGATTCGGTGAAGTATCAAGAAACTGCCGGAACAAGCGCTCCAATTGCCGCTTACTAATGAAGGCCGCTTTGGCAATCAGATCACTACTCACCTCTGCGTCATTAAAATGTTGCTCGATAAACACCAAAGCCCGACTTAATGCCAAAGTGGTCTGCGGTAGTTCTTGGCTTTGATCTTGGTACATCCGAGCAAGCGCAATCACCAGTTGCTGCATCAAACTGGTCAGCATGACTTCAAAGCCTGGCAAAGCAGCATGGTACTCATTTTTCAGTGCGGCAAGTAAGCGCTCTATTTCAGGCAACTGCTGTCTGTCGAGGGTAAGCTTCGCCTGGTATTCCGTGGTTTGCCGAGCGATTGGCTCGACTTTGAACATCGCCTGGTAGCCGGACAATTGGCGCATTGATGGGCTCTCGAAGAACGGCGTTTGAGGATCAAACATCAAGTTTATGATCTTCAGCTTGTCCACATCTCTGAATCCATGTTCGATGTCACCATTGATCACAAACACATCCCCTTTGTTGAGCGGATATTCGTGCTGAGCGACCGTGTGCTTGCCGCTGCCACTCACCACCAGAAACAACTCGGAGAAGTCATGTTTGTGGACGGCAAAGTCACAGTGATGATGGCCATCTACATAGGCAAATTTAAGGTGTCCGTGCTTCTGATGTGATTTGAGCTGATAGGTAATGCTCATGTCGCGATATTCCTTTTCACTGTCGCCATTTTGGTAGAATGGCGCACCAGGCCAGCATACTATTTCTCGGTGGCAAAACGAATATCTATCCATGTATTTTTGCTGTTTTGCAGTACCGGCGACATTACAAGCCACATTTGGCCTCTACTACGAAACAAACAGTTGTGTGATTGTGTATGAACCAAGAACAAATTAGCCAAGCGCAGAAAAAGCTCGTCCCAGTTAGCCGCCAAGCCGCCGCGGAAGGCATCGTATTATTGAAAAATGAAGATGCAGTACTGCCATTGAAGACCCACGATATTGTGTCTCTGTTCGGGCGCTGCCAGATCGACACATACCGCAGCGGTACCGGCTCTGGCGGAGCCGTCAATGTTCCTTACGCGGTCAATGCATTGGAAGGCCTGCGTGCCAATAGCAACATTCGCCTGAATGAAAACTTGGCGGCGATTTATCAAGACTGGATTGCCCAGCACCCCTTCGATGACGGTGGCGGCGGCTGGGCTGCAGAGCCCTGGTTCCAACAAGAGATGCCACTGACTGACGAGTTGGTAGCAAAAGCCGCTGCACAATCCAGCAAGGCAATGGTATTTATTGGCCGTACCGCAGGTGAGGATCAAGATAACGCCGATGAGCCGGGCAGCTATCGTTTAACCGAGCAAGAGCTCGACATGATCGCCAAGGTGAACCGCCATTTCACCGATGTCATTGTAGTGATGAACGTGACCAACATCATGGACATGGCATGGCTGAATACGGTGGAACATCACCAGTCCATCAAGGGCGTGCTGTATAGCTGGGCGGCTGGCATGGAAGGCGGCCACGGCCTTGCCGATGTCGTATCTGGCAAGCAGTCACCCAGCGGCCGACTAACCGACTCCATCGCCTACCACTTGGCTGATTACCCATCATCAGCCCACTTCGGACGTAAAGACCGAAACCTCTATGTTGAAGACATCTATGTCGGCTACCGCTACTTCGAAACCTTCAA
This sequence comes from Photobacterium sp. DA100, assembly GCF_029223585.1. NCBI lineage: Bacteria > Pseudomonadati > Pseudomonadota > Gammaproteobacteria > Vibrionales > Vibrionaceae > Photobacterium > Photobacterium sp. DA100. The sequence continues at coordinate 526,182 of NZ_CP119424.1, read as the reverse complement.
CCCGGAAGCGGTACAGTTTGAATTCGGTGCCGGGTTGTCCTACACCCAATTCGAACGCCAGTTGGTCGACTTTTCTACCCAAGGAAATGGACCTGACGCCGTTCTTCATTTTGATATCCGAGTGACAAACGTAGGCAATCACTTCGCCAGCAAGGAAGTGGCCCAGCTTTACGTCGAAGCACCACAAGGCGAGCTGGGTAAACCCGCCCGAGTACTTGCGGGCTTTACCAAAACGCCGACCATCCAGCCAGGGGCTAGTGAGCTGGTTCGAATTTCAGTGCCAGTGGCATCATTGGCCAGCTATGACGACAGTGGTGCAACAGATCACCGCAATTGCTACGTACTCGAGCCCGGATCATACCAGTTTTACTTGGGTGCCAGTGTTCGCCAGGCCGAGTCCATTGCCGCGACCTTACAACTCGATGCTTTGCTGGTTGTAGAAACGCTAACTGAAGCATGTGCGCCAACCCACGCCTTCGAGCGTATCAAGCCAGCGCAAAAAAATGACCGGGGCATTTACCTAGTCTGCCATGAAGCGGTGCCTTTGCGCACAGCATGCTTGGCTGAGCGCATTCAGGCTAACATGCCGCCGTCATTCGAAGTGACAGGCAACCAAGACATCAGCTTATTGGACGTGAAACAAGGTAAAGCCAGCCTTGAGGCGTTTGTTGCCCAAATGACACCCGAGCAATTGGCAACCATCGTACGCGGTGAAGGCATGTGCAGCCCAAAAGTCACACCGGGCACAGCTGCGGCATTTGGCGGGGTCAGTGACAGCTTGTTCGAGCTAGGCATCCCCGTGGCAGCGGCTGCAGACGGGCCGTCAGGCATTCGCATGGACAGTGGCCACAAAGCGACACAGGTACCAATTGGAACCCTGCTTGGCTGCACCTGGAACGCAGCACTCAACGAGGAGCTATTTTACCTGATCGGCCAAGAGCTACGGGCCAATCATATCGACACCTTGCTTGGCCCGGGTATCAATATCCATCGCCATCCATTAAACGGCCGCAACTTCGAATACTTCTCTGAAGATCCGTTTATGACTGGCGTGATGGCGGCGGCACAGACCCGAGGCCTGAGCAACGCGGGTGTCTCCGGTACGATCAAGCACTTCGCGGCTAACGATCAGGAAACCGCGCGGGTCGATGTCGACAGCATCATGTCCGAGCGAGCTCTGCGCGAAGTACACATCAAGCCCTTTGAAATGGCGGTGAAACAAGGCAATGCCTCGACCATTATGACCTCTTACAACCCGGTCAACGGGCACTGGGCGGCATCCAACTATGATCTCAACACGACGATTCTGCGTGGCGAATGGGGCTTTCAAGGTATTGTGATGACAGACTGGTGGGCGAAAATGAACGACCCAATCGCAGCCGGTGAAGAAAGCAAAACCTTTACCTCGTTCATGCTCCGGGCGCAAAACGATCTCTACATGGTGGTCGACAATGACGGTGCCGAAAGCAATGCTATGGGCGATGACACCCTAGAAGCGCTCGAAAAAGGCACACTAACCTTGGGCGAACTGCAGCGAAGCGCAATAAATATCTGCCGCTTTATCATGGCAGCACCGGTGATGGAACGCCCGCTAACCGCCTACGAGCCAATCAAAGCCTTCGCGGCACTGCCGCAAGCACCAGGGGGAGAGACGCATCCCATAGAGGAAAGTATTAAGCTAGGTACTAAGCTCAACACATCCGTGGTGATTGAAGTGAGCGAAGCCGGCATTTACCAATTCAACGGAGTCATGAACTATGAGCGAGATGCGCTGGCACAGTCATCGTGCAGCCTGCTCCTTAATGACGAGTTCAGCATGACCTTGCCTCTGCATGGGACGGATGGAAAATCCGTAACTGTTGAAGGGCTCAAGGTAAAGCTACAGCCGGGCTTCTACTACCTGGATATTAATTTCGTCAAACCTGGCTTAGAGCTGGAGGAAATCGTTATTCTCGGAAACTAGTACTGTTCGAGTAAACGAATAGGGTGATTCAAAGAGCGCAAACAACAAAAAGCCTCCAGTTTTGCCGGAGGCTTTTCTGTTAACTGTTTGCCCTTATCGACAGCATTGATGGCTAAAACGCCATCTGCCATTTGAGGTATGCCTCTTCATTTGAGTCATAGCCAGCCCTAATCCGATGGTTTTTAATTTGGTAGCCGACGAAAGCATCATAGGTATAGAGATCATAATCATCTTCACCAAATGAATAAAAGTTGTCGAAACCAATATGCCACGCGTTGTGGTTAATTCGAGAGTAGAAGCCAGCCATACCGATAGCAATAGAGTCGTCGGTCACTTGATTCTTATTTACCCCAATGGTTAATACTGGATAAAAGGTGACTTTTTCCATTGCTTTCCACGTAGCGACATAACCCCCTGTTAGCGACTCCACATCACCACCAAAATAGCCTTCAGTATAAAAACCTTGCCCTTGATTCATCCAATAATATCGAGCCTTTAGTTCATCGAAGCCTTTTTTAGACTCAAGGCTCATTCCATGCTTGCCGAAAGCCAAACCAAAACTAGCATCAACATCCCCATTAGCCGCTATCCCCATCCCAACTGAAGAGTAAACCGCCGTTGGATCAGCCATATTAACCTTGTCCTGATTTTCGACCTCTTGCTCTGCAAAGACCTTAGGTTGAATACTACTGAGTAGCAAAATTAATAACAAACGCTTATTCATGGTCGTTCCTGTAATATTTAATGAGTAGCTTATTGATAACGCATGCCAGGTTTCATCTTTTCTTATATTATTTACCTTATGAATAATTATTGTTGAGCATCAGGCAACTCAAAATAAAACCACATGTTTCTTTTTATTATTTATGGGTGTTACTAAATCGCAATGCATTGAAAATATTCAATAACAGTTTAGGAAATGAAAGCCATCAACATAAGCTTGCAAAGTAAAGGCGTGATATTAAGAAAAGCTGTAAATAATAGGAAGGTATTGATGGAAATTTGAATGCAGGTAATAGGTCTTAATTTTTACCTATTACCTGCATGAAGTGAATAACCCTATAGTGAGTATAAGTAGTAAATCTGGGTTTTAACGCGAATAACAATACCGCGGATCGCGTCCAAGAAACTTAATAATGGGGTTGGCTTTTCACCAGATATCCATGCTAAACCAACAGCACCTACAGGAATATCAAAGCCCTCCGGCTCATGAATTTTCAAACGTACAAAGTGGTGTTTGTTAAGCACATTCAAGCCAGTAGTCCGGCGAACATTATCATCGACGGCCAATAGGCTACCTTGCGATTCCCCCGTCGCTTCGATAATACTATCAACCGATGCAGTAAAGACCTTACCAGGGTATATTGCCGTACCGAATTCAGCCAACTGCCCTTTTTTTACATTACGTAGGGCCTGATGATTGACTCTTGTTAAGACATACTTTTCATTGGTATACATAGCAAGACGAGGAGCTGCCCCTACATACTGCCCTTCACGCATAATGAAATTAGTCACAAAGCCATCAACCGGGGCGTATATCTTGGTATTGGCTAGATTCCATTGTGCTTTATCTACAGCCGTTTGTTTCTGAGCAACAACTGTTTCAGCATTGAAAACATTGACCATGACCTGCTCGGTTTTTAACTTTGCTTGGCTGAGCTTAATTTTAGCCATTTCTACGTCGCTCATTCGCCGCTCGAGCTGTTGTTTTGAAACTGTGTCCGCCACCTTGATTTCCTGAAGCTTATAACGCGCTAGCGTATTGACCTTTAGCTCGAGATCCTCCTCAGCCGCATCCTGCTGATTACGCGAGAGTTCAATTAGCTTAAGCTGCCCCCTCAAACTCATTTCCGCGCCGGCCAATTCAGCTTTTGCGTTTTCTACAGCAATTAGATAAGGCTCATCATCGATTTCATAGATCAGTTGACCTTTTTTAATTTTCTGATTGGGCTCTATATGAATAGCAGTTACCACCCCCTTCACTTCACTTGAGGCTGGCCTCAATTGAATATGTGGCGATTGCACGACAGAACCACCTGACATATCCATCGGCGTATAGGTAATAAGCCCTATCCAAACAAAGATAAGCCAACTGGTACCGCCAATGTACGCAAAGAGCTTCGTTCCCTTATTCCATGGCATACCCACAAGGCGAAGAATATAAATAAATAACGCCCATACCGCCAATCCTTCAAGCATCTTGCTGTTCCTCTACAATCTGGGGTTCATCTTTCCAGATTTCACGTAATCGTCGAATGCCTAACTCAATGTCTGTAAAGGCAACAATTAATGCCAGAACCCAGACCCAGTGCCATATAAATCCCACCCAAGTCAAAGCCGATATCAAACCTAATTGTTGGTGTTTTTTTCGGTGAGCTTCATGAACAGGGATTTCATGAACTTTCCAAAAACCATATGCTATTGCAGCAATTGACCCAAATAACACTACGCCAGCAACAACATGTAGGACGGTATCAGCGGTACTTTCAACAAAAGGCATTGATACTAACGACATTTGTTAACACTCCATTTATTTATAATTCTAATTACTCGATTATAATTCCGCATAAATCAAAACAAGAACTGCAATACGATGGTAATAAATTGACATGTTTGGATTAAAGATAAAGCCACAGCTCATATAATTGAACATAAAAATTACACAAAAGTAATTTACCAATAATGGTTATATGCACTCGTTATTAATTTATGTTATATCTCTAAGTAACCACCCAACCCCAATATACGATAAAAATGACATCAGCTTTAACAACCGACAAAATCATCTTTGATAATCACAACAAGAAAATATCACAAATAAACGTATTAAAAGCCAGTCACTAACATGAAAGCAAATGAGATTAATACTTATTAACTCATGGTTACTCGCTACTTATATATGTCAGAAAATGCTTTAACTAGTATGCCTTCTACCTGTGAAATTACAGGATGCTGATACCATATTCGGTGAAACTGAATACCAAGATCAAACAACATAGGTTGACCATCTAATATCAGTGGTCTCATAACCACACCATCAGGAACAGCATCTTCTTTAATACCAAGTGTTACGAATACATTGTTATTCATCTTGACGCACTGAAAAGCTGTCGATACCGTGGCAACGGTAAGATTTTGCTTTAGCTGAATCCCAGTCCGTCGTTTCAACGTTTGGTAGTGCTCACTATTATCTAGTTCCCCCATCGTAACCCTAACACTAGGATCATTATTTAAATCACTTAAAGAAACCTGTTCCATAGAGGCACATCGATGTCTTTCAGATAAACATACATTAAGAGGCAACTCACCTAGACGGCGCTCAATCACTCGCTCGCTAACTTCACTAGGATAGCTCGTAACGCCGATTACGATCCGCTCTTTTTTGGGGTACTCAATCGCATCTTGCGACCAGTCCAAGAATGTAATTTTCACATTATCATTAATTGATTTAAGGCCTTGAATGATTGGAATTGCAAATATTTCACTTAGCATGGATGGCATATGAAATTCAAAATTCAAACTTTTATTATTTAGGCCGAATGATTGAACTAAAAATTCAGAATCTTCAAGCTGCTCAAGGGAATCTTTGACTCTACTGACAATCTGTGATGCCAATAGTGTAGGTTCATATACTTTGTTATTGGCAATAAACAGTTCATTACCGAATATTTCCCGACACTCGGCCAGATAACGCTGAAATGTAGCTCTACTTATTGATAAATAAAAAGTGACCTTAGCTTGTGTCCGCTTTTCATATAAAACGACGAGAAATCTATACAGATTCAAATCAAAGTTCTTTTTCATACAACCCTCTTGATGTTAGTGGAAATTTATAATGAATCAGTCTAATGCTGATGTTTTTATATTTATAACAACTATCTACAGATTTATCGCTTTCATTTGGCATTATCCGAGACAGCTGATTTTATAGTTCTTATGACTATATCTTTGAACCACTTATGCGCATTGCTTGTTTTGGTTCTACGATGCTCGTTCAAATAAAAGTTAATTTTAAGCGATTCAACACTATCTATTTTAAATAAAGGTACAAGTTCCTTAGACCTATGCCTTGAGATTGCTAAGATATGCGATGCTATAAGTAGTTTATTTGTACCATTCATCGCATCGATCAGAGTGCTTAGTTGATTGCTTTTGAATGTTATATTTCTTTTATGACCTGAATATTTCAAATACTCGTCAATCAAAATATGATGTTGGGAAATTGAGTTAACGTCTAAGTTAAGATCAACAAACTGGTACATCATACACTGTTCTAATGTGACATTATTTGATTTTACTAAAGGATGTAATCTATGACCATAAATTACCGGATAAGTAGTAGTAAGTAGAGTCGACTCATAATCTTTACTTTCACAGAATTGATCGATATGAATTGAAAAATCAACCAAACCATCTTTCAGCTGCGTTTTAGGATTAAGGGTTGGCGGATATTCAATAACCCCACAGTTCGGTGCCAGTCTTGATAACTCCCTGATTATTGGAGCCGTGAAAATACGGCTCAATAACGGCGGCGTAGAGATTTTAAAAGTATGCTCACAATCCTGGGGTTCAAAATCGAAGTTAGTTATCAGCTTGCTGGTTGAAAACAAAATTTGATCTATTTGTTCTTGGAGCTGTAACGCTTTCTCCGTCGGTTGCAAACCATTCGATTCACGTAAAAAAAGCGGGTCACCAAATAAATCACGCAACCTGCGTAGTGTTCGGCTCATTGCGGGTTGTGAGAGATAAAGTACTTCTGCGGCCCGTGTTACATTTCGCTCCTTGAGTAGCACGCTAAGAGATACCAGTAGGTTCAGGTCAACCCTCGACAATTCTTGCTCAACTGTTTTCATAAATCCATACCAGCTACACGACCACATAAAAGTATATCATCTCCTTATGGCCGTTAGTTTAAAGACAGCCAATCAATTAAGTCCATATGAAACAGACAATTATATAAATGTCTGCGAAGAACATGTACTAATGCTTAAGATGAGTTGTCAATATCCATTGTTTTGACGCTCATTACAGATAGCTGAGCCGACAAGGTATTTTTATTATAACCACCAGACAATAATCGTTAATTTACATTCAACTCTAACAAGCCTTGTTCTTAGAATGTGTAACCCATACCAATAAAGTGAACACTACCAGTAAATTTACCTGATAGAGGTGCGATGTACTTGCTTTGATCGATATCAATATCACCTAGATCAGTATATTGGTAATAAATATCGAAAGACTGATCATCCCATGTTCTAGATACCCCTATTGAATATCGATGTTGTTCGCCAACAGGTAGTTCAGGGGTTTGAAGTGCTGGATTGTCTAAAGGAGAGGTTTCATAAGAGTAACCCAGCTTTAGCGCCCATTTATTACCCACATCATATTCACCACCGAGCCCTAAGTGCCAGACATCATCCCATTGACGATCAATAACATATATAGGATCAACCCGCTGAAACTCCATTGGAATAATAGTGTTTTCCATACTACTCCATTGGTGCCACTGTATAGTGCCCATCAGAGTCAGTTTATCACTTCCTTTAAAACTGATACTGGCATCTATCGTATTGGGCATAATGAGCCCGGTGGAGTACTTACCTTGGTATTGGTCAGAAACAGTGGTATCCGATTCAAAATGATGCTCTAGTTTGGATCGATAAGATAGCCCCAAGCGTGTTGATTCTGAAGCTTCATAGACAAGCCCCAAATTATACCCAAAGGCCCAATCCGATACGCTATCCAGCTCGACTCCCCGGGTATTGGCCTGTAAAAAAGCATAATTGAACTGCAAGCCGGCAGCCACCGAGACTTTCGGATTGACTTTATAACTGATTGATGGATTGATTTGATAAGTCAGCAGTGCCACATCGCTGACTTGGGCAGCACCCTGCCAGTCAGTGCCATAATCAATTGTTGCACCGCCCAATGATCCCAATGCCAGGCCTAGATAGAGGTCCTCATTTATCTGCTGGGTATGAAAAAAGCCTGCAATAGGTAGGGTGCTATTTGAAGAACCGTCTTCACCCAGGCCTTTGTACTGAATATCTAGATTCAGCACACTCCCGGTAAGGGTTGTGAGATCATCATTCATGTGGGGCATTACCGCAGGATTAGCCCATATAGCCGCTGCTGAGCCCGTATAGACGCCATCTCCCGCTCCTCCTGTCCCTAGGTTGGCATAGGTTGCTTCTGGCAAAAAAAAACCACTTGCCTCTGCATAAGAACAGCCAACAACAAGTGATAAACCTATTATGCGAAAATGGTTATTCGCCATCTGAAACACTCTCTCTACGTCATGAATAACGCAGAGAGAGTAATCAGTAGGGGCATCTTGAACAAATTACCCTTTTGCATAACTGGTATTACTAAAGAGTTATAAAGCTCTTTATGATTAGTCTAGAATCTAAAATCAAAACCAACAGAAGCTGTTGTTTCTTCGGACTTTACATCACCTTGCTGTGTCACTGGGTTGTACTGGCTCCCCTGCACTTCAACAACATCATATTTAAGTTCCAGATAAATATTCAGGATATTTTCACCAAGATGAGTACGGATACCCTGAAGAAGGAATAAATTTAGAACGTTCATGTCTGTTCCTTCAAACGATGAGCCGGAGTTAGCTTGCAGAACAGTATAGTGTGTCTCGTTCCATGGCTTTACCGCATAAATGCTCACGCTAGCGAGGTGCGCAGTGTCGTCTTTAAGGTATGCATTAACCGCATTTTGACCACCAAAGCTTTTGAGGCTATTACACCGACCTTGCTCCAGATCAGCGTAACTATAGCAAGCAGACTCCAAGTTATTGCCTAAGGACTTCGAGTCCCAGTCAACATATGAATAGTTAACCGATGGGAAAAACATTAATCCACTTTCAGTTTTTAATGGCAACATGTAACCTGCCGTATAGGTATTACTCACTTCTTCGGTATGAATTAAATCAATGTACAAACCACCGAAACGCTCATCAAAATGGATCGAGCGGAAACGGGCGTTATTGGAGTCAGTATAATATTCAAGGAGCATATTGGTTTGTGTATTTCTACCCGTCAAATTAGTAAAACCACCGCCTGCTACTAACTTTATTTCTCCATCATGTGAAGCAGCAATCCCACCTCGCCAGTCGCTATTCCTTGGGTCTGCATCGTGAAAACTTTCGTCTTGAGCACACACGTTCGTAGTAGATAGAAAAAATAAAGCACATCCCAATATAATTTTATTTTGCATATATGAACACCTCTTAAGTTTGGAGTAGAATACTTAAGCCCAAACAAAAGAGCGAGACCTATATACGATTTTGCGTAATTCGATTATCGACTTTGCATATTGCATTTAATATACAATCCTTGACCCAAATTAGTTTTCCACTCCGTCTATTAATGTATGAGTAATAAAAATTTATTTTTTTCACCTCCGCTTTATCTTCACCTTCAAGCAATGAAACTGGCAACGGTGAAACAGCGAGATTATTAAAATCATTAATAATGGTATTAGAAGCAATCATGATACCTTTATTATTTCGACATGCCTCAAGGGCCACATCGAGGCTATCTGTTTTCAAAACAACTTTTAACTCTCGTTTAAATTTTCTCTGTAGCTCGTTGATTATCTGCTTTTGTTCTTTCCAACTGTTTGGGTTCCAAACAATAAATGACTGATTAATAAGAACATCGACAGAAATCAAACTAGCATCAAGAATAGGGTGTGATTTCGAACTCAACAGAAAGAAACTCTCATCTTTTATTTCAACCTGCTCTATACTATCCGGAATATTATGATTTAAGTAGTTAACACCCACAAGCAATTCATTGCTCGATATTTTTTCTACGGAGTCAACATTCCAATCCTCAATTTTTAAAAATGCCCTCGGGCAATTATGAGACAATTCCTGATATATAACCAATCCATAACGATTTAAAATAACCTTATTTAACGATATATTTATTTCCCCCTCATAAGTTTCGGGATTGAAATCAGTGGAGATGGAAAATGTTGATTGAATACATTCGACTAATTCTGGAAGTTTATTATGAATTTGTTCGAAGTACTCTGTAGGGACAAGTACATTACCCACCCTGACCAATAGCCTATCATTCAAGTTACTCCGCAGCTTTGATAGTATGCGAGTAACTTGCGATTGGGATATTGATAACTCTTCAGCCGTCTTATAGGTATTACGGGTTTCATACAAACTTGATAGTACTTTTATACTTTTTATATCAATCTCATCAGTATTGACGTAACGAGCCATTTTATCTCCAAATACAACAGGTATATTAGGCTAGTTTAATTGTTAACGTATCAATAACAAATTACACTTAGGCATAACTGATATTTGAATAATTAATATCGCAGGTGGTCTAGATACATTCTTGATGATTGTTACCCCCTACTAATAAAAGACGTTATTAACAGCACCGTCTCTTAGATGGTTATCACCTATGCTCAATCAATTATGATTTTTCTTATATTCAAAATTATTACACCAATGTGATATTTTCCCATGTCTCTATCGAGTACGAGTTACTATTTTAAGGAATGGAAATAGTAAGGTATGCGCAACACCATCCGCATAAACAGCTTTTCATACAAATCTAATGAATACTTACAAATACCATCTTAATATCTTGGGGGATTGGATGAAAAAAATACTATTAATAACCACAGTAATGTTTACAGCTACAGCTTTTGCCGGTGGCGGTATTGTCAAGGATTCTAAGACAGGACTTATTTTCGACTTTGATAATGTCAGCCAAGAAACAGCCATACAAGAGCTACAATACTGCCAAGAGGTAGCGTTAAGTACGCAGAAAACTGTACAAGACCCACAAGGCACTGCTGTTCGTGGCGCAGCAAGGGGGGCTGCAGCAGGTGCCGCTGTCGGTGCTATATCTGGCGGTTCCGGCAGTGATGCTGCAAAGGTCGGTGCCGCTGTCGGTGCCGTAGGTGGTCGTTTAGGGGGAAGAAATGCCGAGCAAAGCGGGCACCAGTCAAATGCAGAAGCATACGAAAATGTGCTGCGTAATTGTATGATTGATAAGAAGTATGTAGCACTGAACTAAGCGCCAACAATATCAATCTGGTTATTGGGCTGACATCGACTAAAATAACAGCACTTTGTCGGCCCATAAAAACATTTATACCCAGGCTACTTCAAGATGCAGGTTAAGCGAGAATTTATAAGCTTATAGACAAGGCCATAATTAAATCATGGCCTTATTGTTTTAAATGCTATGAGGCATTTTTACGGTTTTTGCATATTCAACAATTTCATTAAGATCTTGAGGCATATACATGCGTAAAACCCCTGTCCATCCAGCGAGTACATCTAGGTTATTAATAGCCCCTTCACAATTGAAGTTTACGGTAATCGTACCATCGTTATTCGGCTTAATCTCACGACTAGAAGTTGCGTAGTTATAAGCATGAATATAAGCATCCGGCCCATAAGTTGTTATTGAAAAGAAGCCTTTTTCTTGCAGTGGAGGCTGCTCAAATGTCATAGTTTGACAAGTACCAGAACGATCTTCAGCAAGCAACACTTTGTAATATGCATGCTCAGATGGCAGGCCACCAAACCCCATTGCAGTTGCTACCCGCGCATCGAATGATTTCACACGTTCGGAGCCTGGTGCCCCAAAGGCTTCTACAAAATCAACTTTCAAGATATTCTTTTCTTCGGCGATACGGATATTTTCCCGAGATTGCTGATCAAAACCTTTAGCAACATAAGGATACGCTGAGGCTACCGTCGCTTTAACCATATGTTGTTTTAGACGTCCAACATTTAAATCACTCTCAGCCATTGACTTAACTTGTGTGCGAATAACAATCCATACATGATCACCAGAAGAAAGCATATCTGGAGTAACTGTTATCTTATTTTTGCCTATTTCAGCGTAAAGTACCGCAACAGTTCGATGTTGTTCATCTATAATCTGCATGCTTTGGTAGGTGTCATGTATCGGCAACTCAAATTTTGCACCTCCCGCAGTATCGAAAACACCTTTAGAATATAAGGTATCGCGGTTTTGTCTGACCACGGTTTGTGACTCAGGGGTGGTTAGGTTCTTATCATGTTCAAAGTTATTGATTCCCGAATATTCTTGCTGCTCAAAAAAATACTTATCGGATTCAGCAAGAATAAAGTTTTCATTTATTACTGGAATTCCACCTTCATACTTAAGCTGCAACTCTGTCGGTACGCCTTTCTTTGGTAGATGTTCAGCTAAGGTTGAAAATTTATCTTGGGCGTTAGTATTGGCTGAAACAGCAGCCAATAGGGCAGTAAGTAAAATTGTCTTATTATTCATTTCAATCACTCTTTCATTTACCATTGATTCTAAGGCATTACCATATTGCAAAATCTATCTTTATTTGTGTAATTCAATCGATAATCATATCTAGCGCTCTGACTAAAACACTGTCTACATATTAATTAGCATAATTACGAAAACATGAACTGTAGTATTTACTTTTGTATATGTTTGCTAAAAAGCACCCAATCATAGAATAAATAAGGTATCCCTATATGGCATTCATTAATGATAATATTTATAGTCATTCTTGATGGACAAACAAAAAGCTGACTAATTAATCCAACTTTTTATAAACTAATCAAGTAATAAAACCTCCTATTTGTAATAAATATAGTTTCTCTGAGATAGAACAACTCTGAACTGAAATTTTCACTTTGTACACCATTTAAATAATCATTAAAACACCCGTTCAACAGCAGGTGTTAACCCTTATATACCGTTCAATTTTGATTGTCTTTTTTAACGTTAATAAGTATCAAATTTAGGCATATCAATGTACTATCAAAACTTGGTTTTATTATACTTACTTAAGTCAATGAGTTCATTCCAGCTTGTAGGAGCTTCGCTGTCCCGCTCTAAATCTTCATGTTCAATAATGAAAATTTGAGATAGTAAATTTTTATACCCCCCACCAGGTAAGCCAGGGTCATGATTGAAATATAAAAAATGTGATGCAAAAGCAACGATAACAACAGTCAATGGCATAGATAGTAAAGCAAACCCATAAGTGACTAACATAATTGACATTAATCTCATTTTTAACCTACTCGTATCCGTCGATTGGAGAAAAATAGTAAACTCATATAAAAGAAACTAACTTTTATATGCTTTATGAAACTTAACATTTGCTGAATAAAAATTGATTATGCATACAACCATGAGCTCACTTTTGATTGGTAAAGCACTCAACATTTAAACTGTACATATTCATTTTAATCAATAGTATATTTACCTTAGTTTCGTATAAATTTGTAAACTCTAATTTGATAATTTTAAGTACAACCATGGACTTAATTAACAATGAAGTGATTTTATTATTTTATACCGCTAGTAAAAGGATATGGGTATATGCCAGATGAATTCAATTTATACAACAACATTCAAGTTATTGGCGATGCTATTACCACTCCATACCCATATACAAATGAAGTTAACAGCTGGAATATAAAGACACATCCAACTGCGTTACTGAATGTCAACCCTGAATTACAAGATAAATTACTTATCCAAATTAGAAGTGATCATACACGCCGGTATCAACCTGTCTTTTGTGTTAATCAAAGTAAACTATCCGAAATACTTTCAGATGGCGATTTAACCCAGATGGCTCAAAAAATACCAACTATTATTGATAGGTTGGCATTACGTCATGAAACGCCACATCCAGACATTTTGGAGATTATTGCCTGGTATTGCTGGTCTAGAGGCAATTTTAGATTAAAACCCGTTTGGTCCCCCGAGCACCGCACTGGGTACTCTTACCCACTGCTTGACTGTTTGAACAATGGAGAATCGAGTCAGGCTTTACTTCGTGCGATAGAACACAATATTTTAGTGCCAGCTAAACTGGTCGATCGCATCCGTTTGTGCAGTTCGTGCAGTAGCGTGCGCATTAATTATATTGATGTTTGTCCTAAGTGTAGTGATATCAACATCCAGCTCTCACCTGGTGTTCATTGTTTTGTTTGTGGCTATGTCAATGAACAAGAAGTGTTCTCGGCGACTGGTATTATGCAGTGCCCAAACTGTACCACTAAACTTCGACACATAGGTGTAGATTACGACAGGCCACTAGAACGCTACCGATGCAGATCATGTCAGGCACGCTTTGTGGAGGCCGCGGTTAAAGTACGTTGCCATGATTGCAATAAAAGTCAAAGTTCTGATGATTTAGCAATAGCGCATATTCATGAACTGGAGGTTGGAAAGCATGCGAGACAGATTTCGATAGAAGGATTTCATGACTCTACCCGACCTCTTCTCTGGCAGTCGCCTGTCAGTAAATCTCACCTTCCGTGGCTGCTTCGCTGGGTAAGTGCTAATCAGAGGCGATATGGTGGTGATAATACATTGATGGCTGTATGGCTTTCCAACCTATCACAAATAACGCTACTACTTGGCAAGACAAAAAGCCAAGAGCGGATCAATGAGTTGACCAGACGTTTGCAAGCAATATTCCGCGACACGGATGTTATATGCCGATACGCTAATGATTTGTTGATTTTTATTCTGCCCCATACCAACACAAATGTAAGCCAAATCATTTTCAATAAAATAACGCATATGAATGCGATTGAAGGCCTGGATCAACTCAAGTTAGTTATTGAATTCAACAGGTTGCCCATCCCCGACAGTGAAAAAGTCGAGGACTGGCTAGCACGCTGGATTGAGGAAGTCACACACCATGGTTGAGTGGCTGCTCGGAATAATCTATATCCTCGTTGAGCTATGCAGGAACACTAGTAACATCTTATATATATTGGTCCTGTTTTTCCCCATGTTATTAGCTTTTGAACTACCGCTTATGCTTCTTACTTATAGCGGGTTATTTAAATGGGCCATAATAAGATACCAAAGCAAGCCGCAACATTATCACAAGAGATTACCCAATGTATCATGTATCGTAACTTGCTATTCGGAAGGAGACTCGATAACTATCACGATTGATTCGTTGCGCGAACAACGTTACCCAGGAAAGATTGAAATCATCGCTGTTATCGACGGTGCTTCGCAGAATCCAGAAACCTATCAAGCAGCACTTTGCAGCAAAGGTAGTTTTAAAAATAATCCCGAACGCGAGCTGGTTATCCTACCAAAATGGCAACGTGGCGGACGTGTGTCAACTCTCAACTCTGGTTTAGCGATTGCTAAGGGAGAAATTATTATCAATGTAGATGGTGATACTTCTTTCGATAATAATATGGTTGATGAAATTATCCACACGTTCGATGATCCCAATGTACCAGCCGTTGCCGGGGCATTGCGAGTACGTAATCTCAATGACAGCCTAGTGACTAGGATGCAAGGAATTGAATATATAATATCTCTCCTTGGGTGCAAAACTGGATTGAGCGAATGGAACCTAATAAACAACATCTCGGGTGCATTCGGAGCATTCCGGCGTGATTTTCTTGTTAATATTGGAGGCTGGGATACACACACAGCTGAAGATCTTGACCTTACGATTAGAATAAAGCATTACCTGCGAAGACACCCTAATCTGAGAATTCCGTTTTCTCCTCTGGCGGTAGGATACACTAATGTCCCAAATACTGTGATAAGCCTTGCAAAACAGAGGCTTCGCTGGGATGGTGATTTGTTATTTCTTTATCTTCGCAAGCATATTTTTTCATTAACACCACGACTTCTGGGCTGGAAGACATTCATCTATACGTTAGTCTTTGGCATTGTTCAAAGCATTCTTTTGCCGCTCTTGATGACAATTCACCTGTGGTGGTTAGTATTCACCTACCCCTCAAAATACATCGCTGCAATATTGCTGCTGCTATATATTATTCATTTGATAATTAGTGCTTTCAGTTACATTTACATTATTGTCGTAATCTCCGAAAAACCCTTTAAGGATCTCAAGTTGTTGTTGTGGCTGCTCGCCTACCCTATTTATACATTTTCAATCCGGATGTGGGCAACCGTAGCAATACTTAATGAATTATTCAGGCGTTCGCACGAAGAGAGTGGAATGGCGCCTTGGTGGGTAATTAAACGAGGGCATAAATTTCATTTATGGAAAGTAACAAAGAGCGAGAGGAATAAATGAAAGTAGTCTTCAACTCACCTAAAAAGAATAATGCACAAATAGATGCAGGCGTAAAGGTCCCATATACTTCGGTTACGAGGGTCGCATTTAAGATACGCTGGTACTTTATCCTGCTATTAACATTTAGTCCTGTTGCTTTATTAATTTGGTATATAAGCCATGATTGGATAGTCACATCGGCACCTGGCATTGTTACAACTGAACCGCAACTTATCGTTGCCAGCGGCGAAGGTACGATTGATGAGATTTATTTCAGCATCGGCGAAGACGTAAAACAAGGAAACAAGCTTATGAAAGTCATCTCGTCATCGCTTCAATCAAGTATTGCTGAACGACAAAATCAATTAATGCAGCTAGAGTTTGATTGGGAGAGCTATAATAAGGTAAAAATCACTGCACTTAATGAAGAAATTCGCATAGCACTTGAGGCTACTAGAAAACAAGAAAAAGTTTACCTTGAATATGAGAAGTACAAAACACAGAACCTAGTCTCTAGCGCAGAGTTTGCGGCAGTACTGCAAATTTTCACCCAGTCTAAACTGAGCTATCAACAGGCCTTGCAGAAAAAAATTGATGAGATGAGAAAAATCCAAGAGCTTTCATCTTCAGGCCCCCTATCGATGGCGAAAAATGAAATTAATCGTGAGTTGGCAGAGATGAATAGTAAATTGAGCCAACTTCAACCGACAGCACCAAAAAACGGACAAATCATTGATATATTGGTAAAAAAAGGCGATAGAGTTTTTAAGCAGATGCCGTTAGCTCTGTATTCCAGCACATATCATTATCAAGTTATTTCCTATGTTTCACCTAAGTTCATTGAACAAGTACAGCTAGGAAAAAAGGCCGAAATACAATTTGCTAGTGGCCATACTTTGATGGCTCATGTAGGACAAAAGGTTGAGTTATCCGATAAGATTCCATCTTCTCTGGCCGATCCCTTTGAAGGGCAGAAAAGCATGCTAAAAGTAAAGTTAGTTCTTGATGAAAGAATCCCCGAACAGTTAGAAATTGAAGGACTTCCAGTAACCGTAAAGTTTAACTAATTTAATTTCGTAATAGCCGTTGCCTCATTGCAGTACAGGTTTAATATAGCTGAAATAATAACATTCATCACCCATAAAAATTATATTCAAAAAAACCTCTTCGGTTATGCCGAAGAGGTTTTTTATCATCTAATAATATGGCTACTACTAAATCAAGTTGATAAGAGCTTATATTATATTTTTAACTAATTAAAAATTGAAACTAGCCATTACACGAACCACATCTTCCTCTATATCATTTGGTTCTGATTGTCCTGGGAGCATGACATTGCTCTCTTGTATCTTACCATAGTCAACTGTAATTCCCACCATACGCCAGTTAACTGTTCCACCAATTGAACCATAGACATTATCGATGTTTAACGCACTAAATTCAGAGCCACTCTCATCTTTAAAATTCACATCCGCATTTAAATAGTTAAGGCTAATTTTTGGTATAATATCAAATTCAGCGATTTCGATTTTATATCCTACAGATGTATAAAGTCCCCATGCATCTTGATCATCACTCATCCCTTCAGGCAAATTGAAATCATATTCATCATTTCCAATCATGAAACCTGCACTAGTAACAATGTTATGAGCGAGTGTTTTACTATACCCTAGTGTAGCCATTTCCATATCACCAATAAATGTAACACCGGCATCAATTGACTGATTTCTGTCACTAGCCATTGATGCAGATGAAATTAGCAAACATGCTAACATAGCCGCTTTTGGTGAAAATCCGTGGTTCATTTATTTATACCTTTTCTATACGTCGTTATATTTTTGGTGTTACTATCCTTTTAAAATAACTTTTTTAAATTTTAATTAACGAGCCACTGAAAACTCATATTTGATTATAATCATTGATTTTATTCCTATTATGAACCTTGATACAAAACCCTGGATTATATTACTCAATTTTGGGAGCATGAAAATTCAATATTGAGGTTAAGTTAAAAGTATATTTCAATTCAATTTTACTATATGTCGTATAGATTCATGAAGTGAACCTATACAAAATAAAATTTGAGGAAGTTATGAAAGCTGCTTTATCACTATTTGCTTTACTTACATTATCAGGCTGTGCCGGGCAAATGGCCGTTACGAATAAAACGATGGAGTTCAATATGGATGCTGTCGATAACCGTTATGCTCGTGGCGGATTAAACATCGCTATGGCACCAGTCTATGCCGCAACGACAACTGTCGACTATCTGGTTTTTAACTCTATTGAGTTCTGGACAGGTGAAAACCCAATAACAGAGAAGCCATCAATTTTTGATGTTGAAGGAAAAAACTATATAGAGATCAATGATCAGCTTGATGAGTCTTTGACCAAAGCACCAATAAAATAGCGGCTTGCAGTTATCAGTGAACATCACTACACTCACTGAATTTCTTTTAGCATAGCGAATTTATATTATAATAAAAAATCATCCGCACTTATTACTTGCAAATAAAGCCACTTTCAAGAGAGGGTGGCACTTTTTTCTTTTATAATATGCCCAACAATCAGTCTCTAGAATGAAAGCCTCTTGGAGTGAGTGATATAACGGCATTTGCCGAGGCGCCGGGATAGTCTGCGTAGTGCAAATTCCTTTCTATGGTGTAGAAGACATCAAGGTAGTCATCATCATTGCTCATAGCGTCCGCTTGTAGTGCATCTAGGATAACGTCAGCTGCTCCCCAGCGGAAAAGGTTGCAGCTAACAAGTACTAGGTTGGGACGATAGGTTACCCCATCATGATATTGTGAACTCTTCTGAAAAGGACTACCTGACGGGTTATGAAGTAGCAGCATACAACTGGGATAAGTGTAGTGGCACACTAAATTTGACCACCTGATAACAAGTGATATCATCATCTCGCATTACTACGGGTGACAAAATAACTAAGAAATCACGACGCCGCTTCAGTGCCGAGTACAAGATGGAAGCTGTTCAGATGGTTATTAACTAGGGCCGCTCTGTTACTGATGTTGCCAAGGCCCTTGAGGTCGGTGTTTCCAGTCTTGGCAAATGGGTTCGCCAGGTTCGTGATGAACAGGATGGCAATCCTGTTTAAGCCAAGCCCATTACTGACGAACAAAGGGAGATCTCCAGGCTCAAGAAGGAGATCGAGCAACTAAAGATGGACAAGGAAGTACTACAAAATGTATGGTCTGCTCCTAAATTACAAGAGAGGTTCGATTTCAGTAGTCGTTTGCGTCAATGTATCCGGACTATTCGCGAGCAATCTTTGTCCTCTGGCCTTGATGGTATCCGCACATCACCGTCCTAATAAAGCTTTCAGTCAACCATTTGTATTCTGATGAATCACAATATCAAACAAACGTCCATCTTCAACATTCTTATGTTGACGATAATTTACATTAGGGAAATAAAACTTCAATGGTTTATATAGATCAATAGTTATATTACGACGTGGCTTAGTAAATAGATTAAGTGTTTCAATAAGTAAAGAACAACTTAAAGTGTAAGCAAAATATGAAAAAGGAATACTTGAGCTTCTAATGCAACTGATTACAATCTTATTACAACTAAAAGTAATAAATATATTTTGACACTCGGGAGTAGCTGAAGATAATAAAGAACACACACTAGCCAGGCTGTTTAATTCATTTTCCCTGTCAATAAAGGCCACATCTGAAGATAGTACATATCTTACAATTTTGTCTATATGATTGATGCTTATTAGCTTAAAGTACGATTCGTAAAAGCAATGTATATTATCTATGACGTTATAGTTTATACTAGGGTTGTAAAGCTGCAAAGCACTTCCACCTTGTACTAATTTCAAATCATCAGCCGCTAGACAAAGCAACTTCACAACTTGATTACCTTTGAAAAATTCTGCCAATTTTAATCTCCATGTTGTTACTCGAACATCCAGCAGGTAAGTAATTGATTCTAATGTTCGCTGTCAACTCTTTGGTATAAGGATAGTTCCTTTGTTCACAAAGTAAACAAAGCTCTTTTATAAGATTTATTTACTTAGTTCATATGAAACTTTGATATGTTTCGTAAATCGGTGGAACTAAATCAAGAAGCTACGATCTGATACCCCCATTAACCGTCTTAGTCTCATGCCAATTTTCTACTTCAACAGTTATCTATCAAGTACCGAGAAGCTCACGAAAGCCTTGTCGCTTGGAAGGGCTTTGATGTGATTGACGCACCTCCCTTCTAGCATGGTTGTACCAAAGCCATTATTCGATATTGAACTTGTTACATTATGAAACATTTTCAAGTTCTAGTTTGTAAAAGTTTGTGTGACAGGCTGATGTTGGTCCTAAAACTTCATATTTTGTTGTCCTATTTTCAGTGGCACGTGTTGCGAACTAATAATCGAATACGTTTTAAGTTCTTCTGACTTGAAAAAGTTTATTTAACTAGGGAGTTTTATATTACTGACGAAAATCAATAACCTCGAATAAGCAGGTAATTATAGAAAACTTAGTGCCGTGAGTGTGGTGTAAATAAGATGTTAAGTGTTGAGGAGCTGTATGAATATTGATTATATAAATGCCGCGAGAAGCCTAAAGCAGTGTACCCTAGGTTATCGAAAAGAAGACGTTGAGCAAGTAATTGCTCTAGGTGGAATTGAAAATTGGATTGATGAGCAAGCCTTTCTTCCTGCAAGTTCATGGCGCGAGCTCTACAAGGAATCAGCAGCGGCAGATACTTGGAATGGTGTTTACGCTTATGTCTCAAGCTGGGATGCCCTGAACATGGAAGGGAAAGACCTATTAAGACAGCGCATAGCCTATGTGCTATCGCAATTGTTTGTTGTAAGTACAAACGATCTTGCTCTAACGCCCCATAGTCGACGTGAATACATGTGCAATTACTATGATGGCCTGTTAACCAATGGGCTTGGTAACTTTGCAGATGTGATCCGTTTTGTTTCCACATCACCAATTATGGGCGAATATCTAACGTTCGTGGATAACGTATCAAATGAGAGCACTGCTCCTGATGAAAACTATGCTCGAGAGCTGCTACAACTATTTACACTTGGTACTACCCAATTAGCTTGGGATGGTAGCGTCAAGTATGATGAAAACGGTAATGAAAGACCTGCTTATACTCAAGAAGATATCGAAGAATTAGCACGTGTATTCACTGGCTGGGAATGGCATGATCGCACAACTCCAATTAAATACTCTGCACCTATGGTCCCGACTGGTGAACATGATATGGGGTCAAAAGTTATTCTGGGTAAAACGTTTCCTGCAGGTCAAACAGCGGAACAAGACCTTGAAATGCTAATAGACAGATTAATGAGTCGTGAGCAGCTTTATACTTTTGTCGCCAAGTTTTTTATCACTAAGATGGTAACCAGTAATCCGAGCCCTCACTACATTCGACGTGTACGCAATGCATTTAGTGAGTCTCGTGGTGATTTACTGGTATTAGCTAAAGCCATCTTAACTGATAAGGATGCATTAAGAACGGATGATAAGTGTGTAAAGGTGAGAGATCCTATTATTGTCTTTACCCATGCAATGAAAGCTTTTGGCCTTAGACGCACAAATGAAAATAAGGTTTGGCCAGCGATAGCAGCATACAGCCGTTTAATGCCAATGGGTGCGCCTTCTGTTTTTTATCACTATAAACCAGATGATAAGCCGAATAATGAGCTATTCAAAAATTTAGTAGCACCTGAGTTTAACGTATATCAGTGGCACAACCTTTATGAACACGGCAGTTTATTTGGCTCATATATGCGACTTCAAAGCGAAGAGAGAGAGCAGTATATAGACCCAATCTTATTTGAGCTATATAACAATTTTGATGATGAAGGGGTGGTGAATTATCTCAATGAGAATCTATTTGATTTCCAAATGAGTGACTATGCGAAACAGTCTTATTTTGATTTTCTAAGTCAATGTACTAGAAGACATGAAGGACGAACTCAAGACATAAAAGCACTCATTATGAACTCACTCATTTCTCCAGAATTCACTATTCAGAGGTAATTAAAAATGAAACTTACTCGTCGTCGTTTTTTACAAATGGGCGCAGCGGGCACCGGTGTCGCCGCTCTAAATTTATCTGCTTTTCCTGCTCTAGCAAGTAATCTAGCATCTTGTGATGGTGGCTATAAAGCTATCGTTGGTATTGATCTTGCCGGCGGTAATGATGGATACAATATGCTTGTTCCGACAGAAAGCTCTGCTTACACTCAATATCAAACTTTGCGAGATTACCTTGCTATTGACAAGAGCAGCACAATTCCACTGAATAGCGAGAGCAACCCAACTGAATTAGCTATGCACCCAGCAATGGAGGCACTGGAACCATACTGGAAAGATGGCCAATTAGCAGCCATTCTTAATGTTGGCACACTTACAGAGAAAGTAACGGCATCAAATTACAGTGACTTAACTCGCCCTTCACACTTGTTTAGTCATAGCCATCAGTCTCAAATGATCCAGTCGCATTGTACACAACAGCTATCTAAAGAAGGTTTTGGGGCACTTGCAGCTATCGTCCTTGGGGCTTCTGAGATCAATGCGCCTATGTATGATATGGGTGGGTTACAGATTTGGACTAACTGCTTGCAGGCACAATCTAATTCTGTTGGTTCAAGCCTACCAAAAGATATGTTTAACAATGATATATCAAGAGACTTGTATCAAAAATTACAGAATAGCCAAGCCTATAGCAGTCCTTTTGAAAGGCACTATACAAATTTAGCTCAAAATGCATTAGAAGATTACGATCTCTATAAAGGCATTTTTGAAACAAATACAGGCACATCGTTCCCAGACACTAAGATTGGTGAACAGTTAGAAGCCGTATTTAAAATGATACTAAATCGTGAGCAATTCCAACAGCCAGCTCAATATTTTAGTTGTAAAATTGGTGGCTTTGATACCCATAATAACCAAGCTGAAACGCAAGAAAGACTTTTAGGTGAAGTAGCACAAGCCATGGCTGCCTTCCAGAATGCTCTAAATGTACATGGGTTATCACATCACGTGACTACATTTACTCATTCCGACTTTGGACGCACATTAATCCCTAATGGCACAAAGGGAACGGATCATGGATGGGCAAGCCACTCATTGATTATGGGCGGTGATGTAATTGGCAAAAAATTCTATGGTGAATATCCTGACTTATCACCACAAAGCCCTTACTTGATTTCACGAGCCCGTGTAATCCCAACACTATCAACAGATCAGGTACACGCATCACTACTAGCATGGTTAGGTCTAAGTAACACCGCTATCAACACATTGTTTCCTGCGCTAAATCCCAATTCGGGTAGTGGTATTACTCCAGCCACACTGCCACTCTTTCGGAGCTGTTTGAACCAATAAACGGCTACTTCCTAAGCCGTATACTATGAGTACTGGTTTAGAAAATCAAAGCTTCGCGAGTTTCTTGCCCATCTGGCTATATGCCCAAATTACTGATTAGCGATTGGCTGTAAATCAGCGCAGCCATCGTAGCTAAAAGAAAGTGCTAAAATTGGATCACGTAGGTTTCATACCTTTCGATAATCATCATTAAGTATGCACTACAGATGGGGGAGTTCGTAATTAACCACAACTAGTTGAGGTAAAACAAGTATGGGTGGTATCAGTATTTGGCAATTACTAATTATTGCATTAATCATTGTTCTATTGTTCGGAACCAATAAGTTGCGTACTTTTGGGGGGGACTTAGGTTCCGCCGTAAAGGGCTTCAAAAATACGATCAACGATGAAGGTTCTTCCACCGAAAAAGATAATGAATTTGTTGATAAAGACTAGGTGCAAAAGAAACTTGCGGAGCAGTTTGATGGGCCTGCCAAGAAGAGTCATCAAAATAAAGAGTAGGTTTGATACGTGTTTGATATCAGTTTTTGGGAATTGATACAGATCTCCTTGGTAGGACTGATTGTAGTGGGCCCTGAGCGCCTACCAATCGTGATACGGACATTATCCCGTTGGCTTGATGCTGTTCGTAAGACGGCGCTTTCGCTTAATAACCAGCTAAATCAGGAACCAAAACTTCTGGAACATCAGATAAACTCGAAATATCCAAACTATATGGGAGGGAAAAAACTCATATCAGAACATAGTGACAGAATGCAAGATCTGAAAAGAACAACGTCCGAAGTTCAGCTTCCTTGCGTTGGGAATAAATACGAGCAGCATGCAGCGACAACCGATAAGAAATAGAGTTAAGAGAAGTTTTCATGTCTAACATTGAAAATATGCAGCCATACACTAAATTAGTACCTGACCTGCCAGTTACCCACTTTTCAACATGATGTCTGTAAGATTATATCTAGGCCAAATCCTTTTCTTTTTCATTTAGCGCAAAAGCCAAACAAGGGATTGACTTTAAATTTTTGATGCAACATGCACTATACAAATAAGGTAACGATCTCATCACACTGAAATTGTTCCTAAATTAATTAACTATTAGTGGTGATTTTCATGAAAAAAAAGTTTGAATCAAAGATAGCAAAATTAACCTTGCTATCTTTCATAGTGGGTATTCCTCTGCGCAGCTATGCGGTTATCCCAGAAAAATATGTCCAAAAATACATTCATGTAGACAGGGCCAAATCTAATGCGGGCTTTGTGTGGACGAAAGAGCCAACTGTTATTGTTGATAACCTCGCTGGTTATCAGCAAGATCTATCAACCCCACTGTCAGAATATGGCGGGTTCTTAAGTACCCAGTACGAAGCGACTGGTTTTTTCCGTGTGGAAGAAATTAATGGCCGCTGGTGGATGATTGACCCTAATGGACATTTAACTTTTATGTCTAGTGTGGTGGCATTAAGACCAGGCCCATTCGATGAGTTCTCCCCTTTTAGAGACTTTGACCACTGGGCTGAAACACAATTCCCTTATCTAAAATCCATTGGTATTTACACTGGGGGTGGCCCGGTTACACCTGAGCAGATGGTTAGGACTGAGCACAAGATGAACTATACCCCAGTAAGAAATGCCCTTACTGAGTTTACTGATTATCTTGGTTTTCCGCGTCCAAAAGATCTGAAAATCCTACCTGTTTTTCATGAAGATCATGCCGATTTTATTGACAATGATCTACGTGAATACTTATCAAAATATAATGGCGACCCGCGCTTCTTAGGCTTGTATGTCGATATTGAAATGCCTTTTGATGTGGAAGTGTTAAAGCTAAGCCTTGAAGAGTCAAAAACTCACTTTAACTATTTGTATGCCGTAAATTGGGTGCAAGAGTTTCGCGGTAATTCAGATCCTGTAACAATAGACAACATCACTGAATTAGAGAAAGAAGAGTTTTTTAGGCATTACGTTGATAGTTACTACGCACCTGTTAGTGCTGCGATGAAAAAATACGCACCAAATCACTTATATTTAGGCTCTCGCGTATTCCAAACCGACCTATTAACCAATAAAGTTTTTGTTGAAACTTATGCGCAACATGCGGATGTTCTATCTGTTAACCGCTTTGGCTATTGGAGTGAGCCGACTGAAATCATGGACAATATGATTAAGTGGGGCGGTAAGCCATGGCTTGTTTCTGCATTCTATGCCAAAGGTACTTCTTTTGAATACCATGACAACATAGAAGGTGCAGGTTTAGTTACCAATACTCAAAAAGATCGTGGCCATTATTACCAAAATGCGACATTAACTTGGATGCAAAGTAAAGGTAATGTTGGCTGGACGTGGTTTGAATACCAAGATAACAACCATATTGACAACCCTAAAAATGAAAGCGTTTCAAACAAAGGGATGTTCGATATGTGGCATCGCCCATACGAGGAATTGACTTCATCAATTAAACAAGTCAATCGCCAATATCTGAACTTGGTTGAGTACTTTGATGATGCCAAATACGCTAACACAACAAAAGATACGGTATTTGCAAGCTTCAAGGCTGACAAAACAAATATTGAGCCTGATGATAGCATCAAGTTCTCTAATCGCAGTCAGGGTCATAACCTTGATTATGAATGGAGCTTCCCTGGTGGCTCACCAAGCACTAGCACAGGTAAATCACCGAGTGTAACTTATGCTTCAGAGGGTGTATATGATGTTACATTGAAGGTAAGCAACGATGTAGAAAGCGATCAAGAAACTTGGCAAGGTAAGATTATCGTTGAAAGTGCGGATAAACCACCTACGATTAAAATCTATGAGCCAACTGATAACATCCAATTCTATCAAGGTCATATATTTACGGTAAAATCACAAACTAATGACAATGGTGGGAAAATTGATTTCGTTGAGTTTTATATCAACGGAGATTTTGTAAGCAAAAGACGCAATCCTCCTTACAATTTGAACAATTGGGAAGTTTCAGCAACAGGTGAACATACCATAGTTGCAAAAGCGGTTGATGTTAATGGTGATGTAATTCCTTCAAATCCAGTGACATACATAGGTATTTCATCTGATCTAGAAGCTGATTTTTCCGCCATCAGGCAGGAAATCAGATTAGGCGAATCAGTAAACTTTGCTAATGAAAGTTCACATAACGCTAATCGTTGGGAATGGGTGTTTGAAGGTGGTACACCTGCAACCAGTACATCAAAATCCCCCACTGTCACTTACAATACACCTGGTGAGCACTCGGTGAAGTTAACCGCATTTTCTGACAATGATTCAGATACGGTAATAAAAAATAGCTTCATTAAAGTAAGTAATAGTGAAAATGAATTACCCGTGGTTAATATCACCTCTCCTTCAGATGGAGCTAAATATCCTATAGGTAGTAAAATAACTATCGAAGCTGATGCAACGGATACTGATGGTGAAATTGAAAGTGTTACGTTTTTCGTTAACAACAATAGCATAAAGATTTTGAATCAAGCACCTTACCGATTAACAGACTTTGTTGTCCAAGAAGGTGTAAACAAAATCGATGTCATAGCTATTGATAACGACAATGGTAAGAGTGTTTCATCTATCACTATTATGGGGGTTGAAATGGATAACCTGCCTCCAACCGTTAGCATTGTTGAACCAACAAATGGTGCTGAATTTGAAGAAGGCCATGTTATTGAAAGGATTTTAGCTATTGCTGATGATGAAAATGGAGAAGTTGAAAAGGTTGAGTTCTTTGTCAACGGCAAACGTTTAGCGACGGTGACACAACCTCCGTATCAATACAATAACTACACCGTTGGTCTAGGTAACTTTACTTTATCAGCCGTCGCGACCGATGATAAAGGGGCAACAGCAACGTCAGAGGTAAACATTACAGGTAAACCTGTAGAAGCGAATAAACCACCAACAGTTTGGTTCCATAGACCGACTAATGGAGAACAGTTTGAAACCGGCTCTTTGATCGTTATCAGGGCTTATGCTGAAGATGAAGATGGAGAAATTGAAAGCCTTGAAATGTTCATCAATGGTGAAAGTGTTAAAAAAACTTCACATGGTTCAAATCGAATTCCAGAATGGGAAGTCACCAAAGGCGTGCATACACTCAAAGCAGTAGCAATTGATGATCAAGGCGCAACTAGCAGCGAAACCATTACTATTTACGGTGTGGACTCTGAAGTTCCAATTTTACCAGAAGTTGAAATTGTGGTTCCTTATGATGGTAAAGAATACAGTTTAGGTGACACCATTCCTAAAGTTGATGCTACGGCTCATTCAACTCAAGAAGGTGTAACCATCGCCAACGTTGAGTTCTTTGTAAATGGTGAGAGCGTTAGAGTTGAAAATCACTCACCATATCGTTACTGGAATCATGTTCTGGATAAGGTTGGAGAGCACGAAATCAAAGCAGTTGCGACTGATAGTAAAGGTGCCAAATCAGAATCAATCATTAAAGTGTTCGTAAAAGACACTGAAGTACCTATTGCACCAGAAGTTGAAATTGTGGTCCCTTTTGACGGTAAAGAATACTATTTGGGCGACATCATTCCTAAAGTTGAGGCTACGGCTCAATCAACCCAAGAAGGTGTAATCATTGCCAACGTTGAGTTCTTTGTTAATGGTGAAAGTGTAAGGATTGAAAATCACTCACCTTATCGTTACTGGAATCATGTTCTTGACAAAGTTGGAGAGCAAGAAATCAAAGCGGTTGCGACCGACAGTAATGGTGCAAAATCTGAAACCAAGATTAGTGTCATAGTAAACTAATTAGATCAAATGGTTTAATCTGTATTAGTTCAGACAATAGCTGACACATCTACTTGAAACAAGTGAGAGTTACCCGTTTTGATAAAGGTGTCGAATCTTAAATCAAAACGCAAAAGGTGTAACTCTCATGCTTCAACACCTCTCAACTGCACATATGACCCTGTAAATAATTCTGTGTAACTGTCGGGGTAACTGTATTCAGTGAGTCGGTCTTCAAACATAATCGCAAAGCGGTTTAGTGCTTCTCGCCAGTTTCTAATCGGCATCGTCCATTTCTTGGGTAAGCGCCCATTTCTACCCATATTCAGATAACCATCAAACATCTCTTCTCGCTTCATCTCGCAATTGTTTCACCGTCAACCCATGCTCTGCCAGCCGTCTCTGTAATGTCCTAGCAGACATACTCAAAAATTTAGCAAACCAATCAACAGTAAAAAATGGTAACACAACATAAGTTTGTGATAGACGTTTCACCCTTTGCGACCACTCTAGTTCACTTACGGGTGAAGGAGGAATCGGCTTAAAACCATCATCAAGATCTATCCTAATTGCGCCGAAAGAATGGTCAAAGCTAAACGCTGTTTTAGCAAAACCAATTGGTAAGCCTTTTGTTAAGTGTTCAGAAAAACTCATAAACGCATGATCTGGTACCCAATCTTTACCCATAAATAATCGGCACATTGATAATAAAGCAAAAGACCTAAACCACTCCGCCTGATCAAAGCCAGGAGTAGACGGGTGATAGCCCCCCTATGACACAGATACCAATGACCTTCGATTTGGTCTACCCAAATGACAACGTGACTATTAAGTTCGAGCATCAACTTAATCAGGGTTACGATGGCTTCCCCCAAATCTTGACACTGCTTGAGGCTTTCTTCTAACGAAGTTGATATTTGACCAAGAGTTATTAGCTTTCCGACTTCTATTCCAACTCTTTTATTACTATGGCGCATCATGGCCATGGGGAACGATATTACTTGCTGTGAAAAAAACCACACAGTACGACTGGTTAAATCTTCTGGGATTTGATGCACCTCAGCGAGTTTTTTTATTCAATTCTGTGTTTTCAGAAAAACCGAACAAAAGGGACTAAGGTTATTGGAACTAGTGGTATTAATATTAGTTAACACGGCACTCCTTGGCGCTATATGACCTAAAAATCCATTCTACTATCAAATAATATAGACGCATAACCAAATAGGAGACGAAATAATGAAAACCCAAGCTCTCGCACTTATTATTGGATCTATGCTTTATGGCCAGGTTTCTACTGCCACAGAAGAAAACCCTGTGGCAGCGGCACTCAAAGCGGAAGGCGCTCAAGTCACGCTACCGGTCGAAGCCGCAAAGAACTCTTTTAGCAATCAATTTGTCGATGCTGCTCGTGACGGCTTTAATAACTTCCACTGGCAAATGGGAGGAGATCACTCGCTCTACTACAACATGCACATGAGTGAGTTTATGCCTACAGCAGTGGTATCACCTAGTTATGATTATCAACCTCTCACTAAAAACCTGAAGCCTGAACTCGCAAAACTGACAGTCCATACTGAGACGAAAGGCGAAATGACGATGGAAGACTATTTATCTGCCCCTCAATTTCGTACCCAAGGCTTTATGTTGATTCATAAAGGTGAAATTGTCTATGAATCCTACCCTGGCATGAAACCGACGGATCGTCATATTTGGGCATCCGCAGCGAAAACAACGGTTGGTACAGTAGTCGCAATGCTGGTTGAAGAGGGTAAAGTAGACCCAAACCAAAAAATCACCGAATACTTACCAGAGCTCAAAGGAACAGTTTGGAACGATGTTACGGTTTTAAATGTTCTTAACCATGCTACTGCTCTAGATAATGAAGAAACTGGCGAATCAATCATGAACCCAGATTCTCCCGTTGTGCGCTTCTTCGCCTCAGCCTTTGGCTCTCCTCGTTATTCGACTGGACAAAAAGAGAGCTGGTTAGAGGTCGCACGTGATACACAAAAAATCGAAGGAGACAAGCCCGGCAAACAGTTCCGTTATGCCTCGATGAACACCATTGTCCTCACGCAAATGGTTGAAAATATCGAAGGGACTACATGGGCAAAAGTATTTGAGGATCGCGTTTGGTCAAAAGTGAAAGCTCGCCAGCCTATGCTTATTAACCAAACTCCTGATGGTATGGCAATCGCTGTTGGATTAGTCTCTACGACACTAGAGGACATGGCGCGTTGGGGAACGCTGTTTACCCCAAGCTGGAAAGCCGTTTCTGACCAACCGATCATATCACAAGCAGTCATTGAACGAATCCAAGCCAGTGGTGACCATAACGCTTACGCAGGAACAACCAAAGAAGAAAGCTCTGTGCACGCATTTAACGAAGCAGCACAATACAATTCTTACCAGTTTGACTACATCTTCAAAGATGGCGCGATGGCCAAAAGTGGTAACTTAGGTCAATTTTTATACATCGACCCAAAGCGTGACTTTGTGGGAGTAGTCTACTCGACCAATCCATATCACTCTGGGTTTGGTGAAAACAAGGCACCTGCCCTTATGCGCTCCGCAGCTAAGCAACTCGCTGGAAACTAAGTTTGTTTTGGCGGCCTCTCTCTTATTTTCTCCTTTAGAAGAGGGAGGTAGCCCTCTCCATATCGGATTAAGTCTATGTACCATTCATAGCACTATCGTCAAAGTCAGGTTAAGTAGATATATTTAGTACACACGACTCAGCATTATGGTCGTAGTATATCTCATCTGGTTTAGTCCATACCGAAAGAGGTCACTCACCAATAAATCCAATGTGGTCCCCACCTTGGTCCCTTTGTGGTCCCCAACTGTATCAATTGGCTTTTAGCACAACTGTAATTCTAACCGCCAGACACAGCAAAACACGCCATTAAGCGCTTTATTTTCAAGCAGATAGATTAGTTATTGCGAGATAAGAAACTTGGAGCGGGCAGCGGGAATCGAACCCGCATCATCAGCTTGGAAGGCTGAGGTAATAGCCATTATACGATGCCCGCTTTAAGGTTACTGGCTAGTAGACCAGAGATGTTGCATCGAATTGAGATTCATAATGTCAGAATTCGCCGTGAATGAAAGCAATGATTCCCAAAACCTGACACTCATCACAAAACAAACCACCAAACGCTTAAGATTCAATCACATAGGCTTTAAACCGCTCTGCTCGCAACAGCATTTCCCGCCTAGGATAACTTTCAAGCTATATTACAAGAATTTTTGCTTAATTTATTAATTGCTATGTATTAAAAACACAGAAACATTATCGATATTTATCAAACAACAGCGATATAACGTTATTAATTGCAAACATTCGCCCCCCTTAATCGATATCGACGAATAATGTTTCAACCTTCGTTTTGACATAAATATCCGCTATGCAATAAATGCATTATTGCTAAGTTTTAAGCATTTCACATTAGAAATCAAAAAGAACATTGTGTTGGTGTCTTATCATTAAACAAAGGTACCCACCATGACCGACAATTTTAATAAAACTCGTATTGAAGAAGATCTACTTGGTAAGCGTGAAATTCCGGCTGATGCCTATTATGGTATCCACACGCTTCGTGCGTATGAGAACTTTAATATCTCGTCGACAAAGATTTCTGATGTGCCAGAGTTTGTGCGCGGCATGGTGTTTACTAAGAAAGCAGCCGCTAAGGCCAATATGGAACTTGGGACAATCCCGAGCGATGTTGGCCAGTACATTATCCAAGCCTGTGATCTGATCCTGGACACCGGCAAATGTATGGATCAGTTTATCTCTGATGTTTACCAAGGCGGCGCCGGCACTTCTGTTAACATGAACGCCAATGAAGTGATCGCCAACGTTGCACTTGAGCTTAAAGGCAATGAAAAAGGCGAATACCACATCATCAACCCCAACGATCATGTCAACAAGAGCCAGTCAACCAACTGTGCCTACCCGACTGGTTTCCGTGTTGCTGTCTACAACAGCATCATCAAGATGATCGACTCTATTGAATACCTACGTACCGCTTTCGATGCCAAGAGCGAAGAGTACCACGACACCCTGAAAATGGGCCGTACCCAGCTGCAAGACGCCGTTCCAATGACGGTTGGCCAGGAATTCCACGCCTTCAGCACCTTGCTGAAAGAAGAAGTCAAAAACCTGAAATACGCCGCCGCCCTGTTGCTGGAAGTTAACTTGGGCGCGACAGCTATCGGTACCGGCCTGAACGCTGCCGAAGGCTATCAAGAGTTAGCAGTCAAATACCTTGCTGAAGCCACAGGGCTGGCCTGCGTTCCATCAGAAGACCTGATCGAAGCAACCTCTGACTGTGGTGCCTATGTAACTGTCCACGCTGCATTGAAACGCCTTGCCGTTAAACTGTCAAAAGTTTGTAACGACCTGCGTCTGCTATCTTCTGGTCCTCGTGCTGGCCTCAACGAAATCAACCTACCTGAAATGCAGGCCGGCTCATCGATTATGCCAGCCAAAGTCAACCCAGTGATCCCAGAAGTCGTAAATCAGGTGTGCTTCAAAGTGATCGGCAACGACACCACGGTAACATTTGCCGCCGAAGCCGGTCAGTTGCAGCTGAATGTCATGGAGCCTGTGATTGGCCAAGCTGTTTTTGAGTCGATTGAGCTACTGGGCAATGCCTGTATCAACCTGGCAGATAAGTGCATCAGCGGTATCACTGTCAACAAAGAGGTCTGCGAGCACTTCGTATTTAACTCAATCGGCATTGTGACTTACCTAAACCCGTTCATTGGTCACCACGAAGGCGATATCATCGGTAAAATCTGTGCCGAAACAGGCCGAAGTGTTAAAGATGTCGCCCTTGAGCGTAACTTGCTTGGTGAAGAGCAACTGGACGAAATCTTCTCGGTGAACAACCTGATGCACCCAGAATACAAAGCCAAGCTCTACAACTAAAATTGATATTAAGGGGCTTGATAAAGCCCCTTTTTTATTTTTTATCCGTTAACTGACTTTCTGGCTGTGAAAGCTCAATCAAACTTTGACCAGTCAGTTCTTTTATTGGGCAAATTTTGCTTAATTCATTCCACATAGCCTCACAGGATGAGTGTAATTTGGAATAATAGCGATAGACATACAAATCTAGAGGAACCGGCTCCCTCTGCGGCAGTATTTTTAACTGTCCTGAGGCTAATTCATCTTTGATGGCATAATCAGGTAACCAGCTGATTCCCTTTCCTTGTAAAACCAATGCCTTAATAAAATCAGTCATAGAAGAAGAACAGACGGTATTGTTGGTCAACTTGCTATTGGCGCGATGAAGTGCCCTTCCCATATAACTTTCCGGCGTATAATCGAGGCAAGGAACATCATCCTTATTGGCCAAATCGAACAGTACTTCGCCATTTTCATCGACTGCTGAAACACAGTAAAGATAACTGCGGCCAAGATAAATTGAGCGGTAAGGAGCGACCTGTAATCTGTCTTCATAAAACGAAAACAGGAAGTCACACTTGCCGTCTATCAGTAGCTCTACAGCATCATCAACTTCGTTGGCAACAACGGATAAACGGGTGTTTAGCTGGGGATCGAGTAGGCACGAGTGCAGCTTTGGCAGCAAGCTAATGGATATCGAGTGAGCGGCGCTCAGGCGTACCGTATGCCTACCATCGAAAGAGCTGCCGGCGAGACGGCTGACTTCCTCGTCTATCTGCTGGAGAATCGACAGCGCTGTCGTTTTAAACTGCTTACCGCAGAGGGTGAGCTCGATAGGTGTTTTGCTACGTTCAATTAACACCAAGCCTAACTCGGCCTCCAGCGACTTTATCCTGCGGCTGAATGCGGGTTGGGTAACATTACGGACAGCTGCAGCATGGGAGAAGTTTTTTAACTCAGCAAGAGTAAGAAAGTCTTGCAGCCATTTTGTCTCTATGTTTTTCATTTATTTTACTCAATAAACATCTATCTATGGCAGTCGTCATCCTCTAACAACCCAACGAAAGCAGCGGCTATTAGCAAGATAATGATAGGTCAGTCGCAGAAAGCTGTAAGGATCGATTAGTTATTAACATCTGTCTATTAACTTGATCACAATCCCTGAATTTCTCTTGATGCATTTTAATAACCAAGCCTTTTTTTTCTGCATTTCACAAGCCAACAGAATAATCATACCATCCAGTTGTAACATTAATAACACTGACTCATCTTTTATGTTAACAAATATATTGGATGAGAAGGTTTTAAAATATTCTAATTATTAATTATTTAACTAGTACATTTACAATCCTACATACCATTATATGAACTCTGTATCCTAATAAATAAAAAGGTCAACAAGATGAACTTAATTATTAAGTTATTGTGTGGAATATTCGCCGGTATTCTCATGGGCATGTTTGCCCCTGACGTTATGGTTCAAGCCCTAATTACTGCTAAGTATTTAGTTAGCCAGTTAATTACATTTACCATCCCGCTACTTATCCTCTTCTACGTCACCAGCGGTATTGCCAGCCTACCTAAAAACTCCGGAAAATTGCTGAGCAAAACCGTTGGCTTGGCTTATATATCAACGTTGGGAGCCGGTATCCTAGCCTTCATGGTAGCCAAGAGCCTTTTCCCAACCCTGCTCAGCGGTGCCGGCCAGCTTCCTGAAGCCGAAACCATTTTGTCCCCTTTCTTAGAGCTTCAGATCCCGCCGATCATGAACATCATGACCGCTCTGACAGTCGCCTTCATTTTTGGCTTGGGTATCTCCAACACCGGTGCTGAAAACCTGAAAAAAATCAGTGACCAGGGTCGTGATATCATCGAGCTGTTCCTCAACAAGGTGATGATCCCTGCGCTGCCGTTCTACATTGCCGGTGTATTTGCTGATATGACGGTCAAAGGTACAGTCTTCGCAACCCTACAAACTTTCAGCTTAGTACTGCTTGCGGTCGTCGCTATGCACTGGTTCTGGCTAAGCTTCCAGTTCGTGACCACCGGTGTTGCCCTGCAACGCTCACCGCTTAAAATCCTGCGCACCATGTTACCAGCCTATTTCACCGCTGTTGGTACCATGTCCTCTGCCGCCACAGTACCGGTTACCCTGCAGCAAACCAAGCGCAACGGGGTATCGAACTCTATCGCTAACTTTGTTGTGCCGCTGTGTGCCAATATCCACATGTCTGGCTCGGTGATCAGTATTGCCAGTGTCGCTGTTGCCGTCATTATCATGACCGGTGCCGGCCAAGTTCCTAGCCTGCTAGAAGCCCTGCCGTTCCTTGCCATGCTGGGTATCACGATGGTTGCGGCTCCAGGTGCACCAGGCGGTGCAGTAATGGCATCAGCCGGCCTACTTGGCTCTATGCTCGGTTTCACTGAAGAGATGATTGCCCTGCAAATCGTGCTTCACCTCGCCCAGGACAGCTTCGGTACAGCCTGCAACGTCACCGGTGACGGTGTTATTGCCCTGCTGATTGACAAGGTATCCGACTCGGTCGAAGAAAGCGGAAGCGAACTGGTTCCAGCCGAAGAGATCGCCTAAAGCCATAAACACTTAACCAAAATCAAATAGCAAAAGAGCCGTTTACTAACGGCTCTTTTCTTATGGATTGACCGGGTATTGTGAAAGCCCACTTCGGTGGTGGAGCAGAGCTTGTGGTGAATTTTTATGCAGCCATTTAATTAACAGCCTAAAATTATAACTGAGTACACCGGCAACAAGTTAAAAGGAGCTATTATGAAGTGGTTTATATCCATGTCAGTTGCTTTGTTAATCGCTGTACCCTCTGCCATGGCGGCACAAGATGCATCACCCAGTCTTGCGGAGATACAGCAAGCATGCAAGCTAAAACAAGTGACGCACAGGTGTGAAGTCGTAACGGACAAGCAAACTCTCAAAGGAATATGTATCGATGCCAAATGGTATGGCTTGATCTGTTCAGAACGTAAATAGCTGTTGAGGTAAAAGTTAAGGTTATCCAAGTAATCTTAACTTTTACCTTAAGTGAAAGCGCTTACATGCTCCAGACCTCAATATTCATCGCATAACGTTTAAAAAACAACCTCAACTGGTTAATTTTATTGAGCATTTAGATTCCTCGCGGTTTAACCATCTATTAACTGGCAATTGGTGGTGAAATATTCAGTCTTTTCTCACAACAAAATGCCTTAAGCCCCTAGACGATAAACTTCTTAACCAAGGTGTTCTGTTCTTTCGCCAGCGTATCGAGCGCCACACACCCATCAGCAACACGCTCCATTGCCCGGAAGTTGGCATCCGCAATATGGCTGATATCCTCAAGGCTTCTTGCTATCGAATGAGTCGTGGTTGTCTGCTCTTCGGCAGCTTGGGCGATATGGCTACTCATCTCGCTGATCGCTCTGATAATCACTTGGATGTCCTCCATCGCGTGACTGGCATCCGAAGATTGCGTGATACTTTTATGCATTTCGCTGACACACGCTTGCATAACCGATGAAGCCAAGCCTGCATTCTGCTGCAAATTCTGGATCATACTTTCTATTTCTGCGGTTGAGTCGGCAGTCCGTTTTGCCAACACCCTCACCTCGTCAGCCACCACGGTAAACCCGCGACCTTGCTCGCCCGCTCGCGCGGCTTCAACTGCTGCATTCAACGCTAGCAAATTGGTTTGATCCGCGATATTTCGAATCACATCAAGGATCGAACCAATTTCGCTACTCACCGCCTGCAACGTCGACACGACAGCGACCGACTCGTCAAGACGTTCAGAAAGTTGGTGGATAGTAGAGCTAGTGCTGGCTATCACTGCCATGCCCGTCTGGGCTGCCTCCTCGACGTCCTGTACCTTTTCCATGGAATGCTGCGCTCTATCAGCCACATCGATGACCGATTGCTCCATCTCCGTCATTGCTGCGGCAACCGATACCGTCTGCTGACGCTGTATGTTCAAACGAGAATTTGATTCCGCCGTTGTGGCCTGGTTTTCCATCGCGACCTTAGCCAAATTGCCAGACGCGACGCTCATCTGATTCAAGATACCTTGCAGATTGGTAGCCAGCGTATTGATATGGTTACTGAGCTGATCGAACTCACTGAAGGTATTCCCGCTCACCCTACGGGTCATGTCCCCATCGGTTAGCGCCTCAAGGGTGTTCAGTACACTGAATAAAGGTTTTCGAACATTCCTCGCAAGCAACCAGCCTAGAGCCATAGCGAAAAGCGTAACCATCCCTCCGGCAAGGGAGGCTCGGGTAAAGCTATCAGCATAACTGTCATCGGCATTGCTGATGGCGGCACTCATCAACTGCTCGGCTTCGGCACGGAAGGTTGCCAGAATAGCCATCGCCTGATCGACTTCTTTCGATAATACAGCAATGTTCTGATAAAGACGGTTGGACGCCTCGACATATATAAAATGTTGGTCCAATACCCCTCCCTTCCGGCCGATATCCGACGTGAATTGCGCTACTGGCTGCTCAAAAGCCTCCTTTAACGACGGCAACTGCGCCACAAGGCTGTCGTAGGCATAATTGAGACGAGTGACACTTCGTTTGTTATCCCTTATCGCTTTGCCTATAAACTCAAGTTCATCGCTGGCCAGCGCATCAGAGGTGATCGTTTCGGTTTGTTTGAGCTTGGCAAAATAACTTTCTGCCATCAGCTTAATCGCAAGGTTACCCTGACTACTAATATGCTCTTTCATCCCGACCCACAACGCCATTTGCAGCTGTTGGAAACGGCGGGACGCTTTCTGTCGCTCTGCTCTGGCAATCTGCTGTGCCTGGTAATTGTCCATCGCACGACGAGATTCACTGAAATAGCGTTGTTCTATTACCGCCAATGCCTCAAGCTGCTGCGAAAGTGCCGGGTTCGAGCGAGAAAAAACAGTAAGCAACTCCAGCACCGCAGAGAACTCTTGATGTGCCTTGCTGAATTTCTCCTCATATTCCTCAATGTATTCCACATTCTGGTTAGTCAGTACATCCTTGAAGATTTTATCCGCTGCTAACAATTTGACACTGGTTTCGTTTGCCAGCGTCACCAGCGGAAATACATTTGACGTCACAGACTCTAGCTGACTATGAATACGTTTATTGCCATCAAGCATCATGACGACGGTTGCGACCAGCAGAAGCACCATCAGCGCAAATCCGACATACATGCGCTTTATGACTGAAGTTTGTCGTTTCTTTTTCATGTAATTAATGCCATATCCCAACCGACATAGGCAATAAATAGCAAAGCAGCAAACGTCTGGTTCGCTGGCGGGTATCGGTGAGAGAACAGTGGGTAGGTAATAAATAAAAAAGGCAGAAGAGAACATGCCTCTTCTGCCAGACGTGTTATTTCACGAGACGAACATTTTTGAAACTAAACGCAACGCCAGCCTGTGAGTTAGCCCATGCCGGCAAGATGGCAAAAGGTTTATCGACACTTTGTGCAATCTCGCCGATGCCCAAGTCACTGACCGGTACTGAAATCGAAGTCCATGCGCCGGTTGGAATTTCTCCGAGGAAATGATCGGGACTACCCGAATTCTCCTTGGTAGATTCCATCTTTATGACCAAGCCATCGATATTCTCGCCATACGAATCGACATACAAATCAAACTCGAGGCTACCTGTATCTACATAGTTGACGAGGTTCTGAGTTTCGCCCACCAAGAAAACGACAGCTTTATCATCAACAGGGCTCGCGGGGTTGTAAGATACACTGACCACTACCGCACCATCACCATCAACACTCTCGGTAGCCGAGACATGGTCAGGAGCTGGACTCCAGTCGGTTCCGGTATGTGCGCTCCATACGCCAACACTTGGGTTCCAGGTATCACTCCAAATATTGGAAATGGCTTCATCAAGCGGCGGAAGAGGCGGCTCGGCCAGAGCGTCACAGTCGACTTCGTCATTGGCTGCATCCAAACTGCGCGGAACAAAACGAATTTCACCCAAGTCAAACTGCATGCTACCTGCCGTTGTCAGCAGAAATGGCGTATTGAGCATGGAAAACTCCATGCCTTCCTCGGCAAAGCAGCTAAGGGCAAACTTCATCGTCGTCCAGTCCTCAGAGACCGGCGGCAGCACGTCGTTGATCTTGATATCACCAAGACATGGCCATTCGCAATGCATAGCCAACGTCACTTCATCTGTCGCAGCCTGATGCATTTTGATATCGAACTGCAGGGTCGAATCGGCGTTCATGTAGGCATTCTTATCGACCGCTTTCTCATTGAGAGTCTGCAGGTACACCTGGGCGACATCAGAACCATCAAATGTTACATTGATCGCATCTTGCTGGTGCTGGTAATTGATTGGTTTGGTGGTTAACGAGCCCGTGGTTGTTTCCGAGCCATTCGATACGGCAATCCCCGCCCATCCGCTGGCTGGGCCGCCAATACGGGCTACGAATTCGCCCCCAGACTGGGCACCGTAGATTTCCAGGTTGGTGGTCGCCACCCCGTTATCAGGGGCTTCCTGGCCACAGCCGTAGTCCCGCGGATCAAGAGGCAAATTGGCTAAATCATATCCCGGCTTATTATCCGATTCATATGAAAGACCGTAACCATATGGAAATAGCGGTTTGTGCTCTCCGGTAATATCCTGCTCGGTTGCAGGTGTCACGTAATCAGCAATATTCGGAGCAACACGGTTAATTGCGGTCGAACATTTCTTCATCGGCCATGAATATGACAGGCGACCGGTGAAATCTTTGCCGTCCTGGTTAAACAGAACATCGGTGATCCCCCCGGCTTCCGTACCCGGCAACCATGCTGCGACAAAGGCATCAGAGTTGTTGATCTCCTCATTGACATACAGCGGGCGCCCAGAATAAAACACGGTGACGACTTTCAATCCTGCGGCTTTCAGTTCCTTCACCTTGTCCAAATCGTCCTTATACGACGCTTTCAGTGACGAGAACTCCAACGTTTTGTTGGACTTGATATCACCGAACATCTCGGCATACGGATCTTCACCAATGACCACCACCGCGATGGTATCTTCCGTTGCATCCGCAAGATCTGTGATGATATTTTCAGCCCCCACCATCTCGGCCAACGCCATCTGCATCGTGGTGGCCCCAGGGAAGTCCTGTTCAATGGTGTTTTCGTTACCCTGCCAAGTCAGCGACCATCCCCCAGTTTGCTTCTGGATATCATTGACTGCGCTACCAGCGACCAAGATTTTCTGCTGCTGTGACAACGGCAAGATACCGCCTTCATTTTTGAGCAACACCAGAGACTGACTCACGGCTTCACGTGCCAAAGCGCGGTGTTCTGCGGAACCCAGCAACTCCTGCTGGCCGGCAAGGGCACGCTCGGATGGCATCGGTTTTTCCCATAAGTTGGCACGCAATTTAACCCGCAGGATCCGGCTTACCGCATCATCAATGCGGGCCATGGCAATCGTACCGTCATTCACTTGGGCAATCACATTGTCATAGAACGCTTTCCAATCGCTATTTGCCGTCACCATGAAGACATCATTACCGGCATTGACCGCTTCTGGGCAGTTCGAGGCACTGCAACCATTAATTTCCCCTTGGCCATTCCAGTCGGTGACCACTATACCGTCAAAGCCCATTTTGTTTTTCAGTACATCGGTGATCAGGTACTTACTGCCATGGATTTTCTTGTTGTACTCGCCGCTTTCAGTCTGGTCATAGTTGGCATCCGCGTGCCAGGAGTTAAATGAAGACATCACCACCTGGGCACCGGCATTCAAACCAGCAAAGTAGCCCGTGGCATGAATATTCCTCAGATACTCTTCGGTGTAATGGTTCTCGCCTCGGTCGACACCATCCATTGTGCCGCCATCGCCAACCCAATGTTTAACGTTCGAAATAACGTTATGCTCACTGGCTAGGCCTGCGGCACCGCCCTGGATACCTTCAACCATCTTGCCGGCATATTGGTAGATAATTTCTGGGTCTTCGGAGTAACCTTCATATACCCGCCCCCAGCGGTAGTCACGCGGCGAAGCAACGGTTGGAGCAAACGTCCAGTCCAATCCGGTTGCAGCTATTTCCACGGCCGTTGCCTGACCAATTCGGTAAATAAGATCAGGGTTATTTGCGGCCCCCAACCCAATGTTATGCGGGAAAACTGTCGCCCTGAATACGTTGTTGTGGCCATGCACCGCATCGGTCGCCCACATGAACGGGATTCTAAAGCCGCGGTTTTCGTAAGCGCCCTCAAGGGCGAGCCAATATTTATCTGACTCTTTGGCCCAGTCTTCCGCGCTCGAGTATTTGTCTTCATTGGGCCAGGCTCCACCGCCATTCAGCAATGAGCCTAGTTTATATTCTGCGGCCTCTTCTGGTGTGACCTCAAGAAGGTTGGGCTGGATCATCTGGCCAACTTTCTCTTCTAAAGTCATTTGAGCTAATATTTCTGTAATTTTGTTTTCAATATTTTGATCTTTTTCAATCGCACTTTTGATTACTGGCCAGTCGCCAAAATATGGCACTTTGACCTGTGCTTTATCATTATTTGTATTGCTATTATTTGATTCATTGCATCCTGCAATTAATGCCAATGCAATTAAGCACGGCAATATTTTTTTATTATGGCGCATACAATTTCCATTTTTGTTTTGAGATAGGCTAAAAAAAGAGCAGCCATTTATCTGGCTGCTCACTAGGTATTAATTAAACCGCTATTACCACCATGCTTCCCACATTGCACCTACAGCGAATGTGTCACGAGTCGTGTCACCAGTTGCTCGAGTACCTGTCGCAGAGTCAACTTTATTGTCTGCTTCACCTACCGTTGCATAGAAACGCAGCATTGGGCGGTCCCAAGCATTCTTTCCGACAGCGATATTCTGCGATAGCGTCACTTTCCAAGCTGAGTTTTCGTCAGAATTATCATAATCAACCAGCGAGTAGCCTGCTTCCAACCACGTTGAGTGGATATCGTTCCATGAGTGCATAGGACGCACAATCACACTGTAGTTAGTGCGGTCATCAACTAGTTTGTTAGCACCATCGGTATTGTGGTAGGCCAGCTGATAATCCATTGATGTATTCTGACCAAGAGATACCCCACCCTCCCAGCTTGCGTAAATTGTTTTTAGATCATCTGTTTTGTTAAAGACCGAGTTATCCGAGTTCTCTGAATAACGAAGGCTAAGTGAGTTGCCATAAATTTTGAACACAGTACCAATTTGGTATGCATCATCTTTCTTGCTTTCGCCATTTTCTTTATCAAAAGCTTTGTCAGATGACAAACCGTAGTTGGCGTAAATATCCAGTGAAATATTTTCAGCCAAAGTGATATCGTGCAGTTTGGTTGTCAGGGCATAGTTACCACTATCACCGGTACCTTCACCTGTCTGGCCAACAAAACCAACATTTAACTGAGCGCCACCCAAGTCTAGGTTCTTGATACCCGCCCCCTGACCATCGTGGGTCATGAAGAAATAGTCGTTCAGCCCTTGCTGTGGACGCTGGTGGAAATCCCTACCGGCCCAGATATAGGCATTTGGCTGGGA
Source organism: Photobacterium sp. DA100 (assembly GCF_029223585.1). Taxonomy (NCBI): domain Bacteria; kingdom Pseudomonadati; phylum Pseudomonadota; class Gammaproteobacteria; order Vibrionales; family Vibrionaceae; genus Photobacterium; species Photobacterium sp. DA100. The sequence continues at coordinate 483,575 of NZ_CP119424.1, read as the reverse complement.
AGCGAATACATTGGAGACACCCGCATAAGCTTTTTTCAGGGCCACATCACCATAATCCGTTGGTGACTTCCACCAGTTTTCCAGCATTACAACAACATCCCATTGTGTGCCGTTGACACCAGTAAAGCCTTTAGAAAACTGCCATTCACCACCGTTAGTCTCATTACCCAAACGACCTGCAGCATTACCAGCAAGCTGGCCATCAGCAGAAACATAGTCATTGCCATTATCTGCATAGTGAAAACCGTAACGGGCATAACCGGTAAAGGCGAAATCGTCCGTTTCCGCCATAGCAAAGTTGGATACAGATAGAGTTGAGGTTGCTAGTAGGCATGCAAGGGTAAGGTTCGATAGTTTCATTATAACTCCAAGAATTGTTTTTAGATTCTTCCGTAAAACACAAAAGAAAGCGCTTTCTTAAGCATTCAAAAAAATAGTTGTTTAATACGTTAATCGCTGTATATCCCCTTAACCAAATGCTGAAAGAACAGACAAATGAGAAGATATTGCTCAGCCAATTAGCTGCTAACCACTTTTATTGATGATTATATGGATAAAAATGCGCTATTAAAGTGATCATAATCACCAAAGCAAGCGCTTTCACGAGATCAAACTCACACACCAAGAAGAAAACTCCAATAAGCACGAAAGGGCAAAAACTCACAAGATACTAAGCAAGCACTTGAAATAATTAGCTTTTACAAGAAACAATACTAATGGTAACCAAAAGTTATAGCGAATATAACCAACCGACCGATCAGCAGCAAGCATATGCAACCAAAAGCTTCAATCCAACTTCAGCAATTCCCCTTAGCCACAAACAACAAATAAAACCATGAATATAAAGGATAAAATAAAATCACATTCACCAAGGCAATTAAACCCATCATGAAAGCCCTTTCACTGTATGTGCTTGTGTCGCACTCTCAATGCCTATCTACCATGCTGAGTATTTGCCATATTGCTAATACGGTGGACGAATAAGAACCTTATCTGTTGAATAAAAACAAATTTCATTGCGATGTGCTTACCTAGTGATATAAACAACAGCCGAATGTGATAAAGCCAACGCCCGTTACTCCGTAGCACACTTCAACAACAAGTAAGCAACGGCAGTCAGATCAACCTGCTTATCATGTGGATTGACCACAACACAGAAACCATAAGCAACTGAGTTTTAAAAGGTTATATTTGAAATGCATTTTCAAAACCCCAAGAAAGCGCTTGCTTTAAAGTGTTAATTAGCTCAAACTTATTACGTTAATTCCTATCTTATAAACCTTTTCAGAAGTAACATATCGCTATTTCTGACTATATGAATACTAAAACTAGGTATTGTTTTGTAACGTAATGAGCCATTCATCGTAAGGAAGTCCCGTTGATTACAATTAAAGAAGTATCTGAGCTGGCACAAGTCTCTCAGTCAACCGTTTCCAGAGCCTTAAATGGACACCCTACTGTCAAAGAAGCCAACAGAGCGAAGGTTTTTGCCGCAATCGAAAAGTTGGGATATAAGCCCAATGCCTTTGCACAAGCCTTGGCATCGAGCCGTTCAAACAGCATCGGTATGTTGGTCGGCTCACTGGATGGTCCGTTCTACGGCCCGCTAATGCACATGACTGAAGATACTGTCCGGCAAAAAAATCTTCATTTGATTGTCACCAGCGGCCAGGAATCCCATGATAAAGAAGCCGATTCGATCCGTTTCCTCCAATCCCGACAGGTAGATGGGCTGATCATTCACTCTGACAAGCTATCCGATGATGAGCTGATCAAGATAGCTCAGCAAACGGAATCGACCATTATTCTGAACCGCTATATTCCAGAGCTAGCCGAAAAATGTATCTGTATTGATAACGAACTTGGCGGTTACCTGGCAACCAAACACCTACTAGAAAACGGCCATACCACTGTCGCCTGTATTACCGGCCAGATGAGTAAAATAGATAGTCGTGATCGCCTGCAGGGATATCGCAATGCACTGGCCGAATATGGCATTCAATACGACACTAACCTTATTGTCGAAGGGCGCTTCGACCATGACGGCAACCATGAGGCCGTAAGAAGACTGCTTGATAGAAATGAAAATATTACCGCGATTTTCTGCCAGAACGATAATATTGCTCTGGCCGTTTATGATGTTTGCAGCGAACGCGGTATAACTATCGGCAAAGAACTTTCGGTTGTTGGTTTTGATAACGACACATATAGCCAACATATCCGTCCACGCCTTACAACCGTTAACTTCCCGGTGCGGGAAATGGGTGTAGAAGCCGCTAATGGCGTCTTATCCCTGCTCAATCAAGACAAGCAAAGCCTACGTAACAAATTAACGCCAGAGCTCATTATCCGCGACTCTGTGAGCAAGATTGGCGAATAGTCAAATAGATGGGGAGTCACCTCCCCACTACCTGTTTCCCATCTCAAATCCCATCAAAAAAAAAAGGCAGATAAACTGCCTTTAAAAACAAATTAAAACAACTAGCTCCACAATACAGACACTAATTGCCCCAACTTGTAACGGACAGTGTCATCAATCAATATCTTCGGAGAATTGCTATCATTGGTGTCGCTGTTTTCGATGATCAAAACCTTGCCATCATTACTCAGGGTATGAGTGTGGTACACCCCCCGCTTAATGTTGTAGGCCTTATTCGGTTCCATATCCCAGCTGACAATATCAACAATATTGTTCTCTTCGTCGACTTCTGCGCAGAACAGAATGCATTTACCCTCCAGTAGGACAAAGACTTCATCAGTCTCTTCGTGGCACTGAAAGTTATCAATCTTGTCTGTTTCGAGCTCATCAATATAATTCAGCATGGCAACCCGCCATGATTGATAGTCAATCATTGGCGAGTAACCTTCCGCGTTATATTCAGACACCTCTAATAATGGTTTGTTGGCCTTCACATTCTCTCCGTAGCTCTCAGCCCATTAGCAGTGTTGCCGGAACATGGACGGTGATTTGCTTAACTTCACCGGTGCGTGCAAAGAGATGGCGGCTAAGCTCGGCATTCAGAGACATCCCTGACAGCAGGAGCTGCTTGCTATCCTTCATCAGCACTTCGATCTGACCATCACCTTCTTGTACCATTTTGTAGACAACAGGAACCTGGCAATAAGTAAATGCCAATGCCTTCTCTGGCAATAGTATTGTCTGGTTCTCGCTATCAATATTAATGAAATCAAACCGGCTCGCCGCAGGCAGGAACTCCACCTTTCTCAGCAAGGAAGGGGCAAAGTGGATCACTCCGTCTTCCACACATACTCCAAGTTCACCAAAGCGAGTCAGGATTTCCTCCTTCACCTGCCCTGTCATTCCCGGTTGCTGGGCACCTGCATGCTTAGGCGTGTGGGAATATGGGTCGGTTGGGAAGGCACCGTAGTTCTCGGGCGTTTTATTGAAGCCGATCCCGGCGCGGACCTTATAGTAGTACTCCGCGAGTTTCTGGGTTTCCTCGGAATTCGGGGCTTTATCCCTAGCCGCAAAGTAGTTTTCCTGTACCGCAAGCAACAACTTAGAAACCATGTGCCAGTAGATACAGCCCAAGCCTTCATAGCCGAACATGGTACCCGAGCGCCCAGTGAAGGCTTGGTGGTTGAAAACTTCTTCGTAGCAATCAATCACGTCCTTGATTGTCTCGCGCTCAATATCCTTGTACTCCGATTCGATTGCACTCAACGCAGTCAGCAAGAAACCGGCATTCTCGAAATCAGCATTGAAGTGGTAGTCGCCATCGGCATCAGGCTCAACCAAGCGGTGATCGCTATTGTGTACCATCTTTTTGAGCAGTGCGTTGCTATCGATACGCGACGCAGTTACCTTGTTCTTATTCATGAATGTGGTTAGTTCGCGATCTGGATAAAGCATAAAGCTCTGCTGGTCATCGCGGAACATCTCACTGGCATACAGGTTATCGAGCAACTCCACCGCTTGTGCTGGTGTCAGTACCCCTGAACTAAGAACCGCAACCTGTCCTTCCAGCATCGGGTAAAGCTCTTTAACACAAGCATTCTCCGCTGAATAGCTAATGATGTTATACGCATTGTACAAGCCGTCCTCGCGACGGTTGGCGGCAATGCCTTCGTCAATTACATCCAGGCTGATATCAAGCAGGCGCTGGATAAGCTGGCTGTCGACTTTGGTTTTTCCAGAGAAGCCGCTATGTTGATAAACCGCCGCGCGGTAATCACTCGCTGCGCCTGCTAGCTTGCTCAGCAAAGCTTTGCGAGTCTGGCGAGTAATACTCTTGTGTTTAAGCTCTTTCTTGGCCTCGGTTAAAATCTCGGCAGTGGCAATAACCCAGTCAACCAGCTCCGAAGAGAGATCAACCGCCATCGCGTTGTCCTTCAACAATGCTTGCATGAAAGTCACGTAACGGCGCATATAGAACAGGGTCACCATCGACAAGCCGTTACCCACGATGGCATTGTTGGCATCATTCCATTCCGGACGCTGGGTATTAAGCCAAATACCGCCATCGACAACCAAGTTACCCAGTTTTGCTAGTAATGGTACCAGCAGCTTTTCAGTCAGGTTGACCAGGTAAACATCGCCGTCATCATCGAGCAGAAGCCGGCCATCGCTACCAAGCTCTTCAACCTTATCATTGATGAGATCATGCAGCTCTTGGTTGAAATCGACAGTGTTTTTCGGATCATCAAACAACTCTTCCGTGCCCTTGATAACATAAGGGACGTTGGCGTAGCTGAAGATGTCACTGCCAAGGAGCGAGCTCAGCTCCTGTGGCTGATATTTTTTCGACAACTCAAGGAACTTCAGCAGATAGATAATCTGGTGGTCACCCCAATAACCGATATTGCTCCATGGGTCTTCCGGCTCCAGCACTTCCCAATCCACACCGTCTTTGGTGATGCGGTAAGGGTTATAGCCGTCAGCCGTTGAGGCATTGACAAACTTGGCAATAAACGACTTGATAAAGTTAGGGTAACTGACGGCAAGAGCTTCCCAGTTCTGGAAGATATCACGCCAGTTCCCCTGGTATGACAGCAGACGTTCGCCGTTCTTGTCTTTGACTTTGATCTCAAAGTGGTTCCACGGACGGCTCGGATCACCATGGCGACGTCCAAACGTCAGCGGTAGATATTCATAACAAAGGCGCACAAGCTGGTTATCGTTTTGCTCTGCCGCCATGGCAAGCAAATCCTCATATCCAATGCGCTCTGGCAGAGCGGCAAGGAATGCACCATGGCGCGTCGCAACGGTAATATTGGCGCTGGTTAGTGTTGTTACAAAATCTTTTTTATCCACCCAGTAGTTATCGACAACCACACCGCCACGCATGTTGTTAAACAGCACATTGGCATAGTGATGAACCGTCGTCTCTTCTTCCGCGGTTTTCTGCCAGGCATCACTGCCAGACATCAGTACCAGCAGCTCCTTGTGATTTTCTTTCACCGAGCGGTTGATATCACTGCCTACCGCCTTCGCCGCCAACAGGCTCTGCTTCAATTCAACAACCTCGGCATGAGTCTGATCAATATCAGCAACGATCTGCCAAACACTCGCTTCGCCTGCCGCCAGTTCGCACTGCTTATTGACGAAATATGCCCCGCGCAGGCCTCGGCGCAGAGTTTCGGTCGCGACTTGCCCCCCGCGACGGAACGTGCCCAGCTGCTCACTTGACAGCAAAATTGCCTCACAGTCATCAGCAATGCTAAATACCGTGGTTGCCTTCAGGGACTCAGCCGGCTCGGCACGGTCACTTAATTTGGCATACATACTATAGGTCGCCAGGACCGATTCAGGCAGCAGCTCGTTCCATTTGTAGGCGTCAACCAGTGCACTGCGATCCTGCATTGCTGACAACGGGGCACCAGACGGCAGAATGTTTTGGATGCCGTCAATGAGTTCGAGCTGAACAGGATCCGCGCCGGTGTTGGTCAGCGTTGAGGCCCGCACGAAGCCATACTTGTCACTGGTGCTCCACTGATACTTAAATGCCAGAGACAGGTCCGTATTCACTTCCTCAAAAACAATCTTGTCACCTGCGGCATTTTTATAAAGGTTCCGCTGAATTTGGTAGAGACCATCATGGTGGGTATTGAACGGTTCCCATAGCTTGATGCCATCATCCCCCGTTACCCGTACAAGGGTTTTGCTGCCGGTATTCTCGGCACTCTCATGAATGTAATCGACCGATTTGTAAGGAAACAGGGCATTTTCCGGCTTAGTTCGCCCCGCAGTCAGGCTGCCCGTTGAGGAAATAAATAACCAATGGTTACTTGCCGACACCACACTGATAAAGAAGGGTGCCATATGGTCGACATTTTCAATCAGGTAGTATTTTTCACCGTCGAGTGTAACGAACTTACCTGTAATATCTTTTGACTGTGTATGAGTTTTACTTGCCATATCTTTAACCGAAGCTGCTGAAAGCGCTTTCTTGTCGCGCTAAAATTTTTACCATGACCCAATCAGATGGAGTGGCATCGAATAAAATGATCGTCTGCGATCTGAGTAACAGGAGGCAGAACCAGAGAGCAAGCCTCGCTCGCCCTAGGGCAGCGCGCTGCGAACGGACAACCGTAACTATCGGGCTTCCAAAGCGGAATTTCGCCTTTCTTCGCACTTAGCTCACGACGCCCCGAGCGACCCGCTTCCGGAACCGCAGACAAGAGTAACTGGGTATAAGGATGCTGCGGTGTTTGGGTAACCTTATCGCTGTTTCCCCACTCGACCATATGGCCGACATACATAACCGCTGTTTTCTCGGCAAAATAGCGCGCAGTCGCAATATCATGGGTAATGTACATAAACGAAATGCCGTGCTTGTCTTTCAGATCTGCCATCAGGTTCAGGATCCCGAGTCGCACCGACACGTCGAGCATCGAAATCGGCTCATCGGCCAAGATAACTTCCGGCGAAACCGCAATGGCACGCGCAATAGCCACCCGCTGGCGCTGACCACCACTTAGCTGGTGCGGGTACTTTTCCGATGTTTCTACTGCCGGGTTAAGCCCCACCATTTCCAGTAGCTCGTAGACCAGCTTCCTGACATCGTTCTTGCCTACCCGGTTGTGGATCAATAGCGGCCTGGCAATATGGTGGTATATGTTGTGCACCGGATTGAGCGAGCCAAACGGGTCTTGGAAGATCATCTGCACCTGACGGGCATACTCAAGGCTGCCGTGCTCTTTGGTGTACTCCTCTAGCGGTTGCCCCTTGAAGGTGATTTGCCCATCCGTCTTGTCATAAATACGGGTCAAGATCCTCGCGCCTGTACTTTTGCCAGACCCCGACTCACCTACGATCGCCAGCGCCTCGCCTTTGCACAAATCGAACGACACATCATTGACGGCGCGCATATGCTGGTTTTTGCCACTTCCAATCGGAAAATCTTTCACCAAATTTCGTACAGAGAGTACAACTTCTTTATTCTCTATCGTTTCCATCTCTTCGTCCTTAGATCCGATGACAAGCGGCATAGTGGCTTTCGTTTAGCTTGAGCAGTTCAGGCTCTTGCTGTCTGCAAGCAGCAATACAGTGGCTGCAGCGATCCTGGAAGTTACATCCCTGGGGGATACGCAGCAGGTCAACCGGATTGCCTGGAATGCCATAGAGCCTTTCCTTAGGGCCATGAATGGTCGGGAATGATGCAATCAAGCCTTGGGTATAGGGATGGGAAGGCTTGCCAAAAACGGTGGCTGCATCACCAAGCTCAATCAGGTTACCGGCATACATCACACCAATCCGATCCGCAATCTCCCCCATCAAACTCAAATCATGGCTGATAAAGAGGATTGAAAAGCCAAATTTCGTCTTTAAGTCGTAAAGTTCATTGAGGATTTCACGCTCGACCACTACATCGAGTGCAGTTGTCGGCTCATCCATAATGATCAGCTTCGGCTCCAGTGCCAATGCGACCGCGATAACCACACGCTGTCTCATCCCGCCACTGAGCTGGTGTGGGAAACTGGCCATCCTGTCGCCGTGAATACCGACAATGTTCAATAGCTCCACGGCCTTCGCGTGAGCTTCTTCATAACGGACTTTCTTATGGGCCAGAATCACATCCACCAGCTGCTCACCAATGGTGATAACAGGGTTGAGCGAGTTCATTGCGCTCTGGAACACCACTGAAACATCTTTCCAACGAAAGTTGCGCAGCTCTTTGTCTGACATTTTCAGCACATCGCGCCCCTTGTAGAGGATCTCCCCTTCGGAGATCAGCGCAGGTGCCTTGTGCAAGCGAGAAATGGCAAATGCCAGAGTACTTTTACCACAGCCCGACTCGCCGGCAATACCCAGAGTTTCCCCGGGAGCAATACTCAAGCTGACATTGTTGACTGCCCGTGCAACCCCGTTAGGAGAAACATAATCGACACAAAGATTGTTGATCTCTAGCAGTACATCTTTCATAGCAAACCTCGGCGCTGATCAGCTTCTCTTTTCAGTTTTTTCCACAACTTCATATGTGGACCTGTCTTAAGTTTAGGGTTACTAACCTGGTCAATAGACATATTAATCAATGCCAATCCCCCCCCAGTGATCGCCAGAGCGGTTGCAGGAACAATCATTTCCCACCATGCCCCGGTATAGAGTGATGACGAGGTCTGAGCCCAGTAGAGCATCGAGCCCCAACTCACTTCTGTCGCATCACCTAGGCCAAGGATCCCCAACCCGGCTTCCGAGCCCATCGCGTAAATTACCGTCCCCAGGAAGCCACCGAATACAATCGAAACAAGGTTTGGCAGAATTTCTACAAGAATGATCCGGATTTTCGACTCCCCCATTACCTCAGCAGAGATAATGAACTCTTTGTTTCTGATCGCCATGGTTTGCGAACGTATAACTCGCGCCCCCCAGGGCCAGGAGGTCACCCCGAGTAATATGGTGATAACCAGTGAGCCAACCTGGCCAAGAAAGGCTGCTAAAACGATCAGCAGTGGCAGTTGGGGAAAGACCAGGAAAACATTAGTAATGAAGTTAAGCCATTCATCCACCTTGCCGCCCATGTAACCAGACGTAACACCAATTGCGACCGCCAGCGTCATTGCTATCACCCCAGCAGACAGGGCAACGGCAAGCGATTTTCTCGCCCCGTACAGTACCTGGCTGTAGACATCGCGGCCACTTCGGGTGGTGCCCAGAACATGTTCGGCATTCGGTGCCACATGTGGCCTAGCAACACGCTTGTTCGGATCATGGCTCGCCAGCACCGGTGCCATCAACGCACCAATCAGGACAATCGAGATAAGAAAGGTTCCGATAATCGCTGGTGGGTTGCCATGGAAGAACGCATACAATGTCGAGAGGATCTCTTTACCCTTTTTGACAAGCGGATTAGGCTGTTGAACAGACATATTATTGTCGATCGAATCTATTAACTTGCTCATATTCAAACCTTATTTAGAAATCCGAGGATCTAGCCAGACGTAAAGAAGGTCTGCGATGAAGTTTGCAGTTAGGACTGCGGTAACAAGAATCAGCAGAATTGCCTGGATCAGAGGGTAATCACGGGCAACAATGCCTTTTAGCAATACATTCCCCAGCCCCTGATAGTTAAAAACGACTTCGGTCATAATTGAACCGGCAAATGAGAAACCTATAGCCATCGCAATGGCTGTGGCCACTGGGAGGATGGCATTTCGCCCGGCATAGCGATACATGACACGCAAACTGCTCAAGCCCTTGGCTTCAGCCATGGTGACATAGTCTTCGCCCAACACGTTGATCATGGCATTGCGCATATTGAACACCCAGGTCGAAATACCAACGATGATCATTGAGCCCATAGGCAAAACAGCGTGCTTGGCGACACTGGAAATGAACTCCCAGTTAAAGCCAGGGGTTAAAGACGGATCATAGGTATAGGCAAGCGGCAACAGTTCGAGCTTCAGGCCGAAGAAATAGAACAGCAGCAATGCTGTCACGATATAAGGGAAGTTACTGATGAAAGCCAGAGTCGGCGGTACGATTTGACCAAATAGGCCTTCACGCCGATATGAGGCATAGGTACCGATGGAGACGCCGATGATCAAAGCAACAATCAAGGAGCCTAGTGCCAGAAAAATTGTCCACGGCAGTGCCTGGCTAATCACTTCGGTCACACTCACCGGAAACATCAGCACCGAAGGGCCCAAATCCAACGTGAAAACACTTTTAATATAGGCAATATATTGCTCAAATACAGAGCCATCGACAAAGCCATACATTTCACGCACAGCATCCATCTGGGCCGGGTCCATGCGGCCCTGTGCTGCTGCGAATAAAGCATCGACGGGATCGCCAGGCATCAGCCGAGGAAGAAGAAAGTTAAAGGAAATTGCTATAACAAAAGCAACAAAATAAAAACTGAGTCTGCGTAAGATAAAGCTCATAATAAACCCCGGAGTTTAAAGAGCCATAACCTGGCTCTTTAAACTATTTAGCAATTACTTAAGGTGAAGATTGTTGAGGATTAGCACTCGCTTACCGCCGTCATACCATACCGGCTGTACATATGGGTTGTCTTCGCTTGGCCAACCAGCAATTTTTGAGCTGTTATACTGGAACCAGGTCGGGTTTGAGAACAGTGGGATAAACGGTAGATTTTCGGCCGTAAACACTTGAAGCTCATCTAGAATTTCTTTTTGCTGTGCTGGCTCATTGGTTTTACCGAAACTGTCGATCAGCTTATCGATCTCTGGCGAGTTGACGCCATGGCCTGCATGCCAAGTCTTACCGATTCGCGATGTCGAGAAGTACTCCTGATAAGCCAAGATCGGGTTTGTCGCGACCATAGACCAGTTGATAGACATCTTATATTCGCTGTCTTTCAGTGACTTGTCATACACCGCCCAGTCCACGGTTTTAACATTGGCTTTAATACCGATTTCTTCGTAATACTCTGTGACCATCTGGACGACCTGGATCCAGTCAGTCCAACCATTGACCACCTCAATGTCGAACTCCACCGTCTCGCCATTTGGCATATCGCGGAAGCCATCACCATTACGATCTTTAAGTCCTGCCTCATCCAATAGTGCTTTGGCTTTTTCAGGATTGTACTGAGTCAACTCTTTATAATTCTCGCTAACATCTTTACTGATGTGCGTACTATAGAGCTCACCGATACCACCAACGTTGAAGTTTGCTGTCGGGTAACCATAAGCGGCGATATCGACAATGGCTTCACGATCCAGAGCCACCGAAAGGGCTTGACGTACCTGTAAGTTATCAAATGGTGCTTCTTTGGTATTTACGTAAAGGTGAATCGCATCATTGGCCGGGTACCAAAAGTGGTGGTTTTCCGGGTTCGCTTTGACAAATGTATTCTCGACATCGGCAATAAAGTTTGACCCCCAATCAATTTCACCCTTCATTAATGCAGGCTGAATTTGCGAGTTATCGTTGTAAGAACGGTAAGTCAAGCAGTCAAGATACGGGCGGTTCTCAAGATAATAATGCGGGTTGCGGCACAGCTCCATTTGCTGCGCATTCACGTATTTCACTGAAGTCATTGGCCCACTGCCAATTGGATCGGGGTTGGTGAAGATTGTTAGGTCTTCAACCTTACTCCATACTTTCTCCGGTACCACGTGGTATGCAGGCAGTGACCAAACAAAAGTAGAGTCCGCTTCATTAAGCTCAAAGACAACTGTCTTCGCGTCGCTAGCAGTTACACTTACTAGGTTACCGCCACTCCAGATACCTTTCTGGTCAAATGCTGCTGCGTCTTTGGTCATGTTGAAACTAAATGCGACATCGTTAGCCGTCAGCGCAGAGCCATCAGACCACTTCAAGCCATCACGCAACGTCACGTAGACTTTCTTCAAATCGTCAGAGTACTCAACGGACTCAGCCAAGCGGTACTCTGTTTTGCCTGTCATGTTGTTGAAAACCAGCAGAGGTTCGAACATCACACCATGCAGTAGGTCTTTGGTTGTATATGGGTTGAAGTTTTCAACAAACCCAGTACCAATAATTGGCACTGTCAATGTACCACCTTGCTTGATTTCATCAGCTACAACACCATTTGCAGTTAGCATCAAGCCGCATACTAAGGAAGCCAATACCTTTTTACTATGCATCACATAATCCTTCACATTTGGAATAATCACAAAAGAAAGCGCTTTCTTTTATGCTTGGCGATGTTATATCGGGACATTCTTATAAAAAATCGCCTGTGCTTCCTGCTTCAAGAAAGCGCTTTCTTGAAGCAGATACTATGTCACCCAGACATAACGGACAACCGAATATGGTTGAAAGCTTTACTCCGATCACACTTACAAATCTGTGCAAAATATTCGTGCAAGAACCGTTTTATGACTAAAACCAAGAACTAGATGAAATTTTATTCTTCATTCAGCAAAAAACGTAAGCGACTCATTGACAGCTGATAACGACTAGCACATAGCTAACCTCCTCGTATAAGCCGTTGATTTAAAATACTATGGACAGCACTAAGCAATAGCTAAAAAAAAAACCAACAAGATGCTGGTTTTTCTTCGAAATCAACAATGTGTTACTTTGAGGGGTACTCGCCGGTCTTGTCTTTTTCTATCTCCCCCTTCACTTTCCAGTGCTCGTTCGGATCATACGCCTCATCACAAATATCCAGGGTAAAGCCCATATCAACGATTTCTTTCAAAGTCAGATTATCGGCCAATTTAGCAATTTCACCTGATTTGTTACGTAGTTCCATATCTGTCCACCCTTCAAAACGCCCTTTCACCACCTTAAATATAGTGGCCTTACGAAGACTTGTCCTGCTGTAAAAACAAGGCCCGCAAATCGCGGGCCTTGACTCGGTCTAACGTTGACGTGCAGGCAAAACAATCAAACAACGGGGAGCAAGAGTACTAAACGAGCTCCCAAGGGCCGCCCGCACTACCGGGTTGATCGCCTTGAGTCCACCACTTTGCACGGTATGTTTGACCGTTGAAAATCACCTCTTCGCCGCCATTGTAGGCCTTGGTCGCACTCCATTCGCCGACACTGCCATCATCGAACGCTTCCCACGCTGAGCTCGTGCCAGGCTGATCACCTTTGGTCCACCATTTAGCGGTATATTTAACCCCTTCGAACATCACGCTATCACCGGTGTTATACACTTGGTTTGGATCCCAGGTTGTCACTCCCCCGGTAGTATCGGCAAGCACAGTCACGGGAATAGTTACTGTGTCACTGGCTATACCATCTGACACGGTAACGACCAAATCAATAACCGTATCCACAGTCACACTCGGCGCTACAAAGGTAACTTCAGCGCCTGTAGCAGTCGGAGTAACCGTTCCTGCCGAAGCCGTATAAGTAAGCAGATCGCCATCGGCGTCATCAGCCGACACACTGATAACAACGCTCTGCCCGCTATCCACCGAAGCACTAGCTGGTGCCGTTAATACCGGCGCGCTATTGCCTGCACCACCACTGCCCTTCACGTTGATAACAACGGTATCGGACGCTGATGTCCGGCCATCAGACACTTTCACCACAACCGTATCCTGCAGATCGGTTGCGCTATTAGGTGCTTGGTATGTCACCGTCGCGGTGCCATTGCCATTATCGACAACCGTCGCATTAGTCACCGTAAAACTGAGTAGATCGCCATCGGCATCAGTTGCCGATACATCGAAGCTGATAACCACCCCCGCATCTATTATCTGTGCCGGCGGCACTGTCAGTACCGGTGCCGAATTCAGGCTGCCGCCGGTCGTAAATACCCGGTCAATGGCTTCGGCCAACGGCGAGCTAAGATTGGTACATTGCTTGAGCTTGGCACCGTAACTGACAAATGTCCCTTCGCACTTGATATCACCATGCACCTGCCAAACGATCACTCCTCCTAGCTGATTGTCGACAATATATTGGGCTTTTTTCTCAATCGACGGCACATCGTCATAGCTGAGGAAGTATTTGCCTTTCACTGCATACGGTACTTCCGCGTTGCTATCCCAAAGGTGCTCCCACCCCGGAGTCTGCACGATATAGTTATAGTTAGGCTGGCCTTCAAACTCTTTCCAGTTATCTAAATCAACAGCCGATTCTGTCGGGCCATCCACGCTGAAATTGACCAGCCGTTTGTCTGTCGGGGCCCCGACATAAGCCGTTGCTTCTGTGGTTTGGACACCTCGACCATAGAAAGCGGCACCGAAGTTAATTTTTCCTGAAGGAATGCCTTTGGCTGCCATCCATGAACGCAGATGGTCAAGAACAAGGCCCGGATACTCTTCTTCGGGGTACGGATAGAGCGGCGCATTATGCCCGGCCACATTCGACCATCCGCCGTTGAGGTCGTAGGTCATCATGTTAAAGTAATCCATCGACGCTACCAGACGCGGCCAGTTATATCCTTCCAGTTTGGCTGTCGAGGCCGAGAATGCCGCCGTCAGCAATTTATCAGGGCCAATGCGCTCGCGGATATCTTCCATTAACTGCTCGAAGTTTGCGTAATCTTCAGGGCTTCCCTCAAAATTCATCCCGCCCGTTCCCGGGTACTCCCAGTCGATGTCGATACCGTCAAAGCCCAACGCCATGAGCTTATCGATATCTGCGAGGAAGCGGGCCTTTTTGACCGGGTCGGCAGCCATTTCGGGGAAGTGCTTAGACATACTCCATCCCCCCAGCGAAGCCATAACTTTCACCCCTTTCTGGTGGGCGAGATCGATAAGCCCCGGTGCCCCACCAGTTTTCTTGAGAGGAATTGGGAACTGACCAGATACACCGGTTGGGGTATGTAACCAGCCGCTGCCTGATTTCACGAAGCCCTGCTCTTGGACTTTGCGCAGCGTATCCGCTTCCCAGGCTTCATTACCTGGATACTGGTGGATATACTCTAATTCGCCCCACAAAATATGAAAGTCCCAACTCGAATAAACATCAGGATGGAGCAGTGGCCCCGGCTCCTGTACCGCACCGGGCTGGTAAATGCTTTTATTGCGCAGATCGCCACTGTGCAGCGAACCATCTTTTGCTACCCCAAAGAAAGAGAAATTCAAAATAGAGTAAATATCCATATTCACATTCAAGTGCGTGGCTTCACCCTTTACACTGAACCCAGCATTCGTTCCTTTCCATGCTTCCCACTGAGTGATGTAGCCAATGACATTTTTGTCATGAGCTGGCGCAGAGTGCGCACTTGCGGCAGTACCTGCCAATAGCATTACAGCCATTGTGCCGGCCAGTTTACTCAGTCGTAATCCCTTTTGCATTTTGATCTCCACGTAATGGTTTATTGAAATTAAAACAATGAGGGCACATTTTTTTCGCCCTCAAAAAAGTCCCATTAAGTGTTAGCAAGTATTTTAGGGTTCGCCCGATATTCATCTCAGAGGAATACCTTTTTTAATGTCATTTCAAATCAATATGTAAGTGACATGTAATACATAGAGAAAAAGGCGATGGGCGTTCAAAATCCCACCACTGCAAACCTCCTTCCGAGCCCATTCAGCCTATTTTTATCGGTGTAAAGCGAGAAAAGATCAATGAGTGCCCAATTATCTCCATACACCTGTTCCATCTTATGGATTAACCGCTAAGATATAGGCAACTATATATTTCCACACAGCTTTAGCCACTACATCGCCGTGTGGCCAACATATTGAATAAGGGATTGGCCAATGATTAAAGCAGCAACTAATCAATCTCAAGGAATGCTGTTATTCAAACTGACCCACAGGCAGTCTTTTGCCATCGGCACGCTAAAAGTCAAAGAAATTGTGCCCTACACTCCCCTCACCGCCATTCCACACTCACACCCTACCGTGCTTGGTGCTGCAAACTTAAGAGGTGACACCTTACCGGTTATTGATATGGCTAAAGCCGTCGGGTATCCGCCGCTTACGAAAGAAGAGCTAAAAAGCAGCTACATCATAATTACCGACTGCCGCCGTATGTTGGTAGGCTTCCTGGTTCGCGGTATAGACCGGATCACCGAATGCAACTGGCACAACATTGATGCGCCACCTAGCTCACTTGGCAAAAATGTATTTGTTACCGGGGTGACCAATGTCGATAATAAGCTGGTTCAGCTCCTTGACGTTGAATTACTGCTATCCAAAGTATTCCCCGACAACCCGGATAGCCTGCACCCGATCTTGACTGATATGGAACGCGAAGTACTGCGACCGCTGAAAATATTACTGGTCGATGACTCGGCAGTGGCCCGTCGCCAACTGTCGCAGGCTTTGGACAGTATATCGATCCCGTATTTCATTGCGACCAATGGCCACGACGCACTTGAGATGCTCAAGCATGCGGCAGGCGCAGGCGCGCCGTTTGATATACTGGTCAGCGACATAGAAATGCCTGGGCTAGACGGCTACGAGCTCGCTTTTGAAGTGCAAAATACACCGCAACTCTCTCACGCCTATATTATTTTACACACGTCGCTGTCGAGTGAGATCAGTGTATCCCAAGCCCACCAAGTGGGTGCCCATGAAGCGCTGACAAAATTTGAAGCCAATGAGCTTATACATGCCATGCTGCGTGGTGCGGAAAAGAGAAATAGCGTAGCAACAGCATAGAAAGCCATCCGCCTGATTAATCGGCAACACTTTCCTCCCTTTAAAGCCAAGCATCCTGCGCTTGGCTTTTTCTTGGCAAGAGACCTAGCGGGTTCACTACGTCGCTTAACCCTCTGAATCCAGCACCTTGAGGTAGCTTGGGTATATACTCCTGATAAAGCAAGCTGTAGTTAAAGCATCTCGTTGGGAGGCTCCGTGGGCGAATTCTTACTCTTTGCAATCAACTTTCTCTCTGGCTTATTTATTTTCTGTATCGGTGTTGGGGTACTGGTAGTGATATACATGTACATTGCAGACATCCGCCAGCATAAGCACGCGATCAGACACAACTACCCTGTTATTGGGCGATTCCGATACTTATTCGAAAAACAAGGAGAATTCTTCCGCCAATATTTTTTTGCCATGGATCGCGAAGAAATGCCATTTAATCGCGCCGAGAGGAGCTGGGTCTATAAAGCAGCCAAAAACGTCGACCGTACCCTTGCATTTGGCTCAACCCGCAGCCTGGAGCCAGCCGGCACTATCATGTTCATGAACTGCGCCTTCCCGACTCTAGAAGAGGACGCTGTTGCACCCGCCCCCATCACTATCGGCCCCAACTGTCGCCTTCCCTATACCACTTCATCTATTTTCAACATCTCCGGCATGAGCTATGGGGCGATATCTAAACCGGCGGTCCAGGCACTATCCCACGGAGCCAAAATCGCTGGTTGCTGGATGAATACCGGAGAGGGAGGCTTGAGCCCCTACCACCTCGAAGGCGGAGCAGATATCGTCTTCCAGATTGGCACAGCAAAATATGGAGTCCGGAATACCGAAGGCCGTCTCAGCAAAGAGAAACTCGAAGAAGTCGCTGCACACCCGCAAGTAAAAATGTTTGAGATAAAAATCAGCCAAGGAGCAAAACCCGGCAAAGGAGGTATATTACCAGGCGAAAAAGTAACGGCAGAAATTGCTAAGATTCGCGGTATTCAAGAAGGCCAGGACTCAATTAGCCCCAATGGTCACACTGATATCCGTAATGTTGGCGACTTGCTCGATATGATTGATTTTATTCGCCAAACAACTGGCAAACCCGTTGGCTTCAAAACAGTGATTGGTTCGCTCAACTGGTTCGATGAATTACTGGATGAAATTAAACATCGAGGAAAAGCCTGCGCCCCTGACTTCATCACTATCGACAGTGCGGACGGTGGTACAGGTGCTGCTCCCCAACCTCTTATGGATTATGTCGGCCTGCCTTTGAAAGAAAGCCTCCCTCTTGTGGTCGCAAGGTTAGAAAAACATCAACTTAAAGATCAAATCAAGGTCATCGCCTCAGGTAAACTGATCACCCCGTCGAAAGTAGCGTGGGCCATTGCTCTGGGAGCAGACTTTATTGTTTCTGCCCGAGGCCATATGTTTGCCCTTGGTTGTATCCAGGCTCTTCAATGCAATAAAAACACTTGCCCTACGGGTATCACGACTCACAATCAGCGGCTACAGCAAGGACTCAACGTGGCAGACAAAACACAGCGTGTCGCTAATTACAATAAATACATACATTACGGACTAGGGGTTATTGCCCACTCTTGCGGCGTCACCAATGCCAGGCTTTTGAACAAGTCACATATTCGGGTTGTGACAGAGAGCGGTTTATCAATTGCACTTGATAAACTCTATGAGAATCATCAATAAGCTGACACCATGCTTACCTCTGGCACAGGTGAAATTAAAAACATTGTTTTCAATTAAATCAATGGTTAAATTACCAACAAATAGAAATTTACTCTGAACAAGTTAAGCCTAATGAACGGTGTTTTAATATACTTTTAGCTTTCAGCAACTACAAAAGCCTTCAAAGGCCCATTTTTAAGTCTTTTTACCTTGTGCTGACATTTCCTAACAAAAGCCATGTCAAAGTAATGCCACTGACTGACAACCCATGATAGAACCATGATTTCGCGCACTATCGCAGCACTTGCATTACTGACAACTTCCGTATTCTCTTACGCATCCCCGGAGCTGCTTGTCCCGCTTGAAGTCCCAAACACACAACTCGATCACGTAGAAACACTTGTCATCGACGGTGACATCAACGACAGCCTACAGCTATTGCTGGACAACACCTTAAAAAACAAAAACAGCGACTTTTATGTCATTGACGAGATATCGGAAGATACTTTCAACAATACGCTGACCGTTGTGATCACTCTCTACAACCAACCAATCCTGCTACCGACGGATGATTGGTCGCTAAGCTAAAAAACGCCCCAACTCATCAATTTTCAGCGCCAAACAGGCGCTGTTTTTACGAGGCAAGTAGAAACATGGCTATCATGAGACGCTCAATGACGCATGCTGCTCGAGTTTCTGCTTCAGTACCTGCAAAGACACCGGCTTTGACACAAAATCATTCATCCCTGCGGCGAAGCATTTCTCTTTCTCTTCTTTCACGACGTTGGCGGTAAGCGCAATAATCGGTGTAAAGTGGCCAGTTTGCTTTTCAATTTCGCGGATCTGTCGAGTTGCTTCAAAGCCGTCCATAACCGGCATCTGACAGTCCATAAATATCACATCAAACTGTTTCTCTTGATATATGGCTACTGCAAGCTCGCCATTTTCTACTATGTCGACCACAGCACCGGCTTTCTCAAGCATCATTCTTGCCACTTTCTGATTAATGAGCGTATCTTCAACAACCAAAACCGTTATCGCCATATCATTTGGCTGCTGCAAAGCATTTTTCCGTACGCTAATGTCAGATTGCGCTTGCTCGTGATGCGCTAACTCTGAGGTATCAGCCGATAAATCAATATTATGCACCTCAACCTCAAGTATCCTGTCCGGATGGGGTGACTCAGGCGGAAGAGCCACCAGTTTTAAAATTGCCCACTTCAAATGGGCATCTTTATAAGGACGGGTAAGGAAAGATTTTATCCCGCAGCTGGCTGCCTTCTCCTCATCATTTATTTCAGGTACCGCAGTTATCATCAACAGTTTCGGACAGTTTACGCCAAAGTGTTGCCGGAAAAGC
This sequence comes from Photobacterium sp. DA100, assembly GCF_029223585.1. Taxonomy (NCBI): domain Bacteria; kingdom Pseudomonadati; phylum Pseudomonadota; class Gammaproteobacteria; order Vibrionales; family Vibrionaceae; genus Photobacterium; species Photobacterium sp. DA100. The sequence goes on along the minus strand of NZ_CP119424.1, from coordinate 464,086 downwards.
TCTGCCAACTCAAAGCCATTGAGAATTGGCATAAACTTATCGATTATCACAATATCAAAGGCCTGTCTCTGCGAAGCAGCCTGTTCGGCCATGGTAATCGCCATATTAGGATCAAGGCAGCTCACAGCCTGTGCACCAAACCCCTCAAGCTGCACCGTTGTGATACGCATATTCAACATGCTGTCGTCCACCAGCAGAATATTTAGCCCGTCGAGGATAAACCGCTCTTCCTGGGGAATGGATGTCTTCTCGCGGGGCAGCTCGATTTCAAAAGAAAAAGTACTGCCCTTGCCCGGTTCACTATCAACAGCAATTTCTCCCCCCATCATCTTGACCATTTCACGGCAAATAGCCAATCCCAGCCCCGTGCCGCCATACTTCCTGGTTGTGCTGCCGTCTGCCTGCTGGAATTTTTCAAAAATTGCAGCCTGCTTATCCTGTGCAACCCCAATTCCCGTATCGCTAACGCGAAACTGCACTTTGCACGAATCGTCATCACTCTCTACGTGCGCCATGACAAGGGATACCTCCCCCTTGTCAGTAAACTTGATCGCATTACTAACCAAATTATTGAGGATCTGCCTTAATTTCGCCCCATCCCCCATTAGCATCGGGCTGATTGTCTTCTCGACAGAACATGAAAAACTAAGCCCCTTCTCTGCGGCCTTCACCAGAAACAGGGACTCGACTTCCTTGTTGAGTTCGAACAGGTTCAACGGAATAGACTCCAACTCAAACTGGCCGGCTTCGATTTTGGAGAAATCTAGAATGTCATTAATTAAATCCAACAATGACATCGAGGAGGTATGGAGCATGTTGATATAATCCTTTTGATTATCCGGCATCTCCATTTCCTTCATCAAACCTGATAACCCGATAATGCCATTCATCGGGGTACGGATCTCATGGCTCATATTGGCAAGAAACTCGCTTTTTTTGAGGTTTGCCTGTTCAGCGGCTTTCTTGGCGGCCTCTAGCTCACGGTAGTGATGACGTATATGCTCTGCTGATTGGTTGTACTGCGAGGCCAACGTCGTAATTTCGTCGTCACACCAACGCTTGGACAACTGTACTGGAAGCGGTACGTTTTGATCGTCGAACTTCGTTACGGCCAAAGACATTTTCGTCAATGGCTGCACAACCAGACGATAAGCGATTAACAAGATACACACGGAAATAAAAAAGATTTGCAAGCTATGGCCAAATAGCAACAAGAGGAAAGTGTCATAGAGGTTCTGATAGACAGGCTGAAGATCTGACTGAACCAGCAAGGTTCCCAGAATAAAGTCTTTTTTCGCTGCTTGATGGGACAACTGCCACTGACGCTCGAGCATCCCCTCATTTAAGAAATCACCCAACTCAATAATGACATGATCGCCATCTAAGATTTTCACATAAGAAATTGAAGGGAGACTTAACACCCCTTCGGCCTGGGTCTGTAACAACTCACGGTCTTCCACCCATAAGCTTGAAGTTAGACTAGAAAGGTAACTGTCTTGTATCTGAGTAAACCGGTTGTCTACCTCTTGAAGTTCACCTTTATATTCCAGAAATAAACTCAGACTCGTTAATAACAGCGTGAATAATGAGCTTAACAAGAAAATCAAAAACAGTAACTGCTTAGCCAAGCTAAGCCGACGACTTTTTTTTAACGGCCTTGTCACGTCCTTCATCCTTAAACTCGCATCTTCCTATTACTCTACTAACCTAATAATAGACCTTCAAAACGGAATATTTAGACAAGGAACGAAAATGAAGATAAAAACATTGCTCTCATTAACCATAGCAGCAAATCTTTCACTATATGCTGTCACCAGCTACGCTGAGCATGCAGAAACCGTCAATTACTACGTTATCGCAAAGCAAGCTGAACCTTTCCAGATTGAAGATGGCAATAACCACCGAGGAATTGTCACTGATATCGTTAAAACCATTTTTGAGGAAAGCCCGTACGAAATCGAGTACCACACCTATCCTTTCAACCGCATGATCACCTTATTGGAGGCGGGCGGTGAGTCAAACTGGATCACATACGGTAGCCCTAGCTGGGGTGGCGTACAAGCCGAAAACTTATCGGACAGCCCCATCTACAATGTCCATCATGTACTGCTAAGCAGTAATAGCACGCCCTTTAATTTCAACACCATGCAAGATCTCGAAGACAAGGTAGTGGTATTGCTGCATGGTTTCGACTATCCACAGCTAGAGCCCTATATTGAAAAAGGTGATATCGAAGAACTACGCGTCAAAGACTATAGTGCTGCTTTTCGGGTCATCGATAAATTGCCTGGCGATACCGCTTTCGTCGAGATGGAGTCACGAATTAAATATAACTTAAACAAGCAGAATAAAAATAAAGATAAATTCAACATGGCGTCATTTAATAGTGTCATTCCCGACTACCCTATTTATTTAGCATTTGATCCCAAAATGGATCCAGAGCTACAAAAATTCATCAACCAACGACTCAGCAATTTAAAGTCAGCAGGTAAAATTGACAGCATCGTGAATAAATACCTGTAAAAACCATTGTAAATAAAAAGCCATCTCCTTTCAGATGGCTTTTTACTCTGTATATACCTATTACTGACAGGTTACTTGATAAAAGACGTGTCAAACATATGGCCTAGCTTATTAGCCTTCGTTTTTAAATATCCATGATTATGTGGATTATTTCCCTCTTGTAAGGCGACACGCTCCACAACATTAATCCCGACATCCTTAAGCGCTTTAACCTTTCTAGGATTATTGGTCATCAGCTTAACAGACTCAATATTTAAAAAACTCAGCATACCTTTACAAAAAGAATAGTTTCGCATATCAGCAGCAAAGCCAAGCGCTTCGTTTGCTTCAACAGTATCCGCCCCTTCATCCTGAAGATGATAGGCACGAATTTTATTGATGAGCCCGATTCCTCGTCCTTCTTGGCGTAAATAAAATAAGACGCCACAACCGGCATTGACGATATTTTCCATCGCTCTTGATAACTGAAAGCCGCAGTCACAACGGGCGCTGAACAGTGCATCACCAGTCAGGCATTCTGAATGCAGGCGGATCAGCGGCGACTCACCTTGCTTGAGTTCTCCATAGACCAACGCAAGATGTTCCTTGCCCGTTGCCCGCTCTATAAACCCATACATCCGAAATGTTCCCCAACGGGTCGGCAATTTGGCACTGTCGACGAAGTTAACATAACTATAAGGCTCTTGTTCAGCGAAGTAATCCCTCACTTCCATGAGGATTTTACCCAGCTCGTTCTGCCCTTTGCCATCTCCGCCATCCCCCCAATAGCTGTCTTTGTGCGAGTGCTCAGTCAGTAGTTTATCACCAGTGCTAACAAGCAAGTGCGTAAAACGCGGGTTTTGCCGGAATTTTTCAAACACGATATATCGCATCACTGAATGGCGAACATCCAGCCAATCTTGTTTAACCAAATGAGCAAATTCACGGCTTAACCTGAACGCTTCATCTGGGGTTGATGCTTTTAATATCTGTTTTTGAATAGATAAGTCAGTAAATTTTTGTGCTTGATAATAATGTTCACTGGTAGGCCAAATTACATCACTTAACTGGATAGGACTGTAGGCAAAGTTAGATAAAAAGCCATAGTCTTCGTTAGGTTCATAGAACTGAATTTCTTCAATCATTCATTGCACTCCTAATAAATGAATAATTACAACTTTAAATACAACGCTGCCTCCTTCTGCATACATTTAAGTATAGTGAAAGTATGAATTTCACAACAAAAAAATCACTTGTTTTAGTATTTAATCACTAGAAATGAGTTAAAATCATTTTAATTTAATAGCTTAGTGGCAGTCACTCTATTAATAAGATTTCATTGTGTACCACAAAATAATGCTATCAAATAATAATCAGCTGCCAAATCAGCTATTCAGCCAACCCATACTGATGAAACCACATTGATTACCCCCTCAAAAAAAACGGCACCATGATGGATATCATGATGCCGTTTTTCAAATACCTGTCGCCAAGAATAACGTTATTCGCTTTCCGGTGCTGTTCGCTTACCTGTCATGAACTCTTCCAGCACTTCAGGCGTCAACTCACCGGCTTCTTCTAAGCGCTTGAGCTCTTCAACAATGCGCTTTTGCTCCTCAATCGATGGAATTGCTAATTCAGGCTCTTTTTTGATGTCTTCTGGGATAGAAAGATTGTCTAGCATCATCTCACTCTTGTGTTGCAGTATCTAAATTCAAACTAGGGCCAGTATACATGATTTACAACGAGAAATATTGATCAAGATACCTCAACCGATCTGGCCAATGACCAACTCCGTTTCCACCAGCACCTCGTAGTCATGGTCGTGTTTATGAATAACATGTAACTCCACTTCTCCCAACTTGGGATGCTTGAAGTGATAATGGCCATCAGGGAAATGGGTACTTCCGTCCCCCTGAAAAGTGATGACAAAATGCTCAATGAACCGTCCGAGATCATCAAAGCCGTGCCGAGGTTGCGGTGTAACCTTGCTCACGGTGAACTCTGCTTCATGACCAGACTGGTCAAACACCTTGACTTGCTCACCTACCAACTTTTGGACGTTTTCCATCGACATCGGATTTTTCGACATGGGAGTAGCCTCTTAACAGATACCTGCCTTTAAGCGTAAACCACGAACGCCAAAAAACACAAAGGGCGCTATCAAGCGCCCTTTATCGTTTCATCGAATCACTGAATCAATAGCTGCTGTCGTCATACTCCGGAAATGCGTCACGCTGGCGTGCGATACGGCGCTTTTTCTTCTTTGATGATTGGTTGAGGTCTTGAAAATCATCCTCAAAATCAAAATTATGTTTTGACTTAGACCCTTTAGAGAATTTTTGATCTAATTTAGCCATGATTGTTTCCTGAAACCATTCCAGAGTAAGTAACAAATACAGATTAGCTGAACCACAGCAACGATACATGCCAGAAGCATAATATCATTACCAATATTAAGTGAAGTATAGCTTTGGATTATGACAAAGGTGCTAAAGACCAGCGGACCGGCAACAAATAAAACCAACGTCATCAATCCCATAATGCCATTTGTGATATACATCTATGTTCTCGTATCGCAATCTCCCAATAAAGCTTGGGGAGATAGTAAGAGAATATGAGATCACTATAATTTATGTACAACAAGTAATTTAACTTGTCTTGATAAAACTTTCTAATGGTTATAGATCACAAATTTCATGTTACACACTTTCAATAATTTGATTGAAAGGTACGGCTAGCATGGCTTCAAGCATCTCTGCTTTTTCGCTGTCTTCCCGCCATACCAGATACAGCGACTGCTCCATCACCGGGGCACCTTCGACTGGGAACAATAAGCCATCCTGCACGCTGGATGCCACAACAGGAGAAGGCAAGAAACCGACTCCTTTATTATTAATCAGGAATTCCAATGCCATCTTACTGGAGTGGGTATGCATGATCGGCGTCTTCTGCAATTCAGAAATCCGGCTGTGCTCAACCGAAAAACGGGTACCCCAATCCAAATAGACCAGCGGAAGAGACTTGAGCTGCGTCATGCAACAGCCTTTTTCTCTCGTCACTAATTGAAGTTGGTATTCTCGTACCTTGGTGACCTGCAAGTTCTCTATCTTGGGAGGCTCCGAGGTGATCGCCACATCCACACTTTTATCCAATAGCTGCTTCGCCAAGCTTTGACGTGGAATTGACTCCAAACGTAAGGCAAGCCCATCGACGTGCTGATAAATTCGACTGACCCAATCCGAGATCCCGTCGAATTCCCAAAACATCGGTGAGGCTCCTATTGTCACCTGTTGATTGAGCGATTCAGTTAAAGCCACATCCTGCCTTGCCCTGCCCCAGGTTTGCAGTATGGCCTCTGCATAAGGCTGCAGACGTTCACCGGCAGCGGTGAGGTGGACATTACCCCTCTGGCGTGAAAACAAGTCATTCCCCAACTGGGTTTCAAGTTGGCGAATGCGAAAGCTCACTGCAGACTGAGTAAGAAACAGGTTGTCTGCAGCACGACCAAAATGACGTGTTTTGGTCACTTCAAGAAAGGTTCTGAGTAGTTCAGTATCCACTAGGTCCTCGACATCGAAGATAATAGTATAAAGGGCGCATATTACATCTGATTCTCATCCCATCTTAATCAATTTTTTTTATCGTGACGACGAAAATTTTTTGATTTACAAGATCAACAACCTGAAAGAATATCTGCGTAAATTACGTTCGGAAGCATATTCGATGAGAAGTGTAGGCAAATTTTACGACGATAAAAATTTCCCACGAGGCTTCAGCCGTTCAGGTGTTTTCACCGTTAGCGAAGCTCAAATCTTAGAAAACTATGGTCGCACTATGCGCGGCCTCGCTGATGGTTCACTGGTCCCAGAAACGGACAATGAACAAGATTTTCTGTCTGAGATCACAGGTTCAAAAGAAATTCAATCCAGTTATGCTAAATGCTGGGTTAAATACACGAACAAAACCACAAATAAAGTACGCAGTTATACCCTTTGTGTTTCCCAACGAAAACAAAGCAATAACGACTACGAAGATGAAGATGTCGATAACGATTTAGACATCTAAACTGAGTAAAGCACTTTTACTCAATACATTACTTATTATCGAATAAGCCATCCACCCTTAGTGCGATGGCTTACTTCTTTTTTATCCCTGTCAAAAGAGACAGTAATTAGGCGATTGTTATGAAGATTTGTTTTGTTATGTATCCGTGGGACAAAGTTGAGCCAGAAAACGACTCGACACTGCGTCTGATCCACGAGGCTGCCACTCGCGGTCACACGGTTGCCATTACAACACCGAATAATCTGACTATGCGACACAGCACGGCCATTGCATTCTGCCAAGTGCTGAAAAAGGCGGAAGTTTCAAGCAATATTCCGAGCTTTTACCGCAAGGCGGAATTTCGCAAGGCCCAGCTGCCATTGGCCGGCTTTGATGTCATTTTCATGCGCGCCAACCCGCCACTGGATACCATGGCATTGAACTTCCTAGATTCCGTTCGTGACCATACCTTTATCATGAACGACATCGACGGCTTACGAGTGGCGAACAACAAGCTGTACACCACATCGCTGCCAGATCCAAGCAATGAGTTCATTCCGGTGACTCATGTGTCGAAGAACCGCGATTACTTGGAACGTGTTCTGGAAGAGAACCCAAATGATCGCATGATCATGAAGCCGCTAAACGGCTACGGTGGCAAAGGTGTCATTCTTGTAGAGAAAAGTGCCAAGTCTAGCGTGAAATCGCTGCTGGATTTCTACATTGGCGACGACAAGAACTACGTGATTCTGCAAGATTACATCGAAGGTGCAGAAGAAGGTGATGTTCGCATCATGATGCTCAACGGTGAGCCAATTGGTGCAATGCGCCGCGTACCGGCCAAAGGTGATGTGCGCTCTAACATCCACGCCGGCGGCAAAGAAGTGAAGCATACGCTGACCAAACAAGAGCTTCGCTTGTGTAAGCATATTGGTCCGAAACTGGTGCGCGATGGCCTTTACTTTGTTGGGTTGGATGTTATCAACGGCAAACTGGTTGAAGTAAACGTGCTAAGCCCTGGCGGCATCACTCGAATCAACCGTTTGAATCGTACCAAGCTTCAAGCACAGGTCATTGATTTTGCTGAAAGTGTTGTGATGGCAAAAGAAGTCAGTATCAACCGTAAAAATGAATTTCGTCAGGTGATTGCTGATGCTACAACTTTCTGAAGCGGAAATTCTGGAGAAAATCCAGCAACTTGTTCCGTTTGAAGCGCAGCTTAACGATGGAAGCTTGACCATTCGCATCAGCGAATATCAGCCGTATATCGCAACAGCTATCCATCATGGTCACCGCCTGCGCGGTGATCTGATGCCAAACTGTTTGCTGGCCGAAGAAGAACGTTATTTTGAGGAAGATCCCTTCACGGGCGATTTCATTTCCTCGCTGCCTATCGTGCTTCAGGGCGAGGACTCACGCTACGAGTATGACTTGAACCGTGCGCCTGAAAACTGCATTTACGACGAAGCCTGGGGCAAACCGGTTTGGCAAACACCGCTTTCTGATGACGAGCGGGCCGTGTCACTGGCCAAGCATAACTGCTACTACCGCATTCTGGCGTGCCTGATTGACACGCTGGAGAGCAAGTTTGGCCTTTGCCTGCTGTATGATATTCACTCGTACAACTACCAGCGCATTGAACGAGATGTGCCGGTATTTAACTTGGGTACCAAGCAAGTCAATACCCGCCGCTGGCGCAAGGAAATCGACAGCTTGGTCGGCAAGCTGCGCAACATCGAGCTGCCAAATATTGACGTCACGGCAGAAGTGAATGATGTTTTTCAAGGGATGGGCTATCAAGCCAGCTTTGTCAAAGCCAACTTCACCAATACACTGATCATGCCGTTGGAAGTGAAGAAGGTCTTCATGGACGAAGAGCGCGGTGAAAGCTTCCCGTTGGTTATCGAGAAACTGCGTGCCGATATGAAAAACGTGTTGACCGAACACGCCGCAGAAACCATCTTGCGCCGGACCAAGGTCAAGAAACTGACCAGCAGCCATGTGCTTGCTTCCAAGTTGCCACGAGAGGTTCTGAAACTCGATCGCCAACTGTTTTCGATTGCCAGAGGGGTAAATACCCTTAGCTATATCAACCCGCTGAATATCAAGCAGGAGAAGCGTCGGTTCTTGCACCGTCCATATGACTACCGGCCTGACTTTACGTACCGTCAGCTGAATCTGGACCCGTTCAAGTTCCGCGAACAGCTTTACCGTCTGCCAGTGGAAGATATCCGTGATGCGGATATCCAGGCGATGTACCGCAAGGTCATCGATCAGCTTGCTGTGCGTATCGACCTGCTGACCAGTATCGGCACCGAAGAGTTCTTGTACAACTCGCTGCGTTACTATGGCCAGCCGGATCAGAACGACATCGCCAATGCGAACTTTATCTTGCACGCCGGTGAGTACAGCGAGCCGGAAGAAGAGACAATCTCAGCTCAGGAAGCGATTGAAGCTTTCAGACAAGCTGCTGATGAATATGGGATGAAGTGCAAAGTCGCGGGCTCCAAACAATTGATCGCCCGTGCGATGGTCAGTGGCCGGACAATCAAGGTCAACCAAGGCGCGAAGTTTAACCGCAAAGACTTGGATGCCCTGATCCACCACGAGCTCGGGGTGCATCTTGTAACCAGTGCCAACGCAGACTTGCAGCCACTGAAGGTGCTTAAGCTTGGCCTGCCGGGTAACACCCACTCGCAGGAAGGTTTGGCCATATTGTGTGAGCACCTATCGGGGAGTTTCCCGCTTCATCGCCTGAAGACACTGGCGCTAAGGGTTATTGCAGTCGATATGATGGTCAAGGGGGAGAGCTTTAATGAGACCTTCCATGTTCTCAAGCATGATTATGGTATCAGCGATGATCAAGCCTTTACCGTTACCGCCCGGGCATACCGTGGCGGAGGCTTCACCAAGGACTACCTATACCTGAAGGGACTGAAGGATGCGCTGCATGCATATGCCAATGATGATCTCACGTCGATGTTCATCGGTAAAACCGGTTTTGAATTCAAACCGCTGCTTGATGAGCTGATCACCCGAGAGATCCTCAAAAAGCCGACTTACCTGCCACAAGCACTAAAGATGAAGGATACCAGCGACCCTATCATCAATTACTTGCTAAAGTGCATTAAGTAAGGGTTTTATCATCAATTTGAAAAGTCGCAAGATCCCCTTGCGGCTTTTTTGTTTGCTTATCAAATAGCCGTTCTAACTGGGTTCGTCTTCCGTTTTTGTGTTCTCGTAAGCAATCACCGAAACAATGGCCCCATCTTGATCACTGATGGCACAAATGCGCCCGACACCCGGAATATCTTTGGGCTCATAGACAATACAGCCACCTGCAGCTTTTGCCGCTGCGACAGTGTCATCCACATCCTCTACCGTGATATAACTCCCCCAGTGATTTGGTATATTCTCGTAGCCCTCCGGCTTCCCCGTGATGCCACCAACGGGTTCACCACCTGCTTTTATTACGTGGTACGTACCTCCTTCCATCGGCATCGCTTCAACATCCCATCCAATCACTTGACGGTAAAACTCAACCGCCTTCTCGGGATCATCTGTCATTAACTCAGACCAGCTAAATGCACCGTGCTGCTCAAATGTACTTGCCATCTTTACCCTCTTATCGATCTGGAGTACCTGCTTTTAAAGCTAGTCCAAGTCTTCATCTATGTTTCAATCCCTCCGACTTATTGCATAGCCTTCAGCGACAAGACCAAGATACGGAAAATTCAACATACTGTTTTTAAGTGACTTTTGAATAATCTGTGCTTTGCATTCGCTAGAGTGCAGGATACGATGAACAACTAGCAGCTATCGCAAAAATTGTAGACAGACAAAGATGGACTATACCAAACAGGCACTGGACGCCTACAACAGCCCCCAACGCAACAGCTTCTATTTAAACGGTAAAATCGTTTCCAACCTTGACGCTGTATTGTATTACCTATCTGAAGCTTTAAGATCGGCTGTGGGTGTTGAACAAGCCGATATTCTCTTAACCAAGGCGAATATCAGCAGCTTCAAAGGGAATATCGAACAAGCGATTCTGGGCTACTCCCAAGCGCTGCCCGTTGCCAATCACCGGCAACAAATGACACTCCATTTCTATCTTGCACTATGGCATCACTACCAGGGAAACATAACACCTGTCACCCAGCATATAGAGCAACTCTCTGATCTTGATGCCTGTTACGCGCAAGACGCAATGGGAATTATCGCTATTCTTGAGAAAAGCCTCAATACTCCTATTTGTTATCGTCACAATGCCCTCTCCCCTGAACAACCATCAGCTTCACGGCATGCCATTGTGACCCTTGGCTATAAACTCAATAGGGACGGTACAATCGCCCCTCCACTAAAAATGCGGTTGGAGCAAACCCTCAATATTGCCAAACGCTTTCCGGGCAGCCTCATCATTGTCACTGGTGGAGTTGAGGTGGCAGGCACCACAGAAGCGGCACAAATGAAGAAGTGGCTGGTCGAGCATGGAATAAAGAGCTGCCGGATCATCAGGGAAGAGCAAGCCGCCAACACTATAGAGAACGCCAGAAACAGTTTGGCTATATTGCAACGTCATCCGATACAGCACGCCACCTTGGTCAGCGCGTCTAGTCATGTTCACCGTTCACAAATACTGTTTGAGACGATTCAGCTTAGCCAGAAACGAGTCGAAGACGGAAGACAAGGTTCTCACATTACTTTTGACCATATCGCCGTTGACGATGGATTATCACCCTGCCACATACCTAAAGGGCAAACGCGCATCAACTGTTACATTGATGCGTTACGGGGGGTTGGTTTGCCTGCTTTCCAATGGGGAACCATCCATCAGGTTTAAAAAACACAATTAAAAGCCAACCGGTCGGTTGGCTATAAGTTACGTGTGGACTCAATGATAAAAGCCTCGGTACTGGGTATATTCATAAGGCTCGAGTTCATACTTGCTTTCCAGAAAAGTGATTAAATCTACCAAGTCGGTAACCATCATAACGTCGTTATAACTTGGCATAATCGACTCTCCCGACCGAGTGACAACTTGTGGATCATATCCTGGAGCAATGCGGTGCGAAGGGTTAATCACCGAAATAACCAATTCTTGATATTTCTTAAGTGTTGGAACTCTGCCTCCCAACACAACACTCACACCGGACTCGTCTAGTACCTCTGGTCGCTCATAACCTTCCATGACATGGCAGCTCAAACACTGGTAGTGAATAAACAATTCTTCACCATGAGCCGCATTGCCCGGAGGCAATGTAAATGCAGCTGTGTTGCCACGCTCCGGCGGCTCACAACCTGTCAGCATGATGGCCAATAAGGTACCAAATACTAATGTAAAATATTTCATAACTTACCACCTGTTCTTTAGTTTGTTTTTTCAGCAGATTATGAGGCTCTGGTAAGTGTAGTTGCAGATATGCTAGTCATCACTGCGATTGACGAATGTTTTGTTGCCGTTTGATAAAAATCAAAGCCAGCCCGAAGGCTGGCTTTCAATAACAATAGGTAAACAACCTAAATTAAATAACACCCAATTCGCGTAGCCGCTCCATCAGGTAGCTATTTGCGGTATGACGCTCTGACAGCACCACTTCTGGCTTTGGATGCAAAAATAGCGGCAGTGAAATACGCGCTTTGGTCTTGTCGGCACCTTCTGGGTTGATCACGCGGTGGGTTGTCGACGGGAAGTAGCCACCAGAAGCTTCTTGCAGCATGTCACCGATATTGATGATCAAGTTACCGAAGTCGCATGGAACATCCAGCCACTCGCCTTCCTTGGTCAGCACCTGCAAGCCAGGCTCGTTGGCAGCGGGCAGCACCGTCAGCAGGTTGATATCTTCATGGGCGCCTGCACGGATCGCACCGAGCTCTTCGTCACCGTTCAACGGCGGGTAATGAAGTACGCGCAGCAAGGTTTTCTCGCTACCATCAATCATGGATGACAGTGGCTGAGAGTAACGCTCTGATACCCCATCTGGAGAGTAAGCTTCCACCCAGCCTAGCAGTTGACTAGCCAGTTTGTTCGCTTCCTCGTAGTAGCGCTGAAGCTCTGCTTTGAGCGTGTCAGGGCACTGGCCCCAAGGGTAATAATGGAAATATTCTTTGATGTCTTTCTTGGTGTGGCCTTTGGCAACTTCAGAGACTTCGGCTGGGAAAAAACCGTCCTGGGTCTCGACATTGAATCGAAACGCTTCTTTCTCTTCGGTGTTGAAAAAGCCATGCCAATTATCATAAATCGACTGAACCAGCTGCTGCTGGATCGGATGGTTCTTCAGTACCCCAAAGCCCGTATTTCGAAGGGATTCAACAAAGCGCTCGGCAGCATCGGGCGCGTTATAATCTACTGCTTCCAATTTCATTTTATCTTCTTCTATCTGACTGACTTGTTATGTTTATACCACCGACGTAATCGGTTGCATTGGATTCTATCGCTTGCACATACTCACCAACACCACCAATTTGGAAACAATCCGTTTACAACAGGAAACAAAAAAAAGCCTCTGCGAGTGCAGAGGCGATTCCAGCAAATAACAAACACATTTCATTAATGTTAATTACACTCAATAATGCCGCCGCTTTGCGAATTGGGGAAATCAGCAAGAGTGGCATTATTAAGTCATGCTATAAGCACTTCCCTTAAGCACGGAGACAATATAGTCGATACAGAGCCGATAAACTTACCATTGTGCGCCATCGACAGTTATCGCAACCTGTATATCGGTTTTTTACTGGCTCACTTTTTCTCTGATAACAACCACAATACCCTCAACCCGAACAACTTCTACCAGCGTACCAGCTGGTATATTGAACTCTGATTTGGCCGACCACGTGGTATCGCCAAGCTGCAAACGCCCTGACCCGATAGGGAAGTCTTTCTCAAGCACGCAAGTTTGCCCAACCAGTTGTTCGCTGCGCTGGTTCAGGCTGCGTTGTTTATCACCGGCTTTATCTTTCGTATGCTGATAGCGCCACCACAGCCAGGTCGTGAACAAACAGAACACAGCAAAAGTCAGCCATTGCATCTCCCAGCCTAGTGGAATAAAGAAGAGAATCACGCCAACCAGCAATGCCGATACCCCAAGCCACAGCAGATAGCCGGCAGTACCCAACAATTCCAACAGCAGCAGCACTAGGCCCAGCGCCAACCAGTGCCACACATTCATTTGCTCAAGTAGCGTGATCATGCCGGTTTACCCTTTTCGCCCTCTTTTTTGCCCCCGGTCTGGCTAAGGATCTCAGTGATCCCCGCAATAGAGCCCATAAGGCCTGTCGCTTCCAGCGGTAGCATTATAATTTTACCATTTTCGGCTTGGCCGATGGTTTTCAGCGCATCGGTGTACCCCTGAGCAATAAAGTAGTTCACAGCCTGCAGATCACCCTTGGCAATGGCATCGGAAACCATAGCCGTCGCTCTTGCTTCTGCTTCTGCAGCACGCTCCCGAGCTTCTGCCTGCAAGATTGCAGCTTGCTTGTCACCTTCAGCTCGTAAGATCTCTGATTGCTTGTGGCCTTCCGCACGCAGGATTTCAGCCTGCCTCACCCCTTCGGCTTCCAGTACCTCTGCACGCTTGTTACGCTCTGCTTTCATCTGGGCGTTCATGGCCGAAGTGAGATCGGCCGGCGGCTGGACATCTTTGATTTCGATACGGGTGACTTTCACCCCCCAAGGGTTCGTCGCTTGGTCAACAATACTCAGCAAGCGACTATTGATGGTATCACGCTGAGAGAGCATCTCATCAAGCTCCATTGAACCGAGAACCGTACGAATATTAGTAAGCGTAAGATTACGAATAGCATGCTCGAGATCTGTCACCTCATAAGCCGCCTTGGCCGCATCAATAACCTGTACAAAACACACCGCGTCAATGGTCACATTGGCATTATCCCGTGAAATCACCTCTTGGGCAGGGATATCCAGCACGCGCTCCATCATATTAATCTTGTTTCCAACTTGATCGATAAACGGCACGATGAGGTTCAAGCCAGGGCGCAATGTTTTGGTATAACGACCAAAGCGCTCTACCGTCCACTCACTTCCCTGAGGAACAGTTTTGACTCCAGAAGCAATAAACACAATTGCCACTATGATAAATACCCCCACAGTGATCAAAGTATCGTACGGCATCTCGTTCTCCTTAATAAACAGCGTTCAGTTGGTAGCCAGAATAGCGTATGCAACCATACCAATACAATGCCTAGCGCACTGATTTATCATAAAAAAGCCCAATACAATGACGCAAAATCATTAATTGCAGTTATCACACTCGAAAGCGACCAACTTGACCGTGCAGTTGTTGGCATTGCTGTGCCAACTGGCCAAATGCTGTTTTAGTCATAGTAATTTTGAGTGATACAATTTATACAATCGGGTTCATTGCAACCGCTCTAAAATTACAACTCTTTGAGCCATTGATGACCCATCTCGTTATTATGTCAAAAATTTGGCAACTCCTTAATTTGATTACAAATTAACAGCGCAACACACCTTAGTTAACAGAATGCATCAAAAAAAAGACAAAATATTTCCATTTACCACATTAGTGTGCTCTCATTGCATAAAAAACAACAATATACATACAAAGGGTTATCTAGTGACGCGCTCAACACCAACAGTCAACGCTACCCATCAGCCACCAAACCACAATCAGGAAGTGACATTCGCAGAAGGGGAGCAATTAGTTTCCACCACAGATCTTAACGGGGTCATCACCTACAGTAATGCCGCTTTCTGCCGAGTTGCCGGGTATTCTGAACAAGAATTGCTGGGACAGAACCACAACATCATCCGCCATCAAGATATGCCGAAGGTGGCCTTTGCCGATCTCTGGCAGCAAATCCAAGCCGGAAAAGCCTGGAGGGGAATTGTAAAAAACCGAACCAAATCAGGGAGTTACTACTGGGTCGATGCATACATCACCCCGATTTACGATGATGGCAAAATTGTCGGTTACCAATCCGTCAGGGTTAAGCCTGACGCCCAGTTAGTCAAAACGGCAGAATCAGCCTATGAGCAGTTGCTCAAGGCTGAGCGTAGTGGCAAGTCGTTCTCTTTATCGATGCCTCGTTCAGTTAAGTACGGGCTGCTCATCGCCGCTTGTGCGCTTCCCTCGGCAGCGGCATTGTTCTCTGGCGGTATGAGCTCACATGCCTTGCTGGGCCTTTCTCCGGCGCTGGTATTGGGTATATGGTTTCGTCAGGAGTTGTTCAGTACCCCATCGAAAATTGCAGAGATGCAAACACAATATGACAGCCTTAGCCGCGCCATATTTTCAGGAAATGATGACTTTTCCGTTGTCGACTATCACCTGAAAATGGCTTCTGCTGGTATGCGCACGGTTTTGGGTCGAATGACCGACTCTGCCGCACCATTACATGATTTGGCCGATGACCTGAGCGCCACTACTAGCCGGGTTAATGATGCGATCGGCGTGCAAAACAAGAATATCCAGCATATTGCGACAGCGATCGATAATATTTCTGAATCCGCCCGAACCATTTCGGTTCATGCCAGCGAGAGCCACCAACTCTTGGATCTGACGCGGGACCAGTGCGCGGTAACCCGGTCTCAGCTCAATGCGACCCAATCGAGTTTGAACGCGCTGTCTACACAGGCCCGCCAAGCCACGGACGCGACAGACAAACTCAGTACCGAGGCCGAAACCGTCAGTGCTGTGATGTCCGAAATCAGTGGTATTGCCGACCAAACGAACCTGCTTGCTCTCAATGCGGCGATAGAAGCGGCACGGGCAGGTGAGCATGGCCGTGGCTTTGCGGTCGTTGCCGATGAAGTTCGCGCCCTATCTTCCCGCACCCAGACTGCGACCGAACAAATCCAAGCTAGTATCGGCAATATGCTCGCGACCATCGAAAACTGGCAAGTGCTGATCAAAAATAACCACGACGATACCCTGGCGTGTGTCGCGCAGGCAACGCAAGGGGCTGAAGCACTCGGCGCGGTAGAAAACAACATGCAAGCCATCAACGAACTGGTCGATCAGGTGTCGTCTTCAGCCCAGAGCCAGGAGTCCCATGCCCAGCAGACCAGTGAGCACATTCATGCGCTGGCCGACACCTCGCAACAAAACCTTGAAGCAGTTAGCCAAGTCGAACAAAGCAGTGCCGGGCTCAAACGCCGAGTTGATGACTTTTACCTGCTTGCAGATAGGTTTAAGCACCATTAGAGCCAGTTCACAAATTGGTGTAACTCTCCGCCACAACCTACAGGGCAATATGAATTAGCTAGCAATCAGCCTATCCCCGTGGGCAATGCCTCCATACTTCGGTATGATCAGGCCATTGCCCTCTCAATGTATAGTACCCATGTATCTCAATAACCTTAAACAGTATTTTGGCTTCGATAGTCTGCGTCCGGGACAGGACGAAGTGATCGGCAAAGTCATTGCTGGCCAGTCCGCTGCCGCTATCTTCCCGACCGGCTCGGGCAAGTCACTTTGCTACCAGCTGCCGGCGTTGCAACTTCCTCACCTGACGTTGGTCATTTCGCCGTTACTCGCATTGATGAAAGATCAAATCAGCTTCCTGCACAGCAAAGGCATACAGGCAGCGTCAATTGATTCAAGCCAAAGCTGGGAAGAGACACAGCAAGTGATGCAAGGGGTACGTTCCGGCTCGATAAAGATCCTTATGATCTCGGTCGAGCGCCTTAACAACGAACGCTTCCGCCATTTCATAGCCCAGGTACCAATATCTCTGTTAGTGGTCGATGAAGCCCACTGTATTTCCGAGTGGGGGCACAACTTCAGGCCGGATTATCTCAAGTTGCCGCAGTATCGCCAGTTATTGAATATCCCGCAGGTACTCCTGCTGACCGCCACGGCGACCCCAGCAGTGATCAATGATATGGGGCAAAAGTTTGGTATCGATGCGAGCAATATCGTGATCACCGGTTTCTACCGTTCCAACCTTGATCTATCTATCGTTCCGACGCCCGAGGCAGAAAAGCAATCAGCGCTATACGATGTGCTGGCAAGCGAACCTTGCCTGCCCAGCATTGTCTATGTGACGCTACAAAAAACCGCAGAAGAACTTGCAGCTGCCCTTCAGCATCGAGGGGTTATGGCACAGGCCTACCATGCCGGGATGGATAGCGAACGCCGCCAGCAGATCCAAACTGATTTCATGGCAGGCAAGCACCAATGCATTATTGCCACTATCGCCTTTGGTATGGGCATCGATAAAGCAGACATCCGCCGCGTCATTCATTATGACCTCCCCAAGTCGATAGAGAATTACAGCCAGGAAATTGGCCGGGCCGGCCGGGACGGACAGCATGCCGACTGCATCCTCTTGGGAAGCAAGTCTGGATTGAATGTGCTAGAAAATTTCGTTTATGGTGATACACCCGATCAATCGGCGATTGAAACAGTACTCGGTTTAATCCAACAGCATGCCCCGCAGTGGGAAGTGGTGCAGTTGCGCTTATCCAAAGAAAGTAATATCCGCATGCTGCCATTGAAAACCCTGCTGGTTTACTTGGAAATGTCCGGAATCATTGAGCCGCAGTATACCTATTTTGCTGATTACCGCTTTAAATTGCTTGTCGATCAGCAGTTTATTATCGATCAATTCCACGGTGAGCGGCAGAGCTTCGTCAGTCATATCTTTGCGTGTTCGCCCAAAGCCCGTACTTGGCATACGGTGGATTTCGATGCTCTCTGGCAAACTACCCAAGCAGAACGCAAACGGGTTGTGGCTGCCATCGACTACTTCAGCGAAAAAGGCTGGGTGTCATTGGAAAGCAAGCAAATGACCGAGGTATTCCGCGTGACAAATCCCCACTTCGATATCGGCCAGGAAGCGGCTCGCCTCTACCAGCTATTCAAGACCAAAGAGCAGAGCGAGATTGCAAGACTAGACAACATGCTGGCTTTTTTCGAAAGCCAGAAATGCCTCAGCCACGAGTTAGCAAGCTATTTTGCCGATCATCAAGCACCACAGCAGTGCGGTCATTGCTCTGTTTGCCGCGGGCGTATCGCCAAGCTGCCATCCGATATCCAATTGGCAGATGTGTCAGAAAATATGCTTAAGGCATGGTGTGACCCGTTCATCACAGCTTGTCCGACCCAGCCTTCAGCGGCAGCGATCACACGCTTCCTATGCGGTATGACAAGTCCGTTGCATAACACCATCAAAGCCCGCCAGCTATCTGGCTTTGGGAAGATGGAGCAATATCCATTCCAGCAGACGTTAACCCAAGTGCACCAGCTCTATCCGGCATTACCCTAAATCGACCCAAGAGTATCTGCCCGTCAGGGCTTTAAAGGGCAGATACTATTTGTATTATGAAAAATAACATTCCCCCATAGCGATCTTCATCACAAAGTTTTAAAATAGCCTCATAATATAAATGGAGATAGAGTAAACGCCATGACAAACGAAAGCCAAGAATACCAAACCTGCGAAGCATGCGGTGTTTCAGCCGAAATGGGTTTTATCATCAAAGAAAACGATGATGTTGCAGAAGTGAAGATCTTCGGCGGTAACAAAACCGCATTAGAAGCTGAGCTTGCTAACTACCTTGCGCTAGCTAAGGAAGTTAATGCCAACTACAAGCATGAAGTCAGCCCACTGACTGATGACAGTACTGAGCTAACCGCACGTATTCAGTTTGAATGCAGCGCAGAAAAATTAATTTTCGAGCTTAAGACACGTTCGCTGATGCGATAATTGGTCTTACTCCCCCTGAGAATTGTGTAATTTTACAACAATTTTCTCAGCATCAAAAAAAGCCGATTCCTTTGTGGTATCGGCTTTTTTTGTACCAATTTACAGCTATATTTATAAATGGATTCAATTAGGACATAGTTAATCCAATTTATTACATATATATCCAACCTACTGGTCAGATATGCTTGTGAGCGATTCCCTGTTATCAATGATTATTAAATCAGGTGCATTCGCAAAACGAATTAATAGTGGAAATTGATTTCGTTTTGTATGAAAATAACAGCAGAAATATGAATCACTAAGCACATGATATTTAGCCCATATCATGAATAGAAAAGGAAATATTCGATGAACAGCAATAAAGCACGAGTGATCTCTAACTGGAAACCGACCAACGACCGTGAGTCTGCCGCATTGAAAGAATTTTTGATGCAGGAAATGGGAGTGAAGACCGCTCACCATGAAGGTGGGACAGGTAAAGTTGGCCCTGATTCCGGCCGCCTAGTTCGTTAAGAGCTTACTGTTAGCCCTTGGTGGCAAATACCGCTCGAACGATTATCGCAAGAACCCAAGTAACAGTTCCCCCTGTTACGACAATGCAGCCATCCCGCTTCGGGTATGGCTGCATTTTCTTTTACGGGCTGTTAGCCAAGGCTAAGACTTCTTTTCGAGCCTAACCCACTTAAGAGCACCATTGGTTTCGAAGTGCTTCTCCGGCTGGCATTCCAGCAAGACACCTTCAATGGCAATCACCGCTCCTAGCGAATAGGACTGGCCTTTATAGAAGCAGACACGCTGGGTGTTGAATGTACCTTCAAGGCTCAGTGTCGGTTGGGGCTTTACAGATATCTCTTTAGCCACTACTGGCTGAGGTAGAAGCAATACAGACAACAGAGAAATCGCCCCTGCAAAAAACAGCGTTTTGCCCATGGCACTCAAACGAGCTGGCCATCCGCTACACCATGTTTTTGTCATATCCCCTCCTTGTAAAACCCTTTGCGCTAAATCCCGTCACTTAGTCATTACATCGACCATTTCAGCTTTCCACTTAAGAAAACGACCCGCTTATTCTTTAACAGCAGCAACAACAGAAATTTCTACCAGCAACGCTTCACGTGCCATGCTGGCTTCAACGCATGCTCGGGCAGGAGCATGGCCCGCAGGAACCCAGTTGTCCCAAACCTCATTCATTGCAGCGAAGTCTTTCATATCTTTGATATAAATTGTGGCAGAAAGCATGTGTTCCTTATCACTGCCAGCTTGTTCCAGAAGTTTTTCAACCTTGTCCAGCATAGTTTGAGTTTGCTCGGTAATACCTTGCGTCGCATCCGCACACACCTGGCCACACAGGTAAACTGTACCATTATGCTTAACAATACGGCTCATACGCTGACCAGTTTCTTGACGTTCTATCACAATAAATGCCTTCTTATGTTATTAAGGCCAAACGACCTTATACTATGTAATACCGTTAATCACGGCTCAGAACTATATTAACAACTGCGATTGACACAGTAAAAAGAATTTATGGCTATCATTTTGATAGTTAAGACCATTATTACAGATTCTTTAACGCCTCTCGCTGACTCAAAGGAGGCAGTTGTTGCTGGTAACGTTGCACGAACAGCTTCACATATTGCGCATCCGTTTTGGCATATTCTCTGAGTACCCACCCCACCGCCTTCTGAATGAAAAACTCGTTCTCACTGGCTAGCATCAAGATGGTTTCTTCCAGCAGGGGAAGGTTGGTCTCTGATTTATGTTTAAGATGGATTAATAAAGAAGCGCGGCGTAACCACATATTGTCTGATTGACGCCAATTGCGGACAACCTGTTCTAATTCTCGGTGTTCCTTCACCAATGGACCAATCAAGCTAGACGCAATCTTATCGACGGTATCCCAGTGGC
Source organism: Photobacterium sp. DA100 (assembly GCF_029223585.1). NCBI lineage: Bacteria > Pseudomonadati > Pseudomonadota > Gammaproteobacteria > Vibrionales > Vibrionaceae > Photobacterium > Photobacterium sp. DA100. The sequence continues at coordinate 442,936 of NZ_CP119424.1, read as the reverse complement.
TTGCTTCTGTCAGCATCTCTTCGTAAACAGGAAACGCATCGATAGTACGAAAGGCTTTGTAGTATTCAGCCACATCCAGCGCGAGGTATTGCTCTTCGCGGTTCTCCCCTGACCATAGCCAAAGCACCAATCGCTTGTACTCAATGAAAGACGTGATCTTCGTATGCTCACGAGCTTGCTTGAATATTGCCTTCCTCTCAGGTGCCTTTACCCCATAGAACGGCTGGTCGGTTTTCATATACGCTTGCATGGCTTTCGCATCATTGACATTTCCAGCTTCGGCCATTCGCTGCTGCATGAATATCACCATAGGAATAACAAGTGACATCAATAACTTCCTTTTCTTTACTTATCATTAAAATATTTTGGCGATATTGGAACACAGTTGCTGCCATAGTACCAATGAATTGCAAGTGAGACTTTTTCACCGTACTGATAAAGTTGACGAATGTCCGACCTCTTCCTAGGTTTATAACAACAATAAAAAAATCCTAATACCAATGCTTATTTGCCTATTTAACTGAACACCGCTCAGCCAACAGAAGGGATACCCACCTATGGTGCCAAGAGAGGTCAAAACGGCTAAAGATGCCAAGCAGATCATCGAAGAGCGCAAGCTTAGCCACGTCAAAGTCGGATTGTTCGATAACGACGGTGTAATGCGCGGCAAGTATATGTCCAAGGAAAAGTTCTTCTCTTCCCTAGATAATGGCTTTGCCTTTTGCGACGTGGTCCTGGGCTGGGATGTCAAAGATCAGCTCTACGACAATACCCAATACACAGGTTGGCATACAGGCTACCCCGACGCCCCAGTTCGTATCATCCCTTCCAGTTGCCGGGAGGTATTAGGTGAAGATGGCATGCTGCTGTTTATGGCTGAATTTGCCGGAGAGGCGGAATCCGTCTGCCCAAGGGCCACGCTGCATCGAGTACTTGATAAATGCAAATCAATGGGATTGATACCAAGAGCAGCTTTCGAGTACGAGTTTTTTCTCTTCCGCGAAACGCCACATTCTGTCCGAGAAAAGGGCTTTCGCAATCTCGAGCCAATAACCCCCGACTGGTTTGGCTATTCGATGATACGCAACTCGACCTACTCCGAACTCTATAAGTCCATCCTCGCGATGGGCGAAACCATGGACTTCCCGATTGAAGGCATCCACTCCGAAACTGGCCCCGGGGTGATAGAAGCCGCACTAGCGGTCGACTTTGCCTGTCATGCCGCAGACAAGGCCGCACTCTTTAAAACCTATATGAAAGTGCTCGCCCAGAAAAATGATTTGATGGCAACTTTCATGGCAAAGTGGAGCAATGACTACCCCGGACAGAGCGGTCATATCCACCTTTCACTACGCGATCAAAATGGCAAAAATGCCTTTTTCGACGGCGATGCCCTCCATTCGATGAGCTCGCTCCAACGGCATTTTCTTGCAGGCCAACAGCGCCTTATGCCGGAGCTACTGTGTATGGTCGCTCCTTCTGTTAACAGCTATAGCCGAATGATTCCTGGCTTCTGGGCACCGACAGATGCCACCTGGGGCATCGAAAACCGAACAACATCTCTTAGGGTAATAACCGGTACGGAAAAGTCGCAACGAATTGAATACCGAATCGGGGCGGCGGATGCCAACCCGTTCCTCGCCCTTGCGGCTGCACTGGGCTCTGGCCTTATTGGTATTGAACAAGGCTGGGAGCCTTCGCCGCCGGTGTTAGGAAATGCTTACCAACAAACCCATAGCGACACCCTTGCCTTACCACGCACGCTATGGGATGCCACTCAGCAATTCAAGCAATCAGAAGCCGCTGTTTCACTGTTCGGTCAGGCCTTCGTCGACCATTTTGCCGCATCGCGCGAATGGGAGGACAGGGAATTTAGGAAGCACGTAACTGACTGGGAGCTCAGCCGTTACTTCGAAATTATCTGATGCGAGGAAAGGCCTTGAAGCATTCAGCCCAAACTGATAACCGGCAAGGAGTTACCCAAGATACGATATCTCCTGCAGACGGCAGTGTTGTCGCAACCGTTGTTATGGCAACACATGAGGACATCCAGCACTCGTTAGATAAATCAAACAACGCGCAAAAGAGTTGGAAACAAACCCCGCTAGCGCAAAGGCAGGAATATTGCCGACGGGCAATCGATGCCCTGCTCAGCCACCGGGATATGATAGCCAGCGAACTGAGCTGGATGATGGGACGGCCGATACGCCATAGCAGCAGTGAGCTAAAAGGGGTAGAGGAGCGAGCTCGCTACATGATCAAGCATTGTGAGCAAGCACTTGCCACCATCGAGCTCCCTGAAAAAACCGGATTTACCCGATATATGGTCCGGGAGCCGCTCGGTACAGTATTAGTCATCTCTCCGTGGAATTACCCCTACCTCACCGCCGTCAACGCCATTATTCCTGCATTATTGGCCGGAAACAGCGTGATCTTAAAGCCTTCCTCCCATACCCCGCTCAGCGCCCAGCGGTTCCAACAGGCTTTTGATGAAGCGCAACTTCCCGCCGGGGTTTTCCAGCACCTGTTTTTAAGCCATGAAGCAACAGAATTTATTGTTAGCAGCGATCAAGTGCAGCATGTAGTATTCACTGGCTCCGTGGCGGGAGGGGCCAGCATCGAAATGGCAGCGGCCGGCCACTTCCATGGACTGGGTCTTGAGCTCGGCGGCAACGACCCCGCGTATGTATGCAATGATGCCGACATAAACCAAGCCGTTGAAACCATTGTCGACGGCGCTCTCTACAATGCAGGCCAATCATGCTGCGCCATCGAACGAGTTTATGTAGACCACCGAATCCATGACGAATTTGTCGAAAAGGTAGTCCAGCTCGTCAATCAGTACCAACTGGGTTTTCCGCTCGACAAAAACACCACATTGGGGCCGTTGATATCGACGTCAGCCGCCGACCATGTCCGCAAGCAAATCGTCGAGGCCAAACAAAAAGGCGCCCAAGCCCACATCTCAGAGGCCTGCTTCCCCAATAGCAAACCCGGTAGCCCGTATCTTGCCCCGCAAGTATTAACGGACGTAAACCACCAAATGCAGGTCATGACCGAGGAAACCTTTGGCCCGGTACTGCCTATCCAGAAAGTTTTCTCTGATCAAGAAGCCATAGACCTAATGAATGATAGTGAATACGGTTTAACTGCCAGCATCTTCACCCCGGATATGACGCGAGCCATTAAAATTGGCGAGCAAGTCGAAACCGGTACCTTTTTCGCTAATCGCTGTGACTACCTGGATCCCGCACTGGCCTGGACAGGGATAAAACAGTCCGGAAAAGGCTATGCACTGTCTTCACTCGGGTTTGAGACGCTGACTCGTCCCAAGTCATTCCACCTCAAGCACATTAGCAATACTACCATTCCCCCCAAGGCGGCGGACTAACTCATGACTCTCCTGCATTGGCACTACCCTACCGAAATCCTTGTTGGCGAAAATGCCAGTTCGCAACTGGCTGCACTGTGCCACCAGCAATCTATTGAGCGCCCACTATTTGTCACTGATCCCTCGCTGGCCGATACCCAAGCTATTAGGGGTATTATCTCAGCGTGCCAAAACGACCATCTTGCCATCTCTGTTTTCAGCGATTTCTCGGGAAACCCGACCGGTGAGCAGGTAGAAAGTGGCATCCGGTGCTTTCTCGAAGGCAGGCATGACGCTGTTATCGCCGTTGGCGGGGGCTCATCAATCGACACCGGCAAAGCCATCGCCTTGGTGGCAAAGCAGCAGCACCCCTTGTGGCAGTTTGAAGATATTGACGACAATTGGAAAAAAGCCGATCCCTCGCTTATCGCCCCAGTGATTGCCCTACCCACAACCGCGGGAACAGGTTCTGAAGTTGGCCGGGCATCGGTCATTACTGATAGCCAAAGCCACTGCAAACGGATCATTTTCCATCCGCAGATGCTGCCGATGCAGGTTATTTTGGACCCGACACTGACCGTTGACCTGCCCCCCCACCTCACTGCGGCAACGGGAATGGACGCGCTATCGCATAATCTTGAAGCCTATTGCTCCCCGAGCTACCACCCGATGGCCGAAGCTATCGCAATTGAAGGCATGAGACTGATAAAACTCTACCTCCCCATTGCCTACACTGACGGCAGCAACCTACAGGCAAGAACCCAGATGCTAATTGCTTCATCCATGGGAGCAACGGCCTTCCAGAAAGGGCTTGGCGCGATGCATGCGTTGGCACATACCCTCGGGGCGCGCTACAACTTACATCACGGCTTGCTCAATGCCGTCTTGATGCCCTACGTGCTCTGTGCCAATCGGCATTACCTGCATGAAAAAATGCAGAGGCTCTCCCATTATCTCGAGTTGGATAAAGATGGCTTCGATGGCGTACTTGAGTGGACTCTAGCATTGCGTAAGCAGCTCCGTATCCCTCACACTTTAGCTCAGCTTGGCGTGACCGGTCAGGAGCAAGCAACCATTGCAGCGCAGTCGGTAAATGATGCAGCGGCCAGCGGAAACCCGATCCATCTTAGCCAAGAGCAATATACCACCTTGTTTAACCATGCGCTTAACGGCACCCTCGACTTATAGGAATCAAGATGAAGCTCGGCGTATTACTGTGTGATGATGTCAGGCCCGAATTGCAGCCGAAACATGGCAACTACCCAGCAATGTTTTCCAACCTGTTTGCGGCAGTGGACCCAAGCATCGCGTTGCAGTTTTACCGGGTTATTGACGGCCAATATCCGCAATCATTAAGTGAATGCGACGGCTACCTAACCAGCGGCAGCCGCTATAGTGTCTTTGAGCAAAGCCGGTGGATCAGTGTTTTCCAGGGGTTTGTCCACCAGTTGTACTTTCAGCACACTCCCTTGGTCGGGATTTGCTTTGGCCACCAGATGATAGCGCAGGCCTTGGCTGGCGAGGTCGTCACTTCAGAGAACGGTTGGGGAATAGGGGCACAAAAAATATCCTTAAACTCAGAGCAATGTCAGCACAGTCCCTGGCTGACGACGCCACCCAAGACATTGTCGCTATTGGTTAGCCATCAGGACCAAGTCATTCGTCCTCCGCAAGGCAGCCGCATACTCGCCGGTAGTGATTATTGCCCAAACAGTATCATGCAAGTGGGTAATCACTTTCTTGGCATTCAAGGCCATCCTGAGTTCACCCCCGAGTACCTTCTCGATTTAATGGCACTCAGGCAGAGCTGTTATCCTGCTGAGACTTACCAGATAGCGGTGAACTCCCTAGACCAGCCAACAGATCACCTTCTGCTCACCCGGTGGATCATCCAGTTTTTTCGCTACCGACAACTGTTGAACAACCAGCATACCTTCAATAAAACCGAATAACTCCAACAAACCAGACGCCTCGTCTCTTTCTCTCGCTGGCTTACAATGATTTTCAACTTAACTTGGAGTTCATGGAGACAGTTATGTATCACGCTCATATTTACTTTGATGACCACCAGAGCAACCTGGCTAAGTATTTACACCAAGCTATCGCGCAGCGGGAAGACATTGATGCAATTTTTCCAATGGTGCATCAATCAGTCGGGCCGCACAGCAAACCTATGTTTGAAGTGCATTTCAGCATGAATACTCATCTTTTTTGCCAGTGGCTAGACGACAATCGCGGCGAACTGTCAGTACTTATCCACCCTGTAACCCTTGATGCGCTTTCTGATCACACCACCAGCGCTATATGGCTCGGTGCCGAACTGCCACTCAAAACTGATATTTTGTTATAGACTATTATCCTATGCTAAAAATCATAGATGCAGATACTATTGTTCTAAGGCACTTGAGTTTAAAAAATTTAGTAACAATATTTCGCTCCCATTTAGACAAAAGGAATCAGCCTACTTTACCAAAATCACTAAATAACAAAAATTGACTCATAACCTCACTCTCAGCTTCAGCAAGGTTACTCGGCACCGTTGTTAATGTTTTGATGAAAGTTTCCATTGTCCCGGCAGGTGACAAATTAGTGATCTTATTTCTCAACAAATAATCACGAAATTCACGCCGACTGTTAATATACGGGCTGTAACACAACTGTGCCTTGTCAAACAGCCTTGACATATTATTCTCTACCGTTTTAATGGATTTATTGAGAATGGTACTTATCGCATCATTAGAGAAGCCGCACATAATGAAGTAAGCATACGTTTCTTGTAATGGTGTAAAACAGTCACACAAGCCCTGGGGCCCACTAGGCATATTCCCTTGCTCTTGATACATACGAGGGTCATTAAATGATGAAAACAGGGAGAAGATAAAACCGGTATTGAACATACTGACATCCACCCCAACGACCTCATCTAACGCATTAATTAAAGGTCGCTTTGATACGTAAAATGCCTCTGTACCCGATGTTGTTGGAACGATATTCAATGAAAAAAGATGCTCTTTAGTGTTCATTACATGCTTATTCTGGGCATCGATAACACCAACAAAATCATTTACATTACTTTCTAAAGATAAAATGCTTTTTCCAAGCACTTGCTCGCTTTTTACACCAAAACAAACCTCGAAAGCTCTATTGATAAAAAAATAACTGCCATTTTTATCGTAAAGAGCGCAGGGAAAAGGGTGAGCTTTATTTTTTAATTTAACAGCATAAAGATACTGCTCATCGGTTATATTCATTTTTTATTTTGATTAATTGAAATAAGGTTTTATTATGCAACCTAGCACAACCATAAGAATACCCAACAAATATACTATATCAATATAATCCTCTGTTTTATTGTAAGAAAAATTGACATTCATCTGAGGTATTGGAGTCGAACGCTATATCAAAATCACACTTAACCAATACTTAGCCGTATAAAGCCTTAAAAAGAAACTAACAAAAAACCAAACTAAAAACCGCAGTGATTACTACGGTTTTAATTTATTCCGCTGATAGCCGCTTACTCGATCAGCACTACACCAGCAAATCAATAACGTTTCTAACCATAATACTACAAATCAACAACCTGACTCAGTCCGCGCCAAAACTGGCTAACCGATTGACGATTAGCTTCTTTTGCGCGATAACACACGATATCCAAAGTAATCAGCAACTCTGTCATTTCAGGAAATGCCCTGACCAGAAGCCCAGCCGACAACTCGGCGTCAATTGCATGGCGAGGAGCCCAGGCCACCCCATAGCCATTGACGGCCATCTTTATTAAAGACTCGGTCAATGTCGTCTCGAATACCTGATTAAGGGGGCATCGGCTTTTATCAACTAAAGGGGCAACGACATTGTGCAGGAAAGTATGCTCTGAATATGCCAAATACGGATAGTCTTCTCCTGAAGCGTGCTGTTCCAGCAGCCTCGGTGAAATGACGGGAATGATCTCCTCCTGAGACACCAGCAACTTTTCCACCTTATCTTCAATCAAAAATGATGGGCGCATTCCCTGAGTATTGTAAGCAAACAGAATATCGCTCGAGCCATCGAGTAAAGCCTGGAAATGATTGTCTATTCCCTGTACGGAGGGGTTGATGGCCAAGTTAAGCGTTTTGAACTGCCCACTTCCCTGCCGAAATAAATTGGGTAACAGGTTAACGGCAAACGAATGCAAACTAACAATACGAACAGTATTATCAGTTTTCAGTGATACCTGGGCAAAATCTTCTTTGGTCACCTTGATCTGTTCAAGCAGATTTTCCACATAAGGGACAAACTTCTCACCATGCTCTGTCAGGGTGATTGGGTAAGATGTGCGATCAAACAAAGGCGTGCCGACCCACAACTCCAACGCCTGTATCCTGCGACTAAAAGCGGACTGGGTCACATGCCGAGCCTTGGCGGCTGCGCCGAAGTTTCCTAACTCCCTCAGGCTCATAAAATCATCTAACCATTTAAAATCCATAAACTCTTCCTGCCATACGTCAAGCTATGATCTGAATGAATAGTTTCATTCGAAAACAGCAATAGAAATAAAAATACTCTTATAAAAATTAAGGTTACTCTCTTTTTGAAGCAGACAGGCTGGTGACAACAGAACCTCTGCCAAAGCAGCTGGTTTGACTGAGCATCAAACACAGTACTTACAATCAATAACAAAAGAGCACCCTATGTTTACCCTACTTAAAAACGCTGAGCTTTATTCCCCGTTACCTATTGGCAGGACGGATATTCTAATTTCTCACGGCAAGGTACTGGCAATCAGCCCCTCAATGCAAGTTAATGCGCTTAAAGATGTGAGTACCATCGACTGTCAGGGCAAAATTGTTACTCCCGGCCTGATAGACCAACACCTCCACCTCACAGGCGGTGGTGGCGAAGCGGGCTTTGCCAGCCGTACCCCGCAAGTCACCCTAAATAAACTGATTCAGGCAGGTACCACTACAGCCGTTGGTGTACTGGGTACCGACGGTATCTCCCGTTCTCCACGGGACTTGTATGCCAAGGCAGCGGCACTGCGCGAAGAAGGTATCAGCGCCTACATGCACACCGGATCTTACGAAGTACCGACCAAAACCATTACCGGGTCGATCCGCGATGATATCACTTTCATCCCTGCTATCCTCGGTGTCAAAATTGCACTTGCCGACCATCGGTGCTCCTTCCCCACGACCGAAGAACTTGCCCGTATCGTCTCGGATATCCGTATTGCAGGCATGCTTTCTGGCAAGCGAGGACTGCTACATATCCATATGGGCGGCCTCGATAACCCATTCGCCCAAGTCAATGAGCTTCTAGCGATGGGCCTGCCCATTCACCATTTCTCGCCAACCCATGTCGCCCGTACCGAGCAGCTATTTAACCAGGCCATCGAATTTGCCCGCAAAGGCGGATTTATCGATATTACTTCCGGTGGTAGCCGTTTCACTCCGCCTGAACAAGCCGTCAAATACGCGATGGCCTCAGGTGTAGAGGCCCATCACATCACCATCAGCTCTGACGGTAACGGAAGCTTGCCTAAATTCGATGAAACTGGAGCCCTCGTCGGCATGGCTGCTGCCGATGTCAATAGCAACTTACTGATATTGCCGAAGTTAATTGATGCAGGGATAGCACCAGAGCTTGCTATTGCCATGGTAACGGCCAATGTTGCTGACTCACTGGGTATTAAAAAAGGCCGGGTTGAAGCCGGCTTTGATGCTGATCTGTGTATCTTCAATGATGACTTCAGCCTAAATAGCGTAATTGCTCATGGCAAAACGATGATGCTCAACGGCGAGATGCAGGTAACAGGAAACTTTGAGTAAGGAATACGAAAATGAGTTTGTTAATTGCCCTGATAGGGCTCGTGATTGCCGGCCGGTTTATCCTAAAGAACTACAACCCACAAGGGGTGCTGTTTACCACAGGTATCGCCATGATGATCGTGGCGATATTTACCAACAACGCCAGTTTTGTCGATAAGTCCACCGGCTGGATAGGGTTTGATATTTTCGAATACATCAGCAACACCTTCAGCAACCGTGCCGGGGGCCTGGGGCTGAAGATCATGCTAATTGGCGGTTTTGCCATGCTGATGTCAGCCATTGGGGCCAGCCAGGTGATGGTTCGGGTAACATCCAAGCCGTTGATGAAACTGAATTCACCTTATCTGATGCTTGCGATGGCGTTTATTCTCGGCCAGTGCCTCGCGCTATTCATTTCCAGTGCAACGGGTCTTGGCCTACTGCTCATGGCAACCCTCTACCCTGTACTGATACGGCTAGGTTGCAGTAAAGCGGCCGTTGCCGCAGTCCTGGCCAGTACCTGTGCCATTGAATTCGGGCCAGGTTCCGGCAACTCGATCATGGCGGCACAAACTGCCGGTTTAGATATCACCGAATACTTCATCAACGACCAATTGCCGGTGATCAGTATCCTGATTATTGTTGTCGCCGCTATCCATGCCCTCACCCAGCGCTACTTTGATCACAAACTGGGCGCCGAAGCGAACAACTCGCCAATCGACGCACAGACGACGGATGAAAACTCCAGTGCGCCTATTTTTTACATCTTGCTGCCGATGCTTCCGCTGTTCTTCATGCTGACCTTCAGTAAAATGGGCGTTGGCACAATTAACGTCGGCATGGCCACTGCTATCATGCTGAGTATCTTCATCAGCTTGAGCTGCGAATACCTCCGCCATCGCCAAGCTCGTGCTGTCTTCGAGAAGCTACAGGGGGTTTTCAATGACATGGGGAAAGTATTTGCCACTGTCGTTACACTGATCATTGCCGGCCAAACCTTTGCCATGGGCCTCAAATCTATCGGCGCCGTCGATGCCCTGCTCAACCTGGCGAGCGGTGCGGGGTTTGCCGCCAGTGTGATTGTACTGTTCATGGCAATTCTTACCTTCACCATTTCAGCACTGATGGGCTCGGGTAACGCCGCCTTCTTCTCCTTCGCCCCTATGGTGCCGCAAATTGCGGAGAAGATCGGTACCAATGTCGCGGATATGATCCTGCCAATCCAGTTGTCAGCAGGCTTTGGCCGCACGATTTCCCCTATCGCAGGTGTGATCATTGCCGTTGCCGGTATCTCTGGGCTGTCACCATTTGATATCGTTCGCCGTACCCTGATCCCTATGCTTAGCGGATGGCTGATCATGCTGGTGATCACCTTTACCCGCAGTGGCCAAATTATGGAGCTCTTACCGTTCCTAGCTGGCGCCATTGTGCTAGCTGGTGTAGGGATGATGATTACCAAAACACGTGCTGGCAAGAAAGTAAAAGCTCAAGCCTAAGCCGTCAGTAAGCAATTCAAAATCAACATAATACAACGACAAAGCCGTAGCTTTTCAGCTACGGCTTTTATATAAGCAAATGATCAAACCTTAAGATATTGACATAGAGCAGCCACATTGCGGGCATTTCCATAATGACTTGTATTTGATTTTTTGCCACCAGTTACGGCGCATTTTGACCATTTGAACATTACAGTGCTGACACACTTTAACACCTAACTATCTGTGATTTTAAAAGCTACATTCTAAGTCTTGAGCCTTCCTTGGACGCACAAATAGTACGCCATACCAATTCCATTCATCAAGTCATTTTTTTGACTATCGCGACAAAAATTTGAAATGCAAGTTTCAACATTGTGTTTTAGGTAAAAAAAAACCGCCAATGGCGGTTTTTCATTCAGCAAATCAAGTCATTTATACGTCAACCGTCACTTTCTTGGCTAACGACATCGCCAAATTATTATCATAGTAGGCCGCTTCGTTGATAAAGTGCGGATACGCCTCGTAATCCCCCTCCCAGCATACCTCCTGGCCGTCAAACAGGGTAAAGATCGGATCGCCATGACGAAGCACTTTGAAATCGGCATCTTGAACATTTCGATGAACCATACCAATACGCTCACCCTGTTCATTTTCAGGCAGCTTCAACGTTTCATGGTATTTATAGGCCTCATAGCTAGCAGGCAGCTCAGGGACCGCGTTACGGTTGTGAAGATCAACAAAGTCCAGAATATGGCCGGTCATCTCTTCCATCCAATCCAGCACATCCTGGCGGATCACAGACTGCGGCTGAGGGCCTATTTCAACGATCACTCCCTGCTGCGAAATGGAACTCAAGAAGCAGTGTTCATGAACCGCAACATGATCTTCAAGCACCACAACCGCATTCGGCATTTTCGCCTTCACATAAGCCCCGAGCTGTCGGTTAAACGCATCACTCTGGAGCAAGATCAGCGAAGGGCCCATATTGCTGGTCGTGTTATGCAAATCGATAATAAAATCCGTTGTTGCATCCCCTTTCGGCCCTAGCTGGGCGTTAATCGCTTTTGCTCGGCTTTGTTCATAATTAGCCAAATCGGGGTTATTGAGATCATCAGCACCAAACTGGCGATTCATGTCACAGTCAAGGTAACGTTTGTTTTCCTCGAACGCCTTAGGGTTAGCAAAAACAGTTTCGACCGTGAAACTACTACGCTCAATGAGCTGCGGCGTTTCACGCCACTTTCGTAGCAAATAAATGCCGCTAAATTCATTACCGTGGGTGCCACCAACAATCGCGACTTTGTTCAATCTATTCGTCCCTGTCATTTCAGCTTCAACTCGCCTTAATCAGTAAAAACATCTCATTCACAGATACCAGCTTAACCAATACTTTTCCAGAACAATTGCATATTTATTTGCCTTAAGATTGCTGGTCGAGCCAGCTATTGACGCCCCTACCCAACTTGAGGTCGGGTTTGTACCAGCTTCAAATAGGCATGTAATTGATCATTTTTATACTCGATGGCCGAATGGATACTGCTGCCTTGGTTGGCAATAACGGTACTGGTATAGCGATTATCATCCTTATAGATGGTCAACACTAGCATGCCATTGATGAGCTGCCACTCCCCTGCCGTTTTCTGCCTTCGAAACAAAGTAAATTCTTCCAAGCTACCATTTGGATAAAGCACCAGCTCGGTGATATAACCCGCCGAACACGTTTTGACCCAGTGCTGCTGGGTGAGCTCCTCAAGAGAAAAATCCCGCTTGCCTGCCAGCCATACCTGAAGCGCATCTTGCTCCTTGCTATCCGGAGTCGGTAATTTATCCAAGTCCAATAACCTTACCCGCTCCGTTTCGCGGTAAAAAAGCTGCAACAATTTTTGGGTCTTCTGATCAGACATCCCTATCTCCATAGAACAATGAGGCTTTAAATGTAACGCTAATTAAAGTACAACATTAGTGTTAGACATTGATTTTGCAATACAAGTCAAAACTTCACCTTGCCGCGCAATACTTTCGTCTGGCCTCGCTGCGTTTTCTTATCCATTCGCTTTTTCTGCGAGGAACGCGTCGGCTTGGTCTCCCGACGCTTCTTTTGCTGTACCACCGCCGACTTGATCAAAGCCACCAACCTTGCCAGTGCATCCTCACGGTTTTGCTCCTGGGTGCGGTATTGCTGAGCCTTGATAATAATAATGCCCTCCTTCGATATCCGACTATCAGATAAAGCCAGCAGCCTTTCTTTGTAAAAAGGCGGTAAAGACGAACGTGAAATATCAAAGCGGAGATGAATAGCCGACGAGACTTTATTGACGTTTTGCCCTCCGGCTCCCTGGGCGCGAATCGCTGTCAGCTCAACTTCCCAGTCACCCAATTGAACTGAATTGGAAATCTCTATCATAACGGTAATACATAAAAGGATTCAGTGAACAGTATACCTTTAGTTGATGGCTTTGTGTCGACGGCAACGTTCAGAGCAATAACGGACCTGCTCCCAGCATAAGCGCCATTTTTTTCGCCATGTGAACGGGCGTCCACATGCCGAGCACTTTTTCTGTGGCAGATGGCTTTTTTTCATTTAATCCTCACCGAAATACGGTCGTCTTTAGCCTATATACGTTCAACTAGCGATAACCGCTCAACGATAGAAACATGTCGTGCGGATTGTGGGATTACCCTATGGAATTTATTACTTCATTGATTACTGATATCGGTAATTGGATTAGACCTTGGACCGATGATATATCAACGGCAGCCATTACCTGCCTGCTTGTCATGTTCGCCGCTGACATCAACCGATTTATGCGAAAGCAACTTATTGGCACCAACTTTATTGTCAGAACAATGATTTTTATTTTGATCAATGCCTTTGGTTACGGTTTGTTTATCGTCACGACGGCCCCGATCTTGGCAACGCAGTTAAGCCAGTTGGCTAACCACTGGCTCATTATCGTTGTCACAACGCTATTCGTTGTTATTGGCATCTGGGCCCAACGCCACCGCCAACAGGTTTAACATCGTCGTCCTAGCGTTACGCTGCCATTCTGAAAATGTGGTACATCATCAACAACCACAGACCAACGCCAGACACTGCCATCAAAGAGATAACGGCAAGCTGTTTTAATTTTGCAAGAAAGCACGACATATGCATAACGAACCTCCCGAACTTACACTGGCTTGATATAGAAAGGAAAATTAAGCTTTAACAACATTTTAACCCTGATAATTCACCAGCCGTTAAGACCCAGATCAGCTTCTAGAAAAGTGGCCCGAAATGCTAAATCATTGGCATGAAATGTAAAAAAACCCGGCTTTATGCCGGGTTATCATCTTTGCCGATACCTACACCCGCCGGTAAGGCAAGTAAATCGGCTCCCAAATATGTTCAGCCAACTCGTGAGCGATATCTTTACCCGCTAAATCACAGTTAGGATCTTTGGCCTGCATGTCCTTGAGAATCCGGGTAGCTACGTGCAGCGATACCTTTTTCAGGTTACTGATACGAGGGTAAACACAGCCAGACTCCAAGTCGTCATCCTCGACCATTTCCGCCAGTGCATAGGATGCGGTGGTAAACATATCCAGAGTCACCTTTTGCGTGTGGGACACAATCGCTGCCAAGCCGACGCCAGGGAAAATAAAGACGTTGTTACCCTGCCCTATGCGGTAGTCCTCGCCGTTGTAGTTAACGTCACCAAAAGGGCTGCCTGTTGCAACAATCGCCTGTCCGTCACTCCAGCGATAGATATCTTCCGGAAGCGCTTCGCAATTCGCTGTAGGATTCGACAGAGGGAAGATCATCGGGCGCTGGCTATATTCCATCATTTTCTGAATATGCTCTTCTTTAAATGCGCCACCAATCCCACTTGTCCCCAGCAGTACCGTAACAGGATAGTTATTGATTAACTCCGTCAGCGAAACCTTACCTGCCTCAGCAACACGCCAACCTTCTGCGAGGGTTTTCGGTTTAGCATAGCGTTTCTTGTACTCATCCAACCCCTCACGGTCATCAAACACTAAACCTTGAGAGTCCAAAATAAAGATCTTGTCTCGAGCAACAGCATGAGAGCAGCCTTCTTTAAGCAGACCTGCAAAGATCTGATCGGCAACGCCTACGCCACCAGCCCCGGCTCCGTAAACGACATAGCTTTGATCCGCCAGTGATTCGCCTTTGATCTTTACCGCACCGAGAATACCGGCGAGCACCACGGAACCTGTGCCCTGAATATCATCATTGAAAGATGGCAGGAACTCTTCATAATCAGAGAGATTATCGAAGGCGTTAGATTTGCTGAAGTCTTCCCATTGAAGAACTGCCTTGGGGAAATTGCGCTTTACCTGATGCACAAACTTTTCAATAAACGCTTTATAGGCTTCGCCTCTCAAGCGTCGGCGTGGCACCCCTAGATACATAGGGTCATCCAATAAATCCTGATTGTCTGTGCCAATATCAAGTGCAATCGGCAAGCAGTGGGCAGGATGAATACCGGCACCCAAGGTATATAAAGACAGCTTCCCAATGGGAATACCCATACCTCCAACCCCTTGGTCCCCGAGCCCCAAAATACCTTGGCTGTCTGTCACCACGATAATTTTTATATCTTTGCCGGTAAAGTGGCGAGCCAACTCGTCCATGTTCTCGACATTGTCTTCGGTGATATAAAGGCCGCGGGCTTTTTGGTAACGATGACTGAATTCTTGGCAGGCCTTACCAACAGTTGGGGTATAGATAATCGGAGTCATTTCTTCTATATGCCTGGAGAGCAGCGCATAGAACAATGTTTCGTTCCTATCTTGCAGAGCACGCAAGAACAGGTATTTTTCAATATCGGTAGAGGCATTGCGAAAGCCATCATAGACCCGATTTAATTGGTCTTCGAAAGTCTGAACACGCGGTGGCAACAAGCCTTCCAACTGAAAAGCTTCCCTTTCTTCGTAAGAAAAAGCGGTACTTTTATTCAAAGTCCGGTCATTGAGCAATTCAGTACCTGTCAATGAGACAGGCCTGAAGTCATCGCCATTTTCATCCTTCCAACGTAGGTATCTCCCTATCGTCATATATTCCTCCGTTCACATTATTATCATTGTTATTCATAGGCTTTCTGCTGAAGAGAAAGCCAATAAATTGTAATACTTATAAACAATTAAAAATGTGACAGTTGAAGGTTTGTCAAAAATGAAAAATACCGACAAGTTGCTTTTAAAGCACAGAAATAATGTTAAAGATACAAACTATAGAACCGTCCTGTCGTTGACTATTTCTGCCTAAAAAACACAATAACGTGGGTTTTAATCACTTTATTGGCTTTTTGCCATATGCTTGCTTCTGGTTTTTTCAAGTAAACTCATAGATTTAGACTTTACGATTTGTCGAACCAACTTCTTGTCTTTCATAACCTTTTCTCCTTGCCACAATCAACACATTTCCATATGGATTTAAACTTCAATCGTTGAATCCAGTTACGACGCACTTGAACCAAGCGCCCAGAACAATAATCACACATACAACTAGCCAAAGAATTTATTGTGAATAATTAGATAATCAATATGTCATACACCTGATTCTTTATTTCAGGGGAAAGTAAATTTTAAGTCTGCTTCATGTAAACATTTAGTCGTTGGAATGAATATCTCATTTTAAATTTGTCGGCCAATTTCACAAAAGTCTCTGTGATATATCAACGCTAGCACAAGCCTTCTAAAAGAAAGTGCGTATAGATACCCAAGCACCAGAGTACTATTTAGTGACAAAAAATTAGAAAACACTACCTATTGGAACTCAATTCACGCTCTGCAAGTTCCGACAAGCAAACGTTTTTACGCTCAAAAGACACACAAGCAATCGGTTACTTTTTATCAACCCGGTTGTATTTCAATCAAACTCATAAAAATAATTTGAAATGGCTCACAATTATTTGAGAATCAACAGATACGAGCACAAACTTTCTTTAGCCTCTATCACTCATTTAGCTCTGAACGACAACAAATACAATGACTATGAAGAAAACTTTCATTGCAGCATCTATTGCCCTTGCTGCCCTTTCTGGCTGTAACAGCAGCGATTCGGTTAATACGTACACTGAAGCGCGATTTGCCACTTTTAACCTATCTTTTGATCGTGCTACATACGAAGATCTTGTCGCAGAGATGTCACTGACTCAAGACGAGCAATCTGTATTGATTGAGCGCTACAAGAATGAAGATCGTTCATTAACTGACCAAGAAATTGCAACTGCCGAAAAAGTGATTCAAATTCGAAATGTTGCTGAGATTATCCAACGAGTACGCCCGAATGCCTTCGTCCTTGCCGAGTTCAACAACGACGGCAATGGCGAAGATATGAAAGCCCTAAATGGTTTTCATGACAACTACCTGGCCCACTCTCAAAATGATCAACAACCTATTGCCTTTGCCTACAAGCAAAACATCGCCACCAACACAGGCCTACCAAGCGACTATGATCTGAACCTTGACGGTACCGCTTCAGGTACCGGTGATGACGCATGGGGTTTTGGGTTCTACCATGGTCAATATGCCTTTGCTGTTTTCTCCCAGTTTGAAATCGACAAAGAAAACGTACGTACTTTCCAGCACTTCAAGTGGAAAGACATGCCTGGTGAGAAAAACATCGAAATCGTAAATTGTGATGTTGAACTGCCAGCGGATAAAAAATGCGGTGATGCTTGGTACAGCGATGAAGCCTGGGCACAATTCCCACTTTCTTCAAAAAACCATGCGGATATCCCAGTGATTATTCCTCAACCAAATGGCGAAAAAGAAGTGGTGCACTTCTTGGTCTCTCACCCTGCGCCACCGATTTTTGACAACCCGGCCAAACACAACACCGAACGTAACCGTGCCGAACTGCAATTCTGGAACGATTACATCGATTCCAAAAACTACATGTATGATGACAAAGGCGTTTACGGCGGCCTGCCAGCAGGTAGTCACTTCGTTGTTGCTGGCGATTTGAATGCCGATCATCAAATGGGAGATGGTGATCGTGAAACTATTGCGAACCTGATTAGCCACTCAATGGTCAATGTTGAAGGCACCCTAGGTAGCTATGCGCCAACCAGTAACGGTGGTGAATTCTGCCTTAACGAAGGTATCTGTACTCGCAACCCTGATACCCCGCATGTTGAAAATATCACAAGCACCAGTGGTCTTCGCCTAGACTACGTGATCCCATCGGCAACATTGGATGTCAAAGGCTCTGGCGTATTCTGGCCTGCCGGTAACGAAGACGGTTACTACCTCGTGTATGACGAAGAGCTAGGCAACAGCAAAGGGGTTTCATCTGACCACCGCATGGTATGGGTTGACTTGGATCTCACCAAGTAACCCTTCAAACAAAGCCTCGCCCAATGGTGAGGCTTTGTAGATGCAAAAGCCAACACATAACACCTTATTTCAGCGAGCGTCCCTGCGTTGCAATCACCTCCTGATACCAGCTAAAGCTCTTCTTGCGCTTGCGCTCAAGGGTGCCGGAGCCGTCATCGTGGCGGTCAACGTAGATAAAGCCGTACCGCTTGCTCATTTCAGCCGTTGAGTTCGCCACCAAATCAATAGGCCCCCAGCTAGTGAACCCCATCAACTCGACACCATCTAACAAGGCCTCCCTCGCCTGCACCAAATGATCGTTGAGGTACTGGATCCGGTAATCGTCTTGGATTTCACCATTTTCATCGATTTCATCACGAGCCCCCAAGCCGTTTTCAACGATAAATAATGGCTTCTGGTAGCGGTCGTATAGGAAGTTCAGCAGAATTCGCAGCCCTTTAGGATCGATAAGCCATCCCCATTGACTTTTCTCTAGGTACGGGTTCGGCACACTGTCGACAATGTTACCGACCTCCTTCTGTTTCGGATCGGCACTGGCGCAGCCACTGGCGTAATAGCTAAATGAAATGAAATCGACAGAAGCCTGAGAAATTGTTTCAAGGTCGCCCTCCTCCATCGCTATTTCAATGTTATTTTCACGGAAGTAGCGCAGCATATAACCAGGATATTTACCTCGGGTTTGTACATCGCCGAAAAACAACCACTTGTTGTTCTCGTGCATGGCGGCAATCACATCATCCGGGTTACAGGTATACGGGTAGTTGATCGCTCCAAGCAACATATTGCCAATTTTGCCATCAGGAATAATTTGCTGACACAATTTCACAGCTTTGGCATTGGCAACGAGTTGATGATGGATGGCCTGATAAATAGCCTGCTCACTAGCATCTTCTTGCAACCCCACCCCAGTAAACGGCGCATGCAATGACATATTGATTTCATTGAAAGTCAGCCACAGTTTCACTTTGTCTTTATAGCGCTGAAAAACCGTGCGAACGTAGCGTTCAAAGAACTCAATCAGCTTGCGGTCTGCCCAACCACCGTAATTCTCTACCAGTGCGTAAGGCATTTCATAATGGGAAAGCGTCACGAAAGGTGTAATATCGTGCTTGGCAAGCTCGTCAAAAATGCGGTCGTAGTATGCCAGACCCGCTTCATTTGGCTGTTGCTCATCACCATTAGGAAAAATACGGCTCCAGGCGATAGACAAGCGCAGGCAGTTGAAACCCATCTCCTTGAACAGGGAAATATCTTCTGGATAACGGTGATAAAAATCGATCGCCACGTCCTTGATGCCAGCCGAACGCTCCTCCCGGGTTTGGTGAGGACTCAAAATCCCAGAAGGTAGCATGTCCGAGGTCGATAGCCCTTTGCCATCGAGATCATAAGCGCCTTCAACCTGGTTAGCGGCAATAGCACCACCCCATAAAAAATCGTCCGGAAACTGAGTCATAGCTACCCCTAATGAGTCTTTAAGCGGCCCAAGGCCAAGCAAGTCAAACTGAATATAGAGCTAGTATCGATAAAAATAAGGAAAAGAAAAAGAGTCCAATTTTATAACTTTACTTCCCCTTATTGACGACAACCCAATACAAATTAGCGCTTTTTGCCGCATGAGCTTAAAATAAGGAAGTTTTAAACTTGTCGCGTTCCTTATTTGCAACATATTTGCTGTCCAATGAAAGATGAAAGAGCTTTTCAGTACTACTCACGCTTAATGCCTCTGGGTACAAAACAAGATGTGATGGTTTCCCTATCGGAGGTGGCGGGCATACTGTGCACGACAGCTCGGCATGGCAGGACGTTGTTACAAGCCTTGCAAGATCGGGGATGGTTAAGCTGGACCCCCAAAGTAGGTCGCAACCAGCGCTCTATTCTGCACCTTCATTATTCTCTGGTTGAACTCAAGCATCTCTTGGCCCGGCATCTCATTGGGAGCGGGCAATATGAAAATGCATTGAAACTGCTTGGGGGGGATCAAGACCAATTCAGTACCTTGCTGCAGCAAACCTCCGGAGCTAGCCTGCGAGAGGGCCAGCTTCACATCCAACTGACCTACCAACGTATTTTCAACCAACTCTTACCGCATAAACCACTGCGGAACAGTGAGCGCTTTTTGGTCAGGCAAGTATATGCGTGTCTGACAACTTGTGATCAATCCGGCCACGTTGGCCCTCAGCTTGCCCATCATTGGCAGCACAACGATAGCGCGACAGTGTGGCGCTTCTACATCCGGCCACAGTTACGGTTTCATTCCCGGGTGGCTATTGATGCAGAGCTGATTGGTGAATTGTTTACGCAACTAAGGAGTTTGCCTGAATACCAGCAAGAGCTATCACACCTTGTTCATGTCTCGGCCTCGCATCAGTGCGTTACCTTCGAACTCAGCTCTCCGGATCTGGGATTTGCCGCATTGCTTTCCGATCTGCGCTATTCAATTCAGCCACCGGCACAGCTGGTCTCGAAGCCTGGGATCACTGTCGATGGCTGCGGGCCGTTTCAAGTTATTGAGCAATCTGATAAGCGACTTCGGCTTCAGGCATTTGACCATTACTTCTCGCTGCGCTCGCTCACCGACACCGTCACCATCTGGCAATTCGACCATACCCCCAGCGAACGGATCCAATTTGGCCGCTCCGACGCTCGTGAAGAACAGCAGCCCCCAGAACAATTATTTCAAAGTGACGAGCCAGGGACCGGCAGAACACAATCTCGCATCGAGAATGGTTGTTTGTACCTATTGTTCAATATGAACAAAACAAAGACTTCTCTCAATTACGCCCAGAGAAAGTATCTAAGTACGCTACTTTCTGCGGAACTGGTCCTAGCGCAAGAAGGGTTATCCGAACTGCTCTTAGCCGCCGAGCCGGCCTATAGCCTATTGCCTAACTGGGCCAAGGTTAAGCCGCAGAGCCTAGATGAGGCAGAATTACCAAACCGGCTTGATATCGCCATCTATGATCACCTCGTGATTCTCGACTGTGCCCAAGCGCTTAGCAGCAAGTTGAATCAGATAGGTATTGAAAGCCAAGTCAATGTCTATTCATTCTCTGAACTCAATGAACAGGCTGAAAGAAATGACTTAGAAGAAACGCTCATCATCGCCAGCCTCAATGTCGACGACAACTTACCTATTTCCGTGTTTCGTTGGTTTTGCTCCAATGCCATCCTACACCAAGGTCTATCAGAAGAAGCCAGAAGCTGGCTGGTTCAAGAGTTAGTCAAGATCCGTGAGCACTGTGAGGTAGGTGAGTACCTAAACAAGCTGGAATCCCTTGCGACCACCATGCAATATGAAAATTGGCTCTCTCCCTTATTTCACCACCGCCAAACCCTAAGGTGGCGGGGAGTCCTGCAAGGCGTTTCGATGACCGACTGGTCGTGGCCAGACTTCAAGAATGTCTGGACTGATGACTAGCAGACTAAGAGGGCGAGCACTAATCTCGCCTCTCTGGTTAATGCACAAGGTTATTTAGCAAAAGTATTCAAGTCGATATCGTAACGTTCGAGCACCTCTTGCATCTGTAGCTTTTTCTGCCCTGCCGACACAGCCATCACCTTGGCTGTCACATCGGACACTTCCCCCTGGGTGATCCCCGCTTGCTTGGCCTGTTTCAGGTAATAGTTGGTACAAGGTAAGCAATTCATCGCCATTGCAGCCGCAAGGCCAACCAATAGCTCTGTTTTGGTGTCCAAATGCTCGTTATCATGGGTCGAGCGATAAAATGCCCCGTACGCTTCTTGGTGTTTTCCTAACATAAATCTCTCCTTGATGATTAAGTCGCGCCGATAATCAAATACACGCTAGCATGGCAACCAAACGAAATTTAGGATCAATATCATGGAAAGGGTTGTTAGCATTTATATTAATATCAAGTGGTTAACCTTTGCCATCACCGTAGTGCCAATGGATAGGAAAATAGTAAGCAACATCGTCAGCCTCCCCCGATAAAACAGCTAATCAGATCAAAACAAAAAGCCTATATCACTTAAGACATAGGCTTTTCATTTCCTAGCAACTAAAAAGGACAGTAAGGGTTAGACGCACTCGGTCTCCAGCGCTTTCAACACTTGTCTGTCGTTATCAACCCGCTTGATCCAACCATCGGCCTCCATGCGATTTAGCAAAGGGATCATATACTTGCGGGATAGTCCTGTTCGCTCCCTTGCTTCAGAGATGGCGAACCGCTCCCCTTCCTGCCGATGACGGAGTAGGTCTTGTACCAACCCCTCATAGATTGATGCGAGGTAGTATATTTTCCCTTCCATCGGCACCGCAAAACCAAGCCTGACTAAGTTTCTCAGCTCCTTCTGTGCGCCTGGAATTCTCTCTTTATCCGCCTCGTAACCTTGCTTACCGGCTTGCTCCATATGCTCAAGGATCTTCTTGGCTGTCGGCGACAACTGAGCTTCATTCTGTCCACTACCTAGTGAGTAAAGCTCATTGCATTGTCGTATCTTGCCTTCTTGAACCAACTCATCAAGTACAGCCGACAATGGGGCCACTGCCATTTGCAGCTTTCCACTCAGTTCAATAGACGACAGATCAATTTGTCCCTGCTTGAGAATTGCTTCGACCTGCTGATAGGTTTGATTGAAGCACTCTTCGGTATACAGCCAGTCACCACAAATTTTGTAGCCGGACTCATCGAGAGCTTGCTCTCCGCGTTTGGCAAAACCATAGAGCGACATATTGATAGTGACGTAGTCTTCCCATGCAGGATGCTGTGGCATCGCCATCAGAAGATCATAGAGTTTATTACGATCCGCCTTCGCAACAGCCCCCGACCAGACGATGGCACCACAGTTGAGAATACGACTGCCACCATGCTGGATCAGCAACGCTCTTTGATTCCAGAAGCAGCTTGCAGGCTGTTTCAGCCGAAGCCGGGCAAGGTTGGTCCCCTTGAAAACAAATATCTTAGCTAATGTATTAAACGTCCCAAACGCCACTTCCACTTCGCTGTTGTTTCGACATTTGTTTTCGAAGAGCTGGCTGTTGAGACGGACAATCACTTCATCGGTAACAAATGAAGCCTCCTTATGGCTGGTCAAGCAGAAACCCCGCTCAACCTCTTTTTTCTTGATCCCCTTGAGACCAATCGCCACTCGGGAAACCGGCTTTGCCAACTGAATATTCTGGTGGTATGACTGCAGGCTCTTAACCTGCACCTCACGACCGCCGGGCTGCATATAGAGCTTTTGACCAACCGCAAACTCACCACCACACAGACTGCCGGTGACTGTCGTCCCGACACCGTTAACGGTAAACACGCGATCGATGTATAAGTGGCCGTGGCGTGCATGGTCTTGCCGTTCGCCATCTACCGTTTTATCCAGCTTCTGACAGATGTGCTGACGCAGCCCCTCAATGCCTTCTCCTTGGAGGGCTGACACCGTGACCGAGTCCGGAATAAAGCCGGCAATATCGAGAAACTGCTCCAGGGATTCTTCTTCCACCAGACCCAACATCTCCTCTTCCACCAAATCGGCTTTGGTGATCACCAAGGTGACATTTTCAACCCCCATCGACGCGATGACTTTGAGGTGATCGGTGGACATTTGCATCCACCCTTCATCAGCCGCCACCACAAACAGCACCATATCGAGGCTCCACACCCCGGCAACCATATTGCGAATAAAGCGCTCGTGGCCCGGAACATCAATCACCCCAACTGGCTCGCCATTTTGGTGTTTAAAATAGGCAAAACCCAGATCAATGGTCATACCTCGCTTCTTTTCCTGCGGCAAATGTGCAGTATCTATCCCTGTTAGTGCTTTTATCAGGGCTGATTTACCATGATCGACGTGCCCTGCGGTTCCGACAACATAACTCATTACAACACCTCCGCCAGCTGGTTACGTAAATACGGGATCTCAGAAGCCTCAACTGTCGCCATATTAAGCTGGACCTTGTCATGCTTTATCACCCCGATCACCGGCAGTGGCCACTGCCTCATAAGGGCCAGCAATTTATCAGGAGATCGCTGGAAAGCTGGCTGGCTAGGGTTGATCTGCACCGACCAGGAGGGTTCAGACTGATCAGGCAGCGATCCTCCACCGACCGTCATTTCCGATTGCACCACCGAAATAAGATCACCAAAACCAGCGACCAATTCTTGAGCTCTTTGTTCCAGCAATCTGAGATCAGCATGGCTTTTGGTTTCGGCAACCCCTTTTCCTTCTGCCTGCTGGTTCAGCTTTCGCACCACCAACTCTTCCAACAGCGAATAAACAATCCTGCTGGGACGAAAAGCACGCATCATCGGGTTCTTCTCAAGCTGTCGAATAAGCGCATCTTTGCCCGAAATCATACCCGCCTGAGGTCCACCAAGGATTTTATCCCCTGAATAACACACCAAGTCCGCCCCGGCATCAATGTAGCTGGAAACCGTTGGCTCGTCCGGCATCTGCTCCGTCGTAGTACCAGAACCCTGATCAACCGCTAATATCACGTGATCCGGAAGCGCACTTGCCAACTCTCTGACATCAGGTGATTCGGTAAAGCCCCGGATCTTGAAGTTTGAAGTATGCACTAGCAGTACCATCGCAGTCTCGTCAGTAATGGCATCGAGATAGTCCTGGGTGGTTGTGATGTTAGTGGTACCCACTTCAACCAGCTTGGCCCCCGACAGTGCAAGAATATCCGGGATCCTGAACCCGCCGCCAATCTGGATCTGCTCACCGCGAGACACAATCACTTCTTTGCCCTTGGCCAATTCATGTAATAGCAAATAGATCGATGACGCATTATTGTTCACAACAAGCGTGTTCTCGCCTTTGACCAGATATTGCATCAGTTGCTGGAGAAGCCCTTTGCGCTTACCTCGCTTACCCGTGCTCAAATCAATTTCCAGATTGCTGTAGTGGGTATTAACTTCGGTGACCTGCTGCCAGAGATCAGCATTGATTGGCGAGCGTCCCAAGTTGGTATGAACAATAACCCCGGTACCGTTAACGACTCGCTGCAAACGCTGCTGGTTAAGCAACCAGCAAGCTCGCTCAATATTGTGATACAACTGCTCCAAGGAAAACGGATACTTTTCAGGCTCCTGTAAATGCTGCTTTTTATACCGGGCAACCTGCTCTCGAACAGCATCGGCGACTACAGGACGACTCAAGCGCTCTATAAAAGGTGCCAAAAAAGCTTGCTGCAAGATTTTTTCAATTTGTGGAATCGATGATAAGGTGCTTACTGCCATGATAAAGCCCCATAAGTTAAAAATTAAAACTGCCAGAGTAAATACTCAGGCCGTTAAGAATTAAGTAGGGCTTTGAAAAAGTCAGGGACAATAATAAAAGGAGACTTAATAAAGAATCAGTGGTATTAAAATGCCGCTGTCATTTTTCACCCCTGAATAAAACACACGAATAACTGATGTTTTATAATTTCTGAAATAGTAGAAATGATTTGGCGGAAGGAGCAGGAATCGAACCTGCCAAAGCCTATTCAGCTCACGTCGGTTTTGAAGACCGGGAGGGCCACCAGACCCCATCCACTTCCGCGTTTCGATGGATTCAATATAACCATAATAATCATCAAGTTAAAGTGCAAAATGATGGTTCTGTGAGCTCGCAGACAAAGTATGAACATTATGCAACACAATGTACTTAAGCGTGCGCAAGTTAACATTATTTCGCTTCACTAGCATTATCAACTCAGGGGCTTTATCAGTTTTAAATACAGATTAATTACAGTCAATTAACATCGAATTATATTTACTTATCTGAGCGATTATCTTTATTTAATTGTCCATTTTTTGATTAAAACAACCAACAAGATCAAATTTGTGCATGGCAAATGAATTTATAATCTAGCGTGATATTAAAACAATAATGGACAAGAACGTGAGATACGACAGACTAGAAATTATTAGCAACAACTTAAGCCTTGCGACCCTATCCCCCCATGTCACCATTACACACCGGGATCATATTCTGGACGTATTGACATTAGCCCGTGACAAAATTCATACAGGAGCAAGATTGGTCTCCCATCCCCTCGCGGGCAGTGTGAAGCCACACGAAACTCCTTACCGGAGTATTGTTCTGCTCAACCAACAGGATGGTCTGGATATGGCCTCACTCAATACCATTGAGCAAGCGATTGAACGCTACCAAGTCCTGTGCAAACCAAACCCAAACCACATGACTTTGACAGCTGCAGATATCCATCGGTTATTTCCCGAAAAGCAGAACCGCGATTTTCAGTTTATCGATCTGCAACTGATCAAATCCAGCCTCAGCGCAATGGGAGTTCGATTTGCCGAATACCAAGCCGCTGTCGTTTAACCCCACAGAATATACCCAAGCTACTTCAAGATGCAGGTTCAGCGAGAATTTATAAGCTTATAGACAAGGCATTGTTTCGAAGATCTAGTGGCTCTAAATCAAGAACCAATAACGCGGAATATGAGCTTAGAAAACTTGCCCTTCGGGAGGTGTCAGCCCATTCACTCCATCGTTGAAGCTTTTTGAAAGGGAGTGCCATTCCTGCAAACCTTCGCCTTGGATTGAAGGCGCTGACACCCCTCTTAATCCTGCACCTTGAAGTAACTTGGGTATAAGAGGCTGCCTGAATTGAGCAGCCTCTTGTATATCCCTCTTCTCGACCCGTCTAATTCGCAGCATCATTCACCTTTCACTCAAAAGGTAACTTCTATAAAAAGCCATCAATGACCGCTTTGGTTGTGTGATGAATGTCAAATTTGTAGCGCCGATTTATCTCTAAAGTCACACCATCTCCAACATGCAAACGATTAACTACTGCGAGCACAACACAATGACGTTTATCCAGCGCAAGCCACTGACTGTCGCGATCATGCTATCCCTGACAGGTTTTTCTTCACTTTCTCTGGCAGAGATTAAAGAAGTCACCCTACTGCACACCAACGACATCGAGAGCGTCTATGAACCCGTCGACGCATTCTGGAACGAAGGCATCAGCCGAATCGGCGGCATCCCTTACCTCGCGACGCTCATCAAGCAAGTCCAGGCCGAAGAAGAAACCAGTTTCTTGCTTGATGCCGGTGATATCTACACGGGCTCACTATCAAAGAAAACCCTCGGCAAACTTTCTTTCGATCTCTACAGTGCAATGGGTTACGACGCGATCACCTTGGGCAACCACGAATTCGAATATGGCTGGGAGTCCCTTCGCGACACGATGCCACGAGCACGTTTTCCGGTTTTGAATGCCAATATTGTCTACGAAAGCGGTGATGTCCAGTTTGCCCAGCCATACACCATTCTCGAGCGAGACGGTGTACGAATTGGCGTTGTCGGCGTCATGGGAATTGATGCTTTCTACAACACGATGTGGAAAGGTAACCGCAAGGGCCTGACCGTCAAAGATCCCATCGAAACAGCGCAGTACTGGGTTGATAAGATCCGTGATGAAGTTGATATGGTCGTGGTACTGACCCACCAGAACAAAACAGCCCCAATGCAAACCGACAAAGAAGCCGATCCTGATGTGCAGCGTGGGTTCGAAGAAGACTACGAGATGGCCGGTAAACTGAAAGGAGTGGATGTTATCTTTGGTGGCCATTCGGATCACGGCCTGTGGGAGCCAGTTGTTCACCCGGAAACAGGTACCGTCATTGGCCTGACCTTCGGGCAGGGCAAGTACCTGGGTTACACCAAGTTCGCAATCGACACGGATAAGAACTCAGTGACTTTACTGGATGGTAAGTTAATACCGGTTGAGTCCGACAAATTAAAGCGTGATCCAAAAACCAGCCAACTGATTGAAAATGCACGCCAGCAATACCCACAACTTGCTGAAGAGCTAGCGACGATTGATGCCACCGCTTTTCGCCGCTATTACCGTGAATCGAATATCGGTAACCTGGTTGCAGATATGATGAAAGAAGCCGGCCAAGCCGATATTGCGATGATCAGCTCAGGCAGCATTCGGGTGGATCTAAATCAAGGCCCTGTGACGATGGAAAATGTCATGAACGTCTTCCCGTTTACCGATACCCTCTCTGTCGTCTCCCTGAACGGAGCACAAGTGAAAGAGCTGCTAGAGTACAGCTACACCTTACCTTACGGACTTGCCCAGTTTGCTGGCATTGAAACCACCTACGATAGCACCAAGCCAGAAAACCAACGTTTGCTGAGCCTTAAAATCAATGGCGAAGACGTCGAACCGACCCAAACCTACCGGGTTGCCACATACTCCTATGCAGCCAGCGGCGGCGACGGCTACCATGTTTTTGCCCAAGGCAAGAAGGAATCGGAAGGTGATCTCGTTATGCAGGTATTGATCGACGCCTTCAAACAACAAAAAACGGTAACCGTACCCGAGCTAGGCCGCCAAGTTGATGTCAGCGAGCTGTAAACTGGCCGTTCACACGGTAAACTAGAGATAAAGGGCGAGGATACTCGCCCTTTATATACTGATGCAGGTGGCAAGTGTTTCGAAACGAATACAACGGCTGTAAAACCTTCGGCTGTGAAAATCTAGGCAATCCAGATCTCAACTTGTACACGCCTTCGTCACGCCTGGGCTACCCTGCCTATTACTGCCCCAAATGCGGGGCCTATCCGCCCAAACTTTTGAATCGGCCAATCATTACGCTGGCCAACTATATCGACCAGCAAAGAAGAAACGCTATCACTTCACTTTCGCTACAGTGTCGCTGCCAAGGACAATTACCAGGCGATAACCCTGTGCAGCGCCAATGGAGGCCCCATGATAAAACCCGTATTGGAACTCAGCGCCTAAGATGTAGCCAATGCCACACCGTTGCCAGTCTGGCCAACCCCAAAAAGCAGGCCCGGAGCCTCCAACCTCTTCTCGATTTGTTATTGTCCGGCTGCCCGGCCAATGAGTTGCAAATCCGCTCAGCCTTGAACAAAAAGCTGTTTTACCAACGACTCCGTACACTCACACAGTTACTCGAGGCTGTCAGCTATAGCTACGAACAATGTTGGCTCGCACAGCAGCATACGGTATCACTACATACCCATAGCCATGTTGTTCGCTGCCGATCCGGTCTTAGCGCAAGCAATAACACCAAAGTCAAATCAGCCAAGTTAAAACAACGTGGGCTGGATTGCTGGTTTCTCACTACCGCGGACAGCGCTACGGGTTATCTGCTTTTGATCAGCGATAACCTGTTACCACAAAGTTCAA
Source organism: Photobacterium sp. DA100 (assembly GCF_029223585.1). NCBI lineage: Bacteria > Pseudomonadati > Pseudomonadota > Gammaproteobacteria > Vibrionales > Vibrionaceae > Photobacterium > Photobacterium sp. DA100. Next base: position 413,809 of record NZ_CP119424.1, on the reverse strand, counting down.
TGGATATACGGAAGGCCCATCAGTGCCATCACCCTGACGAAAGCGGTGAATATACCTTGGATAGCATTGAACAAGCCGTCCCTCCCTCGAAAGATGTGTTGCATACCGCCAAGCTCACTTACCAAAAAATTATGTCTCGCCAGCAGTTTGACAAGCTGGCTTACTGTACTCGCGAATTTGCCAAATCCAATGAGGGTACATTGCTACGGCCTGTATATGCGGCCCATTCGCATTTTCAAAACCTTAAACAGCACCTTCCCAGCAATATTGATCTCAACTTGGTACTAGAGCATGAAAGCTTTATTCGGGGGGCAGCGATAACCGCTTTTGCCGAACAGGTGAAACTCGATCAGGCCAATTTGTATTACCTTCATGCTTTTCCTTGCCATGAGCCCTCCTTTGCATCATCTGAAGTAACAAGCAACAAGCAGACTCTGAGTTGGTGGCATGAAAAGTGGTACCAGTTTAGCCATCACAACCAATGTGAGCATTGGCAGTTAGGCCTTGGCGTGCTCACCCATACCGGACAGCTTGAAATTTCGACCAAGAATAATGCTGTCCCTACCCGCCCCGACTGGCACAATCAATTCTGGTGCCACTTCGACAATTGGTTGCCGGCCTCGTACCGCAGCAAGATCAGCCATGCCCAGCTTATGCAGTGGATTGGCATTTTTCGGTATCTGTATAATTTTTCTGGGCGTTACTTGGCAATTCCCCAATTTCAGAACCACGAGAGCTTTTCGGAAAGTAACGGCTGGGGCTCAGTCGAGTATCTCGTTGATACTGTAAATAAGTTTGTCATCTCAGGTCCAGACAACCAATAGACTGACCTATCAATGCAACTGTTCACTGTAATTCCCCGGCACGGTAAAGGCTCCACCGCGTAACAAGCGGCCCGATTAATTCAAAGAATACCGTCGTGGTCACCGCTAAGGTCAAAACGGGCTCGCCAATTTCTGGCAGCCGCTCTCCAACCAATAATGCCATACCGATCGCCACGCCAGCCTGTGGTAATAAGCACCAGCCCAAATAACGGGTTACCTGTGGCGATGACTGAGCAAAATGTGCAAACACCACCGCTCCGAAAATTTTGCCAAGACACCGGGCAAGCACGTATACAAGGCCGATAACACCCAACAGGTTAAGAGCCGAGAGTTCAATGCTCATTCCGGAGAGAAGAAAGAAGATGATGAGAAAAGGATCACTGACTGTTTCAATATCATGAAAAGGCCTTTCGATATGTTTTGCCCTTCTTGCCACTGTTGCCCCTAGCATCATACAAGCTAGCAAATAAGAGACTTCTAAGAAGAGAGCACAACCACCACAGATGAAAACAAACCCCATCGCTTCAACAAGCGTCGGCTCGCCGGGCCGGTGACGCCCTACCACTGCCGACATCGGTATTCCGATGACAACCCCCAATAGCAATGCCCCGAACACCTCCCAGGCACTGTGTGCAATATCGCCCACACTTGTCTCATTACCAGCGACAGTGGTCGCGGCAACCAATAGCAAGCTGAATATTATTACGCCCCACGCATCATCGACCGCAACGACCCCCTTGAGGAGCCTGGATACGGCCCCATGGGCCCTGTACTCATGAATAACATCGACGGTAGCGGCCGGATCGGTTGCCGTTGCAATACCCGCAAGGACCAAGGACAAAACAAGGTTGGAGGTCGCCAGGAAGACAAGGCTAAATACGGCGATTGCAGGCACCAAAGAGGCACCGAGTGAAATGAGAAAGATCTGGCGTCGCTCGGCAATGAGATCCCGCCCTGCAAAGCTTTCGCCAAGCAAAAAACCAATCATCGCCAATGCTAGGTGGGTGACGGTTGAAAAGTGTTGGGTAAATGCCGCCGGAACGATATCCAGCCCGACCGGCCCTACTAGCACACCAATTGAAACCAGGATGGTGACACGGGGGATATGGGCTCGTGAACTGATAGCGTGAGCGAGCCAACCGATCAGGAAAATAAAGCCGATAATCAACAAATCAGGCATCGTTTCAACTGGCATGTCTTTGGGATTGCATTCTCAGTTTGTTTGAGCACCACATTCTTTTACTTTAGGTGAATTCTCACCAGCTGTAGTGTTCACCGACTCACTTAATCCGACAAACTAGGTAGCATGAGTTTATTGTGGGCTCCAAGCATCAACAGCTGAAAAAGCAGTAACTCCACTGCCGCGACGGCAACTTACAGCCTCATACCCAGTCCGGTATACACGAGATGGGGATCTCTCTGGAGCAAAAATGCACGGTCACCGAGCGTTGGAGTGCCTATGTCGAACTTGGTGCGGTGTATGAGGGATTTGAGTTGGATACCACCGAAGGCATGTTCAAACTGACGTTGACGCATCAGTTTTTGTTTTTTAGTACTCGACACGTTTGTTCCTGGATGCGAGTTTACACAAAGGAAACGGGAGTGAGAGTGAGTGATTTCATGATGACGCAACGATTCGCCTTTGTTATAGAGCTTGTCCATATTCGTCCAATGAAGAAACGATATAAATCGGCATATCTTTCAATAAAATTAAATTATTATTTTTATAATTTTTGATAATTTTATTTAATTTTTAGTTCTCCATATACTCTCTCCATCGAAACAAATCTTGTACTAATCACGAAGCAAGACATCAGAGTCTGGAGCAAATTATGAAAATGAATCACGTAGGTATCATGGTCGGCGATATGGATAAAGCAGTTGAGTTTTATACCAATGCTCTAGGCCTGAAAGTCGTTATGGGTAACACTAAAGTTGTTGAAGAGCGTGAAACCGCCATCGGCAGAATGTGTATCGCTGTTTTCGGTGAAGGCTTCAAAGGCTTCAACATTGCCCACCTTGTCACTACCGATGGCATTGGTGTTGAACTGTTCGAAATGAAAGAGCGCCAAGAACGTCACGAGGTTGATTTCTCTCGCCTGGGTATTTTCCACTTCTGCCTTCAGACCGATGATTTCGCGGCGACGATTGAAAAAGTGGAGAAGTTCGGCGGTAAAGTACGTATGGATATCATGCGCTACCACCCAGAAGATGATAACAAGCCAGCTAAAATGGTTTACCTGGAAGACCCGTTCGGTAACTTGTTTGAGCTTTACTCTCACACTTACGAAGAAACTTACGCTTCTGAGTACGAGTAAAAACCGAAAGCCAGCCTAGTCAGGCTGGCTATTTCGCTTCTATGTGTCACCTAAGCCTATTGTTTTCACAGCGATAGCACTCGGTACTTTGTTGACCGACTCACACAACAAAATAAAGGCGATGGCAAAAATAGGGAGATGGCCCAACACATCGGCTGGCCCCGCTACATAGGTCGTTATCACGAAAATAGTCGCCAGCAACCCCATCACCAATCGGTTTGCGAAGCCTAACATTAGCATTAGGCCAAGCAGAGACTCACTCAAACCCACAAACCAGACAAAATGCAAGTGACTGAATGCTTCCCAGCCAAGTAACTGGAAAAAGTTATAGTAAGGATACATTTCAAGAAACGTCAGCGATAAACCTGGCAGCATGAGTTTATTGTGCAGCCCCAATATCAGCAGTTGTAACCCCAACATAAAACGAAGCAAAATCACGGCGGCTTCTCTCCCACCGATTTGCTGGGCTAAGTAACTGAACATTTTCTTATCAAAGGGAGTAATGTAAGGGCCAATCAATACTAACGCGCCCCCAATACCGATAAGCTCTGGAAGATAGTCAATCACTGCTGAAAATGGCAACAATATGCTCGAGGCCATTGCGATCAACAAAATCATAAACCCACTGATTGTTACCGAAAAAACCATGACGGTGGCCACAGCAACTTGCAAACAAACACCAATCATCTCACGTCCCGTATCCAATTGGAGATTCGGCGCAATAAACTCGCCCAGCACCACATTGAGGATAAAAAATAACGCCATGACGACGGTTAAAAGCCGCCAAAAAAAGAAGGAGTCGGTCATAACAGGATTGGATGTCACCGAGCCGATTAACCCTTGCCGAGTAACAACATACGCAAAGAGACAAAAACCCAGTACGGCCACTAATATCGAATAGAATAACGCATCAACCGGTAGGCTTACATCCGTATATTGCGTGGAGTTAACAAACCATCGTACATGTGCCCAACTAGGTAGTGAAAATAGGCTAATAAACAACAGGGAAATATATTTCATTCTACTTTCTCCTGGTTGTGGGCAAGCTCCCATACAGATGAAGGTGCTATTCCACTTTCAAGTGACAATAAAAACTGCTCAAGTTGTTTGAGTTGGAAGGGAAATAGGTAAAGCGGTTCTAGCTCTGTGTGGTTCAAGCTATTCCGAGGCGAGCGATTGTAATAATCCATTACCTCACTAAGCTCATTAAACGCGCCGTTGTGCATGTACGGTGCCGTTAAGCTTATATTTCTGAGTGTTGGGACTTTAAATGCATGGCGTAACTCTTCACCTGCTGTTTTTAAATACACCAGCTCATCACAACTACCTTCACCTTCATCGGCATATCGGCTTAAGCAATTGAACTCATTATTTGGCAGTTGCTCAATAATCGCCAAGCGCCCTTCATCATGCAGACTCCCAGGCGCTGCGGTTGCGGTGAATCCTCCATTTGAAAACAATGGTCCGCTATGACAGCGGATACAACGCCCCCTGTCGCTGATAAATAGGCGCAGCCCTGCCTCTTCAGCGGGGCTCAAAAGCTGATGAGCCGACCCATAATCTTTTTTGACAACCGCTTCGACATACTTATCAAACCTCGACTCTGCGGGCATCAGTCTGGCTTGGTATGCCGCCAAAGCCTTACCTATTGACGCATAAATCTGGTTGATTTGGCTGCGCTGCCCATCGGTCAACAACTCCCAGTTTTCGGCACTGTTTACTGGCGAGGCTTGTCTTGGCAATGATGCCTTTTCGTTCAGAAAATTAGTCAGTTGTTCCGTTGCTCCAAATGCCTCTTTGTAGTCATCCTGGAAGTTGTCCAGTACTATATGAACAACTTCAAGCCGACTCAGTGCATGCTCAGTAGGATCTTCGAGCGGAAACAGTGCCTGTGACCATAAACTATCAGCCCGGCCATCCCAAAATTGCCAAGAAAAAGCCGCACTGCCCACCACAGTGGGCGTATTACGCTTGCCGTCTACCGCTTTACCCGATGTGAAGTAATGTTTAGGTTGGTGGCAATGGGCACAGGAGGTATCGCCTTTTTGGCTTAACTGTGGTGAGAAAAACAATTTTCGTCCCAGCTCTGCGGCAGCATCATTACCGATATAAGCATTACCAGGATCAGTGACTGGCGGTAGATTGGACAAATGCAGTGACTGCAGAATCCTTAGATCATCTTGGTTCCAATGCTGGCGAAAAGCGGGTCCCTCCCCGGGGCACCCGATAATCACCATACACAGCAATAGGTAATTGAAGCGCCTAAAGCATAAACTCAAAGATAAATTCATGGGTACGCTCTCTGTCATCCTTACATGAAAAGACCACTTGCCATAAACCCGGCATCTGAAACTTCAAGCCATCTATTCGGTAGTTTCCAACGTCTCTCTCTTGGTGCCATTGGGGTTGAGTAGGTAAACCATGCCGATGAGCAGGCATACCACCTCTTACCTGCAGTGGAACACAGTCGGTAGGATTTCCTGAACTATCAGTTATGTACAAATTCCAACTATGTATCTGATTAATGGGTACATCATTAAATTTCTCAACGCTATACGCCCTCCATCCAAACTCACTAGCAGCCTCGATACTCTCTGATGCGATCGCCATCACGCTATAAATAATTGAGATAAAGACAAAGAGAGGACGAGTAACTGCCCTTACCATAAATATATTTACCTTATATAAATTATTTGTTGATTTAATTTAACCTATGAATATTTCTCAAACACTTTAATACTGGTTAAATCAATAACAAAACACATCAAACCGAATAAACAAGTGATTATTTTAAAAATACCCCATCATATTTTTAATATATAAAGTGAAAAATTTTCTATTGAGAATGTTCTTACTCTCTTGGCAAAAATTCCTTTATGAAGCGGCGTCACACATTCAATAAATCAATCGCAGATTACATACATAGATGTTCACACAAGTGCACAGTAATTTAGTCAAAACCGCCATCAATAACCATAATCCACAGATGGTTATTTAGCCACGTTCATAAATAAAATCTTTATTACATCTAGGAATATACCCAAGCTACTTCAAGATGCAGGTTCAGCACCTTGAGGTAACTTGGGTATAAAATAAAAAAGCCAGCCGTTACCGGCTGGCTTGGTCTCATGCAATTGGGCAATTACACAAGTCTCGACTTAGAATACCGTTTGATCATCAATCTTAGTCTGAAGTGCACGTAGTGCCTTCTCGACTAACTGACGACGCAGGTATTTCTCTTCAGCTGGCTGCATAGTCGGATTGCCCAGTGGGTGTGGGATTGCCACGGCTGGAACAATACGGTTTGCGCCGACTGTTTTCGAAATTGGAACTACGGTTGCAATGTGAACCACTGGCATGACTTTCTCGATTTCTTTGACCATCGTTGCGCCGCAACGTGTGCAAGTGCCTCAAGTGGAAGTAAAGATAGCAGCGGTGACCCCGGCTTTCTGCAGCTTCATCGCGATTTCTGCACCGTATTCTTTGGCTTTGGCAACCGCCGTACCGTTACCAACCGTGGTGTAGAACATATCATGCAGACTACCGATGACGCCTTCGCGTTCCATGTCGCGCAGTACATCGACAGGCAGTACGCGGTTAGGGTTGTTGTTACATGCCACAGGGTCGTAGCCGCCGTGTGCGGTTTCGTGAGTATCTTCGGTCAAGCACTCTAGCCCCTGAATGCTGTACTCACCGTACTTGGAAGCACTGGAGGACTCGATATGATCCGGGTTACCTTTAGGCACCACACCACCAGATGTTACCAACGCAAACTTAGCTATGCTGAGCATTTCAACCGGAGGTTGGGGCTCGACACGGTCAAACACTGGCATTGGGTATTCGGTTGTATACTCGCTACCCGCCAACTTGTTAATCAACAAATCAACCGCACGCTCAGAACCACGCTTTTGCGCGAAGAAGTTTACACGGATACCGCGGGCCATGTAGCCAGCTTCTTCCGGCGAGCCCATTTCACCTTCAGTGTCGATAAAGCGGTTGATCAGGTTAACCATTGCCGGCACCGCTTTACGCATGCTGGCAGCGCTATTGCCGGTTTCAACCATGTAGGCATATTGACGGAATAGTTCGTAACCAGGGTTTTCAGGGTACATACCAGAGATAGTAGTGATACCCATCTCATGCGCCACTTTTGCTACCGTACCGCACGCCATACCATAGCGGCCGGCGTTAAAGGCCGGGCCTGCTACCACAAGATCAGGTTTCAGCTGGGCTAATATTTCCTGCAGGCCGTGGCAACATAGGCTTTCGTTTTCGTTGAAGTAGGAGTCACCACAGATAATGGTATGGGTGATTTCTGCTTTGTCCTTCAGCATGGTGTTCACTTGCGCACCGACGCCAACCGGACCTTCCGCCACTTCCATTGGAATGTGGGCCATCTCTTCACCACCTTTCTGGGCGAAGAACTGGTTTAGGTAATATACGACTTTAATTGTCATTTGCGTGTCCTCGCTTAGCTAGCTTTGGTGGTGAGGGTGTGGAAACCAAGCTCACTGGTCGCACCGATAATCGCCTGTAGTTCTACAGTGATTGAACCGTCTTCATGCAAGCTACCGTTAAAGCCACCCGCGACCACATCGGCATAGCGGTCGTGGCCAATCACGGTATTCATGGCAGGTAGGGTCACTAGCTGATTCGCGTTACCGTTGGTGATCACCGCATCGGCACTCTTGTGGGAGTCTGCCAATGACTGGCTTTCACCGTTCTGGCCGGCATATTCGTCAGTCAGCAATACAGTCTTGATACCTGCGGCTTCCAATTTGGCACAGTTCATCATCAAGTCGGCATCTGGGTTACCAAAGCCTTCCTCGCTGACAATCGCCGCTTCCCAACCCATTTGCTTGGCGAGCTTGACGGTGAAGTTCGAAGAGCGCTCTTTGTCTTTCAGGGTGACGTTTTCGTTCGTCACGATAACGCCCATGAAGTTATACTTAGTGCCGTGGTGGCGGTATAGGTCATAAATGACCGGGCTGTTCTGGTGAACGAAGCTGGTGTTCTTGTCACAGGCCGATACACAGTTACCACTGATGATCGCGCCGTCCATCACTTCGGTTGGGTACATCAATGTTGGCAGAATGCCCTTCACATCAACACCGTAGTAATAAGTGTCGTGCAGCAAGCCCTGGCTTTGCAGCATGTAGACATAACCCACTTTCGGCAGGTGCGGGAATTGTGCAGCTTGCTCTAGCAGTGGCTTGGTTTCGTAAGTCTCAATCTCTTGTGGCTCAACATGCTCAGCCAAACGGCCGATCCAGCGAGCGGCTTCCAAGCCCACCAAACGAACCACGCCTTCGTGATCGTACTGGTTACAGCTATCGTCCACTTCGCACTGGATAACCAGGTTAAGGGTTGACGAGAACGGCGTGTAATCCGCGCCCGGCCCGCTCATATCGATGATCCCTTCCTGGAAACCAACGATTTCACCGGTGGTCACCACTGCCATGCCTTTTAGCACATGGGTGCGGCCTTCACCGACCATGGCTTCTTCGCCGAGGTGGCGCCCTGGGAAGATATCGCCTTCGCAGCCGACTTTAACGCGCGGTTCGATAACATCTTTAACCGGCATAATGCGGGTGCTGTCGCCGGGTTTGGCGATAGACAGTTCTAACGAGCGGATACGGTGATCCAGCTCGGTCAGGTGGGCAATTAATGCCTGCTGATCGATGACCACGGTATTTTCTTTGACTTCGCTTACTGGACCAAAGGCCAGATCGCGAACATGGATATTGCCTAGTTCGAGTTTCATGTGTTTCTCCAAACAAGCGTCAAATGGGAGGAGATCCCAAGATAGAATTGATTTAGCAAGGTGCCGGCCTCGGCTGAGGCCGGACAACCTGATTAGTGACCGAGTTAGCTGACCTTGAGGCCAGAACCTACCTCGGCAAACCCGACAACCCAACAGGGTTCATCTTGACTGCTAAATTCAGTTAATAACGCATCCAGACAATCTTTCGGTACTGCTGCCAGCAGGCCGCCGGAGGTTTCCGGGCAGCACAGCTTGCGATGCCAACTTTCATCCAGACCATCGTCGAAAGCTATGTCTTCACGATACGCTTCGAGATTGCGCTTCGCCCCGCCCGGGAATAACCCTTGAGCGGCATAGTCTTCAGCTTCTGGTAAGAACGGCACCTGCTCCGCCTTGAAGTGCATACAGATATCACTTTTCTCTGCCATTTCATGGGCATGGCCCAACAGGGAGTAACCAGTGACATCGGTACACGCCTTAACGGGGTAGTTGGCAAAGATCTCAGCCGCCTTGCGGTTTAGCTTTTTCATATTGTCAGTAGAAGCTTTGATCGCCGCCTGACTAGCTTTACCGCGTTTTGCAGCTGTCGAGATCAGCCCGGTACCAATAGGTTTGGTCAGTACCAGGACATCGCCACTTTCCACCGCCGCCTTGGTTTGCACTTTGGACGGGTGGATGGTACCCATCACAGACAAGCCAAACTTCGGCTCGCTGTCTTCCACGGTATGGCCGCCAACCAATACCGCGCCGGCTTCACGGACTTTCTCCGCACCGCCTTTGAGGATTTGGCCGACAACCTCTTGAGGAAGGTCGGTTGGCACACAAAAGATATTCATCGCCAGTGTTACCTGACCACCCATGGCATAGACATCACTCAGGGCATTCGCTGCGGCAATGGCACCGAAGTCATAGGGGTCATCCACGATCGGAGTAAAGAAATCCAATGTTTGGATAACGGCAACATCGTCGTTGATTTTGTAGACGGCAGCATCATCACTTACCGTCAACCCAACCATCAGATTGGGATACGCTTGTTCGGGAAATAGGGGTGAAATGGACTGCAGAACCTGCGCCATGGCCTTGGGGCCTATTTTAGCGGCTCACCCGGCTTTCTTGGTCATCTGCGTCAGACGAATTTTCTCTGTCATCTCTAATTCCTTTGAAGTGGACGGTAAGGGTGCCCCACTATTTGATATCAATATCAGCAACTGAGGCCCCGATGAACTATTCCAATCGGACAGAATAGTGTAATCATCTGGATTTAAAGCAGAAATCCATGTTAGCTGATATAGTCTGCCTCAACTAACCTGGTTCTTGCTTGTTCCAAATCATCTTTTGCCACTAGCACGATAGGACCCGTACAGCCCATCCCGGTGCGGGCAAAAATGTTCGCTTTCCACAGTGCCTGGCAGGCCTCTTCGATAGCGAGGATATCTATCCCGCCTATCTCTGCGTCGGTCACCTTCTCCGGTGGTGCAACCACCGTTTCAGTCTGCTCCGCAGCAGGCTTGGCCGTGCAATACCTGGTCAAGACACTGTTTAACCCTGACAGGGTGGCGGCTTCCCATTCCTCGTCAACGCGCTTCATAACCTCTCCTCTCGCTGCGTCAGCACACAACCTCATGGCTCCTGCCACAACCGGTGCGCCTGACGCCCGTGAGATGATATTCACAGGTTGTTTCGTCGCGCCCTCACCTAACCCCGGTCCATAGCCAAAGCCAGAGGCTTCATAACTACCACCAGTCGTAAATGACGAGAACATTTTCATCAGCAGATTGCCAGTCAGGCTATCGGTCACCATTACATCCGGTGTGCCCTGCAACAGATCGTTGCCGCGCATGGCAATACCGCCATCAGCTCGTCCGGATTCGGCAAACTGGATATCGTAACCACCCTGCTTCAGCTCACGCAGTGCCCGTTCGCACACTGCGGCGCCATCCACATTGAGCACACCGACAGTCGGTTTTTCGATCCCTGTTGATTTAGCCAGCGCGATACCGTAAATCGCATTTTTCAGCATGGCTGCCTGACGCTGGGTATCGGTGGTCCCTGTCGTAGAAGCGATGATCATTTCACGCCCCGTTGACGGTGTTACCACCTTGCCCATGGTGCTCACTCCTAATGGGAAAGCGTAATGAAGGGTGACGCAGCCGTCGAGCTGCTGCTCGGCAAACAGGCTTTCCATCACCTTGTGGCACTCATGCAGATCCGCTGCCGGATAACATTCGAAGCCACAATCTGGTCCATCACAGCCAATCAGGACAGGTTCGATATCACTGTACTGGCGGGCAACCATCTGTGCCCCGCGCAGTAATTCTTCAGACCCGTGCTCGCTGCCAATTAGGGTCAGGCCGATGCGAAGTTTTTTGCCAAACTGTCCACTCATCAAGCCATCAGCCATGGCATTGAAAGTATCGGCCAGTTGTTGATTGATATTCGCCATCTCAGCCTCCGGTTACTGCTCACCCTGTTTAGGGGTCAGTAGGTTCTCAGCCACATCGCGCATTGCCTGCGCAACGACTTGTTTAACCTGATTTTCGTCAAAGGCTTGTGCTTGTTTGCCGCTGTTCTTCTGCACCACAAAGCTGAGGCCATCGAACAAGTTGGTCATACGCCCGAGGAACAAGCTGCCTTTGCCGACCATCATGAAATTGTTGATTTCACCGTTGATAATCATCTCGCGGCCAAAGCCAAGGAAGGGAACCCCTGATGGAATATGGCCCTGGGTCGGCGCAAAACCTGTCATGCCATGCTGCTGAACAAAGGCGGGAAGCTGAGTACGCTCCATTTGGCCTTCTTTCACTGCCAGTGCCGCAATCATCTTGTAGTTGGACTCGGGCACATTCCCGGCGCCGGCTGGCTTGGTGATCTCAGGGTTTTGCATTTCCACCGAGTACTTGTCGATATCGGTCATCTTCATGCCCGCTGCTTTCAGCGGATTGGCAATCAGAGCTGTCATAACGGCCTGAGGCGATGAGCCCGTCCCGATCTGGTGACGGCCGACAATATCAGTATTGATTTCCGGGCTGACACCGTCGTTTTCTGTCACCATGCAGGCAAAGCCTGCCAGGCAATCTTCCAATACCGGCATGTTTTGCTTCACATGGTCACGGCCGTTCATGCCCAGTTTGGCAACCGCGCCACCTGCAACCACCATCACGTTCTTGAACACGCCTGATTTCACTAAAGCTGCAGCCAGTGTCATCGCATGAGCCGGTGCGGCGCAGAAACCGCGGACGTCAGAGCCCGTCGCGCTGTTACAGCCGATGATTTCCCCAATCGCTTTGGCGAAGTTACCGCCGCCACGCTGGTTGATATCGCCACACGCTTCTTCAGAACATTCAATGATGTAGTCAACGTTATCAAGTTCAATGCCCTGCTGCTTGAGGTGCATTGCTGCCATCACACCAGACGCCTTTGTGCAAAGGTTTTCCAGCATGATATGGGCTGAGAGATTTTCGTCTTCGTCGTGGGCGGCTTTCACACAGCCGACCAACTCGCCGTTCATCATCAGGACTTCGGCCTGATGATGTTCAACCAACGCCAGGATTTCGTCTTTGCTGATCAGCTGATGGCCTGCCAATAAATCAACCTCGCCGTATAGCGGATGGTGGCCAGCACTAGACTGATAGCTATCAATGAATTCCTGGGTAAGGTGGACCAAGTTGAACACGTCAACGTGATTCAACATGGCATAAAATTGAGGCTGGCTGTAAATTTCACCGAACTTACCTTCATGGGCCTTGTGCTCATGGTTTTCATACCAAGGTAGGGGAATATCAGCCAACTGCTGTGGGGTCAGGTTTCCGATGTAGCACTGGTTCGCGGGGTAAGATACCACTTCTTCGAAGGGGCGAAGATGGTCTTTCAACTGCTGCAAGTAAGCGTCTGATGGGTCTTTTGCCCTGGTCTGAACTTGCACCGAACCGTGTTGGATCAACACATCTGGGGTATGGGCGAGCACATAGCTCACGCCTTTGATTACTGCGTATCCCATTGTTACTCCTGCATCCGAGCCGGATAAGAGGTTCGAACCTGCCTGTTTGAAAACAGATCCGAACCAGCATTGAGATATACTTATGCTAATGCAGTTTCGCTGCGGTATTGTTGCATTTCCGCTTTGATAGCATCGACATCAAGTACCATTTCCATCATTCCAACTTGTTCATCATAAACAACCGGATCGACGGCATTTTTAACTTCGTCTTCAACCACGTGATAACAAGAGAGTCCCAACTGGACTCCCGCCAATGGTCCTGCAAAAGTCGGATCACCGGTGGTGACGGTTTCACACGCTAGGCCAGAAGCTTCCGCTTCTGCGCCACCCAGAATCACAACCAGATTCTCGGCGCCTTTTTCATCGGCTAGGGCTTTAATCCGCTTTTGGTTCTCAAGATCCATTGCGCCAGCGCTTGTTCAGACGAAACATTCTGTGGTGGAGAAAGCAACGTGAGCACCTGTTGTCTTCATGCAAGCTTCGATTGCCTGCCCAGGTACGCCGTCACGGTCTCCCAGAATGATCACTGTTTTGTTAGCGAACACAATTCTGCTCCCGATTAAACATACTTTCCAAATTGCTCACGATACTCTTTGACTTCCGCCACGATGGCATCGACATCAAGTACCATTTCCATCATGCTGACCTGCTCGTCATAGGTAGCAGCGTCGACATTGTCTTTTATTTCCGGCTCAACCACATGATAACAAGAGAGTCCCAACTGGACTCCGGCCAATGGTCCGGCAAAAGTAGGATCGCCGTTAGTCACGGTTTCACACGCTAGGCCCGAAGCTTCCGCCTCAGCACCGCCAAGGACGACAACCAGATTCTCTGGGCCGAACTCGTCAGCGAAACCTTTAATCCTCTTTTGGTTTTCCAGATCCATAGCACCTGCGCTGGTTCAGACGAAACACTCAGTTGTAGAGAAAAGAACATGCGCACCGGCAGATTTGATGCAGGCTTCAATTGCCTGACCCGGTACACCGTCCCTGTCTCCCAAGATAATCACTTTCTTATCTTTGAGCATTGTTCACTCCAAGGGTACGGATTACATAGTTATTACTAATGGTGATTGCTCACCGGTTTATTTGTGCCAACGGGCTTTCACCCATTCAATACAAATTCTTTTATGCTTTAGGCAGTTTCAGCCACCAAGCTTTCGATCATGCTTTCTACATGTTCGATTTCTAACTCTTCACCGGAAAGGTGCTCTGCTTTCTCACCGTTACGGTAGAAAACAAAAGAAGGTAGCCCCATCACTTTCTGCGCCATCGCCAAACGGCGATTACCCTGAATGTTGAGCTTGCAGAACTTGATCTCTTCACCGTACTTTTCAGCCAGCTTGATCACGTCCGGCATCAGCTCAATACAGCGGCCGCAGTTCTCGCTCCAGAAATCGACCAGCACAATGCCGTCGACCTTCACTTCCGCATCGAAATTTTCTTTGTTCAATTCGATCATTGTGTTTCCCTTAATACAGCGTTTCTAACTCTGAGATATCCTTTACATCTACTCGCTTGGCTTCCTGCCCAGCGTCAAATCGGATCACGACCGGCACTTCGGACACAGAGAAACGGCTGGCAATGTTCTGGCTCTTGTAGGTATCGATGGTGACGACACGCTGCTCTGGATGATCTTTACAATTAAGCTCAAGCTGGTTGATCACATCCAAGCTTTCTTTGCTGAGCGGATTCCAAAAGGCCACCATTGCAGTGCCGCCAAACTCGGCTACAGACTTACGCCAGTTCTCTTCTTCTTCGATATAACGGTCGGCAGCAACAGCAGCCACGGCACCATCACCGGCAGCGGTAACAACCTGACGAAGGAACTTGTCGGTCACATCACCCACGGCAAAAATACCGGGGACGCTGGTTTCCTGCTTGTCATTGGTAATGACGTAGCCTTGTGGTGTCAGCTCTATAAGCTCTTTGACAAAGTCGGTTTTTGGCACCGTACCGACGAACATGAACACCCCGTCGGCGGCTAGCTCGCTGATCTCGCCGCTTTTCAGGTTCTTCAGCTTCACGCCGTTGACCAACTCATCGCCGGTGATCTCTTCCACCACCGAGTTCCAAACAAACTCGATTTTGTCGTTAGCGAAAGCCTGCTCCTGGGCGGTACGGTCAGCATCCAAAATGCCCTGGTCATGCAACACAATCATGGTGACTTTATTGACAAACTTGGTGAGGAAGACAGACTCTTCCACCGCAGTATTGCCAGAACCAACCACCACCACATCCAACTCTTCATAGAAGTCGGCATCGCAGGTGGCGCAGTAAGACACCCCTTTACCACGGAACTCAGACTCGCCTTTGATTCCAAGGATGCGCGGTGTTGCCCCTGTGGCAACAATAATGCTTTTTGTCTGGTAGGTTTCGCCTTTGTTGGTCATTAAGGTTTTAATAAAACCGTCTTCGGCGATTGAAATACCGGTTACCAAACCACGGACGAATTCGACACCGAATTTATTGCAGTGCTCACGGAACATATCCATCAACTGTGGGCCGGTGGCTTCCAGAATACCCGGATAGTTTTCCATCTCACTTGTTGTTGCGGCCTGACCACCGGTATTCCTTTTATCCTCAATGATCAGGGTTTTCATTTTACCGCGAGCAGCATAGACACCAGCAGACATTCCACCAGCACCGCCACCGATAATAATGACATCGTAAAGTTCTGACATATTTTTCACCGATTGCTATTTCACACCACACTCTGAATACTTAGCCGCATAAAGAGTGCATTTAGAACAAATCAGTTTTCGCAGACCTCTCATTTACATGAGAACCAAATATCAAGCCTCAATATCTATAGTTACCAAAAGGACTGCCGTATCTCTCTTGGGTAGATAATTCTTTTATAATTTAACTTTTACCCAGTGATTGCTTCTTGTTCATAAAACTTATGGATGATTATAATTAGTAATGTCATATTTTTTGTGAGCAAAGCCCAATTCCAGTACAAAACTCTACATCTCGTATTATTATGATACACAAGTCATATTAATGCTTATCAAGCCCTCTGCTTTGTAAAGATCACCCAACCTAACCGCTACAAAAAAGACACAAAAACAGCTCCTATAGTGAATTATTACGTAAATATTCTACTTATAGTGAATTTATACTCACACAGGAAACAGATGTGATCATAGTTCAACAAAATTTTATAAATAGGTCAGATCATGCCGCTCTCGCTCTTTCATTAGAAAAACTTATCAAAGCACACAATAAAAGTATTGCATTCCCTTCCAGAGCAAAATAGATATTTTCAAATTAAATCGAACCCATCCTTTTCATCATCTTTCTATATAAAATGCGATTAACACAGTCTATTTTATTTATATTTACCCCCCCTCCCACCGCCCTAAAAATAAGACTCCAACCAACCAAAACAGGGTTTTCACAACCATAGCCAAGCACTTTTCCGCCAGACACAAGAAAACACAAACAAAAGAACTTTTAATTACATAATGGTCAATAAATTAGAATTAAAAACCATATAGTTTATACATGTAAGCAGATCAAACTCACATTAAAGCAAATATGCAGAATGATAGTCTTCACAGCGAAAACAATCGCCCTTTTGGAGATAAGCAATGGAAACGCTGCAATATACGAATGGTTGGTTAAATCTCGACAATACCCAAATCAATGACATCAATCATTTCTGCGAAGACTACAAAGACTTCCTCAATAAAGGTAAAACCGAACGCCAATGCGTGAATGTCGCCATTGAGAAGGCCAAACAATACGGCTTCCGCCCAATAGAAGACTACCAGCAGTTACAACCTGGCGACAAAGCCTACTTCGTCAACAGAAACAAAAATGTTGTATTGGCTATTATCGGCCAGCAACCAATTCAAGATGGGATCCGCTTTGTCGTTTCGCACATTGACTCACCACGCCTCGATCTAAAACCCAATCCAATGTACGAAAAAAATGAACTGGCCCTGATGCGTACCCACTATTACGGCGGTATCAAAAAGTACCAGTGGGCATCCCGTCCTCTTGCGTTGCATGGTGTGGTGGTGACGAAATCCGGCCGTCGTGTTGATATCGCAATTGGTGAAGAGGAATCCGATCCTGTTTTCACTATCCCCGACCTGCTTCCCCACCTCGACCGCAAAGTTCAGCGTGACCGCAAGGCAGACGAAGTCCTCAAAGGTGAAGAGCTGCAGATTATTGTCGGCTCGGTTCCAATGGCTTTCGACGATGAGAAAGTCAAAGACAAGGTAAAACATCACGTACTCACCAAGCTGTTCGAGAAATACGAGATCAGCGAGACCGATTTCATCTCTGCAGAACTGATGTTGGTTCCTGCAGGTAACGCCCGTGATGTCGGTATCGATCAGGGCATGATCGGTGCTTACGGCCAGGACGATCGCATCTGTGCCTTCACCTCTCTGGAAGCGATTTTTGATATCCCTACCCCAGAGCAAACCGCAGTGTGCTTCTTGGTTGATAAAGAAGAGATCGGCTCATCCGGTGCGACCGGCCTGGAGTCTCGCTATCTGGAATACTTCGTGGGTGAACTGCTGATCCGCCAAGCTGGCAATACCTACAACGACCAATTGCTTCGCCGCTGCCTATGGCAATCCTATGCGCTGTCTTCCGACGTGAATGCCGGCCTTAACCCGCTGTTTGAGTCGGTCCACGATGCACAGAATGCCTCTAAGTTGGGTTACGGACTGGTACTCACCAAGTACACCGGCCATGGTGGCAAAGTCGCTTCCAACGACGCCGATGCTGAATATGTCGCCGCGCTACGCCGTATCTTCGACGAACATGAAATCAGCTGGCAAACCGGCCTACTTGGCAAAGTGGATGAAGGGGGCGGCGGTACGGTTGCCAAGTACCTTGCCCACTACGGCATCAACACCATAGATGCCGGTGCTGCATTGCTTTCCATGCATTCGCCTTTCGAGTTGTCTTCCAAGTTTGACATTTTCGAACTGTACCGTGCTTACAAGACGTTCTACACCCAAGCCCTGTGATAACGCTTAAGAAAATGGAATTCCGCACATGAAAAAGAAACATCCGATAACCTTCTATATCCTGTGTTCATGCCAGTTCTGGTGGGCGCTCTCTTTCTACAGCTTATGGGCGATCTTGCCGGTGTTCCTCGGTGAAGAACTCGGTATCGACCAGAAGACCTCGTTTGCCACCTTCGGCGCATTTGCCGCCCTCGGCGCAGCGATGCTGTTTGTCGGTGGCTGGCTGGCCGATAAGATCCTTGGGGCCAAACGTACCTTGGTCTGGGGCTTCTTTTTCCAAGGCCTCGGTTATTTCATCATTGCCTACTCGGCGATCACTGCCCAGCCGCACTTCGTCTTCGTCGGTTTAGGTACTGTCGCCGTTGGCCGTGGTATCGGTAGTGTTGCACCGCCAACCATCATAGCCTCAGCCTATGAGAAAAATGACCCTCGCCTGGACGGCGCCTATACCTTGTTTTACATGGTCAACAACATCGGCGCCTTTGTCGCCCAACTGGGCGCACCGATCATGGCTTACAGTATCGGTTGGACCTCAGCCTTTATCCTATCGGGGGTCGGTATGGCGGTTAACGTCATTACCTATTTGATGCTCAACAAGAAAATCACCAAGGCGACCGAAGCCGACAAGCATGCCATCCCATTCAAGACCAACAGCTTGTTCTTATCTGCGGCCTTGATTGCCGTAGCCCTAGCCAGCTACTTGCTCACCAACTTACCGTTGGCCCAGTTCGTCCTGGCCATGGCGGCTCTGGTCATCCTGTTCCTGATCACCAAGGAAATGAAGAAAGAAGCCCCGATCAGCCGCAAGCGCATGATCGTCGGCTTGGTATTGATGGGACAGGCATTGGCCTTCTT
Organism: Photobacterium sp. DA100; assembly: GCF_029223585.1. Classification (NCBI taxonomy): domain Bacteria; kingdom Pseudomonadati; phylum Pseudomonadota; class Gammaproteobacteria; order Vibrionales; family Vibrionaceae; genus Photobacterium; species Photobacterium sp. DA100. The sequence continues at coordinate 395,058 of NZ_CP119424.1, read as the reverse complement.
CGTGTTGTATAACCAGATGCCGACCTCCTTGAACTTCTTCGCGATCAATAACGTTGAAGCAGAGATTTTTGGTTTTGCCATCAACCCGGTTTCTTACCAGTCGTTCAACCCGCTGTGGATTATTTTCCTCAGCCCGGTACTGGCCCACATCTACACCACGCTGGGCGAGAAAGGCAAAGATCTGTCCATGCCGGGCAAGTTCGCCCTGGGGATGCTGATCTGTGCTGCCGCCTTTGGTTTGGCTGGTTTCTCACAGTACTTCGGTGATGAAAACGGCATGCTCAACCCGTTCTGGATTGCCGCGCCGCACTTCTTGTTCGCCATCGGTGAGTTGTTAATTTCTGCCCTTGGTCTATCTGCCATCGCCAAACTGTTCCCGAGCCGGATCCGCGGTTTCATCTATGGTGCATGGAACATGACTCTGGCACTGGCCTCGGTTGCGGGAGCCTGGGTGGCAGGTCTGTCTGCAACTGGCGAAGCAGAGATGACCCCGGTCGAAAGCCTGGTTTCTTATGGTAATTACTTCTATGCCTTGGCTATCGCGTCGACCCTTGTTGGCTTGGTTTGTGTCTACCTGGCACCGCGCCTCAACCGGCTTATCGAAACCGACGTTAGCGAAGAAACTGAAGCGAAAGACGCGCAAACTGCGTAGTCTTTTCAACGCGTTCCACAATAAACAATTCAGTATGGTTATATGGAAAAGCGAGGGCTCTCCCCTCGCTTTTTATTCTTCGCCAATTGCCTCAAAACAAAAGCCTAAGCCACTTCGGCGGCGATGACATTTCTCAATGCTTCCGTAATCGCATGGACATCAAAGAACACCACCTGAACTTGGTTTTCTGGCAACTTGATAAAACCGAGTGCCCCCTGACGGCGCAACACATTTTCATCCACCGCCTCGATATCTACTACTTGAATACGAAGCCGGGTGGCACAGTTATCAATTTGCCCCTCGACCAAGTTATCGAGTCCACCAAGCCCGTGCAATATCTTCTGCGCCTTGGCGGTCAAATTGCCCTTGTCATTAATCATGACCCTATTTCTCTCCCATCAAAAAAGGCCAGCCGAAATCAGCTGGCTCTAAAAAACATGTCATTGCCAATAATCAATTACATCGACAACTGGTATGACGCATCAATCTTCGCCTGACAGGTCTTGATTTCGTTCTGGAAACGCTCAAGCCATTTCTTGCCCTCGGCATCAGCATTGCTTGCCCAGCTATCAACTACCGGCTGGGTCGCTTTCTTGAACGCTTCTTTCTCTTCCGTTGAAGGGTTATAGATCTTACCGTTGGCTTTCTTGAACTCCTCGTACGAGGCATATTCGTTATGCTTCGGGTAAGACATCAGGTATTGTTGCTGAGCGGCAATACCATCCAGTACCACTTTCTTCAACTCTGGTGACAGAGACTTAAATTTCATGTCAGACATCAACCAGGCACCGCCCATGTACGCATGACCATCTAGGGTCAGATAATCAAGGCTTTCATGAAAACGACTCTGGATAATGTCAACGATACCGTTTTTAGTTCCTTCAACCACACCGGTTGATAGCGCTGTGTACACTTCAGGCCAAGCGATTGGTGTCGGCGAACCATCCAGCTCCTTAACCAGATCCTGCTGGACCTTAGCCGGTACCGTACGGATCTTCATACCGTTGACATCTTCCGGAGTTTTCACTGCTTTTTTGGTAGTGGCAAAGTTTCGCCAACCGCCCGAATTAGCCACCATCATCAAACGAACGTTCGGCGCCTTTTTCAGTACATTGCCACGAACATCGGCAATAAACTGATCATTACCGTACACACATTCAGCAACACGGTCGTTAGGCAGTAGGTATGGCAAATCGAATGATTCAGCAGGCTTCCAATAGTAAGCAATCTCAGACACGGTAGTCGGGAAGTAATCGAACATCCCAGCCTGAACTCCAGCAATACATTCTTTACCCGAGCCACAAAGCTGACCTGAACCATAAATCTTAACCGTCAGCTCACCATTAGAGCGCGTTTCCAGATGATTTTTGAATACCAATAGCGATTGGTGGTTGTAGCTATCTGGCGAAGTCAGGTGAACCACATTGAATTCAGTTGCCGCAAGCGCGGTGCCAGATGCCATGAGTGCTGCAGTGGTAGCTAATGTCAAAAGTGTTTTTTTCATAATAATTATACCGTTATAGGAAATTTAGATGTTGTGCTAAGCACTAGTTTTTAATTTCTTCTACATAATGCCGAACAGTTGAGGTAAACCGATCACCAACTGTGGGAAGCAGGAAATCAAGAAAATCAATGCCACTTCAACCATTAGGAAAGGGATAATTTTCTTCGAGATTTCCGCCACCGAGACTTTGGATACGCCCGATGCAACGAACAGTACCAATCCCATTGGTGGCGTCGCCAAACCAATTGACAGGTTTGCACACATCACGACACCGAAGTGAACAGGATCGATACCAGCACTGATCATGATTGGGGCAAAGATTGGCGCAAAAATCAGGATGGCCGGGCCAGCATCAAGGAACATACCGATGATAAACAGCAGCACATTGATAATCGCGAACAGGAGATACGGATTGTCGGTAATGCCATTCATGAAGTCTGCAACCATGCTGGACACGCCAGACAGGCTGATCAATGAGGCAAAACCACTCGCTGCTGCAACGATAATCAGAATTGATGCGGCGTTGACCGCGACCTTGGCAAACAAGGCGTAGGTCGCTTTCACATTGGTTGCGCGAATAATGTAAAGCGAAACCACGATGGCGTAGGCAACGGCTACTGCGGCAGCCTCTGTCGGGGTAAAGATCCCGCCATAGATGCCACCCAGGATAATCACTGGAGTCATCAGGGGCAGGATCGCCAGTTTGAATGCCTGACGGCGCTCCATCGCTGGCGCTCGCTCCATGGGCTGAACCGCTGGGTACTTGCGGATCTGGTAACGGTTCATGATCATCAAACCAATACAGAAGATGATGCCCGGTGTGACGCCTGCCAGGAACATCGCCGCCACAGAGGTGTTCATCACAAAGGCATAGATAAGCATGATACCTGACGGTGGAATAATGTTACCCAGTACCGTCGCCGCCGCGGTCAACGCTGCCGAATAGCCAGCATCATACTTATACTTCTTCATCTCGGGGATCAGCATGCCACCGATAGCAGACGTGGCGGCAACGGCTGAGCCCGTCAAGGCACCGAAGATGGTTGCCGCCAGAATGACCACATGCCCTAGGCCACCGCGAAGATGCTGAACCATGGTTTGGGCAAACGCGATAATGCGTGGGGTAATACCACCCGCCGTCATACATTCGCCGGCCAACATAAAAAACGGTAGCGCCAGCAGTAAGAAGCTATCCAAGCCAGAATAAAGGCGCTGGTACAGCATATTGGCAAATAGCATCTGTTCATTTTGGAACAGGGTAATAATTGGTGACAAACCAAGGGTAAATAATACCGGCACACCAATAATAAGTAAGACTAGGAAATATAACAGGAAGATTGGAGAAACCATTTTTGCCCCCTTACGCCGCAGGTTTTAATTCAAGTTGTTCGGTATCATCCGAATCTTCTACAGGCTTGCCAGATTCGAGCATTTCTGCTGTTTGGCTTGTTTTTGAAACATCCTCAAAATCGCCCAGCATACCGCGAATAGAGGCAATACTTTTTTGTAAGGCATAGAGCATGGTGACTGCCATCATTACCGGCGGCATGATATACACGTAATACATCGGGATAGGCAGGCTATCGGCCATCACAGAGCCAGTTTGGAAGAAGTTCCAACCAAAGGTGATCCACACGGTGAAAACCAGCATGGCAGAGATATGACCTAGCAATAATAAGAAGGAATAAACACGTGGTGCTTTTTTCTCTAATATTTCTGTCAGGAAGGTCATGGCTATATTTTTATCGGCTAAATACACAAAAGGTAAACACAGATAAGTCATATAGATCATTAAGAATCGGGAAGTTTCATCAGTCCAGCTTAGAGGAATATTAAATACGTAGCGAAATAAAACCTGGGCAACAACAATGGCTGTCATTAATAAGAGTAATATTCCGGCAACATGACGCAACAGGCGTGATAAGGGTGTTGTCACAATATTCAATGCTTTCTCAATAGTACGCAGCATAGAATCACCATCCAATGTGAATGAGGGCATAGTTATTAGGGGGCCACCAAAGGCTCCCAATTAAAGTAGGGTTAAGCCAGCGAGAGCGCTGCAGCACCAGGGCGTTTACCTTGATGAGTCACAGTGCGGTGCTGGAGAGCTTTTGTGTATGTTTTATCCATGAAGCCTTTGACTGGACGCGTTGTTGGAGACACCAATGAACGTTTATCCATTTCACTGCAACCTTGTAGGTCATGCCCCCTTCTGATGCGAGCTAGAGTCATGATTAAGCTTGTTGGTTTCAGTGACGTCATTGTGTATCCCTTTTGTTCTAGTCCATTCATGTGTTTCGCAAATGACATGCTGTCCGATAAATTCGCTCTATTGATAACTTAATTAGTGGCAGTAATCCGTGACGATTTTCACATACGGACAAAACATGTCATTTTTATGTATCTTATGTGCCAAAAATGGACACTTTATAAGATTTAAGCTTTACCATTTGAACCAAATAAACGGATCTTATGCTGTACCACTTCTTTCATCGCTGCGATACCGCTGTTCATAACATCAGCTAGAATGTAGTCTTCCTCGTTCGCACGCCAGTGAGCCTGAACCCCGTCAATAAAGCCTTGACGCAGCTCCGTATCAACGTTGATCTTAGCTACACCACGCTTAACAGCTTCGATAACTTGATCATCTGGCACACCCGAACCACCGTGCAATACAATCGGCTTCTTCACGGCTTCTTTGATTTCTGACAAACGCTCAAATTTTAGCTCTGGTGTTGTTTTATAGACACCATGGGCTGTACCGATAGACACGGCCAGGTAGTCAACGCCAGTACGCTCGGAGAAATCCAGAGCCTCTTCAACCGTCGTGATCATGGCATCTTTCTCATCTACGGTAATGTCATCTTCAGTACCGCCGATTTTGCCGATCTCGCCTTCCGAGCCAAGGCCAAGTGCATTTGCAACGTCTACCACGGCTTTGGTAATACGCACGTTTTCCTCAAATGGCAGCGCTGAGCCATCAAACATCAGTGAGTTGAAGTTGCAGCGAGCCGCTTCCATGGTCTGCTTGAACTGGCGGCTGTGGTCTAGGTGGATACAAACTGGCACTGTGATGTTGTGGTGTTTCATCAGTGAATCTACCGCGTTTTTCAGTGGCTCCATGCCCATCTCGTTGATGGCTTTCTGGCCAATCTGGATCATGATTGGTGATTGTTCTTCTTCAGCAGCCAGCAGTACCGCTTTGATTGTTTCTAGGTTGTGTGCAGTAAAGGCGCCGATCGCATAACCATTGTTCCACGCTTCCTGAATCATTGTTTTACCAGACATGTAAGCCATGTTAAGTGTTCCTCTTTGTTCACTTGTTTGTTCGTTGTTGTAAATAAAGTAACAGGCAGAACGGTTCATTTCTGTTAGTTACGTATCACTTTCCAACAAGAAGATACAAAAACAGACACAAATAGACAAAAATGAGTGCTAGAGCACATCTTATTTCATTTAAGGGAAGATAACGTCAGCAAGCATTGCAGAAGGTAGAGACAAAAAAAGATGACAGCCCGAAAGCTGTCATCTTTATGCATAAAACTACAAGTCAGAGGGTAGTAGTTTTAAGGCATTAGTCCATATTCTTATCCAGCAAGCCTGCAGCCAGAGCGGGCGCCAAGCCCGGAGTCAGAGGTAGACGAGGGATCACCAGGCAATGCATTAGATGGTAGATATCTTGCTTGCCATCCCACACTTTGCTGGTTCCTGCTTGGTTATTGGTATCCAATTCCTGCCACCAAGAACAACCTTCGTAATCAATCAGGTAAGTGCGACAGTAATCCCACCAGGTACGGTAGTACTCTTGGTACTTTTCGTCCCCTGTAACTGTGTACAGCGCATAAGCGGTACCGATCGCTTCCACTGGCGCCCAACGAATACGTTCACGCACAACCGGTTTGCCGTCCCAATCAACGGAATAAACAAAGCCTGGCGCACCATCGACCGACCATGCATCACGCACAGTGGCATCAAACAGACCGATAGCATCTTCCAATAGCCAATCCGGACACTCGGCACCGATTGCAAGCAATGTGGCGCGTAGGTGGCAGATCAGACGGCCCCACTCGATCCAGTGGCCAGGGGTGCCGCCGTATGCGCGGAAGTGGCTGGCTGGGGTTTCTTTGTTGTAGTCTGGTAGCGGGTTCCAGTCTGAGTCAAAGTGCTCGTTGACGCGGTAGTTGAGCGATTTTGCCGTCTTGTTGATCATAAACTCAGTGATATGCAGGGCACGATCTAGCCACTTTTGGTCTTTCGTCACATCGTAAACAATCAGGAAAGCTTCAACAGAGTGCATCGCGGCATTACCACCGCGGTAGTCTTCCGTCTCTGAGAAGGTATCATCCCAAGACTCGAAACACATCTGCTTTTCTTCACACCAGAAATGGTTCTCATACACGTTGATGGCTTCATCCAGCAGCGCCTGGGCACGCGGGTGGCCTGTCGTCACCGCACTGGCTGCACCCAGCAGAACGAAACAGTGCTGGTAACCCTGCTTGGACGCGTCAACAATACCGCTACCCTCATTATCGATAGTCGCATACCAACCACCGTGAGTGTTATCTTTCAAAGGACCTTCTAATGCCGCGATACCATGCTCAACCAGATCGTAAGCACCAGGACGCCCCATCAGTGCAGCCAGCGAATAACAGTGCAGCATGCGTGCAGTGATCCACAGGCGAGTGCCCATCTCTTCACGAATGTTGCCGTTGTTACCAACCCAGCCAAAACCGTTTGGTACGACCGATTTTCTGCCGAATTCAAAGATTCGATCGGTTTCTGTTTCTAGCCAAGAGTTATGAGATCGGGTATTAATCCATTTCATGAAGTGTTTCCTCGTTATTTTCTTTTGCTACTGAAATTAGCAGGCAGCAGCGTTCAATTCTGTTAGTTATCTATCACTTTTCGACAAAAACAATCAAAAAATGACATTCTTGAGCACTAGTACACAACCGATGACCAAAAGCAGGCCGTGTACAATATGGTGGTAGTTGATCTTATATTTCTGCAGGAAGTGGTATCCCACCATGCCGCCGGTCATCCCCACAAGAAATGCAGGCATTGCAGAAGCAACCAGGCTGTTTACATCCGGGGTAAAGAGCCCTTCATTCCAGAAGCTGGCAATGGCGCCAATCATCTGCAGCATGAAAAAGAACACCAGCGTTGATTTAGCTTGATCAGCAGTCCACGGCTGCATGGATGTATACGCAATCACTGGAGGCCCAGCTTCGCCCACACTGGCCCCCAGTACGCCAGAGGCAAACCCCGTCCCGACAGTGACAGGCACTGAGGTCTTTGAAAAGGCGGGTTTGCTGCTTCGCATCGAGTGGATACTCGAGACAATCAGTACAATCCCCATGGTGATGAGAATGTATTGTGACGGCAGGCTGGCCAATAGCTTGGCACCAACAAAGGAGGCAGGCAGTGACCCAGCGACAAGGATCAGGCCAGCTTTGTATTGAATAGCGTGGCGCATTTTCCAAACGATTGGAAAGGTTACTAGCCAACCAAAAATACCAGCAATAGGCACTGCCATTTTTGCATCTACCACCATAGAAAGCAGTGGAACAGACACAAGAGCCAAGCCAAATCCGGTCAAGCCTTGTGTAAAGCCCCCTAATGCAATGATCAGGGAGACCAAAACTACGGTCATATCCATATTTAATTCCTGATTAGGGGCGATGGCCCGCCCCTACGACGTTATTGGCAGATGGTTTACTTCACGGAGAAGCTTTATTTCACGGAGAAGCGGTGGATGGTTTTCTCTTCAAACACTTCACCGGGGTTTAAACGCACATTCGGGAAATGTGGTTGGTTCGGACTGTCCGGGAAATGCTGAGTCTCAAGACATAGCCCATCGAACGATTCATACTTGTAGCCATTACGGCCAAACCAAGCTTTGTTCGACAATTTAGCCCCGTTATAAAACTGGACTCCAGGCTGAGTCGTCAGCACTGTCATCACTCGGCCAGTCAGTGGCTCATAAAGCTCAGCGGCATAGGCATATTCCCCCAGCTTTCGCTTTTGGTTGATCACAAAGTTGTGGTCAAATGTGCCACCCGGCACCTTGCCCTTGTTATCGCGGATTTCCACCGGCAAGGTAAAATCGAGCCCTGTTCCTTTAACGACAAGGATTTCGCCAGTCGGGATCATATTCTCGTTCACCGGCGTATAGAAATCGGCGTAAAGCGTCAATTCATGCCCGTCCACCAAGCCCGAATCATGCCCGCCAAGGTTGTAGTAACTATGGTTGACCAAGTTAACCACCGTTGGCTTATCCGTTGTCGCTTTGAAGTTGAAGTGCAACTGGTTATGCTCATCCAGCCCAATCGTATGAGTTACATGCAAAGTACCGCCATAGCCAGACTCCCCATCCGGTGATACCCGGCTGAAATGAAGGTAAACCGCCTCATGTTGCTGCTCTACGGCGAAGTCCCACACATACTTGTCAAACCCTTTGCTACCACCATGAATGTGCTGTGCCGTGGGTGGCTCATTGGTTTCCAACTGGAATACCTCGCCGTCCAATTCGTAGCGTCCATCTTTGATCCGGTTGGCATAGCGACCAGCAATGGCACCGAAAAATGGATGTCCTTCTAAGTATCGCTCAAGGCTCTCATAGCCTAATACCACTTCAGCAAGTTGACCGTCACGATCAGGCGTTGTTATCGACGTAACAATACAGCCGTAATTGGTGACTTGGACTTTCATGCCCTGGCTATTTTCGAGGGTGAACAACTTGACGGGTTGCGATTGACCTTCAACTTCACCCCAGCTTTCACTGGTTAGTTTCACGTTATTGTCCTTGGTTTTTTTATTTGATTTTAGCTTCCAGGCCAGATGTTACGCGTAGCTGCTCAAACACTGATGTCCAGTCCTGGCGACCACGACCGGCAGCACGGGTGATGCTGTACAGTTCACGCGATGCCGCGCCGCAGGGCATAGGCACATTCACCTGGTTGGCGAGATCCAAGGCAATACCCAAGTCTTTGTGCGCAAGATCAACCATAAAGGCTGGTGACAAGTCGCCGGCAAGGACTTTGCCTGGCCATGTCGTTGTAAAGTGGCCTTTGCCTGCAGGTGTGCCGCTCATTACTTCAAGCGCCGTTTCAAATTCAAGGCCAATCGCTTCTGACAACGTCGCAGCTTCTGCAGAGAGTGCGTTAAGCGCAATACTCATGTAGTTATTGATGATCTTGACTCGGATACCTTTACCCGCACCACCAGCATCAACCGTCTCTGAGCCCATACAGTCAAACAGTGGCTGTGCGCGCGCGATTTGCTCTTGGGTACCACCAGCAAGGATCAGCAGCTCCCCTTTCACTGCATGGTCTGAAGTGCGCCCTACCGGCGCTTCCATCATCGAGAAGCCTTTGTCACTCATCTGCTTAATCAGCGCATCGGTTTCAAACGGATGAATAGTCGACATATCGATTAGCAGTGCATTCTTATCTAGCGACTCAACAATGCCTGACTCACCGAACAGAACGTTTTTTACCAGAGTGCCATTTGGCAGCATGGTTACAACAAATTCGGCATCCAGTGCCGCATCGGCCGGAGAGCTTGCCGCTGTCGCGCCCTGCTCAACAAGTGCCTCAACAGCTGATGTATTGATATCGAAAACACGCAGTGAGTGCCCGCCCTTGATAAGATTCAGCGCCATTGGGCTGCCCATTTGTCCTAATCCGATAAAACCAATTGATGACATGTATTTATCCTTACTCTCGCTGTTGATTTGCAATCAATATAAACATTAAGAAACAAAACAACCACAACAAATGTCACATTTTGTTGTTTTTTGTCGTTTTAAGTTGTTTTGTGATTACTATCCCAATCATTTTGTCAATAATGGATATACTGTGGATATAAGGATGTACTTAGTGAGTGCATTGCCAATAACGTCAGACAACGGATTTAAATAAGAGAATAACTATGACTATTGCGTGTTTAGGAATTACGGTACTTGATAGGATCCAGCGAATAGACAGCCTGCCGACCCAAGGTGGTAAATTTGTCGCCAAGGATTACTTCGAAGTAGGCGGCGGGCCGGCAGCAACAGCCGCCGTTGCGGTCGCAAAGTTAGGCCACGATGTTGATTTTATTGGTCGTGTTGGCCAAGACGCCATCGCAGATACCATGCTGACCGAGTTAGCTGGCTACAATGTGAATGTCGATAAAGTCGTGAAAATTGCTGATGCCTCATCGGCGTTCTCTGCTGTGCTTGTCGATGACGAAGGCGAGCGAATGATCATCAACTATCAAGATACGTCTTTAAAACGTGATACAAAACCACTTGAATTAATTGATTTTTCTATCTATAAGACAGTACTCACAGATGTAAGGTGGGTAGAAGGGGCAAAATACGCCCTCGAGCAAGCCAAAAAGTACAACATACCTTCGGTATTGGACGCAGATATCACACCGGATGCCATCGATGATCTGGTCAAACTGGCCGACCATGTGGCATTCTCTGAACCGGGCCTTGAAAAGTTCACCGGAAGCAGTGATCCAATAGAAGGACTCAAAATCGCTCAGAAACGGACAAAAGGCAAAGTATATGTGACAGTCGGCTCAAAAGGCTGTTACTGGTTCGAAAGTGGAGAACTCTGCCACCAGCCAGGTGTCAAAGTCGACGTTGTCGATACCACCGGAGCGGGTGATGTCTTTCACGGTGCATTGGCAGTCGCTGTTGCTGAAGCGATGCCAGCACGTAAATCGGTGATTTTTTCAAACACTGTCGCCGCAATAAAATGTACAAAGCGCGGTGGTCGAGAAGGCATTCCGACAAGATCGGAAGTGGATAGCCAACTACATAATAAATAGCGGTAACTATAAGCGGTAAAGGGTTTAACGTGACGAATCCAAGACAAGACAAACTGATAAAACTTGTAATAGACAAGGGCTATTACACCGTAGAAGAGCTGGCTGAAAAGCTTGACGTATCTACGCAAACTATTCGCAGGGATATCAAAAAGCTCAGCGAAGAGCGCTTAGTGATCCGTCACCATGGCGGGGCAAGCTCCCCGGCCAGTAAAACCAACCTGGACTATGAAGTCCGTAAGGTATCTGCAACCGAGCAAAAGCATGCTATTGGCAAGGCGATTGCCGACCTGATCCCAGATGGATCAACGGTGTTCATTACCATCGGCACCACAGCCGAGGTTATAGCCAGCCACCTTGCAGATAAGAAAAACCTCCAGGTCATTACCAACAGCTTACGTGTTGCCAACGTATTGCATAACAACAAAAGCATTGATGTGCTAATCCCCAGTGGCAAGATCAAAGCGTTTAACGGCGGTATCGTCGGGACCGAAGCATTGGATTTCATCTCTCACTTCCGTTTCGACTACCTGATCACCAGTGCGGCATCGATGGATGTGGACGGGACGTTGCTGGAATACGATTTGAACGAAACGGTGATCACCCAGACAGTAATGAAATCAGCGCGCCATGTCATCATCGCGCTGGACTCGTCGAAATTCATTCCGAAAGGATCAATCGAGCTAGGCCATATCAAGGAAGCCACCTATTTGTTCACGGACCAACCATTGAGCGCCAACCTTGAAAGTGTGGCGAAACAAGGAGAGACCGAAGTTAAAGTGTGTGAGCCGGCCTTAGCACATTAAGATTAGCTACAATTAGCCCACAGATAATGATAAAGCGGGAGGTATACCTCCCGCCTTTTTATGCCTAAGCCCAACAGTTTTGAAGCTATTGTGACGCGCTAAACTAGCTCTTCGGCCAGGCAAGCCGGACATTTCTTCACCGGCCTAACCGTCAACTTTCTCCAACCTTTTCGCCATAATGCCGGCTCTGCTTTCGACAGTAGGATCCCCATAAACAGTGGCGCTAACAGAAGCATAGACTGCAAACCAATTCCACTGTTATTGACCGCAGCAGAAATCAACAAGGCCACGATAGGGAAAATAAAGAAACACAAGGATGCAGTAAATGGCGTCGACACCTGATTCAATTTAAAGTAGGCCACAATCCCCCCGACACTGGCTACAACGCCCAAAAAGACGACCGCGGCCAAGGATGATATAGCAAATCCAGACATATCGACGCTTTCTACCAAACCCGAGACGAACAGCAAAAGAACAGAAGCCAATAGGCAAGGGAGCGCATTGTAGGTCAATACCGGAATATCTTTACAGTGCTTTTGCACCATGACATACATCACTGCATGGATGATCACCGCGCCGGACAAAGCGCCTATCCCAATTGCGTAGCTTGTTCCCCCTATCGCCATTTCATTGACCAGAATCCAACTCAGGCTGATGGCCGCCAACAGCAAGCCCAGCAACTGGTGGGGTACTAACCTGAGTCGCAAGAATACAAAAGAGGCCAACATGACGACGATAGGCATATTGGCAAAAATAATTGCCGCCAGTCCAGATGAGATATATTGCTCGCCAAAAATCATCAGGGTGAAGGGAAGTGCAAAGTAGAACACCGCAACTATCGGCACCCAGTAACCGCGCCCCTTAGGAAATAACAACGGCTGCTCGAAATACTTGGCAAGCGCTACCAGCAATGGGGCGGCAATCAGAAAGCGCAGCCCTGTCGCCATGATCGGCGGGATTGTAGTTACTGCGACTTCCATCGCAAACCAGGTTGTTCCCCATATTAAACACACAGATAAAAACAGCATGGGTACGATATATTTCGTTCTCATAATCATTCCTAGAAATTTTGAGCGCCACTGGCATTCACTTGCCAAATAATTTTCAACTCAATTACTTAGGTAAGACACATCCGTTGAATGTTTAATCTAATACGAAATAGGTAAACCACTGTCTAGGTACGTAAGCCAACGTAAACCGATGATACTTAATGTCAGTTTCAGCTCAAGATCATAGTTTGACAATCAAACAAGCCGTGGATTTTTCGTCGTCAGCCGTTAGAACCAATTAGAGCTAACGTGGTATGTTGCAGATACAAAAGAGCCCGCGACCAATGAGGTTGCGGGCTCTTTGCATTTATAGAAATCGCCTCTATCAGGCGTGATTAGCGGACAATCAGACCTAGCAAGATACCGACGATACCAAAGTCAGCATCACTGAAGGTAGTATTGGCAAAGCCAAGGTCACCCAGTACCGGCAGCAAGAATACCGGTAGGAAGGTAATCAATAGGCCTTGGGCAAACGCACCCAGCATTGCACCTCGGCGGCCACCGGTTGCGTTGCCGAATACCCCTGCAGCAGCGCCAACGAAGAAGTGCGGTACCACCCCCGGGATAATGACTGTCAGCCCCATGATGTAGAGCAGGAACATACCGAACAGGCCGGCAGTGAAGCTGGATAGGAAGCCAACCAAAACCGCGTTTGGTGCATATGGGAACACCACCGGGCAATCAAGCGCAGGTTTGGCATTAGGTACCAGCTTGTCAGAGATCCCTTTGAATGCCGGTACGATTTCAGCGATAACCATACGCACACCCTGAAGGATAACGTAAACACCGGCTGCAAATGTGATTGACTGCATCAGCGAGAACATGAACCAGTGCTTGCCACCACTCACTTCACGGACAAAATCACCACCAGCAAACAAACAGGTGATCAAGAAGATGATACTCATGGTGAAGGAGATCGCCACCGGCGTATCACGCAAGAACAACAAGCTCTTTGGCACATCCATATCTTCGGTAGAGTGCTCTTTGTTACCAAATTTGCTACCGATGAACCCCGCCAGCACATACGACATGGTGGAAAAATGGCCAATGGCCACATCATCAGAGCCTGTCACCTGCTTCATGTACTTATGGGCAATGGCTGGGAACAGCACCATCACAAAACCAACGACCAGCGAGCCAAGAACAATCAGCGGCACACCACTCATGCCACTCGACGACAGAATCGCAGCCACCATCATCGACATGAACAGGGTGTGGTGGCCGGTCAGGAAGATAAATTTCCAAGGCGTGAAACGGGCGATCAGGATATTCACCAGCATGGCGAAGAACATGATCATCGCCATCTCTTTGCCGAAGGCTTCCTGAGCAATCGACACAATGGCTTCGTTATTAGGTACTACCCCGGAAATACCGAATGCTTCGGTAAAGATGGCAGAGAAATCGCCCAGAGAGGTGACAACCAGTCCCGCACCGGCCCCCAGGATCACAAAACCCATAATGGTCTTGACCGTACCCTTGATACACTCGGTCACTGGTTTTTGCTGGGCAATCAGACCGATAAGCGCTATCAGACCGACCAGGACGGCTGGCTCGGCCAGCACGTCGTTCATTAAAAAGCGAAAGAATTCCATAGTGGCCTCTTATAGTGCGCCAAGCTCTTGTAGGGCTGCAGAAAGACGGTCTTTCATCGCGTTTTTATCTACCATGTTGTCCAGAGCAACGATTTTTCCGTCGATACCCTGAGCGACCAGCTGCTCAGCAATATCATTAGTACCGATAAAGATATCGCTTTCGGTGCCTTTCGCCGACCCCAAATCAATATGGTCTACATTTGCCGCTACACCCAAGTCTTTCACGATGCCCTTGATGCTCATTTCCATCATCAGAGAAGTGCCTAGACCGTGACCACATACAACCATGATTTTCATAATATTCTACCTTTCTACTACTTTAAGCGTTATTAGTGTGCGAACAATTCGCCGTTGTTTGTTTGGCAAAAGCCATTTGAATTAATAGGTTTCGATGATGCGGCGAATAGCGGCAACATCTTGCGCGGCACAGATTTGCGCCACATGTTCTTCGTTCATAAAGAGCTCTGCGAGCTGGGCAATCGCATCGACGTGGCTGTTGCTATCGGTCGCAGCCAGTGTCACCAACATTTTCACCGGATCATTTTCATCGGCATCGAAGTTCACACCGTTGCGGATCACTGTCAGCCCCAGCGCCAGGCGGTTTACACCGTTTTCGGGGCGAGCGTGCGGCATTGCGATCCCTGGACCGATGACGTAATAAGGCCCCATTTCTTGGTGTGACTTGAAAATTGCCTCAACGTAGCTTGGTTCGATCGCACCATTGTCAATCAGCGGTTGGCAAGACAACTCAATCGCCTGTTGCCAGTTTTCAGCCGAATCATGAAGGCTAATTACATCTTGGGTAAGCAGTTCTTTCAGCATCGCTCTTCTCGTTTCTTCAATGGGTAACTTGTGTCGTTGGGGCCACTTTAACGATCGGACTGGATAAATAAAGCGATCAAAATCACATTTGGTAGCGCTACCTGATAGCGCTACCAAAATTTGTGATAGCGCTACCATTTTTAATCTCACAGAGCTGGCAAACCAATTGGAACCTTGGTATCAACAAGGTTAAAATGCATGTTTCACAATAACGCGATCAGGATGTTAAAATTAAGCATCTGATTTTTAAATGAAAATAGCATTGCTAACCAACTTGAATTAGCAATGCTATTTTATGATGTAGGGAGATTCGATGGCTGAGCCTCGAAAACGTCGCAGCACAGGTCGTGCAACACTCGCGGATGTTGCCAAACTCGCAGGTGTGGGCTCGATGACAGTATCACGGGCACTGCGTACCCCAGAGCAGGTTTCTGACAAACTGCGCGAAAAAATCCAACAAGCCGTCGATGAGCTTGGCTATATTCCCAACAAAGCCGCCGGCGCGCTCGCTTCAGGCCAGAGCGATACGATCGCCATGCTTATTCCGTCGATGACGGAGAGTGCCTGCGGCCAATTCATCGGGCCGTTTCAATCCCACCTGGCTAAGCGTAATTACCAACTGCAAATTAGCTATACCGGCGGTGTGTTAGAGCAAGAAGAGAAAATCCTCACCAACATTCTGGCCAGTAGCCCAGCGGCTATCGTACTGTTTGGCAGTGAGCGTTCGGCAAAAGGACGGAAGTTACTCGAAGCCTGTAATATTCCCGTACTCGAAGTCAATGAAATCACCCCGTTGGCCATAGATCTCAATGTCGGTGTCGATCATTACCAAGCGGCAAAAGTCTTGACCCAGCAGCTAATCGCCCAAGGATTCAAGAACATTGGCTTTATCGGTGGCCATGGTGACCAGGCGATCCTCAACAAGCAGCTCAGAGGCTGGCAGGCAGCGATGCTCGAAGGCTACTTGACCCCAGATCATTTCCTGACCTCCCACGGGCAAGCCAGCATCGAGTTAGGTGCAGAAGGGCTCGCAAAGTTGCTACTGCGAGAGCGGGAGCTAGATGCATTGATCTGTACCCATGAAAACATTGCCATGGGTGCACTGTTCGAGTGCCAACGCAGGGTGATTAAAGTACCGACATCGATGGCGATAACCTGCCTTGACGGGGCTGACTATTGCCAGCAAAGCTACCCTGGTATCACGGCTATTCACGTCGATTATCCAGACATGGCGATCAAGGCATCTGAGCTGCTAGTTGGGAAAATTGAGGATAGAGACACACCTGCGGGCTCGGCTGGCAGTGTCAACATCGGTTTTCAGTTGCTGAGCCGTGCGAGCAGCTATACCGGCTAACGCCTATCAATCCACTGACCGAAGGCATACAGGGCTGAATACCATCAGCCCTGGCTCTGATCAGAATGTCACGACTTTGTCGGCCTGTAGCGTCCAGAGTGATAAATCATCCAATGTACCAATTTCGGCACCTTCGATAAGTGGCAATGACGACAGTCCGCGGGCGTTGCAGCAGGTTTTGCACAGTTTCACTTCGGCACCTTGGGCGATCAGAATCTCCAGCATCTGCTGGACATGGTACCCTTCTCCCGGCGCTTGGGCTGGCAGTGCACAGCTGACGGCATCAGACATCAAAAAGATTTTGATTTCAGTCTCGGCTTCACTTTGCTCACCAAGATTAATCGCCAGCCGCAAGCCATTGAAAGAGCGCTCCGAGCCATAGGGTGCATCGTTTAGAATAAACAGTAGGGTTTGCTTTGGTTTCATTGTTCCGCTTTCCTTCATATCTTGATTTTTTTGTTTTATAAATCAATCACTACTAAAAGTCAGGTATACTCTACGGAAAAACACCGCAACGATGTATGATCTGGCACACATTGGCACAAAGGGACGGACAACACTATGGATTTCGACGCAACGCTTACCTTGTCGCAACAAGGCAAAATGTTCGCCAATCCCCGCCGCATCGCCCTGCTAAAAGCCATTGCCTCGTCGGGTTCGATCAGCCAGGGGGCCAAGCTCGCAGGGATCAGCTACAAAGCCGCATACGATGCCGTAAAGGAAATGAACCACCAGTCTGAACTTCCTCTCATCGAATCTGAAAAAGGGGGAAAAGGCGGTGGTGGCGCTTTGCTGACGAATCATGGCCAGCGGCTGGTACAAATGTATGAGCTGCTGGAACAAATCCAATCGATGGGGTTGGAAGCGCTCAACGACGAAAGTGTACCGCTGCACAGCCTGCTTGGTGTCATGAGCAAGCTGTCGCTGCAAACCAGCGCCAGAAACCAGCTCTTTGGCACCATTGAGCAGATAGAAAACCATGCCCTACATGATCTGATCACTGTCGTATTGCAGGGAGGCATAAAGCTCACCGCCACTATCACCCATGGCAGCACAGTTCGGCTGAACCTGCATCAGGGGAAAGATGTGGTAGCCCTGATCAAAGGGCCGGCCATCGATATCAAACTTCCCTCGTCAATGCCTGAGGCCCAGCCCGATCAAGACACGCACGATACCACCTCGGGGCATAACTGGATAATGGGAAGAGTCAAAGCGATCGATGCCGACGACAATTCGGTCGAAGTAACCCTGACACTCAACCAAAACGATGAGATTTGTGCCCTGATTGATAAAGGAAGCGAAGACGTGACGGGGCTCAATATTGGGGACGAGGCCTACGCTGTCTTTCCCAGTGCACAGGTTATCTTGGCAACGCTAAGCTAGTCTGAAAATCGCTAATTGAATTTGATACAAGAGTTTTGCAACGGATTGTAGACCTCCCCTTGCTGGAGGCAACTTTCTAGATAGCGATAATCCAGGTATTGAAAGGCAAAAAGTAGAAACACTGACAGCACCATTCCAAGCAATGACACCCGCATCAACCACAATTTCTTCCTCTTCATCGCATATAGCATCACAGCTACTGAAACTGGGGCAATACTGAGCAAGACAGGTTGAAGCTGGAGTACGGTTACCATCACGATCAGTCCATTTCGGTGATTAAAGATCTGCGCCCGAGCTATTTGCAGGCGTATATACGCTGCAATAATAAGCCTTTCGCCCGCCAAATTTCAAAGCAAACTCCCCCCCTTTGCAAAACCTTACATAAAAATCACATAGCCCCTGCCGCCATGATTCCCAATGCACAAAAAACATTCACCAAAAGGATATTTCTTCTGAGCCCAATCACATTTTTCAACCATAATTAGTGCGCATCGAAACGTTTGCTTTTACATTTATCGCCATCGAAACGATTGCGTAATCGTTTCGATGGAAAATTAAGACACGGATGATACGGCCAAGGTTGGCATACGACGTTAGAAGCATCACCACCATCAATAACTAAGGTGCAAGCATGAAAAAGAGCGCACTCATCAACTCAGAATTGTCCTATCTGGTTGCCACTCTTGGCCATACCGATGAAGTCACTGTGTGTGACGCGGGTCTGCCAATCCCAGATGAAACCCAACGCATTGATCTTGCCCTTATCCCAGGTGTTCCCACCTTCATCCAGACAGTAAAAGCCTTGCTGGGCGAGATGCAGATTGAAGGCGTGGTGATGGCAGAAGAATTCAAGCAAGTCAGCCCAGAGCACCACGATGCGCTGATTGCCCTAGTCAGAGAAGAAGAAGCGATGTGCGGGAAAACCTTCAACATTGCTTATGTGCCTCACGAGGCATTCAAAGTACATACCCAGAACAGTAAAGCGGTGATCCGTACTGGCGAATGCACCCCATATGCCAATGTCATTTTCCAAGCCGGCGTCGTGTTTTAAGCGCACCCGTAGTTGCAGAGACCAGTTGCAAGGACTCCCTATGACTCAGCCAATTTTAGAACTCAAAGACATCGAAAAGGCATTCCCCGGCGTAAAGGCGCTGGACAAGGCCAGCCTGAATGTCTACCCGGGCAAGGTAATGGCCTTGATGGGTGAAAACGGTGCTGGTAAGTCAACACTGATGAAAGCGTTGACTGGCATCTACCACATGGACGCTGGCGAGATTCGCTACCAAGGCCAGACGGTTAACTTCAATGGCCCCCGCCATTCGCAGGAGGCTGGGATCAGTATCATCCACCAGGAGCTGAACCTGATCCCGGAATTGACCATCGCCGAAAACATCTTCCTTGGCCGCGAGAAAACCAACGCGTTCGGCGGTATCAAGTGGTCACAGATGTACAAGGAAGCCGATGCCCTACTCGCCCGGCTGAATGTGAAGCACAGTTCACGTACCTTGCTGGGCGACCTGAGCCTTGGCGAACAGCAGATGGTCGAGATTGCCAAGGCCCTGTCGTTCAAGTCCCAAGTCATCATTATGGATGAACCGACGGACGCCCTGACCGACACCGAGACAGAATCCCTGTTCAAGGTGATCAATGAATTGCGTGAAGAAGGCACGGGTATTGTTTATATCTCCCACCGTTTGAAAGAGATCTTCGAGATCTGTGACGACATCACGGTGTTGCGTGACGGCAAGTTCATCGGCCAGCGTGCAGTTGCCGATATCGATGAAGACACCATGATCGAAATGATGGTTGGCCGCCGCCTCGATGAGCAGTACCCGCGGATCGACGTCAAACACGGTACCACTTGCCTCGAAGTGAAAAACCTTAACGGCCCGGGCGTCCACGATGTCAGCTTTACTTTGGATCGCGGTGAGATCTTGGGGATCTCTGGCCTGATGGGTGCGGGCCGCACTGAGCTCATGAAAGTGATTTACGGTGCCCTTGAACGTGAGTCAGGTGATGTGGTCCTCGATGGCAAGGTGATCAACCCGCTGACCCCGCAAGACGGCCTGGCCAACGGCATCGCCTATATTTCCGAAGACCGAAAAGGGGATGGTTTGATCCTTGGCCTATCGGTGAAGGAGAACATGTCGATCTGTTCGCTCGAGCAGCTGTCAAAAGGCATCCAGCTTCGGCATTACGACGAGGTCACTGCCGTCGAGGACTTTATTCGCCTGTTTAACATCAAGACACCGACCCACAACCAGATCATCGGTAACCTCTCTGGCGGTAACCAGCAGAAAGTGGCCATTGCCAAAGGCTTGATGACCAAACCTAAGGTATTAATTTTGGACGAACCAACCCGCGGAGTCGATGTCGGTGCCAAGAAAGAAATCTACCAGCTAATCAACCAATTCAAGTCAGAAGGAATGAGCATCATCCTGGTTTCTTCTGAAATGCCGGAAGTACTCGGCATGAGTGACCGCATTTTGGTCATGCACGAAGGCAAAATCAGCGGTGAATTCATGGCTGAAGAGGCCGACCAAGAAAAACTTCTCGCCTGCGCTGTGGGTAAACAAATCAACGAGGTAGCAGCATGAGCAGCAACGCTATGACCAAACAACAAAACTCAGGTAGCGCCAAGCTATTTAGCAAAGAGTGGCTAATCGAGCAGAAGTCTCTGATTGCGCTCATATTCCTCATTGTCGTGGTGTCATTTCTGAACCCGAACTTTTTCACTGTCGACAATATCCTGAATATCCTGCGTCAAACCTCGGTCAATGCCATCATTGCGGTGGGTATGACACTGGTTATCCTGACCGCCGGTATTGACCTGAGCGTCGGCTCGGTACTGGCTTTATGTGGTGCTTTTGCCGCCTCACTGATTGCGATGGAAGTCCCAGTCATGATTGCCGTGCCTACTGCCCTGCTGGCAGGTGCAGCTCTCGGTGCTATCAGTGGTGTCATTATTGCCAAGGGCAAGGTCCAGGCCTTCATTGCCACCCTAGTCACCATGACCCTGCTACGCGGTGTCACCATGGTATACACCGATGGTCGACCTATCTCTACTGGCTTCACCGACGTTGCTGACAGCTTTGCCTGGTTCGGCACCGGCTACGCGATGGGTATCCCAGTGCCAATCTGGCTGATGGTGATTGTCTTTGCCGCGGTATGGTACCTATTGAACCACACCCGTTTCGGTCGCTACATCTATGCCCTCGGCGGTAACGAATCAGCAGCTCGTCTTTCTGGTATCAATGTGGATCGCGTCAAGATTGGGGTCTATGCCATCTGTGGTCTGCTCGCCGCGCTTGCCGGCATCATCGTGACCTCTCGCCTGTCTTCGGCACAGCCGACAGCGGGTATGGGCTACGAGCTTGATGCTATCGCTGCGGTTGTTCTTGGCGGTACCAGCCTTGCTGGTGGTAAAGGCCGCATTATGGGTACCCTGATCGGTGCACTGATCATCGGCTTTTTGAACAACGCCCTAAACCTATTGGATGTCTCCTCCTACTACCAAATGATTGCGAAAGCAGTGGTTATCCTGCTGGCAGTCCTAGTAGATAACAAAAATAAGTAACACAACCTCTGTTCGCGGGTAGCCCCCTGCCCGCCTCCACCCGACATATGTAGAAAGGAAAATAGAATGAAAAAGTTAGCAACCCTGATCTCTGCCGCTGTACTGTCAGCTTCATTCAGCTCTACGGCTGCCGCGCAGGACACGATGGCAATGGTTGTCTCCACGCTGAACAACCCATTCTTCGTTACCATGAAAGAAGGGGCAGAAGCCAAAGCGAAAGAGTTGGGCTATAACCTGATTGTTCTTGATTCACAAAACGATCCAAGCAAAGAGCTTTCCAATGTGGAAGATCTGACAGTTCGTGGCGTGAAGGCAATTCTGATCAACCCGACCGATTCCGATGCGGTTTCCAATGCTATCCGCATGGCCAACCGCTCTAACATCCCTGTCCTAACCCTGGACCGTGGTGCCAGCCGCGGTGAAGTAGTCAGCCACATTGCCTCTGACAACGTGGCCGGTGGTGAAATGGCCGGTAAGTTCATCATGGAAAAAGTGGGTGAAAAAGCCCGCGTTATCCAACTAGAAGGTATTGCCGGTACCTCTGCAGCCCGTGAGCGTGGTAAAGGCTTCATGCAAGCGGTTAATGCAAGCGGCATGGAACTACTAGCGAGCCAACCAGCGGACTTCGACCGCACCAAAGGCCTGAACGTGATGGAAAACATGCTGGCGGCTAACCCTGACGTACAAGCAGTATTTGCCCAAAACGACGAAATGGCGCTGGGTGCCCTGCGTGCCGTACAGGCATCGGGCAAAGATGTCCTGATCGTTGGCTTTGACGGCACTGATGACGGTATCGCTGCGGTTAAGCGCGGCAAACTGGGAGCGACTATCGCCCAGCAGCCAGACCTAATTGGTGCACTGGGTGTGGAAACCGCCGACAAGATGCTGAAAGGCGAGCAGGTTGAAGCAAACATCCCTGTTCCTCTGAAAGTGGTTTCTGAATAAGAGACAGGACCTAGAACCTAGTGCCTAAATTCTAGGATCTAGGAACACTTAAACTAAGGCGTCGATATGACTTCAGCTTTCGCGCCTTAGTTTTAACCCTAAAAAGGGTGCAAAATCTATCGCTTAGCAACCTACTTCTACCCAACTGCTAAGCCATACATTTTGGCCAATGAGAATGAAAAAGGTCCCAATATGAATAAATTAGTCGTTCTTGGCAGTGTGAACGCCGATCATGTTCTGCAAGTTGCTTCGTTTCCTCGTCCGGGAGAAACACTGCATGGCCACAGTTACTGTGTGATCCCCGGGGGGAAAGGGGCAAACCAGGCAGTAGCGGCCGCCCGCCTGGGTGCCGATATCGCCTTTATCGCCTGTGTCGGTGACGACAGCTTCGGCCACGAGATGCGTGACGCCTTTGCCAGAGAAGGCATGAATACCGATGGCGTGATGATTGAGAAAGATATGCCTACCGGTATTGCGATGATCCAAGTGGCGGCAACCGGAGAAAACAGTATCGCTATATCGGCCGAAGCCAATGCTTGCCTGAGCCCGGCTCGCATCGAGCCTCACCACAACCTGATCAAGCAGGCCGATACGCTACTGATGCAACTGGAAACCCCGATGGCGACCATCGAAGCGGCAGCAAAAGTGGCAAAGCAAGCTGGGACTCGTGTAGTACTAAACCCAGCCCCTGCCCAGCCATTATCGGATGACTTATTGCAACATATTGATATGATTACGCCTAACGAGACTGAGGCAGAACTGCTAACCGGTATCAAGGTGACAGACACTACCAGCGCCCAACAGGCCGCCGATGCCCTGCACGAGAAAGGCATCAAGCACGTTATGATCACCTTGGGCAGCCAAGGTGTGTGGGTAAGCGAGAACGGCCAAGGCCGACAAGTACCGGGCTTCCGTGTAGATGCCAAAGATACCACGGCTGCCGGCGATACCTTCAACGGTGCGCTGCTGACCGGCCTGCAGGAAAGCAAGGCGATGGATGACGCCATTCGTTTTGCCCATGCTGCTGCCGCGATTTCAGTCACTCGAATGGGTGCTCAAACCTCTATTCCACACCGCCGTGAAGTGGAACGTTTTCTTATTGAGCACCAGTAAGTAATTGGTACCGTGCCCGCCTGGGCACGGTTCAGGGAGAGCCTATGGCGACAATCAAAGATGTAGCAAAGCTCGCAGGAGTCTCGACTTCTACGGTTAGCCATGTCCTAAATAAAACCCGCTTTGTCAGTGAAGACATTTCTACCCGTGTCATGGCGGCAGTGAAAGAGCTGAACTATGCCCCGTCAGCTTTGGCGCGAAGCCTTAAGGTTAACCACACCCGTACTTTCGGTATGCTCGTGACCACCTCGACCAACCCTTTTTTCGGCGAGGTGGTAAAAGGGGTCGAGCGCCGTTGCTACGAGCAAGGCTACAACCTGATCCTGTGCAATACCGAAGGCGATCTAGCCCGTATGCGTGACAGCCTCGATATCCTGCTGCAAAAACGGGTCGATGGACTGCTTTTGATGTGCAGCGAAGTTGACGGTCAGGCATTCGATCTATTTTCTCGCCACCAACCGGTCCCAACCGTGGTGATGGACTGGGGCCCGATCGATTTCCCGAGCGATAAAATCCAGGATAACTCGCACCATGGCGGTTATCTGGCGACCAAACACCTCATCGACCAAGGACATACCCAAATTGGCTGCCTAACCGGCCCGCTTGATAAACTCACCGCCCAGCAGCGCTTGTCGGGGTATGTGCAGGCGATGGAAGAAGCCGGATTGGAAGTCAACAAGAAGTGGATTGCCTCGGGCAACTTCGAGTGTGAAGGCGGGGAAATCGCCTTTAATGAAGTATTTGCCAGGGGTGAACTACCAACAGCCCTGTTCGTCTGTAATGACATGATGGCGATGGGCGTAATCAATACCGCCAGCAAAAAAGGTATTCGCGTACCGGAAGATCTATCAATTGTTGGCTACGACGATATCAAGCTGGCCAAGTACATTACCCCGTCACTAACGACAATCCACCAGCCCAAACACCGATTGGGACAACAAGCCGTCGATATCCTGCTCGACAAGATCCAGAACAAGCACGAAACCAACACGGTGATCCAACTCGAACCGACACTGGTAGAACGCGATAGCGTCAAGCGCGTTCACTAATGTACCTTCAACACTAACAACGGAGCCCAGTCTCGTGGGCTCTTTTGCTTGGTAACTTCTCCTGCAAGTCGCTATTTCCGCTTCCTACTCCCCCGCCCGTCAAATTAGGCATCCGCCGTTACCATTTTGATAGTGATTAATATTAGTTAAATGATCTGTTTATAAATAATGAACACTATTTTATTGACCAAGCGCCCCATTCAGCGTACAACTGTAAGCCAAGTTTTCACGGTATATCTTTGGCTCTCAACCCAACAGCCCGTTCAACCCGGCTAAAGGACAACATCATGCTAAATAGCATTACGCACTGGATTAAACTTCGCTTGCTCCGTTCATCCCTATCCAATCAATGGGAGAATGATTTCTTTAGCTGCCACTTTTGATCTGAAATAGCCCAACGGCGGGCGACACGGCATTACCGGCACAACAGATTTAATAACCGCGCATAAAAAATCCCCTGCCGTACCGCAGGGGATTGTGACGTTACCTGAAGCGAATAAGTTAGATCACCAACCCACCATCAATTTTCAAAGTTTGGCCGGTAATGAAGGCCGAGTTGTCACTCGCCAGGAACAAGGCACCGTTGGCAATGTCTTGCGGTTTGCCCATCCGGCCTAACGGTGTTTTCTGCCGCATGAAGTCCAGCACTTTATCCGGTAAATCGACAGTCATTGGAGTTTCGATAAACCCAGGAGCAATACAGTTGGCCCTGACCTGGGCCCCCTTGCGAGAAAACTCCTTCGACCATCCTTTGGTCATGGCAATCACGCCACCTTTAGTAGCCGCATAATTAGACTGGCCAATATTACCATCAGTACCGACCACTGAAGACATGGTTATAATTGACCCCGAGCCACCTTCAATCATCACGGGTGCAATGGCCTGGGTCATGTTGAACACGCCCTTGAGGTTGACATCCGAGACCAGATCCCAATCTTCCTCAGTCATTTTTTCTATCAGGTTATCTCGTGTCACACCCGCATTATTAACCAGAACATCAATTTTGCCGTGTTCCGACTTCACCTTTTCCACAAATTGAGCAATATTGGTGCGATCGCAAACATTCAACTCAACCCCTTTTACATTCGGGTATTTTGCTTCCAAGTCAGCCATTGCAGCTAAGTTCATGTCGCAAGCATATACTTGCAGCGCATCCTGCTTGGCAAAGGTTTCAACAATGCAGCGGCCAATACCTTGGGCACCACCTGTCACGATACACACTTTATTTTCTAGCATTTTTATATTCCCCTTAATGAATACCAAACTGTTGACATCTAAACGGTTAGAACTGGTATTAGCGAGTGCCTGCAGTTGTGACGGGCAACACAACTCACTGTATTCTGGTATTTTAGAAGATTCCCCCCAAACAATTACTCACATTGATGCAAATCACATTTGCGAATATGGGACGTCATTTGGCGATATAACTATGCTGTCATCATTTTTTGGCACTTTTTTGCTATAACTATATGGGGGTAAATGGATTTTGGGGGTGCACATGCTGGACAAGGTTGTCTTCTTTCTTCATGTTGTAAGAACCGGTTCGATCAGCGAAGCGGCCAAGCACAACAACATCTCTCCTTCCGCCGCCAGCCGCTGGTTGAATGAACTGGAAGAGAAAATGGGGGTGAGTTTACTCAAGCGCACAACACGGAAAATCACCCCTACCCAAGCTGGGCAACGGCTATTCGACAGATTCAGCCTATTGCACACCCAGATAGATGATGTCTTCAACGAAGTCCAAAACATGAGCAGTGAAGACAGAGGGACCATCAAAATTGCCAGTACGCCGCTCTTTGCCAAGCACTACCTCAGCCAAATCATCGGCGAATACCTCCAGCTTCACCCTTCGATAAACTTTGTCGTCCTGGAAACGGCCTTCGAGGTTGATCATGTCCACGATGTCGACTTTGCCATTCGCGCCAATGCCACCTACCGCGGGTTTCAGGACAAAGACAGCCTGCTGGTCAAGCGGTCGCTGCTAAGGGAGCCCCTCATGGCATGCTGCTCGCCGGACTATATAGAAAAAAACGGCAAGCCGGTTGTCCCCGATGATCTCAAACATCACCGCTGCCTGTATGCCAGCACGCTGGTTGGTGGCAACCGGTGGATCTTCGAACTAGACGGGGAGTATTCAACGGTGGAGATCGCCCAAACGGTTGAAGCCGATGATAGCGAGATCCTCAAAAATATCGCGATTAACGGTGGTGGGATCGCCTACTTACCGATCAGTTTGATCTCCCAAGAGCTCACCCGACAGACCTTGCAGCCGGTTTTGGAGAATTACGTCAGCAGCCAATTTGAGCTCAACCTCTATTTCAAACCACGAAAGTATATGCCAGCTCGCTGCGCCAATTTCAAGGATTACCTGATTGAGCGAGTCCCCGAAATTAAACGGCTAAAACAACAAGGAAGCTCTCATGGCCGACATGCCAACAAACCTTCAGGTATGGCTAAAATCATTCAATGATGCGCTTGCAGAGGCTAAACAACTTGGCATACCGCCAACCCCAGAAATGGCTAGGCTGGGACTAGCAACCATTACCCACCAATTTGTTACAACGATGGTGGATATCAGCCGAGTAATTGATACCCATATCCACGGCACGTCAATTCCATGCCGAATTTACCACCCATCGCCAGAGCATGAGTTGCCGATACTGCTTTTTTTCCATGGTGGCGGCCATATGTGTGGCAGCATTGAGGTCTATGATCCAATTAGCCGCCGTCTCGCCCACCATAGCCAGCACATTGTTGTGACGGTTGATTATCGGCTCGCACCCGAACACCCCTACCCCAAAGGTCTGGTAGACTGCATCATGGGCCTGGAAGAAATGATTAACACGCTAAAGCCCTTACCTATCGCCTTTGAGCCAATTATTTCTCTGGCAGGCGATTCAGCAGGGGGGGCATTGGCTGCAACGCTGGCCCAACGCAATCCTGATAGCGTAGACAAATTGGTCTTGATATACCCTAGCCTCGACTACACCTTTTCCTGCGAGTCATTAATTGACTACCGTGAAGGCTTTATCTTGGAAACCGCTAAAATACAATGGTATTTCGACCAATATTTCCAGCTTGGTGAAAACCGCCATGAAGCTTCGCCACTGTTTGGGGCGTTACCCAGTAACCACCCTGCAACCACACTCATAACGGCCGGATTTGACCCGATACAAGACGAGGGAAAGCGGTATTTCGAACGCTTGCAGATACTAGGGGTAGAAAGTACCCATCACCATTTCGACGACATGACACACGCGTTCCTAAACTTGGAGGATCTGGTCTCAGAGCATTGCGCAGCGACTTACCGGCATATCTCTGACTTCCTTAACCCACAATGATGATTGTGAGGAAACAGCTAAAAGTAAAAGATCCACCTTCTAAAGAAGGTGGCTTTGCATGAGCCCCCTCGAAGGGGGCCTTTGTTTAGTTCAGCGCTAACTCTCCCTGTTCTTGACGCTCTTTCTTCTCTTGATGCCTTACATATCGCCGGATTATTTCTTCATTAATTCCAACGCTATCGACAAAATAGCCTCTTTGCCAAAAGTGATTTCCCCAAAGCTTATTCTTTCTCAAATACGGAAACTTACTGAATAACTTCAAGGCTATTTTGCCTTTCAATACCCCCATCAACTTGGATATTGATAACTTTGGCGGAACCTTTACGACAAGGTGTACATGGTCAACTTGTACATTCAACTCAATGACCTCACATCCAAGTTGATTACAATAGACCTGGATACACCGATAAACCTCTTTACCCACATTGTTCTTCAAAATCCTGAAGCGGTACTTGGGCGTCCATACGATGTGATATTGACATCGCCAAAATACGTGGGAAGCTTGGTTATATCTACTCATGTTATTTGTCCTCTTTGACTTCGCGAAAAATCAAGAGAGCATTTAGCATGAGTAGTACTTCAGGCAAAGCCTCGCTGGATGATAACCACCTACTGAAGTAGGTGGTTTAGGGCTGAAAACAAAAAGCCCAGCAATGCTGGGCTTTATCAATCACTAAGAATCAAACCGTTACCACATCAGATCATCTGGGATCTGGAAATCTGCGTATGGATCATCTTCATCAACTTCCTGCTCAGACACAGTATTGTTGACAATAATCGTCTCTTCATCACGCTGGCTAATCTTGTCTGCAACCACGCCAGGGATCACGGCATAGCTCTCAAGGTAACGGGCAATCGCTAAACGACCACTCACCAGTTGGTCTTGTGTCGGCTTATCGACATAAATCTTCTTAACCAAAGTACCGTCGGTAAAGTTATAACCGATATCGCCATCAGCCAATTCGAGTTTGTTCATTTCGATCAACTGCTTGACCTGAGAAGCGATGGCTTTCTTGTTCGCCTCATCCTGCTTCTGGCGGTTCAGCTCTTTATCCTGCTCCAACTGGGCTGCTTTGTTGGCTTCAACAGCCGCTTTGGCTTCATTACGCAGAGTACGGGATTTTTTGGACTGCTTGCCCGCTTTCTTCAGTTTTTTCTTGTCAATAAGACCAGCTTTTAGCATCTGCTCTTGAAGGGATAGTTTCGCCATTTCGACTCCGTCACGGGCAATCTTAGTTAAACAGGTAAACCAGCAGGCCAAGTTAAACCCTTAGCCTATTGATTGTGCCATATTATCCCTGCGCAATGAGTTTAAGGTCAAGTCATTGGACAATTTCCACCATAAAAGCGTATTTTAATCCCATTTCCAAAAGGCCTTGCCGATCTGCTTGATTTTGTCTTGTGCCGGAGCGGTATACCAGGCGTCCTCTTGCTCGCCATTACTGGTAACAAACTCTAGGAAAGTCGTGTATACGCCGCCCAAATCCTCCCGCTCGAGGGGCGGCTCCCAATCTTCAGGAATAATAATGGCAAATGGGTAACCCTGCTCGTTCTTGAAACCACCAATGGCTTCTGCGTTATTCACAGAACTGCCTAACCGAGAAGCATACTCGGGTAAGTGAATTTCATAACCGGTGTTTTGTACATACAAGTAAGGGTCATAAGGTGGTAAAGAGATGCTTGAAATCTCGATAGGGGTATCAAAATCAAAGGCAACACTAAACTTATGGCCTTTTATCAAGTCGATATCGATTTCTGTATTGGCAAATTCCGAGCTGGGGCTCCTCATTAACGACTTCGTCCCCTGCAGCAGGCGCTTGTCAAAACTTCCCGTAAGGGAAAATGTTTGCGGGTAGCCACTTTCTTGTTCGGCAGAGTCCGGCTTGAATAGGTTCAGGGTACCAGTGCCCGATGCGGCATCCGGCAAGCCAATGTGCAAATGCCAATCGTGGGTATAACCAGATCCCCTCGCAATCATATAACCATAAACAATCAATGAGGTCACTTGCTGCCCTGTCATCCCATAACCCACGCGATAGCCCACGACCAAATCATTGAAATCATAGTCGCTCTTAACCGGGTAATTATCCTCATAGGCTGCCACGTAATACTCCACGGAAGAAGGGTAATACACCCACGAATCCGTCTCACTGCCTATTTGATTCTGGGTGATCACCAAAGGCGCCTCATCTTGTCCAGGGGCTTCTTCAGAAAGGGTTGCCGCATCTGTTTGACTCAGCAAAGCAAGATCTTCAGGCCCTGCCGTAAAATCATAAAAGGCTTCAGGGTCACCCAAAGAAGTATTGGTTTCCAGAAAGGTAATCTCCACCACTACTGACGTGGCATTCTCCAGCGAGACGTTAACAGGAATCGTCAGTACCGCGTCAAACGACGTCCCCTCCCATCCAGTATTCGACGTCAGGGAAGAGGAGCCCGTTCTGCCAATCAGGGTATAAAAAAGAGTCCGATCCGTTTGCCCGGCTTTCGCCAACAAGCTTTGAGTCGGGGTGGAAAAATCAGTAAAGGTAAAGGTATTCCCGTCAGAAACGACCGTCAAAGTAACTGACTCAACGGCGACACCTTGGCTTGAGGCTTTCTCTGTGCCGTTTGCTGCTTCATTGACATCAACCGCCAATACCAAGCTATTATTGTTCTCAGCCCGCAAGTTTTCCAAGGTTGCAGCCGTCGGGTTATTTTGCGGTATCTGTGCTTTAAACAAATCAATACTACCACTTCCCTGAGTCGAAACGGTATCTTTGAGCAAGATGGATTGCTCGGCGGCCATCGCTTGAGACAGCATCGATATCGCCCCTGCAAAATACATCAATAGTGCTTTTTTCATAGCGTGCTCTCCCCTGTGACAGCTTTGTCACCCGCAAAGTCGCTGAACAAGTCATACCTAACCGCCTGTTCCTTAATCGGCACAGAAATCGGAAAAGCGAACAGATCTTGCTTGTCAATTTGGCCCAGGTACAAGGTATTGCCGGAAGAGAGGTAAACTTTGAGGTAAAGCCGGTTGCCGGAGAATTCAAAGTCTGCAGGGTTTATTTCAAATAAATAAGTTTCAAACTGCTGAAATCTAGCATCCGTAGGCACTGTATTTTCACCAAGCAGTGTTGTGGTTGGCTTTTCTTGCTGGGATTGAGACGAAGTGCCGTCATCCCCACCTCCGCATCCTGCGAGAACCAACAAAACCAATAAGTGATAACAATACTTCATCTCGTTTACCCCATATCATCAACAGGGCAACTCAACCATGTTTCATGCCAACTCTATTTTTGCTCTATATCAGTAACTTAAAAACCATTAAAACCATTTCTCTTGCAAGTTAACTCATTTGCTGCAAAAGAAGATGCAAAATGGATATTCCTGATAGATAAAATTTTTCAAAACAATGTGTAAGAGTTTGCAGGAGACGGGCTGTAAAAAGCAGCACAAAAATGTGCTGCTTCATTACGCATTATTGCTGGAAAGGATAGACCGAGCCCAAGCCAAGGATTTGGCTTAGCTCGTCAAGGGCCGTGCGTGATTCGACCAGCAGAGAAGGATCTGCCAAGTCAGCCTCAACCAACCGATCGCGATAGTGCGCCTCCACCCATTGGCAAAGCCGGCCGTACACCGCATCGGACATCAGGGTGCTTGGGTTCACCGCCGCCAACTCCGGTTGAGTCAATACAACACGTAACCTCAAGCAGGCAGGTCCACCGCCGTTCGCCATGCTCTGCTTCAAGTCGAACACTTTGATATCGTTAATGCCCTGCTTATCGGACAAAAGTTGCTCCAGGTAGGCCCAAACTCGCGGATTGTTGCGACACTCTTCAGGTAAAATCAGTACATTTTTGCCGTCAGGCATAGTGACAAGCTGGGAGTTGAACAAATAACTGGTGACGGCATCTTCAATCGAAACGCTCTTAGTAGGGACCTCGATAATGCGCATATCACCCGACAATTTAAGCTTGAGCTCATCATACACAGCCGGCTGGTCCAAAAATGCCTGCTCATGACAGAACAACACATTACGGTTACCGACGGCAATCACATCATTGTGGAACACCCCCTGGTCTATCACCTCTGGGTTCTGCTGAGCAATCACCACCTTGTCACTATCCAGTTGGTGCAATCTTGTTACCGCTTCACAGGCTTCAAAGGTATGGCGGGCGGGATACGTTGTCGGCTTGGGAAAACGACCGTCGAAGGCATGGCGACCGAAGACGAAGAACTCTACCCCCGGTTGGGCATAATCATGACAAAAGCGGGTATGGTTGGCCGCCCCCTCGTCACCGAAATGCTCGACACTCGGCAGGGCCGGATGATGAACAAAATAGTTATCGTCAGCAAAAGTCGCTTTCAGGATCCGGCCTGTTACTTCATGCTCGATTGATCGGTGGAACTTATTGATTAGGTTCGCTGGTGTAAAATGGACTTTCCCGTCCATGGTGTCAGCCGAAGGCGAAACCGTTGCCGCATTGGCCGTCCACATACTTGAAGCGGAGCAGCAAGCAGCAAGCACTTTCGGTGCCTGTCTCGCCGCCTCGGCCAATACGCTTTGATCGCTGCCGTTAAAGCCTAAACGGCGTAATGTGGCAATATCAGGCCTCTCCTGCGGTGCAAGTATCCCCTGTACCAACCCCATATCGGACAGGGCCTTCATCTTGGCCAGTCCCTGCAGGGCAGCCTGCTTAGGGTTCGAGGGGGTCGCTTGGTTCTTCGCCGAAGCGACATTACCGAAAGACAGCCCGCTGTAATTGTGAGTAGGGCCAACTAGGCCATCGAAATTTGCTTCAACTGCGCTCATAGACATTCCATGTTTGATTACCACAGCCAAACAATAACAAAACCACCACATTTATAACAAGCTCAACACAAAGTGCTAGTCAGGACTGCCAAAAAGATAGAAATGGCTCCTTACGGCATGGCTATGCAAACACAGGGAGGTCCTGGCTGCGGGAACTTTCCTGAAATAAAGGCGTCATATCCGCGTTCTCTAAGATCATGAACATATTTACGCGCTTTAGACTCAAAAAAAGCCGGCTTTAAACCAGCGGCCTTTTGATTAAAATGTGCGCTGGATCATAAAATATGTCTAATTATCCCACTCAACAACGTGTCCAGAGTCATAGACACCGTCACTGTATGCCGGAGAGAAGTTGATGAAGATATTTTCCTTCGCCACAGGCAAAACATCAGCCAAAGTATTGGCAATCACTTCCAGCATATTGGCAATTTGATCTTCGGTATTGAAACTGGGGGCAACGAGATGAACCAGCAAAGGGTGAGTGCTATCCGGCTGGCAGTCGACCACTTTTCCGTTGTGGGCATAGTGATGGGGAGAAAGGTAGTCCCAGGTCGCCATAACATGTTTTAAATCGATATCGCTGGTTTCTGATACCGCTTTGGAAAGCACACCTAAAGTAGAGGGAATGTTCACTTCCTGGGCAAAAGGCAAAGACTTAATTCTGATTAACGGCATAGCGCTTCTCCTTTAAGACCATAGCGAGCAGCAAAATCGCTGCTCGCTAATTTGACCGAGGTCACATTAAAGAAGATAGCCAAGTGCGTTGTTGCTAGAGCTTCTCAATATTGAGAATTAGCACTTTTTTATCTATCCGTTGAGTGCCCAATTAATCACAACTCTTATCTTCACAGCACGGATTGATCACCCGTTCGGCACAAGTGTATGGCTCAATGTGGATAATGACATCAACCAGCTCATCAATCTGAGACAATATGTGCGACTTGAATTTTTCACTGACGGTATGGGCATCTTCCACTCGCATATCTGGGTGCACTAACATATGGAAGTCCAGCAAAATTGTACTACCAGTGCGTCGGCTGCGGATAGCATGCACTTCTTTGATCTGAGGTACTTCGCTGGCATAGCCTTGGATCTTAGCCTCAATACCATCATCTCCCTGTGCCTCGGTCAGCTCCAAGATAGCAGGCCA
The DNA here is from genome assembly GCF_029223585.1 of Photobacterium sp. DA100. Lineage (NCBI taxonomy): Bacteria > Pseudomonadati > Pseudomonadota > Gammaproteobacteria > Vibrionales > Vibrionaceae > Photobacterium > Photobacterium sp. DA100. The sequence continues at coordinate 361,106 of NZ_CP119424.1, read as the reverse complement.
CAGAATTTCAAACGCCGCTTTGAGGATCATCGCCGTTACGATGAGTGCCGCAACTTGATCGAGGTAATGCAAATCAGGAAAAACATAATTCGCCACAACAGCGACGGCGACAGGCAGAGAACTCAGCGCATCGGTCCGGTGGTGCCAGGCATTGGCATGGAGAGAGCGGCTATTGATTTTCTTGGCTTGAATAACTGTCCAGCGGTACAGTAACTCTTTGACGACAATTGAGGCGATCGCCGCCCAGAAAGCCAGCATACCCGGGGTCGCATTGGCTTCATGCCCCAGTGCAGACAACGAATCCCAGCCGATACCAATACCAACGACTAGCAGCAAAATACCGATAAAGATATTGGTAAAAGTTTCGAACCGACCATGGCCATAAGGATGGCCTTCATCGGCAGGAGCTGTCCAGTAACGCGATCCAATCAAAATGGCGGTATCTGTGATCAAATCAGAAAAGCTGTGCACGCCATCGGCAACCAACGCCTGGCTGCCTGTAATTTTACCTACTGTGATCTTCAAAACCGCCAAACTGACATTGACGATTGATCCAATCCACGTTGCACGGTGAATTATTTTTACCGGATTTTCAGCCATTATCCCAACTTCTTACAAGGTTAAATTACCCAAGCCACCTCACACAGCCAGGATAAACGAAAGTGGCATATAATACGCGTCCTCTGACAGACAAACCAGTTTCTCTTCCCTATTACTGCAATAGGCTAAAGCTATCGATGCCGAATCATTCCTGCTCTTTGATAACTTGTTGGTGGCAATGGCAGGAGACTAAATGGTCGTTAACCATGCCAACGGCTTGCATAAAGGCATAGCAGGTCGTTTCCCCAACAAATTTGAACCCTCTCTTTTTGAGAAAACGACTCATTTTCTTTGAAGTATCGGTAGAGGTGGGAATATCGTCAATTGACTGCCAGTGATTGATCACTGGCTGGTGATCGACAAATTGCCATAATGCGTCAGCCAAGGATCCGTACTCGTTAATTAGTGCTTGTGTAGCACGTGCATTATTAAATACCGAGCTAATTTTCCCTCTGTGCTTAATAACGTCGTAGGTGGAAATAATTTTTTCCACGTGATCTTCATCAAAATTTGCCAGCTTAGACAAATCGTACTCCTCAAAAGCCAGCCTGTAAGCGTCACGTCTTTTGAGTATGGTGTACCAGCTGAGTCCCGCCTGGGCTCCTTCAAGGGTTAGAAACTCAAACAAGTATCTATCTGATTTATTTACTCTTCCCCACTCTCGATCATGGTATTCCCGCTCGATAGGCTGCTTCATCGCCCAATCGCACACACCCGTCTCCATCACCCCTCCTTATCTATGGCCCTTACTCTGTGACATAATATGCTGTGATAATCCTGAATTTTATTCAGAAAAAGAATTTTACAATAGACTTATATTTATAACACTCTTCATCACATTCATCTTCTTGATAATATTCCCGCAAGGAATTAATCTGGGGTTGTTTATTGACAAGCTTATCGATTACTTGGGATTAAAGTGACAGGACAAGTTAATTTGATTTTTGGATATGCATACGAGTTTCAATTTTTTGCAATGTACGTCACATAACCCTAGATAAGACATGTAAATCAAATTGAAAAATAACAACTTCATTCCATAATGGGAAAATCAATACGCAGTTATTGGTTAGGGAAAAGGACTTTTATGAGAAACATCGCCGATTTTATCGAGCAACTAGAAAAAGGGAATGACCCGTTTAACGTTTGGGTATATTCCAGTAAAGGTCAATACAGTCAATTCAGCAAGCAAGGTAACAAAATTTCAACACCGTCTCTGCAGCGGGCGTTGAACAAACACCTCCAAGTTGTGGTGGAAATGAATAATGAATCAAATGAAGATGCATTTTTATTGCTGCCAGAAGTCCATGCTGTTGTACCGGTTTCGTTCCGTGACGGACAAGTACAATCACTGACTAGACCAAACTAAATAAGACATAACATTTTGTGACGAACGATTAATAACGATACATGGCTAGGTAAATCTGAAACACAAAATGATAATGACTTAACCAAAAACAGACCTTCGCGGTCTGTTTTTTTATGTGGACGGGGTCTGTGGCACGCTAATTGGCATGGATAAACGATGTCGGCATCAGTACCCGCGTGCCCGACTGACAGGCTTGATTACCGTCATCCCAGCCCTGATTGAATTTCGTATCGCTTCCATCTAAGGTTTCATCTTTACCAAAGACCTTACCGTAATTCCCCGTCACGCCAAGCGCACTGTCACACCCTTGGTTATAGCCATAATGGTAGATACTGTCATAAGGCACATCGTATACAAAGTCATCAGGAAAAAGCTGGTAGCTTTCCAGCTCTGAGCTTGAACAACCAAGTATTGTCACTGGGAGTATGACAATAGCAGCCCAATACCCTGTCTTTTTCATAACTTCCCCTTTAGTATGGCGTTTACTAAATAGTAGCCAAAACCTGCGCACACCGGTGCTCAAGAAAGATAATTAAAGAAGAGTCCTGCATGACCTCCAGCCAATACCTGAAATTAGAACAAGTTCTCGAAAGCTATATCCGCTCTCTCGAAACTGCTGACCTGGCCCATGACTTAAGCCACATCAAGCGGGTTGTCGCCGCAGCCAAGCAATTAGGCGTACAGGAGAAAGCCAACCTGGACGTTATCATTCCGGCAGCCTGGCTCCATGACTGTGTATCTCTGCCCAAGGATCACCCTAAGCGAAGCCAAGCATCAAAAATGGCGGGCAAAAAAGCTGTGGCGCTCCTGCGAAGCCTCCAATACCCAGAACACTATTTCAGTGCCATCGCCCATGCAATAGAAGCCCACAGCTTCAGCGCCAATATCACACCTGAAACTTTAGAGGCAAAAATAGTGCAGGACGCCGATCGCATTGACGCGCTCGGTGCTATCGGCATTGCACGGTGCATCCAGGTCAGTACCGGTTTCAATTCCGCGCTTTACGCAACTGACGATCCGTTTGCCGAGCACCGAGAACTCAATGACAAGGCCTATTGCATTGATCACTTCCACACCAAGCTATTCAAACTATCAGCCACGATGAATACCCAAGCAGGCAGGCAGGAAGCCGAGCGGCGGACAGAATATATGAAAGGGTTTCTCCGCCAGCTGGGCCATGAAATTGGCGAGGCCGGACAATAACCGCAAACGAAAAAGGCCAGCATTGCTGGCCTTGTCATTGGATTCGCGTTGCCGCGATTATTGATTCAATACCGCGTTAAAACGCTCGAAACCGCGCTCCAAATCAGCAATCAGATCGTCCGGAGATTCCAGGCCAACATGCAGTCGCAGTAGCGGCCCGGCGAAGTCCTTCTTGGCGACCGTACGCAGCGAGTTGATGTTTTCATTGGCAAGGATCAAACTCTCGAAGCCCCCCCAGGAGTACCCCATGCTAAAGTGCTCCATGCCATCTAGCAGCGCTGTCAGTGCCTCGGTATTCCCGCGGTTTAACACAACAGAAAACAAACCATTGCAGCCTTTGAAATCACGCTTGTAAAACTCGTGGCCCTCGCAACTTTCAAATGCCGGGTGACGGACATGGTCAACTTCTTCACGTCCCGCCAGCCACTGCGCGACTTTGATGCTGTTTTGCTCATGCTGTTTCAGGCGAACCCCTAGGGTACGAAGACCCCGCATCGCCAGGTAGACATCGTCCGGAGAGGTGCACTGACCGAGCAGGTAGCTGTTTTCACGCAGTTGATCCCAACAACGCTCATTAGCTACTGCGGTTCCCAGCATGACATCGGAATGGCCGACAATGTACTTGGTTGCCGCTTGAATCGAGATATCCACGCCGTGTTCAAATGGTTGGAAATTAATCGGAGAGGCCCAGGTATTATCCAGCATCACGACCAAATCATGCTCATGGGCAATGCGTGCCAAGGTCGGAACATCTTGGACCTCCATGGTAATCGAGCACGGTGACTCGAGGAAAAGTACCGTGGTATTGGGTTTGATCAGATCACGGATCCCTTCACCAATCAGTGGATCGTAATAGGTGGTTTCCACTCCCATCTTATCAAGCATTTTGTCACAAAAATCACGGGTCGGCTCATAGACACCATCAACCATCAAAATATGATCGCCCGCTTTTACAAACGACAGAATTGCGCTGGTGATTGCTGCGGTCCCGCACGGATAGAGTGCACAACCGACACCACCTTCCAACTCGACCATGGCATCTTGAAATGCAAAGTGGGTATTGGTACCTCGTCGGCCATAGAATAGGGTTTTGTTGGTACGGTGAGCCGCTGCGTGCTTCATCTGCTCAACCGATTCGAACACAATGGTCGATGCCCGGCTAACTGGCGGGTTGACCAGTGACTGTGTCCATTGCTCAGAGCGTCCTGCGGTAACGATCTTGGTCTCTAGTGATTTTTTTCCCATCTCGCGTCTTTTCCTTTCAATCTTGGCGCTAGTCTCCATTCATTTGACGTTACCATAGTTCCAGCTTGTTGGATACAAGTGGCTTGCCAGGAAATAAGCAACAGAAATGACAGTAAAAAAGGGCCCGAAGGCCCTTGTCGAATATTCAATGACGGCTTGTTACGGCTCTTGTGAAACCGGCTCCAGCTTGTAGTGTGACGCATTGAGTTTAAACAACTCTGGCAGCGCGGTGCCGACCGAGACCGAAGACCAGGTGCCCGTCAAAATACCGATGAACATCGCAATGGCAAACCCTTCCAGCGCCCCACCTCCCAATAGCCACAGAGAGCCGACAGTCAGCAGTGTCGTACCCGACGTGATCATGGTGCGGGAAATCGTCGCCGCTATCGCTTCGTTATTGATGTCTTCAATCGGCTTGTCCGGTTTTGACATCAACAACTCTCGGATACGGTCGGCAATGATAATCGAGTCATTTAACGAGTAACCCAAAATAGCCAAAACAGCGGCCAGCACCGTCAGGTTGAACTCCATCTGGGTCAGGGCGAAGAAGCCCAGGACGAAAATAACGTCATGCGCCAGGGCAAACACCGAACCCGACGCCAGGCGCCACTCGAAGCGATAACTCAGGTAGCCAAGGATACACAGTATTGCAATCAGCAGAGCCAGGCCGCCCTGCTCCGCCAACTCTTGCCCAACCTGCGGGCCGACAATACTGGTATTTAGCACCTGAAGCTGCGCATCAAGACTGTGCATTGCGGCGGAAACATCCGGCGCTTCGCCTTGCTCGGGAATGGCATAACGCAAGACCCAGCGTCCCGGCTCGCCGGCCGCGATGACACTGACATCCTGACCCAGCTCGGTATCAAGCTGCTGGTTGATTTCGTGGCTGGTTAGCGCACTGTTCGTTTGGATTTCCGTGACGATACCACCGGTGAAATCCAACCCCCAGTTCAGGCCTTTAACCGAAATAGCGACCAAAGAGCCAATCAGCAAAATAATCGAGACGACACTCGTGAAGTGGCGCCATTTTGTTGCATTTTTCATAGTAATCAACATATTAAATTCGCACCTCACGTCGAGCATCACGACCCCACACCAGATTAATAATGGCGCGGGAAGCAAAAATACCGGTAAACATACTGGTCAACAGGCCGAGCCCCAGAGTCAGGGCAAAGCCTTGAATCGGGCCATTACCGATGGCGTATAGCACAACGGCAGTGATCATCGTGGTGAAGTTGGCATCGAAAATAGTGCTAAAAGCACTGCTGAAACCACGGTCTATGGCCTGGGCCAGGCTACGGCCCTCCCTGAGCTTGTCGCGAATACGCTCGAAAATAAGTACGTTGGTATCAACCGCCATACCGACGGTCAGCACCAGACCAGCGATACCCGGCAACGTCAACACGGCTCCGGGGATCATGGCAAGCAGACCAAACAGCATCACCATATTGAAGATCAGCGCAACATTCGCTACCCAGCCCAGGCGTCGGTACCACAGTGCCATGAAAATCAAGGTCAGGCCCATGCCCAGTGCCAGTGCCGCAAAACCATTCTCAATATTCTCCGCCCCTAGAGTTGGGCCGATAGTTCGCTCTTCAACAATGGTAACAGGAGCAGTCAGCGAGCCGGCACGCAGCAGCAATGCCAATTGCTGAGCGTCCTGGATAGAGCCTGCACCGGTGATACGGAAGCGGTTACCCAGTTGGCTCTGGATGGTCGCGACACTGATGATCTTGCTTTCCTGTACCGCATTGCCCTCGCTATCGCGGCTGTATTCACTGAACGCGGTCGCCATTGGCTTGCCGATGTTCTGACGCGAAAAGTCAGACATGATCTTGCCGCCAGCGCTGTCGAGGTTGATGTTCACCTCGGCCATACCCATTTCGCCAAAGCTGGCACGGGCATCGACGATATGATCACCGCTCAGGATTGGCTTGCGTGCTACGCGTACCGGATTGCCGTGTTCATCATTGATTGTCATCGTACTGCCGCTGCCCAGTTCACGGACCGGGTAGAAAGCCAAGCTGGCGGTCGCACCGATAACACTTTTTGCCGCAGCCGGGTCTTGAACCCCCGGCAGCTCAATGCGGATACGGTTTTCCCCCTGACGCTGAACCAAGGCTTCAGTGATCCCCAACTCTTCAATACGGCTACGCATCGTTTGCAAGTTTTGCTGAACAGTTAGGTTTCTGAGCTGAGTTTGCTCATCAGCTTTCAAGGCGAGTCTCACACCATGGCCCGACTCGTTGGTCACTTGCCATTGAGGGTAGTTTTGGCGGATGAACTGACGAACTTTGCCATTGGCCTCACTGTTTGGAAGGCGCACAAGCAAGGTATCCGAAGCGACCGATTCGATGCGGGTATTACGGATCCCCTGCTGGCGGAACTCCTGGCGCAGCTCATCTTGCAACAATTCAGCCTGGGCCTGGTAGACTTGGTTCATATCCACATCTAGCAAGAACTGCACGCCGCCGCGAAGGTCGAGGCCGAGCTTGATCGGCGCAAAGCCCATGCTCTGCAACCATACCGGAGCAGCCGGTGTCATAGCCAAGGTCAGCTGCGAATCGCTGTTAGGCCCCATTGCCTCGGCCAGCACAGTACGGGCAGCTGTCTGCTGAGATTCATCGGCAAGCACCACCAAGGTGTTATCGGATTGCTGGTCGATACGCTTAACCGCAATGTCATGCTGCTTCAAGGTGTGTTGCAGTTGAACAACATCAGGTACCGGCACTCCTTTGGCCGAAACCTCTACGGCAGCATCTTCGCCGTACCAGGTCGGAATAGCGCTTAGCATCATCACAACCAATGTGACAATTAGGACAACATACTTCCAAGCGGGGTAATGGTTGATTAACCGCTGAGGGGCTTTTTTTCTCATATTCTATACCACTGGTTTGCTTGCCCATCTCATTGAAATGAGCAGCGCCTGTTTTCCGAAAATTGGATAACAGTATCAATTACCGCCCCTGCCCATTCTCACAGCAATACTCAGCAATTAAGCACTGGCATTGATGGAGTGCTAACAGGCAAGGTTCAACATTCCTGGCCACTAACAGGCCAGATTAGATCGATGGCGGACTACGCCATTGGCAAGCGATGGTGGTAAACGGTATAGATGAGGTTGGACTCCTTCCAACCGGAAATCCGGCCCGAAGGAGGAGTGGTATTCAGCATCCAATCCAAAGACGGCAGCATGTCGACCTGGTAGCCCTTAACAAAACTGGGGACCGGCTCGACAGGCAGTTCAATAGCCAGTTGATAGGCCGGCTCAATCTCTTCTGGGTCGTGACGAAGCAAGTTGGCAAATCGGCTGGATGCCGCGATTGCAAGATCTAAACTACGGCTGTGATTGGAGTGCTGGTTGTCATTGGAATGGGAATGACCGAAATTATGTCCTGCCTCAGTCAAATCACCCTGATCCATCTTAAATAAAGCAGAGAGATCAGTTTGAGAAACCTTTGAGGGCGAGGACTGGAGCTGTGCAGACTGAGGCCCGTCGAGCAGGCTTTCTAATCCGCTAGCAGCATCGGAAAGCAGCGATGGAGTTTGCTCATCGGGCTGCTGCAAACGGATACCGTGGGCGGTGGCAAAAAAACGGTCAAAAGATGCCGATTGCGCCAACTGCTTAGAAAACGCCATTGGCAGATAGTCACTGGACGTACTATCGACACCATGGCCCACACTATGATCCTGTGCTGGAGTATAGCTTGATACAGGCATGGCTGAGCCTGCATGGCTAGGCCATACAAATCCCAAACATACTATCAGCATCAAAGTTCTCAGCACAGAAGCCAGCATAAATCAGCCATTATCAGAATAACTTTGCGCATAATAGGGCTACCGCTAGTGAACCACAAGAAAAGATTGCGCTTGCCCACATTTTTTTAGTTATTTTTTGACAGCCCCAATTGTGCTATATCTCGTGGTTATTCAATAATATTCTGTTCTTTCATCGAGATACAGACGTTACAATACAACACTGTTCATCATCACCGTTACGGTACAACGGTCATCATAAGGGAAGCAAATTCATGACATCACACAAAATCGCATTTATTGGACTGGGCACCATGGGCTTCCCGATGGCTGGACACCTTGCCAATGCTGGCCACCATGTAACCGTTTTTAACCGCACCACTGCCAAGGCCGAAAAATGGGTTGAAACCTACGCCGGCAGCTATGCATTAACACCTGCAGCCGCGGCCGAAGGGGCCGATTTTGTCTTTACCTGCGTCGGCAACGATGATGATTTACGCCAAGTATATTGTGGCGAAGATGGCATCCTGGCTTCAGCAAAGCCTGGCGCCATTCTTATCGACAACACGACCGCCTCTGCTGAGGTCGCCAAAGAAATTGCCGAGCAGGCCCAAGGTTGCCAGCTCAGCTTCCTTGATGCACCGGTTTCCGGGGGAGAGGCCGGTGCCGTAAATGGCTGCCTGACGGTGATGGTGGGCGGGGATAGCAAGGTGTTTGAACTAGCCAAGCCGGTAATAGACTGTTTTGCCAAAGCCGCAACCCTGATGGGCGGGGTTGGCTATGGTCAAATCACCAAGATGGCTAACCAACTCTGTATTGCAGGGATTCTGCAGGGCCTATCCGAGGCTATTACCTTGGCGAAAGCAGCAGGACTGGATATCGCCCAGATGACCGAAGTCCTCAAGCATGGTGCGGCCGGGTCATGGCAGCTTGAAAACCGCGCTCAAACCATGGCTGAAGATAAATTTGACTTCGGCTTTGCCATCGACTGGATGCGAAAAGATCTGGGCATTTGCTTTGACGCTGCCGAGAAACTCGGTATTGATCTCCCCCTTGCCAAGCAAGTCGACCAAGAGTATGCCGAACTACAACAGCGTGGCTTCAACCGCGCGGATACTTCGGTGCTTATCAAACAATTTGATAAGTAAATGGCCCGTTTGGGTAGCGCATCTTGCTGTTGCCACCCGATAAGTCACAGCAGGACTGATTGACCTTAAAGGAGCCTACGGGGAGAATACTCATGTCAATGACCTCCTCGTACGCTCCTTCCGGTAGCCTAGTACCCCATTTAAGCCACTAGCAAAAATTCACCCCGCCATCCCTCTCAACAACGCTCTGGCCGCCACTTAGAACAAACCAAGATCCTCGATAAGATCTTCTCCCTTTTGCACAAGCCCCTGCCATACTTATACAAATCTCCTTTCATCTTCATCTAATTAAGGAGTCGCCTTGATCACGTTCTTACTCAATCAGGAGTTGCGCGAGGAAAAGCTGTTATCGCCAAATATGACAGTGCTCAATTACCTACGCACTTGTGTCAACAGAACCGGCACCAAGGAAGGCTGCGGATCGGGCAATTGCGGAACCTGCACCGTAGTACTGGCCGAGTTAACCGGTGATGACCAGTTGCTCTACCGTGCCGTCAACGCCTGCACGGTATTTGTCTCGGCGCTGCATGGCAAGCAGTTGATCACCGTCGAAGCGTTAAAAGACCAGGACGGAGCCCTCCACCCCGTCCAGCAGGCACTGGTAGATTGCCATGGCTCACAATGCGGTTTTTGCACGCCTGGAATCGTCATGTCAGTGTTTTCACTTATCAAGAACACTTCCCAGCCAAGCCGCCAGCAGGCTATCGAGGCGCTATCGGGCAACCTTTGCCGCTGCACTGGGTACCAACCCATCCTCAATGCCGCCCTGTCGCTGGCGCAAAGCCAAACGATCAAGGATCAATTTAGCGAGCAGGAGCAATCCACTATCGCCAAGCTCACCAGCCTCCGCCATGAGCCGGGTTATCTGTCGGTCGAGAGCCTAACCTGCGATATTCCCTCGACAACCGATGCACTGGCCAAACTACTGGAGGACAAACCGCAGGCCCGACTCATTGCCGGTAGCACCGATATGGCAATGGAAGTGACCCAGCAACATAACAAGATTGATGCCCTTATCGACATCAGCCACGTATCAGAGATGAAAACCATCAGTGAAGATGACGATAGGCTGATCATCGGCGCCAACGTACCGCTCAGCGACTGCCGTGATCGCCTTAAACAATACTACCCGGACTTCGGCGATCTGCTCGGTCGCTTTGCCTCACAGCAGATCCGCAACCAGGCAACCCTTGGCGGCAATATCGCCACCGCTTCACCGATCGGTGACACCTTACCGCTGTTAATAGCCCTCAATGCCTGCCTCAACCTGCGTCAGGGCAGCACGACTCGTCACCTCCCAATTGAACAAGCTTTTACTGGATATCGGCAAACCGCTCTGCAGCCTTCCGAGTTTATCGAAAGTATTAGCATACCCAAGCCAGGGGATTTGATTTTCCATTGCTACAAGGTCTCAAAGCGCCTCAACGACGACATTTCAACTGTCTGTGCCGGCTTCAATATCGGCATTGCCAATGGGGTGGTCACCTCCGCGCGGATCGCATACGGCGGCATGGCCGAGATACCCAAGCGAGCGGCACACTGCGAACAGCACCTGCTGGGCAGCCCGTGGGACAAAAGCACCATCGAAGACGCGATGCTCGCCCTGGACTCAGATTTCACGCCTTTATCGGATTGCAGGGCCAGCGCGCGCTATCGTCGCCAGATAGCCGCCAACCTGCTTTACCGATTTTTCATCGAACAGCAAAACGGTCAAATCGACACTAGGGTGACCACTTATGGCTAATCAAAACCGTCCTGCCAACACCGATGTATCGAAAGCAGGGTCTGACTTACACTCGGGGATTGGCCATAGCCTCCAACACGAAAGTGCCAGGAAACATGCCACCGGCGAAGCCGTCTTTGTTGATGACCGCCTCGACCTGCAGGATCAGCTCCACCTCTATGCCCGGCTGAGCCCCCACGCCCACGCTAGGATCGCCGCACTGGATGTCCGCCCGTGCTATGAGTTCGACGGCGTTGCACTCGCGGTCACCAGCAAGGATATTCCAGGCGAAATAGATATCGGTACCATCTTTCCCGGAGACCCGCTGCTTGCCGACGCCGTGGTGGAATACATCGGCCAGCCAGTGCTGATCGTGGCCGCCGATGCGCCGGAAACCGCCTACCGGGCCGCACAGGCGGCTATCATCGAATATGAGGAATTACCGGCTACACTCGGCATCAAGCAAGCGCTGGAAAAAAAGCAATTAGTCTGCGACAAACGTTGGCAACGCAGGGGCGACGCCAAGGCCGCCCTCGCCAGGGCCCGCCATAAAATCGAGGGGGAAATCAATATTGGAGGCCAAGAACACTTCTATATGGAACCCCAGGCCAGCCAAGCCGTGCCGACAGAAGACGGCGGCATGACCGTCTATGCGTCGACCCAAAACCCGACTGATGTCCAGCGACAAGTCGCCAAGGTCCTCGGCACCCAGATGTGCAATGTCGTGGTCGATACCCGCCGCATTGGCGGTGGCTTTGGCGGGAAAGAAACCCAGGCCGCAGGACCGGCCTGTATGGCGGCGGTTGTCGCCCACCTCACCGGGCGTCCGGCCAAAATCTGCCTCTACCGCCAAGAAGATATGCTGATGACCGGCAAGCGCCACCCCTTCTACAACCGCTACACTGTCGGCTTTGACGACAGCGGCGTCATAGAGGGAATAGAACTTACCCTAGCCAGCAACTGCGGCTATTCACCCGATCTCTCGGCCGCCATCATGGACCGGGCCATGTTCCACAGTGACAATGCCTATTACCTTGGTGATGTCAGTATTGATGGATATTGCTGCCGGACCAATATTGCTTCCAATACCGCCTGCCGTGGCTTCGGGGCGCCTCAGGCGATGGTGACCATAGAAACAATCATGGACCAAATCGCCAGCTACCTCGGCAAAGATCCGCTGGAAGTTCGCAAGCGTAATTTCTATCACGACGATAACGGACGCAACACGACCCACTACTATCAACCCGTCCGGCATAACCTTCTGCATACTGTCACCGAGCAACTCGAAACCAGCAGCAACTATCATGCTCGCCGTCAGGCTATCACGCAGTTCAACCGGAACAGTCCGATCCTGAAGAAAGGACTGGCAATCACTCCGATAAAATTTGGTATCTCCTTCACCGCCTCTTTCCTCAACCAAGCCGGTGCCCTGATCCACCTCTATACGGACGGCAGTATTCACCTCAACCACGGCGGCACCGAAATGGGACAGGGGCTAAATACTAAAATCGCCCAAGTGGTGGCCGAGGAATTCCAGGTCGATATCGCCCAGATCCAAATCAGTGCCACCCGAACCGACAAGGTCCCCAACACCTCGGCGACAGCTGCCTCTTCCGGTGCCGACTTAAATGGCAAAGCGGCGCAAAATGCCGCCAGAACCCTCAAGCAGCGACTGATCACCTTCGCGAGCGAGCACTTCCACACACAGGAACAGAAAATTGCCTTTCGCAACGGTTCCGTCCATATCGGAGAAAACGTTCTATCATTCAGAGACCTTATCGAGCTGGCTTACCTCAACCAGATCGCACTATCAAGTACGGGATTCTACCGCACTCCGAAAGTCCATTACGACGAAAGCCAAGCTCGCGGCCGCCCCTTCTTCTACTACGTCTTCGGCGCGGCCTGCAGCGAAGTCATTATCGATACCCTGACGGGCGAGTACAAAGTCCTGAGGGTCGATATCTGCCATGATGTCGGCTCATCCTTGAACCCGGCTATCGATCGAGGACAGGTCGAAGGCGGTTTTATCCAGGGGATGGGATGGTTAACGACCGAGGAGCTCATCTGGGACGACAAAGGCAAGCTGATAACGGATGGCCCATCCAACTACAAGATCCCGACAATTGCCGATACCCCTATCGACTTTCGCGTCAACCTTCTGGAAAACAACCACAACCCAGAGCAAACCATCTTTCACTCCAAGGCCGTCGGAGAGCCCCCGTTCATGCTAGCAATTTCAGTAGTAGGGGCACTAAAACACGCTATTTCATCGACGTCGGAGAAGGGTACGGTTCCCGAACTTGACACACCAGTCACCCCGGAACGGGTGCTGAGGGCGCTCAGCCGCCTCCAAGAAAACAACCAGAGTCCAACACTAGCGAATATCGCCAGCCCGACAAAGAGCTCCCAATAGTGCGGCGGAGGACAGGTGAAAACAAAAGTGCGCAGCAAACCAGCAGGTTGTTTCTATGAGTGGCGATAACTGGATCCATGAACTGGCCCGCCTTGATGAACTGGGTGAACCCTGCGTGATGGTCACCATGCTGGATGAGCAAGGCTCGGTGCCGCGCACTGCCGGAACAAAAATGCTGGTGACCCGCGATGAAGTCTTTGCCACTATCGGAGGCGGCCACCTGGAGTATAAAGCCGTTGAGATAGCCCGAGAGATGCTGCTTGCCGGAAATTCCCAGCTGAAGACCGAACGCTTCCCCCTCAGCGCTCGGCTCGGCCAGTGCTGCGGGGGAATAGCCACGCTTTGCTTCGAGCCCATTGTACAGCACCACTACCATCTCGCGCTGTTCGGTGCCGGCCACGTCGCAAAAGCGGTCGTGAATACCCTCTCCTCACTGCCCTTTGAGATCAGTTGGATCGACCAGCGCGAGTCAATCTTTCCGGCTCAACTTCCATCCAGGGTTACAAAGATCATCAGTGATGACCCGGTCGCGGAAGTCAGGGCGCTCCCTGCCGGCAGCTATTATCTGGTGATGACCCACAGCCACCAGCTTGATCTCATGCTGGCACAAGCCATTCTCCGACGCCCTGATGCTGCTTATTTTGGCTTGATAGGCTCTGCCACCAAATGCAAAAGGTTCTGCTACCAGCTAAGCCAGCGAGGCTTTAGCCAACATGACATCAACCGGATGATCTGTCCTGTCGGGCTGAGTGAAGTTGGGGGGAAACATCCGGCAGAGATTGCAATATCCATTGCCGCCCAGCTCATTGCCAACTACCAGGCCGACCAACCCCACCAGATAAACAAGCAAGAATGAAATTACTCTATACCCTCAACCAGCGCCCCCCTCTGGGGCTGTCGCTGATACTGGCTATCCAGCACCTGCTGGCCTCTATCGGCGGAATTGTGACCGTACCACTGGTCGTCGGCACCGCCATCGGACTCCCCTCGGCGGAAGTGGTTGCCCTGATCAATGCTTCGCTGTTTGTTTCTGGCGTCGCGACCATTGTCCAGTGCATCGGTATTGGTCCTGTCGGGATCCGCTTACCGGTTGTTATGGGGTCTAGTTTTGCCTTTCTGGGGGTTGCCATTGCCATCGGCAAGGAAGAAGGGATCGCCAGCATTATGGGCGCAGCACTTGTCGGATCGCTGCTGGTCATTGCCTCCAGCTTTTATATGGACAAAATTCGTCGGCTCTTTCCATCGGTGGTAAGCGGCGTAGTGGTCACTCTCATCGGGCTAACCATCTTGCCTGTTGCTATCAAATGGATAAGCGGTACTGCAGAGGGCAGCGCTGAGTTTGCCTCCTTGAGCAAGCTGCTATTGGCGGCTCTCTCGCTGGCCATTGTGGTTTTGGTTACTGTCTTCGGAAGGGGAAGTTTGGCCGCTGCCGCCATTTTCTTCGGACTTGCTGGCGGCTACCTGCTTGCTCTTGGGCTGGGAATGGTCGAACTGCACCACGTCACACTGGCCCCTTGGTTCGGCCGGCCAGTTCCCCTGAAGTACGGCCTGCATTTTTCATGGGGCGCAATCTTAAGCATGAGTCTGGTATACATCGTTGTGATTGCGGAAGCCACCGGTGACTTCATTGCGCTAGGCCGAAACTGCCACACGGAAATCTCTGGTGACGATCTCAAACGCGGCTTACTCGGGGACGGCCTTGGCAGCAGCCTTGCCGCCTTACTCACCGCCATGCCTCTCGCCTCTTTTAGCCAAAATGTCGGGATTGTCAGTATTACCGGCGTTGCCAGCCGGTTTGTCGTGGCAATGACTGGCGGACTGCTAATCCTCTCCAGCCTTTTCCCCAAATTTGCCGCCCTTGCAGTCACCATTCCCAAACCAGTGATTGGCGGTGTTGGCTTGGTGATGTTTGGGATGATCGCGTATACCGGGATCCGAATCCTAAGCAAAGCCCAAGACACCAAACGCAATGCACTGATAGTCTGTATTGGCCTGGCCTCGGGTTTGGCCGTTATCTTTGAGCCGCGGCTGCTGCACCAGTTACCCGATGAACTGGCAACGTTTTTTCACTCAGGCATTGCCACCGGCACTATCGTCACGGTCATATTGAATGCGGTTTTACCGCAATCCGATACGGAAGGGTGATTTGCACACGAGGCAATTAATTCCACGAAAACATCACAAAAATATCAAATTAACCGAAACAGGCAATACTATTGAAATGAAAAAGGGATAAGAGCAGACACCCCATTATCCCCTTAAGGTATTAATATAATATCAACTTATAGCTTGATATCCACTGCAAGATAAAACGAATCGAGCTGTGACATATTTCGGTCTTTCCAATCATCCCAGGTATCAATGACACGATACCCCATTTCCATGCTGTACTTATCGTTAATTTGATATTGCACACCGGTTTGAGCACCGAGGCTCCAATCATTACCCGCATCCTTGAATACGGCATAACCCGCACTACCACCAATAAACCAGTTCCACTTTTGATTGTCTGAAATACTTACCAAATAATCATACGAAGCAAATATATTTGAATCCTTGGAGTCCGTCGCATAAGCATAAGTACCTGTCAATCGATGCTTCTCGTTAATAACCGTACCCACACGCAGGTTAGGTTCAAACTGATGGCCTCCGTTGTACATCACACCATCACTTACCCCCACCCCCACAAAAGTCTCATATTCAGCGGCGGAAACAGCGCCAGACAGCAAGACTGCAGATGCCATGATTAGACCTAATGATTTCATTGCGTACCTCTTTAGTAAAAAACAGTGTTCAAAATGTAATTACAAGGTACGAGCAAAAAGCCATTAATCATAGTAAAAAGTGTTTAATTCACATTAATTCAAACATAATCAAAATAACAAAAAAAATCTAATAAACCCGAATTAAGGCATCATTGCTAGACAACCATAGTAAAAAACCATGAACCGAAAACATCTCAAACATTTTAGATGAAGAATTATTCACAACTTAAATATGCTTAATATTTTTATAATTGTTGCTAGATTCACATTTCGACTTCTTTCTGCTTTTCATAAAGAATTAATGAAGTAAATTATTTCCATATTGAACCAAAGGATATCAAATAATCATGAGATAAAAATGATTAGAACTTATGCCCGCTTGTCGAAAGATCGACCTTTCATCCATGTAATTAATGTAACTGTGACGATTCTGGTATTTGTTTTCTGCTGTTACCAACTGTTAGCGAATGAACGCATTACTTTTAGCCTAGGCTTTATCTACGTTGCCTTCATGGTCACCCTGTTCAGCAAAGCTTTCGCTTACCGTCAAAAGTACTTATGCCATGAATAACTATCAAACAACGCAAGTTGTAATACCCCATACAACAAAGCCGCCCATTTGGGCGGCTTGGTTGGATTAGCTATGGCTGTAAGGTTAA
This sequence comes from Photobacterium sp. DA100, assembly GCF_029223585.1. NCBI lineage: Bacteria > Pseudomonadati > Pseudomonadota > Gammaproteobacteria > Vibrionales > Vibrionaceae > Photobacterium > Photobacterium sp. DA100. The sequence goes on along the minus strand of NZ_CP119424.1, from coordinate 344,225 downwards.
TTACAGGCTGATAAAGATACCAGCCAACGCCGCACTCATCAGGTTAGCCAGTGTCGCAGCCAGTACAGCTTTAATACCTAGGCTTGCCACATCACCGCGACGCTCAGGGGCCATCACGCCAATAGAGCCAATCTGGATAGCGATTGAACCAATGTTAGCGAAGCCACACAGAGCAAACGTGATAATCACCTGGCTATGCTGTGAAAGAGTCTCTTTAATGCTGACAAAATCCAGGAAGGCAACAAACTCGTTCAGGATCATTTTCTGACCGATGAACGCGCCAGCCTGTAGCATTTCAGAAGCAGGAACGCCGATCACAAAGGCCAACGGCGAGAATAGGTAACCAAGAACACCCTGCAGCGTCAGGCTTTCGAAACCAACCCAAGAACCTACCATTTCAAGGCCGGCATTCGCCATCGCAATCACACTGACAAAAGCAATCAGCATAGTACCGATAGCCACCGCGACTTTCATACCGTTCATGGCACCTGCAGCTAGCGCATCAATCGCATTGCTGTGATCACTTTTCGCCATTTCAATATCAGTTTGCTCAACAGCAACGCTTTGCTCTGGAACCAGCAGTTTAGCCATCATCAAGCTGCCCGGCGCAGCCATAAAGCTCGCGGCAATTAGATACTTAAGCTCAACACCAAGGCCCGCGTAACCGCCCAATACGCTACCGGCAACCGACGCCATACCACCAGTCATGACGGCGAACAGTTCTGAACGAGTCATTTGCGGTAGGAACGGTTTCACCAACAGCGGCGATTCACCCTGCGACAGGAAAATATTACCCGTGGCAACCAGTGATTCGGCACGGCTTGTACCCAGCGCACGCTGAATACCACCACCAATCACTTTGATGATCCATTGCATCACACCGAGGTAGTAAAGAAGGGAGATAAGAGCACTAATGAAGATAACAAGAGGAAGGACGCGAATAGCAAAGATAAAACCGGAAGTAGCTAGATCACCAAACAGGAACTTGATCCCTTCATCGGCAAAACCCAATACGCTAGCAACACCACTACTCATTGCCCCCAGCATCTTTTGCCCAACGGGAATATACAAGACCAAGGCAGCAAAGCTGGCCTGTAACAACAACGCCCCACCAACCGTGCGCCAGTTGATTGCTTTACGGTTTTCAGATAGCGCGTACGCGCACAATACCAGTACCAAGATACCGGCCAAACTAATTAACAACTGCATTATTTCGTCCTGTTGCTTTGACTATGTGTTGGGAAATCGAAAAATGAAGGTGTTACTGCCTGCAATACCAATGGGGACATCGCCTTCGGGGAGAAAGCTGAACAGGAAGGTCCTGAGCAAAAGAGCCCAGAAAATGTGGAATTGTCCGTCCATTTGTAAAACATACAAGTCACCTAATTAACAAGCTAAGTAATGCCGGTCCAACTCCGTGGGTCATTCACATGTCCATGGTGACAGCTTGTAACTAAGGTGGCTGAGCCTCTATGGCTCTGGCCGGAAGCGGAGTATATAGAGATATAGATCACATTAACAACCCAAAAGGGTGATTTTTTCGTGATCTGTGTTTAATTGGGCAAAGATTCAGCAAATGTAAGAAAAGATTTCCAGATGTCAATCTTAAGCAAAAAAAAGCAATCGTTTACTATTTTTCGGGCGCTTTCCTTTCCATTGCTTTTCTGATATCTAGCAGAATGCGTGCAACCCAAGCTACAGAATTGCCTTGCTGCGCATCTCTGGCTTTTGCTGTTTTCGCTATTGGCCAAGACTAGTCTTGATCTTTTTGCATTTCTGTAATGACATCGATATAGCCTTTCGGTGGCGGAGTCCATCCCCGCTCGGATGACGCATGTTTATCATGCCTGTCGGCCTTCATTTCGTTGCTGAGCGCTTCTTCAAGCTGCATAAACAGATCGCGGTACGTTGCATTGAATTTGCTCTCTTCGGTATTGTCCTTCCACGCTTGGTAGAGCGCTTCCTTACTCTTAGCTTCGGTTTCGACGAAGGTTTGCCGCAATTGCTCGGCTCGGAATGGATGGATACCCAGCTCCTTCATGGCTTGAGTTCCCAATGTCAGTGCAGAATGGTAGGTTTCGCTGATGATAAAATCCGCTCCCGCAAAACGCAGCGCGTAATGGTGTCCCCGATCGTAGGCCCGTGCCAAAATCCGGATATGGGGATAGGTGTGTTTCACGTACTCGGTCAACTCGACCGCCCGTTCTTGGTCATCAATTGCAATAACCAGCAACTTGGCGTCTTCAATACCTGCGGTGTGCAGCAAGTCAGGACGGGTGGCATCCCCATAGTAGCTTTTGATTTTTATGGCTCGCATGTTGTCAATTTGACCGGCTTCATGATCGAGCACGACTGTCTTGACGCCGTTTGCAACCAGCAAGCGGTTAACTATCTGTCCAAAACGACCAATCCCAGCAATAATCACAGCTCCCGTTTCATCAATTTTATCGGCTTCGCGCTCGTTACTCTTCGCTTCAAACCTCGGTAGTACCACTTTCTCAAAGAAAATAAACAGTCCCGGGGTCAAGAACATCGAGATAGCAACAACCAAGGATAATACTTGCGCAATACCTGCCGGCAGCACATGGTTTTGCACTGAATAGCTCAGTAAAACAAAACCAAACTCACCGGCCTGGGCCAAGCTCAATGTCAGCAAATAGCGATCGCTTCCCTTTACCCTGAAAATCAATGCTAGAGCAAACAAGACTGTCGCCTTGACAGCCATCACCCCTAGAGTGATCGCTACCACCATGCCGACATTGCTGAACAAAACAGAAAAGTCGATGCCTGCGCCAACCGTAATGAAGAACAGACCGAGCAATAACCCTTTGAACGGTTCAATGTTCGACTCCAGCTCATGGCGAAATTCACTGTTGGCCAACACAACACCGGCCAGGAAGGTTCCCAAGGCCGGTGATAATCCGACCAGGCTCATCAAGGCAGCAATACCAATCACCAGCATGAGCGCGGTAGCCGTAAAAATCTCCCTCAATCCCGCACTGGCCACAAACCGAAACAGCGGACGACTTAAGAAGTGACCACCCACTACCACCGCAGCGATGGCCCCTATTACGACTAGCGCATACCCCCAGCCCGGCAGGCCTTCCACCAGGCTCAGTTCCTCATGATGTTCGGCCGCCTGCTGCGCCAATTGCTGGGCTTTTGCTACCAGTTCAGGCAGTGCCAGCAACGGGATCAACGCCAGCATTGGGATCACAGCGATATCCTGGAACAGCAATACCGAGAAGGCATTTCTGCCTCCCTCCGTTTTGGCTAGCCCTTTCTCGTTGAAGGTCTGCAGAACAATCGCCGTTGATGACAGGGAAAAGATCAATCCAATCGCCAGCGCCAGGGTCCACCCCAGCCCCAACGCCATCGCAATGGCCATCACCACAACGGTAGTAAGCCCGACTTGCAGCCCGCCCAAACCAAGCAGTCGATGCCGCATATCCCATAGCATTTTAGGCTCTAGTTCCAACCCGACCAAAAAAAGCATCATCACAACACCAAATTCGGCGAAGTGCTGAATGGCGAGCGTCTCATCACCCACCAAGCCCACCACGGGACCAATAACCACACCGGCTATCAGATACCCCAGCACCGAACCTAGGCCAAGCCGCTTAGCTATCGGAACGGCGACCACAGCGGCACACAGATATATAAATGCCTGAATAAAATAGACCGTCATGCTGGCTCCTCCGTGATCAGACTGTCGAGATGATCGTTGAGCTTGGCAACTTCACCGGCCTGCTCAAAATCAATTCGGTCGTCCCTCAATGCCAGTAGCAGTCGCTGCCAACCGGCTATGTGCTTGCCCACCCGCTTCTCCTCTGCAGCGGTGCGAGCGCCGAACAATGCGTAGGGCGCGAGATAGTGCATCCCCGTCAGTACCGCTGTTTGTTCCAGTGGATGCAGCAATTCTCTGATGGTGTAATGATTAAAGCCCTGTTCGCAGTAGGCTGAGGCAGGCCCCCCCGCGGACATCACGCAGAGGAACTTCTTACCCTGTAGAGCCGTTCCCTCTGAACCATAAGCAAAACCATATTCCAGCACCAAATCCTGCCACTCTTTCAAGATGGCCGGGGTGGAATACCAGTACATGGGGAACATGAACACCACGATATCGTGCTCCCTCAGCCTTTGCTGCTCCTTGTCGATATTGATCCTGAAGGTAGGATATTCATGATAGAGGTCAACCGTGGTTACCCCTTCGATGCCTTGGCACGAGCAGAACAAAGGCCAGTTGATTTCAGAGCGGTTGACAGAAGGATGGGCAAAAAGGATAAGCACTTTGTTCTTGACCCCTGACATAAACATCCTCTCGCTGGGAATGGAAATAGCAAGCTGCGAATAAGCCGCATTCGCCAAAACTCTTACAAGACAACAGCCTACATGCAACATATAGGTTTTTATGGTTGCATTAAGTGTAGACTGACAAAGAAAAAAAGGGCGCCTGGAAGAGCGCCCAAAGGAAGTTGTGCTAATTGCTTACATCGTTTCCAAACTCGGTATCCAAGGAAAGGACGCAATGTCCCAGGGGAGGTGATGGCTACCAAGCTTGTTACCCGAAACGCACAAGTAACGTTGCAAAGGCAATGCCAAGTTTCATCATCCGTCTACCAACATCAAAAAAATACAAGCTTTATTCGTTTTGTTATCAGGAATCTCTATCATTCAAACTATAAATAACGCTTTTGGCCGCTTATCGCGTTTTTTTTAGCGTTGCCGTTGTCAATACATCGCTTTGTATAGTAATAATCTATCTCTTATTTATTATTCAGATGATTACAAAACGTGCACGGTGCACCAAAAGAGATCATTAGGGAGCCATAACGGCATTGGTTATGAATGCAAACTCACTCAGCACTCGTTTAAAGACAAGAGCCTCAACAGACCAGACCCAAACAACCGTGGCATTTCGCCATATGTCCATATGGCTACTCCTGATCTTGCTACCCGTAAACCATAGCGTCGCTAAGTCTGTTATTATCCCCCAGCAGTTACTCAACCATACCGACTCCTACGGTAATGTATCCCTGCGCCGTTCTGCCGAACTGGTTTTGCCCGATCCTTTGGTTGTCGCGGGTAACCTTAACCTCGAAAATAGCCAGATCCGTCAACTGCCCAACGCCTTGACGGTCAACGGCAACCTGAACCTCGCCTACAGTAATATTGAGTACTTGCCTGCCCAGCTGCATATCGGTGGGTATCTCAACCTTGCCCACTCGAAAATAATCGCCATCAGCGAAGGATTACAAGTCAACGGCGACCTCAGCCTTATGGGGACCCAGTTAACCAAACTGCCGGCCCGGCTCTATGTCGGTGGGGATCTCTACCTTGCCAACTCCATGATTACCGAGCTGCCACCTTTCCTGATTGTCAAAGGCAACATCTATCTGGGTGGCATAACCATTCCCCGCATTCCCGAGCATGCACAAATAGAAGGGACTATTTACCAGTAAAGGGCCCGGGCAAGTTCACATTCTGAACGGTCCGCCAAGACCGGATAGACAGAAACTGGGCCTAGTTTGCGGCACAAAAAACGGCAAAGAAAAAAAGCGCCCTGAAGGGCGCCAAGGGAGGTTAAAACGGACACTACGTGGTCTCGTCGTCCACAAAGGAGATTGACTAATGAATAATCTGCTGCAAGAAGGCTTGGGTACGGTCGAACTGCGGATGACTGAAAAAGGCTTCCGGCGCGTTCTCCTCAATAATCTCCCCTGCATCCATGAAGATCACTCTGTCGGCAACCTCGCGGGCAAATCCCATTTCATGGGTCACGCAAAGCATGGTCATCCCTTCGGCGGCCAGCTCCACCATCACATCAAGCACTTCCCTGACCATTTCAGGATCCAGCGCTGAAGTCGGTTCGTCGAACAACATCACCTGCGGCTGCATCGTCAGGGAACGGGCGATTGCGACCCGCTGCTGCTGCCCGCCTGATAGCTGCCCCGGAAACTTATGGGCTTGATCGGCAATTCTGACGCGCTTTAGATACTCCATCGCGAGCGCCTCCGCCTCCTGCTGAGGCATTTTCTTCACCCAGACAGGAGCCAGCGTACAATTTTGCAGCACCGTCAAATGCGGGAAAAGATTAAAATGCTGGAAACACATCCCGACTTCCCTGCGGACCAACTCGATATTTTTCAGATCCTCTGTCAGCTCTGTGCCCGCCACCTTAATTTGCCCGCGCTGGTGGGCTTCAAGGTGATTGATACAGCGGATCATGGTTGACTTGCCAGAACCAGATGGCCCGCAAATCACGATTTTTTCGCCCTTTTTTACCTCCAGATCAATATCTTTGAGAACATGGAATTCACCGTACCACTTATTGACTTTCTGCAAGCGGATCACCGAATCTTCCGGTACCGACTGATAAACCGTTTTTGTATACATACTCACTTCCTTGTATCAATTACTATGCCCGGTGTTCAGCTTACCCTCCAGGTAAATGCTGTAACGCGACATCCCGAAACACATAATCCAAAAAACTAATGCGGCGAAAACAAAGCTCTCGGTCGAAAACCCCAGCCAAGCCGGATCACTATTGGCTGACTGTGCAATCCCCAAAACATCGAACATACCGATGATCAATACCAGGCTGGTATCTTTCAACAGTGCGATAAAAGTATTGACGATAGAAGGGATGCTAATCTTCAGGGCCTGGGGCAAAATGATCAGCCGCGTTGATTTCCAGTAACTCAGACCAAGCGCTTCCGCTGCCTCAAACTGCCCCTTGGGAATAGATTGCAAGCCACCACGAATAGCTTCTGCCATATACGCCGCATTAAATAGCACTACGCCAATCAAGGCCCTGATCAGCTTGTCGATCTCGGTCCCTCCCGACAGGAATAACGGCAGCATGACCGAGGCCATAAACAGCACAGTGATCAGGGGGACACCACGCCAAAACTCGATATAAACCGTGCTCATGCTTCGCACTATCGGCATTGACGATCGGCGGCCAAGCGCCAAAACCACGCCAAGAGGCAATGACACCACAATACCCGTCAGGGCAATAACCAACGTAATCAACAGCCCGCCCCAAAGGTGGGTTTCCACGACAGGCAAGCCCGGCAGGCCGCCGTAAAGCAAGACAACAGATAGAACGGGAAACACGGTCAAGGCAAACACCAGCCCCGCTTTTTTCACTGAGCCTTTGCCCAACAGAAGTACTGCTATAGTAGCTGCCAGCCCCAACATAAATGTCATGGGGCGCCAACTCTCATCGCTTGGGTAAAAACCAAACATGAACTGGTCAAACCGAGCCTGGACGAACACCCAACACGCGCCGTCACGGCCACAATCTTCACGGCTTAATCCAACCCAGTCAGCATCGAGGAACGCCCATTGAAAAAGGCTGGTCACCGCAGCAAATATCACCCCAGCGATCGCTCCGGTGATCAAGGTATTCAAAGCTGATGAAAACAAGTTTTCCCTCAGCCAGGCAGAAATACCGATCATCTTGGATGGAGGTGCCTCAGAAGGGGAAAAATGAAAAACTTTCATACTATCTCTCCACCAATGCCATTTTTCGGTTATAGATATTCATCAACAGCGAGGTCAACAAACTAAACGCCAAGTAAACCGCCATGGTCATAGCGATGATCTCAATCGCCTGCCCGGTTTGATTTAATGTGGTACCTGCAAATACCGACACCAAATCCGGGTACCCGATGGCCATTGCCAGCGAAGAGTTTTTCACCAAGTTCAAATACTGACTGGTCAAGGGGGGAATGATGACTCGCATTGCCTGCGGGATCACGACAAGCTTGAGCACCGTTCCTGACGGCAAGCCTAAGGCATTCGCGGCTTCCGTTTGCCCCTTACTGACAGCCGCGATCCCTGAACGAACTATCTCGGCTATGAAGGCAGCGGTATATATAGCTAAAGCGATCAACAGAGCAAATAGCTCCGGCATAACATCAATACCGCCACGAAAGTTGAACCCCTTTAAGGCCGGATACTCGACCCCGACCGGTTGCCCGGCCAAATAGAAAGCTGCTGCGGGCAATATCACCATCACCAACGCGCTCAAGCGCCATGCCGGTAAACAATGTCCTGTATGCTGTTGCCGACGATGGCTGAGCCTGTGGATAGCAACAGCAATGAACAAACCTAGCAGTCCGGCTCCAAGAACCCAGCCCGCACCGGGGTAAAATTCAAGGGCAGGCAAGAACAGCCCACGGACATTAAGAAATATGGCATCGGCTAACGACAAGCTATCACGGGGGGAAGGGAGTGCCTGTAGTACGACCGTATACCAAAAGAGGATCTGCAGCAGCAGAGGAATGTTCCGGAACACCTCAATATAAACCGCAGCAATTCGGCTAAGCAGCCAGTTCTTGGATAGCCGCGCGACACCGATTACAAAGCCCAGAGCAGTAGCCAGGGCAATACCAAGCCCGGCCACCAAGGCAGTATTGAGCAAGCCGACAACAAATGTTGCGCCATAAGTATGGGTCTCATCGTAGGGGATTAACGACATTCCGATCCCAAAACCTGCCGTTTGGCCTAAAAAATCAAACCCTGTTGAAACCCCCCGCTGCGACAGGTTAGCCAGGGCATTGTTGATGGCAACGTAGACCAACAGACCGACGCTGACTAACAACAGCACCTGAAAAAACACGGCTCTCGCAGACGGGTTGTACAGCACCCGCTTTACCGTTTTGGGGAGGAAGTTATGGGTTATATCAGTCGATAATTCTGATGCGGCTACCTTGCTGCCTGCCGGCTTTTGGGCAAGATCAAGTCGCGAATCCAACTCTAAGTTACTTGTAGACATCTATGCACCTTTACCAATACGTTAATTCCCTGTGCAATATCAAAAAAAGGGGCCAGCTTCCCAGCCTCAGCTGGCCCCCATTCCAGCCAACCTAGCCATTAGCGCACAGGAGGGGCATACATAATCCCGCCGTCATTCCACAACGCATTCAAGCCCCGCGCAATCTTGAGCGGTGAGCCCGTACCGACAGTTCGTTCAAAGCTGTCGCCGTAGTTGCCCACTTGCTTCAACACCTGATACGACCAATCATCTGCAAGTCCCAGTCCCTGCCCTTTAGGACCGTCAACCCCCAGCAAGCGCAGCACATTAGGATCAGTAGACTTTTTCATGCTGTCGACATTGGTCTGATCGATCCCGTACTCCTCGGCATTGACCATCACATTCAATGTCCACTTGGCGATGTTGAACCATTGATCATCCCCCTGGGCAACCACAGGCCCCAGCGGCTCTTTGGAAATCACTTCAGGCAGCACAACCGCCGATGAGGGATCGGCCAATTTGATGCGTAGTGCATAGAGTTGAGACTGATCAGAAGTCAATACGTCACAGCGGCCGGCTTCAAAGCCTTTTACTGTTTGGTCCGAAGTATCGAAAACAACCGGTTTGAACGCCATTCCATGCATCCGGAAGTAATCAGCCAAGTTCAGCTCAGTTGTCGTACCCGACTGGATACACACAGAAGCGCCATCTAGCTCTTTGGCCGAGGCGATCCCCAATTCTTTGCTCACCATGAACCCTTGGCCGTCATAGTAGTTAACCCCAACAAAGTTAATACCCAGTGCACTGTCACGCTGCATGGTCCATGTCGTATTGCGAGAGAGAATATCAATTTCGCCAGACTGTAGGGCGGTGAAACGCTCCTTGGCTGTCAAGGGGACAAACTGTACCTTGCTGGCATCTTGCAATACGGCAGCGGCGACAGCTCGGCAGAACTCAACATCGATTCCTTCCCAGTTTCCCTTGGCATCGGTACTGGAAAATCCCGGTAACCCTGTACTCACCCCGCACTTTAACACTCCGGCTTCTTTTACCTTTTTCAATGTCGCTCCGGCTGAATCCGGTGTCGCCATCGCACTACCCGATACCATGAGAGCAGAAACAAGCAAAGATATAGAAACACTATTTATAACTTTTTTCATATTGGACATCCTGTCTACCATTAGAGATAAGCTTCTGTTTTATTGTGCAGTCTCACTATTGCAACAGGTGTGCCACCTAACCCTAAAGGGGTGGCGTATGGACAGATTCACCACTAATCGCACTATTAATGACAGAAATAACTATCAGATTAGATACCAGAATGACGCTTAACCATCGACTGGAATTATTACGTACAAAACGAACCGCTATGGTGCATATACGCATCAAATCAGGTCATCTATTTGGACAGGGATTTGCACCGGCAATAAGCAAAGATAAATTCAGATGTGTTAATCAGTACAATGCTGCCTCAAAAATAAAATAAACTTGTTTTAGTAAGCGTAAGAAAATAACTTCGAGAAAACGTAGCATATGAGCAACAAGGGAAACGTTTGCGTGAGGCGGTAAATAATAAAATATAGCGGGAATAAGGTTGGAGCCTATAGAAAATATATGCCAGAAACACTGGATCACTGGTGCTTCTGGCTTTTCTTCGAAATAACTGATTTTAAATCATAGCATTAGCGCGTTTGCGCAACAATGAAATTACTTAGATTTTGATTTCAGGTTATTTGTTTGTGACTGATGGTAGAACCACTGTCGACGGTTTCTGTTTGACATAATACACCTCTCATTTTCCTAAACGAGTAAGGTTGATATTTCTCTTTAATAATACCGTTCTTACTCATCCTAACCGTTTTACTTTAAACTACAGCCTGTGACATCCTTATGACAATTCAGTAAAAGTAAAACGTCAAACCTCATCGCAATCCAACGGATAAGATACACATGAATGTAAAAGCACATCTTATGCCAACATTGGAATAACCGAGGAATTAAAGAACTGTGATATAGCTAGAGGAGATTGACTTGACCTTAATTAACGGTTTAAGGAGCCCTGTATGGAATTTCTACCTCTGTATTGCAATCAACAGATTCCAATATAAGAGGCTACCAAGGCTTTTGCAATACTCTTTGGCATTTTTTTTGTGATAGACGTCATCTATTTTCGACAATACTTACATAGCGTTCAAAATAAACGATTATAGGATATTGATTTAACTAGCTAAAATATAATTCTGTCAATAGATATCCCCCAAGCGTATGGTTTCAAAATAAAGAAATTCATGCACTAGTCAATAGCAAAACCACACCACCAACACAACAAAAACATAATATTGACAAAACCATAACAACCAATAGAATGGCATAATAGTCCGCGCGGGGAGGTTACCATGGGCATGCACACTATAACCTTAGAAAAAACCGCAAAAGTACCAAAGAAAGTTCTATTTCAGCTACTTACTGACCACGACAAACTGGGCCGCTTCTTTGATGGTCAATACAGCCTAATAAAAAAGGGCAAGCCGGAATGCAACGGCATCGGTGCAATCAGAGAAGTATCAAACGGCTTATTTACCGTTCAAGAGCAAGTTATTGATTACAAAGAAAATGAGCACCTTCATTACAAAATCATCCAAGGCGCCCCAGTGGATGAACATGGAGGCTGGATCAAGTTCAACTCTCTGAATGCCCATGACAGCATGATCCACTACCGAGTCAAGTTCACCCCAAAAGTGAGAGGAACGGGTTGGATTATGAAATACCTGTTTGAAAAACAGTTAAAAAAAGCCTTAGATAATTTAGCGTCTTACAGTGAAGAGCACTGGCAGCCATAACATTATCCTTCCAAATCACTGAATTATCACACTAATGCTCTAATTGTTTCATATTTATCCTCTAATTTGATCCAGTCGCTATTCACAAAGGCCTATAAGGGCTTTACTAATAGCATTCAGTAGCCACCAAAGAGGATTACTATGCCACATCAACCATTATTAACGACCAAGCGGTTGCTCTTACGCCCACTACAGTTGTCTGATGCCAAGCGGGTACAAGCACTCGCAGGCGAAGCGCAGATAGCCAACGGTACGCTTAACATTCCCCACCCATACACCGATGGTGTCGCCGGCCAATGGATAGGAAAGCACCTCGCAGGCTGGCATCAAGGTCAGTCCGCCATCTATGCCATTACCCTAAAGTCGTCCCAACAATTAATTGGCTGTATCGGCCTTCACAACATTCAAAATGATAAAGCTCAGCTTGGCTATTGGATTGGTGTCCCCTACTGGGGGCAGGGCTTCTGTACCGAAGCGGCAGAACGCATTGTCGAATTTGGCTTCAAACGATTAAAACTTGAGACTATCTATGGTCAGCATTTCAGCCGCGAAACCAATCCAGGAAAAGTCATGCAAAAAATCGGCATGAAGCATGTCATGACCAAAAACGATGCCGTCAGGGTAAACATGATCACCGAAAATATGGAGTACTACGAAATTCAATCTCCCCAAGCACTCCCTGTTAGCTAATTGCTGGCACCCCAGCGACCTGTCACTCGCGCAGCCTTGCCATATGGTAAACATCAACATATTCACCATTACGCAAGGCATAGTTTCTCGCTGTCCCTTCGATGACAAAACCAAGCTTCTCATAGAGCGCGATTGCGCGAGCATTGTCTGTATACACCGTAAGCTCGATACGGGTGATCCCTATCCAGTTCTCAGCCAATTCAATCAGCTCCGATAGCAGTGCACTACCAACCCCTTTGCCCTGGTGATCGTCATGTACCGCCATACCAAAGCTTGCAACGTGGCGCCTGCGAGGGTTTTGTTCAACCACCATCCCCGCTTGCCCGACAACCCTGCTATCCATTTCAGCAAGCAGGCTATACACATTTGAAGGTAGGTTCTCTAGGCGCCGCTCCCATAACTCAAGAGATGGATGAGGCAACTGCAATGTACCGCTGTAAGCATTGCGCCCTGCGAATAAATCACGAATGGCAGGGATATCTTCCTTCTCAACATGCCTAATAGATATTGGCATAGGCATACTCCTTTTGCGCTGAACACCAGCTTCTAAGACAACACATAAACCAATGTAAGACAATGTTTTTTTTCAGGTGACTAGAGGTACATGCCAGCAGAGTTTCTGTTCTTTCGTGGGATAAACACAGTAAGTGTTTTCTTTATAAAATTCAGCGAATTTGAGTTTATTTTATATTTAAATTATTTGGCTGATCCAATTCACTTCCCAGACAGTATACAAAACAAGCCTGGCATGGCGCCAGCCTACAAATGTGTAAAATTTATTTATTTTTTCTTTTAATATCATTGAAATAGCTTAAGTCACCACAAAATTTGTGCCTTTTTATGGAATCCACTAGCTATACTGAAAATGAGGTTAATAGGCTTGTTCGCATAAGAGAAACAAATTTACTTTTGCAACAAGCTACATTTAATGCTCAAGGAAAAAAAAGGTTAACTGTTAACGCAATGAATTTAAAGTAGTAATAAAAAAAACAATAAATCTGATGAAAGATACGATTTGAAGGCGGGTCTTATAGGTTGAACGTGAACTTAGAGTGATTACAAGTACACAAACAACAATATGGCCAAAGCCATAGATAACGAGGTGAAGATTATGTCTAGCTTGAAAGTACTAACTGCAACCGCTGTGATTGTAATGTCTTCTTCAGCCTTTGCTGATATCCGTGTGGCAGATACCCACAACGGTGCATGGGTTACAGTAACTGAAAATGGTCAGCCCGCAGCCAATGCGACCGTTTCTGTTGCCAACGTACCTCAACAACGCCAAAGCTACAAAACTGATGAAAATGGCCGAGTTTTCATTCCATTGACTCTAGAAAACTCTCGCTCCATCAAATACAAAGCAACTACAGAGGGTGGTAAACAATCTTCTCGATTCGCATTCCACTCTACTAACAAATAGCCGATGGCAACCTGTTGTGCAAAAGCCCTCTTAAGAGGGCTTTTACTTTTGTGATCGACAGCGCAAAATTCAGGCTATAGCGCTACCGTTAACGATGATTGCTCCAATTTAGATCCCGAGCCAAGACCAGCGCTAAGCCTAGCACCTGGAGAAACAGCGCCAAATTTCTCAGTCGGGAAACCGCCTTGATCTTTTTCGCGTTTTCACCAATCAGTGCTTGATTAGACAGGTACAACTCATTGATTTTCTCTCTCTGTTCCGCCTGAACAGCATCTAGCGCCGCCATCAGAGCGGGTACCCCCTGAATATCAAGGACTATGGGGGTGTCCGGTAACCAATAGGCAATATCATTTGCAAGGTGTGCCGATATCTCATCGGGGACAGAGGTACCCATAATTACAGCAGCATTCAAAACCTCCAGTAGGTGCTCTCGCTTGCGCTCAACGGTTTCTACCTGCTGCCAAGTCAACTGGATCAGCTTTTCATTGTTTTGTTGGAGCTGGGCAATCTCATTTGTCTGACGGTTTATATCATCGATATAGAAATTGGTCAGCAGCGCCGAGACAATATTAAACAATAGCCCCACCGCAACAAGCGTCCACGTTGGCACCAGCCATTTATTAAATGAAATTTGTCTCATTCATTGTTCCACTTCACCAGCTAAAGTTATCACCCAGTAATTATGGCAAAAATATTTGCACTTTTATGTCGGCAAAATAAAACCAATATTTCTCCTTGTGACAACTGTTTATATAGCCACATTTTAATTTGATGGCCGCGGATTTCATTGTCTATCTTTAAAATTCAAGTTGTCGAAACAAACTAAAAGGAAAGCGATTCAATGGATAAGGTTCCAATGTATGCGACTCGTACCGTTCCTCTGACTGGCCATGGCATCGAACAAAAGCGCCAAGAGCTAAAACTGGCCTTTAATCACACCTGGGACCTCTATGAATCTCTTTTTAGTGTGATTAACAATGACCAGGCTTATTTTGTCAAAGCTGAGCCCCTCCGCCATCCGTTGATCTTCTATTTTGGCCATACGGCCACCTTCTACATCAACAAGCTCAAGCTGGGAAAATTCATAGAGCAAAGAGTCAATCCGCATTTTGAATCCATGTTTGCCATCGGTGTGGACGAAATGTCATGGGACGATCTGGACGAGACCCACTATCAGTGGCCTAGCGTAGCCGATGTCAAAAAATACCGGGATGATGTGAAAAGCCTAGTCAATACCGTCATAGATGAGCTTCCGTTATCACTGCCGATCAGCGAGGGGGATCCAGCCTGGATCATCCTGATGGGAATCGAACACGAACGCATCCACCTTGAAACCTCGTCGGTGATCATTCGCCAGTTGCCCCTTGCCGATGTCACGCCTTCCCCTTTCTGGCCAGCTTGTACCGATACCAATGCCGCCCCCGACAATCGCTTGCTGAGTGTGGCCGGCGGCCATATCTCCCTTGGCAAAACCGATGAGGAAAACACCTACGGCTGGGATAACGAATACGGCAGCCAAACCTACCAGGTATCTGACTTTAAGGCCTCGAAATATCTGGTATCCAACCAAGAGTTTCTCGCCTTTGTAAAAGCCGATGGCTACCGCCACCCGCGCTATTGGAATGATGAAGGCAAGGCATGGCTTGCCTTTACCCAAGCAACCATGCCACGCTTCTGGCGTAAAAAAGATGGTCAATGGTTACAGCGCAACCTCACGGAAGAAATACCTTTGCCCCTAAACTGGCCTGTCGAGGTCAACCAACTAGAAGCCAAGGCATTTTGTAACTGGAAAGCGGAGCAAAGCCAGTGCCCTATCCGGCTGTTAACAGAGGCTGAGTGGTATCTACTGCGGCAGAACATCGACGCAGATTCACCGCATTGGGATGAGGCCCCGGGCAATATCGAGCTGGGCTATTACGCCTCTTCCTGCCCTGTCGACCGGTTCGAACATGAAGGGTTTTGCGACATCATAGGTAACGTATGGCAATGGACTGAAACCAGCATCGACGGCTTCCAGGGGTTCCAAGTGCATCCGCTTTATGATGATTTTTCTACCCCCACGTTTGATGGCAAGCATAACCTGATCAAGGGCGGCTCCTGGATCTCTACCGGCAATGAATCCATCAAAGCCTCAAGGTATGCATTCCGTCGCCATTTCTACCAACATGCTGGATTCCGGTATGTCGAATCCCACCAGGCTCCTGAGACAATGGCCAGCTTGAATATCTATGAAACCGACGAGCTGATTTCACAATACTTGGAATTTCACTATGGCCCTGAGTACTTTGCAGTACCAAACTTCTGCATTCATGGCGTGCAAGCCTGCTTACGGGAGATTCAACTCACCCGGCACCATCGCGCACTAGACATTGGTTGCTCGGTCGGACGAGCATCCTTCGAGCTTGCCAAGACTTTTGACCACGTCGACGGTATTGATTTTTCAGCACGCTTTATTCAGCAAGCCTACTCGCTCACCGAGCAAGGGGAAAAGCGCTACACCATCAGAACAGAAGGTGATTTGGTCGAGTTCAAATGTGTGACTCTGGCCGAGCTTGGTTACCAGGATATCGCCAACAAAATCAATTTTGTCCAAGGAGATGCCTGCAACCTCAAGCCGCAGTTCGGCCAGTACGACTTAATCTACGCATCGAACCTCATTGACCGTCTGAGTAATCCCAAACAGTTTCTCAGTGCCATCCACCAGCGGCTAAACCCTGGCGGCTATCTCGTCATCGCCTCGCCATACACCTGGCTCGAAGAGTATACCGACAAGGCCAATTGGCTCGGCGGCATCAAAGTTAACGGCGAGAACTTCACCACCCTTGACGGGCTAACCGAAACCCTCATTCCCCACTTCGAGCTTGTCGCCGTGAAGGAAATACCCTTCGTGATCCGGGAAACCAAACGCAAGTTCCAGCATAGCCTGTCGGAAATGACGATTTGGCGTCACCGATCGACATGAGGTAGTGAACATATGTTCATGGATAACCGATGAGTTAGCTTTGAGCATTAATACTATAGTGCCCAACTGTCACGAAATGATAATTCCGAGAATTTAGAGAGTTGTAAAATCTTGCGAATTTTAATTAGATGACAAGAGCACCACAAGTGAACACCCATTTAACAAAAATATGCCTGTTATCATCGTCGCTGTTTGCCATCACCCCGTCTTTGGGCGGGGATTTTGGTGGGCCTGGCGCAGTTGAGAACAGGCTGGAGGAAAGCTCTGCTAACTTTGGCCTTGAGTACATTGCGCTTGGCGTAATATCGCCTCATGGCGCAAACGGCAATAATGTGAATCGAGCATCTGGCGTAGTGCAGCTATACGGTGAATGGAATCCATTTAGTACTAATGGCGGGCTTATTTTTAAGGTTGGCCATCGCCACCGCTATACTGACACGCCGGTTGCTGATATTGCTTTTGCAGATGATGTGACTGGCGGCCCCGAAGGGATCGGTTATGTTGGCTCGATTGGATCTATCTATACGGATGTCGGGTTTCTGGTCTCTAACCTGCATTGGAGGCAAAGGTTTAACGGCGGTAGGACCTCTGTCAAGCTTGGCTGGCAAGACGTTACTGATTTCGTTGATGCTTATGCCTTGGCAAACCCTGTCGACGGCTTTAACAACCTTGCATTCTCTACCGGTTCTGGGGCTATGGGGATTCCAGACGAAGGTGTATTGGCATTATCAGCAGGCCACATGGTTACGGATAACGTTTATATCGTTGGCTCCATCGCCGATGCAAATGGCAAGTCAGAAGACATTTTTGATGGCTTCAATACTGCATTCAACGACGGCGCATACTTTTCGACGCTCGAACTAGGGTGGGCTGTTTCACAAGACCGAATCTATACCGATAATGTTCATATCACAGTTTGGGATTTCGGAAAGGATACACGGCATAGCAATGCAACCGGTGAAGGCGGGAAAGGGGTCAACTTCTCCGCAAGCTGGTTTGCAACCGATAATATAATGCCATTTATCAGAGGCGGATTTTCCGATGGTGATGTTGCAATGTATGATAAATCTATCAGCATGGGAGTTGGCTACTTTGGGCTTGGTAAGCCTGAAAACACCCTTGGGTTAGCCGTGAACTGGGCAGAAACAAATGGTGTTGCTTTTGGCGGCGATGAACAATTCACCGCAGAGCTATATTACAACATGCAGGTAGGTAAGCATTTGCAAATTACACCAGATATCCAATACATCAATAAGCCAGCGGCATCCAGTGAGGACAACACTCTCGTGTTAGGATTAAGAGCGCGACTTTTCCTCTAGCTAAAATTGACGCATCCAGCCCTGCGAAAGAAGGTACCATTGACAAACGGGGTGATATAGCCCCGTTCAATCGTCCCCTTTTGCAACTTGAAGTCACTTGGGTATATGTTATGTTGTGCACATCTAGCCAACATTAAAGTCATATCAGCCGTGAAAACCCCTTGCGTAGCAAAATGTAAAAACAATGACGGCATCTGTAGCGGATGCCACCGAACGATGCCTGAACTAGCCGCGTGGCCCGCCATGAGTGATTCTGAGCAACAGCAAAAAATTGATGAGATCCAAGGACAGCAGTCCACACACACCTGCAGCCAATGCGGCAAACCGGCTTACTGTGAGATCAGTGCCGGCAAAGACACCTGCTGGTGCTTCGAGCTAGCCAAGCGGGATACCTCTGGGCTCCCGCCGGGCACTTGCCTATGTCGTCAATGTTTAGAGAAGCTACCACCTCGCTAAACATCCACACCACCGATAAGTCATCAAGATTCATTCATTGGAAAAATGAACAATAAAAACATGAACTTAATTGTTAGCTTGTTTTTAATGAACAGTGTATTATAATTCACTCGAACCAAATTTGGCATACTGAAATGACTGTAGTAAGAGTATTGTTTTGTATTATATCTGCTCTCGTCCCCCTGTTTGCAACAGCAAGCAACGTGCTGCCCGACAATGAACGGATCTGTATGAGAAAGATGGAAACCTTACTCAGCCAGCAGCAGATACTGTTCAGCGATAGCCAAGCAACACCCGAAGTTCGGCGGCTAGCAGAGAGAGCAATTGATACTAGTCGTGAGGCATTTGCATTGCACGGCAGCTATTGCGATGCACAACGAGCACTGATGCAGTTTGAAGTAGACAAAGACAGTGGCTTCCACTACAAGCAAGGCGAAGTCAACTTTTTTGGCCGGGGCCACTATTGATAGTTCTAGGTAACTGGTTGGCAGTGCTACTATTATTCAAAACAACTTTTCAACAATTTGGTTGATTGTAAGCCCAAGTAAGGCAAACCTTTGAGGTAATGTATATGAACAAGTGGCTACTGATTTTGGCACCCCTATTCTTTCTTCTCACGGGTTGTGACGCTAAGTTAGAAACGGGTTTTTCGGCCCAGAACCTTCAACAAAGCTGGGTATTAACAAAAGTCGATGGCAAAGATATCACCATTACAGAACCTCGCACGGTGCCGGGAATGGCCATCGATGCAGATCTCAAGGTATCAGGTTTCGGCGGATGCAATCGATTCTTTGGCCAAATTGAACTGGCTGATGCAAATAGAATTCGCCTGACCGGCATGGGCTCGACCAAAATGGCCTGCATTCAAGATGATCAGGCTACAATCGAGGCCATCATGACGCAATCGCTTCAAGAGTGGAATAATGCTGCTTTGGAGAACGATACTCTTACCCTGACCTCAGAGCAGCATATTCTAACTTTCACACCTGAAAAAGTAGCTGACGAAGACGGCCAGTAAGTGCCAACCCACTTTAATGCTACCCCTCGCGCAGCCTCTCTGGCTGCGCGTCGTTTTAGATGACCGAGTTACGTCTAGTTATGAAAATAAACAAGCGACAAGCCAAAACCCTCAATGAGGCAATCACCCAATGGGAGAAAGACGAGCGGATCAATGCTGATACCGCCAAGTCACTGCGCAACAGCTATGTGGTCGTTGGCTTTGACTGGAAACTGCTAGCCGTCTACTCATTCTGGATCGCCATCACCTGCTTTGTTATCTCTATAGGTGTACTGTTGGCAGACGACTATCTGATGGCATTGCTGGCAACCCTGATAGATACGCCAGCCAGCGTCCTGTCGGTCATCAGTGCGGTATTGGCCGCGGGATCGTTCACCTTTGGGGTAAAACGCCGTCGTCGCTATCCAGAAAAATACTTCAGCAATGAAGCCATGTATTTCTTTGGCGTATTGTGGACTGCAGTATCCGTTGGGTTCCTGCGGGAAACCGCATGGTTTACCGAAACCCATGTTGCTTTCTTTTTATTGGCCCTGACACTTATCTACGGCGTGATTGGTTTTCGCCTCTCCAGCATGTTGGTTTGGATTTTTGCCCTCCTCAGCTTCGCCGCTTGGGGATTAGAGCAAACGAGCTACTTTGCCGAGCCTTCTGCTTACTTTTTGGGGCTTAATATGGCATGGCGCCTTGTCGTGATTGGTTTGCTGGTACTGGCTACGGCCTGGTGGTTCGGACGTCAAAAAATGGCCGGGGCAACCATTTCAGCAAACCAGGGTAGTTCAACTACACCTCCCCATAAATTTGCCTATTTGCAAGAGCCTACCCGATTCATCGGACTGTTTTATTTGATGTTTGCACTCTGGCTGGTGTCACTGGTCGGCAACCATACCAATGCTGCAACGTGGTCGAAGGTTTCTCAGGTCTCGTTCTTGCCTTGGGCCCTGCTATCCGGCCTAGTATGCCTGGGCTTGCTCTATCACGGCATCAAGCATGCCGACAAGCTGACCCGCAGCTTTGGGATCATCTTCTTGCTGATTAATCTCTATACGCGCTACTTTGAATACTTCTGGGATGCGATGCACAAAACCGTATTTTTCGCGCTTTTGGCACTGAGTTTCTGGCTCATCGGCACTAAAGCAGAAAAATTATGGCAGTTGAGCCATATCAAGGAAAACGAAGAAGCATAGGTAGGCGTTGGCAGCAAGATAGGGATTAGAAATGAGCGCCAAGTTGCTGCTATCATGGTGAAAAAAGATGGAGAAAAAACAATGAAATCAAAACTACTGCTTGCGGGGCTGATTGCCGTAACCACGGCGCTGAGCGGTTGCTCTGATGATGAAGTCGGTGACGTCAGCCTGGGTATGTTCACCATGAAGGATATCAAAATCGGGCACCTAAAAGATGACGTGGTAACAGGTGTTACCTGCCATATTGCATCGATTGAGGCCAATTTGAGCCTTGCCGATCCAAGTGACAGCTCTATTTCTTGTCGCCAGACGGGTGACATTACCCCAGAGATGATCGCACAAATAGACAAGTCCAAATCGGGTGAAGTGGTCTTCAAAAAATCCAAAAGCATTTTCTTCAAGACCATGAAAGTAAGGCGTATTTATGATGCCGAGAATCAGACCCTTCTGTATGTGTCATATACCACCAAAGAAACAGAGGGCAGCTTCAAGCACAGTCTTTCTACCGTGCCGCTATGGGGAACCAAGGCGTATCAAGCTCCATCACCGGCTGAATAACTCTCTCCTATAGCAGGACAGAACATAGAGGGGGAAATACAACGTTCCCCTTTTCTTTTCCTTCAACACAATTACCGCCTGCTGCGTTTCCGCCCTTGCAAAATCGGTCAAATCCATCCCAAACTGACCAGCCGGATAAAAAATAATATGCGCTGGCAGTCACCATAAATTATCCCAATCCGTGCATTTTAGAAGCACTTCATAAAATCTGACACATGATACGACACAAGCAGCTAACTGCCATCAACCAGCTGTTAAAATTGATAATTCAAAAACATCGAAGAAGGAATTAAGATGAATTATTTATCAAAAAGTATCGCCATTACCTTAACGACATTACTCATTACAGCTTGTGGCGGTGGCGGAAGTGGAGAAAGCAAAGGCTCAAACAATAATAACAACTCAGAAAATACTGGCAGTATCGTCACCCTCCCGGCAACGTCCCAAGATATATCTTCAAGTAGCGGTCATAACACGAGCAAGTTGAATTTCAATACCAACATCATTGTTGACAGCCGCGACAACTCGGTTAGTGCAACCACCAAGATTTACAATTACGCCGATCATCAGACAGGGCTGCGTGTTGATCAAAGCGATAGTATTGCGATATTTGCTGATGGCCAAGCTGTCACGCTCAGTGAATATTTCTCTATCGATATGGGTACCCAATATCATTTCACACTGCCCATCAATGCCAGCAGTTATGAATTCCAATACACTCGAAATGGTACGATTGTCGCCCAAGGCAGCTTAGACTCCCTACCTCAAGCTTTTGGTGTATCTGGGACTGTTAACGGTGATGATATTTCCATCTCACTCCATAAGAACGCCGACCATACCTACGAGTACCTCCTAGAAAGCCTAACTTGCCAATACAATATTGACGATATGACAGCAGTAGTACGGAATATCCATTCTCGCAATGGTGAAGGGGTATTAACTGGCGATTACAACAAGAAGATCAGCACCCTTTTTGACACGACCCTTGACAGTTTGCAATCAGAGTTCGGCACTTGCACGGTTGAGGTTGATTTTTCTTCTGAGTCGAACAGCATAAACCGTGTACTTTCTAGCAAAAATATTTCAATTTTTTCCTTTTCTACTCAACTAGCCGTACTTAAGTTGTTCTGACACCATAAAGAAGCCATTTTATTTTAAATGGCTTCTAATAAAAACCATATGGCTTCCCCAGGGCAAGCTATTATTTACTTTTAAATCCATCCCTGCCGCCTATATTTCAATCAGTAGATGATAATAAACGATTCAATCTATTTCGCGATGTAACAATCAATTAATCCAAATAACAAACATTAAAAATATGAAAACAAATAAAATTTACACAAACAATAATTATCGCAGATCAATAATCAACCAAGATTAATTCATATAAAGTAACCGCCATAAAAATTAATTCACCTAAAAAGGAAGCTCAATATGAAAAACACAATTATTGCTCTTGGTGTATCGGCAGCACTTTCCCTCCCGGCAATTGCCAACGATATTGAAAGCACAATTATTGATGGTATGGACTTTGGCCCGCTCGCCCAACTGGTAGGGACTTGGATTTCCGCCGAAGCCGGTGGTGTTGATATTGCCCCGGCGCAAAAGGAGTTAGATGTTGCAGCAGGCTCACCAGCGGTAACGCCCTTCTACGAAACCATCACCTTTGAAGTCGCCGCAGATGCAACCAATGCCAGTGACCAGTACCTCGTTGCGCTATATTACAAACAGGAAGTCTTCCGTAAGGCCGACGATTCCAAATTCCATGATCAGCGCGGTTACTTTATCTATGATAAAGCCAACCAGAAAGTCTATAACTCATTTTGTGTACCAAGAAATACCTGTGTCACGGCAGAAGGAGCAGCCGGTAATCAAATGACCTTGGTTGCCTCAGAACGTGGTATCGCAGAATCAGACTACATGGCAAAAAATGCAACTACGACCGACTTTACCATGAGTATTCAAATTGAAGATGACAAGATGACCTATTCTCAGACCACATTGTTAGATATTTATGGTCAGTCGGTTTCTCACACAGACTCAAGTATTTTGGTGAAAGTCGAATAACATCGAAATACCACCAACACCTTAACGGTTATATTGAACCTTATATTAAGGGCCAAAGAAGAAGAGTGATACTGACGCTCAGTATCACTCTTCACCTTATCTGGCTACCGGAAGCTTATTTTCTCGCTTAACTTTTAGCATCAGTCTGGCGGCAATAACTCCGTAGACCACAGCCTGCCCCCAAAGCTGTCCCCATAAGGGCAAGACTTGATTAAAATCGGCTCCCATTTGGTTTATCCGCAGAAAAGCATTGATCGCCGGGGTAGATGGAGCCAGTTGGGCCAGCAATGAGATAGGCGCAGGGATCATTTCAACCGGCCAAATAAAGCCAGTCGAAAACACTAGCGGTAATGAGCTTAGCAATACGACCACCGTTGCCAACTCGCGCCGGGGGATCAATTGCCCCAAAATCATGCCCAGGAAGATCACCGCAAGCAAAAATGGCAGGGTTAGCAAAGCCAGATCCGTTATCGATGCCAACCGGCTGATATGGTAATAGCTGAAGCTAAACCCAAAGTAATACATAACCAATGGCAGGTAGATCAGGCTAAACACGATCCCCCTGACCAAAACCACCCGCCTTGCGGGGTAATGCACCCAGTAGCCAATTTTCCCTGCGCGCAGGTACTCATTCTGGCCTCCGCCCAGTAACCCTACAGCGATCAGTAACGTTTGGTGAAGGATCAACACAAAGACCGCCGGCACGACGTAATTCACGTAGCCCATCGTCGGGTTAAATACTGGCTGGGCATTGAGCTTAACCGCCGTGTAACGCTCGGCGGCCAATGCCATGTCACTGCCAGTCATCACCATTCTGGCAACTTTCACCTCTGCACCAAGGGTCCCTGCGACTGTCGCGAGCCCTTCTGCAATAGTGCCGTACACCAGAAAATAAGCGGCATCACCGCCGTAGGCCAGGGTCGGGCTTTTGCCAAGTAACACATCCCGCTGGAAATCTTTCGGGATCACCAGCACCCCTTGTACTTTGCCCTGATTGACCATTGCCTTGGCGGCATCAATTGACTCCGCCCGTGCAGTAATCATAACCTGGGGAGTCGCATCGACCATCCGCTCGAGTTTGCGCCCTAATTCAGACTGATCCAAGTTGACCACCACGATTTGCTGCTGCCGCGGCAACTGGTGGATATAGGGTAGCGGATAGAGAAACGAGTAAATCAACACCCCGCCAAACACCGTGAATAAAATCGAGGGGTTAGAGAAAATGGCCTTGAGCTCAAACTTAAACAATGAACGCCAACTCATACGCCCCCCTCTTGTCTCTTACTCAATTGGCCTACCCGCCAAGCCGCCAGCAGCCAAGTAAGCAAAAATGCCGTTAAGCTCAGTATCTGCGGCACAGCCCAAGCGATGCCCACACCATGGTTTACCTGATGCAACTGGACATCGAGATAATGGGTAACGGGTAGCATTGCCCGCCAGACCAGGGCAAAACTCGGCATGTCCGTAGCCGGAAAGGTGACACCGACAAAAGCAAAGGCCGGTGCGGTAAAGCCAGCCGCCAAGCTCATTGCTTTGGTTGCGTCGAGGGTAAACAAGTAGAACAGGCACGCAACACCCTGGCAAGCCAAGATCATCAACAACTGTGCCAGCGATAAAATCCACCACTGACCATGCATCGGCCAATCCAGCACACCATACATAGTGGCGAGAAAAATGCTGCCTTGGATAAAAAACAACAAGGTATAAGGCATCAGTTTGGCGATTAAGTGGCGCTGGGGTTTGGTCTCCAACCACCTGTTGAGGCCACTTCTGCGCTGCTCGGCCGACAAGGCAATAATGGTGGTGATCACTATTGCAATTTGCCAAATCGCCGGGATAGTTGCCGAAACCAGGAATTGGCCGTAGTGGCTGTTGGCATTGTACAGCGGCGTGATCTGGCTTCGAACAGGGACGGCTTGGCCCAATGCCTGCTGGGGCACTCGGCTACCCGCGACCATATTCCTCAAGGTGTCAATTTGCGCGTTGAGGGTTCCATGTGCCTGGGTGACTGCCGAGTTCACCAACTTGCCAATAAGCACGAACTGGCTGTTATAAAACACCGTTGCCGTTGGTGATTTACCCAGTTTGGTATCCTGCTCCAAGTTCGCAGGGATCACCACCAGGGCGTAAATGTCCCCTCCCCTCAAGGCATGGCTGCCTTCCGCAACGGAGGCATAGGCATTGGACACGGCCAAGGTCGGGTTAGCATCATAGTAGCGCACCAGCTGGCGCGACAGTTGGCTGTGGTCCAAATCAACCACGCCAATAGGCAAATCTCTGGCAATGCCCGCAGAGAATATGCCCCAAATGACTGCGAACAGCGCCAGGGGCAGCCATGTTGTCAGCGACAGCAGCCAGCGCTCTTCCCGGATCAGCCGCCATTCACGGGCGAGTTGTCTGTTCATTTGCTTGCAATCACACTCATGCCGACACGCAGCCCAGCCACCGGCTCAACAGGGCGCGCTTCCACTTCGAACGTGCGCATATCAAACCCCTGAGCGGCATCCGTTGTACGCCAGGTGGCAAAATCCCCCATCACCGCAACATGTGTCACCTTGAAGGTATAGGCCTTGTCACCAAGAGCCGGCACGGTTGCCGCAAACTCACTGCCTTGCTGGAAGTACTTCAAATTGTCTTCACGAACATTGAATACCGCCCAGGCGTCATCCATATCCACAACGCTCACCACCGGGAACCCTTGTGGGGCCAGCTCGCCTTCGTGCAGCAACACTTGGCTCACTTCGCCGTCGAACCAGCTAGAGATCTGGGTATCTGCCGCGTAGGCTTCTACTTCCGCCACCGCACCAGCCGCCATCCTGGCCTTTTCGGCCGCCGCGCGTTTTGTTTCTACCCGCGCACCTTCTTTGGCCATAGTGTACATCTGGTAGGCCGCTTGCTCGGTGTAGCGGGCGGCTTGCCACTGGGTATAGGCTTCATCGCGCTTCTGCTCTGCCATCACCCCCTCGTTGAAGAGGTTATCAACTCGACGGTAGGTTTTCGCCATCAAACTGGCCGCCGCTTTGGCTTTTTGCCATTGGTCCCGCGCTGCAGCGATTTCCTGGGATCGTGCTCCGTGCTCTGCCTGTTGGGACATTGCATCGGCCGCCTGTTCACCGGCACGGGCCTGCTCGAGTTTGGCATCAATTTCCGGGCTCGAGAGCGTGAAGATCAAATCTCCTTTCGCAACCTTATCGCCTTTGCGCACCAGCACTTGCTCGATACGTCCCGGCACCTTGGATGAAATATTGTAATGCTGGGCTTCGATTTGCCCCTGCATACGGATAGGGGCCGGCTGATGGGCCAGCCAAAACTGATAACCTAGCCAGCCAACCACTGCGGTACCTGTTACTACAGTGGCGATCAACGTCGCGCGTGATTTGCCGTTTCTCATGACTGAACCTCTAACCCCTGATATTGCTGATATTGATTAAAACTGTTGATTTCACTACTGACCGCCAGCAAGCGGGCCAAAGAGATAACATATTGGTAAGCCGCTGCGGTACGCTGGGTTTTCACACTTGCCAAATACAGCTCTGCGTCAACAACATCCAGCGATGTCGACAGGCCTTGGCTGAATGCTTTCTCTCTAAGGCTCACGTTTTCTTTGGCAAGAGCCAAGCTCGACACCAACCCGTTATATTCTTCCAGTGACTGCATCGCCTCCCGGTAGGTTTTCTCGACCAGTACCGTAAGATCCTGCTCCGCCTGCGCACGGAGGTAATTCACCTGGGTGACCGCGCTGTGCGCGGCTTTTACCTTGCCTGACCGTCCCGAGCTATCAATCAGCGGAATATTGACCCCAACGCCAATCGCCCAGTCCGGCGCCGTTTTCGCTGCCAGCGTATCGTCCTCGTGGAGGTTGTAATTACCGTACAGGTAGACTTCTGGGTAATACTTGCCCTTCTCGGCCGCCATCAAGCCTTGGGCCTGCTTTTTCTTGGCATCGAGGATTTGCAGACCGGGATAGCCAGCCAGCGTCTTATTCAAAAACGACGACATAGGAGGCAGCGACTCGTTGACAAACAACGAAGAGGACGGCACCGCGGGAGCTTCGGCTTTGATCAATTTGGTCAAGGCAACTTGGGCAATTTCCATATCCCGTTGCGCTTTCTGGCGCTCTACCCGCGCCTTGTCATAAGACGCTTGTGCCTGCAGGCGTTCAACTTTGGCTATCTGGCCTTGCTGCTCCAGCTTCTTGGCACGCTCGTAATGCTGCTTGAGACCATTTTCTACCTCGATACGGGTATCCAGTACTTGCTGGGTCAAAGCCACCCCGAAATAGAACTTGGAGAGATCCTCAAAGGTTGCCTGCTGTTTCATCGCAAGTAACTGGGTGGCTTCTTCCGTTTGCCCTTTGGCAATATCCTGCGCCGCGGTGATCCGGCCGCCGGTAAAAATGGGCCATACCGCACGGATTGAGCTGGTGAAAACCTCACGCTTGGTCAGCTGTGACGTAAACAGCTGATCGAAAATTGGCAAGCCGGAAACAACATCGCCGATAGGCATGCTCTCGATTAGATCAGAAGGCTTAATTTCGACCGGCTTGTCGAGCCGGGTGTATTTCGCCGTTGCGCTGATGGAGGGTAAGTACAAATCCCGCGCGGCATCTTGCATGCTTCGGGTTCGCTCAATATTGGCTCGCTCGGCAGCAAGGCCATCATTTTGGCTGACGACAGCCTGCCAAGCCTCAAGAAAGCTGACAGGTTGCTGGGCCTTTGCTGGCGTTGCCACAGCAAAAGATGAAAGATGTGGGTCATTATCAATGGTGTCATTGGCACTGGCTGCTGCCGGTACCGCCATCATCGCCCAGCAGGTAAGCACCGCAGCTGGCGTTAATCTCATTGTGAAATACCTATATGCCTGTATCAGTGGCTAGATATATCAATTTTAGAGTAATAACTCTAAAAATCAATGGGCGTGATGCAAGTCACGTAATGTGAAATGAAAGTTGAGGAGCTTAATCAAGGCGAGGAGCCTGCATGAAGGCACAAGCTCCTTAGCAATACTAATAGACTAACTTAACCCACTACCTGACGATATTGTGCAATCGTCTCGTCGATAAGCGCCTCATTGCAACCGAGGTAATGTTGCGGCTTGCAGGCCTCATCAATTTCTTGCGGTGATAGCATGGCACAAACCGCCGCGTCTTGTTTCAGTACCTCTGCCAGACTTCCCTCTGCGGGTGCCTTCGCAATGGCGGCTTGTACCCTGCGATAGCCTTCGCCTCGGCCGGCTTTATCGGCCACTTTCATCATCACCGCTTCCGACATGATAAAGTTGCGGGAGGCTTCGAAGTTGTCACGCATCCGCTGCTTGTTGACGACAAGGTTCGCTACCAACCGCAGGGCCCGTTCCAGTGCAGTGGAGACCGCCAATGACGACTCCGGCACCAAACTCCAGTTCAGCACCCGCATCGAGGCAGAACGGACATCATGCTGATCCATCAGGTTTGGCGCACTGCCAGCGTACATCCAGCCCATACGCGATAGGGTTTGGATCATATTGGCGGCTCGCGGGTTGGCTTTGTGCGGCATGGTGCTTGAGCCACCGCCAGCCTCGCCTTCTCGAACCTCCGCAATCGAGGCCCGCCCCATGGTTTCGGTATCGTTGGCGATCCGGCACAGGGTGCCGTGCACCAATGCAAAGAACTGGATCAGCTCGGCAATATTATCCAAACTGGCATTAGCCAGCCCTCTAGGCTCAGTCAGACCAAGAGCAGAAAACAATCCACTTCGCACCGCCAGCCCCTGCGGACCAATCGACGATAGGTTACCCACCGCCCCGCCGTACATGCCGGTGATTGCACGCGGGTATAGCTCATCAAGACGAACAATGTGCCGGGTCACTTCCTGCAAATAACTGCTTACCTGCAGCCCCCAGGTGGTTGGCAAGGCGTCCATCGCATTGGTCCTCGCCACCATCACGGTTTGCTTGTGGGTAAGGGCCATGCCTTCAAGCTGATCGCCCAAACTAACTAGCTGGGTACGAACCAAGTCCAGCGTTTGCTTTACCCGCATTGCCAAGCTGGTATCCAGCAAGTCCTGGGTTGTACAGCCCCAGTGCAGGTACTTTTTAACGTAATCATCACCTTGCTCTGTGAGCTGATCAACCAAAGGTTTGATTGCCATGCCGACCGACTGGGTATCCTGCGCCAACCGAACCCAGTCGATATTGCCGGTAACACAAACCTGCTCTATCGAGGTGACAGCCTGCTGCGGAATGAGCCCAAGTTCAGCCTGAACCCTGGCAATACTGCTCTCGAAAGTTAGCCAAGTTTGGATAAGGTTATCGTCAGACCATATCCGCTTCATATCCTTTTGGGTAAAAAGCGGGGAATAAAGGGTTGAGTCAAAAACAGAGACATTTGAACCGGGCATATACTTCATCCTAAGCGCCAATAAATGTAATGAGAAGAACGGTCAGCAATCCCCCCATCATTGGAATTGCGGTACGCTTGACCAACTCCGTTGGTGGGATACCAGCCACTCCAGCGCAGGCAATAACGACACCGGCAACAGGCGAGAAGGAACGGAAAATACCCGCTGATAGCTGCATTGGCAGTGCCAAAGCGGCAGTAGAGACACCAACTTGAGTGGCGACATCCGGTGCCAAGTTCGAAAAGCTGAAGAAGGCCGCATTGCCTGAGCCTGACAGAAGTGCGGTAATACCGATTATGGCAACCAGCATACTCACCATCATAGTGTACCCAAAGCCAAGGTGTGCCGCTAAACCCAGCAGGCCGGAAATAAACCCAATAGCCTTTAAACCTACCACAAAAGTCTGTGCCGCAATAATCAGCGATACCACCCCTGCAAACACATCCCCCATCCCCTGAAGGTACACCTTGAGAGAGGAAGCGACGGCTCTACCGTCTTTCGAATAGATATAATCGCACAGCATAGCGACGGCCAAGCTAATAAACATGGCGGTCACCACATCGATTTTAATTGCGGTGATCGCGAACTTACTGAACGTCAGCAGCAAAACTAAAGGCAAGGCTGGAAGAATAGCAAACCACAGCGGAGCTTCGCGCGCGGTATCTTCCTTGGTATTAAGCTCGTAGTTAACGCCTTTTTTTGCATCACGCTTGTCAAACCATTTCTGACACACAAAATGCAGCACGGCGATAACCACAGCCGTACAGATTCCCACAAAGAGCTGGTGCTGAATAAAATACGAAGCCGCATCAATGCCAATCACTTCTGCCGCCTTGTTCGATGCACCGGAAGCTGGCCCCAAGTCAAGACAAGCGGTCGTCGCCAGCACGGCGGCAACCGATGCCGGTGTACAGCCAATACCTACCAATACCGGATACAAGGCAACAAGCAGCAACATAGCCAAACCAACCGCACTCGGTATGAACACATTGAGGAACTGCCCCAGGATGTAGGTCAGCGCCAGAATCACATACGGGTTGTTGATCGCCGAAAGCGGCTTGGTAGTAACTTTCACCAACGCATTGGCCGCACCGATATGGCCCATATACTTGGAAAAGCCGCCAACAGCCATGATGATCAACCCCAACTTGGCCAATGTGGATGAGCTAATTGATTGGATCACCAAGAAGAAGTCCACGACTGTGGCGCCAGAGCTATTGACCCCTTTGGGCAAAAATTCAGAGCCGCCAGCAACAGCGCCAATAATCATCATCAAGATACCCGAGCCAAACAGCACAGCCTGAGTGTTGTATTTCTTCACTATCAAATAACCTGCACCAAAAACAATGGGCAGTGCGAGTAGAGCAACCATAGACATAACCTTTTTCGATATTATTCATTCAGGTCATCTTGGCGTGACAGGTATAAAAGCGACATGGGAAGTGAATATTCTCAGCCCAAAGTGTGAGAAGATTAATAATCTTCCCGTTTTAATGTTGATAGCCATCCCCTTGCTCGACTCGCAAGGAGCTTCCAGCTTGATCCCTGCCGTGAGCGCACTGAAGAAAGCGGTGAAACTGTAATCCAGATCACACAAACATATAAAGGTTTATCGATGAGGACACCGCCTTTGCATTGCGATGAGAAACGATGTGAAATGTGATTTCCCATCGAACTTTATTTGTCATGACAGTATGAAAGACAACCTTGATCTGAAAACATATAAGCAGCTCGCTGAGCAGTTGAAGCCTTTTACAGAATCAGAAACCAACCTTCACAATTATATTGTCACTCATTTTGAAGAGCTGACTTACTACGGCATCATCGACCTCGCTCAAAAAGCCAAAATAAGCAAGGCGACCATAGGCCGATACTTGAACAAGCTTGGTTTCACCGGCTACGCTGCCTTCAAAAGAGCACTCAAAAAAGATCCCGGTTTAAATACGATTGTCTCCCCCATCGATGCCAGCAAAGCCAGCAAAGCCAGCAAAGCCAGTAAATCCAAAGCAACAACTTTGCCGATAGATACGAAAGATGAAGTCCAGCGCTACGTTGGCAACGTCAGCAAGCTTATCGAGCAATTCTCCCATGAGCTCAACGTCAGGGAGCTTGAGCTCCTAGCCGCATTAATTGCGGATAAAAATAGAACCATCTATGTCGTTGGCCCGGCTTCATCACGAGCATTGGCTATTCATTTCTCAACCCTATTGAAATACAGTCGCGCTGAAGTCGTATTGCTGCCACTTGATAGGGGCGAATTACCCAAAGCTCTTCTCGGGGTTAAACAGCAAGATGTTTTAGTCGCCTTTTCGTACTATCGGTTCAACCCTGTGGTTATCGATATCACTCGGTTCTTCAACAGTAAACAGGCCCATGTCACTGTGATCACTAACACCCAGTCCAACCCGTATGGTAAATACAGCAACATGCAGTATGTCTTGCCCAGTGATGTTGACTCAATTTTCCACAGCCGCACTATCGGGTTCTTGTTTATCGAGTTACTGCTGTTTCTGGTACAGAAGCAAACGGAAGGAGATGATAACTTTGAAGAATTAGAAGGGTTATTCAAGTTCTTCGGCACTTTCTCCTCGATTGATTTTTGATGAAACAAGACACAATTATCCATACAACAATCACTGTACACACCTCTATGAACAACCCCTACAGATAAAAGTCGCACTGTTTTTAACAGTGCGATGAGGTTGAATACAAAACGGCCCCCAACAAAGCGAAATTAGATGATTTTTAATACGGCCAGGTACGGTTTAACCAAACTCTGACAGGGCTGCCTGTTCAATTCGCACCAACATATATAGAGTGAATGCAAGTTGTATATTACCCAATAAAATCATTAATTTACATGCATGCACTAAGGTGTTTTCAATGAGAAGTTTATTACTTTTATTTACCCTGATTCTTACTTTCAGCCAACCGGCCTTCGCCAAAGACTGGGAGCATTTAGCCGAGCGCCGTGTTACCTACCGAGAGGATACCGACCGGGTAAATATCAACCGGCATAATCGCGATATTCGCCAGGTGCGCCTCAAGTCCAAGCAAGGCATTATTAATATGGAATCTATCACTTTACACTTTCGGGACGGCAGTCAAATAGTCACCGACGACCTAGGCATTCTCTTGAAAGGAAAAACCAGCCGCGCCATCTCAGTCCCCCGTCACCAGGCCCGTAACCTGAGACAAATTACCTTCAAGTACAAAAGTGTCGGCAATAAAAAAACAGATCTGGCAGGAATGACCAAGCGTGGCATTGTCGAAATACAGACCAAACGGCGCTAATTGCCAGGCCGTTAATTTCTTGAACCATATAGCTAACGAGAAATGAAAAAAAAAGCGGGCACCAGCCCGCTGCAAATTAAGCCTAATCAAGCAACATCCATATTGCTTAGAACCATTACCCAACCAACAATACAGAACGACGTACCATAAATCAAGTAAGTCAACGCACACATTTCCATCAACAACTGCAATCCACCGCACTAAATGCAACTAAACGCTTAGGCGCAACATAACAACTTAGGCCAAACTTATGTGACACCATGTTGTAGGGATTTTCTCATGGGGTCGAACCGGTATGCCGATTGATCTAGCACCGATAATCTTTGAACTATGTGCGATTATTATCAGCGCAGCTATCCTCGGTACGCTTTTTTTATATGCCAGCCAACCCATTATCCTGGCCTACATTGCAGCCGGTGTTATTATCGGCCCCCACGGCTTCAACCTAGTCCCTCACCCCGAGCACATCACCCAAATTGGCAATATTGGCGTCATCTTGCTGCTATTCCTCATCGGCCTCAACCTGCAGCCCAACAAGCTACTTAACCTGTTCAAAGAGAGTGCGATCATTACGCTCGGTACCTGCGCTTTCTTCTTTACCATCACCCTTTTGTTCTGCTTGGCAATTCAACTGTCGCTGCTCGATGCAGTGATCTGCGCAGCAGCATTGATGTTTTCCAGTACGGTCATTGGCTTGAAGTTAATACCAACAACGACGTTGCATCATCAGCGGATGGGTGAGGTGATCACCAGCATCTTGCTGGTCCAGGACATCATCGCGATCAGTGTGATTATCTTTCTCAATATGAATAGTGGCAACGCCATGTTGGTCGGCTTTTTATTGATGCTGGGGAAGTTCGTCGCGATCTGTACGTTGGCATTCATTGGCGTGCGCTATATTATCTTTCCCCTTTTCAGAAGGTTCGACGTGATACAGGAATACAGCTTCCTGGCAACCCTCGCGTGGTGCTTCTTCTGGGCTGAACTAAGCCACCAGGTGGGTTTATCTTATGAAAGCGGAGCGTTCATTGCCGGGATTTCGATTGCGACCAGCCGGGTATCCCAAGCGATTTCTGTCCATTTAAAGCCGCTGCGTGAGTTCTTCCTGATCTTGTTCTTCTTTGCTATTGGCGCAAGGATGAATTTCAGCGACTGGAATATCTATACCTTCTTTGGCCTGGCATTTGGCGCATTGCTGGTGGCTATCAAATACTGGGGGTTCGCCTTTGCATTGAAGCTCGCTCGGGAAAAACCCACAATGCAACATGAACTGAGCGCTAGACTCAGCCAAGCCAGTGAGTTTTCCTTTCTGGTTGCCTATGCCGCCATGATCAGCGGCATATTGTCGATAGAAGCCACCCTGTTTATCCAAATGGCCACCATAACCACCTTTATCATCTCGACCTACTGGGTGGTAAACCGCTTTCCCACCCCAATCTCTACGGTCAAGAAACTCCGCAAAGATTAGCCGGCCTCATTGCCCCCTCCCGGAGCCATTCCCGCCGGCAAACGGCCTAGTCGCCTGCAGCACGATCCCGCCGGTATTGAATGTAATATGTATCATGGTTAGGCGTGCAAAGTCTTTCTGCAACGCCTTGTTCGCTAACCAACCGTCAACACTGCTGATACCTGTTTTGAGGGCTCGCTGAAAACTGCGGTTATCAACCAGAATAAACGTTCGGGCAGCGGAGAAATCCGCCTGATTGACCAGGGTGAATAGCTGGTCATCAAGCTTCTGCTGATCCACCTCCTTGAAACCTGCTAGCACATCCAACGTCTTATCACCGACGGTTACTTTGGCAAAGACATAGTGCTGGCGGCGCAAGCCTGCAAGTACCGCGTTGTAATTGGCCAATGACATATCAAGGGTATATTCCATCCGGTTGACGGCCCCGTCAGCGATGAAGGCGGTCAGCAAGCCACCTTCGGCATTGAACAAATAGGTCTCATCAAAACAAAACGCATCGCCTTCCTGCTCGATACTTTCGGCGTCATTACCCTGATATAAGGCTGAGCAATCAAAGCCCTGAGGTAGCGAGCGGACATGACTGACCGAGTCGCCAAAATCAATATCGTGAAGTAAAACCGTCGCAAGGGCAGCAGGAGAGAACAAAGTAAAAAACACGCTCTGAATAAGCAGGTAGCAGGACAGCTTGATGCGGGATAACGCAAGGTATTGGATATTGGTATCCAGGGACAGAAAAGACATGATCAACACTCCATGTATCGTCCCGATTATATACCAGACAAAAAAAAGGCTGCAATTCCTTAGCCTAGCAGAATTGCAGCCACTACGGTCAGCATTAACGTAGTAAAAAGTGGGATAACTCAGCTTCGGAGAACCTTGTTATCCCAGAGCGGTAATCGGTATTTAGCTCATTTGTATTTGTTATGTCGCCGTTAAAGCTTGTGTTACATCGACCAGATGAAGTAAATCTGGGATTTCATGCGGATGATAATGCCGCGAATAACATCTAAGAAAGCCAAGAAGTCAATCGGCTTTTCTGCACTTATCCACGCTAGGCCAACCGAGCCAACCGGAATGTCATAGTCGCCAGGCTCTGTCAGCTTCAAGCGGACAAAATGGTGTTTATTCAGCGCATTTTTCCCTGTCATCTGGCGAACATTGTCATCTCTTGCCAGCAAGCTCCCCTGGGCCTCGCCAGTCGCTTCAATAATGCCCTCAACCTCAGCACTGAACACCTTGCCCGGATAGACCGGAGAAGCAAACTCCGCTTGCTGCCCGACCTTCACATTTCGGATCGCCTGGTGGTTTACCCGCATCAAGACATACTTTTCGTCGGTATACATCTGGATCCGCGGCATCACACCGACATACTGGCCTTCGCGCATAATAAAGTTAGTCAGGTAGCCATCCGCAGGTGCATACACCCGAGTGTTATCCAAATTCCACTGCGCCTGGGCAACATCTTCCAGTTTGTTGGCCACATCCACTTTGCGGCTTTCGACAGACAGCCCCGCTTTCTCGAAGTCCAGCTTGGCACGATGTGCCGACACCTTGGCTTTATCGAGCTGAGATTGCAGCGTCACAAGTTTGGTCCTTGCAACATCCACCGCAGTTTGCTGCTCATCCATCTGAGTCTCGGTAATAGTGTGCTTAACGGCCTTGTTCTGTTTCTGGTAGCGACGTAGCGTCGTTTCTTTCCATTCCAAATCTTCCCTGGCAGCTTCAATTTCATTGGAAGCGATCTCGATATCTTTAAGAGCCGCGTAGTGGTTTTGCTCTGCGATGAGCACATCTTCTTGCGAAATGGACAGCGCGACGTTGGCCGAATCCAACTGAGTCTGGGCTTTATTGAGGGCAATCTGGTATTGCTCGTCATCCAGGGTGTAAACCAACTGCCCTTTCTTCACCTTCTCGTTGGGACGAACCAAAATCTCGTCCACATGTCCTTTGATTTTGGTCGACCCCGGGCGCAGCTGAATATGCGGTGACTGAACAACCGAGCCGCCAGACATATCCATCGGCGCAAAAGTGATCAATCCAATCCAGACAAATACCAACCAGCCTGCACCACCAAGATAGGAAAATGCTTTGGTAAATTTATTCCAGGGCATCCCCACGAGACGCAGGAGATAGATAAAGAGTGCCCATACCGCTAAACCCTCAAGCATTCTCAACCTCCTCGTTAGCCATGTTCACAGACTCAGACGCTGAAGACTTACAGACCGCAGGAGTCGGCCCTGAGGGTTGTTGGGTATCTTTTTCTTTCCAGATATCGCGAATATGGCGAAGCGCTTGCTCGCCATCGACAAAGGCAATAATGACCGCGACAACCCATACCCAGTGCCAGATAAATCCAATCCAAGTCAGCGCTGTTATCAGCCCCAACTGATGATGTTCATTCTTGTGTGCTTTTTGTATCGGCAATTCATGGATACGCCAAAATCCATACACGGCTGCAGCTATGGATCCAAATAGAACCACAGCGGCAACAACGTGAAGCGCAGTATCGACTCCGCTGTCGACAAAAGGCATGCTGACGAGACTCATTACAGTTCCCCAATTCACTTACGCATAATCAATAAGCAGGTGCCCAGTCACATATCAAAGCTGTGAAAGAGATTTGCTTTTTTTTTCAGTTTGTTTTTATGGGTGTGATTATGTAAGAAATAGTGACAGGCATCACAACATTGGATATATTGAATCAACAGGTAGCTTCATTTAATACAATCAATCCATTTAGATATAAGGCTGTACCGATGCCATTGCCTGAATCACAATTCCAAGCAGCCTTTGTTCGCTCTATTTTCTTCAAACCGTTTATTCGTGCCCTTGACAAGCATTACGGGATAACACCCGACGATTTGGGCGTACCGCTTAAATTGCTCAATGAGCCCATGACCTTGGTACCATTTTCCGATCTCAACCAAAAAATGGCAGAACTAGAAGCGGTGCTTGGTGATCAGGCTTACCTCAGTCGAATGGCGAGAGACCTCAATTTCAGTAATATGGATCATCTTGGCGAATGGTTTCTCTCAACCCCGGAGCTTGCCCTCTCCTTTCGCCGGATCAATTACGGTACTTCTTGCCTGCAGTCTGGCGCGAGCTTTCACGGTGAATTATCGGGCAAGATCATCAAATGGACCTATGACAACCACTTCTCTTCCGGGCGAGGGCGGTTTCAGGACAGTTTGCGCATAGCGGCGATGTTCACCAATACCTTACGCTACTTTATGGGAGAGAGTTATCACCCGTTAACCGTCGAGCTAAGCGGTCCACCTTGCGGTAACGGCGAGTTAGAAACGTTTTTCGGTGCCGATATCCGCTGGAATGCACCATCAACCCGGGTATGGTTAGATATCTCTATCTTGGAGCACGGCAATACCTTCCCATTTGAAGTTACTCGTCCGATGATGCTGACTAACCTTGAGCTCGATGAGTTCCTCAATATGCCACAGCCCCATGACGCAGCCAAAATGATGTATGAGATGATCAACTACTCGCGTTTCTATGGGTATCCTAGCTTAGACTTTGTTGCACAGCGGTTCAACTTGTCCAGACAGCAACTCCAGCGCCGTCTCCACCAGTTTGGCTGGAGCTTCAGCACTATCACTAGCTATGTTCTGTGCAATCAAGCCATCAAATATATGCAAGCTGATTTAAGCATCAAGGACATCGCAAGAGAGCTCGGCTATAACAATGTCCAAAGTTTTAGCAAGGCCTTCCAACGCCAGCGGGGACAAACACCGACCCAGTATAAAGAAAAACTGATGGAGAGAAGCCGCAGCAGAAGGCTGTAGCAAACAACGGGCAGACTTATACCCAAGACCCCATGGCACCTGGGTATTGAAAGAATGGTGACAACCTAAGTTCGGCGGGAGCAATTAAGAGTAAAGCGCTGATCGGGAGTGATATGATGGCGCATGATAAAGTCGGCCCGATTATCACTCTCAAACTGGGGTTGGAAAAAAATACGATAGCCGAGCAAGTCACGCCGTGCATCGCTATCAAACGGATTAACGTTGTTGATATCAACCATAAGATCCCGAGACAGATGAATCGGCTTCAACACATAATCCAGCCCGTTGTGGAAAAAGCTATAGTCGACAGCCAACTTAAACTCAAGCTGGACTTGATTGTTCTCTGAACGTCTTAACCACTCTTCGGAATGGATAGTACCGTCTGGCATAAATTGATATGAGGTGGTCTCCCTCATGTTATCCGGCGTATCTGGGCGTTGGCACAACCAGGTACCGCCTTCAAGTTGGGCGGCGCATACAGGCGTAACCAAGATACAGCCCAACATTAACCCCACAGCCTTAAGTTTCATCCTTGAATCCTGACTTATACACTCTAATACAATTAGTTATAGCAGCATCTATATCAACAAGATAGTGAATTTATAACCCAGCATCCTTACCGCTTGCCTGGCATAACAATACACAAAGGGGAAAGCTCTCGCTTTCCCCTTTGTCATACTCAAACGGAGGCGCTATCGCTCACGCAATTAGAAGCGGTAGTCAACCGACCAGACGACTTGCTGAGAGTAGTCGATCTTGGTGTCGTTCTTGCTGTAATCCTGGTCTAGGTAGCGGTAAGTCAAGTCGGTCGACCAGTTGTCATTGATTTCAAACATTGCACCCACTTGGCCACCCCAGACGAAATCTGTTGAGCTGCTACCGCTGATCTTGCTGTCAGACACACCAGCAGACACACCGGCAAATAGGTTCACCTTCTGGTGAACTGGCATAAGGTAGTCGTATGATGCCAAGAACATATTCTGTGATGACTTGTCCATGTAGCTGTACGTACCCATAACACGGTGATGATCGTTCATGATGGCACCACCACGTAGCTGGTAAGTTGCATCTTCACCGTTTTGGGCATTGGCACCTTTTACGTTATCTTCCTGGTAACCCACACCGCCACCCACGAACCACTGAGTATCAGCGGCGAATGCTGGAGATGCTGCCATAACTGCCAATGCCAACGTCGAGATTGCTGTGATCTTTTTCATGTTTGTCTCCTTGGACTTCCTAGCTTCATTAATGCGCTATTTTCTAATGTGCCGGATAAGTCTTATATAATTTGTCTGTTCGCTAATTAATATACTGCTATTTGCTGAACGTAAACTTAAAATATAAAACATTGTTTTTTGCCTTAATCAAGGCTGAACAAATAATGTAAACACTCAATAAAAGCCCTTAAAAAATTAAGATAAATATTCATCAATAATTACTTTTTGATTAATAATCACTAAAAAACATAAGGATACAAAATATAACAACATGTATTTAAATGAATTTACTGAGAAAGTAAAACAAAAGCTGAATATGGAAGAAATAGTTATTGAAAATAAAAAAGGAGAGCTATTTGCCCTCCTTTTGCTATTCGTTCAGCTTAAATTAAAATTTGTAATCTACAGACCAGACAACTTGTTGAGTGTAGTCAACTTCATTACCTAGCTTGTCATAGTCTTGATCAAGTAGACGGTAAGTTAAGTCAGTCGACCAGTTATTATTGATCTTATATTGTGCACCGACCTGACCACCCCAAACAAAGTCTGTAGAGTCAGCCGTAAAGCCGGTAGCCTTGTTTTTGAATTCATTATCCGCAAAACCAGCAGACACACCGGCAAAAAGATTAATATTTTGGTGAACAGGGATCAGATAATCATACGAGGCCAAGAACATGTTTTGAGTCTGCTTGCGCTCGCCCAGCAAGCCATTTACATCATCACTGAAGTAGCTGTAAGTACCCATCACACGGTGTTGATCGTTAATTACCACACCACCACGCAGCTGGTAAGTCATACCTTCAGCATTCTTGGATGATGTCAGTTGCGAATTACCAAAGTCTTGCTTAACCGCATCATTTTGATAACCGACACCACCACCGACAAACCAATCTGTTGTGTTAGCCAATACAGGAGCAGCCGCAAAAGTAGAAAGAAGAAGGGTTGATACTACTGCATACTTTTTCATGAGTGATTTCCTTGAATTAAATGTTATATCGCGGCAGCTGTTCTCTCTGCCGTTTGGATAATGAACACTGTACACAATAAAACTGAACCCAACCTGAAAATAGAAAACACTGTTTTATTTGTAATTATTTGTTTCTGGAAGCAAGAAAACACTTAACTTTTTCAAGACAGTCCGATATGAGAAGCCTGACTTGGCGGTACGCCAAAATAGCGCTTAAACTCGCGACTGAACTGGGTTGGGCTCTCATACCCTACTCTCAAGGCAGCAACATTGGCTGGCATACCCTCTTGCGACATTAGGGTTTTTGCCTTGTTGAGCCGTATTTTCTTTATGTATTGCAACGGAGGATCGGTAACGACCTGCTTGAAAGCGCGATGAAAGGCCGAGACACTCATCCCGGCCATGTCTGCCAACTCGTTAATCGCCAACTTCTGATCGTAATGTGACTGGACATGGGAGATCACCCGGCTCACCCGTGACAACGCACTATCTTGCTTACAATATTGCGCCAGCAAATACCCCTGCTCACTTTTAAGCAATTGGTAATAGAACTCACGCAATAACTGTTGGCCCAGCACGCGGGCATCTAGCGGATCTTTCAGGCACCCCAAAAGGCGACACAGGCAATCTCGAATTTCAGGGGTGATTTTCGTCACCGCTACACCGCGGCCATTATCCTGAGCTTTTGGCATTTCGCTATGCTGGTGCTGCTCGAGTGCATCGACAAGCTCTTGAATAATGGTGAGATCAAAATCAATATCCAAACCGATTAACGGCGCTTCGGGCGAGGCAAAAGTTTCGCAGGCAATAGGATATGGCGTTGCCACAATCAGGCAATGGTCAGTGTCATACTCAAAGCGGTAATCATTCAAGTGACCAATTTTATTGCCCTGCAAGATGACGACTACTCCCTGCTGGTACATTTGTGGTGTCATCTTGTGATACTGGTTGATCCTAAACAGCCTGATCCCTGGAACCTCCAGCTCGACAATGCCTGAGTCTGCTCCTAAGCCATAGTAATCACACAGCTCTTCGCCTCTTTCTAGACACCTTTTAGAGACAGAACCTGCAACAGAATCCATTACCCTCACCTCGCCAATTACGTGCTCTGTGCACCTGAACCGTTAGATCAAACCACAGCTTTGACAAAAAAACCAGTTGGCAAGAAACATGGCAATCTTGGCTACTCCCACAATGGTTACCTTTCCGCCCCTGATAAAAAAGTAGTTTTAGGCAAGCATTAAACAGTTTTGAGCACGCCAGTTTGAGAAGCATTAGCATAGACTGTGCGTATTCCCTAACGACATAATACGACACACACTGGAGATACTTCATGGACAAGTTCACTTACCAGAACCCTACCCGTATTCATTTTGGCGAAGGCCAGATCGCAGCCATTGCCAGCGATATTCCACAAGATAAAAAAGTCTTGGTGATTTACGGCGGCGGTTCTATCAAGAAAAACGGTGTATATGAGCAAGTAGAGGCAGCCCTGAGCGAACATAACTGGGGTGAGTTTGCCGGTGTAGAGCCTAACCCTCAGTACGACACGCTGATGAAAGCAGTAGAAAAAATCAAAGCCGAAGGGTTTGATTTCTTGCTTGCCGTCGGTGGCGGTTCGGTGATCGACGGCACGAAATTCATTGCTGCGGCAGCCGCTTACCAGGGCGAAGACCCATGGAATATTCTGGCTCAGCAGCACCCGGTAGAAAGTGCCCTGCCACTGGCGTGTGTGCTGACACTGCCGGCAACTGGCTCAGAGAGCAACATGGGCTCGGTCGTTTCTCGCGGCAAAGACAAACTGGCGTTCATGTCCCCCAAAGTGCAGCCATTGTTCGCGGTACTGGACCCTACGACCACGCTGAGCCTGTCCCCTCGCCAGGTAGCCAACGGGGTTGTGGATGCCTATGTTCACGTGATGGAGCAGTACCTGACCTTCCCGGCCAACGCCAAGGTTCAGGACCGCTTTGCAGAAGGCCTGCTGCTGAACCTTATCGAAGAGGGACCCAAAGCCCTCGCGACTCCTGATGACCTCGATGTTCGAGCCAACATCATGTGGACGGCGACCCAGGCACTCAACGGTTTGATTGGTGTCGGTGTCCCACAAGACTGGACCACCCACATGATCGGCCATGAGCTAACCGGCAACTACGGTATCGATCACGCACGCACCCTAAGTATTGTTCTACCTGCGGTAATGAAAGAGCGCCGAGCTGACAAGGAAGGGAAGTTGCTGCAGTATGCAGAGCGCGTATTTGGTATCAATGAAGGTTCAAGTGACGAACGTATCGACCAAGCAATTGCAAAGACCATTGCTTTCTTCAAGCAGATGGAAGTACCGACAAGCTTGAGCGATGTTGAGCTCGGCACTGCCGATATCGATACCCTGGTCGCCAGCCTTGAAAAACATGGCATGAAAGCGCTGGGCGAGCGCGGCAATATTACCATCAAAGACAGCCGCGCCATTCTGGAAGCGGCCCTGTAAGTCATTGCTTAATAAAAAAGGGAGGCAACACGCCTCCCTTACTGTTATTAGTCGCCTAGAGTCGCGACCATGATGGCTTTTATCGCGTGCATACGGTTTTCAGCCTCATCAAAACAAATATTATACGGTGATTCGAAGACCTCTTCTGTCACTTCCAAACCTTCAAGATAGAAGCGCTCTGAGATTTCTTTACCCACCTTAGTTTCGCTGTTGTGGAAGGCTGGCAAGCAGTGCATGTACTTCACCTCGGGGTTATTGGTCATCTTGATCACGTCCATGTTGACCTGATACGGCGATAGGTCGTGAACGCGTTGTGCCCAGATCTCCGCCGGCTCACCCATCGATACCCACACATCGCCGTAGATGAAGTCGACACCAGCCACCCCTTCTTGGACGTCGTCAGTAATAACAATCTTACCGCCTGAGATCTCACACAGCTCATGGCACTCGGCAACTAACTCCGGCTCTGGCCAATACTCTTTCGGGCCAACCAGGCGGATTTCCATACCGACCTTTGCAGCCCCTACCAGCAGCGAGTTCCCCATGTTGTTCTTGGCGTCGCCCATATAGGCCAGTTTCATTTCATTGAGACGCTTACCGTTGCCGTGCTCAATCATCGTCATCCAGTCAGCAATGATTTGGGTAGGGTGCCACTGATCGGTCAGGCCGTTCCATACCGGTACCCCTGCAAACTCACCAAGGGTTTCAACCACCTTCTGATCAAAGCCCCTGAACTCGATACCGTCGTAGAATCGTCCAAGAACCCTGGCGGTGTCTTTGACACTTTCCTTGTGGCCCATCTGCGAGCCACCACCAATATAGGTGACGTGTGCGCCTTGGTCATGGGCGGCCACCTCAAACGCGCAGCGGGTACGGGTAGAGGTTTTTTCAAAGATCAGCGCAATATTTTTGCCTTTGAGTCTTGGTTGCTCGGTACCGGTATATTTCGCCTTTTTTAGATCCTGGGCAAGGCCGATCAAATGCTCAATCTCTTTACCGGTGAAATCCAGTAAGCGAAGGAAATTGCGGTGGCGTAGATTAAAAGCCATATTCGTATCTCTCTGTT
Organism: Photobacterium sp. DA100; assembly: GCF_029223585.1. NCBI lineage: Bacteria > Pseudomonadati > Pseudomonadota > Gammaproteobacteria > Vibrionales > Vibrionaceae > Photobacterium > Photobacterium sp. DA100. Next base: position 300,276 of record NZ_CP119424.1, on the reverse strand, counting down.
TAGTAATATAATTTATACAGTGTTTATCTTCACTGCTGTGCTGTTGCCTATGGCTAGAATATCCAGACTTTCAGTCAGACCGTCTAGTTGATTGTCCTGAATCCTTTATTCAGAAATCTTTAACAAGGCATAAAATACGAAAGGTCACGAATAACTACGCAGTTGCTACCAGCATAAAAAAGCCGGTGACCATATCACCGGCTTTTCATCACTGAAAAATGATTATCTACAGGCTGATTAGCGCCTGATCACCATGCGGTTTTCGCCTTCCACCGATTCCTGAAATTGCGCGGATGCCAGCAAGGATGGGGAGGAGTCCTGCCCTACCATCTCGTCATTGGCTGCCAGGATTATGCTTCCCCCTTTGATCAAGTCGATGATTTCACGGTTCTTCTCAGGCGGTAAAGCCGGGCACCCCCAGCTCCAACCGATGAAGTTATTGGTTGCGAGAAAATCCGGGGAGGCATATTTTGCACCGTGGATCACGATATGGCGGCGGCGGGCATTGTCATTGACGCCGGCGGACAACCCATCTAGGCGAAGTGAATAGCCATATTTTCCGTAATACGTCTCGGCCGTTTTGAACACGCCAACAGAGGTCTGCTTGGAATTGAGCGTATTTGAAAAGCGTCTGGCATAGGCACCTCCGCTTTCAATACCATGGGTGGTATAAGTATGGTATTTCAATTTCTTATCGGCCAAATTAATGACATAAAATCGCTTTTCGTTAGAAGGACGGCGATAGTCAATGAGCACTAGGTTAGGGTTAGCCCCAGTACCTTCGGTCATATACGCTTCGACCCCTTCTTTCAGCAACGAATAGTCCATCACCCCATCTAATGAGGCCGCGGAATACACCTCGCGGGCAAGATCCTCAATGTTATCATCGAGGCTTCCAGCCTGGGCAATGGAAGAAAAAAACAAAATTAAAAGTATTTTTTTGATCATATGCATTAGCAAAACACGACTTTTTTACGACGGGCTCACCTTGATAATTTTAACAGATTAATCAGAAAGAATTTTTACATCTCATCAATTCAGACAGATTTTCATAGAAAATTACAAATATGGGCTTAAGAAAGGACCAAAACCCGAACAGTCAAATCACCTACACTTAATCGTATATTTCGACGCATATTCTTCAGGTAATGTTATGAAGCACATGACAAAGTTGATTGTGTTGTCACTTTCTCTGTTTTTTTCGTGCTATGGCAAAGCAGAAGCCGTTGATCTGTCGAAACTTTATGAAGTACATACAGACTTTGACTACAGCGATCTCGTCATTGAGGTGCAAGGATTCAAGGTACCAACCCTGGCAGCCTTTCGAGGCTGGGTATTGATGAACAAGAAGCAAGCCGATATTCAGGAGGGATATAAGTATTTTCTCGACAGAGGTGTCAAAGAAGGCATACCTCTGCATCTAGTGCTATTACAAGGCACCGATTGGCGGTTGAGCAACACCACGGTTTTCAACCTGCCTGACAAGAAAAACTGGGATAACATGGTTCGTACCCTGCTGTTTATTCAGCAGCATGTCATGCCTAAAACCGGCTTGCTGATCCCTGTCTCCGGTGACCGAAGCAAAGAATATAACCAGCACGCAGGTGGTGCACCGAGAAGTTCGCACCTCGATTTCTGCGCACTAGATTTGGTCCCTACCCGAAATATATCTCGAACTGAGCTGCATAACATTCTCAACAGTATTTACAACTCGGTTGGGCGAGAAAACAAAATGGGACTCGGGCTCTACAGCGGCGTTCGCTTCCATATAGATACCTGCGGTTATAGAAGCTGGTAATTGCCACTAGTGACAATCTACTCAAAAAGGGGGATTTATCCTACTTCCTTTCCTTGATCGGAGTGATAGAATGCGCGGGTGAAGATAGACCAACATACATATTTATCCGTTCTGATTCACATGCTAGAACACAGCCCTCATCCAGCAGGATTAAAGTCTAAGGATGGCATTTTCGCCTTTGCCAACAAAGCATACCGTGACTTAGTCAATGCACCTTGTGATATAGAAGGCCTCACAGATAGTGATCTACCATGTGACACAGCCCAATTTGCATCTTATTTTGTACAGCAAGATAGACAAGCGATATTGGAAAACAAGACAGTTGTAACCATTGATGTGCATAAATACGCACACGGCTTTGATGCTTACACTTTCGAGAAACGTCCTGTCATCATCAATGGTGAACCATGGGGTATCCAATTTAGCGCGACCAACTTAAGGGAATTGGTCAACTTGGCTTCTTTTGCCGAAATCATGGCACTTGACAGTACCAACAATTCATTTAGCACCATCAAACCGGAATGCATGAGGCTCACGCCTTCTCAGGAAATCGTGCTGTTCTGGTTATTGCGCGGCCGTCAGACCAAGCAGATTGCCCAGTTGATCCATAGAACACCCAAGGCAGTCGAAAAGCAAATCGCTAATTTAATCAGTCGCTTCTCCGATGTCGGTGTGAGCAACCGAGCTTCACTGATTGAATATGCCCGCTGTAACGGTTGGCTATCTGTCATCCCTGAGCAGCTATTTAAAACCCCGGCCTCCATCGTTGTGCAATGAATCCTGTACGAACGCCTGGCGGATAAACTCCTGCAGAGCCGTCAGCCTTGCGGTATTACGCAACGACGGCCGGTACATCATATAAAGTTCAACCTCAGGCAGTGTATAGTCCTGCAAAATGGGCATTAAAGCGCCTTCGGACAGGGCATCGCTAACCTGAAACATGGGCTGTAACGTAATACCGGCCCCTTCCAAGGCCGCTGCCATCATGGCCTGCCCGCTATTCATAGTAAATCGCGAGCTCACCTTTGGCGTGCTGACTTTTTGGCCATCATAGAACCGCCATTTATGCGGTGCCTGCGGCAGGTTACTCAGCAAACATTGATGCCGCTCCAGCTCGTCGGGGTGGGTCGGCGTACCAAATCGCTGCAAATAGGCAGGAGAAGCACAGGCAATCATCTTATAGCTGCGCAGCTTCGTCGCCACCAGGTATTCGTACCCGACCAACTGCTCTCGAAAGATAATATCGTAGCCCTCTTTCTTCATATCGGGCGGGCTATTATCCAAGGTAAGATCGATATCGAGCTGAGGGTACTGCTGTTGAAACTGTGCCAGCATGGGTGCCAAAGCCTTAATGCCAAAATTCACCCCGGCAGCAATCTTCAGGCTGCCACTGGGCTCGCTCATATTACGGTAAATGTCCTCCTGAGCAGCTTTCAGCTCCCCGAGGACGACCAGACAGCGCCGGTAATACTGGTCACCTACCGCAGTCAGGCTCTGAAAACGGGTAGACTTGGCCAACAGCTTCGCACCGATTGACGCCTCCAACCCTCTCACGTGCTTACCCACCATCTGGGCACTGATCCCTCGCTCTTCAGCCACGGCCGCAAATGAGCCCAGCTCCACAGCCCGCACAAAAATTTCAATACTGGTTAAGCGGTCCAACAGCATACTCCATGATTAGCAATCATTAGATTCTATTTTAACCATAATTAGAAACCAAGAGTTTCGATTGTATTCCTTCTAAGTAGGTTTATCACCAGCAGCATTAGCCATAACATGCACCCTCGCGTCCTAGTATCAAGAGTAAAAACAGTGTCGTTTGCCGTTCCCCATGAAATCGCTTTTGGTGATCTCTACCTTCCCCCGCTGCTGGTTGCAGCCCTGATCGGGTTGATTTGTACTTCCCTTACCGTTCGTTTGCTAAACCGGCTGCGCTGGTTTCGCCACGTTGCCAGCCCCCCCTTGGTCGAGCTTTCACTAACCATCATATATACCGTCGTTGTCGGCACCTTTGTTTTTCCTTCTTAATCGAATACGGAGCCTATTTTGATCAAACGTTTCAGCGTCACCCTTTGCTTACTCCTATTGGCTATCGCCGCGATAGGCTGGAAATACCAACAGTATCTACAAAATCCCTGGACCCGAGATGGCCAAATTCGCGCTCAGGTGATCCAGGTTACCCCTCGAGTAACAGGGCCTATCATTGCATTGCCTATTCGTGATAACAGTGAAGTCAAAGCCGGCGACGTGTTGTTTGAAATAGACCCCCGTACCTACCAAGCAGCCCTGGCCAAGACAGAAGCAAGCTTGGTTCAAGCGCAAGCCCTGCTCAAAAAAGCGCAAGATGAAGCAAAGCGCGGGCGTTCCCTGTCACGCCGCCAGCCAGGCTCAATTTCACAATTGTCACTCAATCAGCTCAACAATGCGGTTGAGTCTGCGCAAGCGGGTGTCATGGTCGCCCGAGCCGCTTGTGATGAAGCCAAGCTAAACCTCAGCTTCACCAAGGTCACCGCCCCGGTGGATGGCTTTATCACCAACCTGACCCTGAGAATGGGAAGCCAAGTGGTCGCGAATCAACCGGTTGTCGCCCTGGTTGATAAAAACAGCTTCTGGGTTGAAGGGTTCTTCAAGGAAACAGACATTCAGGATGTCACCATCGGTGAACACGCTGTCGTCACCCTGATGGCCTATCATGACCAGCCACTCAGTGGCCGGGTTGAAAGTATCGGATACGGCATTGCCCACCAAGATGGCAGTACAGGGGTTTCGCTTCTGCCCAACGTCAACCCCAACTTCCAGTGGATCCGCCTGGCCCAACGAATACCGGTCCGGATTGCACTCGATAACTTGCCTGCCTCTCTCCAGCTCCGCGCCGGGACGACGGCATCGATAATGATCAACAAATCCCAGCCAAACGCTGCCCTGTAAGGATCTTCTATGCTCAATCAGCGCTGTATCTTGCCACTGAAGGTGGCCTTAGCCCTGACCCTGGCCATTGTCAGTGCGCTATGGCTGGGCTGGGAACGTCCGTATTGGGCTGGCTTTGCCGTGGTTGTCATGGCTGCAACCGAAACGTCGGGACATTCGCTGAAAAAAGGCCGTCATCGACTTGTCGGCACCTTGCTAGGCGTATTAGCGGCTTTCCTGCTGGTTGGGCTTTTTGCCCAACAGCCATTGCCTTTCCTTGCTTGCTACAGCCTTTTTGCTGCACTTTGCGTCTATCTGCAGGGCAATCCACGCAATGGCTATATGTGGACTATCTGCCTGATGGTCTGCTCGTTGGTGGTCGTCATGGGCAAACTGCTACCGGAGCAGACCTTCTCAGTGGCCGTTTTACGGCTCCAGGAGACCGTGCTGGGAATTGTCTGCTTTACGCTGGTATTTAGCTTGTTATGGCCAACATCCAGCCATCGTACCGTCATTGCCACCCTAAAGCTGTACTTTGATAATCAGTCAAAGCAGCTACAGATTGCCATGGCTGAACTCAATGACCACAACACCTTCACCAAAGCGCTCACCTTAAGTGATAGCTTGAAGCAGTTAACCCGGTTGGAAGATCTCATCTACGCGGCCAGCGCAGACAGTTACCATATCGCCCATGACTACCCAAAGTGGCAAACATTGCTCAGCCAACTCAACCGGTGGGCACTGCTGTGCGGCCATCTGGCAGAAGCCAGCGCCCTAACCAGTGAAAAAATGGCACCAGAGCAATGTGCAGTTATTGCCTCCTTGCTGGAGCGGCTCAGCAGCCGGGCGCAAGATGCCCTAGCATTGCTTGAGGGGAGAGCCGTCATCGACGGTCGAAGCCGCCTACCGCAAAACGTTGCCCTACTCCCATCAAAGCCATTAGATAACGAAAAAGCTGGCAGTATTGATGACCACCATGGCGCAACGATGATGTTAGGCTCACTGCTGACTAAGATTGATCAGCTGCAATATGACCTCGTGGCGACCCTGTCTGAGCTGACTGCTCAAAGTCATCAAGGTAACGCCAAATACAATCAACCCCACCAAGCGGTCTCAGCGCCAGGTTCATTCACCGCAAGATGGGCATTTCGCCCGGATAGCGCTGTAGCGGCGTTGAAAGCCTGCCTGGTGATCTGGGTATGTATCGCATTATGGCTTTATGTCCCCATGCCTGGTGGTGCAATGATCGTACTGCTCGGGGCCATTTTCAGCTGCGTCGTCTTGTCACTGCCATTTGCCAGCGTAAAAGCATTGTCATTTTCCATGTTCGGTTGGTCACTGTTCGTCCTGGCTCAGTATGTTTTGCTGATGCCGATGCTGACCGAGATCTGGCAACTGTCGGCGTTTTATTTTATCAATGCGTTTGGGATCTGGTATGTGTTCTGCCGGCCCCAGCAGGCACTGCAAAGAATGCTGGGTACCCAACTATTGATAATGATGACAAGTGGTGCGATGCAGCTGACGCCGGTCTACGATATTCAGTCCGCCTTGCTGCAGCTTATGCTGATCGGTATCGTCATGCTGATCATCTTCTGGGTGAACCACACTGTCTTTTCGGGTACGCCGGAATCTGTATTCTTGCGTGAATTGGGGCGTTTGCGGACCGGGCTCAAACTCGACCTGCAGCAATTTACCAAGCCGAAGCACCAGCAAGCTGGCCATAGCATCGTCTTGAAAAGACAAGATCCGCTGCGCTCTGTCGCTATGGCAGAAACCGCAATCAGCAGGATTAACTGGCAGGCTTACCCTGAGCTGGAACCGGCAAAAGTCGGCACAGTGATCACCGGTGCGTACAAGGCCTGCCTGCTCTATCGTGCTTTCGAAGATAACTACCGCCATTGGCAAACTGCATCGCAACACCGAGCCATTGAGGCACTGATAGCGAAAATCACTCAATCGCTAGTCGCAATTCTGGAGGAATCTACGGTCAATCCGACGCTTACTGAGCACCAGTATCAACTTGATAGGTTACTGTTCGAGCTGCAACGCTACCTGATCGGACTAGACCGGGAGTCAATATTGCAGTTCTCGCTGAGTGCCGATGATGTTGATGCCAGTTACCGGCTGCTAACCTCATTGCAGCTGCTGATAGATTCATTTAAGGCTCTGATAATCAACGTTCAGCATAGCCATATCCATCAACTGCGATTGCAACCTTTTGCCATCTAAGACTCGACAGCAAAACGCCACCGAATCGTTCAGTGGCGTTTTGCTATTGTACAGAGGAGCATCGGAACATTTACTTAATCAAACGCACCAGCAGGGTTCCGGGCTCGCGCATCGGATCGAGATTCACACTCAGCACATAACCACGGGTCGGCGCATGGTAGCGCTGTATCTCATCGCCGAAACTGTCGTACTGCACCGCTAGCAACTGGCCGATTTCAACCCGCTCACCAATCTCCACCTGCGGCAGGGCAAAGCCACCAAGTGTCGCTCGCACGGTGAAGATCTGCTTGCCTTCGTAGCACTCGTGCTGGGGCTGGCTAACCTCCCCCTCCAATACCCCTTCAGCTTTAAGGATATTGAGTACCCCATCGACAGAGCGTGCAATCATATCCGGCTGCAAGACCTTACCGGCACCAACCTCAACGGTAATCGATGGAATACCGCTGCGGTTCCAAACCGTTTCCAGCACCCCCTCATCGCCCGGATCATCGAAAATACAATCCGGATTCATCAGCCGGGCCATTTTTACGGTTTGGGGAATACGATAATCCGCAAACACATACAGCGGGTAAGCTGCACCGCGAGTCTGGGTATGCAAATCGACCGCGATATCGGCATTGTGCGCAAGCAGATCGTACCATATTGACGCAATATAACGCTGGGCGGCGTCTCCCTCCGGGTTGCCCGGGAAAATCCGGTTGAGATTGGTCGGCGAGGCGTCAGGGTCTGACATGATGAAATCCCGGGTGTGCATCAACATGCCAGACACATTGACCGTCGGCACAATGACCACCGTGCCTGCCACGGCCTGTTCGGCAAGATATTGGATAACTTTCTGAGCCGTGACCACGCCATTCAGCTCGTCACCATGCACGCCTGCCGTGATCATCACTTTTGGGGCATTGCCGCCCTGCTCGCCGCGGTAGACCACCACCGGCAAGTGCCAGCTCTGCCCGATGCCATTTTCTTGGGGACGAAACCAAAACCGGTGGCAGCCCACGGGCAGCTCATCGACATCCAACCGGGTGATCACCTGATGTCCCTGCAAAACGTCATCGGTATATCGGGTTTTCATTTCCGCCATACGCATCCATCCCTATGTCTATGAAATTGATAGTCTGCAAAAAAAATGGGCAGTTTCCTGCCCATTCACTCTAATCGATTTTTCTGCGCTTACGCAAAGCCTGTTATGTGAGCAATTACTACAATCACACTCGACAACACAAACAACAGAGCGATGAAGCGCCAGCAGAACTTTGCCCAGTCCCCCCAGTCGATGCGGCACACGCCCAGTGTTGCCATCAGTGATGCCGAAGTTGGCACGATGATATTAGTAAAGCCATCCCCCAGCTGGAACGCCAGTACCGCAACCTGACGAGTGACACCGGCCAAGTCAGCCAGCGGGGCCATCAAAGGCATGGTCAGTGCCGCTTGTCCCGAGCCCGACGTCACAAAGAAGTTAAACACCGACTGGAAAACGTACATCAACCATGCAGCCATCACTTCCGGCAGTGAGCCGATTACGTTACCCGCACTGCTGAGGATCGAGTTCAATACACTGGCTTCGGTGGCATCACCGCCACCACCTAGGATCAATAGGATCCCCTTGGCACTACCGACCAACAGCGCCGGTGCTAGCATGATGCTCGCACCGTCTTTAAACGCATCAGCCATATCATTGACGGTCATGCCGTTGAGGCGGAAAGCTACACCAATCAAGCCCGCGACAAAGCCCATGGTAAAGAACTGCGAGGCTATTTCAGGAATGTACCAAGCATGGGCAACTACCCCCCAGATCACCCATACCATTGTGGCAACCACGGTCAGCATGACCAGGGTATCGCCCAGGTTCCAGCGCGATGCCGTTACCGAGGCCTCCTGTGTTTTGAAGTGGATATCGCCTTTGATACTGAAAGACTTGGACGGATCTTTTTTCACCCCGTTGGCGTACCACATGGTAAATGCGATACCGATAATGGTGAACATAATCCACAGGCCAATACGCACCGAAGCACCAGATAGTACCGGCACGCCAGCGATCCCCTGGGCGACTGCGACCGAAAACGGGTTCATCCATGAAGCAGCGAAGCCAATCTGGGTCGCGACGTAGGTAACCATCACGGTGGTAATGCCGTCATAGCCAATTCTGACCATCAGCGGGGCGATAATAATCGCGAACGCAACGGCCTCTTCGCCCATTCCGAATACTGCACCGCCAAGAGAAAATAAGGAAAACAGCACCGGAATAAACAGGGACTCACTGCCCTTGGTACGGTCAATCAGGCGCAGGATACCATTATCAATCGTACCGGTACGCATCACGATGCCAAACGCGCCGCCAATCACCAGCATAAACATGATAACGCCGATAGCCGAACCCCATTTCGAGCCGGAAACCAGCCCTTCGAACACGAAGTTCATCAGGCCAATACCACCTCCGCTGGCAAACAGCCCGACACTGTTATAGACCAACTCGCCATGCTCATCCGTCGCGTATGTAAACGATTCTGGGTCGAGTACGGTACGGGTCTTCTCGGCACCGTCAGCAATATAGGAAATGGCTTGGGTTTCAAACATACCTGCCGGTACGACATAGGTCAGTGCTGTCGCCAGCAGACCAATGAAAAAGATCAGTACCAGAGTATCTGGCATTTTCCAGGTTTTGATTTGGACAACGTCCGATGTTGTATCGCTCATTATTATTCTTCATCTACTTCTTAAAAATGAAGAATAAAATATCGTAAATACTGCATACAAAGTCAATCTCATTTTGCTGAATTGCCACTTGCGTAGAGTTATCAACCAAGAAAAAATGTTACTACTTGTTGCTGCAATAAAAAAAGCGCACCCATTAGGTGCGCTCAAGCTTTTGTATTAATAAAACTATATGGAGCTATTTCTTCATTACGACCAAGTTTTCCGTCGGTTTGACAATTGCGACGATCGCCTCGTCATAAATTCTTGCTGTATCGCTCAATGTTACTAGGTATGCATTTCGCTCTGTTGTGCTAAGTGTCTCACCCTGCTCAAGCTTGGCCACCACAGCCAGGCCAATTTCCGCTACAGCTATGGTCTTCTCAGCAATCACAACGCTATCTACCGATGCCACATTGGCAGCCAAGATTGGTTTGGCGGCTTGTGCCGCATTCAATACCTTCGCGTAGTGAGCCTTCAATTCAGCCAGCGCATCATTGTTGCCGTCAGCATACTCGCCAACCAGTTTTTCCATTTCATACACCGCATGGCTTTCGACAGGCAGCGCATCAACGAAGCGGTTCAGGCGCTCGTACTGGTTGTAAAGGTCGCCATGGTTCGGAGTTTGGATCCACTTTTCCCAGTTACGGGCATAGTATTGTGCCGGCTCGGTGTATTCGGCCAGTGCCACCAGCGGCTGGACATCTTTACCGTTTGCCAAGCGCTTGTACATCATCATGGCCTTGTTGTGGTGCTGAAGGCCTACCGAAATTTCAGACCAGTGATCGATTGCTGCCATTCGCTTGTACATGCTGTCTTCGTCCGTCAGTTCAGCAGGCGACCAGAAACGCTCGGCAATCGCATAGCTACGTGGCCATAGGCGGTTTTCAACCGTCAGTGAATCATAGTTTTCAGCCCATGCGGTAATTTCTCCGCCCAGGATCAGTTTCTGCTGCTCCTCGGTTAACTCCGCCGGGTAGCCGCCGTTTGGCTCGGGGATCACTGAGCCTTCGATTGCAGTTCCTGCGATCAGCTTGCCTGTGGTCGGCCAGCGGACATTACCAATAAGCTGATAGCTCGTTTCAGCCAGCTCAGTGCCAGCGAAAACCAAGTTGAATTCGGTGTACGACATGAAGTTGTCGAAGTGACCACGGAACACTTTGCCCGGTACATACTCAAGGATGTACACCTCTTCACGTGACTTGCCGTTATAGTCGGTAAAGGCGCGGAAGTTACCGTCCTTGTCTTCAATGATAGTGATCAGGCCTTTACGCGGGCCCCCCTTAGTACGTGGTTTTTCCCACTCGTAGGTAGCAAACTTTTCCCCATCATGCAGGTTGTCGTCAACCGTGATACCGGTTGGCATCGGGTCGTTGCGGTAGTGGTAGCTGGTTGGCTGTGGCTGATCAAGGTAGTAGCCCGTAGATAGGATCCCCTGGTAGCCTTCCTGGGCCGCACGGCCAATACTGTCATGGCCACGCCAACTCTGGATCACAATCGATGTCGGCAGATCTTTATGCCAGATTTCATCCCAGCCAATCATCTTCTTACCACGCTCATCAAGCATCTTCTCAACGCGGGCATTGAGGTAAGATTGCAGACCGTGGTTACCGTCTAGGCCTTTCTCTTTGATATAGGCCTGGATGTCCTCGTTTTCTGTCCACTGGGAGTAATTGGGCTCATCACCACCAATGTGGAAATACTCATCCGGGAAGAGCTCAACTACCTCGTCAAACACTTTACCCAAGAAGGTGTACAGCTCAGGGTTAGTCGGATCCATCAGTGGGACAAAGACCCCCCACTCGCGCTGGTGCGGGTAGCTTTGTCCTTCGCCGCCAGACATCAGCTCTGGATAGGCGTGAGCCACCGCTGAGGCGTGTCCCGGCAATGAAATTTCCGGTATCACCCGAATACCGAGGTTGCGGGCATAGTCGACCACACCACGGATTTCATCTTTGGTGTAGTAGTCACCGTCAGACGTCATCTGCCATAGCTTCGGATAGCTGTCCAACTGAATACGGATCGCCTGATCATCCCAGATATGCCAGTGGAAAATGTTCATCTTGGCTGATGCCATCGCATCGAGCTGGCGCTTAATCACATCAATTTCAACAAAGTGACGCGAGGTATCGTAGGACACACCACGCCACGGGAAACGCGGCGCATCTTCAATCGTCACTTCCGGCACAAAATAGCCCGTGCTGTCGGTTTCAACCAACTGAAGCAGGGTCTCGATACCTCGGATAGCGCCGTAAGGGCGCTCAGAGGCCAACACAATCTTGCCGTTGTCGGCCGTCAGGGTATAGGACTCGTCCGCCTCAACCGTTTGAACTGCTGTTTTCGGCGCCTGCTGGATATCAATCACCAGTGTCGCTTTGTCTTCGCTATCGACATATGGATTGAGCATCGGCACACCCGTCTGGCGCTCCAGGCGTTTGAGCAATCGCTTGGCGGTAAACGCCACCCGCTCGGACTGGTAGCCTTTGATGAAAACCTTGAAATCACCATCAATCTCGACCTTGCCTTCACGCAGCTCCACAGAATGTGGATATGGCATTAAATTCAAATCGGTATTTGGTGCAGCGGCATACGCTGCCGACGACAGCATCGAACCTGCAACCAAAGCAGACAAGATCGTTTTTTTCATGATTATTCCTCAGACATACTCATCATAATTGTTGGGGCTGATACCCAGCATGATTGATTGGGGTAGGGCTGGATACCACTCTCACTCCCCCCTTGTGGGTTGAAGAAATATTAAATTCGCCATGCGAATTAAACAGTGAGAAAAGCCACAAATCCCTTTGAGTTGTTTGATAGTTTCACACATATCGTAGGCAAAAAGGCCAATATACACCGATAAAACAACCACTTAATACATGTTAGAAACCAAGCTGAACACACTTTGATTTTATGATTATTTTCATAAACTTATACCTCCCTCCCATTTCCAAACAAGTAACAATTTGTAATGCTGCATTTCTCAAAACCCAGTGCACGGTACTCTCAGTTGACACACATCAAGCCAGTCCTGAAATGTCACACTAACATCATCAAAGGGTGTCGAGTTGATCACAAAAATTGATTAGTATGCGGGCTCTGAAATTTTTCACGGATTGGACGAATCAATGTATAAACTGGTTGCCCTTGATATGGATGGCACACTGCTTAACTCGCAGAAGGCCATTTCACCTCGAACCAAACAAGCTATCCAGGCTGCTCGCGACTGCGGTGTGCAAGTGGTCCTAGCTTCCGGCCGCCCACTGGAGGGCATGACCAAGTACCTCGATGAACTGGGTATGACTGGCGAAAAAGATTATGTCCTTAGCTACAACGCATCTTTGGTGCAACGTGTTGCTAGCAAAACAGTGATCCGCAAGCAGATCATGACAGGCCGAGATGCGAAGAATATCGCCAGCCTGGCCAATGATTTCGGTACTTTCATTCATGCCTTTACCCCTGAACGCGGTTTGATCACGCCAGAGAACAACCCGTATACCGATCATGAATCAGTGATCAACGGCGTACCGACGACAGTGCTTGATTTTGCCGAGCTTGCCGACGACGAAGAAGTGATCAAAGTAATGATGGTCGCGGATCCGGAAATCCTAACAGCAGCGATCAACCAACTGCCTGCGAGCCTCTACGACCAGTACACCGTGGTGCAAAGTGCCCCTTTCTTCCTCGAGCTGATGAACCCGAACAGCAACAAAGGCACCGGCGTTGCTATGCTTGCCGAGCATTTGGGCCTGGACGCTAGCGAAGTGATTTGCATGGGTGATGCGGGTAATGATCACCACATGATTAAATACGCCGGTCTGGGTGTGGCAATGGGCAACGCCACCGACGATATCAAAGCGATTGCCAACCACGTCACCGACACCAACGACAACGACGGTGTGGCGAAAGTGATTGAAGAGTTTGTGCTAAAAAACGCCTAACTGTCTCAATGTGAGGTTAAAGGCAGCCACCTGCCTTTAACTTGCGCATAGCTTAGATTACTTTTTTGCGGAGCGCTTGGTCTTTATCAGCCACAGAATAAAGCGATAAATCCACCGCCCCACCTTCCCCAACCGGCTACGTGGGTACTGGCTATATGCCATGAGAAATAGTCCTAACACTAAAATCATTGGCCGGATATACCACAGTTCAGTAATTGCTTTTCTATTAATCGAGCTTGTCGATTCAACAGTAAAATCAATCAGCCATAGAATTAGCTGGGAAAAAACCAATATTGCCCCCCAGAAAAAGACATGTTTCTTCTTAATTCTCATCACTCTTTCCATGAACGTCTCACCAAAGCAAACAAGAAAGGCCGATGAATCGGCCTTTCTTTTTACACATCACTACTTACCAGCAAGGGCTATTCATCCCATAAGATAGGCACTGGCATTCCAGCCCTGCGCAGTGATTTGGTCCCTGCTTTCGCTGGCGCTACCGGCTGAACTTCAACCGAATACCGCTTCACTTTACCTGCCGTGAGATCCGAGCCTGTCATCGCATCACCGCTGATCAAGGTCACTCCTGCCGGGAACGAGACGTAGTAAGTACCGATCCGGTCAGGGGCAGTGATACCGTGCAATTCAACCTGGTGCACCCCCGGCGTCAGCGGCACATCGGCACTGACCGAACGGGAGGGGCTTGCCATTGTGCGGATCAGCTGGCCATTAACATACAAGGCATAAGTGTCATCATTCGCTGCACCGTTATCACCAAACGTAAAGGTGTAAGTCTGCTGCTCCAGCTCAAACGGCAACGTATTGCTCTGCTGGGTGCCGTTGACATTCACAACCTCGGCCCATACGTCACCCGTCTCAGCACCATTTGGCACCACAACTGTCAGCTCCGAAGGCGTCGCTCCAGTGATCATCACGGCAACAGGCTGTCCCTCATCACCGGTGAAAAATACCCGATTATCGGTAATGATCCGCGAGAAACCGGCACCTGAGATGGTTACCGTTTCTCCCCATGCCCCGGTCGAAGGATCAAGTGCTGAAAGTGTCAGCTCCTTCACCAGCTCAATCGTGAACTGGGTATCCAGCTTAACCTCTACCAAGTCATCAACAAACGGATCCCTGTCTAGACGGTGGTGGGATAACTTCACCGATAACGGTGACTCGGCCTTATCAAGGTAATCCGCAGGCAGGCGAACTTTCAGCGGGGACACCGGTGCTGTCAATCCCGCTCCCACGATGTACGACTCATAAGTTGGCGCGTCATCGGTATGGATTTCCTGCTTGCTATCAGTAAAGGTCACTGAAGGTTTGTGGGTCGTCGCACCGAAAATACTGCCTTTAATAACCGGGTCTAAACCCTGCCCTTTCAGGGCTACATCTTTTGGCTCGCCATCAACCATGATCACTGCCGGTGTTACTTCCTCGACCGAAATCGGGAAGTTCACCCGGAACTCGAGGTAGCTACTAGTGGTGGCAATATCTGTCGCCAGCTTGCCCAAATCCACCGCGGTGCCACCTACCGAAACCACCGTCGCCGCACTTCCCCAAGGTGTCAATTTCATGCCCAATGCAACCGCCATCTTCTTAACAACAGCTGGCCCCTGGTTTACCGCGACAGCTTTGACAATAGCTTCATAGGTAGACGCTTCTGATTTTTTGATCATAGCCTCTACGCCTTCAGCAAAGCCACTTACGGTGCCCTTGCTCCAGCCTGACTCAACGGCATCAACTAGACCATATTGGAACAGGATGTCCAACACTCTACTGGTAGTGCTATCTGTCATTCGCAGCCCTACCACAGTATTGACCACCGGAACAAATGCCTGACTCATGAAAGTACGTACTGCCAATTTATATGATGGCGAATTTTTATAGATATGCCATACCTCTCCTTTGAAACCTGGCGTGTACAATCGTAGATCTGCCGAACGGTGTTTGAGATCTTCCGTCTTCATATTGGCATTGTAGAAGCTGAAGATCCCGCTCTGTGGGCCGAGCAAGTCAGAGGAGAAATAGCTGTTAGCATAATCCCGGATGATCTTGCCATTGTAAGCATTGAGCAGCTTATAATCGGCAAACATCATCGTATCATTTTCAATATCAATTTTACCGTTGACGCTGTCACCAGCGTCTTGGAAGCTGACTCCGAAATCTTGCTGGAAAGGCTGTGGCGTCACTTCTGCGCCAGCAGCTTGGCTTGCATAAGCAACGATTGACTTAGCACTCACCAGCGCCGCTGTTTTTTGGCTTATCTGCCCCTGAGACAGCGCAGAATCTACAGCGCTACCAGCCGTTTCGATAGCCTTCAGGAACATTTCGGTAAAGTCTGCCCGGCGGTAGTCTTCGAGGTAGTACGGATCTTGCCCTAGCTTCTCGTCAAGGTAATCACCAAATGCCCGAGTCGAGTTTAGCAATACGTCCATCACTGCACGCTGGTCATCAGCATGGATCGTTGCCTCTAACCCCATGCTGGTATATACCAAGCCAGCCGCCATGGTATAGGGGCTGATTTCAATACTACCCTGCCCCGGCAGCACGACACCACTTAGGAAAATCGCCGGCTCCCTACCTGCTTGTTCAGGTGCAAACAGGTGGACAGTCGTTGCTCCCTGGTTCCGTGTTGGCAGGACGAAGCTGCCATTAGCGGCAACAGCGCTGTCTGAAGACCCCAGAAACTCAGCTGTTAGCTGATCAAAGGCCAAGGTCGACCCCGATGGCAAGACGACACTGCCTCCCGTCTGCTGGCGAACCTCAACGGGCAGGCGGTTAGAGATCTCGTCGCTAACCACGGCAATCACGCCACTGGCAGCATCCAGCGGAAGGGTAACCCGGATACGATTATTGGAAACAGATGTTGGGATCAACTCCACACCATTCAAGTTCACCCTGACAGATGGCGCACTCAGGTTTATCCCTAGCAAAGTGATGCTCTCACCTGCAAAGGCGTAACCCACATCGCCGATGACTTCCACATCAAACAGCAATGGGCTATCGGCATCCACCACGGTGATCTGGTGAGGGTAGGAGATCTTCCCGCCGTTAGACACTTTGATCTCACCTGATTGCGCCTTTTGCGGTACGGTGAATGTCAGGACACCTGACTCATCGACTTGTGGTACAAGGTTAAGTAGCTCAGTCCCTTGCTGCCAAGCGATCATTGGTGTTGTGCCAAACCCTTCACCCTCGAGGCGAATAGTATCTCCACGGCGGGCAACACCTTCTATGGCATGGCTGCCATCAGTGGTGATCACCGTGACAGTTGTGACTACCAGGCGACCTTCTTTATCTCCCGGCTCTGCCTGCTCTAGTGGAGACAAACGATCATTGTCATTGATATCCTTGAGGCTATCGTTGTCATCATCGGTATCGACAAAATCCAAGATAGCATCGTTGTCTGAGTCCTCAGGCAATATCGGGTCAAAACCGATTTCCACATCATCGGTAATATCGTTGCCATCAGAATCCGTATCGAGGAAGTTAGCCACTCCATCGCCATCAATGTCCTGCACGCCCTCAACTGAATCATCAATTAAGTCGCCATCACTATCAAGATCCCACCAGGCCGGCAGCTGATCACCATCCTGATCTACATCTCCTGCGGACAACAGTTGTTCCAAGCCGTCGAGGATGCCATCGCCGTCACTATCTGGGTTGGTTGGCTGCATGCCTAGCGCCAGTTCAGTATCATCGGACAGCCCATCCATATCACTATCTTTGAACACGCTAACCCGGTAGCTAAATTGTTCCGATGCCGCATTATTAATATCAGCTACCGAGAACGCATGGGAACCATCGGCAGTAATACGCGAGCTCACCGCAAGGTAATCTTCATGTGACCAATCAACTTTTACTGTTGGCAAGCTGGCACCAGCACTGCTCAGAAGAGCCAAAGATGGGGCAAATTCTTTATTGGTTTTATGCAGCAACAGCGTAATGATATCGCCGGCCTTGGCATCAAATAGGAAATAATCAGTATCCACTTCATAACCCGAGCCCGACTCAACCACCCCTTTTACAGCAAATGGGTAGCTGCGGTTCAACTGATTACCATTAGGGTAGAGGTTGCCGTTAAATTCCATTTCAGAATAAACAAACAAGTCCTGCTGCTCAGGATCAAACGGGTAGGCATCACTTTGATCGGGCTTGCCATCGCCATCTTCGTCACTCTGAGCATAGTTACCGACCCCGTTACCATCAGAATCGATCCACTCCGTGATATCTTTTGGGAATTGATCATCAACGTTTAATGTACCGTCTCCATCAATGTCCAGATCACGGCTAGACGGTATACCATCAGCATCATAATCGACATATAGTGTCTTGGTTCCCGAGCGGGAATACTCACCATCTGACACAGTCAGCTTAATCGTATAATTACCCTCGACCAATGCTAAGAGTCGGGTATTCCTTGATGACGGAGCCAATATATTCCCAGCATCTTTTTCCGGCTCTTCGACAATCTGCCATTGGTAAGTCAAGGCACTGCCATTTTCTGTGGTACTTCCCGCTGCACTCAAGGTAATGGCTCGATTTATGGCTGCATACTCAGACGTTGTAATAACTAATTCAATCGTATTATTGTCCGGTGTTGGTGTAGTCGTTGGCTTTGAAATGCTCTCATCTCTATCCCCATCGAAACACCCTGACAGCAACGCGCTGGTAATGATGGCTGCGGCCAATGTGACACGTTGCTTCACCGGCTGTTGAAGGTGACGTTTCCCCATCGAATAATCCTTTATTCCTATTCTCTGCAAATAATTACCGCACCCAAACCATTAGCACTAATTGCCACGCTTGGGCACAGCACAACATAAATTGGGAAAGTAGCATTTACAGGCACACCAACAGGGGATGCTTAGCGCATTTCTTCGATGCAGTTCGGGTATTTAAGGTGTAAGGAATAGCTTACATGCAAATAATCGCCCACACTTCAAAGTTAACCTTAGATCCCTATAGGGTATAGCTCGTGCATATACGTCTTTCTATGAGGTTGATAGGCCACTTCAGTAAGCAATATTGTCGGATTGAGCCCTTGGGATCAGCCGATCACACATCGATAGCAAGAGTACGGGTTTCATGTGGCACATAAAGTTTATGTTCCTGTTCCATGCCTGGTAGGAATCGGAATCCGACTGAAATCACACAGCTAAAACTGGGCTGACAGCTTGAAAGAGAGCCGGTCCCCCTCTGCACGATTACGAACCTCCAGCTCATTGATCCACTTTAATTCCGCCCGAATCGGCCGCCCAGACCAGGTTGCCCGATAACTAATAACCGGCCCCAGGCCGACAGCCTTTGCTTTGAAGTCTCCCGATACGGCCCCACTACCAGAGTCCGAGCTGAGCTGTTGATACCAGTAACCTGACAAGCCGATCCCGGTGAAGCCCCACAACAGAGGAATATATTGGATCAGCGTCGAGTCAACATGCATCTGGGTACCCGTCTGATAGTCGGTATCCTCATTTTTGGTGTTCCAATCGATTCCGCCTGACACAGTAAACTCTTGTCCGGTGACCGGCTCAATATACTGAAGCCAGGCAACAGGTGAAACGCTCCAGTAATTTTTACCGACATTGGCCAATTTACCGGGTTCAAAATTACCGGTCGGGGCATAAAGGTTGAAATGTAGTTCCGTTAGCCAATATTCAGACAAAGAGTAAGCCAACATCAAGGGGGCAATCATGATATCGCCAAGGCCACTGTCCCTGTCTCGCAGGCGATGCCCTTGCGCATTATGTTCTTGGCTGGCAGAGACTTCCACTGAACTATATGGCAACGCAATTGCCATGGCATATTGCCACCCGCCTTTTAATCGAATCCCCGGATTCCAAACAAGGTTCATCGAATAAGTCTGGGTGGTAATACTCAGATCGTTTACCGCCAAACCCGCCAAGGGAACACTCAGTTCACTCTGAGTGCTGCCGTCAAACCCGCTCAGATCCATATACACATTGAGTGATTTACTGGGTGGAATTTGATTGATCCTCGATGACAATGTACCGGGCAGATAGTGACCACTCCCCCCCTCTTCTGCCGTCACTTGGCAGGGAGCGGCAAGGGCGGCTAACAAGGCTCCTGACAACAAGGCTTCGTAACACGAAGACAATCCCCTAGCCAACATGGCATGCATAGAAAATTTCCCCTATACCTCAATAGCTTGAAATATAGATGAGAATTTTGGAATTACGTAATCACAATGAAAAATTGCGATGACACAGCTAGCAATCCTTAACAAAAATATTGCAAGATACCGTTTTCTAATGAATTAATTACACATCAAACCAAAAAAGGGATGTGTGTGATGAAAGGATTTGTTATTTCTAGCTGGGACTTTTCATCCGGCGCAGCAAGGCAAAACCCACCGGAGGTACAAAAACTCCTCGCCGAAAACTGGTATCACTGCCAGCGAGATGCCGCAGGACTGAAGGACTGGCTGCTCGCTAATCAGATCCCTGAGGCCGTTGTTGACTCCCTGCTCGCCGATGACACACGTCCGCGATTCGAAAAGTACAGCGACGATTGTTTTTTGGTGATATTGCGCGGCATCAACCTCAACCAAGGGGCTGAGCCCGACGATATGCTTAGCCTACGTATTCTCTGGTTCAAAGGTGCCCTTATCTCAACACGGAAGGTACCTTCGCGAGCCGTCACGAAAATCATCAACCAACTGGAACAAGGTATCGGGCCGCTTAACTTACCGGACTTGCTGCAAGCAATGGCAAACAGCATCAACGGGATCATCTCAGGTTTTCTCTCCCCCGTGGAAGATACGCTCAACGAAATGGATCACAACGTCAAGGCTGATCCCAAAGAACTCAATGCGATATATTCCCGCCTGCTGCGACTTCGCCGATACCTCAAGCCCCAGCGCTATGTACTTGAAGATCTTATACAAGCTGAGATAGAGGTATTGACCGGACACAAGAACCATTTCAAAAACTGCCTAGATACCATCGTGAGAATGAACGAATCTATCGAGTTCTATATCGACCAGGTCAATCTCTACTTTGCCAATATCAACCAGCGACAAGCAGAAACGATGAACAGGAATACCTATTTGTTCTCTGTCATTGCTGGCCTATTTCTCCCCGCTGGATTTTTCACCGGGTTGCTTGGTGTCAATATAGGAGGAATACCAGGGGTTGAGGACCCGCTGGCATTCCCTCTGTTTTGTCTCGGCCTAATCCTTATCGTGGCGATTGAGATCATCATTCTGAAGAAGTTGAAATTCATCTAGCGAAGAGCGCCGGCTAAATCTCCTCCTCCATAAGCCAGCACTGCGACTGATGGAGAGGGGAGAGGAAAGCCAGCTATGCGATGAACACACAGTGCTATTAGAAATTCGCCAGGAAGTACGGGATCATCAAGGCATTGACCAGGTCGATAAAGAACGCACACACCAATGGCACAATAATGAAGGCCAAATGGGAGTTACCGTAGCGCTGGGAGACCGCAGACATATTGGCCATCGCCGTCGGCGTGGAGCCCAGTGAAATTCCTCCGAAACCGGAGCAGATAACCGCCGCATCGTAGTTTTTCCCCATCGCCGGGAACACCACGAAGATATTGATCAGCACCGCAACGATGAACTGCGCGGTAAGAATAGCGAAAATAGGCCCCGCCAAGTCAATCAGTGTCCATAGCTGCATACTCATCAACGACATCGCCAAGAAAGTGCCCAAAGCAATATCGGCAATCAGCGCTATCGCAGGTTTTCTCGCTGGCCAGCTCGTGCCTGTAATACGTCGGAAACCGATATTGTGCACAATATTGGTCATCACAATACCAGCGAACAAACAGGTGACGAACAGCGGTAATTGCAAGCCCATTTCGGCAATTGATTCATTGAGGATATAACCAAGAATGACACAAACATGAATGGATAAAATGGCATCGAGGAAATCGAAGCCCGAGATGTGGCCATTTGACTCCTCATCCGCAACCCCCACATCCAACGCTTCTTTTTTCTCTGGCTTGAGATCATGGCGGGCGATGAGAAACTTAGCAATGGGACCGCCCATCAAGCTTGCCAGGATGAGACCAAAGGTGGCACAGGCGACCCCTATCTCCATCGCATTGCTGATGCCGTAGCCTTCCGATATACGGGGAGCCCAAGCAATAGCGGTACCATGGCCGCCAATGAGTGAAACACTGCCTCCCAGCATACCAACCGGGCTCTCAAGGCCAAAGGCTTTGGCCACGCCTATCCCCGTGAAGTTTTGCACCATCATATAAGCTATGGTGATCGCCAACAGGATCACCAAGGGCAAGCCCCCCTTGAGCAAATCTTTCAAGCTCGCATTGATCCCAATGGTGGTAAAGAAGTACACCAAAAGCACATCACGCGCGACCAGATCAAATTCAATGGCGATATCCGACACGCTGTAAACAATCGCGATGATCACCGAAAACAAAATACCGCCCGTGACCGGCTCTGGAATACTGAACTCTTTGAGTGGCTTGAACACATTATTAAGCTGTCGGCCAATAAACAGCACCAGTATCCCGATGGTGACGGCAAAAAAGGAATCAAACCTCAAAATGCCATTGACCCAATCCATTTCCATATTGTTATATCCTTAACATTTGCAAAACTTTTATTAACCCTAGCAAAACTCTATTAAAAATAGCCGTTTTAAGGTCAATAAACGCTGACTGACGGGTAGTAATCAGTGTTCTGAAAAGTGAGACAATTACAATGACATGGGCGATGAGCGATAGGCACCAAGAAAACCAGCGGAACTAAAACCCGCTGGCTTAGCCTCGACTCGAATTAAATCAATGATTCGATACCGTATTCTTTACCGTAGTTCTCCACCACAAAATCGATATCCTTATCCCCGCGCCCAGAAAGGTTAATCAGAATTGAGCCTGTTTCACCTTGCTTGGCCAGCTTCAGGGCGTACGCCAGGGCATGGGCCGATTCGATTGCCGGAATAATACCTTCGCATCGTGATAGCTCGAAGAAAGCATCAATCGCTTCCTGATCATTCGCTGTGCCGTAGCTAACCCGGCCGATATCTTTCAGGTAACTGTGCTGCGGCCCCACCGATGGGTAATCCAAACCACTGGCAACCGAATACACTTCCTGCGGTTCGCCCTGCTCGTCTTTTAACATGTAAGACTTAAAGCCATGCATGATACCGGGTTCACCCAGCGACAACGTCGCGGCATGTTCGCCGACTTCGGTTAATGAGCGTCCTGCGGGCTCTACCCCGTGAATGGCAATATCCTGATCATCCAAGAACGCGGTAAACAGCCCCATCGCATTAGAACCACCACCGACACAGGCCACCAGATTATTCGGCAGGTTTCCGGTCATCTCCTTAAATTGAACGCGGGCTTCATTGCCGATAATCGACTGAAAATCACGTACCATCATTGGGAACGGGTGCGGGCCGACCACCGAGCCAATAGCATATAACTGGTTGATAGGATCTTTAAGGTAAGCTTCAAACGCAGCATCCACGGCTTCTTTGAGTGTTTTACGGCCATGGGTTGCCGGGATCACATTGGCACCAAGGATGCGCATTCTAACGACATTCGGGTGCTCCTTGGCGATATCCACTTCACCCATGTAGATATCGCATTCCAAGCCAACCAACGCGGCAGCCGTTGCCAGCGCCACGCCGTGCTGGCCAGCCCCGGTTTCGGCAATAAGCTTCTTCTTGCCCATTTTCTTGGCCACAAGGGCTTCACCCAGGCAATGGTTAATCTTGTGGGCACCGGTATGGTTGAGATCTTCACGCTTGAGATAGATTGGCGCGCCGTACTTCGCCGATAGGTTCTCGGCATGGAAGATAGGGCTAGGACGGCCAACAAAGTGTTTATAGAGGCGAGCCAGTTCTGCTTGGAATGCGGGATCCTTACGGCACTCATCATAGGCTGCGGTGATCTCCTCCATCACTTTTTGCAGCTCTTCGGGAATAAAACTGCCGCCATATTCACCAAAATAACCTTGAGCATTGGGTAGAGCGTGATCAAACGAGTTCTTCATGGCATTCCTTGTCCTATTCAATGAGTACACTCAGCCATCATAAAGACTTATATGCCAAGGTTGAATAGCAACCTTGCGAGCATTTCAGAGAAATGTGATCACGACGATTTAGCTTGCGGAAATGGCCCGGGGAAAACTCACCGGGCTACAGCAAATCTGTCTACTTATAACTAAATGATCCTGTTCATGATAGATCAGGCCACATTGTGCTTAGAGCATATACATTCTTGCCGTGCGCGCAGGAATGCTGAACGTATGATAACGAGAGCTTACCGTTTCAGTCGCATCAGAAAGCGTGTCCTGATATGACTGATACCAGTTGAATTCATGCTGATACGTATCGACAGTATGGCTGCGTTCTTCGCCACACTTGTTAATTCCGACAACGCCTTGCTTACCACGTTTAAAAATAATTAGGCACTGGTCACTGTGCAGTACCGTCATACCTTGCCCCTGCATAGCATTATGGAAAGCAATCATGTTTTTCATATCTGTTTTATTCCAGACATCTGCCCAACGGCCATTGTCTTTATCTTCGCTATCAGGTAGTTCATCACTGTAAATAAGTGGCGTTCCCCCATCTTTACCAAGAATATAAGCATAAGCGAGTGCTTCATCTTCAGGATCCATGATCTGATAACGGAAACCGTCATTGGTAGGAATGTCATGTGTAATAGTAAAAGTGACTGCTCTAGCGTTATCCAGTGCCTGGCCATAAGCTTGTGGATCATGCAGTTTTGTCATGCTGCCATCATAAGAGAACGCAGAACGGATTGATGCAAACAGAGGAAAATCATAGGCTGCATGATCGGTATTATTGAGGTAGGGTTCCAAAAATACCTCATAACTTGAATCTCCGGCTCCACCGCTGGTAATGACTTCACCAAACACATGCATTCCAGTAGTAATTTCGGCGGTAAACACTTGATCTATTTGGTACTGGCTCATGTGTTTTACTGCGTCAATTCTAAATCCAGTTACCCCCATCTGCTTCAGAGCCTGAAGGTATAATCGCTGCTGCGATACAACCCAGTTATTCGGGTCAAGATCAGGCAAACCGCGATCACCTTCTCCCCCGCAAAGGCGCCAGTACTGTACATGACCTGGGTCTCCCCAGTCAGAGATACACCCTTCAGGATGAAAGTCATTTGCAGAGAAAATGTTTTCGCTTAAGTCGCCAAATAGGGTCTGTTTCGCATAATATTCGCTATTTGCTGCGTAGTCTGCGAGTACCTCTGCTCCCGGGTAGTTCAAGTCTTCCCGCTTCCAGGTTTCATTCGCCATGTGGTTCAGTACAACATCGGCATAAACTTCTACGCCGTGCTGTTTAAGCGTATCAATCATTGCTTGAAAATCTGTTTTGTTGCCCAGAGGAGAATCAATAACCCGAATATCCTGTGGCTGATATCGAGCCCACCACTCAGTTCCTGATGATTTTAATGTTGGTGAAACCAAAACCTTTTTGTAGCCAATGTTGGCGATTTCAGCAGCATTAGCCGTAATATCTGAGTATTTCCAGTTGAAGGCATGCAAAATAGTGTCAGCATAAGCAGTGGAAGAAAGGCAGCCTGTAGCAAGAACGGCTGCGAGTAGTGTTTTTGTACGCTCCATCATAATCCTCTGTTATAGGTGTCTCTGTCTTGGGATTGATAAGAGCATACCGACCACATAACGGAGTAAAATTTTGTTATGTTCTTTTTGTTTTATCACACTCTGTAGGGCTAAATGTGGTAGCAATGGGAGTTAGCGTACATTTTGTAATCAGCTCTGCTAAAGTCGTGGCAATACCCAGAAGATAAACACGCGCCTTTGTATTCGTGTTCTTATCGCCTTGTTGAGCGCACTATTAGACACGCTCAACAAGGGGCGGCTACTTGCTAGCAATAGCCGCTGGTTTTAACGAGGTGATAAAACGTAATTGAACAGAAACGTGTCAGTGACTATGCTAATTTAGCGAACGATGAATTACTACATGTACATCAAAACCTTGTTTTTACTACTTAAGATCAAACTAAATTTTTAAGCTAGATCTAAATAAATTAGATCTAGCTTTTTTTAATTTGCCTTAAACATCATGACAGTATTATCTTCGACTCTAACTAAATATGGGAATGGTGAGATGATGCCTAAATTAATATCAGCTTTAACCAACTCGGGATCATTAGAGTAGTTCTTGCCAAGGCTACTTTGGGAGCGCCATGTATATGCAGGTTCATAACTATAAACACCACTTAAACCTGAAGCTATTGCCGCTTCCTTGAGCGACTTACCCGCAACATAAGAGACAACAAAATAGTTATCTGCCTTAGGCACACCGTCAATATCTAGTGTGCCATGTATTACTTTGGGATTCCAAATAAAGCCATCTTTTCTTACATGGCATTCCCGATACTCTTTGGGTGCATCAAGCCATAACGGTGTAAAATCCTCACTCTCTAAATAATTTTTACAGTCATCATCTGCATTATTCCATACTGTAATAAACTTAGTGATATCACCAAAAACACTTTCCTCATACTCAAAAATGGCATACTCATTTTCTGTGTATGCATCTTGAATTATTGATTTTAATTTATTATTTGTTCTTAAATATGCATCCTCAGTTGATTCTTGATTAGAGAATGGCTCAATAAACAATAAAGTATCCCCCTTGTAATGACCAAACAATTTATCATACTTTGATGTACCAAAGAAAAAAGATGCAGTATCAAGTACCGATAATGTCTGAGTCCAGACCAAAACAGCCCCTAAAGAAACAGCACTATTGTGTGTATCAATATTCTTATAATAATCTTTTGATAATTCATCAAGATTATTATGCCTATCAGGTTCTTTTTGAGTACCAAGGTACATTAACTGCATCGCAGTACTATACTCTTTATTTTTATCATGAGATTCAATGACGGCTTTGTCAGAGTTAATTGCTTTTTTCTCTACACTATCAGCTAATCTTGCTGTCGTACAACCAGAAAGAAATATACCGCTAACACATAAAGCTATTACTTTGTTCATTAATTTAACCTTTTCCTTGGCGTTATAGTTTTAAACTGACAATATATCATCATGATAAGCAACTTTACACATATCGTAACTGGTAATTTGATGTCGTACAAAATATGGATAATATTGATTAAAAGTTGAAAGGCTTAACACTTCTGCAAGTGACCACACATTCATCAACAAGGGAAGTTTTCAAACTACCTACTCACCTTCATAAAAGTAATTGGTTATCTAACGCAGTCTAGAAAGGCAACTGCCTTTATCAATCAGCTAGCCCTCCTGTCCATAAATTTACCGCCCAGGATGCTAACTATTAGGGTATCGAAGTAGATGAACTTGAAACACTACCAAAGGTATGTAGGGTTTAGCGCTTCAAACCATATTAGCAAAATATGGCATTGCTACGTCAACAGGACTGAAAAAGAATTTACTTAAACACCAAAGGGGCAAATCTAAGCTACACCATTAGCCAAAGGCAACTGTGATGATATCGTTTGATGAAGAGCCGGCACCGAGCCCCAACGAGGCGAGATCGATATTTTCAACGACGATATTTTGCTGCGAGGTATCACTCACCGCGACCGATAAACTTACCGCCGCGCCAGCATCGATCCCAGCAGTGATGTTATTGAGCAGACGCTCAAGATCGTCCTCGCCGTTATCCAGCAAGAAATCGGCGGCGCCGTCACCCACACCGACTTGATTGACGGTATTGACCAAATCATCCAGCCAATGGTTAATCATGTGGTCACCAGTATGGTTGATTTCTTCACGCTTGAGGTAGATTTGCGTGGCGTACTTCGCCGTTAGGTTCGCAGTATGGAAGATAGGGCAAGGGCGGCCAACGAAGTGTTTACAGAGGCGAGTCAGTTCTGCTTGGAATTCTGGATCCTTGCGGCACTCATCCTAGGCTGTCGTGATTTCCGCCATCACAAGGATTTATACGCCAAGGTTTAATAGCAACTTTGCAAGCATTACAGAGAAATGTGATCACTATGATTTGGCTTGTGAGATGAACGAAATTTACGAGACTAAAACAAGGGTGCCGGATACAAATGCAGTCTGTATTGATATCGCAAAGTACTCGACCAAACCGGTTATAGCATCGCATTCAAATCCGGATCACTTTGTGAATATTACCCGCAACATTAGCGATGAGGCCATTGTTGCAATTGCGAAAACGGATGGTGTCGTCGCGATTAACTTCCTTGGCGGTTGGCATAATAAAGACGGTGACGCCTCGCCTGAAGCGCTTGCAAAATCGGTCAACTATATTGCAGAACATATTTCGCAAGAGACGGAAAAAAACGGTCGATTACATACGGGATTTGGCTCTGATTACATCCATACCTATGAAGAAACCTTAAATTTTACTATTCGCAATCCTGACAAATTTAATCCTGAAAATGGTTATGCTTCAATCACAGAAATGGCATTTGCGATTGACGCCTGGGGCGTTGCCAAAGTACTGGAAGAACAATACGGTTGGGAAGAAAAAGAAATACGTGGTTTCTTGGGCGAAAACCTCCTTCGAGTCTTTAAAGCAAACTGGATCAACGGGTAACTGAAACCTATGGCTTGTATAAATAGTGAAATATTATTTCTAATCCACGAGCAATAAGGACAAATACCCCAGCTTTCTTTAACTTTCTAATTTAATTAATTAAAAAACGAAGAAGTTTTCAAAATAAATATCAGTTCAAGACCTCATTGCTTGGCTATTTCCGTCGGTGAGATTGTATTCTCACCGTTCTTTTGGCTGCCAATATCTGACTAAATACTCAAAGCATCCCGCAGGATCCCAAACTCGCTACGACATCATTTCAAGCGATACCCTAAGCTTCTACCAAAGAGTCCTGCTGCCTATAATACATAAGTCATTTATCGTTTTCTTTATCGGCAGCACGAGTGTACTCCACTGGAAGAGGTCAATGTATTCTCCGGTTGGGCTGGCTGCGTTTTTAGCTTAATTTCGCTATCTGGGGCAAGTAGGAGGCAATGCGTTACAATGTCACTCCATCGCCAGCTATTGTTAGGGTTGAGCCTGCTATTCCTGCTACTGCTGGCAGGGATCGCTTTTAGCCAGTTTACCACCACGCGCAGCTATTTGGTTGAACAGCAAACCCTCGAAATTGATAACGCCATCCATGCGGTCGGGCTGGCCATCTCCCCCTACCTCGAACAGGATGATACTGTCGCCATCGAGTCGGTGATCGACGCCATCTTCGACGCCAGCCTGTACCAAAAAGTCACGTTGCAGCTGCTGGAGGGCAATATCATTATCGAACGGTCCTCCCCCTCCCAGCCAAGTGATGTCCCGCACTGGTTTCGGCAATGGGTCAACATCCCTGCCGTGACCCGGCAAAACACCCTGACCAGCAGCTGGCTCCAGTATGGAAAAATTACCGTCACCAGTTATCCAACGCTGGCATACAGCAAGCTGTGGCAAAGCAGCTGGCAACTGCTGAGTACATTCATCATCGGCTTTGCTATCGGCGTACTGGTCTTGAAGCTGTTACTGGATCGATTCGTCAAAAAGCCACTGCGCCAATTACAGCAAAAAGCCCATGCCATTGCCGACCAGCACTTTGGCCAGCCACTGCCCGCACCATCGACCAAGGAGTTCATCCCGCTGACCCATGCCTTCAACCAAATGGCGACCAAAATTGAACAGCACTTCAACCAGCAAGCCCAAGAGGCCGATCTGCTCCGAAAACAAGCGTATCAAGACCAGGAATCCGGGCTCAATAACCGCAAGCGGCTGCTCCTCCACCTGGAAGACTGGCTAGAGCAAGACACCGCCGGGACTATTGTGATAGTGAGACTAGAGGCCATAAGCCGGCTGCGGAGCCAAAAGCACTTTCCGCAGGCGGCCCAGCTCGCAGAAAAAGTGGGGCACCACTTAAAAAGTACGGCCTCAGCCCATGCGAAACTGGGGCGACTGAGCCACAGTGAATTTATCATTATCCAGCCAGAGCAGGCTGATGCCATCGACGAAGAACAAATCACCCGTACATTGCAGAGCCTGCTCGATCAGCTCAGCCACATTCAAACTAGGTGTTCCCCAAAGAGCCTCCAGCCCGTTTGTGGTGGTATTATCACCAAACAAACCCGAAGCTCACTGGCGGTGTCTGCGCTGCTGGCCCAGTGCGATAATGTGCTATCCAAGGCCCAACACAGTCCTAGCCGATTGGCTGCTATTCGCCATCAAAAAGGCCCGCTCCCCAAAACTGAAGACCAAGGCAATCAAACGCCACACCAGGCATTGCAACAGATGCATCAACCCGAGCATCTGCTATGGGGTAAGCAGCAATGGCTCGAACTGTGCCAAACCGCAATCGACAGTGACCACATTACCCTGTCCTTCCAAACGGTCAGAGACAGCCAACACCACCCCCTTCACCAAGAAGTCTTTGCGGTACTCAAGCACCAAGAGCATTGCTATTCCGCCCACCTCTTTATTCCGGCCCTCAATGCCCTCAGACAGACGTCGCCGTTGGATCGCCATATTATCCAAAAGGCAGTTCATTACCTGTCACTTCACCAAACTTTTCTGGCGATCAACATCGCGCCGACGTCGATTGCAGATACCGAATTTATCCAATGGCTCGACAGTTTCCTCGCCGAGCATCCTGTCGTCAGCCAGCAGCTTATTTTCGAATTGCCCGAGATCGCTTTTCTCGAAGAGAGTGCTCAAACCCGGCTGCTGTGCCTGGTCCTCGACAAACACCAGTTTACCTATGGCATTGATCATTTCGGCCACCATTTCGAATCGGTTGGCTACTTACGTCAATACCACCCCAAATATGTCAAAATCGATACCGATTTTACCCGCCAGCCAACCGAGGCAGTTCAGCACGATGCCCTCAGGGCACTGATTCAGACGGCGCATCATCGCAATATCAAGACCATAGCAACCCGGGTTGAACACCAACCTCAATATCAGGCACTGAAAAGCTTGGGGATTGTCGGCTTCCAGGGCCACTACATCACGGTTCACAAAAGCGTGTAGGTCCAAACTGCGAAACCGTTACCAGACTCAATTTTGCCATTCGTTTTGTAGCAAGTTTAGGAAACCAAGTTTTCTGAAGTTCACTATCTTTTGTTATTAGCTGTTGTTGATTTGACCTCTATATACCAATTACAAACCATTGGGGCCGATCTATGCTATTTACCGACAAATGCTTATATTGGCTTGGAAATAACGCCCCCGAGGCCACTTTATTTGAGCAAGTTGGCGTTGTTGGCACAGTGGAAGACCTGCCTGATATTTGGGGCGGTATCTTGTGCATCAACCTTGATGTCCCCGAAGAGCAGAACCAAACGCTAACTGCGATGTTCAACCATCCCAAATTCTGGTCATGGTCTACGTACGTCGTGCATAGTAACCCATACAGTGACTGTTTGATTGACGGGATATTCAATGAGCAAACAGCCTTCGAGCACTGGCAAAACACCAAGGTCAAACTCAGCAAACTGCCAGAATTAGAGAAAATCGAGCCACTGGTTGGCTGGCTTGGCATTAACCGGCAACGCAGAGTAAGACCCGTTAAGCTGCTCGATTCACTATCAATCTATCGCTACCCCATCATAGAGGTTCTCTACCCTGAGCTGAATTCGAGCTATCGGTTTATTCTTGCCGAAGCTAAACGAGAAATATTGGAAAACGACATCCTCATTGACCGCATAAGAGTGTGCAAACAATGCAATAGCGGCCACCTTAACTATGTCGAAGTCTGCCCTAGCTGCAAAAGTATCGACATCGACGTACAGACCTCTCTCCATTGCTTTACCTGCGGACACGTTGGTGACCAACAAAGTTTTCTACGTAAAGGAAAACTAGAATGCCCAAAGTGTATAACTCAACTGCGCCATATCGGGGTTGATTATGACAGGCCATTAGAGACCCACATTTGTCATAAGTGCTCTCATTTGTTCGTGGAAGCAGAAACTATCAGTCAGTGCCTCAGCTGTGAGGCACAAACAGAAATAGCGGAACTGATTGTCCAAAAGATTTATCAACTTAAACTGGGGCAACTCGGTGAATATGTCTACCAACATGGCAAAATGCTGCAGGCACCGGAACTGTCAATCAAGGGCAAAGTCGATGCCGGTTACTTTGAAAATATCCTACTGTGGCTAAACAAGGTCGCCTTACGCCATGATGAAGAGCACCTGCTACTAAGCATGCATCTCCCCGGGCTGGAAAAATACAGCAACCTTTATGGGGACAATAAATTGTTTGCCCTGTTAGACCAAATTACCAACAGGCTCAACGGCCTGTTTCGCGATACCGACATATGTTGTCAGTACAAGCAAGATCTTCTCTTGGTCTTGATGCCTAAAACCAAGATATCAACCATGCCAGTCTTGCAAAGCAAAATAGAAAAACTTAGCCAATTGATTGAAGACGATCTTTTTACTCTCCATGTCTCCGCATTCAAAATACCGGATCCTAGGATTAACGACGGCATCAAGGTGTGGCTCGCTGAAACCGTAGGTAACATTTATGCTGCAAGATAGCATCTACATTTTTGAGTACCTATTTCTCGTCCTGCGAGATAACCATGAAGTATGGCTGCTGCTGTTTCCGATGTTAATCATCGTTGAACTACCGCTATATCTACTGGTTGTAACGGGGATTTTCCGCTGGGCTTCCCAGCCCCCCAGCCCCTCTCCTCGTCATTTTCCCAGTATCAGCTTTATCATTACTTGCTACGGCGAAGGTGATGC
Source organism: Photobacterium sp. DA100 (assembly GCF_029223585.1). NCBI lineage: Bacteria > Pseudomonadati > Pseudomonadota > Gammaproteobacteria > Vibrionales > Vibrionaceae > Photobacterium > Photobacterium sp. DA100. The sequence goes on along the minus strand of NZ_CP119424.1, from coordinate 267,962 downwards.
CATTCAAATCACAATCGATACCTTAATTGAGCAAGTTTATCCGGGAGCCATCGAAATACTGGCAGTCGTTGACGGAGCAAGTCAGAATAAAGACACCTACCTTGCCGCTATGCGCAGTAAACAATTCCATAGCCACAAAAAAGACCGAAGAATCTATGTTATCCCTAAATGGCAGCGCGGTGGGAGAGTATCGACCCTCAACGCAGGGCTAGCCATGGCGAAGGGCCAACTTGTCATCAACGTCGATGGGGATACCTCGTTTGATAACGATATGGCCTATAACATGGCGCAGGTATTTTCTTCGCCCCACACTCTCGCTTGCGGCGGCGCATTGCGGGTCAGAAACCATACGGCGAACCTCCTCACACGTATGCAAGCGCTGGAATACATGTTATCTATGCAAGCCGGGAAGACAGGTATGGCAAACTGGGGGGTATTGAATAATATATCGGGGGCATTTGGAGCCTTCAGAACAAAAATTCTCAAACAAGTCGGGGGATGGGACACCCATACCGCCGAAGATCTCGATCTCACCACACGCCTGAAACAATATAAGGTTCGCTACCCCCATTACAACCTGGCATTTTCCCCCCACGCAGTTGGTCATACCGACGTACCCGATACCTTGAAAGGGCTGATCATGCAGCGTTTGAGGTGGGACGGCGATCTCCTCTTTCTGTTCCTTCGCAAGCACAGCGAAGGATTGACGCCGTCATTGCTGGGCTGGGGCAACTTCATTTTCACCTTGGCATACGGAGTGATCCAAAACGTACTGCTGCCCATCATAGTTGCCGGCTATACGATATACATTACCTTGGCTTACCCGCTCGGTTTTGTGCTGGCCCTCTCCATGCTGCTGTACTGTATTTACCTCATCTTTTCATCGCTATTCTTTATTGTTTACTGCGGCTTGGTGTCTGAGCGAAGCAGTGATTGGAAAGCGGCTGTATGGCTGCCAATTTATCCTATTTATCAATTTATTATGCGCCTTCTCACCGCTTTTGCCATGATCAATGAAGTCGTCCGTCGCAGCCATGAAGAATCGAGCATGGCCCCCTGGTGGGTACTAAAACGAGGAAAAAGATTCTAAACGATGAAAGTCAAATTCCACCTCGACAAGCAGCAAAAACCCCAGTCAGAAAGCGGCGTCAAAGTCGTTTACGGGCAGGCAAAGCGTGGCGGATATAAACTGCGCTGGTACCTGATCCTTGCCTTGGTCATCAGTCCGCTGCTCATAATGGGGTACTATCTGTTTCGCACCCAAGTGCTGGTGATTGCCCCAGCGATTATTACCTCCTATCCGGTAACCATCACCTCTGCTGAGAATAGTCTCGTGGCACCATTGCCGACAGTTGTTGGCAACCAAGTAACAAAAGGCCAAGCCATTATATTGCTATCCGACCCCGCGCTTGATGAAGAGACACACTTTATCGAGAAAGAGTTACTCAAGCTCACGCCACCCTCACCGAACATCGACAAGCTCTACCAGGCTGCAATTGCACAGTCAGAGCAAAATCTGCAGAAATTCAAGCAAATCCAAGCAAAGTATGACAATTTCAGAACCAAAGGGCAGGTCTCTGAGGTTGACTACGCTGCGATAATCAACATCAGCAGCTCCCTCAACAATCAACTCTACAACCAAAAATTGGCTTACATTGAAGCCCTGCGCCATTTGCATGAAGTAACCCTTGCAGGCCCTGTAAGCCAGGCCCATCGCCGCTTAATGCAAGAGCTGGTCGTCAAACGAGCCCGACAAGATAACCTGACTATCCGTAGCCCAATCGATGGACGAATCATCGATATTCACGTATTAGAGGGAGAAAGAATAACGATGGACACGCCATTGATCACTGTGGCGGAAAATATCACTCCTGAAATTGTTGCCTTCCTCAATCCAAAATACCTGAAGTTCGGCGATCTCGGCAACAAAGCAACTGTTACCTTCCCCGACGGAAAAAAAATGGACGCCGTCGTCAGCAAGCCTGTCGAGATCGTTAACAAACTACCGCAGGAGCTAAGGCGCCCGTTTGAAGGACAACCGGCATACCTAAAGATCACCCTGCGCTTCGAAGGCGACCTAGACCCCAGGTACTGGATTGAAGGCATGGAGGTCGAAGTTCGATTTTAATCATTGCCATATATAAAGCTAACGCTTTGAAATATTTATGTAAAAAAACAAAGGTAGTTTTGCTTCACTCTCATTGAATTTAATAGGGAAATTACCGTGAAGCTTTCACCTCTCGTTGCTGCTGTACTCATATCGACCGGTTCGCCCAGCCATGCCTTCGATCTACAGTATCCCGCGAACAATAATACGGACAACTTGGTTTGGACCGGTCACCTAAGCCCAGATACCGACACCGTCGTTTCAGCCATGCTGGCAGCTCACATCTATGGCGGAGAAGCGACGGTACCAGAGAAGATCAATCCGGAGTCTGAGTTTGTTCTCAGCTACTGTAACGCCGAACCGCCTCGCATCGAGTCAGACTACAAAAACGTCCAAATAGGCCTGGTCGACTTCAACCAGACCACTCAACTCACGCCAACCATTGATCAGAACGCTATCGTTGCCGTTATCGACCACCATGCCATTGGTGGCTCGCCAATCAATACCCCACAGATTGTCGCCATGGATATCCGAGGCTGGGGCTCAGCAGCAACGATCTTGGCAGACAATGCCACCAAACTTGATATTACCCTGCCCAAGCAGCTCGCCTGTGCCGCTTTAGGGGCTATCTTGTCGGATACCGTGCTCTTCCAGTCTGCCACCACCACCGAATACGACAAATACTACGCAAAGCAACTTGCTGACCTGGCGGGTATCAATGACATAGAGGATTTCGGCCAGCAGATGCTGATCGCCAAATCAGATCTCAGCCACCTTTCCGCCAGCACCATTTTGACCATGGACTACAAAAATTTTGAATACGGCGGCAAGAAAGTTGGTATCGGCGTGGCAGAAACCCTCACCGCCCAGCAACTACTCGACCGCAAAGAAGAGCTGCTGGCAGCCATGCGGGCATACAAAAAGGCCAATCAACTGGACCATCTGTTCTTCTCAATCACCAACACCAAAGACAAAAAAGCCAACCTGCTATGGGCTGATAGTAGCGACTTAAAGGTGCTCAAAATCGCTTTTGACGCGACAGATCTCGAAAAAGATATGCTGACGCTTGAAGGGGTAACGTCTCGTAAGCGCCAGATTGGCCCAGCCATCCAAAATGCTGTTGAGAGCCTGTAACCCACACAAACGGAAACCGCTGATATCAGCGGTTTCCTTTGGCCATATCCAGAATGGGGGGCAACAAAATTACTGCGTGCTTGCTAAACCACTTTAAGGGAAGAGCAAAGCTCCTCAATTAGCTGCGAACGACGCCTGAAATCCACGAAAAAGTTATTGATTAGCAATACCACGCCATTTCCGCTGTGCGGATCAATCATCACCCGAGAAAGGATACCCGGCCCTCCTCCGTCATGCCCCCAGAACACACCATGTCGGGGGGGTGCAAACTGGAACCATCCCAGCCCCAGCTTGCTGCCGGTGATGGCATCCTGCCGGTGGACTTTCCACATGCGATCTAACGTTTCTCTTTGCAGCAATCTGGTTTTTGCATGTGGCAAAAAGGACTGAATAAATGCCGTCAATGCATGAGTCGAAGCGCCGAGTAAAGCCGCAGAGCTGAACGGCGAGAAGAACTGGCAATCGGCCATCGAGAAATAACTCTTATTGCCTACTGCCGCTATCTCGCTAGTTCCCATATATCCCCGGTCTTGCATACTCTTGGTATAGACCGCCATGACAGGTGGCCGAGGACTGTTTTTTGCTTCATACGGCGTGATAATTTTTGCTTGGTTCAACACATCTTTTTGCCACCCGGCATCCTCAATACCCAACGGTAAAAAAATACGCTTGCTGGTGTATTCCTCGAACGACTGTGATGTAACCTGTTCAACCATGTAAGCAGCAAGCATGGCATTTAAGTTGGAATACCCCGCCACAACGCCCAGTGGATCAGGTGTTACATTGGCAAAATCACCGGGACGGTAATTATCGAAAACAAGCTCGGAGTTATAGTATGCCCCCTCGGGAGCAAGGTATGCCAGTACCCAGGCGTTCAGGCTCTCTTGATAATCTTTACAGAACAGATCGGCCATAATGTCCGGTGCAGAGGTCATCCGACGGGAAGATAGCGAGGAAGAGTGGGTCAGTAAATGGTATGGCGTGATTGGCGTGTCCGGAAAGCTGGGATTTCGCAGCGTGAACCCCAGATAGTCACTGATGTCACCATCGAGTTGTATCGCCCCTGTTTCCACCAGTTGCATCAATGCAGTCCAGGTAACCAACTTCGATACCGAGCCCAGAGTCGGCCAGATACTGTCGAGTGATGCGGGGGTTTTGCTTTCCAGATCTTGGTAACCGAAACTTTTCGCCCAGGCAAGCTCGCCGCTTTTTATGACCGCCGCACTGATGGTCGCCGCCGGCAAAGCCGTTAAGGCATCCTGGAACATTTCTTCGAGCACCTGTTCAGGCGCTTTATTCTCGGCAAGGGCCCAAGCCCCTACCCCGCCGACGACGCCAGCCAACCCAAGCCCTTTGAGTACCGCTCTTCTCGATAAACTGCCCATAAACTGACCTCTCAAGTGAAAAGCCACAAAATAGCAACGATACAAAAGGAATGTACGCACAAAACCGCGAACATTGGAGCCACCACTCTAAAGTCAGCCTTTATAACACCTATCTCATTGATAAAAGTGATTTAGTTATTAACCAGAGGTGCCCTTGTGCAAGCTATGCATTTCTGCAAGCCCGCAGAGTGTGGCCGAGAGATAGGGTTTACTTCGCCCTGCGGCCGTTGCTTTACAGCGCCTTTAGCTAGCAACGTTGTCTCGCTTCGCTCAGCTGAACCCTAGATTCCAGATACAAAAAAGCCGCTGATTTCTCAGCGGCTTTTTCTAATGTGGCGGAGAGATAGGGATTTGAACCCTAGATACGCTATTAACGTATGCCGGTTTTCAAGACCGGTGCTTTCAACCACTCAGCCATCTCTCCGTAAGTGCGGTGGATAATACGGCGTTCTTTGCACGCTGTAAAGTAGAAACTTTACCCCAGACAATTAAGTGCTCACTATCGCAACAGTACGCTGAAATTCGACACTATATCTCTCAGTTATGAGGCAAATCTTGAAGACAAATTGGCAAAAACTGTCTGGGCATCATCTTCTATTATGTCGCCATGGGTGACGATAATCTTGTCAAAGTCCCACTCCTGCACACTTTGGATAAAACGATAGAAAGCCGGTTTATCCTTGATGGTAAACCCCATTTTCAGAGGAGGGGCGACGCAGCGCCCTTTGAAGCCAATCGGCTCAAAGACATATTTAGTCATCGCGCCAGCCAAGCCGTTATGAGTAGTATTTTCAGGGTAGTTTTGCACCAAGTCCGTCACGATCAAAGATTTTGAGCGATGATGAAAGAAAACTGTTTCATTGAACAGCGGCACCGACGGCATGGTTTGCCACTCCAAATCATCTTGCCATACATTCTCCATCCCACGCTGTAGGATATGGTAATTAGATAGCGGTACTTTACGGGGGATCCCGGCGCTGACGTACACCTCGGCATCGGGATAGGCTTCAATCCAATCCTGTAACCATTTACTGTGGTGGTTATTGGCCGCAACCAAGAAACAGACAGAGCCAAGCTCATCAATTTGCTGCTTGAGCGCAGGAGAAATCGCAGTGGGTGAATGTACCCAGAGGCGACCGTCGCTCAGCCGGATAACCGTCATCCTCAATCCGAGCTTGGTACCCAACATCTTCATTGAGTCTTCGTGAACCCAAATACCATCACCTATCTGTCGCATACCTTCCCCGCTAGTTAGTTGTTTCTATTCAACATTTAACTATAGTGCCAGAGGCTGGTGCAAAGGCATGCTTTTCAGATCACAGATTCATCAATTTCCCCATGGTCAACATTTAGAGGTATGGCTTAACTTCCAGTAAGGAGTCAACAATTGACGTGGCTCTTGACACGATATCTTCAGCTGGCGCTAGCAAATCCGGGATCATTATCGCCTGGCAGCCGGCATCAAGCCCCGAGCGCATGCCATTGTTTGAATCTTCCAGCACCAAACAGCTCGACGGGGTGATATCCAACTGGCCGCAAGCCATCAGGTAGCAATCCGGAGCCGGTTTACCGTTTGCTACATTTTCGGCCGTAACAATGGCGTCAAACTGCGAGATATAATCCGTACCGGCAAAATGGTGGGTGACCTTCTTGATCGGCGAAGAAGTCACAAGTGCACACTTCAGCCCGTTTTGCTTAATATGTGCAAACAGCTCGGCAAAGCCTGGCTGGTATGGAATACCCTTGTCCTGCTCGGCACTAAACATGGCGTCTCTCACTTGGCAGAAGCGCTCGAGATCCAATGCTTCACCAAACTTTATCGCAACCCGTCGCTCACATTCTTCATCTTGCACACCAATAAATGATTGATAGTCTTCATCGGTTAGCACAAGTCCTTGCTCGTTAGCCGCTGACTGCCAGCAGGCCTTATAAAGCCCTTCGGTATCAAAGATCAGGCCATCCATGTCAAACAGTACCGCTTTTACTTCCTTCATATCCTTCCTCAAAGTTGGTGTGTGCAGATAGTTGCCACGCTAAATGATGTCATTCACAGCGTGATTTCCAACCGGTTTCCTTCAGGGTCAAGTACAACGCTCTCATAATAACCATCGCCGGTTCGCCGCGGACCGTCTACGACGTTATAACCATCATTGGCTAAACGGGCGGTTAATGCATCGACGCCTTGCTCGGAGCCAACCGACATCGCCATGTGTATCAGCCCGGTAAACTGGGCCATTGGATCATTCGCAGTCGCGGGAATCGCATCATTGTGCATGATTTCCAGCCGGGCACCTTTATCAAAACTCAAGAAATAGGAGGAGGTCCTACAACCTCGGCTTAGCAGCAAGCGTCTTCTCGAGGATCTGCAACAATGCTTGGCGTACCGGCCCCTCCGAATGGCGGCGCGTTTGGATCACATCTACCGTTGTCAGCCAACCATCGGGTTCGTAGGCAAGATCCAACACCGCCAGCTTGCCTTGTTCTACATAGGATGCCGCTAAGCTTTCAGGGACGATAGCCCAACCGAGACCTTGAGCCGCCAACTCCAAGAGCAACTGATGGTTATTGGCATACCATACCTGCGAACTGATCGCATAACTGAACCACAGCTCCTTGCCGCTGGATGAGCGTTGTACGATCTGGCGGTAGTTACGCAGATCGTCATCTTTAAGCGCCGTTTTATGCGCCAGAGGGTGTTGTGGGGCAGCCAGGGTCAAAAACCGGTTGTAGCCCACCGTAGCAAACTCGGTATCTTCCAATATTTTGCCGTCAGAATAGACCACACCGATATGCGCCCTTCCCTCGCTGACCATCGCCTTGATGTCGAAAGTCGAAGCCGAGATTAACTCGATGCTGGTCATCGGGTACTGCTCACCGACCGCAGTGATCTGCCCCAGCAAATCCGGTTCAACCACACTTTCTTCTATCGCGACCACCAGCTCATGCTCTTCATCGGCATCCAGGGCCATCACCTTTTGATCCAGACGCTGTTGCTGCAGCAATATTGCACGGGCGATTGGCAACAGCGCTTCTCCCTGGGCTGTCAGCGTGGGCATATTGCTTGAGCGGTCAAACAAGGTTTGATTCAACGCGATTTCAAGGTTCGACACCGACTGGCTTACCCCCGACTGTGCCCGCAGGTGCTTTCTTGCTGCCGCCGAAAAAGACCCACACTCGCAAACGGCGACAAACATTTTCAATTGCTCAAAGCTATACATAACTGCTGATTCACACCCTTTCGTTGTTTACCCCCAGCCATCACGATGTGTGATAGCTGCTAACTTTCGTCCTGCAATATTTTTGCTACGCTGCTCTACCTGCGTGGTGATGGATATTAGTACATAAGAATACTAACAGACACTTTCCTTGCAATCACAGTATCAGAATAAATGATAGGTAACACCCAACTATTGGCGGAGCTACGATGAACATTGACCAAGCCCTTGCTCTTATCCACCGAGGGGCAGAGCAAATTACCCCTGAAAAAGCATTAATCGAGAAACTGAAGAAAGACCGACCTCTGGTGGTCAAGCTTGGTGCCGATCCTACCGCGCCGGATATCCACCTCGGCCACACTGTCATTCTGAACAAGCTTCGACAGTTCCAAGACCTGGGCCATAAGGTTGTCTTTCTTATTGGCGATTTTACCGGCAAAATCGGCGATCCGAGCGGCAAGAATACAACCCGCCCACCACTGACAACAGAACAGGTGCTTACCAACGCCGAGACCTACCAGCAGCAAGTGTTCAAAATACTCGATCCGCAAAAAACCGACATCGTATTTAATTCACATTGGCTGTCCAAACTTGGGGCTGAAGGCATGCTGAAACTCACTGCTAGCCAAACAGTCGCTCGAATGCTGGAGCGGGAGGACTTCAAAAAACGATTTGCCGAGCAGCAATCTATAGGTATCCATGAATTTATCTACCCACTGCTCCAGGGCTACGACTCGGTAGAATTGAAAGCCGACATTGAGCTGGGCGGCACGGATCAGACCTTTAACTTGCTGATGGGGCGTGAACTGCAAAAGCATCACAACATGGAGCCGCAGGTGGTGATCACCATGCCGCTGCTGGTCGGCCTCGATGGCGTGAAGAAGATGTCCAAATCAGCCGCCAATTACATTGGCATTACCGAATCGCCAGAAGAAATGTTCGGCAAGTTGATGTCAATTTCAGACAACTTGATGTGGAACTACTTCGAGTTGCTGTCTTTTCGCCGCATAGATGAAATTGAACAGTTCAAACGGGATATCGAATCCGGCCGCAACCCAAAAGAAATCAAGGTACTCTTGGCCAAAGAAATCGTCACCCGCTTCCACTCGGAGCCAGAAGCTGATCATGCTGAGAACATGTTCAACCAACGTTTCGCCGCAAAGATAATGCCAGACAACTTAGAGACGATTGAATTCCAGCATGGACTGACGCTTAGCCAAGTGCTAAAGCAAGCGAAATTAACGTCATCAACCTCAGAAGCCCTGCGTCTCATTCGACAGGGGGCCGTGAAAATAGCAGGCGATAAGGTCGAGGATCCATCGGTAGCCCTACCTGTCGGTGAACAAATCGTCCAAGTAGGCAAACGACGTATTGCTAAAATTAAACTAAGTTGACGCAAAACCGTTGCTCTTAGCGCTGAGCCACCATGCACAGCTTTGTTTAACCTATTGCTGGCTATCAGGCATTTAAGGATATTAATCTCCCCCCTTATTGCTTATAGCCAGTGCTATCAGGAAAGTAATACCTTTCGATTCTTCTCGAACGATTGAATAAGCACGATGCCTTGCGGTTACAGGCTGTTGCCATTATCCGTTAACGTAGTATTTCCAAATTTTAAAAATGTAATTTATCTACTTCATACTCTCTGTCGTACAACCAGTCAACCACATCAAATTCACATAATGATTGCTGGAAGCCTATCACTTCCAAGTAAGAACCCTGTATTGGCATAAATATATGGTTATTTTTTATTGTGAGTGCCTGCCCAAAAGATAAGCTAGCCATTTTTAGTAAGTAAACATTAAACAAGTTAGCATCTAAGGGGTAACCATAGAGATCATAACTATCCACCAACCTATGCAGCCAATAATCTGGATTATTTTTCTCTATGACACCGTTTCGATAATCTGATTGGGTTTCAGACAATATCGGGCATAGCCAATTATAAATGTCATCAATCGATGCCTTGTTGAGGTGGTTATACAGCCCCTTAATACCCAACATATACAGTACATCAGATAAAGGCCTTAAAGACTCCCGCTCTTTCAATAGCGCATCAATTTCGCTCGATGACTTAAAGCCATAGAGTATGTGAGCCTGACTTAATCCTACAACCCAGTTGACATTTTTTTCATTTTCATTATCCGCCAAAAAATAGTAGCTGGATTGTGGCCTTTCTACATTTTTAATTCGCAAACGATGCGAATTAAATTTTGCTTTGTTATCTTTTTGTTCGCCATTAACAGTAAATTCAGCATTCGATGTTTCTATACTGTGCAAGTCTGTCTTAAGCTCTTTTAAAGTTAGGTTTGTCTTATCATCAGGGGATACAGCATGTAGCATATACCTTCTCCATGGTATTTACACTTTAAAATTCCCACACATAATCATTCTATCAATAAACACCCATGGACATTGAGCACTCACTAGAAAATTAACAAATAATCTTTTGCTTAAATTGTTAGTAATTTTTTCTGCCAGATTAACTTAATCTCCACAATTAACAACACTGGCATTCTGAATTGGAATATATTTTAGGTAATCACACAAGTACGAAATTTTTTAATCCATCAAGAGAATTAAAAACACAATGATATTCCTTTGCGGGTAAATTATTTAGAATGATAAGACCAATGACACTGTGACAAGGAAGAGTGCGCATGATTCAGCAAGCAAAATTCAGGGATATCTCCGACATTATTACCCTTACAGGCCGGGCAATCAGATCATGTGTTGATGAGCCGGAACATATCCAGGATGAACTTATCGCCAGTTGTGCTGACAGTATTTTATGGTGGCGCACGCACCCAGACAGTTCTTTACACTATGTCTATCGTATCGATGGCAGCGTGGTTGGCGCGATATTGGTTAAAGAGTACTGGAACCTATCTAATTTATTTGTTGATCCTCACTACCATCACCAAGGGATCGCGCGGCAGCTCATCGACGCAGCCGTTGAAGAGTGCCGAGGGCGCTCCCCCAAGCAAGCAATCCTCCTCAATGCTTCGAGGTATGCCGTGAACTTCTATCAAAAGCTCGGCTTTGTCCCCAACGGGCCCGCTAGGGACTTACCCGGCGGTTGTTTTCCTTATATTTTTCGCTTTGAACCAGTGAAGAATTAACCTACTTTCTTTCAACGAGTTAAACCAACTACGGTACAACAAAAAAAGTCTATTTCTTAACAAAATTTATGGCGCTTTATATTTCTTAAGCCTTTCTTAAGTTTTCCCCTCTAATTTGAACACAACGGATAACGTTTAGGGGAAACGCCAATGCTGTCAACCTTCCAGCTTCAGCTCATCGGTAGCCAACATCCATTGCGCAGAGATGTCGAGGGGTATATTGCCGAGCGCTACAGACTAGCATTCAATGCCAATGTCACCGACTTCATGCCGTTGCTGCTTGCTGTTTTCAATAAACAGCACCAGCTTAAATCAGCGTGCGGCATCCGTGTCGCCAGTACCGGGCCCTTGTTTCTTGAGGGATACCTTTCAGCGCCCGCAGAAACCTTAATAATGAGCGCCGGCCAACAACGTGTTGAGCGGCAACACCTTATTGAAATAGGCCAGCTGGCGTCATTCTCCCAAGGCTCGGCACCTTTACACTTCTTACTGCTGACCCAATACCTTATCGAGCAGGGTTTCGAGTGGTGCGTATTCACCGCCACCGATCCGCTCTATGCCATGATGCGGCGTCTCGGCCTTGCCCCGATTCAGCTCTGCGAAGCAAAAGCCGAGCATGTCGAAAATGCCAAGCAGATCTGGGGCAGTTATTACCGCCACCACCCGAGGGTCTGCTGCGGCTATCTTCCCAGCGCCTATCAGCAACTGTCGAAGCGCTTGGGCGCCCTAAGCCAACAGGTTGAAGCCGGATAACCCTTTTCACGCACCGCAACCGGCCCTGAACGCCTGCCGTCCGACCACAATAAGCCACGCATTTTGGAGTTAAGCACTATGCCGCTACATAACGAGATCAAATATGCGTCAGAGGTTCTCGCTGCAATTGCCCACTACGCTGCCACCCAGCCAGCGGCTATTGCCCTGCAAGGATGCGCAGCGAGCAGTACACGCTCTCCCATGCTCACGCTTACTTACCGGCAGCTCTGGCAGGCCATCGTGTCCTTGCAGCAGACGTTCGAGACATACAATGCCGGACGGATTGCCCTGCGGCTAGAAAACAGCCTGGCCTGGGCGATAGCTGATCTCGCTGCGATAGCTGCTAACAAGGTTCTTGTTCCTGTCCCGGCTTTCTTCCATCCCGCCCAAGTCGGGCATCTGCTGGATGAGGCAGATATCGCACTGTTGGTGGGCGACTGGCCCGAAGCACTGCTCGAAACCTTGCCAGACCCATACGGCGAACCGCTTGCGTTGTCGCTTCACCCAGAGCTCAGGGAGCCCCTTATCCTGCGAAGCCGGATAACAAGCATCCGCCAGGCTGACAGCGCTTTCGCACAACTCCCGGCCGGTACCCGTAAAATCACCTTCACCTCCGGCTCTACCGGGCATCCCAAAGGCGTTTGCCTGGACCAAGATCTGCTCGACAGCGTCAGTGGCTCGCTGGCACAGCAGTTACAAGGGAAGAACGCCCCCGCCCGCCACCTGGTGATCTTGCCGCTGACAACATTGCTGGAAAATATCAGCGGACTGTATGTACCGCTCCTGCTGGGGATCACCTCGTTCATCCTGCCAGGCGAGCAAGTCGGCTTGACGGGCTCAGCCCAGCTCGATGCTGCGCGATTTGCCGCGGCCATCGCCCGGTTCCGCCCCGAGAGCCTGGTACTGACACCGGCCCTGCTTAATGCACTGTGCCATCTCTGCCAGCAACAGCCAACGCTGGCCGAATCTCTCAAGTTCGTGGCTGTCGGTGGTGCCAAAGTTGCCCGCCCCCTACTCGAGCATGCCCAGCAGTTAAATATTCCGGTCTTCGAAGGTTACGGGCTCTCCGAATGCGGCTCGGTGGTCAGCTTGAACACCCCTGCAAACCACCAGCCTGGCAGTGTCGGCCAACCCCTTCCCCACTGCTCAGTTCGGATCAGCGAAGAAGGGGAAGTCATCGTCTGCGGTCCCTCTATGCTCGGCTACACCCGTGACAGGCCTTTGGCTCCGCTGGGGGAAATCCGCACCGGAGACTTAGGTTACCTCGACGCACAGGGGTTCCTTCACATCACCGGCCGCCGCAAAAACGTTCTGATCACCCGATTCGGCAGGAACGTGTCCCCGGAATGGATTGAAGCCGAAGCGCATCTCCATCCGGCCTTGCAGCAGTCTGTTATCGTGGGCGACGGCTGCGACAAACTCGCCGCAATCGTCGGTCTGGCCCACGGTACCAATATCACCACCCAGAAAGCAGCTATCGAACACGCGATTGACCTGCTGAACAGCGGGCTCCCCGATTACGCCCGCATCGGCGGGATCATCATCACATCCAGCTTCAGCGCACAACCCAGCTTGCTGACAGCGAATGGTCGCCCACGGCGTGACATTTTTACCCGACGATTTACCGCACCGCTATGCCAACTTCAAACCCAGTGGTCCCATGCCATGCACAACATTATGCAGACCAAGCCCATGACTCTATTTGCCTTTTCGGAGAACAGCCTGATGACTAGTGACGTAACCCGCGAGCTCACTGCAACACCGTGCTTTTTTGACCAACTAGAACAACAAACCCAAACCGCCCGTGAGCAGATGTACCAAGCTCCCGTGTTCCACGCTGTCGGCAAAGGAGGAATAAGCCACGCCACCTACACCGCCTTTCTGACTCAGGCCTATCACCATGTCAAACACACGGTACCTCTGCTGATGGCTTGTGGTTCAAGGCTGCCAGAGCAATACGAGTGGCTCCGACAGGCCATAGGGGAATACATCGAGGAGGAGAAAGGGCACCACGATTGGATCCTCAGTGATCTCGATGCCTGTCACGTCGACACGGCGCCTGTTCGCGCTAATACCGGAGCCGGCAAAGTAGGCTGCCATATCGAATTGATGGTCGCTTACCTCTACTACCAAATCGACCGAGGTAACCCTCTCGCCTTTTTCGGCATGGTGTGGGTACTTGAAGGAACCAGTGTCGCCGCCGGGGGGCAGATGGCCGCACATATTCAGAAGACCTTGGAGCTGCCTGACCAAGCAATGACCTACCTGATGTCACACAGCGCCCTCGACCAACAGCATATCCAACTGTTCGAGGTGCTCATGAACCGGATCACCGATCCTGCCGATCAGCAAGCCATTGTTGACGGAGCGAACATGGTTTACCGGCTGTATGGCGAAATGCTGGCCCAGCTTCCGCTAGGCGAAACAGCCGCCTCCGCCACCGAACAACATTCAGCCGCATAGAGGTAGGCCAATATGGAACTGACCAATAAAAGGATATTACTAACCGGCGCTTGCGGCGGCATTGGCTGCGAGCTAGCCCGTCAACTCGCCAGCAAAGGGGCACACCTCATTCTGATCGGCCGCGACCAACGCAAACTGGACAGACTGCTGCAGCAACTGTCCACCAACGGCCAGCACGCAGGCCAGCCACATATGTGCTTTAAGGCTGATCTGGCCCGTAGCAGTGATCTCAACGCGCTAGCCCAGCAATGCCAGCAATGGCGCAACGATGGAGTAGCAATCGATATTGTGATCAACAATGCCGGCGTCAACCATTTTGCCTTTTTGGCCCAGCGGGACGGTCCATCGATCGAGCAGGAAATCAAGCTCAACCTTGTCGCGCCAATATTGCTCAGCCAAAAGGCATTGTGCTGGCTCAACCGGCCGGGGCTCATCCTCAATGTCGGGTCGACCTTCGCAGCCATTGGCTATCCCGGTTATACGACCTACTGCGCCAGCAAAGCCGGGCTCTACCGCTTTAGCGAAGCGCTAAGCCGCGAGCTGGAAGAGGCCAACATCAAGGTCTTGTATATCGCGCCAAGAGCGACCGAAACCAGCCTGAACGATCAGCGTGTCAGTCAAATGAACCGCCAGTTGGGTAACGCTACCGATATGCCACCAGTCGTGGCCAGCGCCATCGTCAGAAGCCTCGAGCAGGAAGTCTCGGCCCGGTGGATAGGGTGGCCGGAGAAAGTCTTTGCCCGCATTAACCAGCTGTTTCCCGCCGTTGTCTCTGCGGCAATTCGCAAACAGTCTGCCGTTATCAGCGCGTTTGCTCATAAAACCCATTAACCCGGTAAAGCGATTACCTAAGGAGCCAGCCATGAGCCATAACACAGTCATCGCCGCACTTTTTCTCGTTATACCCGCAACCAGTTGGGCTGACGAACCTGCTTCTTTGCAGACGATTCAGCACCAATGGGCCAAATGCCAATATGACACCTTCAACCACGATAATAAAATCAAATGTTTAAAGAATAATATAACCTTAAATCAGCAAGCACTCACGAAGCAGCCTAACCGTACCGACCTCAAAGTGTGGCTTGCCATCAACAAAAGCACGCTGGCGGGTGCCGATGGGGGGCTGAGTGCGCTGTCACTGGTCAAAGAGTCTAAAGTTTTGCTAGAAGATGTGATCCAAAACGATCCAAAAGTCCTTGATGGATCAGCATTTACCAGCTTAGGTTCACTATACTATCAGGTACCGGGATGGCCGATTAGCTTCGGGGATGATGACAAGGCTGAAGAGCTACTAAAACAGGCTCTTGCCATTAACCCCAACGGCATTGACCCCAATTATTTTTACGGTGACTTTCTGGCCCGTAACGGGCGCAAGTCCGAAGCGATTGCCTTCCTGAAAAAAGCCCAGCACGCTGCCCCTCGCCCGGGCCGGCCATTAGCCGACCAAGGAAGGCAACAAGAAATTGCCACCAAGCTCAAGGAACTACAATAGCCATGCGAATACTACTTGTAGAAGACGACCGCATGCTCGGTGAATCGATGGTCGCTTCGCTCAGCCGCCACGGCTATACCGTCGACTGGCTTCAGCTCGGTAACGGGGTCGAGCTCGCCTTGCGGACGGAAACCTTCATGGCTGTGATACTCGACCTCACCCTGCCCGACACCGATGGCCTGGACGTGCTTCACCGTGTTCGCCGTGAAGGGCACACCCTGCCCGTCCTTATCTTGACCGCCAGGGATGATATAGAAGACCGGGTCAAGGGCCTCGATGGCGGCGCGGATGACTATCTGGTTAAACCTTTTGCCCTCGAGGAGCTGCTTGCCCGGCTGAGAGTCCTGATCCGGCGGGCTGCCGGTTGCACGGAAACCGTACTGGAAATCGGCGACCTATCGCTCTCGCTGAAAAACAACGAAGTCACCGTACAAGACAGGCCCATCTCGCTAACCAAAAACGAATTCAAACTGTTGGCTACCCTAGCGACTCAAGCAGGCCGTGTGCTCAGCAAAGAAAAACTGCAACAGGCCCTGCATGGGTGGGATGACACCGCCAGCGACAATGCCATCGAGGTACATATTCACAACTTGCGTAAAAAAGTAGGGGGATCACTGATAAAAAATATCCGAGGTGTAGGGTATATCATTGAAAACAATTAATAGCCGCGGGGATAAGGTCATTTTTTCATTCAAGCGCCGACTGATCATTGCCAGTGTCAGCATCACCTCGGTGCTTGCCCTTATCTCATGGGCGGCGATCTTCTCCGAAACGCACCATGAAATCGAAGAGATCTATGATGCCAGACTCGGCCAGTCCGCCAAGATCCTCGCCCTCAGTGTGCCGCATATGCTAAAGGAGCCGGAGGAAACCCGCGCCAAGGCTTATGCCAATTGGTACCAGGACATCGAGCAATACGATGACGACGATGCCGCCTCTCCTTTTGGGCATCCCTATGAAAAAAACCTCATGTTCCAGTTCTACCAACAAGAGAAAATCGTCATTAAGTCACCCGGCGCCCCTGAAGCCCTGATCGGATATCCGGATCTGTCGGGGTTTTCTCAAACCACAATAAACGGCGAAGAATGGCGCCGTTTCCAAATCCAACTCCCAGCACTGTTAGTGGGAGAGCAACCCGCTTATCTGGTCGTTGCCGAGCGGCTGACGGTCAGAAATGAGTTAATCGGCGAGATAGCCTTGTCTACCGCCATCCCGCAGCTTGTCTTAATTGCAGCCATCGCTGTGGCTATTATTTTGCTTGCAAACAAATTCTTTCAGCCCATCAAAGAATTACGTGAAGCGATTGCCGATCGCCACATCAATCATCTTGCCGAGATAACAGTCAGCCAACCAACGGTCGAACTGGCCCCGCTGGTCTCTCAGCTCAACTACTTGCTCAGCGAGCTCGACAAAGCCTGGCAGCGAGAAAAACGGCTTACCCGAACTGCCGCGCACGAGCTGAAAACCCCGCTGTCAGTTTTGAGGCTCAACACCGAAAACGCGCTTATCGCCCTTGCCGGTGATCGCCAGCAAGAGCTTCAAAGTGATTTGCAACAAATCCTAAAGGGCATAGACCGTACCGATCGGCTGATCCAACAACTTCTGATGCTGTCAAAAATCGAAGCACACCATCAATATCATTTAACCAAATGCGATGTTGCCGAGATCCTGCGCGAAGTCATCGCCACCATGGCTCCGCTAGCCCTGCGCAACCAGCAATCGCTGGAACTAAGGTGTCCCGACGCCCTGCCGTTCAACGGCCATGCGCTGTTGCTCTCGGCTCTGTTCAGCAATCTTATTGACAATGCTATCCGTTACGCTGGCCGGGCAGCCAACATCACCGTGACCGCCCAGTTCACCAACCCGAACATCATTGTCACCGTCAACGATAGCGGCTTGCCTATCCCACTTGATATCCGTGACAAGATTTTTGAAAAATTCTTTCGCGCCCATACCGAACGGGGTGATGGGGCCGGCTTGGGGATGTCCATCGTGCGGGACATCGCCAGCCTCCACTGCGGGGAGATCTGCCTACTGCCCGCCTCTTCGGGCAACGGCAATACCTTCCAAGTTACATTACCAGCAGTAAATAGCCTGACAACACCAAAGTAACCATTGCTGGTATGCCATCCCGCCAGGAGTCGAACCATAGGTGGCAGGCAATCGCGCCAAATGACACGGCGGCTAGGCCTGCCGCCCCGACTAAAGATAAGGACGCAGCAATCGGTACTGTTATTAACAGCGGAGAGATAATCAGCACCGCAGCAGTCAACTCAATGGCTCCCACCATGAACATCCATTGCCGGTTAAGGCCATACTTCACAAAGAAGGCCAACTGGGTAGTAAAAATCAACTTGTGCCAGCCTAGCAGTTTGACTGAGCTTGCAAACACGAAGAACGCGCCGAGAAGAGTTGTGATAATAGTTTGAGTGGTCGTCATGATATCTGTCCCGTTATTTAACCCGGGGACAATCATAAACATTCCAATTACACTTGATATATAGCTAAAATTGATTACCAAACATTCCAAACAGGAATAGTAATGGACAAACTAGACTGTATCCGGACGTTTATCCGCGTCGTTCAACTTGGCAGCTTTACCGCTGTCGCCCATGCACACAACATCACCCAAGGCAGCGTGAGTAAGAAAGTCGCCTGGCTTGAACAGCAACTATCGGTTTTGCTGCTGCACCGAACAAGCCGCCAGTTGTCTCTAACCGACGCGGGAGAGGCCTATTATCAGCACGCCCTGCGCCTGCTGGAAGAACATGACGGCTTCGAGACGATGCTAAAAGGTGAACAGCTCACAGCAAAAGGGAGGCTGGCACTATCAATGCCCACGTCACTCGGACTGCACCTGCTGGCAGAGCCGATTGCTGACTTCATGGCATTGCATCCAGAAGTCGACATCGACTTATCCCTCAATGATCAGCACATCGATCTCTACCGCGATAATATCGATATTGCTTTCCGCGCGTCTTACCTCAAGGATTCAGGACTGAAAGCCAAACAGCTGATGGAAAATACCATGGTCTATTGCGCCTCCCCCGATTACCTTCAGCGCCACGGTTCGCCCCAAACCGCTAGCGAACTAACCGGCCATCAATGCCTGACATATTCGTTGGTATACCCGTCCAATGTTTGGACATTGACCAGCCGCGAGGGCCAATCAGAAAAAGTGCCCCTGAATGAATATTTCCGGACAGACAGCCCAGAAATGCTGCTGAAGATGGCAGTCCTAGGACAGGGGATCAGCATCTTGCCCCACTGGATGGTTACCCCCTATGAAGCAACCGGCGAATTGGTTCAGGTACTGACGGGCTACAACAAGCAAACTATCCCTTTGTATGCCGTCTATAAGGCCAGCCACTCATTGCCTTTGCGTATCAGGGCTTTTATCGACTTTATTGCAGAGGCATTGGACGACGATCACCACCACACTTAGGTTGCCAAAATCTATTGAACACTGTATTAATAGACTTTTGAGCAGAGGAGAGCAATGATGTTCGTGTTCACCCAGTTATTCAAACGAAGAACTATCCGCAAATACATCAAGACACTCAGTCCGATGCTGGTGACATCCTATGGCCCAAGGGAAGCCTATACCAACGGTCAAATAGCCGCTGTTTTGGCGCAGTCCGGCCTTAGCCGACGCTATGAACACTATGCCTACGCACTTTTTGGTGACCAATATCCGGATTTGCACCAAGAGCTTGCAGATGGCCTATTCGCCGGCACGGCCTTTAACGCCCTCCAGATCATCGACATGGCCAGACCGTCGCTTTGGAAAGGCGGTACTAACACCGATGACTTTTCGAACCGCCACGGTCAAAACAGCAGGTACTAAAGAAACACCCTGACAGTCAACCTGTCCTTATTTTGATATTTTTAGTCTTAATGTTTGTAATGGGCATTTCGAGACTTGCCTACAATGGCTCCCAACATTAACAACAACCAACTGGAGCCTTTGTATGTCTTACCCAGCGACATCAGCCCTATCAAATCGCACACGCCAGTCCATCAGCTTGTTGATCAACGAAGATCACCCGGCTTACCAATGGGCCAAGAAACAGTCTGACTCAGTCAATGCCTTTGGCCATATTGGCACCCATATCGATTGCTATACCAGAGTACCGGCAGACAGCCACTACAATACTGATACCGTTTTACTTGACTGTACCCAGGCCATGCCCAGCCTTGATGGCATCGAACCACTTGAACTTAGTGGTAAATCTTTGGTGTTGTTTACCGCAAACCTTGAGAACAATGGTTACGGCACCCCAGAATACGGCAAAGCCGATACCACGCTTAAGAGCGAGGTACTGGATGCGATTCTGGCCAAGCAACCGGCTTTCATTGTTATCGATAGCTACGGCATTGGTGCGCACGGCGAGGAGCACATCGACTTCGATAAACGCTGCGAGGGAAATGGCTGCTTTGTGATTGAAAATGTAGCCTTTAGCAGCGAAATGAGTGACAAATTGATTGAGCTTGATATTTTGTTTGACGCAAGCAGCACCTCAAGTGGCAAGCGCTGCGAAGTCACAGCCGTACTCAAGCGATAACGCGATGGAACGTCCTATGACCCCCTTTAAGCTTATCGGCATGAGATGGCTCAACGGCCATACCATGAGCCTGACGCTGCAACCGCAACAGCCTTACCCCTTCCGGGCAGGGCAGTATCTGACTTTGCCCTTTTCAAGCAGCCCAAAAGCAATGTCCTACTCTATCGCTAGCAGATCGCCTCGGGAAAAAGAAGGAAAATGCGGTGATATCGATGCTATTGAAATACAAATTGGTGGGATTTTGCCAGATTCTGAATTAGCTGTGGAAATTACCCATTTTCGCGCCCATAGGCTGAATCAGGAGCCCTTCTTGCTTGGGCAAGCCGCCGGGGAGGCTTACTTCAGATCAGCAGGCAGACCGATATCGGTCATTGCCGGCGGCTCAGGCTTCAGCTATGCCAAGAGCATTGTGCTGGAGGCCCTGTCACAGCCAACGCCACCCGATATCACCTTGTTCTGGGGTGGCAAACGCCTAAGCGACTTGTATGAGCACGAGGCAATGATAGCGCTGAGCCAAGCGCACCCGCAGTTACACTATGTACCTGTTGTTGAATTGCTTTCTAGCGATGATATGACGAATTTGGTTGAGGAAGCCGGGCTACATCAGGGCAGACTGCTAGATATCTTTTTTGCCAACAGCGAATTGAGGGCAGAGCAAGATATCTATATCTGTGGCCGCTACCAGATGGTGCAAACGGCTTATCAACAAATTCAGCACGCCAATCCTGAGCTGGCAAAGCGGATTTATTCTGATGCGCTACCACCAGCCCACGGCTGAGAGAAAGATTAAATAATACTATCTAGCTGATATATAAAATCAAACATATATCCCCGCACAGAGGCAAGGCCAGAACTTGCCTCTTCTTGTTTTCAGCTCCCCCAGATAATCACGCTTTTTCATGCCCAATTTTCCCCCCCTCCAACAAGCGAATTTGTGATACCAGCACAAAAATCTTAGAAAACGGGACATAATTGCCCACTATAGGGAAGATAGCCGCCCCCAATTCGATGAAGATGTACCCATCAAAACCAAGCATACAAAGGAACAGCCATGCATCACCCTAAAATTACCTTCATCGGGGCCGGTTCGACCATTTTCGTCAAAAACATCCTTGGCGACGTTTTTCACAAACCTGCGCTAAAAGGGGCTGAAGTTGCCTTGATGGACATCGATCCTGTCCGTCTCGAAGAGTCGCAAATCGTTGTCAGCAAGCTGATGGAATCGGCCGGTGCAACCGGTAACATCCACTGCTACACCGACCAAAAAGAAGCATTGAAAGGGGCTGACTTTGTCGTAGTGGCCTTCCAAATCGGAGGCTACGAGCCTTGTACTGTCATTGACTTTGACGTGTGTAAAAAACACGGCCTGGAGCAGACGATTGCTGATACGTTGGGCCCTGGCGGCATCATGCGCTCCCTACGCACCATTCCTCACCTGTGGCAGATCTGCGAGGACATGACTGAAGTTTGTCCAAAAGCCACCATGCTGAACTATGTCAACCCGATGGCGATGAACACTTGGGCGATGTACGAAAAATACCCGCATATCAAGCAAGTGGGTCTATGTCACTCGGTACAGGGCACAGCCGAAGAACTGGCGCGTGATCTGGACATTGACTACAGCGACCTGCGCTATACCTGCGCCGGTATCAACCACATGGCCTACTACCTGACGCTGGAGAAGAAAACCGAGGACGGCGAGTATGTCAGCATCTACCCGGATCTGTTAAAAGCTTACGAAATGGGACAGGCACCGAAGCCGAATATTCACGGCAACCCTCGCTGCGAAAACATCGTACGCTATGAAATGTTCAAGAAGCTGGGCTACTTCGTCACCGAGTCGTCCGAGCACTTTGCCGAATACACGCCTTACTTCATCAAGCCAAACCGTCCAGATTTGATTGAACGCTACAAAGTGCCATTGGACGAGTATCCAAAGCGTTGTGTCGAGCAGATTGCCAACTGGAAAAAAGATCTCGAAGCCTTCAAACAAGCAGAGCGTATCGAGCAGAAGGAATCCCACGAGTACGCCAGTACCATTATGAATGCAATCTGGACCAATACCCCTAGCGTGATTTACGGCAACGTGAAAAACGAGGGGCTTATCGACAACCTGCCGCAAGGCTGCTGTGTCGAAGTCGCCTGCTTGGTTGATGCCAACGGTATCCAACCGACGGCGGTGGGCAAACTGCCAAGCCACCTTGCAGCCTTGATGCAAACCAACATCAATGTCCAAACCCTGCTGACAGAAGCGATTCTGACCGAAAACCGCGAGCGCATTTACCACGCCGCTATGCTGGACCCTCATACTGCCGCCGTACTTGGCATTGAGGAAATCTACGCCTTGGTGGATGAGCTGATTGAAGCGCAGCAAGACTGGCTGCCAGCGTGGATCTAACCATCAGGCTCTAATCACCACACACTGAAAACAACATCAATGACACCATCACGCCATGCTTTGCGGCGTGGTGGTAAAGAGCAAGAAGCAAATTTTTCAAACCACTCAAAGAGACCGAGCCCAATTATGAGCCCTGCTCCTTGAAGTGGTTTGAGTGTATCCCTATCGTGACACAAACAATAAATGCCTTTCCTAATTAAGCAGTAAAACAGGGAAAAGGAAACAAGGAGCTTTTATGAGCGTCTCAATGAACACCAAGTTAAGCTACGGCTTTGGTGCATTCGGCAAGGACTTTGCCATTACCATCGTCTATATGTACCTGATGTTTTACTACACCGATGTGGCCGGTATTTCTGCCGGTATTGTCGGTACCATTTTCCTCGTGGCTCGAATCTGGGATGCGGTCAATGACCCCATCATGGGCTGGATCGTCAACAACACCCGCAGCCGCTGGGGTAAATTCAAACCTTGGATCCTCATTGGGACCATCGCCAACTCTGTTGTGCTTTACCTGCTGTTCAACGCCCACTACTTTGAAGGCCCATGGCTTATTGCCTACGCTGCCGTCACTTACATTTTATGGGGCATGACTTACACCTTGATGGATATTCCTTTCTGGTCGTTGGTCCCTACCCTGACGCTGGACAAGCGCGAGCGCGAAGAGTTGGTTCCCTACCCTCGCTTCTTTGCCAGCCTGGCATGGATTGTCACCGCCGCCATCGCAATGCCGTTCATCAACTACGTTGGTGGTGACGACAAGGGCTTTGGCTTCCAGGTCTTCACCCTGTTACTGATCGCATGCTTTGCGGTATCCACTTACATCACCCTGCGTAATGTCAAAGAGCGCTACTCGACTGCGCAGCTTGAAGATACGCCGGTACAAGAAAAAATCTCGCTCAAAGCCATGGTGGGGCTGATCTACAAAAACAGCCAGCTAAGCAGCGTGCTATGCATGGCACTGGCCTACAACCTCGCGACCAATATCATCACCGCCTTTGCGGTCTACTACTTCACCTATGTGGTTGGTAACGAGGCGCTGTTCCCTTACTACATGGCCTATGCGGGTATTGCCAACCTGATCACCCTAGTCCTGTTCCCTAAGCTTGCCGGTATGTTCTCCCGTCGTGTGCTTTGGGCCTGCGCGTCGGGTTTCCCGATCCTTGGCAGCCTGGTACTGATTTATGTCGGCATGTACAACCCGCAAAGCATCATCCTGATTTCGACTGCCGGTATCCTGCTGCAAATCGGCACCGCCCTGTTCTGGGTACTTAATGTCATCATGGTCGCGGATACCGTGGACTACGGCGAATACAAACTGGGCGTACGCTGTGAAAGTATCGCCTACTCGGTTCAGACCTTAGTGGTAAAAGCCGGCTCGGCCTTTGCTGCCTTCTTCATCGGTATTGCCCTGACCGCAGTGGACTATGTCCCGAACGTCGAGCAAAACGCCGATACCGTGTTTGGCATGCAGTGCATCATGATTGGCCTGCCGAGCTTCTTCTTTGCCATCGCGCTGTTCATTTACTTCCGCTACTACAAACTAAACGGCACGCTGCTCAACGATGTCCAGCATAAGCTGATGCAGAAGTACGGCGATGAGGAGCCAGAGACAGTCAACACACCAGCGACTCCTGAGCCACAGCTGGCGCAAGAAAGCCGATAGTCTGTTCATTTGAAAAGAGAAAAAACAAAGCCCGCTTGACTAGCGGGCTTTTTCGATTTGATGCGAATACTCTTGCTCAGAGCAAGAAAGTTACAATAAGGCGGGCGTTAACCGGTGACATTCTCAATAAACGTCGCCAGCTCATTAACGGCTTGCTGATTGCTCGACTGCACCGTTACTGTCGTCCCTTGAACCAGCGCCAAGGTCTGTAACTTGAACAAGTTCTTGGCCGTGGCCGTCTTGCCATTAGACACAATTTCAATCTCTTCCGCATACTTCTTGGCGGCCTTCACAAACTGGGCTGCAGGCCTTGTGTGCAGGCCACTTTCTGCTGTAATCACGGCATTTTTCTTAAACATATAACAAGCTCCTTGGTTATCTGTTTGTTTTTGTACCGTTTTAAACAACCCAGTTCTGCGAAATCCGACTCAAGATGAATAATTACCCTTGGCCGGATGATGAAAATGCGATCTAGCAAGCGGCCCGAAGCACTATTTAGCCTCTAATAACGCGGGCACGGAACGAGCGTCCCTTCATCTTGCCTTTTTCCAGTTTTTTCAAGGCCGTGCGGGCTACATCACTACGCACTGCAACATAGGCCACCATATCGAACACATTGATTTTTCCGACCTGATCACCGCGAATGCCGTTTTCACCGGTCAGCGCCCCCAAAATATCGCCAGGACGGACCTTCTGCTTTTTGCCGCCCAGAATTTGCAATGTGGTCATTGCTGGGCGGAACGTTGGTTGGCTAAGCAGGGAGGCCGAAGGCAGCTCGGCGCTGACAATGTCTTTCTCCAGATAGTCTTCCAGCAAAGCAACCTTGTAGTGCTCTTTGTCGCTGAAGAACGAGCAAGCCACCCCCTTACTGCCGGCACGGCCGGTACGGCCAATGCGGTGGACATGCACTTCGGTATCGCGGGCAAGGTGATAGTTGATCACACAATCGAGTGCTTCGATATCCAAACCACGTGCCGCCACATCGGTGGCAACCAATACCGAGGTACTCTTGTTGGCAAAGCGAACCAATGTCTGGTCACGCTCGCGCTGCTCCAAATCGCCGTGCAGTGCCATGGCACTGAAACCGTACATATCTAGCTCATCGGCCACTTCCTGAGCTTCGCGCTTAGTGTTGCAGAACACCACAGAAGATTCTGGCTTGTGCAGAGACAGCAGCAGGCGTAGCGCCGTCATGCGATCTTCGTTGCTCTCTACGTGGTAGAAATGCTGATCGATACTGCTCTCATCATGGGTCGACTCGACCTTCACCATCACCGGCTTATGCATGATTTCACTGGCGATAGCTTCAATCTGTTTTGGATAGGTAGCACTGAACAACAAGGTTTGACGATCAACAGGCGCAGCATCGACAATCGCATCCAACGCATCCTGGAAGCCCATCTCCAGCATACGGTCTGCTTCATCAAGTACCAGCTGGTTCAGATCATCAAGCGAAAGAAAGCCTTTGCGCACATGTTCTTCTACACGTCCTGGTGTCCCCACAATGATATGGGCACCGTGCTCCAGCGAGCCGATCTGCGGGCCAAACGGCATACCACCACACAGGGTCAGTACCTTGATGTTGTGGATAGAGCGAGCCAGCTTACGGATCTCTTTGGCGACCTGATCGGCCAGTTCACGGGTCGGACAGAGGACCAGCGACTGAATACGGAAGCGTTTTACGTTGAGGTGGTCGAGCAAGCCCAGACCGAACGCTGCGGTTTTACCCGAACCTGTTTTGCCCTGGGCGATAACATCCTTACCCGCCAAGATATGCGGCAGGCTCTGGCTCTGGATCGGTGTCATAGATGCATAGCCAAGGGTCGCCAGGTTGGCTTCTAGTTCAGGCTTTAGGTTCAAGGTAGAAAACGCGTTGCTGCTCACGGGCAAAGTCCTGTCATGGCCTGCAAATTCAACATCACTTTGCAGGCTAAAAAAACACTGGCAACACCGGCGAAAAGTACTTTCTGTCTCACCCCGTTACCGCAAGGGATGCGACACTAACAGCCTTGCGGGTAAAAAGATAGATCTCAGCAATTAAACTCGTCTGTTTTTCGCTATTCTTAGCCCATCGCGGATATTCAATCCCAGCAAAGTTGCATTGGTAGCACCTGCAATTAATTCGAGCCCCTGTAATCGCCAGAACCAGAGATCGAATTGCCCGGCGGCTGACCATTGTGCCAGCATGACCGCTGCCGGTAACAAGATCAACAATCCATTTGCAGCAGCCAGCTTCATTCTCAACTGCTTTGTTGCCAGTATCCCTTTTGCTTTTCCCGGATACAGTTTTTTAGCTGATATCCCTGTCACCATCATTGCCAAAATCAAGAGCCCAACACAATAGAGGATCCCTTGCTTAACCATGGCTATCTGGGCATGAGTACCTGCCAAATCAACAGCTAAGCTGCTTAAAAAAAATGTCAAAATCAGACATAAGGCGATAGCACCGGCGCAGCGATGGATCAAAATTAGCGTAGAGCGATGACTGTTCACTCGGGTGGCTTTTTGCATGTTCATAACAGTTACCCCTGTTCATTTGAAGAACAGGGGTAAGATTACACAACAATAGTTGCAACTGCAACTATTGCACCCACAAAAACAAACACCGCAACAAACTAACGCATTTATATAGCCCCAACAGAGAGATGTTTATGACACCTTGTATTCCCAACTCAACAACGGAGCGGGCGATCATGATTGACACCCAACAATGGGCGTTTCTATTTAAACTCCAACGCTATAACACACCTCTTTACAATCATGTGCTACAAAGACGTTTTAATCTTATTTTTTCAATTTATATATTATATACTGACAGCTCTTTGTTCTGTTAACAGACATGGTTAATACACCCTTAAATATGGGGCAAATGGCAATAGATTGTTTACTGGATGGATAAGCAAATGCGGAAGTATCTAAGATTTTTTGTTTATGTCTCACCTCTTGTAGTCATTTTTGCCACAGGCTCATATTTAGTCCATAACAGTATCAACGAAGTTTTAGTCACAACTGTAAATAGATACATTCAAGAGGCCAATGAAATATTTTCCGATGTTGAATCTGAAAATAAAACAGCTCTACTAGATCCCCAAAATTGTGTACTTCTTGAGCGAAACTTACGTTATGAACATGATATAGAAGAAATGCAAATTCTTCTCAACCAAGATGTAATTTGCTCATCAAGGGGGGATAGGGTCGATGTACAGCCAATACATATACCTAGCGATGAATTATTTTCAACGCTAGTAATAATCCCGGACCCTTATAGTATTACAGGCGCAGGTCTGTCTGTCATTAATAAAGATACAATAAATACTGGATATTACGCCGTTTCATCTATTGATAAGGCTTATATCAGATCGAAAATAGGCTACATGTTAGACAATCGCTTCAAACGAGCGGTTCTTTTTATTGGTGAATCTAGTGCACCGGTCGGGCAATCAAAGAGGGGAATTAATCCTCAATATATTGCCAAATCAGATTTATACGAATACGAAATATTACTTGAGGCTAGTGATAAATTTACGTCTGAACGCAAGACATTCTACTTCCTGTTATTTATCCCTATTACACTGGTCGTTTATCTCACTTTGTACTTCGCGCGGTACTTGTTTAGTCGCAAACGTAGTATGTACACCGAGGTAAAGCTTGCTCTCAAAATGCGTGAATTCTTTCTTCACTATCAACCCCACATTGATGCTTCTTCTGGTTGTGTCTTTGGTGTCGAAGCCTTGGTTCGTTGGCAACATCCTTCCCGAGGTATTGTATACCCAGATCTTTTTATTCCACTAATGGAAGAATATGGGTTGATGGATGAACTAACAGATTATGTACTAAATGCAGCCTATCATGACTTAGCAGGAAAAGACTTTAGAGAGGGTATACACCTAGGTATTAATGTACCGCCGGGCTATTTCTCAAACCCAAAAAACATCCGTTTACTCAAGCTGTACAAAAATAAGTTTGACGGTATCGGTATCAGCCTTGGATTAGAAATCACTGAGAGGCAATTTCTCGATAGTGTTGCTTGTGAGAGCATTAGCCGCCTACGTACTTTTGGCATCGATATTCTTATCGATGACTTCGGCACTGGCCAAACATCACTTTCTGTATTAGAGAGAACGAATATTGACTACCTTAAAATTGATAAATGTTTCGTTGACTCTATTGGCCATCAAAGTGTTAATGCCCCCGTACTAAACGCAATCATTAACTTAGCAAAAGAGCTTAACGTCGGCATTATCGCTGAAGGTGTAGAAACGGATCGTCAAGCGCAATACCTGCTTACTCAAGGCGTCACTCTTCATCAAGGTTACCTTTATGCAAAGCCAGCACGAATAGAGAAACTGTTTTTATCTAAAAGTAAATAGACAACAAGCGGGCACGCTATGTTATGCCGCCTAGTCAATCATGATAGTGGCATTGCGCCCCATCCCCCGTTTCAACAGCCGACTCAAAGCCAAGAATAATGGTTTGGATGACAGTCCGTGAAATGATTGTATTGCTTGTTTGGCCCAGTAAAAAATAAAAACACCTTGTGCCGTCATCTAACGGACACAAGGTGGATAACTTTCCATCTATGCGACAAAACTTATTTCTGTCCCAAACTCTATGCTTGTTTAATGAAGATAGGGTTAGAATAGAACCAGAGATCATTCCACGGCTCTTCAGGGTTCCATTCCTCTAAATCACCACTCTCTTCAGAAATACATTGGCCATCATTAAATCTTGCTTTAAGAGTATCTACCAGCGGGTTACCGTATTGGTCAGTATATCCTGGAACGTTAGCGCCATTGCTTGAGCCACGCAGACGAACATATTGGTGCGCCTCTACATCGAGTTCAAACTCAACGGTTACCCAGCCATTTTCACCCTCAACCCACTCCACGCTCTCAGGGGTGAAGCTTTTAGCAATATATGTCGAAGCGTTGTTGGGATTATTGAATTCTGTCGGATTACCCGGGTAGACACGTCCCGTAACATCACCAACAATAACATCCAGCTGAACCATGGTCGCTATATCATCATTATGGTTCTTCTGCCCGGTTTGGAACTTAACCGATACGCTAGATGTGTCTGTTGATGCAACAAGAGTCTCCCCCATGTAGGCAGATTTATTGCCGGAACTAACGGTAAAGTCGAGATCAGTTATCAAGTCACCTGTCGTGACAAAGGTGTTACCTGAACGCATACCCGCCACAATCCCTTCATAAGACTCTTTTTCGACCCAGCTATGACTCTTCTGGTATTCACCCGGCCAAAAGTCGCCCCGGATATGGTGAAAATCAGCATTTGAGAATAACCAAAACTCTCGCCCTTCTCCCAAAAGGGCATCCCACAAACCTCCAACTTTTGCCAGCGCATAATCTGCACCACCATACGTTTGCGCATGGTAATACAATGACTCATTGACTTCAGGGAGGTTGGTCTCACAGAAGTCGTACTTACCACCAATCTCACCACGACCAGTATCAAAATTATCAACCAGCTCACCATCAATCATTTGATAGTGGATATTGTTGTCGTAACCGCCGCGGAAGTTTTGCTTCTGATGACCAGGAAAGCCTTCAAAGCCAAGAGTGACGAGTTCAGACGCATTATGAAAGCTACGGTAGTCTTCGACTTTATAATTAATACGGCGAGACGGGTGGTTAATAATAAAGTAAGCATCTTGACCGTAATTGTTCTCTAGAAATTGAACCCCAGCGTAGGCTAACCATTTATATTCCGGATCTTTCCAAATATTCCCATGATGATCCGTCACACTGTAATCAAAGTTTCTATGAAACTCTGCGATTATCTCTCCATCCTGCTCATTAATCACGCCAATAGAAGCATGGTCATTTACCCCAGGAACGTTCCATTCAAGGCCATTGATGACAAACTGCCCCTTATCGGCGTACATTTCGCGAACTTTCTTGACGATGCCGTAAGCGCCTCCGTCGAGCATTTGAATATCACGAGCAACCGTTTTAGAGTCTCGAGCCACTTCGAGCGCATAATCGTAGTCATGTCGTGGTTTTTCACCAACCTCAGGAGCATCTTCTAGGTAAATGCGATTACCATTATCATCTAAGCGATAGCCTTCCTCATCAAGCATCCAGTACCAGCCGCCATGTCCGGCATTTGCAATAAAGTCTAACCCAAACTGCTCAAACGCTTTTTGAGCAACTTGATAATAAGTGTAGTCACCATCCGTCATCGTTGAATGCATATGGATGTCACCCGCCATGTAGCGGCCGATTTTTACTTCTGGAGAGCTTTTACCTGTTGAGCTACTGTTACATCCAGCAATAGCCACCGCAATAGCAAGAGAGAGAAAAGAATACTTCTTGTTCATATTTAAGTCCTGAAAAATTTCAACGGACTATAGATGAACAATATTAAACAAATAATAAAACAATATTTCACTTTTGTTTAATTACAGTTAGCCTGGTTGATTTTTTTATTATTAAAAGCATTTAATAACTTCCAGGCTGAATTTCTTACCCAACCCACAAAAGCAAATAATCGCCTTCACGCAGAGGCAGTAGCCAAAATACGCAGCTAGCTTTATTAAAATAATTAACTTAAATATTTTTTCTTATAAAATTTTCAACAAGCTCAATCACTGTTGGACTCCAAAACGGTGCTTGCCCATAATTAGGTAAATCTCAACTTTTCTCCTAGCGTTTTTAACGCAATAAGAAGTCATAAAAAAGCCCTCAAAGGAGGGCTAGAATTATACGTTATAAGCATCACTCCAAAATCCTATACGTACGTATCCACACGAAGTGTCATATCGTTGAGACCTACCAATTACTTTTATTTCCTCTACCCGGGCCTCGTGGGCCCATCATTTGATGACTCAGAAATTCTTCTTCTGATATCAGATTATCGCCATCGGTATCGATATCAGACAACTCTGGACGCATCCCGGCATACTGCATACGTCCTCCATTCTCGGCACGCTCTTGCATACGCTTTGACTGGAAGGCGGACAACTCTTGCGGAGTGATATAACCATCATTGTCAGTATCGAAATCGCTAAATGCAGGCCTTGGTGGTGGATTACCTGATTGCGGGCCGGCCGCCCACGCCGATACAGATACCATTGATACTGCCAGCAAGGCAGTAAGCAGCATACTTTGCGCTTTCATAACAGCCCCCTTTATTGCTGTACTATCAGCTTAAATATATGCCTTTCAATGTATATTAACGTGATCAGGTGTAAATATTTGTAAACTAGCACTGAAGCAGACAAAAACGTTCTTGAACAGACATGAAAGAGAACCTGATTGGTACAAAACAAATTACGGAATAGGGCCAAACCGTGTATTAGAGGGAATGACTTAATTAGAGAATCAAAGAAAATAAGCCCCTATGAACACTCGATTAACTTGAGTCGGCCGAAAATGACCCAGAACAATCGCCGCAAAGCAAAAATTTGTGATCACCACCGTCAAAATGTCTTATAGATGACGTTAAGGATCATGCTTCTTCCTTCCATTCACCATAAACACCGACCATTTGAAGCAAGATCACCGATTCGCAAAATACTTTATTTGCATTGAGAATAATGCGATCAATGCCCACTACCTGAAAGCAAAACGCATCCCCCTGCATGATATATTCACGCCCAACCAACCAACGCTTAATAAGAGACGGTTAACAGTCTCCCACATACTTTAAGAAGGTTTTGAACGTGAAGAAGAGTGTAATTGCAAAAGCTATCCTTGGTGCGCTACTCATTGGTGGCACCGCTAACGCTGTGGCGTCCGACGTACCTGCAAATGAAGAAAACCGACCAATTGACCTGGTGATCAACCTTGGCCTCCAGGTTAACTATCAATCTTGCACCCCGCGCCAGTTGATGGAATATCGTGTTGACCGTGTGTATGAGGTTGCACAATCTCTGCCGAACCCTGTCTTTATGGCAACAGGTAAAGGAAACCCAACATCGGTCCAAACTTGTGTTGAGAAAGGTGAGCTAACAGAAGCCGCCGCTATTCAGCAAATATTGATGGAAAAGTACGGCGTTCCAGAAGATCAAATCATCCTAGAAGAGAACTCTACCACTACCTACCAGAACGCCGAAGAGGCTATCAAGATCGTTGACGCCATGCTTGAGGACGGCGTACGAATCCGCTCGATGCACCTCGTTTCCAGCCACTACCACATCTACCGCGGCAATATTAACGGGACTGACGGTTCGGCAATCCGTGACTTTAACACCTTCTTTGGCGCTGACACCTTTGACCATGACAACAGCTACACCTCAAGCGCTTTCTCCCCAGATGAAATGTGGGGCGATTCGTTCCGAGCCGGCGAGTGGACACCCGCCAACAGCCAAGTATACCTCGCTGACGTAAACGGCAGCGGCACGGCTGATATTGTTGCCTTCAAAGGCAGTGAGGTTTATGTCGCAGAGTCGAAAAATAAACGCTTCGATAAAAAAACACTGTGGGCTTCAAACTTCTTGCCAAAGCATGCGCAGGGCTGGAATAACGAAATGACCCGCTTGGTTGGCGACGTTGACGGCAACGGCATGGCCGATCTGATCGCCGTCACCACCGATGGTGTGTATGTCTCAAAGTCAAACGGCAAATATTTCGAAGAAATGGAGCTTTGGGGCACCGACTTCGCTACCGACAACGATTGGGACGCTTCAATCCATAATTTCGTCGCGATTGATGTCAATAACAACGGACTAACTGACCTAGCTGCGTTCGGTGAAGACGGACTATACGTCGCCTTTTCTGACGGCAAGGAATTCGCGCCAGTCGTTAAGGTAAGTGACAACTTTGGCCTGGATTCGATTATCGAAGATGACGACTCGGGCCGCATTTTCCGCAACGAATTAAACCTGACCAACCGCCTTCTTGCAGACGTTAACGGAAATGGCCTCGCGGACGTGGTTGTCTATGGACGCAGCGGTATTTACGCAGCCCTACAGCAAGAAAATGGGTCTTTCGCCCCTCAAGTAAGTTGGCTTGATAACGACCATGGAGAGGGTGACGTACTCGATTTCCTCGGCTGGCAGAATGACCGCCACCTTAAGTTGGCCATCGATATGACAGGCAACGGCCGCGCCGACCTGGCGAATTTGGGTAATCGTGACCTTCTGGTTGCCCACTCCAACGGTGAGCGCTTCGAATTCTTGGGTGGCGTAACGGCGGTCTACACACTGACTGGCCGTATCCAAGAGATTGCCGAGCAGTGGAACAACTTCGGCTACGAAGCAGGTTGGTCAAGCAATACCCACTATCGCCTACTCGGTGATATTACGGGTAATGGCCTTCCTGATTTAGTCGGCTTCAACGATGACGGCATTGTCGTAAGCCGCAACGAAAACCCTTAATTCCCCCCCCCCCCAAAAAAAGCAACCGATCAAAAGCGCCCCGCAGGGCGCTTTTTTTGGACAAGCACTAAATCGCCAAGGCTCTAATGCGAAAGAGCTACGTTTCATTAAGAATCGCTTCATTCTCGAGGTTGTTGCTCAACACGCATTCAACTTACTCTGCTTTGGGCGTCAACATCCCTTCGGTAATAATAAAGTCGATGATTATCTCGAGCCCCTGACTCTCCTTTAGATTGGTAAAGACATATGGGCGTGTTGGACGCATCCGCTTGGTATCTTGCTCCATTACCTCAAGGGAAGCACCAACATAAGGCGCAAGGTCAATCTTGTTGATCACCAGCAGATCCGAACGGGTAATACCCGGCCCTCCCTTGCGCGGGATCTTCTCGCCCTCGGCCACGTCAATCACATAGATGGTGAGATCCGCAAGCTCTGGGCTGAAGGTCGCACTCAGATTGTCGCCGCCACTTTCGACAAAGACCACATCCAAGTTCTTATGTCGCTTGGCCAGCTCTTCGACCGCCGCCAGGTTCATCGACGCATCTTCTCGAATGGCGGTATGCGGGCAGCCACCAGTTTCCACACCCATGATCCGATCAGGCGCAAGCGCCTCGGCCCGAGTCAGGATCTTGGCATCTTCCTGGGTATAGATATCGTTGGTTACCACTGCGATATTCAGCTGGTCGCGAATCGCTTTACACAACACTTCAAGAAGTGCAGTTTTTCCTGACCCGACCGGGCCACCAATTCCGACTCGCAGCGGCTGCTTATATGTGTCCATAACAATCCTTATTTTCTAATGATCTCTTGCCCTTCGGCTTAAGAACGGAACAAACGGGTATATTGTGTTTCATGCAGACTGCTGGCCAGCGAGACGATTGGCGTAAAGCTGCCAATCATCACCTCATCAATCTGCCCGGATATTGAAATCATCTCTGGGAACAGCCGGGTCAGCTCAATCAGGGCCCGCTGGCCATCCGTCTGGCCCAGCGGCACCAACTTCACCCCGGCCATGACCAAATTTTCGGCCCAGCTCCACAGATAGCCCTGCTTCATGGCATCAGGGCTGATCCCCCACAAATATCCTGCGACACAAAGCCCTAGCAACTGGTTGGGATCGTCATTGCTGCCAAGATACTCATCCACCGGTACTTCCAACTGTTTGAGCAAAACATTCAGTGCTTTGCCCCGCTGAACCTCCTCGGCACGCAGCTCCTTGGTTTCCCGGCTGGAACAGAGCAGATT
Organism: Photobacterium sp. DA100; assembly: GCF_029223585.1. NCBI lineage: Bacteria > Pseudomonadati > Pseudomonadota > Gammaproteobacteria > Vibrionales > Vibrionaceae > Photobacterium > Photobacterium sp. DA100. The sequence goes on along the minus strand of NZ_CP119424.1, from coordinate 233,080 downwards.
GCTCAATGCCGCGATGCCCTGCAGATCCTTGGCTTCAATAGCCTGGTAAAACCGGTCGATGAGAGGCAGCTCAAGTGTGGCCACGCTACAACGCAACTGGTTTTCCAGCCAAAGCACCATAGTCGCCCTGTCTTTTACCCAACCGGCCTCGACGGCCCATTCTAGCCCCTGCGAATAGGTAAACCCTCCGATAGGCAATGAGGGGCTAATTAGCTGAAACAAACGGTAGGTGGCAAACTGGCTGTCACCTAGTCCAGCTTCGTTTATCCTCTGCGCCTCTGCCGCCATATCAAGCCACCAGCAAATAGACTAAGCTGGCAGAAGCCACCCCAGCAGAGACCCAGCGACTGGAAGCAAAAGCGGCGAGTCGGTTGCCCAGCAGCATCAACGCTGACGCCGATATCGCCATCGCAACCGCGAACAGCCAAACATTGCCTGAAGCCTCAACACCGTGGGCATAACCATGGCAAAAGATAAGGGCAACACAGAGCGCCACCGCCATGCTTTTTACCGGCTTACTGGCCGTCAATACCTGCCAGAGCGCAGCGCTGACCACGAGTAGCGAAGCGGCGATAGCCCCCTCAATACCGCTGATGGCTCCAATATTTAGCCCCGCAATTGTTCCTGTGACCATGGCCACGAGCGCGGCGGCCACCAAGCTCAATTGAGTCGCGGTTTTCCGGGCGGCAAAGAAGGCTAATGCGCCAAAAGCGAGCAGCATAATAAGGTGGTCAACACCGGTGATCGGATGCACAAGCCCATTGAAAAACGAGGCGTGATCATGTCCTGGGTGAGCATGGGCTGAAACAGGGAGAACCAAGGCCGCCACGGCCAACGAAGAGATATTTTTAAGTGCTTTCATTGTCATATCCTTGTACAAAAAACGTGAGCATTCTTTCTAGTGATGATGGTGGTGCCCACCGGAACGACCACCATAGGCACCGCCTTCTGGCTCGAACGGCGCTGTTTCAACGGTAACCCGGGCCCCTAGCCCCTCGACCATTTCGTCCAGAACATGGTCATGCTGGTAACGCACCCAGCCCGCTTCGACCTGGAGCGGCACATGCCGGTTGCCCAAGTGATATGCCACCCGCATCAGCAAATGGCGATCGTCGCAATACACGGTCGACACCTGCTCGCTGGCCGCCCTGATCTCCACCACAAGGCCACCACAGCGACTCTTTAGCTGTTCGCCCCCGCGCAGAATATGGCCCCGAGGCAGAAACAGACCGGCGTCACGGCCATCGTCCAGCACCACCTTCAACCGGCTCTTGATCCGGCTATCAATCGGCAAGCTCAAAAACGCATCGGGCTGCGATGTTGCCTCTGCACTCACTTCTACCAACTCAATCATTGATTATTCCTTTGTTATTATTCGAACCAGATAAATCAAAACAGGAAATAGCGCTGGGCCATGGGCAAGACCTCCGCTGGCTCACACACTAACAGTTCGCCGTCAGCCCGCACCTGATAGGTCTGGGAATCAACCTCAATGCGAGGCTGCCAATCGTTGAGCTTCATATCTGACTTGCTAATCGTGCGGCAATGTCGCGCGATACCAATTTGGCTGCCGAGCTGGAGCTGCTCAGCGACTCCGGCCTCTGCCGCAGCCGACGACACAAACAGCATGGAGGTATTAATGGCCGCTTTGCCGTAGCTGCCGAACATCGAGCGGTAATGAACCGGCTGCGGGGTGGGAATAGAGGCATTGGGATCGCCCATCGGTGCCATGGCGATCATGCCGCCCTTGACCACCACGCTCGGCTTCACGCCAAAAAAGGCCGGTTTCCACAACACCAAGTCGGCCAACTTGCCCACCTCGACAGAGCCAATTTCATGTGCCATACCATGGGTGATCGCCGGGTTGATGGTGTACTTGGCCACATAGCGCTTGAGGCGAAAGTTATCGCTGGAGCCGGAGTCTTGTGCCAAGCTGCCTCGCTGGACCTTCATCTTATGGGCCGTCTGCCAAGTACGGGTGATCACCTCACCGACCCGCCCCATGGCCTGGGAATCGGAGGCTATCATCGAAAATGCCCCCAGATCGTGCAGGATATCCTCGGCGGCGATGGTTTCCCGGCGTATCCGGGACTCAGCAAAGGCCACGTCTTCGGCAATCGCCGGGGACAAGTGATGGCAGACCATCAGCATGTCTAAATGCTCATCCACCGTATTAACCGTGTAGGGACGGGTCGGGTTGGTCGATGACGGCAACACGTTGGACTCACCGGCAGCGCGGATAATATCGGGCGCATGGCCGCCACCGGCTCCTTCGGTATGGTAGGTATGGATCACTCGGTCGCCGATCGCCGCCAAGGTCGATTCGACAAAACCTGACTCATTGAGGGTATCGGTATGGATCGCGACTTGAACGTCCATCTCATCGGCAACCGATAGGCAGGTATCAATCGATGCCGGGGTCGTGCCCCAATCTTCATGGAGTTTTAGCCCCACCGCCCCGGCGGCAACCTGTTCGCGCAGCGCCTCTGGCTGACTGGCATTGCCTTTGCCTAGCAAACCGAAGTTCATCGGAAAGCCATCGAGTGCTTGGAGCATTTGTGCCATATTCCAGGGGCCGGGGGTACAGGTGGTGGCATTGGTGCCCGTTGCTGGGCCCGTCCCCCCTCCGATCATGGTAGTAACCCCAGAAGCCAACGCCTCTTCGATTTGCTGCGGACAAATAAAATGAATATGGGAATCAATGCCGCCCGCTGTCAGGATGGCCCCCTCTCCTGCCAATATTTCAGTACCGGGGCCAATAATGATATCGACCCCTGGCTGGATATCGGGGTTACCCGCTTTGCCCAGCCCGCTGATCCGGCCGTTTTTAACAGCTACATCCGCCTTCACAATGCCCCAATAATCGAGCACGATAGCGTTGGTGATCACCAAGTCGGGTGTTTCGGCACTTGGCCGCTGGCTCTGCCCCATCCCGTCGCGGATCACTTTGCCGCCACCAAATTTCACTTCATCTCCATAGACGGTGAAATCTTTTTCAACCTCCAGCCACAACTCGGTATCGGCAAGACGCACACGATCACCCACAGTTGGGCCAAACATTTCGGCATAGGCCTGACGTGAAATGTTTGCCATGACTATTCCTTGTATAATTTGTAGAGATGCAGACGAGCTAGAGCTTGCCCATCACTTTGCCCTGAAAGCCGTAAACTTCCCGTTTGCCGGAGAAATCAACCAGCTCCACGGTCCTCGACTGGCCCGGCTCGAAACGGGTTGCGGTTCCGGCCGGTATGTTGAGGCGAAACCCCTTGCAGGCTTGCCGATCAAATTTGAGAGCATCGTTGACCTCGTAGAAGTGGTAATGCGAACCGATCTGGACCGGCCTATCTCCTAGGTTCTCGACCACAACCGTAATGGTTTCCCTCCCTGCATTTAGCTCAATTTCTCCGCTTGCCGTCTCGATTTGACCCGGTACAAAAGCGGAGGTGTTAAACGCACTACTTCCTGCCATTGCTGTTCCTTATTTATCTGCGTTATCACCCCAAACCCGAACCGCTACACGATCGGCTCATGCACCGTTACCAGCTTGGTACCATCGGGAAAAGTAGCCTCGACCTGAACGTCGGGGATCATCGCAGCGACCCCTTCCATCACATCGTTTACAGAGAGCAGGGTGCGGCCATAGTCCATCAGCTCGGCGACACTTTTACCTTCTCGCGCCCCTTCCAAGATGGCACTGCTGATAAAGGCAATGGATTCTGGATAGTTCAGCTTTAGCCCCCTCTCCTTGCGCTGCTGAGCCAGCATTCCCGCGCAAAAAATCAGCAGTTTATCCTTCTCTCTTGGTGTCAACTCCATGTCATTCTCCCGCTGTTGCTAAGTGGCTAAAAAACTAAGTTGCTAAGCGACTAAGTGGCCCAGATACGAGGAGGGGAAGGCGCTCTCCCCGTCGTCTGGCTTCGCGCTTGCTGCCAGACCCGGGTAAAGCAATGCAAGATATCTTCGCTCCAGTGCCCAAGCGCCCTGACAATAATAAGCCCCTCAACCTGCGTTGCCGCCACGAGTAGCTTGTCACCACCTAACTCGCTCTGAATATCTGATAGCAAGCCCTGTACCAACTGATAGAAACCTTGCCCTATTTCGGACAAGTAAAGGTTCCCCATCATGGGGAACCCCTGCATTCCTATGTTAATCAGCAGCTTATCTCCACCCGAGAAGTTCAACCCTTCACAGATCACGCGGCGACCGTCGATATAAACCTCTGTTTTGCCAATCAATTTTCCGCTACCAAAGCACTCATTTAGTGCAGGGCGGCCAAAACAGTGCAACTCCCAGCCCACAAACTGTGCACCTTTCGCCAGGTGGACAACGGTATTGAGCTGGGCATGGGCATCAGGGAAAAAGATATTCTCCTGGGGCAACCATTCGAGCCGGCCTCCTTGTGCCACCGACAAGTGTTGGAGTTGCCGGGCAAAGCGCCCTTCCGAGCGGTAAAACTTAGTGGCGCCAGGCGTGGTTACCAAGACTTTGGCTCCGGTAGCCACATCCACCCGGATATCCAACGTATCACCACCGGCAACCCCTCCAGGAGGATGGAGCAAGTAACTGTGGCATACCTCCCCTTCTGGATAGAGTGCCTGCTGCACCGTCAAAGGCCCTTTTTGCTCTCGGTGCTTGAGAACCGTTTTGTCGACCCTGTCGCGATAGCTCAGACTCAACTCAGCCTGCCACCCCTTACGGGTATGCAGGTCGATTTGGCTTGCAGTCGGGTGGGCCGCCACCGCTGAAAAAGACGCTGTCATACCGTGAGGTACTCCTTCACCAAGGCGTCATCCAACGCCGCCATTTTCCCGCTTGCCACATGGCGTCCCCGATCGAGAATGCAGAACTGATCGCCCACCCGGCGGGCAAACGGCAATTTCTGCTCAACCAGCAATACCGTCAGGCCCATTTTTTCGTTCAGCATCCTGATGATGTCGCCAATCTCTTGCACGATATTGGGCTGGATACCCTCGGTAGGCTCGTCCAAAATCAACAGTTTGGGATTGACCACCAGAGCCCGGCCGATTGCCAGCTGCTGTTGCTGGCCACCGGACAGATCGCCGCCACGGCGGTGACGCATCTCTTTCAGCACCGGAAACAGGTCGAAAATAAAATCGGGCACCTTGCGATCCCCCCGGGCACGGATAGGCAGGCCAATTTCCAAATTTTCCTGTACCGTCAACATCGGAAAGATCTGGCGCCCCTGGGGAACATAACCGATCCCCCACCGTGGCCGAGACTCAGCCGGCTCGGAGAGAATCGACTGGCCGTTAAAGATAATGTCGCCACTTTTGGCGCCAACCAACCCCATAATGCACTGCAACAAAGTGGTCTTGCCTACGCCGTTGCGTCCCATCAGCACCGTGCACTTGCCTTCGGGGATCTGCATATCCAAATCCCACAATGTATGGCTTTCACCGTAGAATTGATTGAGTGATTTGATTTCTAACATGCTATTCCCCCAGATAAACCCGTTTCACTTCAGGATGGTTCTGTACTTGATCCATAGTGCCTTCCGCCAATACATGGCCCTGGTGAAGCACCGTCACCTCACTGGCAATCGAGCGGACAAAGTCCATATCGTGCTCTACAACAACGACCGAGTGCTTGCCGGCCAGCGAATTGAGCAATTCTGCGGTTTTATCCATCTCTTGGTGGGTCATCCCCGCAACCGGCTCATCGACCAGCAGCAACTTGGGGTTCTGCATCAGCAACATGCCAATCTCCAGCCACTGCTTTTGGCCATGGGACAAGTTACCGGCCAAGAGCGCTGCGTTATCCGCCAGGTTGATAAGCGCCAATACCGACTCAAGCTTTTCTTTCTGCTCGGTCGTCAGCCTAGCCCTATAGGTCGCCCAAACGGTTCGAACTCCCGACATCGCCAACTCCAGGTTCTGCCACACGCTCAGGCACTCGATCACGGTAGGCTTTTGGAATTTCCTTCCCACGCCGGCATTGGCTATCTGCGATTCATTCATTGTCAGCAGGTTGATATTCGCCCCCAGCCAGACTTGCCCGGAGTCGGGTTTAGTCTTGCCGGTGATGATATCCATCATGGTGGTTTTCCCGGCCCCGTTTGGCCCGATAATGCAGCGCAGCTCGCCCTCACGGACATACAGGTTGAGATCGTCGATAGCTTTGAATCCATCAAAGCTCTTGTTCACACCCTCGACATAAAGCAGGATGTTATGCCGGGTATCGATCAGAGGATGTTCATCGGGAACGAGAAATGAAAACGTTTCTTCACGGTTGGTCATCTCATGGGCAAAGGTCCTGAGTTTTTTTGCCGTCTCTAATACTGTCATTGCACTACCTCACCTGTACCGCATTCTGGTTGAGGCGCAGCTGATTGCCGGTAGCCTCGCTCCTGTTTCCTTTGGCCAATACGAGCTACTACGTCTGACACAAATCCAATCACCCCCTTCGGAAAATACATGGTGGTAAGCACAAACAAACCACCGAGGGCGAAGAGCCAAACCTCGGGGAATTCAACCGTGAACCAGCTCTTGGCATAGTTGATAATCAAGGCACCAATAATGGCCCCAAACAGCGTTGCCCTACCGCCCAAAGCGACCCATACCACGACCTCGATAGAGTTAAGCGGGGCAAACTCCCCCGGATTGATAATGCCCACCTGCGGCACATACAAAGCACCGGCAATCCCCGCGATCACCGCGGACAGCACAAAGATCCAGAGTTTGATGCCATCGACGTCATAGCCCATAAACCGGGTACGCGACTCGGTATCACGGATAGCCATCGCGACACGGCCCAACCGGCTGCTAACCACCGTGCGGCACACGATATAGCTAACCGCAAGTGCCAGGCCGGTACACACAAACAATGCGATTTTGGTTGTATCCTGCTGCAAGCTGTAACCGAGGATGTCCTTGAAGTCCGTCAAGCCGTTGTTACCGCCAAAGCCCATTTCATTGCGAAAGAACGCCAACATCAGGGCATAGGTCAAAGCCTGGGTCATGATCGACAAGTACACGCCAGACACCCGGGAACGAAAGGCCAAATAGCCAAAGACATAAGCCAGCGCACCGGGAACCAACACCACCATCAGACAGGCCAACCAGAACTGATCAAACCCGTGCCAGAACCATGGCAACTCCTGCCAGTTCAAAAAAACCATGAAATCGGGCAGAACCGGGTGGGCGTATACACCACGGTCTCCAATCTGACGCATCAGGTACATCCCCATGGCGTAACCTCCGAGGGCGAAAAAAGCCCCGTGCCCCAAACTGAGGATCCCGAGGTAGCCCCACACTAAGTCAACCGCGAGCGCGAGCATGGCGTAGCTGAGGTATTTGCCCATCAGCGAAATCGTAAAGGTTTCGATATGTAGCGAGTGGCCAGCTGGCAATAAAAGATTAGCCATCGGTACCAGAATAACGGCAGCAAGCAGAAGAGTGAGGACGACTTTACCGCCCCGATCCTGCCCCAAAGCCGAGAGAATAATTGATTTAGACTGCATCAAGCGCTCCTTAGCTTTCTGCCGCACGGCCACGTTGCGGGAATAGCCCACGAGGACGTTTCTGAATAAACAGGATGATAAAGACCAGCATCAAGATCTTCGCCAGTACTGCGCCAGCCCAAGGTTCCAATAACTTGTTGAAGAGCCCCAGCCCCAAGCCAGCAACCAGGGTGCCCCACAGGTTGCCGACCCCGCCAAACACCACCACCATAAAGGAGTCGATGATGTAGGCTTGGCCCATGTTCGGCCCCACATTCGTCAGCTGTGACAATGCCACGCCAGCCACACCGGCTACGCCAGAACCCAGACCAAATGTCAGGGCATCGACACGCTCGGAGCGGATCCCCATCGCCCTGGCCATCGCCCTGTTTTGGGAAACCGCCCGGACTTGCAGACCAAGAGGGGTTTTCTTCAACACCATCACCATGGCGACAAACACCAAAGCACAAAAGAGAATGATATAAAGGCGGTTATAAGTCAGTGACAGCATGGGATTGAGCTCCCAAGCCCCTGCCATCCAGTCGGGCGTAGTGACCGAACGGTTAAGCGGAGAGAAGATAGAACGCACGGCTTGCTGGAGGATCAGGCTGAGCCCGAAGGTTGCCAGCAGCGTCTCCAGCGGCCGGCCATAGAGGTGCCTTATCACACTGCGCTCTATGGCGATCCCCACTAGCCCTGAAATCACAAAGGCCATGGGTATCGACAGCAGTAACGCGACACCGGCTTGTTGAGGGAACAATTGCTGCACGACATAGGTCGTGTAGGCCCCGATCATGATGAGCTCACCATGGGCCATGTTGATGACGCCCATTACCCCGAACGTAATAGCCAAGCCTATCCCGGCCAATACCAACACCGACCCTAAACTGAGGCCAAAAAAGACCGTTTCAACACCGGAATAAAACCGCTGGCTCTGGTGATAGTTATCCAGCCCCTTTACAACCGCAGCCGCCAGTTCCGGTTCAAGCGAAACTGGCGATAATTTATTGAGAGTCTGCAGCACAATCGCCTGCTTGTATTGCGATAACGACTCGACAGCCGCAATACGCTGCTGGGTAGGCGCACCATTATCCAATACGGTATTGATCGCCAGCGCCAGTTGCAGCCTATCCTGTACCTTGGCATCTGGCTCAACACTCAGCTGGGCACTGATCCTTGCAATGATCTCATCATCGGTTTGGCCGAGCAGCCCCTCTGCAGCCTGCAAGCGAACTGTCGCATCTGGCGAATTGAGCCCAAGGGATGCCAACTGCATCCGGATAATACTGCGCAGCTTGTTATTAACCCGCACTTTGGCAAAATCTCGCGCTTGCGAAACTGGCAATAACTCTCCATCCCAAATATTTTCTGCCTGCTTGGCGCTTCTGGTCGAGATGATATATAGCTGCTGGTAGCTCTCGCTTTGCTTGTTGCGGTAATAAAACAAGTTGCCTTCCAGCCAGGCCCGGAGGATCGGCTTGGCCTTCCCGCCAGACTGGTTGGCAACTAGCCACTCAATGGCGATTTCCTTTTCCTTGTTGTTTTTCCCAATCAATACCCGGTCAAATTCATCCGTTGAACTGACCGAAGCAAACGCCATGGGAATAGACAACATGAGAATAATGAGCGCGTTAACGAGCTTCATTAGTGATGTCATTTCTGGTGTCCTTACTAGCAATTAACAACTTCCAAAGTGGGAGAATCCCCACTGAAAATAGCGCTTCAGCCAAACCTGAAGCGCCATCAAAAAGGGCATCGGGCCCATATCAGTACACTGTGTTAATTCGCACCTGAACACTTATTGGTTTCGGTGTTGAAGGCTCCGCAGGAGAAAGGCTTGGACCAGCTAGAATATAGCTTGGCAGACTCAGGCAGATACTTAGACCACGCATCACCGGCAACAAGTCCGGTTGTTTCCCAGACCACATCAAACTGGCCATCGTCTTGGATTTCACCGATCAATACCGGCTTGGTGATGTGATGGTTCGGCAACATCGTCGAATATCCACCCGACAAATTCGGCACCGCAATACCGATTAGGGCATCTTGCACTGCTTCAGAATCAGTGGTGCCGGCATTTTTCACCGCCTGTACCCACATGTTGAACCCGATATAGTGGGCTTCCATCGGATCATTGGTCACCCGCTTTTTATCTTTGATGAAACCATGCCAGGAATCGATAAAATCACCATTTTGGTCGGTATCGACGCTCATGAAGTAATTCCATGCCGCAAGGTGGCCGACCAGCGGCGAGGTATCCATGCCAGATAGCTCTTCTTCGCCTACGGAGAACGCGACAACAGGGATGTCTTCAGAGGAGACGCCCTGGGCACCTAGCTCTTTGTAAAATGGCACATTAGCGTCACCGTTGATGGTTGAGACTACCGCCGTTTTCTTACCTGCAGAGCCAAATTTCTTGATATCGGAGACAATAGACTGCCAGTCCGAGTGCCCGAACGGGGTGTAGCTGATCATGATATCTTCATCAGCAACGCCTTTAGCCTTCAGGTAGGACTCAAGAATTTTATTGGTGGTACGCGGGTAGACATAGTCGGTTCCCGCCAAGACCCAGCGCTCAACGTCCAGTTCATCCATCAAATATTCAACGGCAGGGATAGCCTGCTGATTGGGCGCCGCACCGGTATAGAAGACGTTTTTGGATGACTCTTCCCCCTCATACTGGACCGGGTAGAACAAAATACTATTGAGCTCTTCGAACACCGGCAGCATGGATTTACGAGAGACCGACGTCCAGCCACCAAATACCACATCGACCTTTTCTTTTTCGATCAGTTCTCGGGCTTTCTCGGCAAACAGCGGCCAGTTAGAAGCCGGGTCGACAACCACCGCTTCCAGTTTCTTGCCTAACAAACCTCCCTTTTTGTTCTGCTCATCAACCAGCATCAATACTGTATCTTTCAACGTGGTTTCGCTGATCGCCATCGTTCCTGACAGTGAGTGGAGAATCCCAACTTTGATCGTCTCTTCGGCCACAGCCGCCGCCGACAGTAACGATAAGCTCAGGCCAAGCGTGGCTAGATTCAGTTTGGACTTCGTGGTCATACTTAACATCTCCGTTTGTAATAACTATGCATCCATAGCCCAATCAAAATCGATGCCAAAAACATGAACCCACCCGACATAATAATAAATCATTGATAAACATAGATTTATAAATCACTCAACATTATAAACTCAGCAAGTAACCTAATATCCAAGGTGCATATTGGTGCAAACAAAACCACAGACGCCCCAAAACAGTGACGAGGTATTTCAGATTGAATCAAACCGGGGCAACATAGAGAAAATATCACTTTTTCGGAGCGCTTTGAGGCAATTGAGCACCGTTATGAAGCCCGAGGGGAACGGGTTGGTGCAAAATGAATGGCTATCTAATAATACGTTTAAAGCACTGTCATTTTCAGGTTATACCTACTAGTTTTTCTCGCTAGCGCAGATTAAAATCCACAATGTCAGTAAGGAAAAAAGAAAACGCTGGGGTATAACGTCACAACAAAAGACGAGCCTCAATCTATATTCCATTAGCACCAAAACGCTTGGATATCAGCTCAACAAAGTTAGTTTTTTCTATTATTAGCAGCTTTCCTAAGGGTGCAGAAGCAATGAATACATACCATTCAATTTATGATGTTCTCAAAGTAAAGGGAGCACAATGGAAAAACGAGGCGAATAGCTCAATCACCAGCGATATCGAAAAACTGATATTCGATCTTGAGCCCTATGTAAGTAACAGCAAAAACGCGTCACACATGAGCTTTCTGCTGAAAGACTTATTAGAAGTGCTTTCAATTGACTTTAAGTGTCAGGAAGATCAGAAATCTGCCTCTCTGCTACTGATTGAAGAAATCTTGCAGGCATCTCTTGTGGAAGAGACACCGGAGCCAACTTATTGCCACTAATACTGAAACAGATAACGACTGTGCCTATATGCCCCTCACCACAGGCACAGTCGGCAAAGCTACCAAACTGCAATAAACTAGCACTGACACACAAAGTGATGACTGGCGATCACAAAGTCTTGCTGTAAATAAAATTTATGCGCGCCATAGCGGTGTACGCTGGAGTCAAGGTGGATCTGCTCTATCTGGTTAATATGGGCATAATCCTTGAACCATTCCAGCAAATACCTTCCGGCTCCAGTCGAGCGCTGAGTTTCGTCAGTCACCAGATCATCGATATACAGGTAATTTCCCCATCCCAATTTATGCCCCGTGACAAAGCCGGCAACAGACAAAACCGACGTTCCCTCCCTGACATAAACTAGCTGGTAACCCTGTTTGCGCTGCTGGCTCACCAACTCAATCAATTGCTCAAGCTCATATTTCGGCCGCAGCTGCTGCATAATCGGCGCAACTGCAACAATATCTTCATACGTCGATGCCAAAAGAACTTCCATGCTTCCCCCAAACCTATTTCACTAAAGCCGCCAATACTACCTGCCTATTGTGACAACATGCCGGTATCGACAGATAAAATAAGCAAAATTAAGCTTGACCTAGTGATAGCCGCCATCTCTAATTTACCAGTCCTATTTCAACACTGATAAATCATATATTGGCAATATTGCCGATGATAATGGCAATGGTGCGACATCTGAGGAGTTTTCCAGCAAGCACTGGTATGTTTCAAAGCTGAAATGGAATAATGAAAACTGGGCTTTCTTGGATGGATATTACCCACTACTCAAAGACTCAGACGGTAACTTGCTAAAACACCAAAAACTTATTCCGGTTGTTCGTCTATAAGATCCCCTAAACTATTAGCGGTAGCCTATACCCCCCCTCAAGCTCCATGCCTGAGGGGACATTGCTTTATTAGGTTAAGATCGCGGAGTGCAGTTCATGACGGCTCTGATATTCTTGCCCATCTCCACTTTAATCTCATCCAGCCACTGGTAACGCTTAGTATACAGGCGGCGCTTGGTTTTCTTCAGGCTTGACGGATCTTTGCGGGGCGGCTGCAGCGGCAACCGATAGAAATAAGCACTCTCTTTCGTTGCCCCGTACTCCTGCCACAGATCATCATAATCAAAGGTCACCGCTTTGCGTTTCGAGCCAATATAGCGCAGTGCTTGGTACACATGTCCTTTGTTAGACACGCCACGCACTTCGTCAATGCCGAGAACATTGGCGAGGATCAGCACCAATTCAGCCATCAGGGCTTTGGTGCGCAAACCGTGCAGCGAACGGGTCAAGGTCTTGATCACCTGGTTGCGATCGGCAATGTCCTCTTTGGGTCCTTGCAAAGCGCCAATATACAGTGTCTTTTTATTGCCTGTTGCAATATGACAGGTCAGCGAATAAATATTGCGGTTATTCTCGTCAACCAGATACAGCCCAAGCGAGCCCTCACGGCTCATTCCTTGGCAAAGCTGAACCTTATATCGCACCTCTTGGTTATCGGTGAACTCAAGGATAGTGACACCTTTTGGGGAGAGCACAGATTGCGCGTGGCTGCCGAAGGTGTCTTTGATAAACAGATAGTGCTCCCGAATGCGGGCAATTTTCTCTTTACGCGTCCAATTGACACACAGGTAGGGCTTAAGCGGTTTCTCGAAAATCTTCGGGTTTTTCTGCAGCACTGGCGCCAACTCAGGATGGGCAAAAACGTCGGCCATCGCCTTTACCGCATCGGCGTTCAATACCCCCCATAGACAGAAGCGGGCATTTTTCTTTATCTTCCTAAAACCCCGGCTACTTGGGTAAACCGTATTTGCCAGTTGAGGAAGACGACGCAGGTAATCAAAATGATGGGTAGAAGAACGCACAGCAAAACCACACAATAAGACACAATTACAAACAGTGTACAATTAGACAGTTTGGTTTTCTGTCGAATTAAATGGGTACAATGTATGGGATTGTACGCCCAGAGCGAATGGCTAGCCGGGTTAATCCGTCTGGGCAATAAATTGGCTTTGTCTAGGGGGCTCCTCTCAAAGAGAGGTTATTGTGCCATTACCGCCGCTTCCCAGTCGGTTAATAGCTTCATAACCTGTCTTGAATCTTCCGGCCTTGCAGCAGGTCGGATTAAGTGGGATTGATGGCTTTCCAATGCTTTCAGCACGGCCCTGACCTGATACAGGAAACCATCCCCCTCGGCTTCTACTTCGATCACTTCAGGCTTCTGTTCATATTGGGTAATAGTCAGTTGGTTTTGCGCGCCAGGTAACCAAGGGTTGCTTGATACTTGCAGGCTACCGGTCGTCCCCAATACCGTGAACTCTGCATGCAGCCCATAATCTTCGGCAGTATGCAGTTGCGCCATCATGCCATTGGCGAACTGGAAATTGGCTTGTGTCTCGCATATATTGCCGTCGCTCCCCCGCCGCCCCATCGCTGATAGCGTATAGCCTTCAAAGGCTTCTGGGCCACAACACTGCTCGATGATCAGGTGTAGCAAAGACACCGGATAACAACCGAGGTTGTAGAGCGCCCCTTTGCTATCAGGATTCACGAATTGCGAAATAGCCGCCGTATACTGGCCTTGGATCGCCCGCAACTGACCAATTTTTCCCGCCTTAATCACATCAAGAATCCCAGCCGTAAATGGATGGTTGAGATACATCAAGCCTTCGGCAAAAAAGACCCGGTGTCGGTCGACCGCTGCTAACGCCGCCTCGGTCTTTTCCATATCCACCGACAAGGACTTCTCGCACAATATCGCCTTACCCGCTTGCGCGGCTTTGATCACATACTCGTGATGAAGGTGATTGGGCAGAGCAATATAGACAATATCTACCTTTGGATCAGCTAAGAGTGCGTCGTAGCTGTCATATTGAACCGGAATGTCATACGCACTCGCCAGCGACTCGCGAGGCTCCGGTCTGCGCCCAGCCACAGCATGTATAAGACTTTGGCCATCTTGGCGGATTGCCTCGGCCATCACACCAGAAATAAAGCTAGTACCTAAAATGCCCCACTGCACGGGTTGATGTTTTGCTTGGCTCATCACTCCTCTCCTGCTGCCATTAGATGAGTTTCAAATGCCTGCTCCAGCTGGGTATATCCCAATGCAATGAAGTCTTGCGTATGCTTGGCATTAAAATGCGCCTCGAACGCCGCTTGGTCGTCATATCGCTCCCAAAAGATAAACCGGCGGGGATCTTCCCTGTCCTGTGTGGCAACCGCTAGGGAGCACCCCGGCTCACTGTTCATCCCCTGGCAAAACTTTGCTATTTCGGCTTTTGCTGCTTCCAGCGAAATACCGTCAATGACCTTCAGCTCTGCTGTGATAAATAACCCTTGTTCAAACATCTTCTCAAGCCCCAACTGCATAATAGAGATAGGGAAACAATGTAATTGACATCTACAACTTGATAAACAACGATCTATTCCGTTATTTATCAACTTATAGTTCGCAATATGGATAAATTGAAAAGCATGCAGGTGTTTGTCGATGTGGTCGAGCGGGGAAGCTTGGCTAAAGCGGCCGCCCACTTCAACATCACATCGACCATGGTAGGCAAACATCTCAAGGCACTGGAACAAAACCTGGGAACCAAGCTACTCAACCGCACCACGCGTAAGCAGTCGCTCACTGAAGCAGGCGAGAACTATTTCCATCAGTGCCAGCGGATCTTGGATGACATCAGGGAGGCAGAAGAGAACCTGCAGACCTTAACTAACATCCCTATGGGAACAATCAGGATCAACGCACCGGTTACCTATGGCAGTACTGTCGTCGCCCCCCTGGTTGCACAGTTTCTCCAGCAACATCCCCATATCGACGTCGAGCTGATAGTCGACAATAACCGCATCGACCCTCTGCACGACCACTTTGACCTGGTCTTTCGCATCGGTGAGTTGGAGGATTCGAGCTTGATAGCAAGAAAGGTGGGTGATTACCAATTACTGTTTTGTGCGTCACCGACCTACTTCGAGCGCTTCGGCATGCCCCGCCAGACCAAGGATCTAGGCCTCCACCACTGTTTGGGATTCTACTACGGTGAATATCTGCCCCAGCAGAAAGAATACGAATCGCAATATTTCAGCCGTCAGCAATCAAGGCTCAGCAGCAACAGCGGCAATGTGCTCAAAGCTGCGGCGATAGAGCATGCCGGAATTATCCTGCAGCCTGCAATTCTGTTGGAAAAAGACATTGAACAGGGTTTGCTAACAGAATGCCTAACGACCTCTCGGCCACCGTCAAAGCCGATCCATGTGTTGTATAAAGACAAAACGCAACCACTGAAAGTCAGGACCTTCATCGACTTCTTTTTCAGGCAAATATCCCGAACTTTTTGACATTCGGTGATCCCAATAACGTCTAGATAAACCAACCAGGCAATAGCCGTAGCTGACTATTGCTTTGTTGATACATATCAAATATACCTTATTATCAAGGAGTATAAATGAGCTTAAGGGCATATTATTTATATGCACAATAGGGTGACATCAATGGTTAAAGCTTTATCAACCGCGGTATTCATAGGATTGATTTTCCACTTACCTATAATCAAGGTTGATAGCCCCTTTTTCTATTCCAAAGCTGGATTTGTTGTCGAGTACCTTAGCTTAACTATCATCACTGCTATTGCTATCTGTGCCTATCCCGTTTTAAAAAAAGAAAAATTATTTCTATTTGGAATGATGTTGCTTGGCCTAGAAAAGGCCTACGGTATGCTACACGAAATTATCGCATTAAAGAAAACACTCGAATCCATTCCTGTCCCTGTTGCCATTTTTCTGGATGACGGATGTGCTTTGATTGGTGTTGGCTGTCTTGCTCTGGGCGTCAAACAGACAATAGACCATTATGAGTCTAGCCAAAGCACCGATGAGCTCACCGGGGTTTACAATCGGAAAGCGTTGAGAAAGATCCCTCTCAAACAATTTGATTTGGTTTTTTTTGATATTGATAACTTCAAGCAACTCAATGATGAACATGGCCATAATTTTGGTGACAGTATACTCAAATTATTCAGCCAGGGGCTAAAGCAATATACCCAACAAGATGAAATAATAATACGCTTCGGTGGTGATGAATTTATTGTCATTCTCCAATCTCACCGAGCCAAGTCGTTTCTGGTTGATATAGAAGCAACTATTTCCGCACTCAACATTTCATACAGCTATGGCATCGCTGAAAATTTCAACCGGCGCAACTTGCGCGAAGCAATTAACCGCTCAGACAAGGCGTTGTATCGTATGAAACATCTCAAGCACCAACAAAAGTATTCTTCTGTATTGAACCCAAACTAACATTAAACCCGCTTTTTGTAACACAAGCCAATTTACGCTTTACTTTTCAGTGTCATAACTTTTACCTTGGCGTCAAAAAAACATCAAGCCGCTAGTTTTGATTTGTTCAACGTCAAGTTAAGCACCAATATTTATAACAATTTCAAAGTGAGTTTGGCTAAAGCTCACAATTTCAGTCACCAGTAAATATTTATTGGTCTTATCATGCCCAAATTTATATACAGTTTGTTTTTCTTTGCTACCATTTTTATATCAAATTTCAAACGCCAGTAATAAAAGAGAGGAAAAGGAATTTAATCAATAACAAATACTTGCCTTAGTATTAATTTTTTAATTAAACATATCTTTCTAATCTGTCAATTAATGTTGGAGTAACATCGATGTTTTTCAAAAACTTATGCTTTTTGAGAAATGCTATCGTAGTACTGCTATTTCAAATTATTGCTGCAAAAGCATACGCTGTTGATTTGATTGACAATGGTAGCATCACAAAAGAAATAAACTACACCTACTTCCCATATACCGTGGAAGTCACCGTTGCCAAAGGTGGAATTGCAACTGAAACCTTTAGCTGTCAAATCAATAGACTTAGCCACAACCGTACAGCACAATGGCCATACTACATTTCTCAGTGTATCAATGACCAAAGCGTTGAAGTGGTTGCCGGACAGTTACAAACAGACGGCACTATTTTGCCGATAAAATCGAGCACAGAGAATAGCCTCTGGGCATCGACGGGAGATTACAGCCTCAACTTTGAACTGATCATCCCGCCACTGATCCTTGACTATAGCAATGCCTCGCGGCTGCTAGAGCGAGGGACCTTCGGGCCGACACCGGCCGACGTCAACGCAACCATAGGAAAAACCCCTGACCAGTGGGTTGACGAGCAAATCGCTGTCCCACCATCATACCATCTGGACGAATACCTGCGGATCCAGTCGATCAGGGCCGATCTGAACGGCAGTAGCCAAGAGCACCGAAATTACCGCAGCAATGCCTGGTGGGGAATTGTCCTAAATAGCGAAGACCAACTGCGGCAGCGTGTTGCTTTCGCATTGAGCCAGATGGTCGTGGTTTCGCAAAACGATGCCGGCCTGTCTGGTGATGAGCGGGCGAGAGGGCTGGCGATATATTACGATATTCTGGTCAAACACGCTTTTGGCAACTACAAAGATCTGATCCGAGATGTCACCTACTCGCCTGCAATGGGCCGATTCCTTACTATGGCCGGGAACTTACCGCCAGATCCCGAGAATAATCAATACCCCGACGAAAACTATGCCCGTGAATTATTGCAACTCTTCTCCTTGGGCGAGTGGAAGGTGAGCTATCAAGGCACCATCAGAAAGGACAGCGAGACAAACCAACCCATCCCGGCCTATACCGAAGAAGATGTTCAAGAGTTAGCAAGACTGTTTACCGGTTGGGATGAAGACAATGGCTTGCTCAGCCCGATGGTCGTTTCCGCCAGCAACCATGATACGAACCCCAAGCGTATTCTTGGCCGCAATTTTCCCGGCAATGAAACCGCCGATCAAGAGCTGGAAAGATTACTCGATATTCTTGTCTCTCAAAGAGAAACTGCGGTATTTGTCAGTACCCATTTGATCAAACAGCTGGTGACCTCCAACCCCGACAAGCGCTATATCGCACGGGTAGCCCGTACCTTCAACGACACTCAGGGGGATTTGGCCGCCGTGGTCAAAGCCATTTTGACCGATCCGCAACCCTACGAGTCGAACCCCATCTCCGTATCAAAAGCCAGAGAGCCGATTGTTACCATGACAGCGCTATACCGCGCATTCAACAGCCAGATGGGAGACAACTACCCGCACCACCGAGATACCTCACTGGGTTACGGTTTCGACACGCAATACTCGCCGGAGGGTCATCGCTTTTCGCAGGGACCATTATCGGCACCGTCAGTCTTTAACTTCTACCCGGCCACTTATACCCCGAGTGGTCCTCTGGAAGACAATGGGCTAATCGGACCTGAATTTGCCTTGTACACATCAGCTGAAATTCCGAATCTGTCTAACCTGATTTTCCGCAAACTCAAAGACGACATCACCTTAAGCGGTGATGTAACTGGACTTCCCGATAATCGATTGATCTTGGATTACTCCGCCTTCACCGGCCTGTGGACTACCGATGACAGGGAAAACTTCCTCGCCCTGCTCGCTGACACGATGTTCGATGGCGCACTGACCCCACAGCTTGAACAGCGGTTGGGCGATGTCTATGACGACATGCCCAAGAGCAATCATGACAACATGTACAAGGTATTTTGGATGGCTGCTATGTCGCCCGAATTCCAGATTCAGGAGTAATGATGATGAAATTATCGAGACGTCGATTTTTACAACACAGCGCCCTGATGACCGGGGCAACAGCACTGCCAATGGCTTTTTCCCTCTCTAGCAAGGCCTATGCAGCAGAAGATTACAAAGCACTAGTGTGCGTGTTTCTCAGAGGCGGGAATGACTCGTTCAACATGATGATGGCTGGCGATGAGGAACTCTATGGCAAGTATGCTGCTCGCCGCCCCAATATTGCCATCGACAAAGCCAATCTGCTAATGACCGGCAAAACGGATAGCAATGGTGTGCCAATTGGCCTGCACCCCAATATGCCAGGCATCCAGTCATTGTTTCACGATGGCCTGGCTGCAGGGCTTATCAATATCGGTACCCTTGTCGGCCCGGCGGGCTCAGGCGCGCCTTACCCGACAGGCCTGTTCAACCATGCCAAGCAACAATATGCCTGGGAGAGTACCTGGCATACCAGCGCCTATGCCGCCTATGGCTGGGGAGGCTTGCTGATGGATCTGCTCGCCCAAGGCGGGGCGATCCCTGAGCTGGTATCATTGGGCGGCAACAGTTGGCTGAGCGGCATGAATGTCAGTGATATTCGCACCAACACCCAAGGGTCGGTCTCTGCCGTTAACGCCTTTAGCGCTTCCGGCACACTGGAAAGAGAATATAACGAGATGGTCGAAGAGGTGTATATGTCTCCCTTCCACCAGCAATATCTCAGGCAACATGGTGACTTCCTGGCCCCCTACAATAACTTCCGCTCACTGATCGATTCCACCGAGCTCGACCCGGCAATAAGCCGCAATACCTCCCTGGGCTCGCAACTATCGGCCGTTAAGCGGATCATTGACGCCTCCGTAGCGTCAGGCAGTGTCGGCAGACAGGTCTTTATCGTAAACCAGGGCGGTTACGATACGCACTCCAACCAAGTACCACGCCACCAGTCGCTGTATAGCCAGCTCGATACCGCGCTGACTGAGTTCACCCGAGCCTTGGGCGCACTGCAGCCCAATGTCACCAGCTTTACCATGTCGGACTTTGGCCGCACCATGCACAACAATGCCAATGACGGTACTGACCATGGTTGGGGCAGTAATCAGTTGGTGATTGGTGGCAGTGTATCTAGTGGTTGTTATGGTGCTTACCCCGACTTTAGCGTCGGTAGCCCAGATGACAACGGCAAAGGCCGGTTGATCCCTACCTTAGCCCATGAGCAAATGGCAGCTACCCTAGCGAGTTGGTTCGGAATAAGTGACGGCGGAATACAAACCATCTTCCCAACCACATCCACTAACTTCGGCACTATGAATTTGGGCTTTATGGTGTAAAGCCCATTCCCGCCTCAACTAAAAAAGCCACGATGCATTAATAACGCATCATGGCTTTTTTATTAGTATTGGGGCTAATGAGTGTCGATAATCACTCTTTCACAGGCTCAGAGCTCGGGGCAGATGCAGATGCCGGTAAATCAGCATTTCGCTGGTAGACAGCACTGGCAATCAATACCGTCAGCGGCACGGTCATGATCAAGCCGATACTCCCCGCCAAACCATGGATCATCGCCAGTGACAAGGCCGGAATATTCATAAACTGCATCACCGGCATCTGAAAGCCCCACACCATCATGATGGTGGTCAGCGCGCTGCCGACGAAAGCCAGTACCAATGTATTGGTCATGGTGCCCAGAATATCACGCCCGATACGAATGGTTGCCAGTAGACGATCTTTTTCAGATTGCTCCGGCGACATCTCCCGCAACTCGTGATAAGACGAGGCCATAGAAATCGCCACATCCATGACCGCGCCAAGTGCCGAAATCATAATGGCGACGAACAGCAGCCAGCGCACCTGTACTTGGGCGGTGCCGCCGAGATAGAGAATATCTTCGCCTTTTTCGAGGTATAAACCGTTAAGCTGGGCCATCTCGCCAAAAAACTGCGCCATCAAGCCAGCCATGACCACACCCGCCAGCGTACCCAGCATGGAAACCAGTGATTTCTTGTTCCAGCCGGCAACCAGCAGGAAATTGACCACAATCTTCACCGCCATCAAACCAATGGTAACTAGGATCGGGTTCCAGCCGGCAAACAAAGCCGGAATCAGCACACCGATTAACAGCGCGCCGGTAAAATAGAGTGAAATCACCGAATTAACGCCCTGAAGACCGGCAAACAGTACCGTCAGAAGCACTATGATCCCCACCATCCAGTAGACCGCCGATGAGCGGTCATGGTTATAGGGCCAGTAAATAGTACGATCACCCTGCTCTCTGACCAACAGGATGAACCGGTCACCGGCGCTCACGTAAACATTGTGTAACCGGCTAAGCTGGTTCTCGACTTCAACCTGCTTGCCTTTTTCATCCCCTTCCAGCAATTCCACCAGCAAACGTTGACGTCCTGTCTTAACTGAAGGCACTAAAGGATCTGACTGAGTACTCTCAGCTAAAACATCGATCACACTCGCGCGGACAAATTCCTGATTGCTGTAAGCTTTTGGCCTGAATGACTCGCTCACTGCAGGCGAGTACCACAAGATAACCGTCGATATCACAAAGACGACAAAGGGAAATAGTAATCGTTTTAACATTTGAATGTTCCAAAACAAGAAGGCGCCAAAGCGCCTTCTTTATAATATTCAGCAAATTACATTACTTAGGCTGATTACTGTAAGTACAGCCTTCATACGGATTGCTTGGATTAGGATTCACGAACCAAGTGTTGTTGTTATCGACATTAACAGATACATTGATTGAATCGCGGGCACCCGGACCAGAGCGCATCACACAGATTTCCTTGTTCTGCAGGCGGTTCCATAGCGCTTCACCTTGTGCGCCATCTTCACGCAGCTGAAGAATAGCACCTTTGTCTTCATCAGCAATGTTACCCTTGGCATCGGATGGGCCATACTGCGTGATGTACCAGTTCACGTTTTCGAAATCAGCGCGGTCAAGCACGCCATTCTTGGCAACATAATCAGTCAGCATATCACGCACTGCGTAGATAGCTTCTGCAGAAGAATCCCACAGCACATCTTCGTCAGATACCCAACCGACTTCCTTCATTGGCGAGCCAAAACGGTAGTCGTTGATAGCCAGTACATACGTTTGGTCATCAGCCAAGTCAACACCACGGATCTTGATATCCTGAATACGGTTGCCTACGTCTTGAGAAAGATCAACAACATATTCAATGTGACCATCAAAGATATCGTAGTTGAAGGAAGGCACAGTTTCATCGAAAGAAACCGTCAGATCACCCTCTTCATACTTGTTGAAGTAGCTGTAAGACCACTCCATGTAGGCTTTCAGGTTGGCACCGGTGATGTTGACCGCCACTAACTGGTTGTCGTACATGTATAGGTTGGCGCTGTCTTTCTTACGATAGGTTTCACCATCGAACAAGTTCGAGCCATCAGAGAACAAGGCCGCCGCAGACACATCCACTTCAATACCGGCCTTCTCTTCCACATTCATGATTTGAATTTGGTTAATCAAATCCGTTAGTGGCATGTCAGACAGTTTGGCACTGTGGATTGTCGAGTACAGGCGAAGACCTTCGTTGTTCAGCACCTGATCTTCCAGCACGGCTTCATCAGCTTTACCGTTTGGTGTATTGGTGAAGTTACCGCGTACTACGCCGATTTCGATGTTGGCATCTTCTACAGAGGCATCGTGGATATGCTGCATTTCATTCTGCAGCGCGGCATCTTCTTCTACACTTGCAACCGTGCGGTTCGACATCGTGGTATCGACAATCTGCCACTGGTCGTTTTCATCTTTTTCCAGCTCGATTTCAGCTTTTGCCAGTGCCCAGCCCCAGTTACCCGGTTCAATCACTTTCACTTTGGTTTGGCGCGTCTGGGCGTTATACACGCCAGACTTATCTTTGTCTTCTTGTTGGTTCTCACCATCAATAGAGATATCGTCCATACCCTGCTCGAACGGTGCATCCAGCTCGATTTGCTCGATGAAACGCGCGTGCTCGTGCCCCATGAAGATCACATCGAACTTGTCTGCCATCTTAGACGCGATTTCGTTCACACCGCGGGCATGGGATTCGCTGCGGCCGTGGTGAAGTGCACCAATCACTACATCTGGCTGGTACTTGGCAATCACTTGGTCAACCGTGCTTTCTAGCGACGAAAATTCTTCTTTGAAGTCCAGATTGCGGAAGTTCTCTGGGTTAGAGGCATTCCAGATTTTCACGTAAGAAGGCGTCAGACCAATAACCGCAACTTTTGCACCGTTATAGTCAAAAATCTGGTAACCACGAAGGAAAGGCACTTCCTGACCGTTAGTTTTACAATCTGCTGAGTTCTTATCCCAAATGATGTTAGAAGAAATCACTGAGCCGTTGAAACCTTCCAAACTGCGCTCAAGGAATGCACGTTCGAAATCAAACTCGTGGTTGCCCGGCACCCAAACGTCGTAATCCATGAAGTTCATGGTTTCAACCACAGGGTGAACCGGTAGGTCGTTGAACAATTCTGCGGAGTTACCCTGGACGGTATCACCCAGATCAATCATCAGGAAATTGTCGTTGCTGGCACGCTCTTCGTTTAGAAGAGTCGCAATTTTGGTAAAGCCAGCATTCTGGTCAACACTATCCAACGCGTAATCATAAGCAAAGATACGGCCGTGCATATCACCGGTTGCACCAATTGTAATGGTCTGGCGAGTTAACTGATCATTATCACCTTTGACAATAACCGGTTGGGTTGGCTCATAGGTTTTACATTCTGCAATTGATGGACGTGATGGTTGTGTCTTTTCATCATTGCTACTGCTATTACACCCTGCGAGGGCGGTAACAACCGCTGCACTGAGTGCAGCAATTTTCATTGTGTTTTTATTCATGGTTAGGCAATCAAAAAGAAAATATAAAAAATGGTATATAAAGCACCGGGAAATATACGCCTAAGCAATAGAATAAAAACTCGAAAAAAAACCAAGAGTGTTTCTAAACGTAAATTTGGTAAGTTCGATAAATGAATCGTTAATTGTAAACCGTTTCATGCTAAGCAAACGTTAAACAGCAACAACAACACAACACCAAAACGAGCAAAAAACGCACAGGCAAACGTTTGCAAATGTGATTTTAATCCCAAATTAAAACCCGACACCAAAACACCAGATAAACAATTAAGTGAGATGGATCACAAAAAACCATTGATGATTAAAATGACTTTCAACTGTTAGGTTAGCAAAGTGATGTCTTACAAAATGAAAGATAACGATCACTTCCCAACCACAACGCAGGTAATTCCCCCAAAATGCTTTGCTATTTCGCCGCAATAACCGTGTTTTAATATCTATTATGTAAACCAGTGTAAGATCTTTAAGGTCGCTGGTTTTACTGATTTCATCAATACACAGACTTGGATTTCCGAGCAAAAAAGTGGTGAAGCAGCAAAAGTATTTTCCTACCTGCAACAAAAACGGCCGATACCTATCAGTATCGACCGCTTACATTTTCAGCTTTTAAAATAGCGCAAAAGAGCGATTAGATTAGATCCCCAGTGCCTGACCACCGCCGATCTGAAGGGTTTCAGCCGTGATAAAGGAAGCATCTTTGCTGACCAGGAATGAAATCGCAGAAGCCACTTCCTCTGGCTGGCCCAGACGGCCAAGCATGATGCTGTCAGCCCAGGAGGCAAATACTTCTGGCTTAGTCGCTTTAATTTGCGCGTGGAACGGCGTGTCGATAGTACCTGGCGATACTGCATTAACACGGATTTTCGCTGGTGCAAGTTCTTTCGCAAGAGCGCGAGTTAGGGTGTGAACCGCAGCCTTAGACGTACCGTAGATACCAGCACCCGGGCCACCTGCATTCCATGCTGCATTAGACGTGAAATTGATGATTGACGCATTGTCAGACTTCTTCAGGAGCGGGATAGCCGCGCGGGAAACAAAGAATGCGCTATCGAGGTTAAGCGCCATGACTCTGCGGAAGAACTCAGTTTCCATGCCTTCAATTGGGCTACGGCCACCTAGGCCACCTGCGTTGTTAACGACAACATCGATCTTACCGAATTTTTCACCGATCGCATTGATATTTTCGGTCACGGCATGCTCATCTGTCACGTCAAAGCCACGGTACTCGGCCTCGATGCCCATTCCAGTTAGCTCAGCAACGCAGCTTGCACCTTTCGACGCTTCGATACCGTTGAGGATCACCGTGTAGCCATTTTGACCCAGGCGCTTAGCCACCTGGAAACCGATCCCACCTGTAGCACCAGAGATAAATGCGACTTTATTAGACATATCAATGTTCTCTTTACGTTAGTTAATGGCGATGCCAAGAGCCTAAACAGACTATCCCTCGACGCCGCCGATAATTAATATTGTAATACAATAACACCTAAATCAAAAAATTCAAACCTTGGGTAAGGATCAATCGTGATCTTCGTCTGGTTTAGGCACAAAAAAAGGCGCCGAAGCGCCTTGAATTAGGATAAAGGGAGGAAACTATTTTGGCTGGTTGCTGTACGCACAACCTTCATACAAGGCTTGCTGAGTCGCCTCTGCTGAATAATTAGGGTTGGCAAACCACGTCGTTTCATCGGCCAGGTTCACTGATACATTGATGGAATCACGCGCACTCGGACCTGAGCGCATTACACAGATTTCCTTGTTCTGCAGTTTGTTCCACAGTTCGGCACCCGCGCCTTCACGCAGCATCAGGATATCGCCTTTCTCTGCGACCTCACCGTTTGCCTTCGCAGCGCCGTATTGCTTGATGTACCAGTTTACGTTTTCGAACTTGCTGCGATCCAACACACCTTCGTTCTCGACGTATTCGGTGATCATGTCACGTACCGCATAAACAGGTTCGTTGGAAGAATCCCAGATCACCTGCTCGCGGGTGATCCAAGCTTGGCCAAGCAAAGTGCCGAGGCGGTAATCATTGATCGCCAATACATAATCCGCTTGAGGGTTGAACGCACCGCCACGGATTTCGGCAATATCAATACGCTCACCAACTGCTTTGCTCAGATCAACGGTGTATTGAATAGAGCCATCGAAGATATCGTAGTTATAAGCAGGGATTGCAGGGTCGAAAGACACAGTGATGTCATTTTCTTGGTAAGTATTGAAGTAACCGTACGACCACTCCATGTACTCTTTTAGCTGCTCGCCCTTAATGCTGACTGCAACCAACTGGTTGTCATACATGTACAGGTTGGCACTGTCTTTCTTACGATACTCCTGACCATCGAACAAGTTAGAGCCATCCGAGAACAGGGCTGCCGCAGACACATCAACTTTAATGCTGTTACCTTCAGCGTCAGATCCTTTCTGCTCGATATTCATGATTTGGATCTGATTGATCAAATCTGTAATCGGCATATCGGCCAGCTTACCGTTGTGGATGGAGCTGTATAGGCGCAGACCTTCGCTGTTGAGTACCTGCTCTTCCAGTACGGCTTCATCGGCAAAGCCACCTGCTGAGTTGGTGAAGTTACCTTTCACCTTACCAATCATAATATTGGCATCTTCAACAGAAGAATCATGGATATGCTGCATCTGCTGTTGCAACTGCTTGTCTTCTAGAACATTCTCGACTTTACGGTTCGATAGCGTGGTATCAACAATCTGCCACTTGCCTTGTTGATCTTTCGCCAGTTCGATTTCCGCCTTGGCCAGTGCCCAGCCCCAGTTCCCCGGCTCGATAATCTTTACTTTCTCGTGACGGTTCTGGGCGTTGTACACACCGGATTTCGCCTTGTCTTCCCGTTCGCTGTTACCGCCAACAGAAATTTCCGGCATTTCAGCCGTGATATCCGCGCCTTTCTCCACTTGCTCAATGAAGCGAGCGTGCTCGTGGCCCATGAAAATCACATCGAACTTGTCAGCCAGCTTTGAAGCAATTTCATGTACGCCGCGGCCATGCTCCTTGCGGCCATGGTGCAGAGCACCAATCACCACATCCGGCTGGTATTGGTCAATGACCGAGTTGACTGTTTCGGTAACAGCCTCCAGCTCATCTTTGAAATCCAGGTTACGGAAGTTCTCTGGATTAGACGCATTCCATACTTTCACGTAAGACGGCGTCAGACCGATAACCGCCACTTTGGCACCGTTGTAATCGAAGATCTGATAACCGCGCAGGAAAGGCACCTCGGCCTCGCTGGCTTTACAGTCCACCGAGTTCTTGTCCCAAACCACATTGGAAGAAATCACCGAACCGTTAAAGTTCTCAAGGCTACGCTCAAGGAAAGCGCGCTCGAAATCAAACTCATGGTTACCCGGTACCCACACGTCGTAGTTCAAGCTGTTCATGGTTTCAACCACAGGGTGAACCGGATCGTTGTTGAACAGCTCTGCCGAGTTACCCTGGACCGTATCCCCCAAGTCAATCAACAGGAAATTGTCGTTACTTGCGCGCTCATCACGCAGCAAGGTCGCAATTTTCGAGAAACCGGCGTTTCTATCGACACCGTCAAGGGCATAGTCATACGCAAAGATACGACCGTGCATATCGCCGGTCGCACCAATGGTGATGGTCTGGCTTGTTAGTTCGTTATTCTCGCTTTTTACGATAACCGATGGCGTCGATTCAAAGGTTTTACATTCAGCTATTGTTGTAGGGGATTTTGCATAGCTTCCCGCAGAAGCCAGCAAAATTGCAGCACTTAACGTGGCAAGCTTAAAGGTTTTATTTTTCATCTCACAGAGCCTAATGTCAGGATAAAGTCTTATATCCAAGGAACTTGGGTATGGGCAATATAAGGAAAAAAAATAGAATAAATACGTAAAAACCACTCAATCTGTTGCGAAATGTAAAATCGGTAAGCTGGTGAAATACAGCGTTAAATGTAAACCGTTGCATGATACCTGGTTGTTAATTTGCAACATGCTAAATACAGCATGGTGATTACATCTTGGACAAGTAAGAAATAGCACCTACAGCACTTTATCACTCGCATCGAATAAGCTTTTTACCTCTCGGTACAGCCACTCGGTAAATGGTGAGTGACGGTCTCTTAGATGGCAGAAAAAAGCGGCCTGACGACGGAAGGTATCTTGATACAGAACTTCAGGCAAAGGATAGGTTTGAAATTGATCATTTAGCAGTGGCCCGTTTTTTTCAGACATCACACCAATTGCGTCGCTCTGCTTAATGAGTTCCAGCATCATACTCATATCGCTAGAGCGCACATTAACGTTTTTTTCTAGCTTATATTTTTTAATCAGCATCTCGACTTTTGATGCTTCGATATACCCGGGGATGACACTGACGCAGAGCGGGTATTTCAATACTTCCTGAAGATCATTAATGGTAAGTGGGTGGCCTCTTCGGGTAACAAGCATAAATCTGTCATCAGGCAGTGGCTTTTGGACCACATTTTTATTGGTTTCCATCGGTAAATAGCTCACCCCCCAATAAGCTCGGTGATTGGCAAGATCATGCAAACTCATCGGCGACCAAGGCTGACAATTCACCGTCAAACCGGGGGCAAGAAGGGTCAACTTGGCAATAAGGGGGGCGGCCACCGGAGCCATCAATGTCGGAGGAAAAAACAAGGTGACTTCTCCGCGCATCTGCTCGATTTGCCACTGCTGATCATTGGTGTAAAGCTCATCGAGCTGGTCGAGAATAAAGGGAACCTTCTCGACTAAATCTATGCATTTTGCCGTCGGCTCAAAACGGTTGCCATCACGTACAAATAACTCGTCGTTAAATTGCTCGCGAAGCTTTTTGAGCATAAGGCTGACCGTAGGCTGGCTGACATTCAGTTTTTTCGCCGCCGTTACCGTCTGGCGGGTTTCGTACAACACCACCAACAATCGTAGTAGATTATAGTCTTTGCTCATTGCGCTTCTCTATAAATGGAATCGCCGTAATATAGATTAAAACAAGGAGTAATACTGTGCTGGGTAGCCTGCTTTCATTACATCCACCATTTTCAGCAGCCTTGGCAGAGCATAGTTAAAAAACATCTTATAGCCTTGGCACAGTTGGTTGAGCGGCAACGTGTCCGCCGTCGCGAGCGTTCGGTTTTTAGGGCAGCCACCGTTGCACAACGGCAAAAAGTCGCAGGACTTACATTCACGGCACAGTGAGTTGTGTTTACTTTGGCCGAATTGAACTTGCGCCGGGCTAACCACCATATCGGCCAGTGATTGGTGACGGGCATTCCCTATCTGGTAGCTATCGTAGCCAAAGTGATCACAGCTATACACCTGCCCCTGGGCTTCTGCCATCAACTGCTGGCCACAGGTCTGGGCGTGGTGGCACATCTGGCTCGGTCGCCCCAGCAAAATCATCAGACAGTTTTCAAAAAACTGCACATAAATTTTGCCAACATCACGTTGGCACCACGCATCAAAAACATCACATAAAAACGTCCCCCACTGCTCGCCCGACAGTGACCAGTCATAGTCAAAACGCCTGTCCAGCTCATGGTCGATACAAGGTTGGAACTGCATATAAAGACTGCCATTATGCTTGAGGAAGTCATAAATCTGCTTACCCGAATGGTAGGTACGGTTATTGACCACCGTCAGGGTATTAAATTCGACGTTATAATCCCTAAGCAGCCGGATCCCCCTCATTGTCCTCTCGAAGCTCGATTTTCCATGACAATCTATTCGAGCAATATCATTGAGCAGGTTGGGACCATCAATACTGACCCCGACCATTATGTTGTGTTGCTTGAAGAACGCTGCCCAGCGTTTGTTGATCAAAGTACCATTGGTCTGAATGGTGTTGACGATACACTTCCCCTCGCCCCATTTATTCTGCAAGGTAATAATGTCTTTATAAAAGTCTCTGCCAATTAATAAAGGTTCACCACCATGCCAAATGAAGTCGACCTGCTTGCTCTTGCCAGGTTGTGATTGGATATGGTTTTTAATTAAAGCTTCAGCCGTTGCCCTATCCATCTTTTTTTCACCACCAGGCTGGTGCTGCAAATAATAGCAATAGCTACAGTCAAGGTTACAGGATGATCCAACAGGCTTGATAGCAAGGCTGTAAGGCAAAGCGATCGTCATAGTTGCTCCTAAGCGTTAAAGCTGATAATTGAATTCGAGCCGATGTCCACCGTCCTTGAAATCTTCATTTTGTGACCAATTGGCAAAATAACGGGCATTGAAGCGCGGAGTAAATTGATAAGAAAGCGCAACCTCATGCTTCAACACATTGCTATCCCCTTCGAGGCCAAAGTCGACATAGCTATCGCTACCAGACAAGGTGGTAAACCACATCGGGTTGTAGTTCAGCCACAGCTTGTCGCTCATCGCGACCTTGCCGTAGGTCCCTACCACAGCAAACGTACCGGGCAGCGCATAGCCAAACAGTTTCTCGCCCTCACTATTGGCCGCATTAATGAAACTGGCCCCCAACCCGACCAGAGGATAGACGGTCACGGGCCCCATTTGCGGTAATGCCTGTATCAAGCTGTACGATGCCGAGCCCGACTCACTAGCAATGTCATAATTAACATCCAGCTGGGCTCCGCGCCCACTGGTCAGGTTGACATGAAAGTTCCTAAGACGCAGGCTGTCGACGCTATCATCATTACCATCCTGCCAACCCACCTTTTCCCCGAGGAAACCTTTTACCTCTATGATGTTCATTGCCGCGGTATCATCCCTGCCCGTCTCGTAGGTCTGCCCGACTTTGAGATTTAGTCCTTTATCTGTCGCCCCGATGCCGACCTGCGTATAAACCGCAAGGGGATCGGACATATCCTGCACGGCCTCTTCTTGCGCAAATGCCGACACCGATGTCAGGCATACGCCCAAGTAAACTACATACTTCATTGTGACTCCGATAGCGGATGCCCAACCGACAGGTTCAGCACCCGCGGGTGTGTTAACGCTGTTCTAGACCTGGCACTGTCCAGTCCATGTTCAAGACCGACTTAGATGGGATATACAGCCGTGTCAGTACATAAAACCCTTCTGCTGGGGTGGGTAACCAATTGGTATCTGCGGATGGTTGTTGATGGGAGAAAGTGATCTCAAATGAGCCATCCGGTGACTTTTTGAGATCCGATAAGTTATTCAGGCTATAGCGGTTTATCGGGTTATCAACCAACATCTTAGACTTGGCATCGTAGACGGTGACGGACCAAAAGGCATCGACCGGCGGCTCACCGTCAAATTTCATGGTATAGCTGCGCTGGCCCGTCAGAGGCTTGCCCTGCGTGTCCATCGCTGCCATCGGGTAGACCGCTTCTTTGGCTCCTTGCCCGCCTAGATATGGGTGCGCAATCAAGGATCGCATGGCGTTATCATCACCAAAACCATCAAGGTTGAAGGCATAGACCCAGCCATCTTTGACCTCCAACGTGGTTGGGTTGGCCTGCTGTGCCATCACCATTTTCTGGCCGTCGGCGACCGCTTTAACCATGGCCGAAATCATTGTGTCGCTTAACCCACTTCGGTCAAACCCTTGCTCGCTGATACCTATTTTATTGAGCTGGCCTAGCATCGCTTGCTGGCGTTCATCAACGGGGTTCTCTTTTAGAGATTCGCCCAGCTCAACATAGAAACGCAATGGATCATCAGCCCTGCCCGGACGTGGCGATAGTGGGCGGAGTTGAAGTGATTCGCCTCCCATGTACTCGGTCAAAGGGGTTAAGGTGTATTGATCTTGGATGGCGTGGGCAGCAGAGTAGTCGTCTTCGCCCATGACCTGAGTCCGCCCCCAAAGCCATACTTTGCTAGTTGGCGCCTCAACGATATTCAATTCACGCGGGATCGCACCATCGGCCTTCCAGCCCGGCGGCACAATCAATATCTCTTTCTCCAGCGACCCGGTTTCCCGGGTGCCGACGTACTGGAACAGGTTGTGCCACATATCGAACATGTTGATCACATAGTAGCGGTCAGTCACATCAGGCACCGACAGCACCAGAGGCCCCTGGCTAAGATCCAGTACCGCACTGGAATAGAGGGTGTCGCGGTTGGCAGTTGGCATATCCGTATCGGCGGGGGTACTCAAGCGACGGGCATGGCCAAATTCATTCAACGGACCACGGTAACTGGTATCAGACTGAGGGGCCGATACATCGCTGTACTGGCGGGCAATCTGCTCCATACGGACGAGCGTCGAGCCCCACATATAGGCATTGACCCCCAATACATAACCCTCGTTGTCTAACGCTTGCTGGGTGGTAACAATGGTGCTGTCGACTGCGGCGGCACAGGGTATCGCCGCCATGGTGCCAGATAAGGCCAGCATGGTGGCTAGCACGGTTTTCGTCATCATTTTTTTCATCATAGGAAACCTTACACTGCTGGGCACAGGGTATTCAAAACATGAAAGAAAAGGGGTAATAGCGGATATTGGTTTTGCCAATAGCGCCATGGAAGCAGCGGCGCTAATGAGCATTGCCGTCATCCGGAGTTAATTGATGGTGTCATTACCCATCCCGATACCGGTGCCTTTTTGGACCGGCGGGTACTCTTGCAACGACTTTTGGTATTGGCCTATCGCTTGGTAGAACTCCGGCAATACCCACGATTTTTGCTTCATCCAGTGGTACCAACCATGGGTATCGGGGGTACGCTCGTACGGATCGGCCTTGATATTGACCAGCACCCCGAATGGCCACTCTTTAGCTGGCTCTGTCCAGGTTGTTTTGGTCTTTAAATGGACCTTCCACTGGTTGACCCGAACAGCATTGAGATCGGTTTCGTTATAGAAAAAGAATTCGTGGCGATTGCTTTCGCCGCCATTGGCCAACATATCCATCTGGTTATAGCCGTCGATGTGCGCAACCCGCTCAACGCCCTCGATAACTTTCCCTGCGAGCAGCTGTGCTTTGATATTTGGCTCACCGCTGGCAGCCATCAGGGTTGGCAGCCAATCCTCGGCTGACATCATGCCTTCAACATATTGGCCCTGAGGGAATTTATCCGGCCAGCTGACCAGCATCGGCACCCGGAATCCACCATCCCAGGTAGTCCCCTTCTGGCCTCTGAACGAGGCGGCCCCGGCGTCGGGCCAGTGGTCTAAATTCACCCCGTTATCAGAGGTAAACATGATGATGGTATTGTCGAGTTCGCCTAACGACTCTAGCTTGTCGAGCAAAACTCCGATTTGATCGTCCAACTCTTTTAGCGCGTCATAATAAGTGGAGGTTTGGCTCACCCCCTCATACTCTTCTCGGACATGGGTAATCGTATGCATACGTGATGGGTTAAACCACATGAAATATGGCTGGTCATCGTTTTTGGCTTCATGGCGGTCTAGCCAGTCAGTCGCAAAGTTCAGGAACTCTTCATCAATCTGCTTCATGCGCGCTTTGCCAAGCGCTCCTTTATCGGTGATGACCTGTTTGCCGACCGCACCGAAGCGGGGATCGTCGGTTTTATCATATGTATTACTCGCAATTGAATGGAGCACATTGCGAGGTACACCGACAAAGTTCGGATCTTTCGGAAACTCAGGCTGCTCGGGCATCTCCATTACATTAAGGTGATATAAGAACCCATAGAACTCATCGAAACCGTGGACGGTCGGAAGATGACTGTTATTGTCACCCAGGTGGGACTTACCGACATGAACAGTGGCATAGCCCTTTTGCTTCAGAAGCTCAGCCAGCGTTGGCGTTTCTTTTTTCAAGCCCAGCTTCGAGCCCGGCTGACCGACCGACGTCAGTCCTGAGCGGAAGGGGTATTGCCCCGTGATAAACGCTGCCCGCCCCGCTGTCGAGCTGCTCTGGGCATAATAGTCGCTGATCATCAGCCCGTTATCGGCAATGCGATCAATATTGGGTGTCTTAATAGCCCCTAAGCCCCGGTGATAAACCGAAATATCCATCGGCGCAACATCATCAACCATGATGGCGACAATATTGGGGCTATCCGCCAATGCCGGAAAAGCCAGCGACGACGAGGCTGCCACGATGGAAAGCGCTAACGCACTTTTCATGTTTTTATTATTTGTTTTCATAACGTTTCTCCGTTAAAGGACGGAGATAGCATAAATAAAAGCCTGCTAAATAAGAGAAATAGCCTCTATTAGCATTTCTAATATTCCTATCTTGGCCAACCAATTATCAAAAAGACTAATAGTCGATATTAATCAATCGAAGTCGCTAAACATTTACCCTCAAGGAAATAAATAACGATAAATAAGGTTTGATATGAACAAAACACTATTGGCCAGCGTAGTCTGTAGCTCGATTGGGCTAATGACTATCACCGGCTCTTATGCCGCTGAAAGCCAGCCCTCAGCAGAAGAAGAACTCGCCTACAACTTGGGCGTGCAGGCCTTCATTTACGGTGCAGGCCCTCTCACCGTCGCGGCGGTACGCCAGACGTCAACCTCGGTCGATGCACCGATGGACAATGCCATGGCCCCGCTCAACCAGATGGGCAAAACACGGGTACTGTCTGGGCCACAAGATAGAATTGTACCGACCGTCAATAACGATACCTTATATTCACAGGCCCACTATGATCTTGATCTCTCTGGGCCTATGGTGCTTGAAATTCCCAGAACGGACGCCCGGTACTATATCGTCCAGTTACTGGATGCCTACTCAGACTCCATTACCGATATCCACCGCAATAATGCCGGGGTCCGAGGCGCTAAATTCCTGCTGGTAAACCAAGGGTGGGAAGGAGACATACCAGAGGGTATAGATGCGCTTATCGAATCAAGAACCCCAATGGTATGGCTGATCCAAAGAACCGGGGTATCGGGTGAGCAGGACACCCAGGCGGCGCTGGAAGTCCACGATAAATTTATCAGCTATCCATTAACTGAGCTTGGCGCTAACCATGGCCCGGTTGAACTCAAAAAATCCTCTGGCCGGATTCCGCCCATGGCCAAGCCGCAGGGACTGGAATGGTATGCCTTAATCGATCAGGAGCTGCGTAAAAACCCACTATCAGAAGATGCCGCGATGGTGGAACAATTCAAGTACATCGGTATTGGCGGCGATGAGCCGTTCGATCCAGACAACCTATCTGATACTCAAAAGAAAGGCTTGCTGCGAGCTCTGCAAAGTTCACAGCAGATCATTCACTATGCCGGTCGCAGCATCGGCACAAGCAATAACGGATGGTCAATGATGTTCGAAGGAGGCCAGTACGGCAACGACTACTTGAGCCGTGCCAGCATCAACCTCCGCGCAGCCGGACTGAACGTTCCCGAGCGGGCACTCTACCCCAACCGCTATACCGATGCTGACGGTAACCAACTGTCTGGCGCTCACCAATACCGGATGACCATGCCAGCTGACGCGCCAGCAGAAGCATTTTGGTCGCTGACCATGTACGATGCCGAAAATCTCTACATGGTCGAAAACGAGATAAACCGCTACTCTATTTCAACCAACCGCCCCGGTGAATTGGCATACAACCCTGATGGCACACTGACCATTTGTATTCAAAACGAACAACCAAAAGACAATGGATGTAACTGGCTCCCCGCCCCTGAAGACGATTTTTACCTTCATATGCGCTTGTACGAACCAACAGAAGCGGTTCTGAACAATACGTACCCACTGCCTCAAGTGGAACGTGTTATGTAACGATAATTCGCCGTTCTCAAGGTCAAAAGATACAAAAATCCCCAGCGGTTCACTCCACTGGGGATTCGTTTTATCGCAATTACACGTCGTTAAATCGCACTTTCGATTTTATGACCTTTCGGTAGTTGGTGGGCAATACCCTTGTGGCAATCAATACAGGTATTGCCGTCTTCGATGGCCCGGCTATGGATGCCGGCAGCGACCGACTTCTGGGTGCTGAAATCCATGTATTCAAAGTTATGGCAGTTACGACACTCCTGAGAATCATTGGCTTTCATCCGGTCCCACTCTCGGGAGGCCATTTCAAACCGGTGATCCTCGAACTTCTGCGGGGTATCGACAAGTCCCAGCGCTTTGGCATACAGCTCTTTCGAGGCTTGGATCTTTCGCACCATTTTCGGTGCCCACTCTTTGGGTACGTGACAATCCGGACAGGTTGCCCTGACACCGCTGCTGTTGTTGTAGTGAACGGTTCCAACATACTCTTGGTAAACGTTGTTCTCCATTTCATGACAACCGATACAGAAGCTTTCCGTGTTGCTGTACTCCATCGCAGTGTTAAACCCGCCCCACAGGATAACACCTGCAACCACACCCACGGTCAGGACAGTGCCAATCGCAAAGTGGCTGGGCTTTCTGAACCACTGCCAAAAACGCCGGATGATTCCAGGTCGTTGACTCTCCATAGCCCCTCCTATTGGCCGAATTTGCCAGCCGGTTTAAAGGTATTTTCCACCAGCGGCGCGGCATCAGCCTGCGGTACATGGCACTGCAAACAGAAGTAACGGCGAGGGGCTACGTCACTCAGGATCTTGTTGTTACTGTCCATGTAGTGCGTTGGGCTCACCCTCGGAGCGCCCGTTCTGCGGTACTTGTCGACATCATGGCATTGCAAACAGCCATTGTTACTCGGGTTGATCTGCACCATTTCCGTTGAGTGCGGGATCAGTGGGGGTTGATGGACATATTCCAAGGCCAGCTTATCTTGCATTTTTGGCACCGGCTTGATGGGCGCAACGGTATTGGTATCCCCTATCTCCTGCGCGCCACGTAACGAGGTAACCTCTGCAAATGCTGCCAGGCTCACGACAGCCGCCAGCAGCGCAGACACAACATACTTACCCTTCATCTTTATTGGCTCCAATTCTTATTTTAAATTCCAATACTTCCTCGGAACAGACATCAATACAGCGTCCACAACTGATGCAATCTTGGCTCATCACCTTGCGATCTCCGCCTTTGAGCGGCTGCCTGAGCACTTCTGGCTCGGGGCACACGTTGAAGCAATCCATGCACTTGTTGCAGGCTTCGCGGTTGGTCGCGGTGATACGAACCAGGCTCTTACGGCCAATCACCCCATAAGTCGCGCCAAGCGGGCATAAATGACCGCACCAGCCATGCTCGACCAACACCAGATCCAGCAAGAACACCAGCAAGATCAGCACCCAACCCGCACCCATACCGAACACCAAGCCACGGTGCAGCGCCGCAACCGGGTCAATCCAGCTCCACAACACGCTGCCCGATACCGCACTGCCAAGTAGCAGCACCGGCAACAACCAGTAACGCAGGTTTGATGACCAGCGGTAACTGAGCTTGATTCCCAGTTTTCGGCGTAGCCAAGCGGCCAGATCCGTCACCATGTTGAGCGGGCATACCCAGGCGCAAAACACCCGAGGAGCCAGCACGGCATAAAAGCCCACCACAATGACACCACCGAGCAGGGCAGCCAGCTCAGGCCAATGGCCTGCAGCAATGGTTTGCAGCAAGATCAACGGGTCGGTCAGTGGCACCGTGTCGAACAAGGTGCTTGCCGACAAATTACCACGCAGTACCCCCAGTGCCGGGCCGATCATGAACAAGGCGATGATCAGCAGCTGACAGCTGCGGCGTAGCAGCAAGAAACGGTGGGCTTTCCACCAGCCTAGCGAGGCGGTCGCTGCCTTGCCGGCATCTTTTGCCAAATGCTTAGCCATTACTGACCTCCTCCACTGTTACCCGGCTTGTGAGCTGGCAAAGTCAGATCCTCAGGGATCAGGCTTTCCCCTTTCTTGGCCTTTTCTTCCCAACCCAAGCGGTAGTGGTGACCGAGCTCGCCTTTGGCTAATGCCGTCGGCACAACCTTGATCGCCGCTTCATCCAGCACACAGGCTTGCTCGCATTTACCGCAGCCGGTACAGACATCTGAATGCACCGTCGGGATAAACTTGGCATGGTAGCCGGTACGTTGGTTGCGGATCGGTTCTAGGGTGATCGCTTCATCAATCAGCGGACAAACCCGATGGCACACATCACAGCGCAAACCCAACCAGTTGAGGCAGGTTTCATGGTCAATCAACACCGCGGTGCCCATCCGGGCATCATCGATATCGGTCAGGCCTTGATCCAGCGCGCCACTCGGGCAGGCTGCCACACAGGGGATGTCTTCACACATCTCACACGGAATCGCTCGGGCGGTAAAATACGGTGTCCCCGAGGCCACTGGCGACAACAAGCTTGCCAGCTTCAAGGTATCGTAAGGACACGCCTGAACGCATAACCCACAGCGCAAGCAAGCCTGCAAAAACTCCGGCTCAGGCAATGCACCCGGCGGCCTTATCGGCACACCGCTGCTGTCAGCCTGGCTTTGTTTGCTCTGTAGTCCGAGTACGGTCGCTGCCGCTCCCACACCCACAGCCGTTCGCGCGGCATCCCGGAGGAAACGGCGGCGGCTTTGTGATGATTTGAGAGGTGAACGCTTCATCAGTCTGTTTCCAATAGTTAGGCTTTAACCACCTTCACTGCACATTTCTTGAAGTCCGTTTCTTTCGAAATTGGATCGGTCGCATCAAGCGTGAGTTTGTTGGTCAACTGCCCGGCGTCAAAGAAAGGCATATACACCAAGCCTTGCGGAACCCGGTTACGCCCGCGAGTTTCCACATGGGTGAGTACCTCACCACGGCGGGAAACAATTTTCACAGCATCGCCCCGGCGTAGCCCGCGCTCTTTGGCATCGAGCGGGTGCATGTAGAGCACCGCATCCGGGAAGGAGCGGTATAGCTCCGGCACACGGCGGGTCATCGAACCGGTATGCCAGTGCTCCAGTACCCGTCCAGTCGACAGCCACAGGTCATACTCGTTATCCGGTGATTCCGCTGGCGGCTCGTACGGCAGCGCGAAAATCACCGCTTTTTTGTCCGGCTTGCCGTAGAAAGCGAACTCTTCGCCTTTCTTCACATACGGGTCATAGCCTTCGGAGTAACGCCATACCGTTTCCTTGCCATCAACCACAGGCCAACGCAAACCACGGGACTGGTGGTACATATCAAACGGTGCCAAATCGTGGGCATGACCGCGACCGAAATAGGCGTACTCTTCGAACAAACCTTTCTGAACATAGAAGCCAAAGTGACGGGATTCGTCGTTGAGCTGGTCGGCGGCGATTTCATCCAAGCTGTATTTATCGGCCTTGCCGTTTTTGAACAGCACCTCAAACAGCGTTTTGCCTTTGAGCTCAGGTTTCTTGGCTATCAATTCCTGCGGCCACACTTCCTCAACTTTGAAGCGCTTAGAAAATTCCATCAGCTGCCACAAGTCCGACTTCGCCTCGCCCGGCGCACTGATCTGCTGGTGCCAGAACTGGGTGCGGCGTTCGGCGTTACCGTATGCCCCTTCTTTTTCCACCCACATTGCGGTTGGCAAGATCAAGTCCGATGCCATGGCCGTAACGGTTGGGTAAGGATCAGAAGTCACGATGAAGTTAGCGGGATCACGGTAGCCAGGCAGGCGCTCCTCGTTGATATTCGGCCCGGCCTGCATGTTGTTGTTACACATCACCCAGTAGGCATTGAGCTGGCGATCTTTGAGCATCCGGTCTTGCAAAATCGCGTGGTAACCCGGCTTCGGTGGGATCGTGCCTTCTGGGATATTCCAGTGGGTTTCACACATTTCACGGTGCTTCGGATTCATCACCACCATGTCGGCTGGCAAGCGGTGGGCAAAGGTGCCGACCTCACGCGCCGTACCGCAGGCTGATGGCTGGCCAGTCAGCGAGAATGGGCCACAGCCCGGCTTGGAGATCTTACCGGTCAGCAAATGGATGTTATAAATCAGGTTATTGGCCCATACACCGCGGGTGTGCTGGTTGAAGCCCATGGTCCAGTAGGACACCACCTTGGTTTCCGGGTTGGCGTACATTTCGGCCAACGCGTTAAGCTGGTCGACCGGTACCCCTGTCAGCTCCGAGGTGTATTCCGCGGTATAGGTCGAGACAAACTTGGCGTAATCGTCGAAACTCATCGGCGTCGAATCACCGCTACCCGGGTTCTTGGCTGCTTTTTCCAATGGATGGGTTGGGCGCAAACCATAACCGATATCCGTCACACCCTTGCGGATGTTGACATGCTTGTCCATGAAGTCCGTGTTGACCTTGTCATTGGCGATTATGTAATGGGCAACAAAGTTGAGGATAGCCAGATCGGTCTGCGGCTTGAAAATGATTGGGTTGTCAGCCAACTCATAGCTGCGGTGGGTAAAGGTCGACAGTACTGCAACTTTCACCTTGTCAGATGACAGACGGCGGTCGGTCAGGCGGGTCCAGAGAATTGGGTGCATCTCAGCCATGTTAGATCCCCAAAGCACGAAGGCATCGGCATGTTCGAGATCGTCATAGCTACCCATAGGCTCGTCCATACCGAAGGTACGGCCAAACCCAACGACCGCTGACGCCATACAGTGGCGGGCGTTCGGGTCAATATTGTTGGAGCGGAAACCCGCCTTGTACAATTTCGCCGCGGCATAGCCTTCCCAGACTGTCCACTGGCCAGAGCCGAACATACCAACGGCAGAAGGACCTTTGTCTTTCAGTGCCTGCTTGAACTTGTCAGCCATCACATCGAAGGCTTCATCCCAGCTGACCGGGGTGAACTCACCTTCCTTGTGATACTGGCCGTCTCTCTTTCGCAATAACGGTTGGGTCAGGCGATCTTCCCCATACATGATCTTAGGCAAGAAGTAGCCTTTGATACAGTTAAGGCCCCTGTTTACCGGTGCATCCGGGTCTCCCTGTGATGCCACCACTCGACCATTCTTGGTACCCACCAGCACACTACAGCCCGTACCACAGAAGCGGCATGGGGCTTTGTCCCACTTCACTTCCTGATCGCCATCCGCGGCATTGGCCACCGAGACTGGTATGGTTAACCCTGCTGCACTGGCGGCAGCAATAGCTGCATTGGCCTTTAAGAAACTACGTCTAGTAACTGTCATGTTACGCTTCCTTTAGCTCAGATTGTTCTTCCATTTGGTGGTAAACCAGTGTGGTATCGAGTACCCCGGGCAACTGCTTGATATAGTCAAAATGACCAACAATGTCGTTTTTTTGCTCGCCCTCAAGCACGACAACCAATTTCCCTGATTCACCCAAAATCGGCACCTCTGCCACCGGTAAGCTCTCTATGGTCTTTTTTATTGATTCAAGCTGCTCAGCCACGACGTAAACAATCAAGCTGCAGACATGGAACTCACTCACAACAAAGCCCCCCTTTAAGGCACACCACCGAATCCTTCCCAAATCAAAAAGTGCAAAAAAAATACACTTAATAATTTAGTGGTTATTGATTAATTTATGCCTAATATGGATAGGTTGGATACCCACAAAGAGGTATTGGAGGGATTGGTTGTTTTAGATCAAAAAATCGACAACACCGAGCTCACATTAATGTAAATCAGGATGTTACTAGCCTAAGAGAAGAGGCCGTGAAGTGAATTTCACCAAGGCGATAGCCTTAACGGCATCACAAGCTGCTGCACCACCCGGCAAGGTAAGCGGCTAGTTTTGCCACTTCTTTTTCCACTGGCATTGCATGCCCCATCGGGCTGAAGAACACAGGCTCTACCCCGTAAAATACCGCCGTGGCCTCCACTTGAGATGCAGGTACCAGTTTATCTTCCTGAGCCCCGACGACAGTGACAGGAACACTCAATGATAACCTGTCATCAATAGGATGAGGCTCTAAGAACAACCGCAGATCTTCAGCCTTGAGCTCTGAAAGCAGCATCCCCAGCTGCTGCTCATTGGGTTTGCAGGCAAACAATGCATCTATCAAGACGTTGCGATAATAGGGGTTAAGCAACGCCATATTCGGCATAACCATTAACTGTCCTAAGACCAAAGATAAAACAGGGTTATCAAGCCACATTGCTTGATTCAACTGACTAAAGCCTTGCGGGGGAACCGATGCCATCAATACCATACCCGCTAATTTCGGCTTTATCTCTTCACGCAGGCAGACATGCTGGGTAATCAAACCTCCGAGAGAGTACCCGGCCACCACCACGGGCTTTTTCTCCTGTTGGTATACAAACTCAATAAAAGCCGCCACATCATCAATATGCTCATCAAAAGGCCGGGATGATGGCTTTGCGGAATGTGAACCATGGCCACGAAGAGTCAGGGAATAAGTAGTCAAACCCAGCGAGTTAAAATAAGGCATCATGTGATGGGTAAATAGCTGGCCACTGCTAAGGATACCGTGAATAAAAACAACGGGAGGGAGGGAACTTGCCTGCTGACTGACCTCTTGCTGACAATTTGAAAAATAATATTCAAACTCTCTATCAGAATATTTAACGCTCTGGCTTTTCATAATTCACCTTCCTACCTGTCCCTACTCATATTCTAAGGTGATGGCAAATAATTTAATTCTACTAACGTAACAATTTCAATAATTAAAAATATCTCCTCAAGGACCAATTGAATTAATATCAATACCTTAGTAAAACAACAGACTACGACTTTGGTAAAATGGCCGATAACAACAGTCGTTACCGGATTACATTCACAATCGCATATTTTTTATTTGTGTTGAATGGAATGTGTATTTATCACCACCTAAAAATACTGCCCTCTTTCACAGGGTAAAATCACGATTAAGCGTAAGGCGATGGCATTATTAACGCCCCTAGCTTGAGCCGATTGTAACTCAGGCGTCAGAAGCACAGGCGCTCACATCATACTGACCAAACTGAGCCTGCCAGCAATATATTTTCGCCTTCTGTCAAATACACTGCGTTTATTTGTGATTATTGATTTATGCTTAATTTAACCGGGCGAGAGACCTAACGGGGGATAATATATGAGCCACAAGGAAAACCACCGTTCGCACCGTGCTGGCTGGCTACGAGCAGCGGTGATGGGGGCCAATGATGGCATCGTATCAACTGCCAGCCTGATTATTGGCGTTGCCGCGGCCAATACCACTCAAGATAGTATCCTTCTGGCAGGTATTGCCGGTTTAGTTGCCGGTGCGATGTCCATGGCGGCTGGCGAATATGTGTCGGTAAGCTCACAGCTGGATATTGAAAAAGCCGATTTGGCACTCGAACAGCGCTCACTCGAAGAAGACTACGAAGAGGAGGTCGTGGAGCTTGCCCAAATTTACGAGCAACGAGGGCTCGATCCGATACTGGCCCGTCAAGTTGCCGAAAAACTGATGGACCATGACGCACTCGGGGCCCACGCCCGAGATGAAATTGGACTGTCGGATAGCCAAGGAGCAAACCCGGTTCAAGCCGCCGTCTTCTCTGCCACTACCTTTACGATCGGTGCCGCCCTTCCATTGCTGGTCGCATGGATTGTGCCGCTATCACTGCTCATCACTATGGTTGCCGGCTTCTCTCTGGTCTTTTTGGCTTCCCTCGGAGCCATCGCCGCAAGAGCAGGCGGAGCATCAATAACGATTGGGGCAGTTAGAGTCACTTTTTGGGGGGCTTTAGCCATGGTGCTGACAGCGGTGGTCGGTCGAATATTTGGGGTCGTAGCCTGATCGAGAAACAAATGGAAACTTCGGGAAGTGTGTATTTTGCGCCTGCAACAATGCTGCTGTTGCATTCAAACTGTTTGTCTTCCCGCACCGTCATTCTTACACATCGCCTTTTTGTTCACCCGCTGTAACAGTACCGTTTTCAACAGCGATGGCCGACTATTCCCATGACCGCTTCAAAACTACTGCTCGCGCTTGGGTTGCTATTATCTTCACCGTTACTTGCTGCAGCCTCAAGTAACAGCACCGGTACAGTAACCATCACAACCTGGAACCTCAATTGGCTGACAGCAGATAAAGCGAATGGACAGCAGCGGGCGGACGTTCCATCGAGAGTCGCGAGTGACTACCGAGCATTGGCCAGTGTTCTCAATGAAATATCGCCCGACATATTGGCCTTTCAGGAAGTCGCTGACCCTCAATCAATCGGCAAGGTAATTCCACTCAACCAATATCGGATAGAATTCTCAAGCAGGAAAACTCAGAGCAACAAAGGGCCCTGGCCGCAGTTTGTCGGTTTTGCCATTCGAAAAGGAATAGATTACCGACGCCACCCCGATCTCCATCAACTGGATATATGGGGTAACCAATACCTACGCTATGGTATTGATATCTCACTCTACCCAGACGGTAAAAACGAACTAAGACTACTAGCTGTCCACCTCAAAAGCGGTTGCTACAGTAACCGTCACCGCAACAAGAACTGTACTGTTTTAAAAAAGCAATTTGAGGTACTCAAAAACTGGATAGCCAAACGGCAAGAACAGCAACAGTCCTTTATTATTTTGGGGGACTTTAACCGCCGACTGGCGAATAAGGGGGACAAATTCTGGACCGCTCTCACCGCTGAACTGTCATCGGCTCCGACACTGGCCACCAATGGGATAACAAGCCAATGCCGCTCGCAGGTCTATAACAAGCGCAAACGGCAATGGGAGGTGAGGCAATACCCCGGGTTTATCGATCACTTTATTGTCGGTAGCCGAATACAAAAAAAGAACACCACCGAGGTACCCTTTTCTGAATATCTTTATACCGAACAACAACTGAAACAATATCAGCTCAGTGACCATTGCCCGCTGTCAATCATGCTGC
Source organism: Photobacterium sp. DA100 (assembly GCF_029223585.1). Taxonomy (NCBI): domain Bacteria; kingdom Pseudomonadati; phylum Pseudomonadota; class Gammaproteobacteria; order Vibrionales; family Vibrionaceae; genus Photobacterium; species Photobacterium sp. DA100. Next base: position 188,682 of record NZ_CP119424.1, on the reverse strand, counting down.
AGCTGTAGGCTCCCTTGTTGCAGCTAAGGACACCAAGCCCTAATCGCCGCGTGGTTTACCTTTCCCCTGATTCACATCCCTGACGTGGATATCCAATTGCGGGAAGGCAATCTCAATACCGTTCTCTTTGAACAAACGGTCAATGCTCTTGTTGATCAGGTGGATAGTCGATAAGCGATGCTCTATTGCGGTAATGTAAACCCGCAATTCGAAATCTAAACTACTGGCGCCGAAAGCAAGAAAATATACCGAGGGCGGGGGCTCTTTGAGCACCAGCGGATGGCTAGTGGCCGCCTGATAAAGGAGCTGCTCGACGCGCTCGATATCAGAGCCATAGGCAACACCAATCGGGATCACGATACGGGTAATAGGATCGGTCAGTGACCAGTTGATCAGCTTTTCAGTAATGAAAACCTTGTTAGGCACAACGATTTCCTTGTTATCCCAGTCTATGATCGTGGTCGCCCGGGTCTTGATCTTACTCACCGTTCCCGACAACTCATTGATGGTGACAATGTCACCGATACGGATAGGCCGCTCGAACAAGATGATCAGGCCAGAAATAAAGTTGGCAAAAATCTCCTGCAGGCCAAATCCCAAGCCGACCCCAAACGCTGCGACCAACCACTGTAACTTCGACCATTGGAAACCGATGAACGAACAAGCGGCGAACACCCCGACTAGCATCAGCAAGTAGCGTATCACGGTCGTTGTGGCGTAACCCATACCTGGGGATAGATCCAACCTGCGCAGTACCAGCAGCTCCAAAATACCGGGAAGATTCTTCACCGCAATAAACGTAACCAGTAGCGAGATAAGCGCATACAGCAGCGACTGAAGCGTGATATCCACCATCACCACCCCGGTCTCGCCCACTTCACTTACCTGCCAGACGACCTTGTGGGAGAGCCAACTGGTCATCTCGAGAGCACTCGACCACAAGGTCAGCAAAGCCAGAACAAAGCCGAGCAGGGATAGCCCTCTTAGCAAGGTGAGCGATTGCTCGCTAACTTGCTCTGCATCCAAACTACTCTCTTCTACTTCCGGCATCACTTCCCGCAGCTCGGCCAGCTCCGGAGGCTCGCCTGCCTGCTCTTGCTGATGGGCCAGCAACTCCTCTCGCCTTTCCAACAAGCGCTGATAGTGCAGTTGGCGGTGTTCCAGCTTGAGCCATCGCTCTCCCATCTGATAGGCCAGCAACCCCCCCAACATCAAAAACAGAGTCAACTGCTGGTAGTTGAGCAATACCCAGGAAGCCAGGTAGAGCCCCATAACAGACATCAATATTATGACGAAAAAAGAGCCGATGACTAAACCGCGGATCAGCATCAGCGGTACCCCCTGATGCAGGGGGGACGGCAACACCATAGGTAAACGTTCGCGCTTGAATAAAAAAGTATAGATATAGGCCATACAACCGACCAGCAGCAAAAACAGTACCCGTGATGCCTCTGCTTCCTTCTCGCCAGATACCAGCTCAGTGCAATACAAGGCAAGCAGAATAACAATCAGCGGCCAGCGCAACCGCCGGCTTTCGCGACATAAGTAGCGGCAAATTTCCGAAGGCCAATTGAGATGCAGATCCAATACCCCGTCCTTGGCAGTCAACCCGTGGATCAGCTCCAAGACAAATAAACCACATGCGCTGGCGGAGATCAGTGAGGGGAGATCACCCGAGGTCGGTAATGGCCACAGCCAATAAATGCCAAGGGCAGTCAAGCCGTACCACAACGGCCAAATGACGGCCCGGAACACGGCTAAGAAAAACAAAATCAAGGTATAGCGAAATTTATCTCTCAGCGGATGGCCGAAGAGGCTTTTGTAGTCCATCCTGTACTGATCGCTGAGCCGGGTTAGTCTTGACCGCAAGAGGGTAAACAACAGCGTGTAGGCTGCAATGGAAAACGCCAGCGCCAGTTGCTGCTGCTGGGTTGTCCTTTCGAACAACACTTTGAGGGGGGTATGGGCACCAAACCACACATTCATTTCAAACCGTGTCAGGTTTTTCCACAGCGGCAGGTTGCTGCGTATCCATAATTGCTGCTCGCGGAGAAAAACCCGAGCATTATTCACCTCGTCTTTATATTGAAGAGTGGCAGCCTGCAGGCGGCTAAGCTCATTGATCAGCTTGTCATACTCTTGTTTAAGCCGAGCCAGAAGCTCTTGGTGTAGCTTTTTGAGCTTTAATGCAACCTCAGAGTCAGCCTCCTGAATCATTGTACGGCTACCCGCTTGGTCGCCAAAAGCGGTATCGGTGCGAAGTTGGCTGATCTCATATTTTCGGATATGGGCATTGGCAATTTGATCAGGAATGGCACTGACGGAGACGCGACTTGGCAAGCGCTGTAATTGTGCCCTGATAGAAGCGCCGAATGCGGTACTTTCTCTCAGCCAGTCCAAATTATTCTTGATGAGTACTTGTTCATCGTTGAGGCTTTGCCTTTCGGCTTGAATACGGTGAATCTCAATGCGCGCTTCATCCACACTGAGCAGAACCCGCTCTAGCTCTTTCGCAAATTCCAACTGTTTAGCTGCTTGCTCCTGCAGTGTTTTGATGCTTTTCTCTGGCCCCCCCGTGGAATTGTGAAGCTCTGAATTGAGCTGCTCGGCTTTGGCTATCAGAGCCCTAGCCGACCCCTGCTCTATCTCGGTCAAACGTCTTTGCAGCTTGGCCTGTAAGGGCGTTGCCAAGTCTATTTTCTTTGCCAGAAAGTCCTGCTCTAGCTGTAGCAATTCACTGCGTTCATCCAACGTCTGCTGCGCCAACAGTTTTTGCTCTTTTTCTTGCTGGAGAGTCGCAACATTGGCCAGAGCCAACCATGATTGCAGCTTATCCGTACTTTCACTGACAGTTAGCGACGCCTGTTCCAGCTGGGTATTGAGGCTGACGATTTCATTGGGTAACGAAACCCTGGAGTCATTGAGTCTCTTCCGTTGTTCGGCATTGTCCTTGCTCGCGGTTTGCCATTCACTGAGCGAAGCTCGCAACCTTGCCAGCGCTTGTGATAAATCTTCATAGGTTTCCAGTTGCTCCGTTTGAAAGACGGGAAGTTGTTCGGCCTCATTGATCTTCTGGCGAAGAAGCCTTCTCTGCTGCGGAAACTGGGTAACGACAGCGCGTAGCTTAGCTTGCTCTTGTTCCAAGCCGTTCTGATCACTCAGGCTTTGAGCCAAGCTTTGATACTGGCGGAGTAGATTTTCATCTTTGGGATTCTCGTTGTTCAGGCGCTCAATTTCACTATTAACAAAATCGATATCCGGCAGTGTTTGCGCGCCTACTCCCAATGTCAGTAACAGCGACAGTCCAAGGCAACAAATGAGCTTTCTAACCAAGCACCACACCCACACAGCCTCCGTTTGCAAAGCCAATATTAAAGTGTAGAAGCCTCTGCTGGCAGGCAGGTTATCAAGATTAATACCTATTTAGACATGGACAACCGGTTTAGCCCACACGCCTTATTGGTGCTTTTAGATGCATTACTAGGACGTATCGCAAGTCAGTGCCTTTTCTGCCATCAAAAGACACGTGCAGCGCTAGACTTAAGGAAAACCTGTCGCCACAAATCAGGAGTCACATGATGAGCTATCAGCATATCTTAGTCGCGGTTGATTTATCTCAATCCAGCAAGGACGTAATTGATAAAGCAGTGTCATTAGCTAAAGATGCGAAGTGCAAACTGTCCTTTGCTCATGTCAATGTTGATAGAGTTGCTTTGACGCCAAAAGAAAAGCAGGCATTGGAGCAAGAATTGCAAACCCTCGCAGAGCAGTGTGGCTATCCAATCACTGACACTTTAGTGGTCATTGGCGACCTCCATATCAAGCTCTCTGGAATCGTGAAAAAAATGGATATTGATTTAGTCGTATGCGGACATCATCATAAATTATTCAGCCGCATTTTTTCTTCCATTCCCAAGTTAGCAAACGCCGTTGAAGCTGACTTATTGGTCGTATACCTCAACCAATAACCACAAAACGCCTTACAATACGAGATGCTTTCTTTTAGATTATCAATAGCAGGCCTAAGCCAAAGTTTGGTACTTTTGTTTTTCCATCATGCTGTAAGGACACACTGTGGATATTCTTTCTCACCTTCATGCCCACCGCTCTATTCGCCAATATTCCGAACAACCAGTAAGTGACGATGTTTTACAACAGATCCTCCAAGCAGGGATCAGGGCGTCATCTTCCGGCAACATGCAGTCATATTCAATTATCGTGACCAAGGACAAGGGCCGCCGCGAAGCCCTGTTTGAGCCGCACATGCAGCAAAATATGGTGGTTGATGCCCCAGTGCTGCTAACCTTCTGTGCCGACTTCAGGCGCATGAAAAAATGGCTGGCGCTCAACAATGCCAAGCCAAACTTCGATAATTTTATGAGCTTCATGATCGCCGCTATCGACGCCACATTGGTATCGCAAAATGTGGCGATTGCCGCCGAAGCCAAGGGGCTGGGACTTTGCTATATGGGGTCAACGTTGGCTAATTGCGACAAAATCGGTGAGATCTTAGAGCTCCCATCAGGTGTCGTGCCAGTGGTCGGCTATTCACTCGGTTACGCTGATGAAGCGCCAGAAACCCGAGATCGTCTTCCATTGAGCGGGTTGGTTCACAACGAAACCTACCATGATCATACTGATGATGAAATCCAGGCAATCTACCACCAGCGCGAGACCGATGGCTGGAACCGCTATATGTCTTACCCCGAGCTAAAAGCCAAAATTGAAGAATCCGATGTGCAAAACCTAGCGCAGATATACACCAGTCTGAAATACACCCGCGACTCCCATGTTGGCTTTTCTGAGACCGTACTTCACTATCTTGAAAAACAAGGTTTCATGAACCATGCAAAATAAATAGATCATTTATTTAAGAAAAGCATGAAAAAAGACGATTGTTAACACTATAACAATCGTCTTCTCCTATCGTTTCTGGCCAATTTAGAAGTGGAAGACCAGTTGCGCGGAAGCGCCATAGCTGTCATCTTTGCCGTACAAGGCTGCGATATCTAAACCGAATTTACCAAATGGCTTCAAACCGATCCCTGCGGTTAGGACATCATCGGCATAGTCAGTCATGCTGTGGATATATCCCAAGCGTAGCTGTGCCATACGCCAAGCATCCGCTTCCAGACCAACACGGGCAAACTGGGTTTTATAGGTATGCTCTTTGAAAGGTTTATTGCTGTTGAGATCGACATCGGCAGCAACAGTAAAACGCGGATGATTATAGGCAATCGCAGCAGTGTACTGGGTATTGACTTCGAAGGTTGCTTGGCTGCCGTTACTGATATTAGTTTTAAGCGACTGAGAAAAGAGGTTCTTGGCGCTCGCGCCCAGCATTACATTGCGGCTAAGCGCGTAAGCGACCCCCAAGTCGGCATTGAACGCTGACTTATCGACATAATCTGAGCCGATATCAAAATCATCATTGTCGAATGTATCAATGGTATCTTGGTAGTTATAAGTCAATATTTGCTGGAACTTCGGCGAAAATCCCAAACTCAGATCGCGTTCCAAAAAAATAAACTCTTTGGCAAAAGTAAAGCCTATATCGACCGTGCCACCGGCAATACCTTGGGCGCTAGAGTTGACGATCTCCTGGTTATTGAGATCATTCTCATCGATATCTGTTGTCACCAGTGCCGTAACGTGGCTGGATACAAAAAAGTTGGTGCTGACAACACGGTTGGGTATAGCGATGACCATACCAATATTGGCATCGCCATCAATGCGCTCGTTATCAAGACCTTTCAGTGCAGCAATCCATTCATCCTGTAGATCAGGATTGCCTGCCAATTGATCATTCAAGTCCTGAAATGCATCGACCCGGTCATGAAGATCATTGCCATCATAGACACGGCCTCCAACCACAGGGAGGATCATGCCAAAACGATCATAGTTTTTATTCTGTGTGGCCAGCGCTGGATTATGAAAGCTCGCCGTCAGGTAATTGGCTGATGCAACCCCGGCACCGCCCATCCCTACACTGCGTGTGTCGGAAAGTGTGGTTGAAGCCGCCGCTGGGAGCGACAAAGAAACCATTGCGATCCCTGCAGCCGCTCTTTTCACTGTCACCATGTTAGTCCCTGAAAAATTTTGTCTTTGTTCTTTTGAATATTGTGCAATTAAAACATGCCGAGGGATGCTGGGGCTAGTCACAATTTTGTTTCAAGTTGATAAAGAGTGATGGGGGTAACGGTTCTTTAATCCCATAACACACCTTTCCTTTATCACAATACCGCCCCCAGCCGATCATCTCTATACTAGACGCAAAACGTGCTAAGAGAACCAACGTAGCCATGTTGCCGCAATTCTACTCTCATCAGCTTTCGATAACTCAACAATGCCACAATCACGCTGTGTGTACAGATACGAAGCAATATTATGAGCCGCTTGTATATGTGCGGCAAGAAAGAGCTGAACAGTTTCATCGGCCATTGACATCGGAGACAAAGTATTGACTGCTGAGCCATGGGCTATTAAGTGGATTTTTACTCCACGCCTATTTTTATAGGTAGATACTAGCTCGCATTTTTCGACGAGGGTTAATACTCCACGAGCAACTAAACCGTCGAGCTCTAACTCATCATCAGCAGACGTCACCGTTGAGAGATACTTTTCGCTACTGATGTTACCGAACTCTTCTTCGGAAATACTGATATTGCCACTACATAAAAACAATAAATTGCATTGTTGTAAAACCTGCTCTTTACTGGAGTAGCGAATACTATTCGCACCAAGTCTAACAACCTTAACCGGATCTATATCGTATACATAGGGCGCGTTACCGCTAAGACGATTTAACTCATCAACAATGCCTTCACCTAAATTCCCCAAGCCTATCACTGCAGCATTAAGTAGTTGGGAACCATATAGCCTCAGGCTGAAACGATCACGCAGTGCTCTTTCCGTATAGTGAACAATATTTTGTGAAGCACTAAAATCACCACTCCGTTTCAGCTCCGTCTCAGCGATAGACTGTAACGGAACTTTAAGCGGAACTTTTTGATAACGGTAATGCCCATTTGCCGTCATCTCAGTAATCCCTAAAAAGTGTTCTTTATACTTTTCATATAAACTCGATGCCAAGTCACAAAAATAACCACCATGATCAAGAATAACAAAATCCTGACCATTTATATCAAGGTTATCAATTATTACCTGGTGTTTATCTTGGTTATAAAAATCAGATTTTAAGGGGTAAATTAATTTAACTTTAGGATTATCCTTAAAAACACTCTCTATTGATGAAGAAAAAGATCGCGTTGCTTCTTTAGGAATAAGAAGCACCTCATTAAACAGCCGAGTCAGAGCTAAAGTATATGGGATATCGCTTTAAGGCCTGTTTACGATCAGATATATTCTCTATATTAAACTCAAGCACTAGCTTGTATGTAATCCTTGACGAAATCATTAAATCCATCTACTAGAATAAAAATCTTTGTTATGTTTATGCCACTTACAACAACGTTATTTAAATAACGATTAATTACTCCTATTCTTCAATACTTTAAATCAAGATGAATTATTATACCTATTGCATACAAGTTGTATAGAGGACAATTTTTGCGTTCACGGCTGATCTCTAATAACTATTCTGCCTCCATAATCTGAGCTGATTTAAGCTAGCATCTCTTCTAAAATGGCTGAACTTGAAGCCACCAAATACTTTAAAGACTTGATGACAAAGACTCTCCTGTATAGTGACTTTAACTGAACTGCAGTTCCTACCATTATTCAGCCCCATTCAGGCCGTTTGCACTTCATACCTCTCAACGTTAACAGAAACTAACGCCACAGATTCACGATTAAGCTGTTAAAAAATGCTAGCCATGCTCAACTTTCTCTGGCTTTTCAGCCTTTTTTACCTGTAATCTGCCGGATAAAGACGCAAGTAATGGCAATTTCTAATGAAAGACCAAACCTATATCGAGCACGATTTTTCAGGGCAAGACTTTGAATATGCCCAGTTCGAGAACTGTACCTTCATCCGCTGTAACTTCAGCAGGGCTAATTTTACCGAAGCCGAGTTCACCAATTGCCAATTCATCGAGCGGGGCGATGTCGAGGGGTGCCGTTTTGAATATACCAAACTCAAAGAAGCCAGCTTCAAAGATTGCGACCTCAGCATGGCCAACTTCCGCGGTGCACAGTGTTTCGGCATCGAGATCCGTGCCTGCAACTTGAAAGGGGCAAACTTCTCCCAAGCCAGCTTCGCCAACTACCTAACCCAAAACAACTACTTCTGCTCAGCCTATATATCGGCAAGTAATTTGGCCTATGCCAACCAGAGAACCAACGATTGGAGCAATGTGAACTATTTGAAAACCGCTGGACAGGTGCCAATTTAGTCGGTGCTTCTCTTAAAGGCTCAGATCTCAGCCGGGGTGAGTTCTCGGCCGATAGCTGGGGACAATTTGATATCGAAGAGTGCAACCTCTGCCACGTTGATCTAACCGGTCTTGATCCAAGACGCGTCAGCCTGAAAGGCGTCATGATCTGTGATTGGCAGCAGGAGCAACTGCTAGAGCCTCTGGGGTTGATAGTAACGGCAGGATAATTGTATGGCCTCACTCCTGAGGCCTATTTGAGGACAATCGCGGCAGCGAAACCAAATAATATAACGCCTGCGACGGTTTCAAAAGGCGACGTTATCTGGGCCAACCATGGCGTTATTGAAAAATCCTTGCCGCCAATTGACTCGAACATTGCGATCAAAGAGCTCCCCCATAAGATTCCTATAAATAGTATTTAAATGGCCTCTCTGAATAACCCGCTCTTTGCTAAAAGGTGATCATGTTATTGGTTCTACAAGATTAATCACATTTCCCCCTACTTTTTGTAGGGAAGTCCGGTCGATACTGCCAGAGCTGCTATCCTATTAGGTGCAATTAGCCCGAGAGTAAAGTTTAGGAGGTTGTATGTTAGGAGAAGATCACTCATTACTCAGCGAGTTTCCGCAGTTCAAAGATACTATTTTCAACTTATCCGCAAACAACGATGTGTTTGCCAAAGATGCAATAAAGTACGATTCTCTGGATAAGGAAATTCGCGAACTGGAGCTCAGCGGCTCCCCTATCGATGATGTTGCCATGCACCAACTCAAGCACCAGAGAGCCGAATTAAAAGACTCGCTTCACCAACGTTTGCTAAGCGGCAACTAATGATAAAAGTAGATAAGGCCATCGTTTGATGGCCTTATCTGATTGTTTACCCTATTGACGGAAAATTCTGATCCATCCCTCAAATTCCGTCTCACAAACGCGTAATTCTGTTACCAAACATGAACCCGACAGGCAAGAGAAATACAACCGTTATAAACTAACTTCAATAGCGACATTTTTTTGCGTGTTTAAGGAGGCAGTATGAAACTCAATCGACTATTGGTTACCATTGCTCCTGAGCAACCCCTCAACGATTCCTTTCACCAAGCATTTTGGTTTGCCAACCAATGTTCTGCACGGGTCATCCTGCTGACAGTTATAGAAGAGCTCTGTGAGTTAAAGGAGGTGGCCAATTATTCAGATACTGCGGTCAATATTATCGAAGAGGCCCAAAAGTTTTACCACCGACAGTTAAATCAACACGTTGAGGTGCTCAAGACCCAATACCCCAACATCACTTTTGACACTCACGTTCGTATCGGCATTCCGCACATTGAAATCGTCAAGGAAGCCAAATCATCGATGGCCAGTATGGTCATTATCGATTCAACTCGGGCAGATAAAAAAACGGCCTGCCAGCGAGGCCGCAATACCTTAAATGTAATACGTAAATCCGAAGTCCCAATCTGGTCGATTAGCTCCTATTCCAAGCCTATCGAGCAAGTTGTAGCCGCCATCGATCTTAGCAATATCGAATATCAAGAGTTTAATAAAAAACTGGTTGCCCTTGCGATTGAGTATTGCGAAATAACGGGTGCCGATTTAACACTGTGCCACGCCTGGCGGCTCGACTCCGAAGGCTACCTGAGAAAGTGGAGCGGCTATGACGATAATGATATCGAACAGCTCTCGCAGAAAATGAAACAAGAGCGGATAGAACGGCTAAAGTCGTTATTGGTCCCACACCAAAACAGTCCGGTCAATACGAAAATTGAGATTGTCGAAGGGGAAGCCAGAGAAGTGCTACCGCTATACGCATCAGCAAAAGGTGTCGATGTAGTGATCCTCGGCTCGCTCTCACGTACCGGTATCGCCGGTTTCCTGATGGGCAATACGGCAGAATCAATGATCAATCAACTAAGCTGCTCAGTACTAACGCTCAAGCCAGATTCCTTCGAATCACCTGTCGAATAGCAGCAAATCATCATCAAATAAAAAGCCAGTACCAAGTGTGGTACTGGCTTTTCTATATCCGATTCAGATAGTTATAACCAAAACTAAATTAGCGCATGATCATCTGTTCACGGCCAGGACCAACAGAAACCATTTTCACCGGTACTCCCATCAGCTCTTCAATGCGCAATACGTAATCCTGCGCAGCTTTTGGCAGCTCTTCAAACTTGCGGCAACCGGTGATGTCTTCGCTCCAGCCTTCCATCTGCTCATAAACAGGCGCAAGCGCGGCAGTTTGAGGCCAGATTGGGTTCTCACTGTGGTCACCATCGTATGCCACACAGATTTTCAGATCGCTCAGGCCGCTTAGGCAATCAAGCTTGGTCAGGGCGATTTCAGTTGCCGCCTGCAGCTCTACACCATTCTGGGTTGCTACGGCATCGAAGTAGCCCATGTCTCGTGGACGGCCCGTTGTGGCACCGAACTCACCGGCGGCTTCACGGAAAGCATCTTGCTCTTCCATTGCTGTGATCAGCGTGCCCGTACCGACCGACGAGCTAAATGCTTTGGCTACAGCTATTACACGCTCTGGGCGAAGGGCTGGCAAGCCACTACCGATACCGGCATACATAGAGACAACGTTAGACGATGTTGTCCATGGGTATTCACCGTAGGTCAAGTCACGGCCAGCACCAAGCTGGGCTTCAAACAGCAGGTTCTGGTTTTCAGCCTGCAGCGCTTTTAGCGGCAAGGTCACATTGCAGATCGCATCACGCCAAGGTTCAGACACTTCCAGCAACCAGTCGGTCATTTCTTGGGCTGTCTGGCTGAACTCAAAGCTCGGGTAAAGGGCTTTTAGCTGTGGTAGTTTCCAGTCCATCCAGAACTGGATTCGCTCGCGCAGTACTTCTGGCTGCTTCAGCCAACCGACCAAAATACCTTTTTTCATAACGCGGTCGCCATAAGCTGGTGCTATGCCCTGACGGGTTGAACCGTAGGCTGCATCACCCAAGCGCACTTCTTCTAGAGTATCTTCAAGAGCGTGGAGTGGAAGACACAAGGTCGCACGGTCTGAAATGCAAAGGTTTACGTTAACCCCAGCAGCTTTCACTTCGGCTAGCTCGGTAGATAGAGGCTCAGGACTGATAACCATACCAGGGCCTAGCACCGCAAGACAGTCAGGGTTAAATACGCCGCTTGGCAACTGGTGCAGCTTGAACGTTCCCAGATCGTTAACCACAGTGTGGCCAGCATTATTACCACCTTGGAAACGAATACTTGCAGAGGCTTGCTCGGCAAGGAAATCAACGATTCGGCCCTTGCCTTCATCACCCCAGTTTGCACCAACAACAACGATAGACGACATAATTAACTCTCCCAAACAAAGATGCGATTATGCTAAGGCGACCCAGCCAATAAGAAAAATTAATAATTGTTATAACCCTAATAAGGATTCCATATGGGAATTTGTGACAAACGGCGTAGAATAGAGCAATTAGCAATTCTATAGGCGAGTCTTTATGCTTGATCTCAATTGGCTTAATACTTTTGTTACCCTGGCTCGATTAGAGCATTTCGGCAAAACAGCCTCTGAGCTGCACATGACCCAGCCTAACGTCAGCTTGCATATCAAGCAGTTGGAACAAGCCACCCGGGTGAAGTTGGTCGAGCGCAACCCGTTTCGCCTGACCCAGGCAGGCGAACGCCTACTGCAAAGCGCTCAATCGACGCTGCAAGAGCTGCAAGTATGTCAATCTGATCTCAATGCAATCAATGATTTATCTCAGGGTACGCTCTCAATAGCGGCCAGCGATATTATCTCTCGCCTGTTGCTGATCAAACCCTTTCAGTCATTCAAACGTGAATTTCCCGGAATCGATCTTTCCCTGTTCAACACCACCTCTACCCAAGCCGCCGAACTGGTCAAAAGCGCCAAGGCAGATCTAGGCTTTGTTATTGCTCAGAAAGAGAGCCAGCCATTGCACTTCACCGAACTGCGCCAGATTCGCTGGTGCGCACTGGGGAATGGCTTAAGTGATTGGCAACAGCAAGCCAAAGAAGGAAGGAGCAATCCATCAGGCGAAGAACCCACATTGATCTTATTGGGCCACGACACCCGCACCCGGGATCTGATTGATCTTGCTTTGCCTAGCTTACACTTACCCAAATACCGGGTAATGGAAGTCGGCAGTGTCGACGCCCAAATCGACTGGGCCGAAGCGGGCTTTGGCATCGCCATCGTGCCGGCATTTTCGCTGCATCCGAAGCTCAACCTGAAAAGCACCATTACCCCACTGCCGGACTTCCCGACCACAAGCCTTGGCTATATCGTGCGCCAAAACCAAGTGCTGTCCCGCGCCATCAAGCAGCTATTGCATTGGGTGAGTGAAGAGATTAGCAATTCCCCGCACGGTAACCCTACGAAATAGAGTGTCACCTCAGGTGTCGTGCCGGCATAGCTCGGCATGATTATTACCTGTTAGCAAAAGTGATTTATTCAGTAATCGCATTATCATCATTAGTAAAACAATACATAATCCCTCCCACTCGAAACACAGCAATTTTCTGCTAACTATTAAATTCACAAAGGTAGAGGGTGATGAACCGTTTTATTTTATCAACAGTACTTTTGTCGTTTTCAACTACGGCCCTTGCCGATTTGAAGACCAGCCGAACCGAATTCTGCTCTTGGACCTTAGCTTCAGAGCCCACAAACCATGCAGTCGACCCTATGCCGCATGACTATAAATCTGCATTCGACAGTCCTGCAAAAGCCACTAGCGTGAAACAGCTATATATCCCTCAGTCGCTTGAGGATGCCCGGAAGCAACTGGATGACATCGATTTAAATACTTACAAAATTTAAATCACGATAAATACGCAGGGGTTTCGGGAGCGTTAGATACAAAAAGCCTCAGCGTTTCTGCTGAGGCTTCGTTGTAGTGGCGGAGCGGACGGACTCGAGCGCCTTAGCGTCACCTACTTTTTTACTAAGAGAAGAAGTAAGGATTCCGGAGTTAGGTGAAAAATGGCTGCTGCCGGTAAAGGGATTGCTTGGGTTTCATTTCATGCGGTTAAAGCTGGACTTGAGCGTGGAGACATAGTTTTTCTCGTTGTTTGTCACGTGCACGATAGGGTTTATTTTGTGATGAGGTACTGCTGCAAAAACTGAATGAACATGGCTACTCTATTTGGTCTATGAACAATGTGGGGATAGAGTAGATACATTTCATACCGTTCTGTTTCAGCACCTTCAAACAAAGGGATCAGTTGTTTCCTGTTCACTTCACTAGCCACCGAATAGTCTGCGATTCGAATCACTCCATATCCTTCCACTGCTAATTTCACTAGCAACTCATGATCGTTAACATCTAGCCAGCGTTTTAGGGGAATAGTGCTATTGCCGAAACCCCATGTAGTTGTCTCGCTATCTACTAAGCAGTTGTGATTGCTCAGGTCATCAATACTCTTCACTGGGCCGTGAGTCTTTAGGTAGCTTTGAGATACATAACACTGGTGCTGATAATCGAATATCTTCTTTGCTACCATATTTTCTGGTGGTTTAGTCGTCGACCTAATGGCGAGGTCAAAATCACTTTCGATAAGATCAAACTTGCTGTAACTACAGTCAATGGAAAAAGTGACGTGAGGGTAAGATTGTTTAAACTCGACTATAGCATCCAATAGAAACGTCTTGCAGAACAGTCTTGGTGCGGTAATTTTTATTAGCCCTTCGATAGAGGCATCACTTTGCTCTGTGCTTCTCTCTATATCCCACAGCGCTTTTTGAATTATCTTCATTCCTTCAAACACAGCTTGCCCTTCCTGTGTAAGGCGTACGGAGCGAGTAGACCGAATGAGAAGTGCTACACCCATCTCTTTTTCTAGCAAAGTAATTTGATTTGATAGGTGGCCACGAGAGATGTCCAACGATTTAGCTGCGGTGGTAAAGCTGAGCTCCTTTGCTACAGCATTAAATAGCATCATACGCTCAAGTTTTTTGTGGTTTCTCATAGTGCTGACTTAAAAATACTCGTTATGTTTGTATTATATATCGAACAATGAATTCTGTATTGTCGTATTTTCCTAACAAAGATAGATGGGTACTATTTTCCTTGTAAGAATAACGGAAATTAGAGAGCGACAAATGAATATAAATGATAAAGCCCCCTTTGAAACGTATGTTGCTGATGGGCAACGTTACCAAGAGATGCAATATCGTCGTTGTGGCAATAGTGGTGTGCAATTGCCCGCGCTGTCACTTGGGCTTTGGCATAATTTTGGCCAAGTTGATAGTTTTGCAAATTCACGCGCAGTAATGAGGGCGGCATTTGATCTGGGCATTACCCATTTCGACTTGGCAAATAATTATGGTCCCCCTTATGGATCAGCGGAAGAGACATTTGGTCGTTTAATAGAACTTGATTTTAAACGCTATCGCGATGAGTTATTTGTGTCGACAAAAGCTGGCTACGATATGTGGCCTGGCCCATATGGCAATGGGGGTTCTCGAAAATACCTCATCTCTAGTTTGGATCAATCACTGAAAAGAATGAACTTGGATTACGTTGATGTGTATTACCATCATCGACCGGATCCAAATACTCCGATAGAAGAAACGGCAATGGCGCTTGATAGCTTAGTTAGGCAAGGCAAAGCATTATACATTGGCTTATCTAATTACAATACTGAACAAACTCGTCAAGCATTAGAAGTATTTAAGCAACTGGGTACACCTTGTACTATTCAACAATCTGAATATTCGATGTTGAATCAGACGGTAGAAAAAGGCCTCCTTGATCTGTTGGGTGATAAAAAGGTAGGGATGATAGCGTTTTCACCATTAGCACAAGGAGCGTTAACCAATAAATACTTGAATGAAAAGCCGGTTGATAGTCGTGCCAACCGAGAGCATTCATACTTTGACCATCAATTACTAAAGGAACAGCTCCCCAAGATCACAGCATTGGCAAAAATTGCCGCATCTCGCGGTCAGTCTCTTGCCCAAATGTCGTTGGCATGGCTACTCAATGACATAAGAGTTACTTCAGTTCTTATTGGTGCGAGTAGTGTCCAACAGTTATCTGAAAACGTCGCATCACTGCAACATTCCCAGTTCAGCGAAGAGGAGCTAGCCACAATTAGAGCCATTTTAGCTACAAAGGAATAATCAATGACCATAAGTTGTCTTGGCTAGCAGTGAAATCTTGATATCGAAGGGATAACCACGATCACATAGTGTTTTCGGGATACAATCCCTTGTGAAATAAGAAGAATTTGGTGCTTTTAGTAAGTACATTGTCTCACCCAATTGCGGTTAAGTGATTTGACAAGCCTCAGATACGAAAAAACCCGTTGAAAAACAACGGGTTTAATACGATTTGATGTGGCGGAGAGATAGGGATTTGAACCCTAGATACGCTATTAACGTATGCCGGTTTTCAAGACCGGTGCTTTCAACCACTCAGCCATCTCTCCGTAAGTGCGACGAATGATATGGGATCCTACGACCGCTGTAAACCCTTTAAAAACCAATTGACCAAGTTATCAACAAACAACTTAGAATTGCAACAAACGCATTAATATACAATCAGTTACATGATTAATTATCAAACTACCAATAGGCATAAAAACGCTGAGTCAAAAAGGGAGGGAAGGCTGCTCGAAAAAGTGATCTGACAACGTGAATTTTTACTGGTGTGGAACCGTCAACATTACCCCCGTTTGTCGGTGGAGAAAAGCAAGTTTTCATAGAAATTGCACAATTTTGGGATGTGTCACAAAGTAGATTTTAACGTCTTAACGTCAGCAAATTCCTCTGATAAAGATAAGTTGATTTCGACGCAGGGATTATTTAGGAGGTTAATGTGTCTATCAATTCTATCGACCATAATGAAATGTCAGATGTGTCCTCAAAGTGGGATTTCAAAGACGAAACCGCTTCACACATCTCCCAGAACAAACGCCAGCAAGCTGAAGCGCGTCGCCGTATTGAAATGCTTCGCGACATCCGTGCCAGCGGCCTTACCATTGAGGAAGCTAAAGAACTGGGCTTGATACACTAAGCCAATTAACTATTGAAGAATAACGAACAACGATATAACGACCGTAGACATTGAGGTATACCTAACCGATAGATTATTTCTATCAATATAATCTGTTAATCCTGCTTTGCTTATACTTGGGTAGTCGTTAAATTAGTAAGAAACAAGACTTACTGGAACCCGATTATGACTACAATGACTACCCGCTGTCCTCACTGCAAGGCCATGAACCGTATTCCAACGGCGCGAGTGAATGACATCGCCAACTGCGGTGCCTGTAAGGATCGCCTGCTAGACGGCATGCCTATTGAAGGTACGCAGGACAATTTCCTTTCCCTGATCCAAAGTGACAAGCCTGTTGTGGTTGATTTCTGGGCCCCTTGGTGCAACCCATGTGTCGGCTTTGCCCCTATCTTCGAAGATGTCGCCAAAGAGCGCAACGGAGATGTACGCTTCGTCAAAATTGATACCGAAGCCCAGCAAGCGCTGGCGGCACAGTACCGTATCCGCAGCATCCCCACTATTATGGTATTCAAGAACGGTCAAATGGTAGAGACGATCAATGGCGCGTTGCCTAAAGGCCAGTTTGACCAGTGGCTAAACCAAGCCCTGACCAAATAAGCCTATTTGACTACCAGTAAAAAACCACAAGCTGGCACTTGTGGTTTTTTGTCTCGGGAAGAAAAGTAAAGGTACTTACACCTTAAATTGCTTGAGCTGATCACCCAAGGTGGCAGCCGCTTTACTCAAAGATTGGCTTTCCGACGCCAAATGTTGAGCCGCTTTGTTGATATCATCCGTCGCGGTATGAATAAGGTTAACCGTATTGTTCACCTCCTCGGTAACCGTGCCTTGTTGTTCAGCGGCCGTTGCCACCTGCATGATCATATCGTTGGCCTCTGTCACCAAGCTAGCAATGCGATTCAACTCACTTTGCACCTGCTCACTATGCTCAACACTGTTTTGTGTCTGCTCGGTACTTTCCGCCATTGACTTCACGGTGTTGAGGGTACTTTCCGTTAACTTGTCGATTGTTTCCTGGATTTCGATCGTCGACTGCTGAGTGCGGCTGGCAAGGTTACGCACTTCATCGGCTACCACGGCAAAACCGCGCCCCTGCTCACCGGCACGGGCAGCCTCGATTGCAGCATTGAGGGCAAGCAGGTTGGTTTGCTCCGAAACCCCCTGGATCACCTGGGTAACATTACCAATCTCTTCTACCCCGGCTTTTAGCTCGCCGACTCGCTGATCGGAGTGCTCTATCCCTTCAGAAACGCTATGGATCGCCGCCATCGCCTGCACCATACGCTGATTACTCGCATCAACCTGTGCGTTGATTGCCGCAGTTGCCGATGAAACGGTCTCGGCATTTTGGGCGACATCATTGATAGTGGTGCTCATCTCTTCCATTGCGGTAGCCAGCTGGGCCAACTGCTGGTTTTGCTCGGTGATCGACTGGGCACACTGCTCACTGGCAGCGGCAATAGTACCGGCCATACTCACCGACTGCTGGGCATTGTGGTTGGCAGCCAGCAATGTGGTACGCATCGCAGATGATGCTTGATGCATCGCTTCCGCAATTTGGCCGATTTCATCCCGGCGCTCCATGGTAAAGTTTTGTGTTAAGTCGCCTTGCTCAAGCTTACGGACGCGCGCGGTCAATTGCTGAAGCGGCTGACTAATGTCATTGCTGATCCACACCCCGAAGACCACCAAGATAGAGACAACAACCAGACTGACACCAAGCTGGAAAACAGCACTATCAAAAAAACGCGCTTCGATATCGAGAAGGTGGACCCCCGTACCGACCACCCACCCCCACTTGGCAAAGTTCTCGACATAGGAAATTTTCTCGGAAACCTCACCGCTAGGTGCAATCCAGGCGTAATCCAAAAAACCACTGCCGGATAAACGGCCAATCGTGGTCATCTCCAGCCAGTGCGGCTTACCAGCGGCGTCGGTTATGGACTGCATCGATTGCCCTTCCTGCTGCTGACGCAGTGGGTGCATAATCAGCGTATTATCTGTGGCAATCACCCAAAAATAGTTATCCCCATCAAAACGCATTGCCGCCAACGCAGCTTTTGCTTCCTGCCTAGCGGTCCCCTGATCGAGTGGATACTTGTCCGAATAGTATTGCACCAAAGAAATCGCAGCTTTCACCTGCTCTTGCATTGAGATTTTGCGATCCGCAATATCACTTTGGTAACTCTCATTGGCCTGAAATGCTGTATTAACAAGCATTAAAATAGCTGCAATCGCGATCAAAGCCAATAATTTGGCTCTTACCCCATAATGCCTTAATAGGTTCATAGTTCCCTCTTTAAAAACAATTTATATTTTGTAGGTATTATGAACGACCAAACAGGCTTAATTCTTACAAATATTCATAAATTTCATACATCTAGCTGCAAATATTGTAAATAAGTATAAATTCACCAAGCATAATTTTGCGACCGTAAAAGTTTTTCACGCTAATTTATCAAGCAACAACACTCCACCAGCAATAAAATTGACACCGGAACCAAACCGTATTTGATAAAATGGCGTTATCCAAGCCAAGAATAACGACACAAGGATGCTAACAGTGAGTCAATTAGCCAATATTCCGACGCTAAACCAGATCAACATATTTCCCGTGAAGTCGATAGCAGGAATAAACCTGTCACACGCATGGGTTGAGCAACAGGGGTTGAGTTTCGATCGACGCTTTATGGTCTCGCGGCTTGACGGCAGTATGATCACGGCAAGAAAGCATCCTCAATTAGTCAAAGTGTCCGCGGCATTGTTGTCTAACGGATTGGTACTCGATTTTCCCGGCCAGCCCCCGCTGACACTCCGTTATACCGACTTTGAAATGGTCGAGTCTGAAGCAACCGTGTGGAAGGACACCTTCAACGCATACCTCACAACCAAGGAAGCCAATGACTGGTTCAGCCGAATTATCGGTGAACCGGTCCAATTGCTGTATACCGGTGAACAATCCCAACGCCTGAGAGCCAAGATCAATCGGCATGTCAGCTTTGCAGATGGCTATCCTCTGCTGGTTATCAGCGAAGCCTCACTGGAGGCACTCAATGCCCGCAGCCCCCAGCAACACACGATGGATCAGTTCCGCACCAACTTGGTGGTATCCGGCACCGAGCCTTTTGCCGAGGATGGCTGGAAACGGATCCGCATCGGCGGCGTCGAGTTCGAAGTGGTGAAGCCGTGTGCCCGGTGTATCCTCACCACGGTGGATCCCGCTACTGGCGAGTTCAATGCACTCAAAGAGCCGCTTAATACCCTTTCATCCTTCCGCTCAGACGGCAGTGGCGAAGTTTTCTTCGGCCAAAACTTGGTCGCGCTCAATGAAGGGATCATTCGTGCAGGTGATAAGATCGAAGTACTTGAGGCCAAGCCAAAAGACATTTATCTCGACAACGGCAACCAAGCCCTCACCCTGACGTGTGTTGAACGCGAGGAGATCGCCCGCGACTTTTGTACCTTCTGGCTTAAGCCTGCCCAACAACAATCACTGCCGCCTTATCTGCCGGGACAGCACCTCCCCGTCCAGGTAGAAATTAACGGTGAATATGTGGCCCGCCGCTATACCCTTTCGTCTAGCCCCTCCCGACCGGGACGCTATGGGATCTCCGTTAAGCGAGTCGATGACGGCCGGATTTCAAACTGGCTCCACGACCACTTCCAGGTTGGCGACACCTTGGTGGCCCAGCAGCCTGACGGTAGTTTTCACCTAGGCCATCACACCGACAAACTGTTATTGCTCTCTGCCGGCAGCGGTGTGACACCGATGATTTCGATGCTGCGCTACCTAGCCGATCATGACCAAGTCCGCGACGTGATCTTCTACCACCAGTGCCGCTCCCAAGCCGATATTCCCTACTTTGGGGAGTTAAAAAAACTGGAGAAGCATTTCCCCGGGCTGAAAGTGATGATTTCCCTCAGCCGCCCGAACAAGCACTGGGGCGGGTTGTCTGGCCGCCTTGAAGTTACCCATTTGGAAATGATCGATTCATTAACCGAACGACAAGCATTCGTCTGCGGTCCCGGCCTCTTCATGGACGATGCCAAGGCACTGCTGCTCAATGCCGGCCTCGATGCGGCGCAGTATCACCAGGAAGCTTTTGGCCCCATAACCCGCGAGAGCAACAAAGTCGAAGCGGTGACTATCAGTATCAATGGCAACCTGTTCAGCGGCGATAACCAACAGACCTTGCTGGAACAGGCGGAAGCGGCAGGGCTCAGTGTGCCCAACAGCTGTCGTGCCGGATTCTGCGGTGCATGCAAAATGACGTTAGAATCGGGAGAGGTGGACCAGCCCGACGTGCCCGCCTTGCTACCGGGAGAAAAAGAATCGGGCAAGGTACTGGCATGTTGTTGCGTGCCGAAATCCGATCTCGAACTGGTCAACTAGGCATTACTACACTGCCAAATAAACAGCCAACGGTAGACATACTGGCAACATCAACAAGATCTGGCCAAGGCCAGATCTTTTTTCATTTGTACTTGGCTGGGTTAATCACATACTAGCCTTGTAATAGGCTGGCTTGGTTCTGGGTATACGCCACTTAAACCGCCCATTGTGCACAGTCGTGATTTGACTAATTGAGTGCACAAGAAATAGGATACCAAGGCACCTGGCAATCATGTTCAGTTATACGCTGTCAGCTGAACGAATACACCTTGATCAGTATGAGTTATCCCAATGTCTAATGTCGTCCAGTTCTCTATGTTCAGTGGTAGTAAGAAGACCAACACTGCCCAACCCAACAATTCCCTAAGCCCTAAAGCCTTAAGGGAACAGGCAGCATTGAAGCAAGACAACCGCTGTTATTTCTGTGGTCAGCGCAAGGAAGCCAAAGAGCTTAGCTGGCTGGATAAGACCGGTTTTAAGGCAAAGGCTCATGTTATCTGCGGTACTTGCAGTTCTGCTGCTAAGTCGCGTTCAATGGATGAACTCCGGATAATCCTTGCACTGAAAGCGCTGGATTTCAGAACGGTTAAGATTCAGCAGTACCTTGAGTTGAGAGAAAAAGGTGTCCAGATAGATGGTGTACGTGAGTACAGGTTCTACTTTGAAACTGCTAAGTCATTAGGGTCATGAGCTAAGGCACGCCGATGAGAGAGGCTTGCATTGCTCCTGCAAAAAAAAGGATCTAGCGACATGCGAGATCCTTTTTTTCGTTACCAGCCGCCTTCTGGTGGCTGTTAGCAATTACTGCTTGCGCAGCACGTAATGGTCCGCCAAATCACCGGTTACCCGGTTACCTTCTTGGTCTAAGCGGAACAACTGATTTTCGCCGACAAAGTACTGCACAGAATCATCTCCGGCCCCTGGTAGAGCGATGGTGTTGCCTGCATTATTCCAGTTAAAGGAACCTTCGTATTCAAAGATATTGTCTTCCTTGCCTAGATACACCTCGGTCAGGATAAACGTACCATCCTTTTTTACGATCAGCTCAGTCTTGATCCCTTCGCAATCAGCACAAGGCAAGATACCGGTATAGGTGCCATCCCAATCCAGCGCGTTACGGGCGCTGTGGGCAGAATCGGCTACCGGTTGAGCCACTTCTGGCTGCTCTATCTCAGGCAGAGTCACCGGCACTTCTGCCGTTGAAGCGTCATCCGCTTGAACTTGATTTTCAACTACCACCGCAGTATCAGTCTCAGTTTGAGATGGGGACTCAGGTGTGGCTTTTTGATCACATCCCGTCAGTACGAAGCCAGCCACAACCAGTGCAAGTAAGGTCTTTTTCATTTTGATATCCTTAATGAGCATTCTCATATAACTTGGTATTTATTGTAGTGCTAGGATTGTGGGCACAGCGTCATCGCTACGTTAGAAATCAGTCAAAAACCACCGCAACCCAGCAGGTCGCGGTGGTTCTTTCGTCAAAGTGTTCGTAATTTACCGGTTGATAGTAAAAAGATCTTTAACCATCGACCGGCTTCAGCCTCGCAGTAAAGTGGCGCAACACCGGAGGCTCATACTCAAATTCCAGCCCGCGAATTTCACTGGCCCGCTGGCTAACCGCTATGAGCGCATCGGCAACGTAGTCCATATGATCATTGGTATATACCCGCCGAGGAATCGTCAGTCTCATCAACTCCAAGGCCGTCTCTTTCTGCTTCCCGGTTTGCGGATCCCGCCCCATCAGCAACGAGCCGATTTCCACCGCTCGCACGCCGGATTCCAGATAAAGCTCATTGCACAAAGCATGAGCCGGAAACTGATGCGAAGGAATGTGGGGCAGCATTTTCCTGGCATCGACAAACACCGCATGCCCGCCGGTGGGATACTGAATAGGCACCCCGCCCTCGCGTAGCCGCTCGCCGAGGTATTTCACCTGGCTGATCCGGTAATGGAGAAAGTCTTCATCCGCCGCTTCGTATAATCCCCTAGCCAGGGCTTCCATATCCCGCCCGGCCATACCGCCATAGGTGACAAAGCCCTCCATCGGGACACAGCGGGTTCGCACCGCCTGGAACAGGCCTTCATGATCTTTGATACAGCACAGGCCGCCGATATTCACCATGGGATCTTTTTTCGCCGACATCGTCAGGATATCACCGTACTGGTACATTTCACGGATGATCTCGAGGATGGATTTATCCGAATAGCCCGCTTCGCGCTGCTTGATAAAGTAGGCATTCTCACAATACCGGGCCGAATCAATCACCACGGGGATATCGTTCTTCTGCGCCAACTCATACACCGCTCGCATGTTTTCCATCGCGACCGGCTGGCCACCCGAACTGTTGCAAGTCACCGTGGTAATGATGGCCGCAATATTGATCGAGCCATATTGCTCTATCGCGGCTTCGAGCTTCTCGAGGTCAAAATTACCTTTCCAGTCATCATAGGTGGACGTATGGAAAGCCGTTTCAGTGAGCAGGTTAATGGCTTTGCCACCACTCATCTCAATATGGCCCGCAGTGGTGTCGAAATGGAAGTTTGAAAGAAAGATCGCCTCCGTCCCTCCCCTCACCCGGCGCATCCGGTCAATCAGGCAAGGGAACAGGATTTGCTCGGCACCGCGCCCCTGGTGGGCTGGCACCGTCAGCTTGTAGCCGAAGAAATGTTTCACCGCCTGGCAGAGATTGTAATAGTTACGGCTTCCGGCATACGCCTCGTCCCCCATCATCAAGCCAGCCCACTGGTTATCACTCATCGCCCCGGTGCCCGAGTCGGTCAACAGGTCGATATACACATCTTCGCTGCGCAGCATAAACGGATTATAGCCAGCTTCGATCAGCGCCTTGCGACGATCTTCTTCATCGGTCATCCGAATACGCTCTACCATCTTGATACGAAATGGTTCAGGGATCCTTTTCATCTCTTTTCTCCAATAAAGCCGCCTGTACTTATCAGCCAGCGGCAACAGACAATTAAATCAACGGTGTGAAAGCCACACTGATGTCATCGTTTTTACATGGATTAAATGCCGGTAAGCCCGAGCAAAGAGACTAAACAGGGAAGTCGTTCGAAAGGCGGAAGTCTTGATTGAACCATGCCGACATCATTAAGGTGATGTCGGGCGTCACCACAGCAGATTGGCAGGTCATATTTGCTTTCCTTCACAAATAAACAGGGTAAGTATTGCCTATAACTTCACTTGATTATAGACAAGACTCAGCATACCCAATTTGCCACCAGCCATGCTGTGACCAGTATAGAAATTAGACAACAACAGGGTAGGCATAAATACACGCAATGATAAGACACCGTCTTGTCAGCACTATTGTATTACATTTCAATAAATTAAATGCTTTTTAGCTATTCTGAGACATCTTCGACACTATTTTTTTCTGTCTCGAACTATGCTGGAGTTATATCCAAGTAACTTTGAGTTACTTCGGCAAATTACTAAGCAGGAGAGCGTAGTTATGAAATACAAACATATCCTAGTTGCACTTGAACTAACTGAAGAAACCAATGTGCTAATTGATAGAGCTGTTTTTCTAGCAAAGCTACTCAATGCAGAGGTCTCTTTTGTCCACATTGACGGCACACACGGGGAAATCTACCCAGAGCTGGTTGATATCAAGAAGACCCCGGACGAAAACCCTCTGGGTGAAGCCAAAATGGCGCAGCTCAAAGCCTTCGAAACCGATACAGACTATCCAATCAAACACTTCTTGGTGGGTACCGGTGACTTGAGCAACAAGCTACAAGGTATCATCCAAGATAACGGGGTCGAACTGATCATTTGTGGTCATCACCATGATTTCTGGAGCAATATTATTTCCTACTCCAAGCACCTCATCAACAAATCACCGGTTGATATCCTCGTTGTGCCAATCTAAAGCGGACAACAGGATATCAATGACTACTAGCCGGATCAGTTGCCCCTGCTGATTCGGCTTTTTATCGCCGCTGGCAGGAAGTACATCCCCTGCAGGCCGAGCGGGTATGCGGGTCCAACCGGCCTCGTTGCACCTTGCAGTAGGCATTTTTCAGAGCACGACGGGCAGAGAACCAGTCGTCAGGTTTTGAAATCAATAAGTAACCATTGAAGCGCTTGACCAGTTGGGTGCGGTACTCATTGATAAACTTACTATCGAAGTCAATTTCAAAGTACTCCAACGCCTGCTCGATTGACGTAAAGCTGGCTATTTTTTGCAGAATGTCGTTCTGACTCATCAACTACTCAACTTTCAAAAATATACAAACATCTAGCAGGGCCACTCTAAACTAACGCAGACACGCAATCATTGATGTAACGCGCCGTTGATACCATTTTGGCCATGGTTCAACCGGCTTTCGCCAACAGACTGAATCTTCAAATATGAATTTCTCTTATCCATAGCCATCGCCACTGTTAATCCATAGACTTTGCTGCAAGCAACCCATAACTGATTTTTGTAACACGAACAGCAAGTATCACTCTTGCAGTAATTGTGTATTTAGGGATTTTTCACGATGGTAAGGCTTAACCTTTTATTGGAGCCCCTTCTCTGGGCCCTATTTGTTGTCGCTATATTACGCATTGATCTCAGCGCCTACCTGTTGAAGCTATTAATTATCCACTAATCACTTCCCCCTCCAGCCTACGCCACTTTACAGGTGTGGCCAACCGGGCTCCGATGCCCTGTACCTGTAATCCAGCAACCAACCAACGAACACTCACTCAACAGAATCACCTGCCGCAAATAGCTTCCACCCACTTTTCTAGGCAAACGCACAATCTCAACACCGCCAGTAATGGCGCTCTGCCAAAAATGAATATCTCTTATACGTAGTGTTCCCCCAGCACGCTCTTTACCATTAGCTACATTAAATGACAAACCAACACTTAGAACACGCATTGACAACGAGCATTTCGGAGACAGCATTAATGAAGTTACCACTTCCAACCTCAGCCAATTACAAACTACTGAAAGCCGCTATTGGCCTAGCGCTATCCGTTGTAATTTTAACGGGTTGTAATTCGGAGTCACCGGCAGAAACCAAGGAGCCGGTAGTCCGTCCAGCCATGACCGAAATTGTTAGCTTTTCCAGTACATCGGAAATGAGCCTTAGCGGCACCGTTCAAGCCGCGCAGCAGGCCGATCTCTCATTTCGCGCTTCCGGCCGCTTGGTTAAAGTACTGGTAAAAGAGGGTGATGAAGTGAAGCAAGGGGACCTGCTGGCTAAACTGGATCCTAAAGACGCCGAGACAAACTTAAACTCTGCACGTATTGAGATGCGCAATATGCAAACAGAATATCAGCGCGCCAAATCCATCTTTGAGTCCAGCCAGGCAATTTCCAAAAGCCAGCTGGAAGAAATTGAAGTCCGCTTCCGCCTCGCCCAACACCGCCTAGACGAGGCTGAGCGCCGGTTGGAGGAAACCCACCTGCTGGCACCGTTTGACGGCATTATCAGCCGCAAGCACCGCAATACCCATGTATTGGTACAGGCCAACGAAAATATTCTGTCTATTCATGACTTAACAGATATGGAAGTGGTGATAGATGTACCAGAGAGACTGATGCTAAAAGAAGACCAGCAGTCGCCAAAAATCATGGCGCAAATCCCTGCCTTGCAGGGCAAGCAATTTGAGCTGGCCTTGAAAACCTACTCAACCAAGCCAGATCCGGTTACCCAGACCTACTCGGTAACACTGGGTTTTGTTGCGCTCAACGACACCGTGGTTCTGCCAGGCATGATGGTAAGGGTTATTCCAGGTGATGACAAACAAGCAGTATCGACCTCTATTACAGTCCCATTGTCAGCCATTTTGCCCGATAACCAAGGCCAACAATACCTATGGTTGGTAAACAGCGAGAACCAATTGGAAAAACGCTTTATCACGACAGGGGCACTAAGAGGCAGCCGAGTAGAAGTTACCTCCAACTTGCAAGTTGGCGAACAAATCGTGGTAGCAGGCACGGCAAGTTTATCTGAAAACATCAAGGTAAGACCCATTGTGATGGAGGCTAAATAATGAATATTGCGCGCTATACATTAGCCAAACGCACCAGTGTTTGGGTCTTGATCGCCCTGACCTTGATCGGCGGTTACCTCAGCTACCTTAAGCTCGGACGCTTTGAAGACCCGGAATTTGTGATCCGGCAGGCGGTGATTGTGACGCCTTACTCGGGTGCTACCGCCCAGGAAGTGTCTGATGAAATCACCGATGTTATAGAAGGCGCGGTACAGTCACTGCAGGAGGTCAAAGAGGTTACCTCCGTCTCCAAGCAAGGCATGTCCGAGGTGACCGTAGAGATCAAACGCAACTTCTCCCAAACCGATGCCGAGTTGCAGCAAGTATGGGACAAGCTACGCAGGAAGATCAATGATGCACAGCGTATGCTGCCACCGGGCGCCGGGCCATCCATCGTCAACGACGACTTTGCCGATGTCTTCGCCCAGTTTTATGCGGTCACCGGTGAAGGGTATAGCGACAAACAGCTGCAAGACTACGTTGATGATCTAAGGCGAGAACTGGTACTGGTACCTGGAGTATCTAAAACCACTACCATGGCAGAAAAACAAGAAGCAATTTTTGTCGAGATCGCCAGTGCCCGCCTGGAACAATTTGGTCTCTCTGCCGAGCAAATCTATCAGGTTCTGCAGAAGCAGAATATGGTTACGGTAGCGGGGACGCTGGAAACAGAATCGATGCGTGTTGCCGTGGTACCAACCTCAAGCGTACGTACTTTTGATGACCTGAAGAACTTACAAATTGGTATTGGTGAAAACAACACCATCTTGCGCCTTGGTGACATCGCAGCAGTGACCCGCGGTTACCAGGAGCCAACATCCGTACTAATGCGTTACAACGGCATGCGTGCTGTCGGTCTAGGGATTTCGAATGTTGCTGGCGGCAATGTCGTTGAGATGGGTGATGCGGTCACCGCCCGTATTGCCGAGCTGGAAAGCCAGCGACCTGTTGGCATTGAATTGCACAACATTTCGATTCAGTCTGAATCGGTAAAAGCGTCTGTCGCCGATTTCATCAACAACTTGATTGCCGCCGTTGTCATTGTCTTTGTGGTCTTACTGCTATTTATGGGAGTACGTACTGGCATCATCATCGGCTTCGTACTGGTGTTGACGGTTGCCGGCACACTGATCGTCATGCTGATTGACGACATCGCCATGCAACGAATTTCGCTCGGTGCCCTGATCATTGCCTTGGGGATGCTGGTTGATAACGCCATCGTGGTCACCGACGGTATTCTGACCCGGCTGCAGAAGAATCCGAATGCCAATCGCGAAGAGATTTCTGCCGAAATCGTTGACGAAACCAAGTGGCCACTACTCGGTGGCACCATCGTCGGGATCTGTGCCTTCAGCGCTATCGGCTTGTCGCCATCGAACATGGGTGAATACGCCGGCTCACTGTTCTGGGTGATCCTCTACTCCATGTTCCTGAGCTGGGTACTGGCTATTACCGTCACCCCACTGCTGTGCCATGACTTCATCAAGGTCAACGCACAGAAGAGCAACGCACAGCCAGGACGCGCCAGTAAGCTGTACAAAGGGGTATTGGTCAAAGTCCTCAACAACCAGAAAACCAGCATCATGGTGGTGGTTGCGGTGTTCATTATTGGAGTCAAAGCCTTCGGCTATGTGCCACCGGGCTTTATGCCAGAATCACAGCGGGCACAGTTTGCAATTGATGTCTTCCTGCCGCAAGGCTCAGATATCTCGCGTACCGAAAGCATCATGCTCGATATTGAAAAAGACGTGAGAGCCAAAGACGGCGTGACCAATACCATCAGCTTTATCGGCTCTGGCGGTCTGCGCTTTATGCTGACCTACTCAGCCGAGCCAGAGAACCCGAGTTATGGTCAACTTTTGGTTGATGTCGACGATTACAACATTATTGAGTCGCTAGTTGCCGAACTACAGGTTGAATTAGGCGAGCGCTATCAGGATGCTTCTATCAATGTATGGAAATTCATGTTGGGCCCAGGTGGCGGCAAGAAAATTGAAGCCGCGTTCAAAGGCCCTGACAGTGAAGTGCTGCGCCAACTGGCCGAGCAGGCGAAAGCATTAATGAACAACAACCCGAACCTGATTGCGGTACAAGATGACTGGCGGCAGCAAGTTCCGGTGCTAAGCCCGGTATTTTCCGCTGAAAAAACCCAGCAGTTCGGTTTGACGACTCAAGAATTGAACAGCGCAATTGCACAGTCCTTGTCGGGTCGTCAAGTGGGTGTGTACCGCGAAGGCAATGATCTGGTGCCTATTGTTGTTCGCGCGCCAAAAGAGGAGCGTAATCATGAATATGCGATTGAACAAACCCAGGTATTCAGTTCAACAGCAGGCAGCTTCATCCAGTTGAGCCAGCTGATCGAGTCAAACGATGTCGTATGGCAGGATGCGATGCTAAGGCGCGTCGACCGTATACCGACCATTATGGCACAGGCCGACCCTGCGCCTGGCGTACTAACCTCAACAGCGTTCGAGTCAATCAGGGCCGAAATCGAAAACATGCCGTTGCCCCTGGGCTACCAGCTGGAGTGGCACGGTGAATACAAAGATGCCAAAGAGGCGGATGAAGGCCTGATGCTATCCGCACCTTACGGTTTTGCCGCGATGGTCTTGGCGGTGGTATTCATGTTCAATGGTATCCGCCAGGCACTGGTTATCTGGCTTACGGTTCCTCTCGCAGTTGTAGGTGTCGCTATTGGCTTGATTATTTTCCAGACGCCATTTGAGTTCATGGCCACTTT
Source organism: Photobacterium sp. DA100 (assembly GCF_029223585.1). Classification (NCBI taxonomy): domain Bacteria; kingdom Pseudomonadati; phylum Pseudomonadota; class Gammaproteobacteria; order Vibrionales; family Vibrionaceae; genus Photobacterium; species Photobacterium sp. DA100. Next base: position 159,185 of record NZ_CP119424.1, on the reverse strand, counting down.
GGGCTTCCTGAGCTTAGTCGGGATGATGGTGAAAAATGCGATTGTGCTGGTTGATCAGGCTGATAATGAAATTCATGCCGGCAAGGAGCCTTACCATGCGATCATCGATGCGGCGATGAGCCGGGCACGGCCGGTGATCTTGGGGGCAACAACGACCATTCTTGGCGTCGCGCCCTTGCTGATTGACCCGTTCTTCAAGAGCATGGCCGTGACCATTATGTTTGGCCTGCTATTTGCCACAGTGCTGACCTTGGTAGTCATCCCATTGAACTATGCGCTGTTCTTCAAGATCAAGCCACTAAACGCTGAGCAATGAACGCTAAATAGAGCCATTGGCTAATCTTTCACATACGTAACAGCCTGGGCATTGCCCAGGCTGTTTTATTTCCCCGCTCGGGGAATAATAAATACCCGGCAGTCGTTCACTGCACGATTGGGCATCTCTACTCCCCCTGCATCAAATGACATAACTTTAACTTTGAGTAGTTAAAGAAAACGTAAAATGATGACTGGCTTATTATTTTGAGAGATGGCATGTCGAATTTACAGCCTCACTATTCGGTGCATGACAACAAGTGGCAAAGAGAGCAGGTAGGACGTGTCACCGTTGTGTGTTCAGAGCATCAATTAAATTGGCTACATGACACCGAGATTGCCGGTTTAGAGATCGTCTTAACAACCGCGACCGATTGTCACAAGTTTAACTTGAAACGGATCCCATCCATCCTGTTCCACGAGCATGGCTTAATCACCAGCGGGATCAAACTGTCAACAGCCATTCAGGATTTGGAAAAAATCCTGCAGAGAAAAGCAAGGCACCGCAAAAAATAGTAATACCAGCCAAAGCAGGTTGATGTCGATCTTTTTCAGGGACGTATATTGACGCTTGAAACGTAGTTGAAAAACTGCCCAACAAAAGGCTTTGCTGGGCATTGAGAAGGGCCCGCTCAAGGTAGGATTCGTTTTTTTTGATAGCCCCAAGCGATATCAGAACGAGCGCCAAGACAGCCAATTAGATCTCGATGGCAATATCACTTGTCACAGCTTCCACAACTTGATTGCAGCGCAGATCGCGACCATCTCTGACGAGTCAGACATACTGATGCTCAACAACAAAATAGGTGGATCGCTCTATAAATAATTTGTAGATTTTTACACAATTTATTCAATTGCTTACGGAGGTGGTGGATATGGATGCTTTTTTCATAATTCTCAACAATGGCAAGGTTCGCAATGACAATAGACAAGTCATCAGACAGGCATTGCGAGAGGATACACACTTCGATCCGGAGCTTGGCGATACAGACCACATTACCGAGGAAGCATACTATCGAACATGGCTAGAAGCTGACGGTAGCCTTAGCCTCACTGTACACCCCTACAACGTTGACATTGTAGATGGCCAGTTTGGAATGTGGGTAAAATTCTATCCTGAATGGGCTATGCCGTGTCATTTTGATTGCCCATATGAAATGCTGTCCAAACTCTCAGCACCTAACACCAAAGGCGCTGAAATTTGGCGCAGTGCTGTCGAGGTGTATCACAATACCAACGATTACAATACCGCACTCAAGCATATGCTCGCCCTACAAGATATGGAGTTTAGCTCAATGGATACACTCAACAACCTAAGCTAACGCTGTGTCCCCCCAATTACTACTCACTTCCAGGCAAGTAAAAATCGAGTCAATCGCAGTGCAGGATTGAACAAAAGGGGCGCTGATTAAACAGCGCCCCTAACTGAGTGTTTTTTTCATCAACACCAATAATTGAATTTCTTTGCCTGTAGGAATGGATTAAAAAACCATTCCCCCTCTAAAATAACTGCAGGAATCCATTGATAATCAACGCATTGGCAATATCAATAAAGAAGCCACACACCAGTGGAACAATGATAAAAGCCTTATGTGCAGCACCATGCTGCTGGGTCACCGCCGTCATGTTGACAATCGCGGTGGCCGTTGATCCTAGAGTGATCCCCCCAAAACCCGAGCTAATGACTGCCGCCTCATAGTTCTTCCCCATGGCCCGGAACACCACCAAAAGAGTAAAGCCAATAGAAAGAGCAACCTGGCTGACGATCACAGCACTCAAGAACAATATCGAACTCTGCAGTTGCCACAACTGAAGCCCCATCAGTGCCATTGTCAGGAACATACCGAGGCACACATCTGAAATCAGAGTTTGTCCAAGCTGGGCATTCTTACTGGCCTTTTGCTTTAATACCACCGACTTGAAGTTACCAATAATGATGCCAGCCAAGAGGCATGCAACAAACATAGGCAACTGAAGCCCCATAGAAGCAAGTCCCATATCAACAAAGTAGCCCAGCATCAAGCTCAAGTTGAGCATCAGCCATGCATACAAATAACCGAAGTGATCCAGCTTAACGGTTTCATTGTGGCAAACACCAATATCCAACTGATGATCGGCATTGGCCTCTAAGCAGTACTTCTTAATCAAATAGTTAGCTATCGGTCCCCCGACAAGGCACGCAGAAATAAGCCCCAGTGTATTACTGGCGATACCAATTTCGGCGGCACCCTCCATCCCCATTTCCGCAAACGCTGGCGACCAGGCCATGGTGGTACCCACACCGCCAATCAGGGAAATAGATCCTGCCATTAAACCCAATAGCGGTTCAAAGCCAAATAAAGACGCAATACTGACGCCGACAATATTCTGCAGCCCAATATAAACAATCGCCAACAAAGTCAGTATCAGAAGAGGCTTTCCACCTGATAATAACGTTTTGATATTTGCACTCAATCCAATACCTGCAAAAAAGTACAGTAACAAGGTATCTCTTGCCCCGAGATCAAATTCAACTTTGGTTTCAAAAAAATAATAAAAAAACGCTACCGAAATGGCACAAATAAAACCACCAATAACCGGCTCTGGAATACTGTATCTCCTCAACACTTCTAAGCGCATAGTGGCAAACTTGCCTATAAATAATAAGCAAATTGCCAGCGTAAATGAAACAAAGCCATCAATAGCAATAGTCTGCATTGTCATCCACCTAAAATATAAATTCATAAAATAATAAAGTTGAATAGAAAATTAACCAGTCGTTTTCTTTTGTTAATAATTCACATCTATAACTTTTAATTAAATACACATGTGCTATGGTAATAATTAATTAATGATGGAATGTGGCCATGGAGTAGACAGAGCACATGCAAACAAATCTCGAGGATCTCGACCTAAACCTACTGAAGCTGCTTCGGGTGGTGGTGGAAACCCGTAATACGTCAACTGCAGCCGACAAGCTCGGGATCTCCCAGACCAGTGTCAGCCGGGGATTGGCTAAGCTAAGGGAAACCTTCGGTGACCAGCTGTTCATCCGCAAGGCACATGGTGTCGAACCCTCTGAGCTCGCCGAAAAACTGGCAGAAGCCGCGGAGAGCATGCTTACCCCATTTGCGAACGTGCTTGACTCCTATCAAAGCTTTGACCCGCTTGAGTATAGTGGCAGGATAGTTATTGCCGTTGAATTGAGCCTGCTCGAGACTTTTGGCCAGGGTATATATCGGGCCATCAGCAAATCATTACCTAATGCCTGCCTTGAGCTTATCTATTGGCAAGAAGGATCTTTGCAAGACATTCTAGATCGCAAAATAGATTATATGGTTCACTATTCACCTTACCCTCTACCTCAAGAGCTCTATGTGCATCATCTTAGCACCATAAAAGTCAGTTTGGTTGCGAGAAAAAACCACCCAGTACTGAATCAAACCAGCGAACTCGATTCCATCGCACACCTCCCACTGGTGAAACTCGTCTCCGATGCTGTCAACATTAAGCACGATCCTTATGACGAACTTTATCTAGAAAAGGGGTATACCCCAAAAGTTGCACTCAGAACACACAGCATTCCTATTGCTATCGATAAACTTGAGCACTCTGATGCCATCAAATTCAGTAGCAGCTATATCATGAGCCTGAGTGATAAATTAGCCTGTTACCCATTACCCAAAATTCCGGCATATTTAAGAGAGTTCAGCATATCTGGTAGCTACCTCCAATCCAAGCGAGGCTATCCGCTCAACCAGCACCTGCACCAAACCATGCAATCATTCTTCGACTCGGTCATTCAACCGCCGATGACTTGAATGCATTTCAAATGCTCCAACGGTAACCCGCTTTTGAGCCGCTGGTTACCGTTTTCCTAGGTGACAGACCTCAGAATTTATAGCTCAAGCCGACAGTCATCAGATATTCTTCACTCTCGTAGAAATCGATATTTGATGTATTGAAATTAGCTCCAGCCAATGACACCAGGCTCCAGTTATCCCAGCCGGCAAAATCGGCATATTCGTAAGCTAAGAAAAGTTTGTAGCGGTTGTCCGAACGATCTTTATTGAAGATAGGATTGGTACCATCATAGCTTCGGTGCGCATACCCGCCCGTCAATGCCAGCTTATGTGCATCAACTGAGGTGAAGTACGTTACCTCCGTTTTGTATTGATCGAATGTCTCGGCTTTACCCTTCGCGTCTCGGTGGGTATAGGACACGGACGAAACTAAACCAGAACGTTCGCTCAGCATCGATTGGTACGAGCCCTTGATGTAGTAGGTATCGTGGTCACGGTGCAGCGCCCGCTCCGCAATTTGCTCGTTATCCACTTCGGCAGAAGCATAGGCCATATCCAGCGACATACCGGTGTTATTGATATTGTTGAGCTTCATACGAAACGCATGGCCTTCAATATCGGTTTTCTGTCGGGCGCTGCCCGTTTGGTAGGGATTGGCCCACACCTCACCAGATAAGACTGTCGGCAGGTAAGCAACGTCAAGCTGGGTACCATTGGCAAAGTCGTACTGGTATCCAATCTCAAAGGCCAGATCACCCACCGCAAGATCGTCCCTTGAGGTACCAAGGTAAACCCGCTGCTTGTTATCGTCATCCAGTCGGTAACTCAGGCTACCAAGCGGGGCGGCAATAAAATCATCGGTATGGGACCCCTTACTATTCAAGTCATTCAGGCGGGCATTGCCATCGGTGCTCAAATTCGAGTTAGTGGACATATAGCCCGTAGTCACTATGATTTCACCGCTCAGTCGAGAAGACTCATTAGCAAAACTCATGGCCGAAAAACCTGTAAGTGCAACAGCTGTATATAGATATAAATTTTTCATTATCATCTCTTATTGAATATGACCGTTCAAAAGCAGGGAAGTAATTAAGTGTGTGTAATATAAAAATGTAATAACAAAATTACCACGCATAACAGATATTCATTTCTGAAAGTATTTATGCTCTAGATAGTTTCAAAATTGAATTTCTCATATTCATAGAATGGATGCACCGGAAGTGGTAGCTTTGCTCTACCGGAACAAATTTACAGAGATAAGTTATAATGTCATTCTACGGTACTCTTGAAAAAGATAACAGTATAAAAATCCACATTAATGACCGACCTTATAAAATACATGATAAAGGTGAAGGAGAGTGCGAGATCATTATCGTTGATCAATTACACCCCTATATACAGGATATAAAGAACCAAACGCCACCCAACAGAATTATTATTATTGACATAACCCCTGCTTGGGAAAAAACAATCAATGAAATGTCGCTTGATAGTTTATTCGAGCTCGCAAAGGATATACACCTTCTCGCAGATATTTATTGGATAGATAGGCTCCAGATTAAGGACTTGAGTAATAACCTTCAACTGGGTCAAATATTAAAATCAATCTTCCGCAAAAGAATGAAAGATGAATTGGAGTTTGATTATTATTAGTCAATTATATACCCACCCGAGACCTCCCCCCAATTCAATACCAACCTGCATTCATAGGCGAGGTTGGTGTTGAATTTTTCTAACCTAATTAGACAACAACACCGTAACAGCCGACACCTGCGCCTACGCCGCTTGAAGTTCGACCAACTCCAGATAGCTAACACTCATCCAAGTTTCCCTTTCGACCAGAAAATCGACCTGTCGTATGACCCTTTTTTTATCAAAGGTATTTTATCTGAGAAAATGTAAAAAATTTTGTTCAAATTTCGATATAATACCTCCGATAATCTTGTAGAGATTTGGATAGTACGTTAATGAACCAAACCCAGCAGTTGCTCGATGTTAGTACCAACGCCTTATTGCACCTTGAATTTCAGAAACTGGACAAGCACCTTTCTTTAGCTGAAAGAAACAATATTTTAGTTAAGTACTTCAAACGTATAGCTAAATCAAACAGATACCGAACCATCAAAAAATCAGCCAAACAGTGGATTGCCCATGGCCGGCACCCGGATGGCGATTTAGAAGCCCTACTGAATAATGAAGTTGAGCACCTGATCCAGACTTGCTCCACAGACTTATACCGCTTTGTCGGTCTGGTGGGAGATATAGAATCCAAACTCAAAACCAAGGTCCAGTACTCGAAAGCGCATAATATCGACCTCAACGCCCGTTACGGCAATGTACTGGTCTGCGTGGTTGATGAGGATCTAACCTCGAGCTTCGATGATGATGGGCTGATGATAAAGTCTACCCAGATCCTGTTCATCGGCAGTGCTGAACACAAAGAGATCTTTTCCGAGGCTATTGAACTCGATGGTAATTTCCAGTCCGTCATTGCCTACGAAGACGACAATCACTTGCGGGTTGAGCTCTTTAGGCTGTAGCCGGTCTAGGAAAGACGGCTTCCTACAGCAGGGGAAAAGGAGGCATTGCCGCCTCCCCCGTTTCACTGGATTCGTTACCCCACTTAATCGACAAGGGTGAGCGAATCGAGGATCCCCTTGCCGCTGTGGATCCCTCCTTCGTTTTCACTCGCAGGTTTGCTGCGGATCAAATACCCCGCATACCCCTCTAGCTGAGTGACGGGCTCGCCATTGAAATAAGCCGTAAACAGGCCTATCTCGCTGACCAAATCATCCACCAATTTCTGGGTACCATCCCGTACCGCAATAGTGGGTGTTTCCCGCTCATGGGGATACAAACGCTGCATTAAGGCCCAGGCATCATATTCCTGTTGGGTTAACTCACTGAGTTTATCCGTGATGTCCTCGCCAAAAACGCAGTGGCCACCTCCTTCACCTTGATTTTTCAGCACCCACTCATGCTTTACAGCTTGATTATTGAACCAGTCAATCGTAGCGCTATTTACTGGCTTCATCTCAGCTAGCACGCTCTTGACCAAATATGCTTCTTCAAGGCTCAGTCCCCACCGCGCATAGTCTTCTGCTGGCATCATGGTCAGCAGCATCTGCATCGATTTACTGGTCGCTAACTGTTGGCTGATAGTGGCATTGACGGCAACATGGTGCTGCTCGATGAATAGCCGAGTCTGGCTCAGGGTATGACAACAAATAGGTTCATTCAGCTCTGGTGCCCAGTAGTCTGAATACTGATAGCCCGCCCGCAGGTAAACCACGTCAATCGCGCCCACACCATCGAGCATCAAACGCTGACCATCGCCAGTGGAAAGCTGTGTGCTCAACTGTTCGAACGTGCGACGGATAGTACGCAAACCCAGCTTCTGCAGTGCGACTTCAAGTAGATGCTGATCATAAACATTGTCTTCGTTTTTCTGCACCACCATCAAAAGTGTTGGTTTGCCATCCTCGTTGAAATCAGTCCGGATCTTTTTTGCTGATGTGGCAATTGCGAAGGCCAACTGCTCAAGGCCCTGGTTTGGCACTGGCACCGCATTGCTGCCCTCTTGCCAATTCTTATATACCTCCGGCCACTGGCTTTGCATATAGGCATGGAACTCTGTGGCACGCTGGCCAAACGGGCCCATGCCAGCGGCGATACCGTTGAACTCGATCACTTTCGCACCATGTTGGCGATCATCCATAAAATCGGTACGCATCAACAACAGCGGCTGGCGGGCAGGAAAACGCCTGTCACTGATTCCGCCATGTGCCTGTTGATGTAGCGACATCAAACGGCCAAAGAAAGGATCAGCTTTGGCCATATCACCCAAAGATGACTGCAAGAAGTCATGATCTTCAGAAACTTGGCTGATCAGCTTGGTGATCAACGGAGTGACTTTCAGCAGGTGCTCATAGACATCACGTTCCATCGCCATCGGCGCAATACTAAATGGGCAGTGCCTTGCGGTATTGTCAGCCTGCCTGAATGCCACACCATGCATAATGGCCCACTCACAAGCATCTTCAATGATTTGCTGCGTGAGCAAACTTTGCGTTGCGTTTGTCATTTTCAACTACTCTTACATCCGGCCCTTAACAATCGCCAGTAGAATTTGTCCAACCATATAACTGCAAAATATAGCAAGTTGCTAATTCAATCCGCCAAGCTTATATAGCATTAAAATTCAATAATCTAGAAATACTCTCATCAACCAAGCAATATTAGCGTCGGATACGCTTAAGGAAGACGAATGAGGAGACAAAAAGACGAAATAAAACTGTGAAAATGGGAACAAGGTAGGAAGGTAGGTTAAAAATCGTTGTTAAACGCGACTGAACGTAAAACAAAAGATTACTTGCCGGTAGCTTGCTCAACCAACAGACGATCAAGCTCAACACTGGTATGCCAGTCATTAACTTGAGTTGCTCCGTGCTTCACGGTGTGTAAATCGGTATTGGGAGTCACAAAAACATTATGGTGAACACCAGGTTTTACCGTGATCACCTCATTTTCTGTCAACTCTTTGATAAGAGCTTTTCCATCCTGGAGCTCAGCGAAGAGGATTCTGCCCGATTGAACAATGTACGTCTCGTAAGTCGAGATATGATAATGGCTGTTCTGCCAAGCACCTTCAGCATCAGGATAACGGGTTCGAATATATCCTGAGCCATCGCTAGCTTTCATTCTATGGCGAGTTTCCCCGTTAGGCATCACTTCGCTGTTGGTGTGTAAGGTATCGCATGGGACGGAAAGCACAGAATCATTAATCATATGGGGTGAATAAAGGTGTTGTTTACCGCGGTCCAAGAACCGCGGTAGGAAAAATTGGATAGGCTATCGGGAAATTAGTCTGTGGTTAGGGGCTAGTAATCAAGCCAATCATGGAAGTCGACCCAAGATAACCCTTGGCTCTTCATCTGCTCGACGTAAAGTTCATACTCGGCACATTGCGCGTCTCGCTCTGTTTTGCGCCAGTTTTTATCTTCTTTCAAACCCATAAATCCATCCTTGAATCCAAATGAAGGTTGAGACACCTACGGTCAATTCACACTAACACTAAAAATCAGTGTTGCAAACAAAAACGTTAGCTGCCCAACAAGCTAGACACTCCATCTTAAGCCACCCACTCAGAACTTTTGAGTGGGATCTTGTTTTATTCTCAGAGTTCAGTGTTGACCTGTCTACAACTTCACAGTTTATGCTGCTGTTATAAATTTTGAGGAGAAATAAAAATGTATTACGGCAGCTATGAACAGAGCCAGTCCGAAGCAATTATCCAACTATTTACCCAAACCTTCTCGGATTCAGAGGGTAAGGACGAAGGCGCAGTTATCGGCAAGCTAATCAAAGATTTGCTCAAAACCACAGACAGTAACGATCTCTTCGTCTTTATTGCCGCCGAAGAAAACAGGTTAGTCGGTAGCATTCTGTTTACCCGGCTGACGTTTGAAACGGATAAAGCCGCCTTTTTACTGGCACCTGTTGCCGTTAGCACGCAAAGCCAAGGTAAAGGTATTGGCCAGACGCTGATCAAAACGGGTTTGGCAGCTCTTAAACAGCATGGCGTAGATCTTGTTTTTACCTACGGTGATCCTAACTTTTACAGCAAGGTTGGATTCGAATGCATTACCGAGCAGCAGTTCACGGCCCCACAGCCACTCTCATACCCGCATGGTTGGCAGGCACAGTCACTGACCGCGCAACCATTGGGGACGATTGCAGGCAGCTCCTCCTGTGTCGCGGCATTCAACGCTCCGGAACTTTGGTAAGCCCAACACATGAAGTAGCAGCCGCTACCAGGGTTTTGGCTCGGTATCCGAGTCAAAACCCTGCAAATAATGACAAGTAAGACTATAAACGCACACACCAGCCAACCAATATCACACTTTTTTGCAATTCAATGTATTTACAACCGCGCCGTTTAGCGTTAGTTTGACTGGGTCTGCTACTCAGACCGACATATGATTTTCAAAGGCTACACCTCACTTCTCGCCAAAGTTAGATGCTCCCCCAGAAGATTATCTCTATTTAATGCCACTGCCGCGCTAAGTTGCGAGCGCCTGTAGTGATGAGTCAGCGAGCTAGGTGATCTCCTGACGTGAATACCAGAGACAAGGTCAATGAGTAAACCGGAACAGCTAATGCTGAATCCGGCAAGACAAGCGCTGTTTTCAGCATTTGTACTCAATTTGATAGCCACAAACTCAGAGCACGTTCCCCAGAGCCGGCAGACAAAGCACACGCTAGCCGGGACAGAATGCAGAGTTTGGGCAAGAAGGTAAAATTATGATTTCACATACCGGTATTATCCGCAGCTACAACCCAACCAACCGTACAGGCCTTATCACCTGTGATCTAGGCGGCGACATTCGCTTCTACGGTGCCAATATTGCAAGCCAGGGCCAGCCTGTTTCAGGCAGCCTGGTCGAGTTTGATATGGACGACTCGAGCAACAGCCTACAAGCTGTCAAAATCCGCTTCATCTGATAAAGCGGCCGACAGTAAATAGTATGAAAAAAACAGCGCTTAATGAGCGCTGTTTTTTTATCCCCTTTTCTTCGCTTGTTTAATCTATTGCCATGTTCATCACTTTACGTTCGAGCATCAAATTCACACAGCCGATTACAGTATGATGAATTCTCAGCCACTCATAAGAAACAGCAAGCACATGCTGTGTCAGGGCAATGTCAGAGATAGCTTTTTCTTGCCTTGAGAAAGCAAAGCGATTCTAAGCTGCAAAAAATCAAACATACCTCACAAAATGTGCATCTTTTACCCAAGATAAGTGATTTTTTTGGGATCGAGGAACCTTTTTAACACATGCGAGGTCTCTTTATGGCAGACTATCGCACCTGTAATGGATGCATAGTTATAAACATTCAAAAAATAATCATCGTTATGGAGAACGATACCAACACTCCATAACCCGAGATAAAGAACCTTTATCAGAAATAAAAACGACGAGTTCTTTTACCATGTCTACGCAAAACTCGACGCTTTCTCGAAAGTGGATGTCGACCAAATTTTTAGGGATCGCTGGCTTCTCGCTGCTGACGATAGCAGCGTTGCTAACACAAACCAGCACAAACCACCGCACGGTTCCGCTTAACCTTGCGATCAACTCCACCCCGTGGTCACCAAGCGATCTTACTGATCTACCAGTCTATGAGCCACCGCGCTATGCCTATACCATCCAGAAAGGTGATACGCTTAGCCAAATTTTCTCCCGACTAAATATTCCTCTACGAACGATCCAAGAACTGCAGGAAGCCGATCTCAACCATTTGAAGATTGATACACTGCAACCGGGCAATACTTTGCGTTTTTGGGTCAATTCGGCAGAAGGACAGCTGAATCGCTTGGAACTGGAATTCAACATTGCTCAAAAAGTCGCCTACCAGCGGGTAGAAGATAATGGTTTTGAGCTTGAAGAAATCAATATTCCGGGCGATTGGGAAGATGTCATCGCTAGTGGCGAAATCCACGGCAGCTTCTCGGTCTCGGCCCAAAAGGCCGGCCTGAACGCCACAGAGATTTATGAAATCACCAACCTGCTAAAAGAGAAGCTTAACTTCTCCCGCGATATCCGCGCTGGGGACAAATTCGAAGTGGTTGTCTCGCGCCAGTCGGTCGATGACCAAGTCACCGGTCAGCATGAGTTACGTGCAATTCGTATCCATAGCCGCGGCCGGGCAACAACGGCTTACCTACACAGCGATGGTAACTTCTACGATGCAAAAGGCGAGAGCCTGCAGCGTGCGTTCCTGCGCTACCCTTATGAGCGCAGCCGCACCTACCGGATCAGTTCAAACTTCAACCCTAAGCGCCGTCACCCTGTAACTGGTCGCGTGTCGCCGCACAACGGTGTTGATTTTGCCACCCCAACAGGTACGCCAGTAATTGCTACGGGTGATGGTGTGGTCACCCAAGTGGTCAACCATCCTTACGCGGGTAGATATGTGGTAATCCAGCACGGTACCAACTACCGTACCCGCTATTTGCACAACAGCAAGATCCTGGTGCGCAAGGGGCAGAAAGTTTCCCGCGGCCAGCGTATTGCCCTTGCCGGTGCAACGGGCCGGGTTACCGGACCACACATCCATTATGAATTCCTGATCCGTAACCGTGCCGTTAACCCAATGACCGCCAATATTCCAATGGCGTCTTCGGTACCGAGTAAAGAAAAAGGACAGTTCAAAGAGACGGTGGCACTGTACGACGAGATGATGGACAACCCAAACCGCTCGTTGCTCAGTATGGCCGATACCGACCAAAAGCCTAAGGCTTAAAACAGCCTGGTACAAAGAAATAAAGGGGGAAGCATGCTTCCCCCTTTATTTTTAAGCAAACAATAGTCAGTACCCACTATCAGTAGATGACATCCACTTCATAGAAAACAACCTTACCACCAAGGTGCACTTCGGCTTCCTCGCCAACGCCCAGGCCAAGTAAGGCTTCCCCCAAGGGAGATGTCGGCGTAACCACCACCACCTCATACTGTTCAAGCGACACCTTGATCCCACCGGCTGTTGGCCCAAAAAAGACCCACTTGCCATTGTCATCTTCGTCAATAATATGGACCAAGCACCCCAGCACTACCTCGTGCAATGATGGCGGCAGCGCGGCTTTGAGCTGCTTGTAAGCATTGAGATCAGAAAGGCACTCTGCCACTCGCTGTGACTGCCCATGGGCCAGGTACGCCGCCTCGATCGCTAAGGTATCGTACTGGGTTTCCGCCACACTCTGATCGTCAGTCGCGGCACTATGTGCCTGATCTGCCGCGTGCATCGCACCTTGATAGGCTTGTTGTAAGTCGTCGAGAATAAGATCTATGATCTGAGGTTTCAGGCTGGAATTCATGTTGGCGCGTTATTTATAAAAGCTGGTCTGACGGAAATAGTAACCCTTATTACGACTTAGGTATATCCTGCAAGGTCAAATTGGTGCCGTGCAGGGCCAGGTGGTTACTCTTGCGGCTAAGCTTGCGAAACTCGGTGGGGGTCATTTTCATGTAACGCTGAAAGGTTTCATAAAAGCGGCTGTTGGAATTGAAGCCGACAGTCAGCGCGATATCAAGGATGGTGCGGTTGGTATCAGTCAGCAGGGCGCGGGCGTGGTTGATCCGCATCGATGTGACATACTCCTTGATGGTCATCTTCATCACGCTCTGAAACAGGTTCATGGCGTAGTTGGTGTGCAGGCCGACATGCTCGGCGATACTTTTCACCGTCAAAGGCGCATCATGGTTGCAGGCAATATACTCAAGGATCTTCTGGACATGGAACTGGGAGTGCTTGGAGAGCCCCTTTACACTCCCCTTACTTTCCATGGTATGGGTAAGCTTCTCCCACCCCGTCAGGCATACCCGCTTGAGCATCAGCGACATTTCATCGGCGGCCAATTGGCGAAAGCCGATGTCGCTACTCTTGCTCTCTTCCATCCAGAACGCAATCTGCTGCTCGGTTACCAGATTCGGCAACGCAGACTGAACGACAGCCCCATGGGTAATTTGGTTAAGCAAGCTTTCATCCAGCGGCCAGGACAAAAAGTAGTGAATAGGGATATTGAGGATCCCCATATTGCTCGACTCTCCGGGCTCGATCAACTGATGCGGTGTGGTCGCCCAAAAAATCCCGACATGACCATTGCTGATAGTAAACGGATGGTCATTAATGACATAGTCGACGTCATCACCGAAGGGGATATTGACTTCTATTTGGCCGTGCCAGTGATAGCAAGGCATGTGGTGCGGCTTACGTAACTCGATATGAATCGATTCATAAGAAGAGAATAAGCTCAGCGGGCCAACAGCATCAGCATCCGAGGTATCTTGCGGGTTTTCATTGTGGGCAATGTGCTTGGCCATCTGTCCTCTGTACACCGGTCGGTAAACACCAGCGAATATACGACAATCCAGACAGCCCTACCGATAATTATTCTGCAAACTGTGAGATCCAGCCCAAAGCACAGGGTATGAGCGGCGATAAAAAAAGGCCACCAGAAGGTACGGTGGCCAAAATGCTAAAAAGATACGATATACCCAATTTACCTAGCGTTCCTTGGGTTTGTCTTTAGAAGAACATCGCGATTTATACCCATAAACCTCGGCTAGGTAAAACAAGCATTTTTTATCGTTTATTTCTTATTTTTCGTTGATATAAGCCGCTGATGTCAGTAGCTCCAAAACAATATTCACGTTATCGCTCAATTGCTGATCGACCCGTCCCGGGAATAGCTCTTCCAGCTTGTCCAGGCGATCAAACTCGGTATGCCAAATTTTGCCCCATTGGGTTTCGCTATCGCGATCACAGGCGGTTTTGTTTTCGGCATCGTAGCAGTCCCAGGCCGCAGGATTAACCGTTTGCGAATAACCGTCAAAGCCCCACTTACCATTGATGTCAAAATTAGTCGCTTCAACATACGCAATCGGAATACCGGCACAGGCAAAGCCCGCATGATCAGACCATGACCCAGTCTCCCCCTCTGGGTAGCCCGGGAAAGCAGGGTGAACGGTATACTGTCCCTCTTCGCCTTTGACAGCGATTGAAGCCTGTAGCATGGCATCCCGGACATGGGTTTGGGCATTGTAGTCGGCTTCACCCAAGCCCAACTTCTCACAGGTGGATTGATACTCAGCATAATCCGAGTGCGCAGCATGCACATAAACATAGTCGCCACCACCGACGGTATCGTAGTTAATCATGGCAATGACGTTGTCCAGTTGGTCGTTGTCCAACGCCTGACGAACATAATGCAGCGAGCCGTTGAGGCCGTTTTCTTCCGCGCCGGGGAACAGAATACGTACAGTATAAGGCAGAGATTCTTGCATCAGGCTTTCGGCAATCGCTACCGCAGCAGCAACTCCAGCGCCATTATCGGTCGCTCCCAGTGAACCGTGATCAGAGCCGGTAGAGTCGTAGTGAGCGGCCAAAACGATGGTTTTCTCACTCGCCCCTTGCTTCTCAACAATAAAGTTTTTCGAGGAAAGTAGCTTATCGCCTTTTTGATAGGTAAAAGGCTGAACCTTAACGTCGTAGCCAAAGCCGGTTAACTTGTCGTACAGCCAGTTGCCCATCGCCTCTTCCTCTGGCGTGCTGGCTTCACGCGCGCCAATACCCTCGATTTCATCGGCGATATCGACCAGATAGCCGGTCGCCTTTTTGCCGTAGTCGATGGATTCGGATCCGGAGTCGCTGTTACAGCCACTGAGTCCAATTAAGACCGAAAGGGAAAGTAAACTGATAATTCCTTTTTTCATGATCGCACCACTATCTAATTTCAATTAATTGTTGTTATTCGAAATTAGTATCTGGCCTGACAGAATAAAAACCGTGATTAATATCGCGAACGAATAAATTATGAGCAGAAAAATATTACTTTGAGAACTCAATCAATTAGGCATAAAAACAATGAAAAAGTGCGTATTTTTACGTCTTGTCACCACCGCTCACCTCGGCCAAAACGGTAGACCAACTGCCCGGAGAAGAGATCATCGTTAGACGATAGTTTTCCACTGTAGAAGTGTACCCAGTCCATTTGGAGTGCCCAGTTGCTGTCCAGCTGATAATGCAAACCCAGGCCACCATTGACTTGGAACGTGGTGGTATCACGATCTTTCTCTAGCAGGGTTTCACCGATCCCTGCATTGATGTAGGGGCGAAGATCGTGGTCGGAGAGGAAGTAATATTGAAAGTCAAAGCTGTAGTTTTCATAGGTCACACTTTCCCCCGTCAGCTTGCTGTCCGTATCCACACGGGTGTATTGCAAGCGGGAAGACAAATACGGGGTGTAGTAAAGCCCCAAGGTAATCATCGGCGCCCAGTTATTTTCAATCCCCCATTCATCATCCAAATCAAGGTAGCGGCCGCCGACGGAAATGCCGACAATGCCATAGTCCACCGGATCGCTGGTGGTCATCATTTGCACCCGGGTATAATTACGGCGCATCGCCGGGCTTGTTTCCCCCTCTCCTAGCTGAAAATTCATATTCACGCTGAACTTGGTATCAGTCTGACCATTAGGAAGCGCAACATCCTGGTAGCCAATATATCCCGTTCCCGCCTTCACCACATCACGCCCCATCAGATGGTTTACGCCGCGACCCAGGCTATCAACCGGATCGAGCAAGAACAGGGCAGTACTTCCCATCCATTCGGAATCCCAGACTTTTCCCCCGCCCTGAATAATCTCGCGCTCTTTGTGGAAAGCCCATTCACCGTATACCCATCCCAGCACCGGAGTAACAACAAGATCCTGCACAGCAGGGATCTCGGCAAAAGCCTCTACACCA
This sequence comes from Photobacterium sp. DA100, assembly GCF_029223585.1. Lineage (NCBI taxonomy): Bacteria > Pseudomonadati > Pseudomonadota > Gammaproteobacteria > Vibrionales > Vibrionaceae > Photobacterium > Photobacterium sp. DA100. The sequence goes on along the minus strand of NZ_CP119424.1, from coordinate 142,781 downwards.
TATTCCCAATAGAAGGTCGACATCATGAAGGAATAGACAAAAGCATCCCATTGCCGGTATCCCGACTTCCTCGCGATCTGGTAATACACCCCACCAAAATAAGGGTGACCGATATAGTTGATGTACCACACATCCCTATCCCATACCGGACCGTCTTTGACATTGTTCCACCATTTTTCCAGCAAGCGGTCGTCGCTAGTATCCCAATTCGAGATATCTTCCGGTAACAGGGCAATAAAACCAGCCACCCCCACGCCATACCAAAAAATTGATTTGGTTTGCGACCACATACGCGCCTTGTCCTCGCCGTTCTCTCCCGAAAACAAAGCGACGTTATACGGCGAGTCATATACTGAGGCATCACGTGGCACCTGCTCCCAAGTCGTATTGGTATAGGGAGCACTCGAATAATGGGAGGTGTAAGAGGGTTGCTCTTGCGAGCCGTTTGAAAGAAAAAGAGGCTGCTGCTCTGTTGGGGCCTGCCCAACCTCACCATTGTCCCCTTCTGCCACAGCCACTGATGAGGCCAATGCTATTCCCACTGCCATTGCTAACCGCATTTCAATCTCCTTTCAAAACGACGCTCGGTTCAAGTACCAAAAGAACACTTTTATATTGGCTATTAATTTCAGACACTTAAAAACCGTACCTTTGAGTATAGTTAACAAAATCCAAAGAGAAAAAATGCTTACAACCGATTATCAGTTCTCAGATCTGTCGCACAGAATCAGGGGCATGGCAGAAGAACAGCACCGACACCTACTTTGCCAAATAGCCAACAAAGTCGCCGAAAACCCAATTAATGCTAGCCTTTAGTTTGCAGTTAAAATCTATCCCCAGACAAATGGTAGGAATGAACATGAACATAATTGCTAAATCAGCCGTGCTTGCAATTTCAACCATTGCTTTCATTTCCCCCGCGGTCATCGCACAACAATTATCGGACGCCGATTTACAGGCAGCGATAGAAGCAAAATTAACCGAACAATTAAAAGATGAGAAAGTAGCAGCCCACACAGCTGACTTTATTATGAAAAACCTACTGACCTGGCAAGGGGAACCCCTACCGCTTGATCAAGCAGACAGTATTATTGCCTATGCCTTTGGTAACCGAATTGCCGAAAATGGCAACCAGTCGCCCGGTCCGATGAACAAAGCGCTGGCAGATACAGTTGTGGAGATTTACAAGCAAACCGGCAAGCCGGTATATGCCCAGTGGGAAATTGCCCAGGAAATTGGCGATCGTATTGATGAAAAGGATCTCACTGCCATCTATCCCAAAGTGGGCGCTGACGGCACCATCATCTACCTCAGTACGATTGGCGTTGCCGAAGAGATAGTTAAACTGGCCGGAGGAACTGATAAACTCGGTAAAGCCGTTGTGGTCGGTTTCTATGAGCACAGCCTACGCACTATCAACACCTCAAAGGATGCCGGTATCGATGCCTATGCCCCCGAGGGGATCGAGCTGCCGAACGACTACGACAAGGAGTCAGGCCAGCCTTGGACCCGAGACCCGCTGATCTTTGTCATGCATGAGATCCGCAACCGGGGCACCAACGAGCGCACACGGCTCATCGAACAGGCTAACCAGGAAAAATAACTCGCTTGTTTCTAGTCCCCCGCAAGCGGGGGACAAAGGAAATTTACATTGTAAAGTGACGGCGATTCCTCATCAGTAACTCATAGAGATAACGCAGCCGCAGAAATTATATTGACGGGATAAAAAACAGTGGTAGGTTAATGGCATGCAAATGATTATCTCCAAGCCTCTTATCAACCTTTCTTGGTGGCACTCTCTTCTTTAAGAGCGGTGCTGAATAGTCATATTTGTTCAAAGCCGCCGGATGGCAGGCTATGAACAACTCTTTCCCTTGTCTCCGGCATTTATTTTTCTGCTAGCTATTTCGGAGACACACAATGCTAGATACCCCAAACACCCTTACTCCAGCAATTAATAGCAAAACCATAGCAACCGGCAAAAAGATCCTCACCGGAGATCGGGCAACAGGGCAGCTCCATCTCGGCCATTATGTCGGTTCATTGAAACAACGGGTTGAACTGCAACAGGGCAACCAGCAAACGATTCTGGTCGCGGACATGCAGGGGCTTACCGACAATGGCAATACCCCCAGCAAAGTCGCCAGCAACATCCTCAATGTGGTGGCGGATTACCTCGCAGTCGGTATAAACCCAGCCCAAACCACCATCTGCTTGCAGTCTGGCGTCCCGGCCCTTGCCGAGCTGACAATGTATTACGCTAACTTGGTCTCTATTGCCCGCCTGGAGCGGAACCCTACCGTAAAGAACGAAATCCAAGGAAAGAACTTTGGCCGTTCCATTCCTGCCGGTTTTCTCACCTACCCTATCAGCCAAGCCGCCGATATCACCGCATTCCAAGCTCAGCTGGTGCCAGTCGGCGATGATCAGCTCCCTATGCTGGAGCAAACCAACGAGATTGTGAGGAAGGTAAACGCATTGGCAAACAGCGAAATCCTAGTGGAATGCCACCCCTTATTGAGCAATGTCAGCCGGTTGCCCAGTGCCGACGGCAAAAGCAAGATGTCCAAGTCGCTGGGTAATGTGATTACGCTCGATGCATCGGATCAAGCCATCGGCCAAGCAGTGAAAGCCATGTATACCGACCCGAGCCACCTAACCATCGACCAACCGGGGCAAATTGAAGGCAATGTGGTTTTCACCTACCTAGATGCATTTCACCCAGATACGATATTTATTGCTGAGCTAAAAAAACACTATCAACGTGGCGGTTTAGGCGATGGCAAAACCAAACAAATTCTCACCGATTGCCTGCAGGCGCTGATTGCCCCGATACGTGCCCGCCGACAAAGGCTGATAGCAGATAAAGGATATCTGACAGAGGTGTTAAAGAAAGGAACCGAGCAAGCGAAGGAAGAATCGCAACAAACACTCGATAAAGTAAAAACGGCGTTTGGGCTGAATTTGCTATGAAATAAATAGCCATACCCTGTTATCTCAGGGTATGGCTAAAGACATTACTGCGCGATATCGAGCATGTTATTTTTCACGCCGTTGGTGCGAAACCACCCCGCGATACTGAAGCGCTCGACATTGGTCGGCAGTACCTCATGAGGAAACTGCTCGGACAGGAACACAAACAGGCGGCCTGATTTAGGTGCTAGCTTCATCAATTCCTTGTCATCCAAGTCATAGACCACCAGCTCGCCACCATCCTGTTCATCCCAGCTGTCATTCATATAGAACACTGTCGTTAAGCGGCGATTCTCATTGCCACGAAAACAGTCTAAATGCTTCTGGTAGAAGTCACCTTTTTCATACTTGGCAAAATGGGCTTCATATTCAAACAGGCCGAGAAAAAAGTGCTGGTTGACCTCTCGGCGGATAACTTCCATACGCTCCAGGTAATCTTGTGCCGCGATACCTTGATCTGCCGCTAGCCAATGAATTTTGTCACTACGAATCGATGATTCACGAGCCACTTCATCGTTACGGCCAATTCGGGCTTGGGTCCATTGCTCCGGCAAACACAATTTGAGCTCATTCACTTGCTCAGGGGGGAGAAAGTCATCCCAAACAAAATATCCCTGGGTCGCCAGCGCATCGATTAACTTCTGCATCACGTTTTCACAAAATTAGAAAAGAATGCGCGTTATATAACCAATCTCACAGAGCGACAATTCAGATGTTTAATCCTGACGATGAGAATTACTTCCAGCCCATTATCCAGCGGCTGCTATCTTTGAGCTCACGCCAATCAAGCTCAAACATTCGATGATTGATCACCGCTTGAATTAGACAGTAGACGACTTTTTGGTTGTCATCATATTCCACATCGATCACCATGAAATGCTTCTCTCGCCCTTCGACTTCCACTTTGGTCCATTTGCTTCCATAAAGGGATTTAGGGTGTACCCGATTCATGGGGAGCCTCCAACAAAACGCTTTTACCACAATACGTAATCTAAACGACCATGGTTTTCTGCTCAAGGGATGACTTTAGGTTCTAGATTCTAAAGTCATTGTGAGGATGTATAGGGGGAAATTTCGAGAATGCTGCAAGGTAAGCGCTTCAGGAGAAGATTCTGCAATACAAGAAAGAACAGCACTCCGGGCCATCCTTCAGCCTCCCTCTTTCCACCAAGTCATCACATCACCTAAAGCGGAATGAGGAAGGCGCGGTTTATATCAGGCTTTGTTCTTAGTTAAAGACTACAACGAAAGCCTTTCGCCCATTTCTCGGGCCATAGCGTCATCAACCACAGGCTGCACCGTGATCTCCATTTCACTGTTCCACTTCAAAGCATAGGCGGTCACGGCCTCGATACTGTCAGATTCTACGATACACACGCCCGTGCCACTGACCAAGTCATGCCAGCGGCCAACCAACTTGATATCCGGCCCCATCAGTGCCTTGTCTTGCTCTTCTGTCAGTTTGGAAAAGTGCGCAAGCACAGGATGCAACCGCCCTTGATAAAGCTGCCAGGAAATCAGGAAAGTCATGACATACCTCTACCTCTCGAATCAAACGTGTTGAGAGTATAGTCACTGTTGGCCAACTACCTCTCGGTTTATAGAGGAAATCGCTGTCGCACAATGAGAAGCAATTTGGGAGGCAAAGCAGGGCTGAGAAAAGCGAATGCTCAGCCTTCAGCGAAAAACAAAGCGCTGGATATATTGGAAGAACCTCGTACGTTTAATGCTGCGGACTTTATCAACCGCCTCTTGTTTTTTGAAGTGCTGGCTGCCGCACATGGAATCAATCATTATCCGGTCCGTCGCGGTCAGGCGGTAAATTTCTCGCTCAATGATGACCAAACACTCCGACTTGGTATAGCCCAGGGCTTGGAGCTCGTGCACCGCAGGCATATCAACACTGGAAAGTTTCATGGTGTTTTCCTTTACCGAGCATGGAGAGACACACTGCAGGGATATAGCATGAATCATGCCGCTTTTCGTTATCTGTGTTATTCCACTCACAAGAACGACTACGCCTGACAATCTGATGACATTACTGTCACCAGATTTTTGTATCTTGCGCAAAAACGCAGATGGCAGGTTTTATCATGAAAAGCAATAAGTTACTCCTACCTTTGGTACTGAGCAGCATCCTTGTTGGCTGTGGCTCCGACAATAATGACAATGGCGGAAACGTACCGGGGCCAACAGACGCCACCTTGAACTTTGGCGTGATCAATCAGCTCAGCTCCCCGGCAAGCGCCAGCAAAAGCCTTATTGAGACAAGTGATTACAGCAGTACAAACTGCAATCACGGCAAATGTCTCGATGACATTGACGAAGCCGTCATCGCCTTCAATTATGTCTACCTGAAAAAAGTCAACGGCAACGGCGGTGGTGACGACGCAACCTGCGATCAGACCGGGGAGTGCGAGGCGTACCACATCACCTTTGAGCAAGAAGCCAATGAGCTTCGTATGATCGATGTCATGAATGCCAACGGTGACAATGCCTACCCGCTTTTCCAAGACTTGAAGCTATCGCCGGGCGACTATGAGATGTGCCTGTATATCAATGGTAAATACGAAAGTGGTACGCAGGTAGAAGTTGACTATGACTCACACGTCCGTGATATCGACGGTAGCTATCTTTACCTAACCACACCAAGCCAGGGTTCGTGTGCCGGTGCCAAGCCGCCGCAAAATGCCCGCCCAACCGGCCGTCTGGTCAGCCAGCCGTTTACGGTACAAAAAGGCTACAACAACCTGGCATTCTGGTTTAACTTGGAAGAAACCCTTCAGTACAATAAAAACCATGACTGGCGCTTCCTCGGCAACAAAGATTTCGAAATCGTCCATGTCGATGATATCGCCCCGCGACTAGGCCATATCCGCGGTACCATTGACATCGACACCATCCAAAGCGTATGTCACGACAACAACTTAGATGCTGTGGACGCGGTTTACCTGTATCGAGGCGCTACCGAGCAAAGCCAGATGCTAGGCTTCCACGATCCGAGAATCGGTAATGAAGGCGAACGCCGCCCAGTAGAGTTGGCTGCAGTTGCAGTTCCTCTGGTTGAAGACCCATCGGGTATGCAGGCACAATTCAGCTTCAGTGATGTGTATGCCGGAGAGTATGCCGTCGGCTATACCTGTACCGCCCAGCACGACACGGAAGAAGCGAATGGGTCAGGCTTTGAAATCTACGACTCGATCAACAACATCATCGTTGAACCGGGCCGAACCATCGGCGTGACATTTTCTCTATAAGCCATAGACATAGATTAACACCAAACAAAAAGGCCGCACCCGCGGCCTTTTTCTTACCCCGTCCCGTGGCACAGTTGCTAGCCAATATTGATATCGCCATTTCTGACCATTTTGCAAAACTGCGAGTAATCGTGGCTATAGGCACAAAATGCTTGAGGCAAGGTCGAGCCCGCCAGAAAATCATCAAATGCTTTGCGGGTGTCATCTGGCAACCCGGTCGGATCAACGACTTTGAACGGCGTATCCGGAATCGTAAATTCTTTCAGCTCAGGGAGCATGGAGTCAAAATCTGCAGCCATAGGTTCATCACCCTCAACAGTTGTGTTCATGATGCCTTCTGAGTATAGCCAATGCCACTGAGCTCAAAGCTCCTGTTTGTTGCCGTGTATCTTTTCGACCAGATAATCAATGAACACCCGCACCTTGGGTGAAACCATCTCCCGCTTGAGATAGATAGCATAGGTCGCCGTTGGCGTCGCCTGCGGACTGAAGCGATATTCCGCCAGCACCTGTTGCAAGCGGCCATCTGCCAGCTCGCTGGCAACAGCCCAAAGGGGAATGAGCGCAATCCCGCAATGGCTGAGCAACAGTTGTTTCTGACCGTTAACCGTATTGACCTCTAGCCCACCGCCAATAGACAACTTCTCCAGCTCTTCGCCGATCAAATACCAATGCTGCCATCCGGCATAGCCGTATCGAATACAGTGGTGCTCCGTTAAATCCTGCGGACAGTTCAGTTCTGGTGCCAGCTCGAGGTACTCGGGGCTGGCACAGAGAATAAAATCATTGTTCTGCAGCTTCCTGGCGACCAGCGAAGAGTCTGCCAGCTCCCCGCTTCGGATCGCCACATCAATATTGTCTTCAATGAGATCTTTCACCCGCTCGCTCAACTCGATGCGGATATCCACCTCGGGATAGCGCCGACGGAACTCGTTGATCAATGGCAGAAGGACCACTTCGCCATACCCCACCGTGGCACTGACCACCAGCTTGCCCTTCGGGATATCCTGCAGATCATTGATGGTCCTGCGCGCTTCATCGAGACTGGCAACAATATGCTGAGAATAACTGTAAAAGGTCTGCCCGGCTTCGGTGAGCGATACCGTTCGGGTATTGCGGTTAATCAGCCGAACCCCAAGTTCCTCCTCCAGCGCCGCCAATTGGCGGGAAACCGAAGAAGGCTGGACATCAAACACCCGGCTGGTTTCAGAAATACTGCCGGTTTCCACCACGGCATTAAAATATTGCAGTCGTTTGATCATCTTTACCTCCAATCACGGAGCAGTATTCTACCTAAGCATATTTTGCATAAAAGACAAAATATACTTGTCTTTTAATGCATGGATTGCAGTTAACGCAATCAATAGACTGGCCCCGCTTCAACAAACGAGGGTTAAACAATGAAAGCGATGATTATTGATTCACTGGGCGATGCCAATGTATTCCGACAGGTCGAGCGTGATAGGCCCAAGGCAAAAGCAGGCCATTTGGTGGTCGAGGTAAAGGCAACCAGTGTCAATCCGCTTGATACCATGCTTCGCTCGACGGAGACGCCATGGTCAGCCAACCTACCGGAGATCCTGCACGGTGATGTCGCCGGGGTCATCGTCGAAGTGGGCGAGGGCGTTGAGCAGTTCAAGGTCGGCGAGGAAGTCTATGGCTGCGCCGGCGGTATCGCAGGCACCAACGGGGCACTTGCCGAGTACATGCTGGTCGATGCCGATTTGATGGCCCACAAACCCGAAACGCTGTCGATGCGCGAGGCGGCCGCACTACCACTGGTGTCAATCACCGCCTGGGAAGCACTCGTCAGCAAGATGATGATCAAACCCGGTGACAATGTACTGATCCACGGCGCAACCGGCGGTGTCGGCCATGTTGCGGTGCAGCTGGCTAAAGTGCTGGGGGCAACCGTCGCCACCACCTCACTGGCGAAAAACCTCGACACAGCCAGCACATTGGGGGCCGACCATGTGATCAATGCCGAACAGCAATCGGTCGAAGCCTACACCGAGCAGCTCACAGGCGGATTGGGCTTCGATGCCGTCTTCGACACCATTGCCGGCGACCACATCCAGAACAGTTTCAAGGCAGCCCGCTACAACGGCAAGGTCGCGACCATCCTGCCAATCAGCGATCCGCTGCAGGTCGCCCTGAAAGGATTGAGCTTCCACAGTGTGTTGATGCCGATCCCTCTGGTCTATGGCATCAACCGCAAGGCGCACGGTGAAATCCTGGCCCACATTGCCAAACTGGTCGACGATGGACAGATTAAACCTCTGGTTGACGACAGCCAGTACAGTATTTGGGACGTTGCCCAGGGCCACCAGCGTTTGGAGTCCAAGCAAGCTGTCGGCAAAGTTGTGCTAACCGCCTAACTAGATTCGGAACCCCTCACTGCTGTTGCCAGCTGAGGGGATTTTTTGTCTGTTCCTTGAACAAGAGCTAGATCAAGCCCCTAGATCACCTGCAGTTTAGGCCAATGTTCAAGCCAGTTCTTGCCGTTCAGCCGTTCGGTAAAAAGCGAATACGGACGTTTGGGGTTGGGGGTAAGCTGCAACTCAAACAATGATTCAAAACCAAAAGCCGCGATGCATTCATACTCCCCCTCGCCGGTAAGCCGAACGCCTACCGCCGTCTCTTTTTCAGGCCAATAACTCATCGCATCCAATGTACTGGAATACGGGGTGTCGCCATTGCGCAGATGCATCCGTGCTTGGTTGCGCACCTGCCAGTGGCAATCCGGCAGCATCTGCGTCAGTTGACGCTCATAAAACAGATATTGATTGGGATCGTCTTCATCGGGGTCGAAATACACCACATCGACATCATTGAGCGGTGTAGGCTCGCTATAGTCATGCAGGTGATCCCAAACCAGATTGCGGACAAACCCCGCTGCCAAGTAGCATTGCGGCAGGTTTAGCTGGCGAGCGCATTGCAGCGCCATAAGATGAAGCTGATTCTTTTCAATCAGCTGTACAATTAAGTCCAATTTACACCCTTACTTCATAGATATAGCTATAAATACACAATATTTATTGTTTTACTCCGTTCTTTAAGATCAAAAGCAAAGCACATTTACCCTAAAAATACCAACCTTTCAAAATAAAATTATTAATTTACAATACCTTTATATCTTCACCAAAGGGAAGCTAGCAAGGCAATGTAAACTTAAGCTGACTGCAGAACGAGTGAATTAAATATTAGGACGCTGACAAAGCTCGTGGATGAGTCAATAATATATAATATGAAGCCACACTGAGCCTTAACTAAAACGCTAAATATTGTGCACAAAATAAGTCAGCAACAAAAGTTACTGACTTAAAAATACATCGTCAAAGTATTTAAGACGCCCCCTCTCATTACTCTATACTCAGCACTGAGTTTTAAGTTGTCCTTACCGAAGAATATAGAGGGAAAAAGACCAATCGACTATGTCGTGCCCTTATGGTGACTGAAAATCAATTGGTATATTTAAAAAAGATTTAGCCATATTTCTGTAATATCATTAGACCTTTATTAGTAATTAGCCTGGCTTCATAAAAAATTGTAAAAATAATATTAGAAGTTGTAGATTAGTGCCAATTCAAATCGCGTAATATCTTTACTATTCGGGCCAACAACATCATCTGTGTAGTCACTCGCCAGCGCATAGTATGTATTCACTTCTGTTTTTAGGTTGCCAGTAATGTAGTTGTGGAACTGCAGGTAGAACTGGGTGTATGCGTATTTCTCATCGGAATCTTCACCAAATAACACATCCTGGTTAAGAGTGTAGATCGCATCATCGGTATTAGCACGCCAGGTTGACATGAAACCGGTAATGATTATCTGCTTAGGTGCATACTCAATCACAGAGTAGCCACCAACTTGCATGGCGTTCCCGTAAGCTCCATCATGCGCAAATCCCAGTGGGTCACCTGTCCATAATGGGTTGAAAGTATTGACCTTGTCACTGTCAGCGTCAGAGCCCGATGCGTAGTGCAGGTTCATACCCACTCGGTAGTTCCAATCCGCTTTCCAGTTATAGTTCAGGTCGGCATAAGCCATGTACGCTGAAATATCTTTACCTGCATGATCACCAAACTGGTAAACACCATCGATCATGTAACCAAAGCCTTCACTCACAAAATCATGAGCATGAAGACCAAGCACTTGAATATCGACATCACCATCAGGCGCGTTTACAAAACTTGAGTTGGTCAGTTTATTACTCATCACGTAAGCTTGCATCGCGCCAAAGTCGGTACGCCAGTTAGCAAATAGACCTGTCGACTTATTGCCGTTGGTTTTGTCATCCCAGTTGCCACTAAAGCTGCCATCGTCAAACAACGGGAAGACTTCTTCACCGTAGTAAGCATCAAAGTTGATACCGCTGACACTGTATTTAGCGCTGACCGCGTTCCAGCTAGATTGCACTGGGGTTGGTTCACGGTTCATCATCTGCCACTCATTCAGATAGATCTCTTGGCGGCCAAGCCGTGTACTTAAATATTGCTCGCCGTCATCCAATAGTTTGAACTCGGTGAAAAGTTGGTGGAAATCCGTACCAGCATCATCAATAGGACCTGGCGCATCTAGGTTGGTGTAATTAGTACGAATTTCACCAAATACTCGCATCCAATCTTGGTAAGTCACATCAGTAGAAAGCTGTAGGCGTGAGCGCAGTTCATTATGCTTGCGAATATCTGGGTCATACATATGATTCCAGCGGTTATCGAGAGCCACTTTTACGTTACCAGCGAAAGAGACTTTCCAATCTCCATCATCGGTAATATCAAGGCGTTTTAGCTTTTCAGAGAAGCTCTTTTGGCTTTCATCAAGATTATCGACATAGCTCCAATCTTCGTTAGCGCGGTCACCCCAGAACACGATTGGGTTGCGCTCAGGCCAAGTTGAAGTCGCCGTGTCACTCGCGTGTAACACGCCAGAAATCGATAACGCCAGCAAGCTTAAGGTACATTTAGTTATGGTTTTCATTATTTTATTTCCATATTTTGGGCACAAGGAATCCTGCCTGTGACCTTTTGGCCACAGGAGGAGTTTGTTGTTATTGGTGATTTTTTATTTGTGGGAAGGCGTTACGAGTCCACGCCTAGGGCTTCTTTGATACCCGAGGCAATAGTGATCACGTTTGCACCATAGATGACTTGGATACCCTTAGGCATACGCACCACGCCGATAGCATTCAACTCTTTCTTCCAGAAGTCGTCACTGGCGGTAAGTGTGTCATCATGCAGAGATACACGTAGACGAGTCGCACAGTTAGATACGTTATCAATGTTATCCGCGCCACCTAGAGCTTTGATGATCTCAACAGGTAGACCAGCCGTGTTTTGTTGCTGCTTCTTCTTGAAATCGTGTTTGCTGTACAGCGCAATTTCACCTTCTTCAGCATCCTCACGACCCGGAGTTTTCGAGTCGAACTTCAAGATGAAGAACTTAAAGGTGTAGAAGTAAATCACGAAGTAAAGTGGGATGATCCATAGCAACGCCCATGCGTGTACCTTCTCAGGTTGTAGCAGGTTTGGCACCATGAATAGTAACTGGTTACCGTGAATAGACACGCCCATCATTTCAGTAATCACATACGCAAGACCATTTAGTGGCACGTGCACTGCAAAGAACAGGAATGGCTGAACGAATAAGAAGGTGTACTCTAGAGGCTCTGTGATACCGATCACCGCTGCAGTAAACACAGCAGGAACCATTAGCGCTGCAACTTTCTTACGGTTTTCTGTTTTCGCAGTCACGTACATTGCATACGCAGCGCCTGTTAGACCACCGATCTGTATTGGAATACGTCCACTAGTGAAGTTATGGGTGATGTAACCCGTTGCATCAGGTGAGCTCATTTGACCGTTCATGATGTTACGAACACCTTCGTAAATCACACCATCAATTTCCATCACGCCACCGACACGCGTGTACTCGATAGGGAACGCAATAAGATGGTGAAGGCCGAATGGCAGTAAGCCTTTATCAAATACACCGTATAGGAACGAACCAAAAATGCCAGAGCTAGTGATTAGCGTCGTAATAGACTGTAGACCGCCAGCAATTGGTGGCCATGCGTAATAAGTAATCAAACCAATAGGCATGATCGCCATGTAAGAAAAAATCACAACTGCTCGTGGGCCTGAGAAGAAGCTGAGCATCGAGGGCATTTCAAATTTATAGAAGCGGTTGTGTAGCCATGCAGTCAGACAGCCGACAACAATACCACTGAAGATTCCCATGTTATAGGAAAATACACCTAGGTTTTCACCCCACAGTGAGTTGAAGTTTTGTGCAGCAACGATATCGTAACCCAGAGTGTTGACTAGGTAATCCACGCTAGTGGTTTCTGCTGTCCAGCCATTAAACATGGCAATCGAACCGACCGCAACGTTGAAACACATAAACATAGTAAAACCAGTGAAGGCTGCCCACCCTTTCTCAGATTTAGAAAGTGCGAACGCCAAACCAATGGCAAAGAATGGTGGTAGGTTACGCATTACCATCAAACCGAGATCCAACATCAGTTTGAAGAATGCATAGATAACAGAGTCTTGAGCCGACATTTGGTTTACAACGCCTGCACCAATACCAATGTAAATACCTGCAATGACTAACACGATGATCGACACCATCATGCCGCCAGCAAGTGCTTGAACCTTATCTCTCATAATTTACTCCTGAAGTGATATGAGAACTTTCACGTATATTGTTATTGCTTTTCTCAATGACTCGAGGCTGAGCTGTTCGTTGGGCTCATGCACTTTCGTCACATCACCTGGAAAAGTAGGTCCGAATGCCACACCGTTGTTTAGCGCACGTGCATACGATGCTGCACCTTTGCTAAAGCACTGAGCTTCCATTCCCGTAACTTCGGAATACGCTTTTCCCATCGCTTGGATAAGGTCACTTTCGGGTGAGAGGTAAGATAGAGGTAAGTACTGCTGCTCGGTGAAACTCACTCCATACTTTTGGGATAAGTGTTGGAGTCGGGTACGAGTCTCTTCGATGGTCAGTCCTTTAGGAAACCGAAAATCAAAATCCAAGTTATATCCATGTTCATCAAGGTTGATTGAAGAGACGCAGCAACTGGTACCTCCCATCTCAACGTCCATATGTGCTAGCCCTAATTTCGCTCCATCGATTGAGCCTGCAAAGCATGACTCCAACAGGTCGATTAAGCTTTTTGAGTTCGCATCTACCCCTTTAACATGGCGCATCACAGCCATAAATTTGTCCATACAATTTTGGACGCGATGCGAGTTGCGAGATTTCTCCCACGGCGTTGTCAATACAACGCGATACAGTTCCTTCTGCTTAGTTACTTCAGCAACGCTATTAAAACGTTGCGCCACACTTGCTGCCTCTTGCCCAGAAAACCAAACTGAAAGGTGATGACACGTTGAGGTACGATCTCGCTCACTTTCGATTCGGTATATCTGACAAGCTCCTAAGTCACTTAAAGTTGGGAAGTCTTTTTGCAACTCGGCATACAAGATACCTTTTTCTCCATTGACGATTGGGAAGTCGCCATCCGGAGAAAAGCCAAAAGCCGGTTGTGGCTGATGGCGAAAGTAATGCTCTACACATTCCCAAGTTGTCTCTTCAGCGCCACCAATAATCACGCGAATTTTGTGTGTCATTGGTATGTTGAGCTGCTTAAACATCTTGAGGATATATAGCGAGGCCATAAGAGGCCCTTTGTTATCCGTTACGCCGCGACCGAATACTAGGTCTCCTTGTTGGTGAAGCTGGAATGGATGGGTAACCCAAGTCGCTTCATCGCCTGCTGGCACGACATCAACATGGTGCAGAATGCCAATGTCTTCTTCACCTTCACCGTAGCTAATATCCAACGCATAGCCTTGGTGATCACGTACTTCGAATCCTTCACGATTCGCCCAGTCAATCAAGTAATCAAAGGCTTTTCTGATACTCTGACCAAACGGCGCGTTGTCTGATTTAGTGCTTAAATCACGCACTGACGGAATGGCAATTAATCCAGATAAGTCGTTGAGTAATTCATCAGTACAGCCATCAAAATACCCTAGCATTTGTGTGGAAAAATTGCGTTCCGTCATCTTTTAAACCTAATCTATTCGTTACTGATAAAGAGATAATTAGAGTTCTTGGCTAGGTCTCAATTACTCGCTAACCAATGCACACCATCGTCATCAGAAAAAGCCATACAGTCCGCTTTTCTACAAGAAAAAATGCCATTTTCTACCACGCCTGGAATGCTGTTTAAGGCTGTTTCTAGTAACTGTGGTTCGCTTAAATCCAGCCCAGCACAATCGAGAATGATATTGCCATTGTCGGTAATGCATCCCTCTCTTCGCACAGGTATCCCCCCGAGGCTTTGTAAGGCACGTGTCACGGCAAGTTCTGCTGCAGGAAGAACTTCGATAGGAAGAGGGAAAGCACCTAAGGAAAGTTTCAAGCGATCACTATCGGCAATAGTGATAAAGCTCATAGCCAGAGTTGCTAGCACCTTCTCACGTGCTAAAGCTGCACCACCACCTTTGATGGTTTCACCGCTACTTAGCCCTTCATCGATGCCATCGACATAAAAATCTATTCGTTCGCAACTCGAGATAGGCTGCTCAGCGAGACCTGCCGCAGCTAGCGCTTTACTCGAGCGCTCGGAACTCGATACACAATGAGAAAATTCGGCACCGCTTTGTTTGAGCAATTGAATAAATATCTCAACCGTTGCCCCAGTGCCGATACCAATCACAGAAGACGGCTTTAGCACACTCAGTACTTGGTCTAAGGCCGCTTTCGCAGCCTTAGTACGCAGGCAATCTGAGCTATCCATTTCGATAAATCGCTTTGCCATACTCATGATTACTTCTCCAGTAACGCGTGTGCTTTCGCGACTACGTTATCTACCGTAAAGCCGTACATTTCAAATAGCTGCTCTGCTGGTGCAGACTCACCAAATGTCGTCATACCGATGATATCGCCGTTAAGACCAGTGTATTTGAACCAGTAGTCAGCAATACCCGCTTCAATCGCAATACGCTTGCTAACCGATGCTGGTAGAACTTGCTCACGATACTCAGCCGTTTGTGCTTCAAACAGGTCTGTCGATGGCATAGAGACTACGCGGCAGCGAACGTTAGCAAGCTGTTCTTTCGCTTGCATTGCCAGTGCCACTTCAGAACCTGTGGCAATCAAGATTAGCTCTGGCTCACCGTCGCAGTCCGACAAAATATAGCCGCCTTTTGCGACGTCATTGAGCGTTGCTTGATCGCGTTCGAATTGAACAAGGTTTTGGCGAGAGAAAATCAGTGATGTTGGGCCACCTTTGCGCTCAACCGCTGACTTCCAAGCCACTGCGGTTTCCACTTGGTCACATGGACGCCATATACTCATGTTTGGCGTTAAACGTAGCGATGCAATTTGCTCGACAGGTTGGTGCGTTGGGCCATCTTCACCTAACCCGATGGAGTCATGGGTGTAAACAAATATGCTGCGTTGCTTCATCAATGCTGCCATACGCAGTGCATTACGTGCGTATTCCATAAACATCAGGAAGGTGCCGCCGTAAGGGATAAAACCGCCGTGCAGGGCAATGCCATTCATCATCGCCGACATAGCAAACTCACGTACGCCGTAGCTTAGATAGTTACCTGAAGCATCTTGCGCAGAGATAGCTTTAGAACCAGACCAGTTAGTCAGGTTTGATGGCGTTAAATCTGCCGAACCACCTAAGAATTCCGGTAAGTGAGCACCGAACGCTTCAATCGCGTTTTGTGATGCTTTACGCGTTGCGATCGTCGCAGGATTAGCTTGCAGCGTAGCAATCACATCTTCGCTGATTTGCTGCCAGTTTTCAGGAAGTTCACCTTCTACGCGGCGCTTATATTCTGCTGCGAGTTCCGGGAACGCTTGCTGATAGGCATCAAAGCGGTTTTGCCATTGCGCTTGAGCATTTTTGCCCGCGTCTTTACCATCCCACTCAGAGTAGATATCCGCAGGAATCTCAAACGGCGCGTAATCCCAACCTAAGTTTTCGCGCACTAATGCCACTTCATCTTCGCCTAACGGTGCACCGTGGCAATCATGGCTTGCCGATTTGTTTGGCGAACCAAAGCCGATAATGGTTTTACAACAGATCAATGTCGGTCTATCTGTCTCTGCTTTCGCTTCTAGAATCGCCTTGCGGATCGCTTCGGCATTATGGCCATCCACATCGGCGATAACGTGCCAACCGTACGCTTCAAATCGTTTTGGCGTGTCGTCAGAGAACCAACCTTCAACTTCACCATCAATTGAAATGCCGTTGTCATCCCAGAACGCAACCAGCTTACCTAGGCCGAGTGTGCCAGCTAATGAACACGCCTCATGAGAAATGCCTTCCATCATGCAGCCATCACCCATAAACACGTAGGTAAAGTGGTCAACAATATCGTGACCCGGGCGGTTAAATTGCTCACCCAACACTTTTTCAGCCAGCGCCATACCAACACCATTGGTAATGCCCTGACCTAGCGGCCCTGTCGTGGTTTCGATACCCGGCGCATAGCCATACTCAGGGTGACCCGCTGTCTTTGAATGAAGCTGACGGAATGACTGGATATCTTCCATCGTTAGGTCGTAACCTGTGAGATGCAGCAAGCTGTAAATCAGCATAGAGCCATGGCCGTTTGATAAAATAAAACGGTCGCGATCAGACCAGCTTGGATCGGTTGGGTTATGTTTTAGGAAATCACGCCAAAGCACTTCGGCTATGTCAGCCATGCCCATCGGTGCTCCCGGGTGGCCTGAACCCGCTTTTTGCACAGCGTCCATGCTAAGAACGCGAATTGTATCTGCGAGTTTAGAACGAGTAATCATAGCCAAACTCCTTACAGACGCGCTTCAATCATGGCTTCAAGCTTGCCCTGATCGACTGCAAAATTACGGATACCTTCAGACAGCTTTTCAGTCGCCATTGGGTCTTGGTTCATTTTCCAGCGGAACTCAGCTTCTGTCATCGCTTGAGGCGCAGCTTTCACTTCATCACGCTCGGCAAACAGTGTCGGCTCTACCTCGCCTTGCTGCGCTGCTAGCTCATCAAGAATTGCAGGACCAATGGTTAAACGGTCACAGCCTGCCAGTGCTAGCACTTCATCTGCGTTACGGAAACTCGCGCCCATAACCACGGTGTTGTAGCCATGATCTTTGTAGTAGTTGTAGATGTTGGATACCGAGACCACACCTGGGTCTTCGAACGGTAAGTACTCTTTCTTATCCGTATTGGTTTTGTACCAATCAAGGATACGACCGACGAAAGGTGAGATGAGGTAAGCGCCCGCCTCTGCACACGCTTTTGCCTGCGCGAAGTTAAACAGTAGAGTCAGGTTACAGTTGATGCCTTCTTGCTCTAACACTTCAGCCGCCCGAATGCCTTCCCATGTCGACGCCAGTTTGATCAAGATGCGTTCTTTCTCAATCCCTGACTCTTGATACATAGCAATCAGCTTGCGCGCTTTCACTAGGCTAGCTTCTTTATCAAACGATAGACGTGCGTCTACCTCTGTAGAAATACGGCCCGGAACGGTTTTTAAAATCTCTACGCCAATGTTGACGGCAAGCTTGTCGCTGGCATCAATTAACTGCTGCGTCTTGTCATCACTTTGCTGTTTTGCCCATGCGATAGCATCAACAATGAGGTGGTCGTACTGTGGCATTTCCGCTGCTTTGAGTACCAAAGAAGGGTTTGTGGTTGCATCTTGAGGTTGGAAAGTAGCAATAGCATCAATGTCACCGGTATCGGCGACAACTGTGGTGTACTTTTTCAGTTGTTCTAATTTGTTCATGGTTTCATCTCGACAAACGTTCAATTAAATTTGCTAGCGATAACTGGCTCATAGACGACAACACCACATTGGCGTGAGACACATCCAGATGCCGGGTTAATAGGTTGGTTACCGCAACCGTAGAAATATCTGCCGTTCGAGCCGCTGTTATTCCGGGTGGAGAATCTTCAAAGGCAATGGCTTGATGGGCAGAAACTCCCAGTTTTTCGAGGCTTCTTAGGTAGACATCAGGGCAAGGTTTACGGCGTATTTCTTCAATCTCTTCCGCCCCGGTAAAACAGTCAAAATAATGGTCTAGATTCAAGCGCTGTAAGATGGGCAGGTAGTGTTCACGCTCCGAACTTGTTGCCAACGCAAGCTTAAGCCGCTTTCGTTTGGCAAAATTGAGATAATCTCGAACACCTTCGCGCTCAGACAAGGTTTCGATCATTTGATAGGCGAGATCTAATACTCGGTCACGGATTTGAGTGTCGCTATGGTTTAAGCCTGAATGGTGACGATAGAGATGGTAAAGGGCGGTTGCTGGCGCTGAGCTCCCAACTAGTCCAGCAACCTGGAGAGGCGAAACGTCTACACCGTATGGCTTCATCAAAGCTTCCCAGGCTCTGAACATACAGCTTTCCGTATCGACTAAAAGACCATCGAAGTCAAATATCAGCGCTTTAAAGCGAGCACAATCAATGTCCTCTCTTTCCACATTGGTTAGGTTTAGCTTTATTACGCTGATCTTGTCTTCCATGCTCTAAGCTCCTGTTTTATTTACACTAAACTTGCATGAAGAATTGACTTCATCTCTTCGCCTGAGGTCAGTGGTAAGTCGAAGCAAAATGCGGGCTCTAACGCTTCAACATCTTGCTTACTGACCCCAACCTGAGTGAGGTTTGATTCTAGGCCAATCTCTTTTAAGAAAGTGACTAAGTGTCCTGCTAAAGATTGCGCTTTCTCTTCAGTGCTTCCCACGGCACCAAACAGTTCGGCAACTTGAGCATAACGCTCCGGTTGTTTGCGCCACTGAAGCTGAACATACGCTGGGTAAACCACCGCAAGTGTTAAGCCGTGAGGCAAATTGGTTTTCTGACTACCCAAGATTTCACCCAGTGGATGAGGCGCACCAGCACCGCCGTTCGCCAGCGAAATGCCACCTAGCGTATCTGCGGTAGCAAGTTCACAGCGACCTTGGATATCCGAGCCATCTGCGACGACTTTTGGCAGGTTATCCACCACCAGCTTCATTGCTTGCAGCGCAAGTTGATCAACAAATGGTGATGGTCGAGTGCCAGTGAATGATTCAAACGCGTGAGAGAAAGCGTCAAAACCTGTCATTGCCGTCATTCTTGGTGGCAGTGTCAGCATCAACTCTGGGTCAATCACTGCTTCAAGCGGAAAGAACTCTGGATGGAATAAAGTCAGCTTGGCGTGCTGTTCAACGTTAGTAATAACGGCCGCTTGCGTTACTTGAGAACCAGTACCAGAGGTCGTCGGTACCGCAATCAAAGGCACAACAGGTGCTGGTAGGCTGGCGATGTCACCAAATGGTGAATCGTAAGTTGCAAACCAGTGCGACCAGTTGAGCTCTTCTGCATTAATCGTTGCGGCAATGATTTTCGCCGTATCAATTGATGAGCCACCACCGACCGCTAACACCACATCACACTCTGCCGCTTGCGCGACTTGGCGACCTAGCTCAACCACTGTTGTCGGCGGGTTAGGTACCACGCCATCAAAGTGAGTAACCGTAATGCCTTCATTTGCCAGCAAAGCAAAAATGCGATCATAAGCAGGCTTAACTGCGTCAAAAATTAGTTCTGAAACCACCAAGCAACGCTTGCCATATTGCGCAACCAATTGACCAATTTGTTGAATTTCACCCGATCCGAATGTCAGCTTAGTCGGTTGATAATGTTGAAATTGTGTCATGATAAAATCCTTGGTTATGGTGCCAGACCGGAGCATATAGGGGGTTGTCAGCCCAGCACCAAATTCATTTAACGCTTAATTAAGCCGGTTCTACTTCTGCTTCAGCAGCAACATTTTTCTCAGCTTGGTCTAGCGCAGCGCGGAAGTCGTGCACACCTGCTGTGATGCCTTTTTCGTGACCGAAGATATTAGTAGACGCAACCATCACATCGATATCTTCTTTCAGTAGCGCTTCTAGGTTGTGGTTACGGATACCCCCATCAACACATAGCTCACAGTTAGGGTTACGTTCATTGATAAGCTGACGAGCTTCACGAATCATTTCGATTGCCGACTCACGCCATAGCCACTCATCGTTGTTTACGCCATGGATAACAATGTGTAGACGGTCAAGGTAGTAAATCGCTTCTTTAACAAAAGAAACTGGTGTGAAACAGCCAACCGTTAGACCAAACTTCATGTTGTAGTCGCGGCAGTACTTCATCATGTATGCCAGTGGTGCACCTAAGAAGTTTTCCGCAGGAAGAATCAGCATATCTGCGCCTGCTGCTGCGATTTTTTCCACAAACAAGCGGTCACAATCTTTGAAGTAAGCATGCACTTCGATTGGCTTATCTGTGTATTGACGAATACCTTCAACGATTTGGTGGCCGCCCATTAGCTGCATGTTTTTTAGGTCATGCATATCTGCTGCATCACAGTGAATGTAGTCTGCGCCGGCATCTGAAACTTCTTTTACGATGTCAGCCATGTGACCGTAATCAACGTGCGCTAAACCTGCAGCAATTTTTACTTTTTTCATGAGATTTCCTTAGTAGCTAAATGAGTGTTGGCATGTGTGCTGACCTTCACGAACGATGAGTCGTAAATATTGGCCAATGCCGCAACCGTTGTTATCTGTGATAATGAGATTGGCTAGCCCACGAAGTGCTGGGCTAGCGTTTGCCATCGCGACCGGTTCACCAACGGCTTTAAACAATGAGATGTCGTTGTCGCCGTCACCAAACGCGATGGTGAGATTTGGATTGAGGTTATGCTGAGATAACCAAGTTGCAGCGGCTTGGCCTTTATTCACACCAAGGCAAGTAATATCGAGTTTGTTTGGCGTAGAGAGATCCGCTTGCAGAATATCGGTTAGTGAGTCACGAAGCTGGCACAGCGCCTGTTTGTCACGGCTTGATACCAACACCTTATATACGTCTCCGCATACTTGTTGCAGCTCAGCCAGCGATGGCATGATTTCCATATGACTATCAATACCTAATTGACTCATCTGATGCTCAAGTCCCTGAAAATGGCTTGAAGTCTGTAGCGCGTAAATGCCGTTTTGAGCATAGAGAGTAAAATCAAACTGACGTAAGCTGAGCGTGTCTAATAACTGTTTCAGTTGGTGAGCATTAAACGCTTGAGCATTGTGGTAATCGTTACTCGTCGCATCGTATTGATAAGCACCATTGCAGCAAATCAATGGAGCAGTAATACCGAGCTGATTGGCAAAAGGCAGCATTAATTGATGAGGTCGCCCACTTGCCAACGTCACTTGATAACCTTCATTTAGCGCTTGTTGAATGGCTTCAACATTGTTCACGCTAATCTGGTTGTGATCGTTTAGTAAGGTTCCATCTAAATCGATAATGATTGCTTGATACTTCACCTTGGCCTCCTTTTGACTCTTTGTGACGCAAAACAAGCATAATACATCAAAAAGGGTCATGTAAAGTCACTCACGACTCATTTTGACGCTTTTATTGCTACTCATCACAAAAATCGGTCACTTTCAGCCCAAAAAAAGTCAAAAGCAAAATTAAGTTGCTATAAACGTCAAATTCGGTCAAAATAGACCAAGATGAAATCAGGGTTTAACAAAGATGAACGAAGCGCAACGTCACAGACGTTTACTTGACTACTTAGAAAGTCACACATTTATTACGACGAATCACTATGTAGCCATGCTCAATATATCTCTTTCGACGGCACGGCGAGATATCACTAAGCTGGCAGAAGAAGGAAAACTAAAGAAGATCCGAAATGGTGCAGAAGTTCTAAGTAGTGACAGTAATCACCATATGCCTTCAAGTTTTACGCCTTTTGAGTTTGACATAGAGCATGTTGAGGCGAAAAAACGTATCGCAAAGGCTGCAGTATCTCTTTGTGATGAACACGATAGCGTGATTATCAGTGGCAGTCATACCACTTATTTAATGGGACAATATTTAGCGGGACGCGATGTTCAAGTGGTTACTAATTTCATGCCACTCGCCCATACTTTGATTACACATGATCATCAAAGCATTATTATTTTAGGCGGCCAGTACTTGCCAGAGCGTCAGATCACCATCTCTCCTGATGAAGAAGCGGCTAATAATCATAAAAGTCGCTTTGTCTTCTTCACTGGCACCGGTGCCACACCAGCCGGTATCCATACCTCTGATTTATTGGTGTATATGGCTGAGAAAAAGCTGCTTGAGTATGGTGCGAGACTGATTGCGTTAATTGATAGCAGTAAGATAGGAAAGCATGGAGGTAAGCTGTTAGCGGCTAGCACAGAACTGGATACCTTAATTACGAACCACGGTGCTGATGAGAAAGTACTCGAGTCATTGCGCTCTCATGGCGTTAATATAATCATTGTATAGCTTCAAACTGTGTGAAGAATATACTGTCTTTACAGTTTTGTAACCAAAGCTCGTAGATGCCGAATCGAGACATCTCCATTTCTGATGTATTTTAGCGACTATTATTCATATCCTTAGTTGAATGAAAAATACAGATAATATAAAGGGTTACATAAGCATCAGTTATGAAAGGAACCTGATGCCTAAAAGCACTAACCTCCATAAGGAAGACAAAGAAGGAGGTCACAAATTCTAGCTATTTGAGACCACATCAGGCTCTTACGATCCAATAATTGGCGTTTATACCGAAATCATGAAAAACCAGCTTGACGATAAAGGCTTTGATCAAGCCGGTGAAGAGCGCTACGTTAATTTCAAAGGCTCACGGTAAGATAAGCAAATGTGTGACAGAAGCAAAGTAGCCACGATGAAACGTGTCTTCGATGAAAATGGCGCTCTGGTTTCCGGTACCGAATGTAACGGCGATGAGGCAGAAGTTATCAAATAATCATTAACTTATGTAGAGATGACTGACATTGACTTCTGGTGATTCAACCAAGCAAATAGAGACCAATTCTTTATTAAGTGGGATTACCAACCAGCTAGCACAAACAGTTATGACGGCCTATTAATCCGCACTAATATGACAACGGATAGCAATATCGCCTCGACCAGCACAACGCTATAAATCAGCAAGTAATTCTGGATAATACTCAGAAAGCCTCGTCGGTGTGACGAGGCTTTGTTTTATCTATTTTACAGAAGATCTTTTCTCAACAACGCTACTAAACGATTTTCACCCCTGCCGGCATCGCACGCTCGGGGGTCAGGAGTACACTTTCCGACTCATCATCGGTTTCGGCACAAAGCAGCATACATTCAGACGTTTCACCGCGCATCTTGGCTTTGGCCAAGTTGCACAATACCACCACCTGCTTACCCATCAACTCTTCTTTGGTGTAGTAAGGTACCAGGCTGGTCACTGTCTGGAGCGTTTTCTCACCGACATCGATTTGGACAATATACAGCTTGTCGGCATTTTGGTGACGGGCCACTTCGATGATCTTACCGGTTCGGATCTCCAGTTTGGCGAAGTCAGAGTAAGCAATGGTTTCCATGATGCATTTCCTCATAAGTAAATTTTACTAAAACACCTTTAACTTACCAGAACCCAGGCAGATGGCAAGCAGTCACGTTCTTTTTTTGACCCATGCGCGCACAGTGCCATCAAGTCGGTTATTAGGTAACGTATTATACCCAATGGTAATAATCAAAAATGCGATGTCACCGCTGAATACCTCTCAGTTATCAATCATCCACTTAGCCGTATCGCCCGCGGTTTATTTGAAATGATTTTAGTAAAACGTAGAACTTCACCAACGAGTTTGTTTACAATAAGTCAATTGATAGACCGCTCACGGTGAGTGAGCCTTGCCAATGGATACAAGTAAATGGCGACACTGAAAGATATCGCGACGGAAGCGGGCGTATCTCTGGCGACGGTATCTCGCGTTCTCAACGACGACCCGACTCTCAGCGTTAAAGAAGAAACCAAGCACCGGATTCTCGAGATCGCTGAAAAGCTGGAATACAAAACCAGCACCTCCAAGGCCCTGGCGACCAGCAAAAAACAACAGCAGCACTTCTTGGCTGTGTACAACTACAAGCAAGAAGCTGAGGTTAACGACCCCTACTACCTCTCTATCCGCTATGGTATCGAGACCCAGTGCGGCAAGCTCGGCATTGAGCTAACCAACTGTTACAACGGCGAAATTACCAATGAAAACAGCAAAGTTAGCGGCATTATCCTGGTTGGTCGTAACAGCCCGAAAGTGCTAGAGAAAGTAAAAACGCTGTCGGACAACATTTGCTTTGTGGATTTCAGTGATACTCACTCGCCTTATGACTCTGTCGATATTGACCTGGCTAGGGTCAGCAAGGAAATCACCGACTTTTTCATCGAGCAGGGCTACCAGCGAATTGGCTTTATTGGCGGGCAGGATCTACCGGATTTGGCCGATATTCGTGAAGAAGCTTTTGCGGAATACGGCCAGCTCAAAGGCGTAGTATCCCGCAAGGATATCTACCGCGGCGACTTCTCCAGCTCATCCGGCTACAAGTTAGCAATAAAAATGCTTGCGACCGGTGATTATCCGTCGGCCTTGTTTGTGGCTTCAGATTCCATCGCCATCGGGGTATTACGGGCAATTCACGAGCACGGCCTTAAGATCCCTGACGATATTGCCCTAATCAGTGTCAATGATATCCCAACCGCGAAGTTTACCTTCCCGTCACTGTCTACGGTTCGTATCCACTCTGAAATGATGGGTATTCAAGGGGTCAACTTGCTGGTTGAAAAAATCCGCGACGGCAGGACATTACCGCTGCAAGTGTATGTGCCAAGCAAGCTCAAGTTGCGCGATACCACGAAGTGATTTATAGCTTTTACATTACGACTTAATATCTTATAAGGCGCTGATATACAGCGCTTTTTTGTATCGCTCTTCAAAGCCTGCCCACCAGTCAGTCCCCTCTCCCACTCCCTCTGCTAGGTAAAACCGCTTCTCTGTCAATTTTCTTAATCACCATCACACTATTGAGCGAACCAACAGTTAAAACCGTGATCAAGTTAAAGCATCGAAGTTTTACCGATTCTATTTAGTAAAACTTTTACTAAACTGATTCCCAAGTTACCTGGCCAACATCCTGGTCATGGCAAAAAATACATCGGTATCGAACCGGAGGCATTTCGTGAACAACTGGGAAAACTTCCTTCACCTACATGAGAACCGACTTGCACCACGTGCATACTTCTTCTCGTACAACTC
The DNA here is from genome assembly GCF_029223585.1 of Photobacterium sp. DA100. NCBI lineage: Bacteria > Pseudomonadati > Pseudomonadota > Gammaproteobacteria > Vibrionales > Vibrionaceae > Photobacterium > Photobacterium sp. DA100. The sequence goes on along the minus strand of NZ_CP119424.1, from coordinate 117,387 downwards.
CCTCTCCAGCGCACAGACTTTCCAGCGAGAGCTAAGCAGCCACTACATGCTGCTCAGCGGCCAGTGGCAGTTCCAATACTTTACCCACCCGCTGTTGGTGCCAGAGGAGTTTTACTCCCAGCCAATGGCTGACTGGGGCCACATCACTGTCCCTAACATGTGGCAGATGGAAGGCCATGGCGATCTGCAATACACCGACGAGGGTTTCCCTTTCCCTATCGATGTCCCGTTCGTCCCAACCGATAACCCAACCGGTGCTTACCAGCGTACCTTCACACTGGGCGAAAACTGGCAAGACAAGCAGACCATCATCAAGTTCGACGGCGTCGAAACCTACTTCGAAGTGTACGTAAACGGCGAATACGTCGGCTTTAGCAAAGGCAGCCGCCTGACCGCCGAGTTCGACATCAGCCAATACGTTAAGCAAGGCGACAACCTGCTTTCGGTACGTGTGATGCAGTGGGCTGATTCCACCTACATTGAAGATCAGGACATGTGGTGGACAGCCGGGATCTTCCGCGATGTGTACCTTGTCGGCAAAGAGCTGGTGCATGTCCAGGACTTCACGGTTCGCACTGATTTTGCAGAGAACTACCAGCAAGCAACGCTATCTTGCGCAGTCGAGCTCGAAAACCTGTCTGCAACTCAGGCATCAGGCCTTATGTTGGATTACGCGCTGTATGACAAGGGCCAGATCATTGCCGAGGGCGCATGCCCTGAGCTGACTATCGATGCCAATTCACAGGTACAGGCACAGACACAATTTGCCATTGAGCTCGATAACCCGACCCACTGGACAGCCGAAAATCCTTACCTTTACCAGCTGATCCTGACGCTTAAGGACAATCAGGGCAACACCCTGGAAATCATCCCACAGCGTGTCGGCTTCCGCGACATCAAAGTGCGCGACGGCCTGTTCTACATCAACAACCAATACGTCATGCTGCATGGCGTCAACCGTCACGACAACGACCACCTCAAAGGCCGTGCTGTCGGTATGGATCGCATCGAAAAAGATCTGATCCTGATGAAACAGCACAACATCAACTCGGTCCGTACCGCGCACTACCCTAACGACCCGCGCTTCTACGAGCTGTGTGACATCTACGGCCTGTTCGTCATGGCTGAGACCGATGTCGAAACCCATGGCTTTGCCAATGTCGGCGACCTGAGCCGCATCACCGATGATGCCGAGTGGGAAACCGTCTTCGTAGACCGTGCAGTGCGCCATGTCCACGCCCAGAAGAACCACCCTTCAATCATCATGTGGTCACTGGGTAACGAGTCTGGCTACGGCTGCAACATCCGCGCTATGTATAGCGCCACCAAGGCGATTGATGACACCCGTTTGGTGCACTACGAAGAAGATCGCGACGCAGAAGTGGTTGATGTGATTTCAACCATGTACTCCCGCGCCCAGTTGATGAACTACTTCGGCGAGCACCCGCACGAGAAGCCTCGCATCATCTGTGAGTATGCCCATGCCATGGGTAACGGCCCGGGCGGCCTGACCGAATACCAAAACGTGTTCTACCAGCACGACCATATCCAGGGACATTACGTGTGGGAATGGTGTGATCACGGCATTCTGGCCCGTGACGAAAACGGCACCGAGTTCTACAAGTACGGCGGCGACTACGGCGACTACCCGAACAACTACAACTTCTGCATGGATGGCCTGATCTACCCAGACCAGACCCCGGGCCCAGGCCTGAAAGAGTACAAGCAAGTGATCGCACCGGTGAAGATCCGTGCTATCGACGAACAGGCTGGCAAGTTCCTGGTCGAGAACAAACTGTGGTTCTCCGATCTGAACGACTACACCATCACCGCCGATATCCGCGCCGAGGGCGAAACCCTGCGTACCGTGCAGTTCAAAGTTGAAGATCTTGCTGCCAACACAAGCCGCGAAATCACGATTGCTATCCCAGAGCTGGACGAGCGTGAAGTGTTCATCAACTTCACGGTGCGCAAAGACAGCCGCACGCTGTACAGCGCTGCCAACCACGAAATTGCGGTTTACCAGTACCCGCTTAAAGAAAACACCGCGACCGAAGCGCGCTTTGTCAATCACAACGCCACACCGCTGATGGTGGAAGAGAGCCGCCTGAACACAGTGATCTCCGGCAACAACTTTGCGCTGACCTTCTCGAAGATCAACGGCAAGCTGACCTCGTGGGTGGTCAACGGTGAAGAGCTGATCAAGTCAGAGCCTAAGCTGAACTTCTTCAAGCCGATGATCGACAACCACAAGCAAGAGCACGAAGGCCTGTGGGAGCCAGCCCACCTGCAAATTATGCAGGAGCACTTCCGTAGTATCAACGTGGTTAAAAACGCCGACGCCGTTGACATCACCACCACCAGCATCATTGCTCCGCCGGTGTTTGATTTCGGCATGCGCTGCCAGTACCGCTACCAGATCAACGCCGCAGGCCAGCTCAATATTGAACTGAGCGGCGAGCGCTACGGCGACTACCCGCATGTCATTCCGGTTATCGGTCTCGACTTGGGGATCAACAGCGACTTCGACCAGGTGAAGTACTACGGCCGCGGCCCGGAAGAAAACTACCAGGACAGCAAGCAGGCCAACCTGATTGATATCTACCAGAGCACCGTTGCCGACATGTTCGAGAATTACCCGTTCCCGCAAAACAACGGTAACCGCCAGCATGTTCGCTGGGCAGCCCTGACCAACCGTCACGGTGCCGGCCTGTTGGTCAAGCCGCAGCAGGAAATCAATTTCAGTGCCTGGTTCTACACCAACCAGAACCTGCATGAAGCCCAGCACACTATCGAGCTGGTCAAGAGCGGCTATATCACCCTGAACCTTGACCACAAGTTGATGGGCCTCGGCTCCAACTCGTGGGGTAGCGAAGTGCTCGACTCTTACCGTGTCTACATGGATGAGTTCCGCTACGGCCTCACCCTGATGCCACTGCAGGCCGGTGATTGCAGCGCGCAAGCCATGGCAGGCCATGACTTCGGCAACGGCTTTTTCAACGCTCCATCAACCCAAGACAACCAGTAAACGAGGCGACAATCATGATCGTGCTAGAGAGCCTAGAGCAATTCAAAGTGGTATACCGCGATGGCCGTAAATGGAATCGCTGTGTCGAAGCGATTGAAAACATCGCCAATATCAAAGATGGCGTAATGCACTCCATCGGCGATTCGCTGGTTTACATGATTGAAGACGGTGTTGCCCGCAACACCGGCACCTTCGAAGGCAACCGCCGTTACTTCGATGTGCACTACTACCTGGAAGGCCGTGAAACCGTTGAGTTCGCTGACAAGTCAGAGCTTGACGTGGTGGAGGCCTACCGCGACGAAACCGACCGCGAATACCTGCAAGGTGCCGGCGAAACCCGCGAGCTGTACGAAGGCCAAGTGGCGATTTGCGACAACCGCAAAGCGTATCGCTTCCACGGTGACAACCGGGTACGCAAGGTCGTGCTGAAAGTGACCATCGAAGATGGCTACTTCCTTAACAAGTAAACAAGACATTCAAAAAAATAATAACAGAAGGGCCCGGCCTCGGCCGGCAGCCCTTCCAATACCCTAGATATAACGTGACTCTTCGGAGATTAAAATGTCTGATACAAAACGTAATACGATAGGCAAATTTGGCTTGCTCTCCCTGACATTTGCGGCAGTGTTCAGCTTCAACAATGTCATCAACAACAACATTGAGATTGGCTTGGCCTCAGCGCCGATGTTCTTCCTGGCCACGCTGTTTTACTTCATTCCGTTCTGCCTGATCATCGCGGAATTTGTTTCGCTCAACAAAGATTCAGAGGCTGGGGTCTATGCCTGGGTGAAAAGCTCGCTGGGTGGCCGCTGGGCGTTCATCTCGGCCTATACCTACTGGTTCGTTAACCTGTTCTTCTTTACGTCGCTGCTGCCAAGGGTAATCGCCTATGCGTCGTATGCCTTCCTCGGTTACGAATACATCCTGACGCCGTTTACTACCACGGCGCTGAGTATGATCCTGTTCGCCTTCGCCACCTACGTTTCGACCAACGGTGCGAAGATGTTAGGTCCCATCACCTCTGTGACGTCCTCCCTGATGCTGCTGCTGACCATGTCCTACATCCTGCTGTCGGGCGCCGCACTGATCGGGGGGGTACAACCTGCTGATCCTATCACTGTTGAGGCAATGATCCCGGAATTCAGCTGGGCCTTCCTAGGTATTACCTCCTGGATCTTCATGGCAGCCGGTGGTGCCGAATCCGTCGCAGTTTACGTTAACGACGTCAAAGGCGGCTCCAAGTCTTTCGTCAAGGTGATTATCGTGGCGGGCATTATCATCGGTGCCCTGTATTCCGTGGCTTCTATCCTGATCAACGTATTCGTATCAAGCGACGCGCTGAAATACACCGGCGGCTCGGTGCAGGTGTTCGAGGGTATGGCCAGTTACTTCGGTCTGCCGGAAATCCTGATGAACCGCTTTGTCGGCTTGGTGTCCTTCACCGCGATGTTTGGCTCGCTGCTGATGTGGACGGCGACCCCGGTAAAAATCTTCTTCTCTGAAATCCCTGAAGGCATCTTCGGCAAGAAGACCGTCGAGCTGAACGAAAACGGTGTGCCTGCCCGCGCGGCATGGGTGCAATACGCCATTGTCTTCCCGCTGATGGTGATCCCTACACTGGGCTCGGATACGGCGCAAGACCTGATGAATACCGTGATCAACATGACCGCAGCGGCTTCAATGCTGCCACCGCTATTCATCATGCTGGCCTACCTCAACCTGCGCCTCAAGCTCGACCACCTGGAGCGTGACTTCAAGATGGGCTCGCGCAAATTAGGTATCGCCGTGGTGTCGGTTCTGATCGGTATCTTCTCGGTCGGATTCCTCGCGTCTACCTTCCCGACCGGCGCAGACATCATGACCATCATTTTCTACAACGTGGGCGGCATCGTGATCTTCCTTGGCTTTGCCTGGTGGAAGTACAGCCAGTACGAGAAGTCCCTTGGTGATGAAGAGCGGATGAAAGAAGCCGCACCGACATTAGCCACGGAGTAACCCCAAAATCAAATGGCAGAGGAAGCCCATTGTGCTTTCTCTGCCAAGCAAGGCAAAGGCAAAGGCAACAGATAACTAATTGGACTTCGCAACCAAGTGCTGTTATACCCAAGTAACCGTCGGACACCTCCAGGTTACTTGGGTATAACCACACAACATCAGTCCTAACAGACACAAAATAACGGAGGACACAATGTCTGAATCCTTACGCGGCACGATTGGCAAATTTGCGTTGCTATCGATGACCTTTGCGGCAGTTTTCAACGTGCGCAACATCGTAAACAACAACATCGAGCTCGGCTTGAGCTCCGCGCCCATTTTCTTGCTGGCTACCGTGGTCTACTTTATCCCGTTCGTGTTCATTATTGCCGAGTTTGTATCGGCCAATAAGAACTCCGAGTCGGGAATGTACGACTGGCTGAAAAAACCTCTGGGCACCAAAGCGGCTTACCTTGGCTCTTTCCTTTACTGGTTCGTTAACCTGTTCTGGTTCGTATCGCTACTACCGAACGTTATCGCCTATGCGTCCTACGCTATGCTGGGTTACGAATACACCTTCTCGCCAATGGTCACCTCGCTGATCTCTATCGTTTTGTTTGCGGCGGCTACCCACATCTCCACCAAAGGGGCGTCTTGGCTGGGTAAAATCTCCGAGATAGTGGCCTACGGCGTATTCGCGTTGTTCGGCATCTATGTGCTTGGTGCTTTAATGGCACTGAGCGGCGACTATACGCCAGCCCAGCCAATCACCATGGAAGCCATGAGCCCGACCATCAACTGGGCAACGCTGGGTATTATGTGCTGGATCTTCCAGGCAGCAGGCGGCGCTGAAACAGCGGCAGCCTACCTCAACGACGTGAAAGGCGGCCACAAGTCATTCATCAAAGTCATCATTGCCGCGGGTATCGCAATCGGCGCGATGTACGCTGTGGGCTCATTGCTGGTCAACGTCTTCGTCGCCCGTGAAGATCTGACCTACGCCGGCGGTATGGTCGAAATCTTTACCGGTATGGCGAACTACTTCGAGATTTCCCAGTCTCTGGTTGGCCGCTTTGTCGGTATCGTTCTGTTCATCGCCATGTTCGGCTCGATGATGATGTGGACCGCAGCTCCGGTAAAAATCCACTTCTCTGAAATCCCGAAAGGCGTCTACGGCGAGAAAACCACTGAGCTTAACGAACACGGTGTACCTGTGCGCGCCGCATGGTGGCAGTTTGCCTTCGTATTTGTGATGCTTATCGTCAACGGCTTCGGCTCTGAGTCGGTACAGGACATGATGAACCAAGCCATCAACCTGACAGCCGGTACCGCAATGCTACCGCCAATCTTCATCATGGCGGCCTACTTTGTGTTCCGCTGGAAATACGATGACACCCCACGCGATTTCCGCATGGGCTCGCGCAAAGTCGGTATGGCAATTGTGTCGGTACTTATCGTTATCTTCGTGGTGAGCATGACCGCATCAGCCTTCCCAACTGGTGTTAACCTGGTCCGCGCGTTCTTCATCAATGTATTCATGACTGCGGTCTTCTCTGCCATTGCATGGTGGTGGATCTCCCGCTTTGAAAAAAAGCAGGCGGGCAAGCTGGCTGTTACTGAGCAGGAAACAGTCATCACTCAGTAAAATCGTTTCCCACTAACGACAAAGCCCGCCGTGTACGTCAACGGCGGGCTTTGCCCTCTATAAGGCAAAAATACACGGAGCGCCCGGATCCCAAGACGCCATCGATTGACATCAAGCTGTCACTAGGCTCAGAAGAAAAAGAATAAAAGGCAGACTGGCGACAACCGTTGCCGTTTTTCTGGCATTTTGATTGAGCCTGTCGGACTGCAATTGGATCTCCAGCATCATCTTCTCTTCGTACTGAGTGGTAGTGCTTGCTGGGATCTCCACGTCAGGAATCGCCTTCTGGTTGATTTTCTCTATCGCGACCTTTGCCTTAATGTCCCCTTCCAACAACGCTCTCTCAACAAGTTGATTGATCCTGTTACTCAACATGATTGACATCCAGCATCATGAATTTACCCAAACAGCGTAAAAGCCCCCTGCAACAAGTGTAGAACTAAGTAACTTTGTTTATTAGATTATGTGGCCACAGGCGTATCAATCGGCCTCCCTTTACTCCGCAGATAACATAAATTCATCCGGGTAGCGAGCAATGTCTTCAACGGCCTGAGCAGGAAAATGTCGCCGGTATGGCCGATACGTTTTGGTCACGATGCGCCGGTTGTCCTTTAACGAATAAGACGAAAATTCCGGCTTGTCGCCGCCAGTTTGCAAGCAAGAGAAATCACTACTCAATCGCTTATCCAATGCCGAAAAATCCCACCGTTCCAGGCTTAGATTAAAGCCTTTGCCATTTTCATAGCGCCTAAACTTCATTTCCTTTGTCGCGGGAAGAAAAAGCACCTGCCAACAGGTTCTGAAACTGCTCGCACCGCGAAATAAATGCAACATCGGGTCCCAGAACTTCCCGGCTATCGCCACCCGGTCAAGACCTATCGAAACAAATGACTCAGGCTCCACGCCGTTGCAATAAGACAGGCTGTACGTACTCAACCGGCAATAGCGGGAAAAAGAGCTGTTATCATCAGTCCTGCTCGCTTGGCTCTGGTCGTGCTGGCGGCTGCTTGACAGGCTATGATTGGTAAGCACCAAGGGTTGCCCCTCCCTGAACCGGGTCACTTCGACCTGGCCGCGAACAAACTCAATCACGGCCCCCTGGCCAAAACTGTCCGCGACAACGTAATGCAACGGAATAAATTGGCTATGAACTTTAACAGTATCCAAACTCGCAACGACATCATCAACGCTTTGGCTAACATCTAATTGGTATTGAATCCACTGCAACTCCCCCAGCACAGTATCCGTAGCGGCCAGTGGCGGATACGCGGCATCTCGCTGCTCGAGCAGATGAAGACTCAGCCCCGATTCATTGATCCCTCCGCTCGGCAACTCACAGCCAAACTGTACTAACGTGGCAGAGCCGTAGAGACTCTGCCAGCGGAACACTCCACCTTGGGGTAACTCACTCCATTTTTGCAACCTGCGCGGGTTGATCACCACCATCCCATGGCCAAACTGAAAATCATAATTCACACCCAATACTGACTGTCCGGCTGACATTACCCCCAACGAAGAACACATCCCTTTTCTCCTGATACCGTTAACGAGCCCAACATTATGCCATTAATTGCTTATTGATGGCGCGGGATCTTCTTCTCTATTTGGAGTAAATGCAGCCTCCCCTTTTTGTGATAGCATGCTCGTCCACTGCTGAAGTCAGTATCCAAGGTAACTCAATGCAACTACAAACCCTAGGCAAAGGACGTTTTGAATCGGAATGGAGTCAGGATAAACAGCTCATCGAACAGACGATTCGAGATTGTATCTGCACGCGCCGTATTTTCGATGAGAACGAAAAGCTCCTAACCCAAGGCGAACACGTTGAAAACCTGTATCTTGTCGACTCGGGAAGAATATCGATGGGCATGACAGCCCGTAACGGCAAGACCTTTCAGCTCGGGACTCTTGAGTGCGAACAACAGTTGTTCGGCGAGATGGAGTTCTTCACGGGATATCGGTGTCAGATGGATATTGTGCCTGTCGAACCGGTTGACGTTGCCATCATCGATCCCCAGAAGCTGCAACGCTGCCTGCTGGAGCAACCCCGCCTCTCGCTCTACTTTGCCAGTGCTATTGCCATCGATTACCAAGATACGGTAGAGATCCTGACCCGGCGCATGCTCTATCCCATTGCTTACAATGTGGCATATGACATCTATCACCAGTACCTAAATGATCTTCCCGTTGACGGCTTTCAAAAGAACTACCTTGAGGCTGAGCGGTTTGCGACCTCTGACCGCGTGTACCGGCGGGCGGTCAAAGAGCTGGAAAATAGAGGCTTTATCGCCAAGGAAAAGAAAGGGTTACGCATTCTTGATTTAGACGGCTTGCGCGCGTTCGTTGAGGGCTAGTATTCCAGTTGAACGGCAAAGAAAAAGGCCTGCACCACGCAGACCTTTTGCCGGTTTGATAATCTTTAAAGACGGTTAGGCCGCTTGCGCTTGGCTCGCGTCGGCGGTTTTGTATTTCACCGAAGCCACCAGCATGGCAACAATCACCGCGTAAATCACCGGAATCGAGTACATTACCGTTTGTAGACCGACCACGCTCTCCATGACCGAGCTGATTGCCGGGCTAAACATTGCACCGGCACTGCCGCTGATCAAGATGTAAGAAACGTTTTTGCTAGTTGCATTACGTACGAAAGACACACCATAAGCGATAAATGCGTTGTACAGCGCCGCACAGGCAAAGCCGTAGCCGTATGTGAGGTAAGAGATCAACTCCAGCTTCTCCGTGACAACGATAACGCCGGTCAGCACCATCGCGACAGAAATGATGGTCAGCAGGAAATATTGGATCTTCACCCGGGACACAATCACAGTCGAAACCAGTGCACCGATCAGTGCCGCCGACCAGTATTGCGTGATGATATTGCCAGCTTGCTCGAATGGGATATCGAATTTCGTCTGCACGAACATCGGAGCCCATGTCAGGAAGGTATACAGCGCCAGCATGCCAAGGAACAGGCCCACACCGCCACTGATGATGCCGAAGTTCCATTCTGATTTCGCTTCTTGCTCTGTGCTGCTGTCACCGCTGCATTGGTTGAAGTTTGTCAGTAGGGCAACAAACATGGTCGCCAGAGCCACAACCCCGACGCTGAGGTAGCTGATGCTCCAGTTCATTGCGTTGGTCAATGCATAGGTGGTGATCATCGGGAACACGACACCGGCAATGTTAAAGGTGGCATCCTGCACGACTAGGATCGTGCTTTGGATTTTGTCTTTCCATACCGACACCACGATAGTACCTGCAATACAAAGACCGACGCCGCCACAAAAACCGATCACTGTCATGCAGAGCATTACGATAAATAGCGAGGGTGCTGCGTATAAACTCAAAGCGGCCAGTGCAATCGCGCCGTAGCACAGGACAGTGATACGCTTGATGCCTATCTTTTCAATCAGGAAGAAAGCCGCAATGGTACCGGCCAGTGCCCCCCCGTTTAGCAGCGAGAAAATCGATGCGACTTCGTTTACATTGGCGCCGAATGCATCGGCGATAGGTTGGATCAGCATGCCGAACTGGGTGGCGAAGCCTGCCATAATGAAGTTGGCGAGGAAGCTAATCACGGTGAGTGTCATTTTATTATTCATTGCTCACTCCAAGGGCTCATTGAGGAGATGTTCATAAAATCATGGAGAGCCGAACCTGCCGGCCCTCAGTGTAGGGTTAAGCCTTAATTGCGGTTTCCAGCGCAATTTCAATCATGTTATTGAACGACAGCTGGCGCTCTTCCGCCGTGGTCTCTTCGCCCGTGATGCAATGGTCAGACACAGTGAGGATCGCCAGCGACTCGATGCCATGCTGGTGCGCAAGGCCGTACAGACCCGCCACTTCCATATCGACACCCAGTACCCCGAAGCGCTCCAGGGCCGGGATCAGATCTTCATCTGGATCGTAATAAAGATCACCAGTAAACACGTTACCGACTTTGACATCAATGCCCTTCTCTGTCGCTGACAGGTAGGCATTGTGCAGCAGTTCAAAGGTTGCCGACGTCGCCATGTGGTAACCGCTGCTGCGCTTGGCGTTGGTCGGAGAGTCGGTGCCTGCCGCCTGGGCCAGAATCACATCGCGCATGTGTACATCTTTCTGCGTTGCGCCCACGCTACCGATACGGATGATGCGTTTGACGCCGAAGTCATTGATGAGTTCGTGGCCGTATAGCACCATCGAGGGAATACCCATGCCGTGGCCCATGACAGAGATACGCTGGCCTTTGTAGTAGCCGGTATAGCCAAGCATGTTGCGGATATCCGTCACCAGCTTGGCATCTTCGAGGTAAGTTTCAGCTATGTATTTAGCGCGTAGCGGATCGCCCGGCATGATTACGGTTGAAGCAAAATCTTCTGCAGAACCTGCGATATGAGCAGTCATCATTGTTTCCTCTTTCGTTCTGATGGCGCCATCATAGTGAGGAGGAAGAGGAAATTTTCAGGACAAAAGTCCGCTTTGGTCGGCTAGCTTCTCAAAAATGGATGATTACAGCGTGAGGGGGCGGTGCATTAAGCTGGCTTTTTTTGAATGTGGCGGAGCGCTTTAGGTATGGTGGATTTGATTCAAATCCCTTACTCAGAACTCAATGCGTACGAAAAAGGCCTTGTCTTGCGACAAGGCCTTTGAATGTGGCGGAGAGATAGGGATTTGAACCCTAGATACGCTATTAACGTATGCCGGTTTTCAAGACCGGTGCTTTCAACCACTCAGCCATCTCTCCGTAAGTGCGGCGTATGATATACAGCATTCACAAGGCTGTAAACCCCACAATAACTGTATGGTTATAGTTTCAGCAAAATCCAGCCAAACGACTTACTAATCAATCACCCGATATCTTTCGACGTGCTATCTGGCCGGGGCCGCTTGGGGTAATCATAATAGAACAAGGTTCCCTGCTCTTCGGCAATGGCCTGCCAGCAATCAACCTCGAAACCAAACACTGCCACACCACAGGTGGGGATGTTGTCACCTTTGAAGCCGAACATTTGCGCGAGCATGGTAATGGCCGGGTTATGGCCCACCAGCATCAAGCGATCGACCACATCACTGCTCTCGTGGATGATATCCATCAGTTCAAATGCCGACTCGGTATAAACCTTAGGGTTTGATTCGAGCTTGGGGGCACACTCCAGCCCCTGTGCAAACAAATAGGCCGTTTGGGCGGCACGCAGCGCAGAACTGGTGACAATTAGCTGCGGGCCCTGCTGCCAGCCATTCAAGCGGTGGATCATTTTGGGAATATTTTTCAGGCCACGGTTGTTGAGAGGACGCTCGTGATCATCCAAGGTGGGGTCACCCCATTGAGATTTACCGTGACGGACTAAAAACAATAATTTCATTGCTCTCCCCTTGTTAAAACAGGCCACACTCAGAAACCCCATCAAGCGCGGGCCTTGCTCAAACCTTCTACATCCTGGCTCCTTCCTGATGTTTGCATACGATTTTTATATTGACGCCGCCAGATCAACTTATCGCGGCCTTGCCTGACAGCCGAGCTAATCGCGCGCAGTCATGCAACTTGGAGTTACTTGGATATAAGTATATAAAACTTAAAGAGGAAGGCTGTTTCGATTACAAAAAAGGGTTGCCAATACAGCAACCCTTGAGAGAAATCAGCCTATCCATCAAACCACTACATGGCAGATTTCACCGCCCGTGCCAAGCGATCAACCGCTTGCTCGGGATCAGCTGTTTTGGCATTGAAGAAATTGCTTACCACATCAAATATCGCGGCCTGTACATAGCTGGTTGTCGCCAGCCCCTGCGAGACACTCGGTACCAAGCCACCAGACTGGCTGCTTTGCTTGAACACCACCAGCGAATCTTTGGCGCACTGGTCAAACTCGGCCAAGTCCATATCCATCCTGACCGGGATCGAGCCTTTGCTGAGATTGAACGACGACTGGAACTCCTTATCCAGGATTGCCCGGGCTAAGTCCTTCTGAGCTTGGCTGTTGGCTGCATCGGTAAGCTTGAAGAAGGCAAAACTGTCGATATTGTAGGTAAATAACCCCTGTGTGCCCGGCGCTGCCATACACAAGTAATCCCGGCCTGGCTCTTTGCCGTCAGCCTCGAACTCCCCTTTGGCCCAGTCCCCCATGATTTGCATCGCCGCTTCGCCGCTGCTCACCATGGCTGTCGCCGTACTCCAGTCACGGCCCCGGTAACTGGCGCCGACATAATCTCGCATCCGGCGAAACTGGGTGAAGACAGCGACCATCTTATCGCCGCCAAGGACTGACATATCCAGTTCAACAAACGCACGCTGGTAATCCTCAGGCCCCAGCACCGCCAAGGCTACGGCTTCAAACAGGGTCACGTTTTGCCACGGCTGACCACCATGGGCCAGCGGGACATATCCGGCCTGCTGGATTTTGTCCGCGGCGGCAAAAAACTCATCAAGCGATGTCGGCAAATCCACCCCCACCTTGGCAAACACCTTGGGGTTCGCCCATAGCCAATTTACCCGGTGAATATTGACCGGCACAGCGACGTAACTGTCGCCGTACATCATGATCTGGCGGGCAACAGGCGGCAGGATCTGCGACCAATGATCGGTACTTGCCACATCATTCAGATCCGTCAGGAAGCCGAGCCGCCCCCACTCCTGAATATCATGACCTTTGATCTGCGCCGCTGAAGGCGGGTTGCCCGAAACGGCACGGGTTTTCAGCACTGTCATCGCGCTTTCGCCACCACCACCGGCAATGGCAAAATCTTTCCAGTGGTTGCCCTGAGCCTGGATCTTATCCTTCAATAGGGAGACTGATCGTGCTTCGCCCCCTGATGTCCACCAGTGCAAGACCTCCACTTCTCCAGCAGAAGCCGCACCACTGGCCAGCATCAACAAAGCCGTTATCAAGGTGTGTTTCGTGTTCATTGCCTTAATCTTCTTTCAACAAGCGGGGAATATAGACTTTCACTTCCAGCCCGCCATCTACCGCGTTATGGATGGCCATATCACCACCATGGGCATGGATGATATTGCGAGCAATACCCAGCCCCAAACCATGCCCTTCCTCATCCTTCGCCACCCGTACGTAAGGTTCGAACACGGCTTCAAGGGACTCATTGGGAATACCCGGGCCTTTATCTTTGATGATAAGGATCAGCGAGTCTTTCTCATCAACGATGATCAGCCGCACCTCTCCGCCATACTTGACCCCGTTGTCAATCAGGTTGCTAAAGCAGCGCTTCAAGGCCAGCGGCTTCCCCATCAGCGGGGCTATTTTCGTTGCCGGGATGGTCACCTTGACCTGGTGCTGGTTGTGGCGCTCCGCGATGCTAAAAAGCATCTCCTTCAAATCGACTTGGGCCAGGTTCTCATGCAAGTCGGTATCCTTCACCGTCTGCAAAGCCCCTTTGACCATCATCTCCAGCTCATCGAGGTCGCGATTGAACTTCTCTACTTTGGCATCGTCATCAATCAGTTCGGCACGCAGTCTCAACCGGGTGATCGGTGTTTTCAAATCATGTGAAATAGACGAAAACAGGTGCTCGCGATCATCGATGTAGCGCTGTACCCGCGACTGCATCCGGTTGAATGCCCGTGTCGCCGTCACCAATTCCGTCGCCCCCTCCTCTTTAAGCGGCGGCTGGTAGATATCAAAGCTCATAGCATTGGCCGCATAAGCAAGGCGCTTAAGCGGCTTGGTCTGACGCCGGATCATCAGGAAAGTGAACACCAGCAGCAATGCAGTCATGAACACCATAAACACCAATTGCTGGCCTGTGATAATTTCGTCTTCCAAGGTCACATAAGGTGCTGGCAACAAGGCGGCGATATACAGCCACTCATTTTCTGCCAACTCAAGCTGCACCACCAAAATCGGCGGGTTGAACGGCTCGAGGCTCAGGGTATAGTGCGCCCAAGAGCGAGGCAGATCGCTGAGCAAGATATCATTTTTCAAAACATGTAAGGTTTCGGGACGGGAAAACTCCACCCGGATCACATCCAACCGGGGGAGCTTTTCACTGAGCACTTCTTCAAAGGCCCCGACCGCGGTCCGCTTCATCAGCGAGTCCGGAATGGGGTCAATCAATATTTCTTCTTGGTTGAAGGAAACGAAAAAGCGGGTCCCCCCCATATTGCGCAGCTGATCGAGCACAATATGGCGGTACTCCAGGGGCAGGGACTGGAAGAAGGTCACTGTCGAGGCAAACATATTGGCCATGCTGGCCGAGGCCGACTCCAGGCCTTCCAAATCACGTTGCTTCGACTGCCCATACCAAATACTGGTTGCGATAACCTGGGCAAGAAACACTGCCAGCAGGGTAAACCAAAGCGTGCGGGCCAACAGGGACTTTGGCCACCACTTTCGAATATTCATAGTTAAAACCACAAGCTGTGCGAGGTTGTTTATTCCTCGTAGGTGACCTCGGCATTGAATGAGTAACCATTGCCGCGGATTGTCTTGATCAAGCGCTGCTGAGTACCCTTATCCCCCAACCGCTGGCGCAACCGGCTAAGTTGCACGTCAATACTGCGCGCCGACGGGGTCGCCTCGCGGCCACGGGTTGCAAAAGAGATCGTATCACGATCCAGCACTTCGTTCGGACGCGTCAAAAACAGCATCAACAAGGCAAAATCACTGCCGCTAAGCTCGTAATCTTTCTCTTTATCCAGATCGTACAGACGCTGGGCGGCCGTATCCAGGCGCCAGTTGGCAAACCTAATCGCCTTGGGGGCAGACGGCATCTGCTGGGCTTCGGTTGGCTTAACGCGGCGCAGTAGCGCTTTGATCCGTGCCATCAGCTGGCGAGGACTAAACGGCTTGGCAATATAATCATCCGCCCCAAGCTCAAGGCCGATGATTTGGTCCATTTCATCTGATACGGCAGTCAGCATAATAATCGGCACATCAGACGTTTTACGGATGTATTGGCACAGGGTAAAACCATCATCCCCCGGCATCATCACGTCCAGCAAGATCAGATCAGGTGTCCCCATCGCAAGACGGCGTTTCATTTCCTCCCCTTCGGCAGCGGTTACGACCGTGAACCCTGCCTTGGTAAGGTATTCGTCCAGCAACTCACGAATTTCCTGATCATCATCAACAACAAGAACCTTCTTGCTTGTGCTCATTACATCTTCCTTCTGCCCTAGCAAGGGAACCCCCAAGCATGACTATACACTCTTCATGGCAATAATATGCCGAAAAGCAATATATTAGCGCCAAATACAAACCAGTTCGCTAACATATCAAACTGAATCAAAAAAGGCGCGTACTGCGCCTAATAATCATGATCTGAATAGATAAAAATGACAACCATAGCAACAACCTGCCACTAGTGTTTATGCAACGCCCATCTTAATCTTGTACTTCGCGACTGCCTGTTCAAAAAACTCACGTTCATCGTCGTCATCGATATTCCCCGCGACCTCGGCGAATACCTCATAGCCTTTCTTGCCGTTCTTCACTTGCCAAACGGAATAAGCGGCCTGCTTATCCAGTTCCACCCGATTTTTTTCTGCTTCAGAAAGCAACGTCAAATTATGCATGCTGATATTCCTACCCCGATCATTGCGCTGGCGATTTTAGCGCAAACCCCGGCCAGACCCAAGCAACTTCACGGCCTATCGCCCAGCGACCAGCTAGGGGTGAGCAATACCCACAAAAAACCCGCGCATCCTGATGATAACCAGGAATAACGCGGGCAGGATCTAGCAAACAGCAGGCCCAGCTAAAAGCCGAGTAGCCATTTAAAGGTGATGAAGAATCCGGCGACGACCGCCATCGTCAGCGCCACACTGGCTACCGGGCTTAACGTCGCAGCACACGGGTTATTGATGGCATCGGCCAAGCTTGGCTCTTCAAACTCCACCTTCTTCTGCGATTGAATCAACTCATTGACGTAGTGGTCTATGGTATCGATCGACTCTTCTACCGAGTCAATAACCTGCGCACCTAACCAACGCTCTTGGTCTATCAACTGCCCAGACTCGACATGCCTTACTCCAGAAAAGCGTCCGGTGCGGCGGTCGACAACTGACACTGCCATGTAACCCTGATCTTCACTCCACACCCAACAAGGCAGATAGTTACCTTCTATATTTACTTGGCTGGGGAAAGGAAAGCGTACATTGCTCACGATATCTAGCAGCTTTTCTTTTACGTCACACAATGCGTGCAGTTGCTGGATACAGGTTTCCAACCAATACGGAAAATTATTGCGAAAAGCACTCTGGCGAAGCGGAGCGAGGCGAGCGGCCCCCCTTACCACGAAATCGGTAATATGCAGGCTGACATCACTTTGATTGGGCCAGCACTGCTGGGCGGATGAAGTGGGTAGGGTTAGGCGTTGGCAAATAGTGCCTTTCGGGGATACTAATTTCAGCGCCTGCTGGCAGTTTTCCATCGAAGGAAGATATTCAATATGCCAGGGTTTCGCGACTTTTCGCATAATAGCCCGGTATACCTGCTCAACCGTGGATTGGTAATGCTCGTAGTTGCTCATCGGGCACCTCCGGGGGTGTTATCTGGACTGACCTCATTGTATAAAAAAACGTCCATGCTTATGGTGATCAGAATCTTGTTTTGAATAACCGGTCAAAAGCACCACAATGCGATAAGATCAAATCCCTTTTGTCATGTTATCTATCAGTTATGCCAAACCTGCACTTTAAGAAGTTCCCGCCAAGCCCAAAAGATGCCCTATTCCATACTGGCAACATAACCAGTGTGGAAAGCCAACTGACTACAAGCCGGCACTGATCCCGAACAGGATAGAATTGTTGGTTACATCGCCCATATCGCGATATTCATAATTCAGCGACAGATCGATAAACGGCAGCATGGTAAAAACCACTCCCGCCCCACCCGCAAACCCCCAACCATCGTCACTTTCTCTGGGCTGGCCTGACTGGTCAACATCATAATCGTAGTAATTGGTACCAAGCTTGCCGTATACGCTACCGATCACCAAAGGCAAGTCCGCCCGTAGCGTCAACGGAAACGCCGTGTAGTCAATTTCGTTTTTTGCCCGTTGGTTAGGTGCATCGACATCGGCGCTGCCCTGAACCACACTAGCATTGATACTGAAAATATCGTTAATATGATAAGCACCGTTAATGCCATACTCGACGCCCGTATCGTCATTGCCTTGGTATTCCACCCTGGCGCCACCAACAGTCGCACCGACGGAGAAACCCAACAAGTCTGCCGAGGCGGGTGCTGCGCAGAGTAATAACGTTACCACTAGCCCTATTCTTTTCATGCTTCCTGTCCTTCGAAAATAAACTCACCGCATCCTTATTATGGGTAGTGCGAATTGCTGCAAATTACCAATCCCATTGTTGTTTTCCGTGCAGCGGCTCAACCAAGCCTATACTCAAACAACTGGCTCTTCATTTACCTCTCGTCGGAGTATGCCTCGCTCATGCCCACTACCATGCTCAAAGAACTCAAGCGCTATGTCGCCGCAGCCAGTCTGCTTGCCTTGGTTGCCTTGGTTGCCTTGGTTGCCTGTGACAGCATGGACGATACGCCGGACGCCGATACCATTTATTTCAACGGCAATATTCTCACTCTGTCACCGCACTCGCAGAAAGTCACAGCCATTGCCTTTAAAAACGGCAAGGTTCAGGCGATAGGTACACGGATCGGAGTCATGCGCCACCAAGGCGACATCACCGAGGTAATCGATCTAGACGGCCAGACCATGATCCCGGGATTTTTTGCCGGCAACAGCCAGTTTTCTCAATTGCTCGAGCAGACCGGGAACATTGAGCAAACTCTGGCTGCCTATGCCAGCCAGGGCATCACGACCTTGGTGGATATCGGTATCGACCGAAAAGCGCTCGAAGCCCTGCTCAACCAGGCAAACGCAAATAAGCTGACGCTGGACATAATTGCGATCCCCAGCGCCAGCGAGCTGGAGGCTTTGGCCGGCAGCGGTCAGATCAAGTTTGGCCAATACAACAACCGGCTCAAGGTTGCCGGCTTCTCACTCGCACTGGATGGCTCCACCAACGATTATTCCGCATGGATGGCCTATCCCTACCAAGAGAATCCCGGATTGCCCGAACCTAACTGGCGCAGTGAACCATTAATGCCTTTCAGCCAGTTTCATGCACTCTTTCAGCAGGCGGTCGAATATGAGCACCAGCTGTTCATCCATGCTATGGGCGATGCTGCTATCGACGCCATTATCCAAGCAAGCTATGACCTCAAAATCAATGCCGGGCAGGACCAACGCCATGTCGTGGTTATGTCGCGTTTTATGCGCAATAGCCAAATACAGCAATATGCAAAACTGGGACTGATCGGCTGCTTTGACACCAGCAACATCTATCAGGACGGGGAGGACGATGTCGATAAGCTCGGCCTCAGCCGGGCAAACGGGCAAAGCCCGCTCAAGCAAGCCCTAGAGGATGATTTACCCGCCAGCAACATCTGTTTGCCGGGCCCCAATGCATTCAACACCACTTTTGTCCTCTGGTCCGCCGTTAACCGGGTGACCAAAGAGGGAGAAATCATCGGTAGCGGATTGCGTCTCTCGGCATTGGAAGCATTGACGACCATGATCAAACACGCGGCTTTCCAGTTTTTTGAAGATGAGACCAAGGGAGAGTTGGTGCCCGGCAAGCTTGCGGATGCAGTGATCCTCTCAGAAAACCCGATGGCAATTGCCCCCGGTTTGATTAGAGATATCAAGGTTGTCGAAACAATCAAGCAAGGTAAAACAATTTATCGCCGGCCTTCGGCTTCGAAGACCCAGAAAGGGGATCCTCCGAGTAATTAATTAGGCTGGCACTAAGTCAGGTAGGGTGGCGAATTAAACAAAAAACGGGGGATCCGTAGCAGATTTTGACTTTAGCCCCAATGAAATCCATTACAACATCACGTTTTTGCTCACACTGTTTCAGTCTGTTTCCTCACTTGTCACCAAACACCATAAGCACACATAAAACGTCAATTTTCAGAAACTTAAGCATCATTTTTAATTCCACTTTATGTTATCTTTCCAACATTCACGCAAACGATACCCCTCACCCTTTCAACAGATTTGGTAATCAATGGTGTGTTTTTGACTAACAGCTCAATAAAGTGTGATCATGATCGCGAGATTTGCGGACATCCTTGCTTACACTTTAGCCATCAAAACGACAACGCTAACTAAGGCGCCAAAAGAGCAGCCAACGACGTCGTAATACACAATGAACATAGAGGGTAAACACATGAATGAGATTCTGCTTGCAATTTTTGCAGGATTAATTGTTGGTCTATTTTTCTCGGCCATTAAACTTCCGCTGCCTGCGCCACCGGTGCTACCAGGCATTATGGGAATCGTCGGTGTTTACCTTGGTGGCATTGCCTACCAAAGCATCGTTGAGCGTTTCTTCTCTTGATACGCAATTGAATAGAAACGACACAACGAAACTATAACGTACAAACAACATACCTGGAGTGAATTATGGCTACCCCACATATCAATGCTGAACTTGGTGATTTTGCAGAAACAGTCCTGATGCCGGGCGATCCGCTTCGTGCGAAATTCATTGCTGAAAATTACCTTGAAGACGTTCAACTTGTTTGTGACGTTCGCAATATGTTCGGTTACACCGGTACATACAAAGGCCAGCGTGTCTCTGTAATGGGTCACGGTATGGGTATCCCGTCATGCTCTATCTACGTACACGAGCTGATTAAAGAGTTTGGTGTTAAGAACATCATCCGTGTAGGTAGCTGTGGGGCTGTACACGACGACGTTAAACTGATGGATGTCATCATTGGTATGGGCGCGTCAACAGACTCTAAAGTTAACCGTATTCGCTTCAACAACCACGACTTTGCCGCCATCGCTGACTTTGGCCTGCTAGAGACCGCTGTTAACGAAGCACGCGCACAGAATGTTCCTGTTCGTGTGGGTAACGTTTTCTCTGCCGATCTGTTCTACAGCCCAGAAGCTGACCTGTTCGACAAGATGGAAAAACTGGGCATGCTGGGTGTTGATATGGAAGCTGCGGGTATCTACGGTGTGGCGGCTGAACTAGGCGCCAAGGCCCTGACTATCCTAACGGTTTCAGACCATATCAAGCGTGGTGAAAAACTAAGCTCAGACGATCGCCAAAAATCCTTTGCACAGATGATGAACGTTGCACTGGAAACGGCAATCAAGCTGTAACGAACCTACCTGTGGCCGGTGTACCCCCGATTCATCGGCCACGCCTTATTGTATGTCCAAGTAACTTCAAGTTGTTTGGGGATGCACTCATACCAATACCATCTGACCAGATGGTATTGGTATGACAGACAGTGAGAATTATTAGTCTCTACAGTATTGCTTTGCCTTGCTATCTCGCAGCTCAAAATTTTGTAAAATGTGGCGTCTTACACAATTTGAATGGCACTCTCCATAGAAGGCCGGCGTAGGTTGCTAGACAAGGTCTGTTGTAGACACTAATGGTACAGAGCAGGGAAACCTGCTCTGTACCACCCCCCTAAAGGGCTCTCTCCCCTGCCAATAATTATACATAACGCGCTTGTTGCTTAAGCCCATGGATAAGGTTAGGCTGACATGATGAATACACGCCGTATCGACAACCACGATTCATTACTCCCGCAAGCCTGCAGCGGTCATCAACTTAATCATTGTAAAACCGTCAGCTGCAGCAATTTCGGTTCGATCGACACGCATAATTACGTCCTTCAACGTAACAACCCCAACAAACCTATGCTGGTTTGTAAAGAGTGTGGGGCTTTCCCTCCGATCATCAATAACCATGACGTGGTCGAAGAAGCCCTGCGTCTTAAGCAACAGCAAAACAGCGGGATGCCGGCATGTAGCAACCCTGAGTGTGAAAACCACGGGCTACCGGTACTGACCCATCGCCACCTATACCATGCTTTTGGCTTTAGTGGTGACCGCCAGCGCTATCGCTGTAAATGCTGCCATGCCACCTTTGTGGATCGTTGGTCGGGATTCAATGGCAAGAATCAAATCCAGCAGAAATTATTGGCGATGCTATTTACTGGCTATCCTGTCAGGGATATCTGCCGTCGCCTGAATATGAATCCCAAATCGTTCTACGATCAGCTGACACATATTGCCAGCCGCTGTCGCCGCCAGCTGGCGATGTTCGATGCTCGTTTGGTCAAAAATGCCCCCCAGCTTGCTCTCGCATCCAATATCAGTGAGTTACAGCCCAATAGTGAAAACGGTGTACTCTGGGTAGCCAGCTGCGAAGCCGAGTCAGGGTATGTACTGGCCCAGGACATCAATTACCAGCCCGATGAGCACGAAGAGCGCAGCGAGTGGCATGACCCCTACACCGACGGGGCACGTTTTATGGCAGCCCCTCCAGCGCAACTGATCGAGGCCCAGCCACCGCAGCCGCAAGGCTTGCTGGCCCACATCGATGCCGTTTACCGGCAGATCATGGCGCGCCCCAATTTTGAGGACCCCCTTTCGAGCAAGCCTCGACTGAACTATCCGTCCAAAGGCTGCTTGATCAGGCCGCAATACACGGTCTATGCCCACTATATGCACCTGCAGCAGATGCTGAGTGAGAACAAAGAACTGGCCATTTATATGCCGCAGGAAACCTTGTTACGCTCGGCCTGCATCTCCATTTTTAGTGACCGCATCAAGGACAAAACCATACACCCGATCTATGTTGAAACGGATCCTAACTGGCAACACGGTCAACCGGCAGGCCGGATTGACATCGTGCTGATGGGGTGGTGGCGTGATCGCTGGGCATTCACACGCCACCAAGAGATCAGCAAAGGGATCTGTCATCTAGGCGGCGCAAAAGGCGATGAAGGGAAATGGCTTGAAATTGCCACCCACAAAGAGATAACTCGCTACCAACAGCGCTTCCAAGATCATTTCAGTCACTTCATAAACGAGCCGCGCCGTAAACTTCGGCCAGGTGGTCTTTTGCCTCTGTTGGATATTTACCGTGCATGGCATAACCTGTGCCACCAAGATAAAGACGGCATTACCCCAGCCCAACGCATGGGCCTGGTGGCAACTCCTCTAACCCTCGAGCAACTGCTTAGCTAATTTTTCTTGGTCGGTTAGGCCAACCAAGCAAATAATGACGGGGAGATCCAATTTCTCCCCCTCGCTTCACGGTTGCAGTTGATCAATTCATGGAAGATATATCACACTCGTTACAAAGCGTGTTATAAGCTGTAACGAGATGGATTTTCACGGATGATACCAAATAGAATTAAGCCAATCTTACTTGGGAGTATGCTGTTTATTGGCATCGTGCCAGCCTTTATCTACAACTGGCTCAGCAGCGATAAGCTAATAACGGTAGCGACCGAGCAAATCGCCAAAGGCTTGAGTAGCCGCACTGCACTTGCTGCGCACAACCTCGATGACATTCTTGCTCAGCGCCTGCTCAGTATCCGTAAACTGGCCAGCTCTCCGGTGTTTGAGCTCCCGCTCCTTGCCCGCGATGAGACACTGCTACCAGGCCAGCAGACGTTTATCAGCAACTATCTCAAAGAACTGTCTTCAGTTGACCCTAGCTTCAGCCAACTAGACCTGCTAAAGAGACACCAAGAGACATTAACCGTTATCGCCAGCTCTGCCGAGACCCAGCCAACGGGACTAACCCGCACCCTGGAACAAGCCGGACTGGAAGATATTCACCGCCAGCTGGCGACCCTGAGCAATGGCAGGGCATCGCTTCTGGTCTCACAGGTGCAGTACAGCAACAACACCGCGTACCTCTATATCATCAGTTCAGTAACGCATCAGCACCACACCGATGATGAGCACGAAAACTATCTGCTGATTCGCTACCAACTCAACGAGCTCAATACCCAGCTAACCTTCCTCGGCGAGCAGATCAGCAACAGCGACTACATCATGCTGATCAACGACAAGGCAGAAATCATCCTCTCCGGCCGCCACCAAGGCCAAGACCTGGCCATATTCGATGACTTCAAAGCGTATGTCCATCAGCAGTTGCCGCTTTCCCAGCTGCGCACGGCAACGGGCCGACAACATTCAATCGACATGAACAGTTTTACCAACCGCCAGGGCCACGCCATGGTCACAACTCTGGCTCCGCTCAACGTCAAACTGCCGGGTCGGACAAACTGGTACCTCGCTTCGATCACCCCCAAACACACTGTCACGGCAACCATTGACTACCTGCAGCAGTACTTCATGCTGGCCCTGCTGATCACAGCAGGTATCGTCGTCGTGTTGTCCCTGATGCTAACAAAGCACATCACGGCACCCATCGCGTCCCTGACCCGGTTCGCGGCCCAGTTCAAACTCGGTAACTATAGCCGGCAGAACAACTTCAAGGGGCCATATGAGTTCAAAGTCCTGCACGATGCACTCAACCAAGGGGCCAACAAAATCGCCCACGATACCCAGCGCCTAAACCAAGCCCTGCACAAAGCTGAATCCGCCGATAGAGCAAAATCGGTGTTCCTGGCTAACCTATCCCATGAAATCCGAACCCCGATGAACGGGATGCTGGGTCTCTCACAGCTACTGCTCAAAACTGATCTCAGCAAAGAGCAGGAGCAACATTTGCGCACCCTGCTGGAGTCCGGCAAGCATATGATGGCACTGCTGAATGATATTTTGGATTTCTCCAAGATTGAACAGGGCCAGTTGAAACTCAACCCGACCCATTTTTGCTTTACGGACCTCGTCGGGGCAATAGAGAGCACCTACCACTCCCTTGCCAAGGAGAAAGGCATTGAATTTGATATCTATTGCGACTTCGACCGCCGCCAGTGGTTCTATGCCGACAAGGCTCGGATCAGGCAAGTGTTGTTTAACCTTATTAGCAATGCCATTAAGTTCACCGAAAAAGGCAAGGTGACAGTATCCTTGTCCATAACCGCAGGCGAATCGAGTGGCGACCAGTACCTCCATATCCAGGTCTCCGATACTGGTATAGGGATCCCAGCCGACCGAATCGGGCTCATCTTTGACCCGTTTGCCCAAGCCGAAGCCTCAACCAGCCGCCGTTTTGGCGGAACGGGGTTGGGTCTGAGTATCGTTAAGCAGCTGGCCCAGCTAATGCGAGGGAATGTCTCGGTTTCCAGCGAGCAGGGCGTTGGCTCCGCTTTCCGGGTCGATCTCGTTTTGCAACCGGGCCATTACACCAGCGACGAGAACAGTGATATCAGCGTTGACAGTCAGGACTTCGCCAATTTAAACGTCTTGATTGTGGAGGATAACCATCTCAATGTGCTGATCATCGAAAGCTTCCTCAAGCAGCGAGGATTTATAACATCCACAGCCGAGAACGGTGCCGAAGCCCTGAAAATCCTCGAAAACCAGGCCTTTGATCTGATTTTGATGGATAACCATATGCCTGTCATGGATGGTATCGAGGCGACCCAGCGGATCCGTAAACTGCCCCCTCCGGCCAGCCATACGCCGATCTTTGCCTGTACCGCCGATGTGTTTGCCGAAACCCAGCGCAATATGCTCAAGGCCGGCGTGGACTGTATGCTTACCAAACCACTAGATGAAAGAAAGTTAGTCGATGCCCTGCAGCGTTTTAAGAGCAAGATCACCCATATGGCTCGGCTACGCTCGGATCTGGAAGCTGAGGGGCAGGCCCTTCCCCATGAAGCAGCTTCCCCCCGCGACAGCAGTCAGCCAACAAACGGCGTGGGCAACCTTAATCCAGACAGCTTTAAGCAAATCGACCTGACAAGCCTGCTAGAGATGATGGACGACGACCACGATATCGTATGCCTGTTCCTGCAGATGTTTGCCGACGAGCATAACCTGGATATGGAAAAGTTAAGGCAAGCCCTGGTTGAGCAAGATTTTGATTCAGCGCTATTGATTAGCCACTCACTGAAAGGGGCATCAGGCAGCATCGGTGCCATCTATGTACAGCAAACTGCAGCAGCGGTCGAAAAGAATATCAAGGCCGGCATCCCCCCTTCAGATGAGGTTCTTTCATTGCTCGAACAGCGATTATCGCTGCTGATTGAAGAGATTCACTATCAGATAGCCCTCACCACTTGATAACGCAGTGCCATTATTCTTCCGGTTTAATGGCATCGCACAACAACCCGTTTATTCATGACAGGTTATTACTTTTCTGTTGTGCACCTATTTGGCTTGAATATTAAAACCAATAATAAAAATGAGAATATGAGATGCGAAAAATTAATGACGTTGACATTAAACTCCTCCACTTATTTACGACAATCGTTGATTCAGGTGGTTTTTCCGCTGCACAATTTAAATTAAATATGCACCCATCAACAATTAGCACCCGAATGAACGATCTGGAGACCCGGCTCGGAATGACGCTCTGCCACCGGGGACGCAGAGGCTTTCGTCTTACCCATGATGGCCTCAAGGTTTACCAGCTATGCCAAGAACTATTTGATAATATTGTCCATTTTGAAGAGCAGCTCGATAACATCAGAAATGTTTTCCATGGCCATATAAAGCTAACCTTAACCGATAACATTGCCACCAACCCGCAATGCAAAATCCAACAAGCCATCAGGAGCTTTTGTAGTGAGCACCCGAAAGTCTCTATTAACACCGATATCTGGGATTCCTACCAAATAGAGATGATGCTGCTTGACGGTAAAACAGAAGTAGGGATCACCTCTTCCGAAGTCCCCAAAGACGGCTTAAAATACACCTACTTGTTTAGCGAAAGACAGTGCCTGTACTGCGTACCCGAC
Source organism: Photobacterium sp. DA100 (assembly GCF_029223585.1). Lineage (NCBI taxonomy): Bacteria > Pseudomonadati > Pseudomonadota > Gammaproteobacteria > Vibrionales > Vibrionaceae > Photobacterium > Photobacterium sp. DA100. The sequence goes on along the minus strand of NZ_CP119424.1, from coordinate 91,085 downwards.
CACCCAATACTCGCTATCTCAAAGGAGATCACTCCCCAGGAGCTCCGACAGTTTCCAGTTGTAGAGCGTGGTCTGTCCCACAAAATCACACCGCTTAGCGGTACCAAAGATCTGCTCCATCTTGCCTGCAGTACCAACATGGAAGCCACAGCCCATCTTATCCTATCCGGCAATTTTGTTGGTTATCTGCCAGATCACTACGCATCGATTTGGGCGCAGCGAGGAGAAATGGTCAAAGTTAACGCCCCTTCTCTGGAGTATTTTGCCAAATTTCATTTGACCACCCTTGAATCAAAAGAATTATCAAAGGCCGCCGCTGAATTAATTCGTGCCATCACCATTTCGCACCAACAGCAACAATCACCGCTCCTCCTATCCAAATAACAAACTGTGTTTTAAATACAATTATTATTACCGTGGGATAAAATTACTTATCCCGCGGATATTATTTCATCAAAAATAATACATTGTCATTTTTCAAAGTAACCATACAAAACTCATTATTTATATTCACCTGTAAATAGCGCTCAATAATAACAAATAACAATATTGCCTAAAGGTAATAATATGAGCACTTACCCTTGCATTAATATTCATTTAAATACGATCACCAAAAATACTCAGAATATGGTTTCCGCCTGCCACAGCTACGGCGTTTCCCCCGCTGGCGTAACCAAACTGGCCTGCGCCTATCCGGAGGTTGGACAGGCAATTATCAACGGCGGAATTCACCTGCTGGCCGATTCACGCATTGCCAATTTAAAAAAACTCCAGCGACTTGATGCGGAAAAAATGCTGTTAAGAATACCCGCCATCAGCGAGGCCGACGATGTGGTGCATTATGCCGATATCTCCCTCAACTCAGAACTCACGACATTGGAGGCACTGTCTGACGCGGCAGTCAGGCAGCATAAAACTCATCAGATTATCCTCATGCATGACTTGGGTGATCTCCGCGAAGGGGCGTTCTATGAAGAAGAGACGATCGCGCTTTCTCACAAAGCGATGGCGCTGCCAGGCATAGAGGTCGTCGGTCTCGGCACCAACCTCGCCTGCTACGGTGGAGTGGAGCCCACAGAAGAGAACCAGAGCAAACTGGTCAGCCTCGCCAGGCAGATTGAATCTGAACTAGGCATCACGCTGAAGTACATCTCCGGCGCCAGTTCGGCCGCTCTGCCTTTGATGCTCAACGGTCAGCTTCCACAAGATATCAATCAGCTCAGGCTCGGGGCATCACTCCTGATGGGGATTGGCTTAAACGATGATCCAATCCCCAACACCCGGCAAGATACTTTCGATCTCACCGCCGAAATCGTCGAGCTCAAAATAAAACCTTCAGTACCGATCAATTCCACCGCCCTCGATGCCTTTGGCAACAAGCCTGAGTTTGTTGACCGGGGATTACGCAAACGCGCCATTTGCGCAATCGGCAAACAAGATGTCGATATTAACGAGATCACCCCCAAAGACAAAGACATCATCGTTATCGGTGGCAGTAGCGACCACCTGATCATCGACATCAGTGACAGCAAAACAGACTACCACACAGGCAGCCTGGTCGAGTTCGAACTCTCTTACGGGGGTGTCCTGCAATGCATGACATCCGAATACGTCACCAAACGCTTCATTTAATTTCGACCCAACTAATGCAGGATCGAACCACAACCTGCTAAGGAAGCACCATGCTAAAAATTAAAAAGTTTCCCAATACATTTACCATCCTATTCTTCTTGATAGCATTTTTTGCCATGCTGACCTACATACTGCCAGCAGGGAAATACACCCGCGAGATGAACGAACAACTCGGCCGTGAAGTCCCTTTACCTGGCTCGTTCCAAATCATTGAATCGTCGCCGCAAGGTTTTTTCGACACACTAATGGCACCCATTTCCGGTTTCTATGATCCTATCAGCGGCGTCATCGGGGCCATTGATGTCAGCCTCTTTGTCCTGATGGTCGGTGGCTTTTTAGGGATAGTCACCAAAACCGGGGCAATTGATACCGGTATTGCGCGGATCATGGTGCGCCTGAAAGGCAAAGAGATCTATATGATCCCGATCCTGATGGTTCTGTTCGCGCTCGGCGGTACCTCCTACGGTATGGCAGAGGAATCACTGGCATTTTACGGTCTGCTTATCCCCATTTTCATGACAGCACGCTTTGACCCTCTGGTGGCCGTTGCCGTGATCTTCGTGGGTACCGGGATCGGCACCCTGGGCTCGACTATCAACCCGTTTGGTACGGTGATCGCCTCTAACGCGGCCAGCGTGGACTTCCTCAGCGGTGTAGAGCTGCGTTTCGCGATTCTGGCAATCGCTCTGGTTGTCGGTATCGGCTACGTCATGCGCTACGCCAAAAAGATTCAGAACAATCCAGAGTCATCGCTGCTTGCCCACCTGCGCGATGATCACGAGCAACATTTTCTTGGTAACAAAGACACCACCAGCAACCTGCCGGTGCTTACCGGCCCGCAGCAAGCGGTACTGGTACTGTTTATCCTGACATTCGCTATCATGATATACGGTGTATCCGTCCTTGGTTGGTGGATGGCTGAGATGGCAACCCTGTTTATCTTCATGGGGATCCTGTGCGGGATTGTCGGCCGACTGAGCGAAGATGACCTGATTAACTCATTTGTCGCCGGCGCTGCCGATCTCATCGGGGTTGCATTAATTGTCGGTGTTGCACGCGGTATCGTTGTCGTAATGGAAGCGGGCAATATCACCGATACCATTCTTAACTATGCCGAAGGGCTTGTTGCCGGCAAGAGCTCGGTACTGTTTATCAACACCGTCTACGGCATTGAAATGCTGCTGTCGTTCATTGTACCGTCTACCTCCGGCCTGGCAGTGATGAGTATGCCTATCCTGGCTCCATTGAGTGATTTTGCCAACACTGGCCGCGAATTAGTCGTTACCGCGTTTATGAGCGGAATTGGTACTGTCTTGTTTGTAACCCCAACTTACGGTGTACTGATGGGCGGTCTGGCAATTGCGCGTATCCCTTATGTGACCTGGCTGAAATTTATCGCACCGCTGGTTGCCTTCTTTGTTGCGCTAAACTGCATCATCCTCTCCATCGGCGTCACCATGTAACCCTTCCTACCGCAGTCGGCCCCGGGAGTATCGCCACTCCCGGGGCCGTTCGTTTCCGCCGGTAAATCGCCAACACAGAGATATCCACCGCTAAGCAACAACTCACCGGTCCTCCACCCTGCTTATATTACGCCCACACCGAACATATGTTCCATCTCGCGATCATATGCTCACCACAAAAGCATTCCATCCATTCCTCCAAGGATGAGAGCACAGCTGAATTATTGGTCATCAAGCACCGCAACTGGATAAAACTGAGATCAAAACACGGTTTGAGCACTTTTATGATTGACAAAATATGCCAAAACGCTAATTATCGAAGCATCAATTGTTCTTAAGCGATCCATCCGCTCATTAGCCATGTTTTTGGTCTGATACGGAAAGGTTAAGAAAGCGTAATTATAACTTTGCCAGCAGGATTTTTTAGCTAGCATTGAAACAATGCCCTACGAGGATAAGGTCGGAATATATGAGTACTAAACTGGAACAACTGCGCGCGCTAACTACTGTTGTTGCTGATACAGGTGATATTGAAGCTATCAGTAAGTACAAGCCGGAAGATGCGACCACCAACCCATCCCTGATCCTGAAAGCGGCTCAAATTGCCGAATATGCCCCGCTAATCGAGCAAGCCATTGCTTACGCCAAAGCACAGAGTGACAACAAAGAACAACAAATCCAAGACACCTGTGACATGCTGGCTGTAAACATCGGTAAAGAAATCCTGAACGTAGTTCCTGGCCGTATTTCTACCGAAGTAGATGCACGCCTTTCTTACGACACAGAAGGCAGCATTGCCAAAGCCCGCCAGTTGATCAAAATGTACAACGATGCAGGCATTCCAAATGACCGTATCCTGATCAAACTTGCTTCTACTTGGGAAGGTATCCGCGCGGCTGAGGTTCTGGAAAAAGAAGGCATCAACTGTAACCTGACACTTCTGTTCTCATTTGCTCAGGCACGTGCCTGTGCCGAAGCCGGTGTTTACCTGATTTCGCCATTCGTTGGCCGCATCATGGACTGGTACAAAGCCAAAGAAGGCCGTGACTTTGAAGCAGCTGAAGATCCAGGCGTGCTATCTGTAAGCAAGATCTACACCTACTACAAAGAGCACGATTACAATACAGTGGTAATGGGTGCGAGCTTCCGCAACACAGGTGAAATCCTTGAGCTTGCAGGATGTGACCGCCTAACTATCAGCCCACAGCTGCTTCAGGAACTTGAAGAAGCGCAAGGCGAAGTTGTTCAGAAGCTAACGCCTGCCACAGAAATCAAAGAACGCCCAGCGGCGATGACGCACGCAGAGTTCCTATGGGAGCACAACCAAGACGCAATGGCTGTTGAAAAGCTAGCGGAAGGTATCCGTAACTTCGCCATCGATCAGGGCAAACTAGAAGCCATGATTGCAGAGCGTCTGTAATCCTACAGATATAATTTTAGAAAGCGGCCATTTGCCGCTTTCTTCCTTTTTCGATTTAGACAATTTCATAGTGGATACAAATATGGAACGTAAAGTGTTGGCAAATGCAATCCGTGCCCTGAGCATGGACGGTGTACAGCAGGCAAACTCTGGTCACCCGGGTGCACCTATGGGTATGGCTGATATTGCCGAGGTATTGTGGCGCAACCACATGAACCACAACCCGCAAAACCCTGAGTGGGCTGACCGCGACCGCTTCGTGCTGTCCAACGGCCACGGTTCAATGCTGATTTACTCGCTGCTTCACCTAACAGGTTACGAGCTATCAATTGACGATCTGAAAAACTTCCGTCAACTACACTCGAAAACACCGGGCCACCCTGAGTACGGCTACGCTCCGGGCATCGAAACCACAACGGGTCCACTAGGCCAGGGCATCACCAATGCGGTGGGTATGGCAATGGCAGAAAAAGCCATGGCAGCCCAGTTCAACCGTGACGGCCACGATATCGTTGACCACTACACTTACGCTTTCATGGGCGACGGCTGCCTGATGGAAGGTATCTCTCACGAAGCGTGCTCGCTTGCGGGTACCCTAGGCCTTGGCAAACTGATTGCGTTCTGGGATGACAACGGCATCTCTATCGACGGTCACGTAGAAGGTTGGTTCTCTGACGATACGCCTAAGCGTTTCGAAGCCTACGGCTGGCACGTTATCCCAGCAGTAGACGGTCACGATGCAGACGCAATCAATGCAGCAATCGAAGCAGCAAAAGCAGATCCGCGTCCAACACTGATCTGTACCAAGACTATCATCGGTTTCGGCTCGCCTAACAAGTCTGGCTCTCACGACTGTCACGGTGCACCACTGGGCCACGACGAAATCGCAGCGGCTCGTGAATTCCTAGGCTGGAACCACGGTCCATTCGAAATCCCTGCTGACGTTTACGCTGAGTGGGATGCCAAAGAAGCGGGCGCGGCGAAAGAAGCAGCTTGGAACGAAAAACTAGCAGCTTATGAAGCGGCTCACCCAGAGCTAGCAGCTGAGTTCAAGCGCCGTGTAAACGGTGAACTACCTACGCAGTGGGAAGAGAAAGCGAACGCTATCATCGCAGATCTTCAGGCGAACCCAGCCAACATCGCATCTCGTAAAGCTTCTCAGAACGCACTAGAGGCCTTTGGCCAAATGCTACCTGAGTTCATGGGCGGCTCTGCTGACCTGGCACCTTCTAACCTGACTATGTGGTCTGGTTCTAAGTCGCTAGAAGCGAACGACTTCTCTGGTAACTACATCCACTACGGTGTACGTGAGTTCGGCATGACTGCAATCATGAACGGCATCGCGCTACACGGTGGTTTCGTACCATACGGTGCAACGTTCCTAATGTTCATGGAATACGCGCGTAACGCAATGCGTATGGCAGCACTGATGAAAGTGCAGAACATTCAGGTTTACACTCACGACTCTATCGGTCTGGGTGAAGATGGCCCGACTCACCAGCCGGTTGAGCAGATGGCATCTTTGCGCCTGACTCCTAACATGAGCACATGGCGTCCATGTGACCAGGTTGAATCTGCCGTAGCATGGAAACTGGCTATCGAGCGCAAAGACGGTCCAACAGCTCTGATCTTCTCGCGCCAGAACCTAGCACAGCAGGAGCGCAGCGAAGCACAGGTTGCTGACATCGCTAAGGGTGGCTACATCCTGAAAGACAGTGAAGGCAAGCCAGAGCTTATCTTTATCGCCACCGGCTCTGAAGTGGAGCTAGCGGTAGAAGCGGCTGCCCAGCTAACCGCAGAAGGCAAGAAAGTACGCGTTGTTTCAATGCCATCTACCGATGCATTCGACAAGCAAGACGCGGCATACCGTGAAGCTGTTCTGCCATCAGACGTCACGGCTCGTGTTGCCATTGAAGCGGGTATTGCCGACTTCTGGTACAAGTACGTTGGTTTCGACGGCCGTATCATCGGTATGACAACCTTCGGCGAATCAGCACCTGCAGGCGAACTATTCAAGATGTTCGGCTTCACGACTGAAAACGCAGTTGAGACAGCTAAAGAATTGCTGAGCTAAGTTAGCCAACATTAAGTAAATAAAAGGCGCTAAGTGAATCACTTAGCGCCTTTTTTATTGTTCTTTTCGCCAAAATCATTTATCGGGTAAAACCAGCCAATCACCTACCCTTTGCAAGCAGCGGTAAGCACTCTCTAAGATTTTGACATTGATACCCACTCGAACTTTACAGTACAATAAACCGTAAATTAATAGCGCATCATTTCTTGCAAGCACCTTTGGGTGTTTAACTTCGACGTAGGACCCCATTGATGGCAAAAGTAACCCCAGAAGAAGCATTGAAAACCCGCCAGCGAATTTTGGATGCAGTCATTCAGTGCCTGCTAGACCCTCAGGTCGGTTATGAAAAAATGACCTACACCCGCTTACAAACCATGACAGGTATTTCGCGTGGCGGTATTCTCAATCACTTTGGTAAAAAAGAGCACTTTCTATCGGCGCTTGATGGCAGGATTTTCAATGCCGTACTGAATGAACTCGATTTGTCGAGCAGAGACGCCTTCAGTTCATCATTTGAGTCAGCCCTGGCTCGCCCGACATTTAATGCAGTCATGCAGTTACTGCTCAATAATGCCTCGCACCATGTGGCTATTGAGTACGCAAAGCAGGCATGGCGGGATCTTGAGGACCTTATAGAAGAGAAGCTCGGAGCCGAGGTAAAAGAAAACGATCTTCCCCGCTTGCTCGGCCGCAGTATCTTTATGCTGACAACAAGCAAGGCAGCCTAAGACTTAATATCATCAAGCCCCGCCATTACTGGCAGGGCTAGCGGAAAAGTTAAGGCATTTCAAATATACCCAAGCATCATGAAATTACTTGGGTATATCGGTAGTTAAATTTTGCGCATGACCGATTTAAGTTCTTCAGCTAGCTCAATGTTCGATAGCTCACCTTTTTCAACATCAAAATTGTCATAGAAGCTTGGCACAGATAATGAGCCTTTTACTTCTGCGTCAAAATACGGCGCTGATTCCAAAGCCGCCGACAAAACCGATTTTGCACCGCCCGGGCCTGGTGAGGTAGAAAGCATAATAACGGGTTTGCCCTGGTACACTTTCATATTAATCCGTGATGCCCAGTCAAAAATATTCTTATACGCCGCAGTATATGACCCATTGTATTCAGCGAATGAAATCACCACAGCGTCTGCTTCGCCAATCTTGCTGAAAAAGCGCTTGGCATGTTCATGAATACCCGATGATTTTTCTCTTTGCTCACTGTAAATAGGCATATCAAAATCATTCAAATCCAACACTTCAACGTCTGCACCTTCGGCCAAGCCTGCAGCGTACGTCGCGAGTTGTTTATTGATGGATGTGGTACTGTTTGTTGCGCCAATTGCCAAAACTTTCATTATTACCCCTTAAAATTTAACCACTTAACTACTGTCGCTTATTGGTATGGAAAGGATGATAAAACCTCAAGTTAGGTTGAGGTAAAGCTTTTTTTGTGGCTAAATAAAAAATAATGGGACAGCCCCTAATTCAACTTAGCTAGTGTCTCTGCAACAGCATGAGGCGGAGAAATTAACATGAGCATGACCGTCGGCCAGGTAGCAAAACGCTCTGGTATTAATGTTTCTACCCTGCATTTCTACGAAGAGAAAGGCTTGATTGTGAGTTCTCGGGATCACGCAAACCGCAGGCTATATGATCGGCAAATCTTGCGCCGGATCGCGGTGATCAAAGCCGCGCAGAATATCGGGCTTTCACTGCAAGAGATCTCTGAGGCCCTATCAGATCTGCCCAAGCATAGAGCGCCTAAGCAGGAAGAATGGGAAAGGCTCGCGCGAGACTGGAATAAAACGCTCGAGGAGCGAATTCAGGCACTAAAAAGCCTGCAATCGAAGCTTAGTAGCTGTATCAACTGTGGCTGCCTGTCACTTGGCACCTGTGAGCTTTACAACCCAGAAGACACCAAGGGCATCTATGAGCCAGGTGCAAGGCTGGTGAGCACTGACTCAGATAACCAACCATAATCTTGAGTCACAAAAAAGCCCTCGTCTTTCGACAAGGGCTTCAGTGTAGTGGCGGAGCGGACGGACTTGATGGTCCGGCACCCCGGTGGGGACGCCTAGTTCCGCAGACAAAAGTGCGCAGCACTTTCGGGAGCGTTAGATACAAAAAAGCCCTCGTCTTTCGACAAGGGCTTCAGTGTAGTGGCGGAGCGGACGGGACTCGAACCCGCGACCCCCGGCGTGACAGGCCGGTATTCTAACCAACTGAACTACCGCTCCAATTCTGTGTGAAACTCGGCTTAAAGCCCAACTTCTAGAATGTGGTGGAGACGCTCTGGGTATGGAGGATTTGAACCCTGCTTACCCAGAAGGTCAAATAACCAGTATTGCTACTGACTATTAAAATGTGGCGGAGAGATAGGGATTTGAACCCTAGATACGCTATTAACGTATGCCGGTTTTCAAGACCGGTGCTTTCAACCACTCAGCCATCTCTCCGTAAGTGCGGCGTATAATATAAAGCTCTGAGAATGAAGTAAATACCTTAAAAGCTCGACCGCTTTAAATTACACCAATATTCGCGCTTTTTTGGGTATTTTTAAGCAATCACAACAAAATTAAACTCACCGACTTCCACATCTTGCCGCTCTACCAACTTAAACTGCAAGTATTGGCGCTCCCGGCCCCCCCACCACTCATTACCGGTTTGGCCCTCAAGGTAAAGCTGAGTGGTAAGCAGTTCAACAGCCCCACGCCATAGTTTGACATGGATGTGCGGAGGGCGACGGGTGTAAGGCACAGGACGAATCGTTCGAAAACGATACATACCATCGTTCTGGGTAACAACAGCACCGCAGCCCGCAAAATGACTATCAAACGCCTGATGATTGGGCTGCTGAGGATGATCATAGACACCTTCGCCATCACATTGCCAAATCTCGACTCTGATACCAGAAAGTGGTTGCCCCCACTCATCCATCACCCGCCCTGATAACTCAATAGGTTCTCCAGTAAGGCCTTGCTGGTGCAAAATCAAATTCGCTCTCGGTGGGATCGGCTTTACCGGATAAAACGGCCCCTCGGCCTGCGACGGGGTAACAAGAAAAGGCTGCCTAGCCCAACCCGGAGCTACAAACAACATCGACCACAATGCCAAAAAGTCCCTTCGCTTCATTGCTTATCTCCTTTCGCGAACTTACTTACAGTGTGGCAGTCCATCAGGAATTTGCGTGCTCGGGCACTGTCTATTCTGGTCGGCATGTGCCAAGATCATAATAAATCATAAGGAGATATAATGGCCCTTTGCCAAGCACGAATAGTCATTCCTGCCCACATGCTACCCGGAGGTGTTGCCCCGGTAGCCCATGAGTTTGGCTTTAAACATGTTGAAAAGCATCGTATCGACAGTAACCATACCATCGCCTTGACCCAATTTGACTTTCACACTCCCACAGCCGTAGCAGATAAAACCTTCGATGAAGCAACCGAGCACTTTCTTTGGTATCTAGCCAAAGGAACCCCCTACCAAATTACCAAGCGATTTACCGATGGCACTCAAACCACAACCAGTTACCTATACCAAGACAATAAGCTCACGGCACAGGCTTCCTCTCTGGCGGAGTTATTAGCCAATAGCTAATAAGCATATAGCATCATATTTTTACTTAACTATGAAGCACATCCCATACACGCCTAACCCACTTTGGTTATAATTCAAACACGCGTTTAAAAGGATGTTTACTATGTTGCTCTACAAAACAGTGGTTGGAATCAATAAACAGCTCAACAAACTCATTACGATTCCATTCCCTCAGCTTGAAATGGGTACTGACAGTGTTGCCAGTGCCGGTGCTTTGATGGCCGAGAAAGGGGCCCAAAAAGTACTTATTGTTACCGATGCGATGATCCACTCACTGGGGCTGACAACCTCGCTATGCGATTCCCTGCAGGCCCAACGCATTGAGTATGTTATCTATGATGAAGTGAAACCCAACCCAACAATTGCCAATGTGGCAGTAGGAGCAGACCTGTTCCGCGAGCATAGCTGCAACGCCATTGTTGCCATCGGTGGCGGCTCACCAATAGATTGTGCTAAAGCGATAGGCGCTAAGGTGGTAAGGAATAAGCCCGTCCGCAGGCTTGCAGGCAAGTTAAAGATCAGGAAAAAACTTCCCCCATTTATGGCGATTCCCACAACAGCTGGGACCGGCTCAGAAGCCACCGTCGCAGCCGTCGTTTCTGATCCCGGCGCACGTGAGAAGTTTACGATTGTCGATCCGGCCATCCTGCCGGATGTGGCACTGATTGATCCCAAACTCATGGTTGGCTTGCCCAAGCCAATTACTGCCGCAACCGGGATGGATGCGTTGACCCATGCCATCGAGGCATTCATCGGCACATACCACACTCCCCTCACCGATAGATACGCCACCGAAGCCACAGAGCAAATTTTCATCCACCTGCCTGTCGCATTCCACGATGGAACTAACCTCGAAGCCAGGGAACAAATGGCCATCGCCTCCTATAAAGCTGGTTGCGCCTTTACCCGTGCCTACGTTGGCTATGTTCATGCTTTCGCCCATCAGCTAGGCGGCATGTATAACATTCCCCACGGTCTCGCCAATGCCGTATTGCTACCGAATGTATTGACCCTCTTGAAGCCTTACTGTGAGCATCGCTTGGCACTGCTGGCTGAGGCTGTCGGGCTAAGTACGGCACAAGAGTTTATCGACGCGATAAGCCACCTCAACGCCGAACTCGGAATTCCAACCTCTTTTCCAGAGCTGAAGGAAGAAGAGATCCCGCTAATCACCAAGCGGGCTCTAGCCGAAGCCCATGGCACTTACCCAGTACCAGGCTACCTCACCCAACAGCAGGGCGAGGCGTTACTGAAGCGGTTTCTCGAAATAACAGCATAGAGCACCGCTGAAAAGATAGGGCCCTGCAGGTTTCTGCGGGGCTGACACCGATATCAAACACACACAAAAAAGCCCTCGTCTTTCGTCGGGGACGCCTAGTTAAGGGCTTCAGTGTAGTGGCGGAACGGCCGGGCTGGCGCTCCAGCGGGACTCATCAGTTCGCAGAACTGACGCCCATATCAAACGCATACAAAAAAGCCCTCGTCTTTCGACAAGGGCTTCAGTGTAGTGGCGGAGCGGACGGGACTCGAACCCGCGACCCCCGGCGTGACAGGCCGGTATTCTAACCAACTGAACTACCGCTCCAATTCTTTGTAAAGCTCAACCTTGGTCAAACTTTTAGAATGTGGCGGAGAGATAGGGATTTGAACCCTAGATACGCTATTAACGTATGCCGGTTTTCAAGACCGGTGCTTTCAACCACTCAGCCATCTCTCCGTAAGTGCGGCGTATAATATAAAGCTTAGTGGTTTGTGTAAACCCCTAAACCGTTCGTTTGGTCACACATTGCACAAAACAAGCCAAATTAACATAAAAAGCCAAAGAAAAAGCCGAAAAAAGATAGGATCACTCTGATTTTAGTGAAATTCCTGTCCCCCAAAAAGCGTATTTAGGAAGACTATTTTGTTTCACTAACTGTCGGAGAGACTCAGGAAATAAGTTCCAATATTCAATTTCTTCGCAAGGCACCCAGAAAAACTCAAGATGGGCTTCATTAGAGACTACAGTCTCATGGTGTGATAAGTCTGTTTCAACATCAAAGATCAGGTTGATCTCTGCCTGCAGTTGCCCCCCGAGGAACCACTCATTTTCCGCCGCACCAACAAAAGCCCCAACCTTGGCTGCTATCGACGCTTCCTCGCGCAGTTCACGCGCCAACGCTACCGGAGCGGATTCGCCAAATTCTATATGACCGCCGGGTAAAAACGTCATCGTATCGCCAATCGCCCTGACCAAAAGGATATGACCGCCATCTCTAATCAAACCACGCGCTACATAATGAAAAGCCACTCTATCTTCCTGTTTATCATTTTTGTACCCATGTTACCCCAGCAGCCTAACAGGCCGAAGTCCTTACTGAGTTTGCAGGCAGGGTTATCAACGCTCTGTAACAGTTATTTGCTTCAGAAAGGCTATAGTTATTGCTAACCTCCTTTCACCTCAACAAACATAAGATTGATAACAATGAAAATTTTCAGCAATTTCGAAAGTGGTAACATCCATATCGTCAGTGCCGACTCACCAGACAACATCCAGCTGACTATCCCTGCCGATAACCAGTCAGACATCGCGCAGTGGTTCCATTTCCGCCTAGAAAGCGAGCCCCAGCAGCAACACCAGTTCTCAATCTTAAACTTGGCCAAATCCGCCTACCCGGAAGGCTGGCAGGACTATGATGTTGTCGCCTCGTACGATCGAGAAGAGTGGTTCCGTATTCCGGCAGAGTTTGATGGCGATACCCTGAGCTTCAAGGTGATCCCAGAATACGGCTCGATGTATTTTGCCTACTTCGCCCCATACAGCTACGACCGCCACCAAGATTTACTGCACCAAGCGCAAAGCCAGTTCAGCTGCAAACTGGAAACCCTGGGAGCTACCCTTGACGGCAACGATATGAGCTTGCTGACCGTCGGCGAGCCGTCAGACGGAAAGAAAAACATCTGGATCATTGGCCGCCAGCACCCTGGCGAAACCATGGCCGAGTGGTTCATCGAAGGCCTGCTGCAACGACTGCTCGATGACACCGATACTGTCGCCAAAGCTCTGCTCGACAAAGCGGTGTTCCATATCGTACCGAACATGAACCCAGACGGCAGTATCCGTGGTCACTTGCGTACTAACGCAATCGGCGTCAACCTCAACCGTGAATGGCAAACCCCATCAATGGAGAAGAGCCCGGAAGTCTTCCTGGTTCGCGAGCGCATGCTCGCTACTGGTGTCGACATGTTCCTCGATATCCACGGTGACGAGGCGATCCCGTATAACTTCGTCGCAGGCAGCGAGGGGATCCCGTCTTACAATGAGCGACATGCCGCTTTGGAAAACGCCTTCAAAGCAGCCCTGCTCACTATCACCCCAGAGTTCCAGGTTGCCCATGGCTACGATAAAGACGAACCGGGCAAAGCCAACCTGACCATTGGCTCCAACTGGGTAGCCGAGCAATTCAAATGCCTGTCTTACACTATCGAGATGCCTTTTAAGGATCACATCAGCCACCCCGATGAGTTCTATGGCTGGTCGCCGGAGAGAAGCGTTGCTTTCGGCCAGGATGTACTGGCTGCCGTGTGGGCTGTGGTCGATCAGATCTAACGCCTGCTCTAGCAAAAACATTAGGAGCAATAATGCCGAGTCAAACGACTCGGCATTTTTAAAATTACAGGTCAGTACTTACTTACACTTCCTGCTCGACCATTGCTTCCAAACGAGTACGCATCAGCTCGTTGAACACCTTGCGGGCTTCCTGCGCTTCTTCCGAAGCAGCCAGTTTGTTCTCTTTGGCTGTCATGGCATCGTCCATCAACTGCTGGAGATGATCCAACCGCTCTTGCGGCGCATCACTGAAGTCCATGCCAGACTCACCGTTAGCCACTGCTTCGGCGCGGATTTTCTTCTTCAGCTTCCATACTTTATAGAGCGCTTCACGCTCAGCATCTGCCGCTGCCATAGCGATCTCTTTGAGCTCCTCGAACTTGGTCAGAGCCATACCTTCCTTCGACCATGGGTCAACATCAGGTAGCTCCTCGATATTGATCACCGGATCTTCATAGCCTTCCTGATGGGTCAAATCGAGTGTTGCCGCTTTCACAGCCGACATCATCAGCATTACAGCAATCACCAACAGCGGTAAACCACCGACAATCGCCGCCGTTTGCAGCGTCGATAGACCGCCCATGAACAACAGTACAGACGGCATGAATGACAAGGCAAACGCCCAGAACAGGCGGTTCCAACGCATCGGATCTTCGGTCACGTTATTCTGCACCACTGAAGCCAAGATATAGGAGATCGAGTCAAACGTCGTGGCCGTGAAAATCAAACACAGCAGGGTAAACGCCGCGATGACCAAAGTACTGAACGGCAGTTGCTCAAGGATTGAGAAAATCGCCTTGGTCGCCCCTTCCGTGTTCAAAATACTGACCACATCAAGCGCACCGGATAGCTGCAGCGACAAACCGTAGTTACCCAAGATCATGAAGAACAGGAAGCAGCCCATCGAACCGAAGAAGATCGAACCGGTGACCATTTGCTTAATGGTACGGCCACGGGAAATCCTCGCCACGAACAAGCCCATGCTCGGGGCAAATACCAGCCACCACGCCCAGTAGAAAATCGTCCAATCCTGCGGGAAGTGGGTATTTTCAAACGAGCCATAGCCGCCGAACGGTTCAGCCCATGTTGCCATGACAAAGAAGTTCGACAACATACGGCCTAATGAATCCAAGCCGGTTTCCAGCATGAAAATCGTCGGACCGGCCACCAGAATGAAAGCCAGCAGGCCCAGGGCTCCCCAGAAGTTGATATTGCTGAGCAGCTTGATGCCCTTCTCCATCCCCGCGTAAGCCGAGTAGGCGAAAATCGCGGTACAGATCATCAGCACAATCACCTGAGTGACGGTATCTTTAGGCACACCGAATAGGTAATTGGCACCTTCGGTGATCAACGGGGCAGCCAGACCCAGTGTCGTGGCACCACCACCCAGCAAGCCAAAGATAAACAGCACATCGATAACTTTACCCAGCCAGCCGTAACTGCGGGCCTCACCGATCACCGGCATCAAGGCTGCCGATACCTTCAGCACAGGCTGCTTGCGGACGTAGAAGAAATAGGCAATCGGCAAGGCTGGCACTAAATAAATAGACCAGGCAATCGGCCCCCAGTGAAACAAGCCATAGGTGGCCGCCCAGCGCACCGCTTCCTCGCTCCCCGGCTCAAGCTGGAACGGCGGTGCCTGGTAGTAATAAGCCCACTCAATCGTACCCCAATACAGAATACTGGCCCCGATCCCGCCACAAAACAGCATCGCTGCCCACGAGGCCGTCGTGAACTCAGGCTGTTCATCGGGATCCCCCAGCTTGATTTGGCCGATATCGGAAAAAACGATATAGATCATAAAGAAAAATGCACCGACACCAAGCGCCAGATAGAGGAAACCGAGCTTATCGGTCATAAACGTTTTGGCGATAGCAATCCATTCTGCCCCTTGCGCCGGAAACAGCAGCAAAGGCACCACAACCGAGATCAACATCCCCAGCGCCCCGAAGAACGTAGGTTTGTCAATCAATTCAAAGTGTTTGCGAGAAAACACGTTAGCTCCTTAAAAAAATAAAACCAGCAATGGTTATAGGGATAATCAGAGAAAAAGGGCCAACGCTTCAAACCAAGGTTCTGATGATAAAGATGAAAAAAGCTTATTATTAGCTGACATAATTATTCAGCCGTATATAATGTTAGACTTATTGCCATAATCCAGTAGGATTGACGGTGATAAACCCTAAATCAGTAGAGGCGCGCTGCCTAAGAGTAACCGAGCAGAGGGTGATACCTGTGAAGCCGGAGAAAGGAGTCAGCGCCGAAGTGACTGCAGCCATCAACTCAGTCGCTGGGTCTGTGTCGAATAGGCACAGAACTGCCATAGTATTTACCTATGGAGCGCTACCTGAAGGGGTAACAAGTCATACCTTTCTGCGTCTTAGTTACACTTCCTTTCGGTAGATCTCCACCTTTAAGTTGTAGGTGTGATGAGATCATGAACCTTGTCGATTTTTCGGACTCGCTAATGTCCGTAGTCCCTGCCATGCTGGCTGTTATTCTTGCGGTCACCACCAGGCGGGTTTTACTCTCCCTCGGAGCAGGTATCTTTGCCGGTGCCTTGATGCTAAACCAATACTCACCGCTTGAGTCTCTGCAATACCTAGTCGGCAAAGTGCTGGCGATTGTGTGGGCTGACGGAGCGATGAACAGCGACAACGTCAACATGATCATCTTCATGCTGCTGCTCGGCGCGCTGATCAGCCTGATGAGTGTCTCGGGGGCAACGCAGGCCTTCGCCGACTGGGCAGCGGTACGCTGTAAAGACCGCCGCAGTGCCAAATCACTCACCGGCCTGATGGTATTCATCTTCTTTATCGACGATTTCTTCCACAGCCTGTCAGTCGGCGCAATCTGCCGCCCGGTTACCGACCGCTTCAATATTTCACGCGCGAAATTGGCCTACCTGCTCGACTCCACTGCAGCTCCGGTTTGTGTACTGATGCCTATCTCATCATGGGGAGCCTACATCATCGCCCTGGTTGGCGGCATCATGGTGGCGCATGGCGTGACCGACCAAAGCCCTATCTCTGCCTTTGTCGAGATGATGCCGATGAACCTATACGCGGTATTCACGCTTGTGATGGTGCTGTGTGTGATTGCATTCCAGCTCGATATCGGCCCAATGCGCAAACATGAGAAGTGGGCGCTAGAAGGCAAGCTATGGGATGAGTCGAAAGGCAAGCCTGCTGGCTTGGACGTCGAGGCGCCGGAATCTGCCCAAGGCGGTATGATCGACATGGTATTGCCGATCCTGACCCTGACCATGGCAACGGTATTTTTCATGGTGCAGTCGGGTGCCGATGTACTGGCAGCCAACGGTGAAGCCTTCAGTGTGCTCGGCTCATTTGAGAACACCGATGTCGGCTCATCGCTGGTGTACGGTGCGATCTGCAGCTTGGTGGTGTCTATCGCTCTTGCCCTGCGTCTGAAACTGGATGCGGGTACCTGGATGAAGGCGGCCCCGCAGGGTATTTCAGCCATGATGCCTGCGATTATCATCCTGTTCTTCGCCTGGACGATTGGTGCGGTTGTACGCGATATGCAAACCGGCATCTACCTAGCTTCAATGTCTAACGGCAACCTGCCGGTTGAGCTACTGCCTGCAGTTGTCTTCCTGCTATCTTGTGCCATGGCCTTTGCGACCGGCACGAGTTGGGGCACCTTCGGCATCATGCTCCCGCTAGCCGGTGATATTGCCGCGGCCAGTGACATTGCGCTGCTGCTGCCGATGCTATCAGCGGTTCTGGCTGGTGCGGTATTTGGTGATCACAGCTCACCAATTTCCAGCACCAGTATTCTGTCGGCAACCGGTGCCGGCTGCCACCATATGGATCACGTTATGACCCAGCTACCGTACGCCTGTTCGGTTGCTTTCGGTGCTCTACTGGGTTACCTCGCCATTGGCTACACCCACTCGGCATGGGCCGGTGTGGCTGTCAGCGGCCTGTGGTTCTTGGCATTCTGCGCCTTTGCCGTTCGCAAGAGCAAGCCAGTTATGGCTGCCGAGCCTGTAACGAGCTAAAGCGCACCGATCGTCCCTCCTCAGAGCAAGGCCATGGCCTTGCTCTTTTTTTAGATGTTATTGCTTAGCGACTCAGCTTGCTTGCCAAATAAGAGCAATACACATCACAGCCCCCAACCGCACCGACGCCCTTCTTCCCTGGTCAAAAAAAAGCCATCCGGCTCTGCCGGTGAAGAAAAAATTATGCACAATGTCAAATTTATTGGGCATAAAAATTCAACCACAAGAGCAAATCATTACAATAAGCCACCGCGCACTATACACGCGATTTAATATTACTATTCCCAGTGACTAAAACTTTCTGGGTATACAAGCACTTACACGCAAATAATTGCTTGCTTTTTCTTTTACGACTTTCCACTGCAGAGCTTAATCGGAACAATACCATGAGAATCGGAATATTATATGGGGGTGAGTCTAGCGAACGCGAAGTCTCATTAAAGTCTGGCAATTGCATTGCCGATGCCGTTGAGTCATTGGGCCATGAGGCTATCAAGATTGATCCTCGCCACATAGACATCACCTTGCAGGGCTTCTTCAACCTCGACAAGGTTTTCATTGCCCTTCACGGCGGTATGGGGGAAAGCGGACATATCCAAGCCCTTCTGGATTTACTCAAAATCCCCTATACCGGCAGTGGCCTCCTGGCCTCTTCCATCTCCCTCAACAAACTTAAGACCAAAGAAGTGTGGCGTGCCAATGGCCTGCCGACAGCAGACTGGATCAAAGTCAACAAGCACACGCCAACCGATACCATCAAAACAACACTGGCGGATCTTTCCTACCCGGTTGTAGTCAAACCCCTCAATCAAGGCTGCAGTATCGGGGTATCTAAAGCCTCCTCTCCAGAAGAGCTGTTCAATGCACTGGTTGATGCCTTTGAATATGACGATGACATCCTCGTCGAACAATTCATCACCGGGCGTGAATACACCTGTGCCATCCTTGATGGCAAGCCATTGCCTGTTGTACAAATCAAATCAGATACCTTCTTCGACTGGAACGCCAAGTTCGGTGATCAAAGTGCAACCTACCACTGTCCGTCAGACCTGACTGCCGAGCAAGAAGAAGCCATGCAGAGCGCAGCACTTGAAGCCTACAAGACTCTGGGGTGCCGGGGCTGGGGCCGGGTTGATACGTTTTTGGATGACAACGGCGATATCTGCCTGATCGAGATGAATACAGTACCGGGAATGACCACCCGCAGTGTTTTCCCGATGGCGGCCAAAGAAGCCGGCATGAGCTTCGAAGACACCATCGCTGCGTTGCTCGAAAGTGCAACCTTTGATGATGTGAAATAATATACAAAAAAGCCGGTAAGAGCAGAGTGGGCCTTACCGGCAAACTGTCAGAGGTTTCCCCTCAGACAACAGAACACACTTAAGCTAGATCTTCGCCATTGCTCGCAATGACTTTCTTATACCAGTAGAAGGATTTCTTGGGGGTGCGATCCAAGCTACCGTTGCCCTCGTTATCGCGATCGACATAGATAAAGCCATAACGCTTGCTCATTTCACCCGTAGACGCCGCCACCAGATCAATACAGCCCCATGGCGTATAGCCCATCAACGGCACACCATCGGCAATCGCATCCTTCATTGCTTCAACGTGAGCGCGCAGGTAATCGATGCGGTAATCGTCGTTGATCACACCATTCTCATCAACGGTATCGATGGCACCCAGGCCATTTTCAACCAAGAACAACGGCTTTTGATAGCGGTCATACAGCGTGTTCATGGTGATACGCAGACCAAGCGGGTCAATCACCCAGCCCCAGTCACTGGCATCTAGGTGCGGGTTTTTAATCGACTTCACCACGTTTGCCGCACTGGTGTTACCCTCGTTCATATCGGCAGATGCACAGCGGGATGCGTAGTAGCTAAATGAAATGAAGTCGACGGTATTTTTCAAGATGTCGAAGTCTTCTTCGTGGATTTCCAGTTTCACGCCTTTTTCATCAAACACTTTCTGGGCGTAAGACGGATAGTAGCCGCGTGACTGGACATCAATAAAGAACAGGTTTTCACGATCTTTCTGCATCGCCGTGAAAACATCTTCCGGCTTGCACGAATACGGGTAGAACTGGCCACCAGCCAGCATACAACCAACCTGGTTTTCCGGGTTGATTTCATGGGCGATCTTGGTCACCAGCGCACTGGCTACCAACTCGTGGTGCGCCGCTTGGTATTTAACCTGGTCGTGGTTCTCGCCTTCCTGGAAAGCAATACCGGCACCAGAGAACGGGCTTGCTAGCAAGATATTGATTTCGTTGAACGTCAGCCAGTATTTCACCAAGCCATCAAACGCTTCGAAACACGTGCGGGCATAGCGCTCAAAGAAAGTAATCATCTTGCGATTGCGCCAAGAGCCGTACTCGTTGACAAGGTGCATCGGGACATCGAAGTGGCAAAGGGTCACCAGTGGCTCAATGCCGTATTTCTTGCACTCCTCGAAAACAGAACGGTAGAAATCAATACCGGCCTGGTTCGGGGTTTCTTCATCACCATTTGGAAAAATACGTGCCCAGGCAATCGACATACGGAACACCTTGAAACCCATTTCGGCCAACATCGCGATGTCTTCTTTGTAACGGTGGTAGAAATCAATGGCCTGATGGCTTGGATAGAATTCGTCCGCGTCTAATTCAACCTTATCAACTTGGCCCAGCTTAACCGGCATCCGGTTTTCACCGTAAGGGATCATATCTACAGTGGTTAGCCCTTTGCCGCCTTCGCGGTAAGCACCTTCAGATTGGTTGGCCGCAATTGCGCCGCCCCATAGAAACCCTTGCGGGAATGTAATATCAGACATGGTTTGCCTCTTAATTGTGTCGCTAATTACCGCACGTTACCGCTAATTGCCGCAAAGCCACCTCATTCTGAGGTGGCCCGTTTTACTCTTCAGGGAGCACTAGGCCGTAGCAGGTTTTGCTGGCACCGGTGTTTCGATTTCTTCAGCGTTTTCTTTCGCCGACTCTTTTGCCGCTGTCGGGCTGGCTTCATCCTCATCGTTAGGGATATCTTCAAACCCTAGGATAAGCGTCAGTACAAATGACAGGACGACTGACAATGCCATCAGACCCAGTACCCATACCAGGCTCATCGGATCGTTGACATCAATGAACTGAACACTGGTGAACAAGCTCGGAGCTGCCATTGAATGGCTGGCAATACCGGCCATGCCCGCCAGACCACCAACTATGAAGCCCGTGATCAGCGCAGCAATTAGTGGACGCTTGAGACGAACCAGCACACCGTATAGTGCAGGCTCAGAGATACCCGCCATCAGTGCCGATGCCCCCGCCGCCATAGACGTCTGCTTAAGTGCAATATTTTTGGTTTTCCACGCAACAGCCAAACACGCACCACCCATACCGATGTTTGCACCGATTTCAGACGGCATTACCATGCCCTCCGTGCCCGTTTCCGCGATGGTCTGGATAATCGTTGGGGTAAATACCCGGTGCATACCGGTGAGTACCAATAGCGGCCATAGCGCCCCCATGATAGCGACAGCCAGCCAGCCGAGAGTACCGTGAATTGCATATACTGCAGCAGAGATTGCTGTACCGATCCAGATCCCCATCGGGCCAACCAGAAGAATACCGATCGGTGCGGCGATCAACACGATAAGCATCGGCTTCAAGAAATTCTTGGTCACGGCAGGCGTAATACTATCCACCCAGCGCTCTATATATGACAGTATCCATGTCATGATCAGAACCGGAATAACGGTATAGGTGTAACGGACAGAAGTCACCGGAATCCCGAACAAGTCAACCGCACGACCGTCAGCGGCCTGTGCCATCAGGTCGATAAAGTTCGGGTGTACCAACACACCGGCGATACCGATTGCCAGCGACATGTTGGTTTTGAATTTAATCGATGCAGAAGCCGCTACCATAATAGGAAGGAAGAAAAAGGCGCCGTCACCGATGGTGTTAAGCAAAATGATCGTTGAGTGATCGGCTTCGTAGATATTGAACATCAGCAGCAGCATGGCAGCCAGTTTTACCATCGAACCACCGATAATCGCCGGGATCAATGGCGACATGGTGCCAACTAGCGCATCGAGCATTTTCGCGCCGATGACTTTCGGCGTCAGTTTGACTTTCGGTGCCGGTGTATCTGCAGCTGCACCATCAAGGCTGCACAGTTTCATCACTTCCTGGTAGGCGTAGGCCACGTTGTTGCCAATGATCACTTGACACTTGTCGCCATTGTGCACGACGCCCATAACCCCCTTCACGCCTTTCAGCGCTGCGGCATCAATTTTTGCCTCATCTTTCAACACAAAACGTAGGCGGGTCATACAGTGGGTAAGGGCAACAACGTTATTGGCGCCCCCCAATTTTTCGACGACCGAGCGGGCTACCGCGCTGTAATCTTTCGACATCTTCTCAACTCCTGCGTGTACGGAGAATAGTTGGCTTGCTCAATGTGCGGCCTATTCCCCAATAAAATGCGTTAAATGTCACCCGGTAAAATGTAAATTCTGGTGACCATCAATTTGTTATTTTGCTTACTGGTTGATTTCACTCACCAGTTGACCAATGGCTTGCCAATCCCCTTGCTCGATTAGGTTGTTCGGAACCATCCAAGTGCCGCCACAAGCAATCACTTTCTCCAGTGCCAGGTAGTCGGCCACATTGGCAGGGCTAATACCGCCCGTCGGCATAAACTCAACCGGATAAACCGCCGATAGCGCTTTTAGCATGCCAATGCCACCTGAAGGCTCCGCCGGGAAGAACTTCAGTGTTTTCAAGCCAAGCGACATCGCCTGTTCCACCAGACTCGGGTTGTTGACACCCGGAATAACCGCGACATTCTTCTGTTGGCAGTACGCCACCGTAGTCGGATTCAAACCCGGGCTAACGATAAAATCCGCGCCCGCTTCAACCGCCTGATCAACCTGCTCGTTTGTCAACACCGTGCCCGCGCCGATTAGCATGTCTGGGTATGCTTCGCGCATCAGGCGAATCGACTCAGCTGCCGCTTCGGTGCGAAACGTAATTTCGGCGCACGGCAAACCGTTCTCGACCAAGACCTTGGCCAGTGGTTTTGCCTGGTCGGCATCTTTGATAGCAATGACTGGCACGACCTTCATCGCACTTAACTTGCTTTCAATTGTTTGTTCCATTTCTCTCCCCTTTCCATGGCACAGGCGTTCTCTAACACTGGAACAAAATTATGACTGTGCAGAACATGGTGTTTTGATGATTTGTTGATTCAGTGGTTCACAACCATTCAAGTTACGGGTAACATGTTACCAATAACATTGGTAAAATAAACCCGATTTTGAAGATCATCTGAAAAATGAGATCCAGATCAGAAAAAGATTCAAGGAGCTTACATGGTGGGGAAAAGCATCATAGTGATGGGGGTATCTGCATCAGGGAAAAGTACTATCGGTTATGAACTTGCCCAGCGTATTGGCGGCAAGTTTATCGATGGGGATGACCTGCACCCAAAAGCCAACATCCTGAAAATGGCCCAAGGGGAGCCACTGAACGACCAAGACCGTGAGCCTTGGCTAGAGCGGATCCGCGATGCCGCATTCAGCATTGAAAGCAAGAACGAAACGGGCGTGATTGTCTGCTCAGCCTTGAAGAAATGTTACCGGGAACAAATTCGTAAGGGAAATCGCAACTTAGCTTTCTTGTATCTGTCAGGCTCTCAAGAGGTGATTAAAGCACGTATCCGGCTACGGCAAGGGCATTTCATGAAAGAAAACATGATCGCCAGCCAATTTGCGGTCCTTGAAACACCTATTGATGAAACCGACGTCATCACCGTGAACATTGACCAGAGTATTGAAGCCATATTGGATGACGCTGTTGCTGCTCTGACAGAGCACGCTATGAATGAACAAGGCACACCAGCTACGGCCCAGGAGATCACCGCATGATCCACCCAACCATTACCCGGATCACCGAGCGTATCAAAGCCCGCAGCCAAGTAATCCGTGCGAACTTTGAAGATAAAACAGCGTATCAGGCTGAGCAGGGAAAAGGCCGAGCCAGCCTGTCCTGTGGCAACCTTGCCCACGCGGTAGCAGCGTCCTGCCAGCAGGAAAAGCAGCAGATCCTCGATTTCACCCGTGCCAACCTTGCCATTGTCTCGTCTTACAATGACATGCTAAGTGCCCACCAGCTTTACAAAAACTACCCGGATCAAATCAAGTTAGCCCTGCAGTCGCTCGGCCATACGGCCCAAATCGCCGGCTGTGTACCCGCGATGTGCGATGGGGTAACCCAAGGCCAACCGGGTATGGATATGTCGCTGTTCTCCCGAGATTTAATTGCCCAGTCCACCGCCTTCTCGCTGAGCCACAATGTATTCGATGCCACATTGCTGCTGGGCATTTGCGATAAAATTGCCCCGGGACAGTTGATGGGGGCACTTAGCTACGCCCATCTGCCTACCGCCTTCATTCCGGCAGGCCCAATGCCTACAGGCATTACCAACGACAAGAAAGTTGCCGTGCGCCAGCAGTATGTCGCCGGCGAAGTGGGCAAAGACGCCCTGCTAGAGATGGAGTGCCAAGCCTACCATTCCGGTGGCACCTGTACGTTCTACGGCACAGCCAACACCAACCAGCTGGTCTTCGAAGCCATGGGCTTGATGCTACCGGGCTCGGCTTTCGTGGCGCCCAACACTGACTTGCGCTCAGCCTTGACCGAGCACGCCAGCCTAGCACTGGCATCCATGACTGCGGATTCCCCTAGCTACCGCCCTCTTATTGACGTATTCACTGCCGAAAACTTGGTCAATGGCGTAGTGGCCTTGCTGGCCTCGGGTGGCAGTACTAACCACACTATCCATATGCTGGCAATCGCCCGCGCTGGCGGGCTGCTCCTTACCTGGGATGATATCAGTGAGCTGTCTGATATCGTGCCGCTGCTGGCCAAGATGTACCCGAATGGCCCGGCAGATATCAACGCCTTCGAGCAAGCCGGCGGTGTTCCGGCACTGATGAAAGCCCTGCATGAGCGCGGCCTACTTAACTCAGACGTAAAAACGGTATTTGGTGAGTTTGCCGACCAGCTGACCCAGCCAGCTATCGAGGATAACAAGCTAATATGGCAACCTGTTGGCGAGAGCCACAACCCTGAAGTCATCGCCGCCAACGGCCAAGTATTCAACCAAACTGGTGGAACCAAAGTGCTCAAAGGCAATCTGGGCCAAGCCGTTATCAAGGTCTCTGCGGTCAAGCAGGAACACCAGTTCATTGAAGCGCCAGCCAAAGTTTTCCGTTGCCAGCATGACGTAGAAGCGGCTTATCAGGCCGGTGAGTTCACCGGGGACTGCGTCATCGTCGTCAGCCACAATGGTCCTGCTGCCAATGGTATGCCAGAGCTACACAAACTGATGCCCATCCTTAGCAATATCCAAAAAGCAGGCCATCAGGTCGCTTTGGTTACCGACGGCCGCTTGTCGGGTGCATCAGGCAAGATCCCGGCGGCTATCCATGTATCACCGGAAGCGCTGCGCGGCGGTGCCATCGGCATGATCAAAAATGGCGATATCGTGAAGCTTGACTGTAACACCGGCCTGTTGGAAGCCGCGGTTGATTTTGACCAACGCCAACCGGTTCAACTCGACACCGAAGCCAGCCAAATTACCTGGGGACGGGATATCTTCAAAGTGATGCGGGAAAATGTCGGCAGTGCCGATGAGGGGGCGAGCTTCTTGTTCTAAGGCAAAAATGGGAGCGGCTTGCTCCCATTTCTATTTTTTAAAAGCGGTTCGCTACAAGCTTTCGCCCCGGCTGATGGTAAAGCCCATATCGAAAACATTTCGTTCGCTGCGCTTACCGTCAAGGGCTTGGAGCAGCAGCTCTGCACTTTTCTCACCAATTTGGTAACGTGGGGTGTAAATACTGGTCAGACGCGGCGTGATAGCCTGGCCGATATCCAAGGCGTTGTAACCAACAACACTGATCCGCTGGGGTACTTCGATACCCCGCTCATTACAGGCCAGGATTGTGCCAATGGCGATATCATCATTGGTACAGAACACGCCGTCTAACTCCGGACACTCTGCCAAGGCACGGCTTAACAGCTCTCCACCAAGAGTGAAGCTGGAATGTTCATGGGTCAGGATGTGGTATTTCGGCAAACCGGCTTGTTCCATCGCCTTGTCATAGCCTTCCATACGCAGTTTGGTACGGGTATCCAAGCGGGCACCAAAGTAGGCTATGTGGCGCTTGCCCTTATCGAGCATGGTTTTCACCGCCGTATAGGATGCGTGGATATGATCCAACCCCACCACCATATCGACAGGGTTACTCGGCAGCTCCATTGCTTCCACCACTGGAACCCCGGCAGTTTTAATCATCTGCAATGTCCGCTCGGTATGGGAGGTACCGGTCAGGATAAGGCCATCAACCTGGTAGGAAAGCAAAGAGGCAATTTTGCGCTCTTCAATTTCTTCATCGTAACTGAAGTGGGCAATCAGGATCTCATAGCCGTTGGCATTGGTCACCGCTTCAATGCCCTGTGCAAAGCTGGCAAACACCTGGTTCGACAAAGAAGGCAGCAACACCCCTATCGCCTTGCTGGAAGACTTCGACAACATGGCTGGCGCGCGGTTTTGGATATACCCCAGCTCTTCTACCACCTCGGCAATCTTATCCCTTGTCTTGGCCGACACAGATTCAGGATTGCGCATATAGCGGCTCACGGTCATTTTAGTGATGCCGACACGGTCAGCAATATCTTGCAGGGTTGGGCGCGCTTTTCGTTGTTCTTGTGTCATAACAATAGGATAAGTTACAGCTAGGTTTGAAATGTTACAGTAACATACCACTTTGCCTAGCCAGAAAGCAATGATTTACCTGTTCATCATTATCCAAGCTCACGCAATGCTCGTAAGATGTTACTTATCGATAAGTCATTATAAATAACAGGGATTTATCATCCTAACCCGTTAATTATCTCACGCCACTTCCGTTACATTTGGCAAAAGTAACTTCTTCAACAATAGCAAATGGTTAAGAGCAAATATAATCCATTAAAAACAAATGGTTATTTACAATCAAAACAATCAGTTACCCGGCACAACAGTCCCTAGTTGAACAATACAGTTGGTTACAAAGCGGTTTTATATATTATTCGGGAATTTTAATGCTGCCGCGTTAAAACATTATTATAAGTAGGGGATTAACTATGTCAGGTTTCAAAATAACCCACCGAAGCGCAACCAAGCTCTCGGAGCGAGTTGCCTATCAAATCACGCAGTTCCTTAAATTTTCCCTTAACCTGTTTTATGGCTCTAAGTACGCCAAAAGAGCCGTCATTTTAGAAACCATTGCTGCCGTACCGGGTATGGTTGCAGGTATGTTCAACCACCTTAAGTCTCTGCGCCGAATGAGAGATGACGAAGGTTGGATCAAACAGCTGCTTGATGAAGCGCAGAACGAGCGGATGCACCTAATGATCTTCCTGGATATCGCTAAGCCAAGCTGGATAGAGCGGATGCTAGTCTTGCTCGGACAAGGTGTCTTTATTGTGGTGTACAGTTTCATCTACTTACTATCATCACGGATCGCCCATCGTGTGGTGGGGTATTTCGAGGAAGAAGCCTGCAAAAGCTACACCGAATATCTCGAAAAAATCGATGCCGGTGAAGTTGAGAACATCAACGCACCAGACATTGCGATTGAATACTACCAGCTCGCGGCCAATGCCAAGTTAAGGGATGTCATCCTGCGTATCCGCGAAGACGAAGCGGGCCACCGAGACAGGAACCATGGTTTTGCCGATGCCTACGAGAACAAGTCGCTACCTGCGCATCAGAACTAAATTCACTCTCTAAACAGAAGGTGGCCAGTCGCTAAAATGACCACCTTTTTCACCTCAAGCTATAACTTCAACAAATAAAAAATCCGCTCAAACCATCATAATGATTTGAGCGGAAAACAACTGTCTCAAGATAACGCAAAATAGTGAAGTACTCAGAGCCAGCCAAAACAGCCTCGTTTGGTGCAAAAAGCGGGAGAAGTATGTGCCTATAGCCAGGCACTGGTTCTTAGCCTCTTTATCATCGCAGCATAGAATGACTGTTTCGGGATGCTTTGATGTCGTTTTTACTACCTTGGGAGCACCTACAAGTACAAGGCTGGCGCTCTCAAGTGGGCTAACAGATTAATACCCCTTCCATGGAACCAGTTTCTTCTCTAACCAGCGCATAAAAAGATCAAAAGAGTAAGCTATCAAGCCGATGATAATGATCCCGGCAATCACGACATCCGTTACCAGAAACTCTGCGGCGTTGAGCACCATATACCCGATCCCGGCTTGGGCTGCGACCATCTCACTCGCTACAAGGGTTGTCCAACCGAAACCGATCCCGATACGCAAACCGGTCAGAATTTCCGGCATCGCACTTTTGATGATCACATGGTAAAGCACCTGAAATTTACTTGCGCCCATTGAATAAGCCGCCTGGATCTGCTGGCAAGCGAGGCGGTGTGTATTGCCTATGAAACGGTGACCGGGCCTAACAATAGCCTGCCTTTGCTGGCACCGATGTCTGAGGTAGCAGGGCGCATGTCGATACAAGCCGGCGCGGCCTGTTTAGAAAAATCCCATGGTGGGATCGGCCTGCTGCTGGGCGGGGTCGCCGGGGTCGCTCCGGCCAAAGTGACCATTATTGGCGGCGGCGTGGTTGGCTCCAATGCTGCTCAAATGGCGGTTGGCCTCGGTGCAGAAACCACAATTCTGGATAACAACATCGATACCCTGCGCAAGCTCAACGTCCAGTTTGGCGCGAGCGTGAAAACGGTCTACTCGAACCAGCAAAACCTCGAAGATGCCGTCGTCGGCGCTGATTTGGTCATTGGCGGGGTACTTATACCGGGAGCCGCGGCACCGAAGCTGGTCAGTGAAGCCATGGTAAAGGCAATGCACCCCGGCTCGGCCTTGGTTGACGTGGCAATTGATCAGGGGGGCTGTTTTGCCACCTCAAGGGTCACCACCCATGATGCACCCACCTACATTGTTGATGATGTGGTGCACTACTGTGTCGGTAATATGCCAGGCGCCCTCGCCCGTACCTCGGCCTTTGCCCTCAACAATGCGACCCTGCCCTATATTCTGCGCCTGGCCAACCTTGGCTACAAGCGGGCCTTGCAGGCCGATCAGCACCTCAAGAATGGCCTGAATGTCATCCACGGCAAGGTGACCAACGAAAGTGTCGCCAAGAGCCTTGATTTGTCTTTCATCGCTCAGGATAAAGCGCTCGAGTTAGCGTAAGCAAAAAAGGCCGGTAGCGAGTCACTCAACGCTTACCGGCCTATTCCCTTTTCTCATACCCCTCCACTTTTATTCGTTTGCCCACGAAAGTGAATTGGCTCAACAATCAACACATCTGTTGATATGCAAGGAATCTAACAATGAGCCATGTTTTCCACCGCCACTGCCATACCCCGCTTCCCACAGTAGTTAGCGGGCATGGAATATACCTGTCCGACAGCGACGGAAAGCTATACCTCGATGGCTGCGGCGGTGCCGCCGTCTCTAATTTGGGCCATAACCACCAGCGGGTAAAAGCCGCAATCGCCCAACAACTTGGGGCTATTCCCTACGCCCATTCCGGTTTTTTCACCAGCATTAGCAGTGAGCAACTCGCCAAACGACTGGCAGAACTCGCACCCGATGCTTTGAAACACACTTACTTTGTCAGCGGCGGCTCCGAAGCGGTAGAAGCGGCGCTGAAAATGGCGCGGCAATACTTTGTCGAGAAGGGAAAGCCGCAGAAAAGCCAGTTCATCGCCCGGCGCCAGAGCTATCACGGCAATACCCTCGGGGCACTTTCGGTCGGCGGCAACGAATGGCGGCGCGAACCTTTCAGGCCGATACTCTCCGCAGCCCACCATATCGCCCCTTGCTATGCCTACCGTGATCAGCAGCCGGGAGAATCAGAGCTGGCCTACAGCATGAGGGTAGCGAATGAGCTAGAGCAAAAGATCCTTGAGCTAGGCGCCGACAACGTAATGGCATTCATTGCCGAGCCCGTGGTCGGTGCAACCGCTGGGGCCCTGCCTGCTACTGAAGGCTATTTCAAGCGGATCAGGGAGATTTGCGATACCTATGATGTATTACTGATCCTTGATGAAGTGATGTGCGGTATCGGTCGGACCGGCACCTTTTTCGCCTTTGAGCAGGAAGTTATCGTGCCTGATATTGTCACTGTCGCCAAAGGGCTTGGCGCAGGCTACCAGCCTATCGGTGCAGCTATTGTCCATGACGATATCTACCAGGCGATCGCCTCAGGATCTGGCTTCTTCCAGCATGGTCACACTTTTATGGGTCACCCGATGGCGTGTGCAGCGGCCCTGGCAACTATCGATACCATTATCGAAGACAGCCTACTCGACAAGGTTAAGCTGCGTGGTAAGCAACTTTTGTCAAAGCTCAACGACACACTGGGGCCACTGCCCTATGTCGGCGATATCCGTGGGAAGGGGTTGTTTATTGGTATTGAGTTAGTCGCAGACAAACAGTCGAAAGCCCCCCTTCCCAGCTGTTCGCAGGCCCACAAAGCCATTAAAACAGTCGCCATGAACAACGGGCTGATGTGCTACCCCATGGCTGGGACAATCGACGGTAAAGCCGGCCACCATATTTTGTTGGCACCGCCTTTCATTATTGAAGAACACCAATTGGATGAACTGGTTAGCAAACTACATACCTCCCTGTTGCAAGCTTCGGCTCTATGGAGCTAGGAACTAGGAATTGTAGAAACTCTCAGGCTTAAAAAGGAAACAAAATGCAGCCAATACAGTCAGTCGTGCAATCGGCCATTATTGTGGCTCCCAACGGGGCAAGGAAAACCAAAACCGATCACCCTGCCCTACCAATGGAGCAGCAGGAAATTATTGACGAGGTTATCGCCTGCCGCGACGCAGGGGCGGCAATGGTGCACCTCCATGCCAGAGATAAAAGCGGCAAACACTCCTTGGAGATCGAAGATAACCTCCACCTATACCATGGCCTCAAAGCACGGGTTGGTGAGAGTATTATTGTCCAGTTGACCACCGAAGCCATCGGGCAATATTCCCCAGCCCAACAAATGGCCTTGATCAATGAGGTCAGGCCGGAAGCGGCTTCTTTGGCTCTTAGCGAGTTGCTCGCCGACGGATACGGCCCAGATACAGCACAGCTAGATAAGGCGAGCGCCTTTTTCCACCATGTTGCTGAACAGGGGATCATCGCCCAGTACATTCTCTACAGCCCGCGAGATCTCGAGCGTTATTTTACCCTGTTTGATCAAGGGCTGCTGCCAACAAGCAACCACCACATACTGCTGGTGCTCGGTCGCTACGATAAACACCAAACCGCCTCGCCGAAAGATCTGCCACCTTTTTTACAGGAGCGTCTGTTCAGCCATGGCAAGCGCTGGGCTGTCTGCGCGTTCGGAAAATATGAACACCTTTGCCTGACAGCGTCTATGATTATGGGTGGAGATATTCGAGTTGGCTTTGAAAATAATCATGTTAATCATCTAGGTACATTAGCCTCAAGCAACGCACAACAAGTGGCTAACCTTGCCGAAACCGCCAAGCAACTTGGCCTGGCGACCCTTGACGCTTACCATTTTCGCCAGCTCCTCACTGCCTAGCCAGAAGCAGTAAACATTGGCTTTGCTTTTTGTATAACACTCATCATAAAGGGAATTTTATGGGATCTATCAACAAGCTTCTTGCCTACACCAGTGCCGCCGTTCTACTGGGTACCTCGGCACTATCTTTTGCCGAAAGCCGTTTTGTCACCATAGGTACCGGAGGCGTGACAGGAGTATATTACCCAACGGGTGGGGCAATCTGCCGCTTGGTCAATAAAGACAGAAAAGATCACAATATCCGCTGCTCGGTCGAAAGTACCGGTGGTTCTATTTACAACATCAATACTATCCGTGCTGGCGAGCTTGATTTAGGTATCGCCCAGTCTGACTGGCAATACCACGCCTACAACGGCACCAGCAAATTTGCCGATAACGGGGCATACAAAGATCTGCGAGCTGTGTTCTCCATCCACCCAGAGCCGTTTACCATTGTTGCCCGTGCTGACTCGGGGATCAAAACCTTCGAAGATCTCAAGGGCAAGCGCGTCAATATCGGCAACCCAGGTTCTGGCCAGCGCGGCACCATGGAAGTGCTGATGGACAGGTACGGCTGGACAATGAAAGACTTCAAACTGGCCTCTGAGCTAAAAGCCTCCGAACAATCCAAAGCACTGTGTGACAACAAGATTGATGCCATGATTTATACCGTTGGCCACCCTAGCGGCGCCATCAAAGAAGCCACCACATCTTGCGATAGCAAAATCATTACCGTTGCCGGCGACAAGGTTAACAAGCTAATCGAGGACAACAGTTTCTACCGTGTGGCGACAGTGCCAGGCGGTATGTACAAGGGGAATGCGATTGATGTCACTACCTTTGGAGTCGGTGCCACCTTTGTTTCTTCAACGTCAGTGCCGGACGATGTGGTGTACAGCATCGTCAAATCGGTATTCGAAAACTTCGATGACTTCAAGAGACTTCACCCTGCCTTTGCTCACTTGAAAAAAGAAGAGATGATCAGAGACGGTCTTTCTGCCCCGCTTCACCCGGGCGCAGAGAAGTACTACAAAGAAGTCGGCTTGATGTAGTTTGATTAACAGCAAGCCATGCTAAAACTAAAAAAGAGCGCTTACGCGCTCTTTTTATTGATGGCAAACATTTCAGAAAGAATAAGGTTAAGTTCAGCAGACCTACTAAAACAATACCTAGTTAAAGACTCATGATCTTCTTGAACTCTTCTTCGCTATATTTCTTCTCGGTGCTCTTAGTCAGATCCGTCATCATCTTGTAGCGGATCTCTGTTGCCATACTCAAGGTACGCTGCAGTTGGCCGTAAGAGAAATCCGACGCCATTTCTACCGCTGTCGCCTTGTCCTGGTTGTACATATCTTTGAGCAGCATATCCATGTTGCTGACTTGCTTGTACAACTTGCTCTCTTCCTTATCCCAAGTTGCTTTCAACATTAGCAGGTACTTATCCGGATTGGCGGTTGCCAATGCCGTCAGGCTGCGGAACTGCCAGTAAGCCGAGTCATCACTGTAGGTATCAGTCCCGACCGTATAAGGCACTGGGTACTCTTGCAGACTGGTATAGAGCGGAACCAACACAGACTCGGACAGCACACCATAACTCTGCCAGATGATCCCCTGGAACTCTTCAGGCATGTCCGGGCGAAGCTGAATAATATGCGATTCAAGCTGGCGCTCTACCCGAATAGGCCGCTCACCCTTCTCTGCCAGCTCGGTGCCTTCATAGGTCGAGCTCAGTACGCTGGCCACATCCTTGACCGAAATTTTGTCATCGGGCCTCATGAACAGCGGATACTGCTGCTCACGGGTGTCCTGTACCTGCGAAGGTGTCAGCATCGCCTGCCCCAACCACTCGCGGTCAACATTATAGGTATCACCAATGACCCCAAAGGCCTTGGCAAAATTGAATGAACGAGCATCGGGTTTATCCAGCAATTTATGCTGTTTAACAAACTGCAGCAGCCCTTTGGAGTGCATTACATCCGGTGCATCCAGGTCGACACCGTGGATCCGCAAGCCATTGGCAATCATCGCATAGCTGTCATCCGGCACTTTCACCGCAATCCAGTGATGCCCCGAGCCGATTTCGAACAGCCATGCTTCATTAATATCGGCAATGTACAGGCTGTTACCTTCGCCAGCGCCGTACTCTTCAATGTAGTGGCCAAGCAGCTCGACGCCTTGTTTGGCGGTTTTCACCTGCGGCAGGATCAGGGTCGGGATCACCGCTTCGATGATCCCCGGCTTCACCAAAGGATCGGCCTTGGCGGCTTTTTCGTTAACCTCGGCACTGGTGGTCGCAGAAACTGCAACATTGTACTGATTGATACCGCGCTCTTCGTAATACTTGCCGTCTTTGTCGACCGTTAGCGCATCCCAATCCGGTATTGCCGAGTAGGCATAAAACTGGGTAGGCATAGGCACAACCAACCCATTGCCCAAGGTCCAATCGCCCTGTTCGTTGATTTGCTGCGGGCGGTAGGCGAGGTATTTATTCCAGTTATTAATACCAAAGTCTTCGTTGCGGGCAATCATGATACTGCCATCGACCGATGCGCCTTTACCGACAATCAATCCCGTACAGGCATTGGCACTCATACTCAGTGCAGACAGCACAGCCGCACTCAACAGCGTAACAGACAATTTCGTCATCGTATCTCTCCTATGGTGTGAACACCTATTGAGGAAGTGAAATATTATTCATTTATTCTTTTTATTTCGATTAAATTAGCACAATGATCGACTAACAAATCAAAAAGCAGTGTAAACACAAACAGGGAGAATGTTTGCTGATAAGATCACGAATAAGGATTTACGAGAAAATTAATGCTAGGAAGCATGACCTTGGCTGCTGGCCATCATTTCAGTGAGCCACTGGGTAAATACACACACCTTGCGGGCATGGCGTTTATAGTGAGGCACAATAATGTAATAGCCATAATGACTGGCCATCATTGATTTGAGTGGGTTGAATAGCTCAGATGTGTTGATGATTAAGTCATCGACCATAAAATCAGGTAACAATGCCAGCCCCTGCTGGTTTTTCACCGCTTCCAGCGACATATAGAAATGCTCGAACCCAACTCCATAAAATTCCATCGGGTAGGCAATCTTGTGGTGGATTCTGAACTGCTCCCACAACTGCGGCCGGGTAACCTGGGGCAGGAATACATGCTTTACCAGATCATCAATTTCCCTAATTGGCTGCTGACGCAATAACGCTGCCGAAGCCACCAGCCTTAGGTTCTCTCTGCACAACAAGGTGGCATTGTCGTAGTGCTTAGCCAACGGCAGGCAACGAATAACAATGTCATTATCACCGCTGATATCATGCACAAGCCCGTCCCCGGTTTTGAGCTGCACCTGAAGGTGGGGAAAAGCTCGGGCAAAGCCGTTTATCCGCGGAATCAGCCAAAGGCTAGCAAATGAAGGGGACACATTGACCGTCAGCACCTCCTCAACCTGATCGAGCTGGCGCAACCCCGCCGTGGCGTTTTGCAGCGCTTCCAAGGCTTCGACGATTTGCGGTAAATAGCGCAGCCCTATGCGGGTGAGCCGAATTCCATTGAGGTGCCGCTCGAACAAAGGCTGCCCCAGCTGTTGTTCCAGCAGGGAAATCTGTTTACTCACAGCCCCTTGGGTGAGCGAGAGCTCCCTGGCGGCTTTGGAAAAGCTCAAATGATTCGCCACAGCGATGAAAGTTCTAAGCGCCCTTATCGAAGGGAGCTCTTTCATATTTAACACAGCCGCACCTTACCCCGTTGACAATTGAAATCTAATTTATGCTTTACCTCATCGAGGTTCAATAATAATCAAGCACATCCGCGATACGAAATTGAGCACTGCTAAGTGCCCGGCAGAAAAAAGGAGCCCAAAAGGCTCCTCTCTTGTCGTTACTCAAATAACAAGTGGGCTTTCTCCAACGCATAGATATCATCACTGCAGATCAGCTCTCTCAAGGCGTCGAACTTGCTCTCGGGCCATTCGTAGATGTTCAGGGCCAGCAAACGCGCGATGGTCGCTGGCTCAAACCGTTTACGGATAGTTTTCGCAGGACTGCCGCCGACAATAGTATAGGGCTCGACATCTTTGGTGATCACGCTATTGGCAGCGACAATCGCCCCTTCGCCAATGGTAACGCCAGGCATGATCATCGCGCGCATACCTATCCAGCAGCCATCACCAAGGTGGGTATCGCCTTTGGACTGGTAGGCCTCATCGATCTTGTCCATGAACGGGTAAAGCGAAAACCAATCGGCACGGTGGGTATGGTTACCCCCCATCAGTATCACCGCTTCGGCACCGATACAGACATAGTCGCCAATATAGAGTTTGTCGATTTCCCAGCGAGGTTCACGGTGGCAGGTTTGCTCATCGCCGTGGAGGTAACGCACCACAGAACGCTCGAACCCATTATCGTAAGCATCGCTGTAATAGCTATGGCTGCCTTTGATGATAATGTTTTTGTTTTTGACGGTTTCATGGAGCATTTCCATTTTCGTCCAGTGCTTGTTGCCCATCATTGCTCAGTTCTCTTTGAAACAGGAAAAACAGTAACCGATGAAAAGCAGTTCGAGAGCCACAGCCAAATGTTCGCACCGGCCGTGATGGCAGCAAACAGAAATGTGTCAGTGGGGTGGCCTCGCTTTTTTCGTCGGCAGTAAATAATTGAAGTTATTTACTGCCTGCACTAGGCGATATGGGGCTGCTTGAGATATGCAATTTTAGCAACGAAGACGCACGAGCGCTTGCGGGTAAGCTTAGTCATTTTGTGCACCTCCGTTATTTATTGGTGTTGAATTTAAACGATAGCGGCTATCTTAGCGATAGACCGCTCTCGGTCAACCCCATTGTGATCAGTGTTCAGGAAAACTAACGTTACCTATATGGTGCATTGTTTAATCAAACAGCTCGATCACCAGCTTGTTATTCCTGATCACCAAGTTGGGCTCGGCCGATTTGATCAAGGCTTCCTGCACCTTGGAACTATCCAGCTTATAAACCGGCTGCTTGGATAGCGCATAACCAATCATAGAGACCGCTGGCTTCAGTAGCTTTTTCACCTCGGGCGGCAGTTGCTGGCTGCTCTCATCAAAGCGTTCCAAGCGCAGGGATTTCAAATACACTTCCCCGCTCTCTTTGTCATATTCAGGGACAGCACTGAACTCGACATCCAGATCCAGTCCCATGCTCTGCATACTGAGCATCTGGACCTGCGCATTGGTACTGGCAAACACAGAGACTCGGTCGGCATCGGCCCGGCCTATTTTTACTTCGAGATCCTCAACCGCAACCTGGGCATACATGACATTTTCAACCCCAACCGATTGCTCCAGGCTGACCGAGTCTTGCAGGTAGTTTGTCATATCTTGCTCTGAAATGCTGTAACTGGCACAGCCCCCAAGCACCGCAGCAGCAAATGCCACAGTCAGTATTTTGGCTTTTGTTCTTATCATCATTCACTACTCTTCACTGTCTACCTTTCTATTGTTAGCACAGCAACAGAAAAGTATTGCAGACCTATCTACATCACCATGTGACCTAGTTACAGGTTCTTTGTTTGGCTACCATCAATACACTATTTCTGGCCGCATCAAGTCATGGTGGTGTCAGTATTCCATGACGCCCGGCAAGGTCAAAAAAGCCAGCAGTCTTTTGCTGGCTTTACACTCAAAAGGAATAAAACGCGACCCAGTTACATTTGAGCGAGCTGCGTCTTCCTTTCCTTGTTTACCACGCAGAAGTTACCGCGCTTGGTGCGGCACTTGGAACAGCGCTCACACTCGACAGGCGCTCTGTCCCCGTCTTTCCATCGCTTGATCAAGCGTGGTTCGGAAAGCAAAGGGCGTGACAGTGCGAAATATTGAATATTGGTGTTCTGTGCAATCTGTTCAATCGCCGCAATATCCGTTAGGCCGCCGACAGTAATAACCGGCACACTGACTTCCTGGCTGATCGCATGACCGTATTCATGGAAATACCCTTCTTTCTGGATGGTATACCCATCGAAAGACTGGCCAATCATGGTGTTTGCCTTGCCGTGGATATTGCCCGAAATGATAATGGCATCAACGCCGACTTCCTCGAGTTTTCGGCAAACGGTGCGAGTATCATCGAAGGTCAAACCGCCTTCAAAAAACTCGGTCGCCGTCAGTTTCACTAGGATTGGGAAATCGTCACCGACTAACTTCCTGGTCTCAGCGTAGATCTCCATCAAAAAGCGCATGCGGTTTGCCAAGCTGCCGCCGTACTCGTCTTCACGGCGGTTGTAGTAAGGGCTGAGGAACTGGTTGATCAGGTAAGTATGGGCGGCGTGGATTTCAACCCCGTCAAACCCTGACTTTTGCGCCCGCAGGCTGGCTTCGGCAAACGCCCTGACGATGTAA
The DNA here is from genome assembly GCF_029223585.1 of Photobacterium sp. DA100. Taxonomy (NCBI): domain Bacteria; kingdom Pseudomonadati; phylum Pseudomonadota; class Gammaproteobacteria; order Vibrionales; family Vibrionaceae; genus Photobacterium; species Photobacterium sp. DA100. The sequence continues at coordinate 53,303 of NZ_CP119424.1, read as the reverse complement.
TCAATGTCTTCTTTGGTCATTGCCTTGCCCAGTGTTTGGGTGCCTTTTTCCGGCACTTCACTTGGCGCAAAGATCACCCGCTCGCCGAGGTTAAAAGTGGTCTTGGTGCCGCCGTAGGCCAGCTGCATGACGATTTTAGAGTCATTGCGATGGACCAGTTCGGTCAGCGTTTTGTATTCATCGATAAAGGAATCGTTGTAGATCCCCATCATGCCTGCATTGGGCTTTTCTTCTGCGACAATGTTGGCATACCCCGTTACAATCAGGCCGACTTCACCTTGCGCAAGCTCTTCATAGATAGCGTAAAGCTTATCCGTCATATGGCCATCTTCTGTCGCCATATTTTCCCACGTCGCGCTGCGCATAAAGCGGTTCTTCAATACCATGCTGCCAATGCGGGTTTCAGTAAACAAAGTGCTCAAGTCCAATCCTCTTAAAGTGGTACGTACTAGCTATCAACACCAGAATGGGCAAGGTGATGAGGGGAGCAGATACTACAGAGGATCCTGCTGGTAGAACTTAATCTAGATTAAGGTAAACCCAAGTTATGGCACTTTACGCCGAGCCGCGGATGATCAGCTCGGGGGCCAACACCACTTTCTCTACCGCCAATTCGCTGGCTTTCATTTTCTGCACCAAACGCTTGCCGGCTTGATCGCCGATATCATTGGCCGTCGACGACATGAAAGTCAGCGGAGGGTGGGTAAGTTCTGCCTCGGCCACATCATCAAAACCAATCAGAGCCACTTGCTGGCCGATATAATTATCACGCCCGACAGTGCGGTTGGCACGCTCGACACCGTAAACCGCCCCCAAGGCCGTCGCCGGGCGATGGCACAAAATAGCGGTGATCTTCGGGTGTTGGGTCAGCAGTTCTTGAACGGTACTAGCCGCCGCCTTCTGGCTGCCCTCGCATTCGACAATCCACTCGCTTTTAAACGGCAACCCATATTGGATAAGAGTGGTGCAATAGCCCCCAATGCGCTCGGCGCGGGTCAGTGAGTCCCCTTGCCCACCGACATAGGCAATGTGCCTGTGCCCCTGCTCCACGAGGTGCTGGGTGGCTCGCTTGGCCGCCAAGGTATTATCGGGTACCACATAATCAATATCATCGTTCACCGTCGCCCTGGCTACGCAAACCGCAGGGACTTCGGCCTGCGCCAGCATATCAATCACCCGCTGGCTCGCTCCTCGCAGCGGGCTAAATGCCACCCCGGCAACCCCCTGCTGGATCATCGATTGCACACATTTCTCAAGCCGCTCTGGTGAATCGCCGCATTGGGCGAGAAATAGCATAAAGCCATGTTTTTCGAGGATCTGGCTAAATCCAGCGGTGATCTCAGTATAGAAGGGATCGGTAATATCTTTCAGTACCAAACCGACCAGGTTGGACTGGTTAGAGCGCAAGTTTGCGGCCGCTTTGTTGCGTACATAGCCCAAGGCCTTGATGGCCTCATTGACCTTGTTAATCGTGGCCTCGGAGATCCGTCCTTTGTTGCCAAGGACAAGAGACACGGTCGATACCGACACTCCCGCATACTCAGCAACATCTGTAATTTTTACTTTTCTTTGGCTCATTGGCAGTACGTATCCATTTGCGAGAGCCCAAGCATATTACATGCAAGTAAAACGTTCTATCGAGCTTTTCACACTTTTATCTCGATCACAGTTTAAATCACCCGCAGAAAGCGGTGTAGATTTCGTGATCAAACCAGCGAAATCAACTGATAAAACGTTTTATCCTATTTGCGTTAATACATTCAGCACGTTGATGCACAGGCGAAAGCGTCTCTGCACCAGCGTTTTTTTACAAAAGTTTGATAAAACGTTTTATCAACTCTACCTACAACAAGAATAAGGTTAGGGGTTACCCACTATGTCCAACACATCAAAGAAAACAACCTTATGGGAGTTTTTCCAAAGCCTCGGGAAAACCTTCATGCTGCCGGTCGCCTTGCTGGCATTCTCCGGTATTTTGCTCGGTGTCGGCAGCTCGCTTTCGAGCAGCGCGGTAAAAGAGAGCATCCCGTTTCTGGATTTCATGCCACTGCAGCTACTGTTCATGTGGATGACCAAGATCGGCCTGGTCGCCTTTATCTACCTGCCAATCATGTTCGCAGTTGCCATCCCGCTTGGCTTGGCGCGTGAAGAGAAAGGGGTGGCGGCTTTCGCCGGTTTCGTTGGTTACGCGGCACTGAACCTCTCCATCAACTTCTACCTCACCGTTGCCGGCGTGCTGGGCAATGCCGAGCAGGAAGCGGCCTACGGCGTGAAATCGATCATCGGTATCGACTCTATCGACACCGGTATCTTGGGTGCGGTGATTGTCGGTATTATCGTGGCGAAACTGCATGCCCGCTTCTATACCTACAAGATGCCGGATGCCCTAGCCTTCTTCGGCGGCGCCCGCTTTGTCCCTATCATCACCACGGTTGTGCTGGGTGTGGTCGGCCTTATCGTTCCGCTGATCTGGCCTTACTTTGCCGCCGGCATCAACGGCGTGGGCACGGCGATTTCCCACGCAGGCCCATTTGGCCCATTCCTATTCGGTGCCGGCGAACGTCTGCTTCTTCCTTTCGGCCTGCACCATATCCTGGTTGCCCTGATCCGCTTTACCGAAGCCGGTGGCACCATGGAAGTGTGTGGCAATACCGTTAGCGGCGCGCTGAATATCTTCTACTCTGAGCTATCTTGTAGCACCACCGACAGCTTCTCGGCTTCGGCTACAGCCTTCTTGTCCCAGGGCAAGATGCCAGCCTTCCTTGGCGGTTTGCCAGGTGCGGCACTGGCGATGTACCACTGCTCTCGCCCTGAAAACCGTGGCAAAGTTAAGGCACTACTGCTATCGGGTGTGGTTGCCTGTGTGGTCGGTGGTATCACCGAGCCACTTGAATTCCTGTTCCTGTTCGTCGCACCGGCGCTTTACCTGATCCACGCGGTACTGACCGGCCTTGGCTTCATGGTGATGGGCTTGCTGGATGTCACAATCGGTAACACCGACGGTAATATCATCGACTTCTTCATCTTCGGTATTCTCCAGGGTACGGCAACAAAATGGTACTTGGTACCGGTTGTTGCCGGGATCTGGTTTGCGGTTTACTACTCGGTGTTCCGTTTTGCCATCACCCGCTTCAACCTGAAAACACCAGGTCGCGAAGTCGAAAGTGCCGAGCAGATTGCCGCGGCAGTGACCGGTGAGAAAACCACAGGCTACAAGGGGGATATCATCCTCAATGCCCTGGGCGGTGCCGACAACATCGAATCACTGGATAACTGCATCACCCGCCTGCGCTTGTCGGTAAAAGATATGGCGCTGGTTAATGATGCCGTGCTCAAAGCCAATGGCGCATTGGGTGTTGTCAAACTTGATGCCCACAACCTTCAGGTAGTGATTGGCCCTCAAGTTCACTTGGTGAAAAATGAAATCCAGAGCCTGATGCCAGCTTAATCACCAACCATGACTATCTAACGGCACAAAAGTCACCTGCGGGGAGTCCGCTCCCCGCACGGTATAAGACTGCGCTTTACTATCAACCAGAGCGCAGTCTTATACGTTGTTCTGCGAGGCACTTATGTTTGATTTTTCCACTCCCGTTAACCGCTACGGCACTTATTGTACCCAGTGGGATTATGTCCAAGACCGTTTTGGCGAGGCCGATTTACTGCCCTTTACCATCTCCGACATGGATTTCGAAACAGCCCCCTGTATCCAGCGCGCCTTGCAGCAACGTCTGGCCCATGGCGTATTGGGGTACAGCCGCTGGAACCACGATGACTTCAAGCAGGCTATTACCGGCTGGTTTGCCAAACGCTACCAGGCTGAGCTTGATCCTCAATCGCTCGTCTACGGCCCTTCGGTGATCTACATTATTGCCCAGCTTATTACCCTGTGGAGCCAGCCTGGTGAGGGGGTGTTGGTCCATACTCCGGCCTACGATGCCTTTGGCAACATGCTCAAGGCCAACCAGCGGAAATTGCTGGCTAGCCCGCTACTCAAAACCGAGCAAGGGTACGAGATAGACTGGCCGCAGTTCGAGCAGCAAGCGGCGCGTGAAGAATGCAAAATCCTGCTGCTTTGCAGCCCGCAAAACCCAACGGGAAGAGTCTGGCGCCGTGACGAGCTGGAACGAATGGGCAAGCTCTGCCAACGCCACGGTGTCAAAGTCATTTCCGATGACATCCACATGGATATGGCCTACGCCGGCTACTTACCATGGTCTGGCGTTGCCACTGGCAACGATTGGGCGCTGGTAAGCTCGGGCTCGAAGTCATTCAATATTCCGGCACTAAACGGTGCCTATGCCTTTATCCCGGAGTCGCAATCGCGTGAACAGTACCTGCAGCTACTCAAGGCCGCACACGGCCTGTCCTCCCCTTCGATCTTGGGCGTTATCGCCCATATTGCCGCTTACCAGCAAGGCGGTGAATGGCTCGATGCTCTCAGGGATTACCTGCAGCAGAACTTGAAAACGGTAGCAGAGCGGCTCAACCACGCTTACCCCGCCATCAACTACCGCGTGCCGGAAGGGACCTACTTGGCCTGGATCGATCTCAACCCACTGAACATCGATATGGATGCCCTGCAACGGATCCTTATCCACGACCACAAGGTCGCCATCATGCGCGGCGATACCTATGGTGAAGAAGGCAAGGGCTATATTCGCTTGAATGTCGGCTGCCCGCGAAGCAAGGTGGAGGCAGGCCTAGATGCACTGATCGCCGCCATCAGGCAACTCCAAGACTAGCCAGTAAAGATAGCGATGCCAGATACAACGGCGTCGCTATCTGACAATTTGCATTCAGTAACACTATGGTGATAGTGACTAACTATTCATTTTGATAACCTAATCACTAACAGTAAGCGATTGAGGTTACATGGAATGGTTCTCTCCCTGCTATGCATTGTTTTTGGTCTGCTGACCCTATTGGCGCTCAAAGAAAGTGGGCAGTACCGCCAACTGTATGCCGCCTGCGCTATTATCACCTTTCTCGTTACCGGCTTTTTTCTGTTCGAACACCTGCAAGATGAAAAGCGCCTCAGGGCCCTTCCCCCTTCTCCGCCCCAGTTTGCGTTTCAAGCCAATCAAGCCGATGAGTCCCTCACCCCCGACGGGGATACTTTTAGTTATGAAGATCTCGAAGCGATCGCTGTCGAGCTTGCCCGCCAGTTGAAGGAATCCGAAGGCCACATCCAGCATCTTCATCAGCGACTTGAAGCCAAGCGGCAATTTATCTTGGAAAACTGGGAAGATAAAGCGACTCCCAATTTTTTGCACCATTAGGAGATTGAGACATAAGGCCTATATATTCCACATTGAACATATTACGTCCCCCTTTACCTATGATTAAATGTAGCGAAAACCCAAAAAGAAATTTTGATACACAAAAAAGGAGATATTAATAAAATATCAAACATTCCCTTAGCTTTGAAATGATTTAACACTTATAGCGCAATATTTATCAAGCTTAAAAATTGTCTGACAAAAACACAAACAAACCTCACCAGCCTTTATTCAACGTCACTCCAAGAACATCAAAATAAATTTAACCAACAAGGCCACATAGCATAATAAATTTATATTTCCCTTAACGGCATCTTAACAGTCATATTTCTAACAATTTTATTTTGTTATTTAATCAGAAAATTAAATGATTCATTTTTATTTTTAATTACTAATTGCTCGTTAACCTCTGGTGCAGGTTTCTCGGGTGATTATCGTCTTGACTTTAGCAGAGAAGAATATTGTCTCTATAATAACTGTCTCACTGCCAGCGATAGAGATACCCACATCTACTATGGTTTTGGTTCCAGACATTCAGTAAGTAAATGTGCCGTTTGTTAAAAGCACGCATCACTTCAACATAGGAGAAGCATATATTGATTTAGACCAACTCCGGTTAAACTTTGGTATAACCTTTTGACTCATAACGTTGTTATGAGCATACGACACTCTTGAATTTGTATAACTTAGTATTCCTAGCAGTGCCATTTGGCAGCCCCCGCTATTACATGCGGGGGACTTTTTAGCAACAAATTTATTCATATAACTTTAGGCTCATTAGTCGCTCTTATTGACGAAAGGTTTGCATCGCTTCTTATACCCAAAGAATAGATATGCATGAGATAAACAATAAATAGAGAAACCGATGTCTCGGACAATTTTTATATTGCAGCCAAGTCGTTTTTTAAAATTACAATTGGTTATAACCAATATAACTATACTTATTAGCTTTCTTATATTAGCGATTGGAATTGGAACACCGATAGGAACTTTGGGTGGTTTTATATTCGCTATTGCTAGCATCTATAGAGTTATTATTGGCGTTTATAAATTCTATAAATATGAAAAAAGGAATTGTCGCTATAACTAGCCTTTTACCAAAAAAGGCAACACAGCAGAGTTTAAATATACCAGTGGAATACCTCTGATTGAAGGTAGAGGTCACTTATTGCCATTAGGGATATGCCACCTGATCTCATCACTCCTGGTGTTCCCGACTAGTTAATATTACAACCAAAGAGACGAGTAAAATGAAAAGAACCCTATTATCGATAGCCGTTGCTGCCACCTCGTGCGTGGCAGTGGCTGATTATGACTCATTAGATTACACCGGAAAGCCAGCAACCAAGCATACCATCGTGGCCAACAATGCGTTGGACAAAACCCTCCCATGGCACGACACTGCAGCCTTTGAGCGCTCCGAGCGCGGTTTAATTGCCGCTTTTGGCGATCATAGTGCCGCTGAACTGCGAAATTCACGCGGTTACCTGGAAGTCGACGACGTTCGCCGCGATCGGCCTGACACGGTAAACCCGTCGCTCTGGCGCCAGGGAGCGATGAACTATGCCTCGGGCGGTCTGTATGAGGTAACTGACGGTGTATACCAAATCCGTGGTGCCGATCTTTCCAACATGACCATATACCGCTCTGATAACGGTTATATTATCCATGACCCGCTAATCACAAGGGAAGCCGCTACGGCGGCTTGGGATTTTGCTAAAAAACACCTACCGCCAATCAATGGTAATCACACAATTACCGGCGTGATCTACTCCCATACTCACCCGGATCACTACGGTGGTGTTCGTGGCTTGTTTGAGGATGGTCAGTTGCCCGAAGGCGTCGAAATCTATGCCCCTAAAGACTTCATGGAAGAGCTGCTCAGCGAAGGGCTGCTGGCTGGCAACGCCATGGGCCGTCGCGCTCAGTACCAATACGGTAATACCTTGCCCGACTCTGCTTACGGCGTAGTCGACAATGCCCTCGGCATGGGCACCACCAAAGGGGAAATCACCTTGATCCCGCCGACGGTGATCATTGAGGATCGTGAAGAAACCGTCGTAATTGATGGGTTGGAGATGCTATTCATCAATATGCCAGGCGCCGAAGCGCCAACCGAGATGATCAATTATGTGCCAGCCTATAACGCGTTAAACACCGCCGAACTCACCTATGACGGCCAGCACAACATTTATACCTTCCGAGGCGCACAAACGCGTGACTCACTGGCCTGGACCAAATACCTGTCCGAAATAAAGCACCGATTTGCCGATAATATCGACAATATTCATGCCGCACACTCAGCCCCGGTCTGGAACAACCCGGAGACAGAGGTCAATGAGATCGCAGATTACCTAACGATGCAGCGTGACAATTATGGCTTTATCCATAACCAGACGCTTCGCCTTGCTAACCAAGGAGTGAAGATCAATGACATCGGCCGCGCGGTTGAAGCCATTGTCCCGGAGTCACAGCAGCAAAACTGGGCAAGTCGCGGCTACCATGGCTCCTACTCCCACAACGCCCGAGGGGTCATCAACCTGTATTTGGGCTACCACGACATGAACCCGACAAACATTAACCCTTTGACCAATGTCGATCGCTCGTGTCTGTACGTACAAACAGCGGGAGCTGACACAATGTACAAGCAAGCTCAGCATCACTTCAATCAGGGGGCCTACCAAGAAGCCTCGACCTTATTGAATGACATCGTAAATTGTGAACCTACCAATATTGAAGCACGGGAGTTACTGGCGGATAGCTGGGAACAGCAAGGGTATCAGTCCGAGACCATGGCATGGCGAAACTCCTACTTGCAAGGCGCTTCGGAGCTGCGTACCAATCATATTCCAGAAGCATTGAAGGCGGTTTCGCCTGATATTATGTCGCAAATGACGACGGCAGGATTCCTGGACTTCATGGCCGTTTCTATCGATGCCAGCAAAGTACCGGCCGATATGGCGTTCAACTTTAATATTGTTCACCCTGAAGTAAGCGAGGTCTACTACGTTGAGTTTAGCAACGCCAACCTCGCGCCGCTTAAAGTCGAAACTGCTGTGAGTGAGGCTGACCTAACGCTTTCCATTGCGCGTAACGACTTGATTGCGGTTATCACGGGACAGGCATCGCTCGAACAGCTCATCGAGAGCCAAAAAGCCAAAGTAGACGGTGATACCTCAATCCTCAGTCAGTTAAAAAGTGTATCGGTAGAATTTAAACAAGATTTTGAAATCGTTCCAATCATGAACTAATCGCTTCGGGGGAGTGCGCCTACAAACTGTTGCGGACTCCCCATCTTTCAAGGTAGTAATATTTTATGGTGAAGTTTATAAACCGTAATACACTCGAATTTATTCGCGAAACAAACATTCTAAGCAAACGACATGAACACGCGTTAATCAATATTTATATGATTCGTGCCAAATGTCACCTATGCGAGAAAATTCACTCTATTCCCAGTTGCGACTTTTATTATGCCTGTTGCGATAATGGCTGTAAAAACGGTAAACCAAAATGACATTGAATAGCAAAAAGTTATTTATCTTTACAATGACTTCTCTGTTTTCTTTTTCTTCAATTGCTTCACAAAGCTCAGAAGCATTACAAGACATGTCCGATCCCATGGCTGTATTTTCTCAATTCGGTGCGGGATATGGTGACAAAGGCATAAATCTAATGTTTGGCCATGCCTATGATACTGGCATCGCCAACAAAAAAGCGATGCACATCTTTGAAGCAAAGGGGATTGGTGGCGAAGCACTAGGGTGGCGTGATGATAATAACAACTCAGTCAGCGAGTTGCGCTATCGTCACTTTGAAGCCAGCACGGTTACCGGTACGGGGACCAATATCGACTTGCATTACAACCTTGACTCGGGCGTTGGAACCGGTACCTATGGCATCATTCAGGCCTTGCCAAAAGCCGGGCGTTTTCAGGCCTACCCAATGCTGGCTGTCGGGACTACCATCATAGATTTGAACAAAACCGATCACCGCCTCGACACAGAAAATGGGACCATCGGCGGCCATCATTTACTGGGGTTTTACGGCCTTGCCGGAATGTATAGTCGCTACAGTGTGACAGACAACATTTGGCTTAACTATAACCCTATGTCGTTATTTGGAGCCACTGGAGAACTGTCTGGCGAGTCGCTGCTTCTGCATGAAGCCGCGATCTCATACCAATTAACAACCCGCGCGAATATTAGGTATTTTGCCAATTGGTCTGATGATATTCGCTATGCCAATGGTGACCATAGATTAATGTTCACTTATCAGGTGTAAGATTTATGTTTGCTATTACTTAGTCATGACATCAATCCCTTTTTATCTGTTTGGTAAAGTTGTTGAGGCCATTAAAGAAAATACCAATATGAAGATTGATATTTATAATAAAAGTAAAGACGACACGCCCTTGGTAATTAAAAATTATATTCTTTAGTTCAGGCCCAGCATCGTGCTGGGTCTTATATTGGCAAAACAACCTGCTCCCCGAACCTTGCGATAGCCATCACACTCGCCTCCCCCCCATCAGCGTAAGATATGCAACTCAAATCCCTAGCTGTACAAAAAATTATGATAGCTCCGAACGAATCGTTTGACCCGGTAGCCTTTCGCCGCTGCCTCCATCAATATCCCGAACTGTCACACTGCGAGCACCGCACTGCAGAAATGATCAACCAGCAACTACGCCAGTTTGGCCTGACACCGAGAACCGGGCTTGGCGGCCATGGCACAGTGGTCGAGTTCGACAGTGGCAAACCAGGCAAAACCAGCCTATTCCGCGCCGATTTCGATGCCCTTCCCATTCAAGAGCAAGCAGATCGCCCTTATGCGTCGCGCCAAGCCGGGGTCATGCATGCCTGCGGCCATGATGGCCATACGGCTTCCCTGATGGCCGTCGCCAAACACCTTAGCGAACATCCGCCGCAGTCAGGACGGGTACTCTTGCTGTTTCAACCCGCCGAAGAAACGGGAGCGGGCGCAGCCGCAATGCTGCAAGATCCCTGGCTCGCCGAGCAACACATCGATAGTGTTTTTGCCTACCATAACCTGCCCGGTTACCCGCTTAACACTGTGCTCATCAAGCCCAATAGCTTTGCCTGTGCCTCAACCGGCGTCACCATTGAGCTGTTTGGCAAAACCTCCCATGCCGCCAAGCCTGAGGATGGCTTGCCACCAACGGCAGCGATGATTAATACGATTGAACTCATCCAGCGTTTACCCCTACAGTTTCCTGAGGTTTTTGCACTGACTACCGTGGTCCATGCCTCACTGGGCGAAACGACTAATGGCGAAGCGGCATTTGGCACCGCACCGGGTTATGCCAAAGTGCTGGCCACCTTACGCAGTGATGACAGCCAAACCCTGGTGGCGATGAAGTCACTTATCGAACAGCAGATCAGCGCACTGTGCGCAACAGAACAGTTGCGAAGTGAAATCTCATGGCAGGAATGGTTCAACGCCGCCGTCAACTCCCAACAGCACTGTCAGCAGGTTATCGAACAAGCCCGATCACTTGACCTGCCTGTCGAACGGCTCAAAGAGCCGATGCGATGGTCCGAGGATATGGCCGAATTCCTTGCCCAATGGCCCGGCGCCCTGTTCTGTCTTGGTAGCGGTGAACATCACCCTCAACTGCATAACCCCGACTATGATTTTCCAGACACGCTCATCGACACCGCCTGCAACCTATTCCGTGCATTGATCAATGATATTCATTGCGGCACACATCAGGCCGAACACGAGGGACAATAGCAGGCAATCAGAATTGATTTGGGGTTTCAGCAGGAAGGCTCTGGAAGTTAGCGACAGGATTGAAATATAATAATACAATTTATCGCTCTCTGATACCTATCGCGCCAACAAGGAGCCCTCTTGCAACTCTCGCCATTTGTTAAGAAAAACCTCTCGACCGCGTGGCCACTGGCCATGAATGCCCTGCTGATGCAGTCGATGCTGCTGATCGACACCCTGCTGATCTCTCCACTTGGCGAGGTCCCTATTGCAGCGATAGGGATCGCCACCGCCGTAGTTGCTTTTCTGCTCGGATTCCAGAATGCATTGGCAAACGGCACCCAGTTGGTGATCAGCCGTGCGTACGGTTCTGGCCGGTCTGACGCTCTGAGCGACTCCGTGTTAAGCGGGATGGCGATTAACTTGGGCGTTGCCGCTCTCTTCTCGCTGTTGCTGTTTATCTTTGGTGATCAGTTAGTCGGCTATATCACACAAGAGCCGGAGTTACACAGCCCCACTGTCGACTACCTGAAAGTCTCCACCTTAACCCTGTTGTTCAGCGCTTTGACTCAAATCATGATTGCCTGTTTCAATGGGTTAGGCAAAACCAAGATCCCATTTAAAGGCTATCTAATTGAATTACCTGTCAATACTGCCGCTACTTATATACTAATCCACCAGCTTGGCTTCGGGGTACTGGGCGCTGCAATCGGTAGCTTGATCGCTATCTTGGTCCGCACTGCTTTTCTAGTTTACTGCCTCCGCCTGGATAACGTTATCACCCTGCGTCTGCCAGACAAGCTGGACCATTTCTGTTCTCTGACCAAGCACCACTTTAACGAAATCTTTCCGATTGCAGCCAATATGGCCATGCTGGCAGTCGGAGCAACAATTTATCAACTGCTCTACTCACAACTTTCCCTCTATGCTTACGTGGCAATCACCCTAATCATGCCGTGGATTCGTATGGGTACCCAAATGACAACAGCGGCAGCCCACTCAACAGCAATCCTGATCAGCCAAGCCATCGGAGCAAACAAGCTCGATGACCTGCGGGAAAAAGTCGATACCAGCATCAATATTGCGGTCATAATGTCGATCATCACTTGCGGCTTGTTTTTTGTCCTCAGCTTGTGCCTTCCGGTCATCTACCCAGAAATGGAGCAACAGACCTTCCAGGCACTGGCGATCATCGCCCCGCTCTATATCAGCCTGCCTTTGGTCCGTGGCTACAACACGGTTCACGGCCACGCACTGCGGGCATTGGGAAAAACCAAAGCGGTCTTTGCCATTAACTTTTCCGGTCAATGGCTGGTATCACTCCCTCTACTGGCGCTGCTGATTGTGTGGTTTGACGCGCCGCTTTTCTGGGCCTTTGCCATCATGCCACTTGAAGAATGCATCAAAGCCATCCCGTTCCGCCACTTAGCCCGCAAGACACTCAATGAATTTGACCATGACAAAGCGGCAGCGCTGAATTATCACTGATCGTTACATCGTCAGTAATGCGGCTGAAACGCGCTCTTGGCATCACAGTTCAAACACCGATGGATTGGGGTTAGATCAAAAAACTGTGAACTAGAGGAGGTTTCAGCGCATTCTGCAATTGCTTTACGACGAGCAGGCGTATATCCTTAAGCCATATAGTCATACAATAGTATTTTAGTAGGAGTCTGAAATGACTAAACCAGTAATTGGTTTCATCGGTCTTGGCCTTATGGGCGGCAACATGGTTGAGAACCTTCAAAACCGTGGTTACGAAGTTAACGTAATGGATCTTAACAAAGATGCAGTTACAGCAGTGCTAGCTCGTGGCAACGCTTCTGAAGCTGCTTCTGGTAAAGAACTGGCAGAGAAAAGTGACATCGTGATGCTTTGCCTGACAACTTCTGAAGTGGTTGAGAAAGTCGTTTACGGCGAAACCGGTATCCTAGCGGGGATGTCTGAAGGCAAAACACTAATCGACTTCGGTACGTCTATCCCAGCTTCTACTAAGAAGATCGGTGCTGATCTTGCTGCAATCGGTGCCGGTATGATCGATGCGCCTCTAGGCCGTACTCCAGCTCACGCTAAAGATGGTCTTCTGAACATCATGGCCGCTGGCGACATCGAGACTTTCAACAAAGTTAAGCCCGTTCTTGACGAGCAAGGCGAAAACGTATTCCACCTAGGTGCACTAGGTTCAGGTCATGTGACTAAGCTTGTGAACAACTTCATGGGTATGACGACTGTTGCGACGATGTCTCAGGCGTTCGCTGTAGCTAAGCTAGCAGGCGTTGACGGTCAGCAGCTATTCGACATCATGTCAGCAGGTCCTTCTAACTCTCCGTTCATGCAGTTCTGTAAGTTCTACGCGGTAGACGGTGAAGAGAAACTAGGCTTCTCTGTTGCAAACGCAAACAAAGACCTTGGTTACTTCCTTGCTCTATGTGAAGAGCTAGGTACTCAGTCTCTAATCGCTGAAGGTACTTCTACTAGCCTACAGGCTGCTGTTGATGCAGGTATGGGTAACAACGACGTACCAGTTATCTTCGACTACTTCACTAACCTTAAGAAGTAATTCGAACCAATCTAACAGCGGTGCTGCAGCTTTCGGGCTGCAGCACCGCTGTTGTTTCTGGGCACAAAGAGATCTCACCCACGTTAGCCTAACCAACGCAGACTCCGCCGTTATAAACCTCCCTAATTCAAGCTCCTGCAGCCTCCGCCATAACTTGGATATATACTTGAAGCCAAGACCCGTTATCTAAGAGCCAAGCCCAATGTTCAGCCTCAAATCAGGAAAAACCACCCTTGCCTGCTCACTCGCTCTTTTTGGCTGCAGTACGTCAAACAACCTAGATAACCAAGGCCTGGCTCCACTTAATCAACCCAGGGCCGCAAGTGAAAACACCATTGCCCAGTGGGTTGATAGCAACATTTTGGCCCCCGAAGGACTTTCGCTTGAACAAGACAATATCCGCTACCTGTCAGGCAAAGCCGATCTCAACAGCGACGGAGCTGCAGAACACTTTGTCTTGATACAAGACCGATATTTTTGTGGCAGCGGAGGCTGTACTGCCGTGATTTTCGACAATCAAGGGAACATCATCAGCCAGATGTCCGTGGTTAAACCCCCGGTATTGCTAGCGGAAAGTACCAGCAACGGCTGGCGCGATTTTATGGTATGGAGCAACGGTGCGTTTCGTCTGATGAAATCTAGCGGAGACTCTTATCCGACTAACCCTTCACTCGAGCCGGAAGTAGATAGAAATGCCAGCCAACAAGCAGCAATGGCTAAAGTGGAGGAGACCGAGCTTTACCAGCAAGATGGATACGATATTGCCCCTTCTAGAGCAACAAAGATATGGGCACCGAGCAGTATCTACCATTTTACGTTCAAGCACTATGGTGATCCGCGCGCGGTGTATCATGCGCAAGTGGATATGGCGAGTGGGGTTGTAGAGATCAGTCATAACGCTGTGCCCGCAAAATGATGCCGGCACAGCAACAAATAGCGCTACCTATCTGGCGTGTTAAAAGTACACTCTAAAGCCCGCTCTGGCTTCTAGCTCAATATCGAGTTCGTCCAGGTAAACCGCAGGCGTCAAATCGACATAGAAACCCATAGGACGGACACGGAATTCTGCACCAATCCCCGGCGTCACGGCGACATAGTGTTTGTTTCGATCGACGTATTGGCCCCCCAGGAACAAATACAACGGCGTCCCCTGAACAGCATAAGTTTTATTCACCCCAACACCGAAATTGTCATCAAGGCTCACATTGAATCGAAAACCATTGTGCTTGAAGTCTACGCCCCAGAACGGATCACCAACTGACAAACCAATGCCAGTGCCTGCCTGTGCGCTCATCGACGCGAACATGCCAAGCGCCAGAACTAGCGTCATTATCTTTTTCATAATATTTCCACTGCGATAAAAATCTGAAATATTAAAACGACGCAAACGATAAAATGTTAAGAAGTCAGAGAATTAACTGACATTTGACAGAGCTGGCCAGGTTCTGGCCTTTGATGATTAATTGCTAGGCAAATTGAGAGTAATTAGATACTTAGTCACTCGAGCCTCAATGGCAGCACGGGAAACGGGAAGGAAAAAATCAATAAGTCAGCTCAAATTTCACCGCGCCGCTGTCAATATCGATATTGCTGTTATCCACCATGGCCCCGCCCGCTTCGACAGAGATGCTGAAGTCATCCGTCGCATTGAACTTCAGCCCGGCACCAAACTCAGTAGGATCTTCAATATTCTTATTTTGGTAAATGCTGTAATTATCGCGCCCCGTATTATCGACCGGACGGCTGCCCTGACCAACAAACTCAACAGCTTGTTTGGACTTGGAGTCCTCGATAAATATTTCCCCCAGAGCACGCTCTTTAGCGTGAGCAGTTCCAGCCATCAACGCAGCTATCAACAATCCGTGTCGCCAGTGACCTATCATATGCACCTCAGAACTCACCACATACACCTATAAAATATGTAAACCATCGCTTTGTAAAAAACAATGCCTATGAGCTGTCGCACACTTATTTTCCAGAAAAAGGCCCTTCGCTTCAATGGGCACACCTAGGCTGGATAGATGACACCGAGCGACGCTAACCCGGACGCCCCTGTTACCTCAGGAACATTGCTCGGTTGGCCGTGGATACGCTGACGGGCCAGCCAGGCAAAGGCCATGGCTTCCATGTAATCCGGGTCGATGCCTGCCTCACGGGTACTCGCTACTGTCCATGTGGGCAGCAGCTCAGCCAGTCGGCGCATCAAGAGGGGATTATTCACGCCGCCACCGCAAACCAGCAAGCGAGGTTGCCCGCCATGAGAGAA
The DNA here is from genome assembly GCF_029223585.1 of Photobacterium sp. DA100. Classification (NCBI taxonomy): domain Bacteria; kingdom Pseudomonadati; phylum Pseudomonadota; class Gammaproteobacteria; order Vibrionales; family Vibrionaceae; genus Photobacterium; species Photobacterium sp. DA100. The sequence continues at coordinate 37,459 of NZ_CP119424.1, read as the reverse complement.
CAGGGCAACCTGCTCGGCAATCGATTTGGCGGTAAATTGCAACAGGGTTGCCTGGACATCTTGTTCGGGGATCTCTTGAGCCAGAGCGGCCAGTTGCCCTTCCAGCCAAGGAAGGTTGTAGTGCTCCCGTCCGGTACTTTTCGGATAGGGGCGGCTTAGGTATGGGTCGGCCATTAGCTGGCTCAGCAGCTGCGGATTGACTGTGCCGGAGGCGGCAAAAGCGCCGTCTTCGTCATATTTACGGCCAAGGTGGCGATACACCCAGGCATCCATCAACATGTTGCCGGGGCCGGTGTCATAGCCAATCACAACCTGCTGGGGACGCAGCACCGAAATGTTGGCAATGCCCCCAATATTCAGTACCACCGTGGTAGAATCTTGCTCCGAGAACAAGCCTTTATGGAATGCCGGTACCAAAGGGGCTCCCTGCCCTCCCAGCGCCATATCCTTGCGGCGAAAGTCGGCGACTGTCGTGACGCCCGTTTTGGCCGCAACGATATTGGCATCCCCCAGCTGCATGGTGAACGGGTGGTCACCATCCGGCTGATGGAAGACTGTCTGGCCATGGTTCCCCACCGCCGTTACCGCAGAGGCCTCAATACCCGCTTTTTCCAGCAGTTGGTTGACCGCATCGGCAAACAGATGCCCCAACTGGTGATCCAGCTGTCCGATCTGTACTAGGGTCGTCGCCTGCCCAAGGCAAACATCGAGCAATGCTGACTTCAAGCCCTCGGGCATCGGATAGGCATCGGTTGCCAATAAGTGAGGCGCTGAAGCTTGGTGCTCCCCAGCCTCAAAGGCCACCAGCGCAGTATCCACGCCATCGAGGCTGGTACCTGACATCACACCAATATAAAGCTCACGAACCATCGCGTTTTCTCTCACCGACACCGCATATACCCAAACACAGTTAAACCAGCCGATGGACTAGCCTTCTTCCCCTGCCAGGCCCTTTTCATTGCTTGCCGTCTGGATCGGGCGTGCAATATGAGGCGACTGGGTAAGCTGTACCTGCATCGACACCACATTATTGATCATCGTGAGCAAAGATGCCCATTGAACCGTTTTCTCTTTTTCGAACAGGCTATCAAAATTATCCGGTGTCCATTCAACAAAAGGCCGTGGATTCAACGCCCGTCCCAAAAAACGGATCTCATAATGCAGGTGCGGCCCGGTCGACAAGCCGGTATTGCCGGTCCAACCGATCAGCTCCCCTTTACGGACAAACTGCCCACGCTTCACATTGAATTTCTTCATGTGCGAATAGGTCGAGGTGAAGCCCATGGTATGATCCAGTTTGAGGAAGTTGCCGGAGCCCTTGTTGCTCGGCCGAGTGACTTCCACCACACCATCTGCTGGTGCATAGATCTCGGTACCAGTATTGGCAGCGAAGTCCAATCCTAGGTGGCTCTTGCGTTTGCCCGTTACCGGATGGACTCGGGTACCGAATTGCGATGACATCCGGATCCCCGGAGTCGGACTACCATTGGGGATCATCCGAAACAGGGTCCCCCTCACCGCCGAGCTAATAGCGGCACTGTCTACCCGCTCTTCGAGGGTAAAGACCTCACCGTCTTCGGAGGTTTGCAGACCAAGGATGGTTTCCACATCATCAATCCGCAATGACAGCGCATCCAGCTCCGCCTTTTTTTCATTGAGCTCTTCAAGCAACTCTCGATTACTGGCACTTTCTTCGGACAAAGAGGCACTCAATTGCTTGGCATGAACGTTTAGCAGACTGAGCTGCTGGCTCGAATGGAGGTTGTCTTGGTAGAGGTTATAAACACTGTACCCACCACCAGCGGCGACAGCCAACAACGCTGTCGCAGCCAATGCGATATACCGTTTCTTGAAACGGTTAATAAGGTAATGAGAGGTGCCACGATGATCGGACACCGAAATACAAATATTTTCTGACATGATGACTATTCACGACTCACCGGAATGTTTGTGCAAATCAGTTAGCTGTTCCAGCTCACGATGTAATAGTTCATCAGTGCCAACATTTAATTCGACCAAACGCCGGAGGTGTCCGGCACTTTCTAAATCAATATGGAAGATATGCATACGTAAATAAGCAGCATCATGGTGAACTAACCGGGTTTCCATCCGCAGTTCGATGTCTGAGTCGTGCAGGCAAAACGATATAAAATACCTATCGTCAGTATCTTGTGGCGACCAGCTCTCCGGCTTGGTCAGTAGGATACCCTGCAGGGACAGGTCCCGAACTTCCGCCTGCCATTCACCATTGGCATTGTTCAGCGTAGCCGGAGCCTGATATAAAATACGACTAAAGTGACGACGTTCAACCATAATCACTGCATTCTTTGTTGTTCTTTTATTAAACTAATTCTAATGATTCTTCACTGATTAAACCAGATTTATCCTAATGCAGAATTAACAAACTTGAGGTTTTATGATCTGAATACTGAAAGATTGCCGATCTAGCGGGAACTTTCATCCCCACAAAGGTTGTGACCGAGAGAAAATAAAAATCGCCATTACTTTCGCCAATATTTGGGCGACAAGATAATGACGATAATATCAGTATGATTGCTTATCTCACTAATGGGCATGGCGAAAAGTTAAGGCTGCAGTGCTGTAAGGCTATCAAGACTGATGTCTTGCTGATAGTCCACCCCTGCCAGGCCGAAACCGTTCAGCGCCATAAAGTCTTGCTTGTAGCCGGCGTAGTCTCCCAGCTCGGTGAAGTTCTCCGCTGTCATCCTGGCCATGATTTCACTGACCTGCTGCTGCACTTCGGGATCAAGCTCCCAATCATCCATGCGGATCAAGCGCTGCTCGTCGGTGGGCACGTCTTGCGGGTGATCTATGGGGCCATAAAAACGGCCATTGAACAGCCGCTGCATTTGCTCGATGCACCCTTCGTGGGTTCCCTTCTGCTTCATCACCTTGAATAAGGCAAGCATATAAGGGGTAAAGGCCGGAATAAACACGCTGGCTTTGGTCACGAGGGCTTTGCAAACCGCAACATGGGCCTGCCCACCAATCGCTGCGAGCTGCGTATTGAGTGTATTGGCGGTAGTATGCATATGTTCTTTGGCCCGGCCAAGGGTACCATGGTGGTAGATCGGATAGGTCACTTCGGGGCCAATATAGGAGTAAGCTACCGTGCGGCAGCCTTGTGCCAGCACCCCCGCCTCAGACAGGCACTGTATCCAGTCAGCCCAATCCTCGCCGCCCATCACTTTTACCGTATCGGCAATCTCCTGCTCTGTCGCCTTTTCAACGGTCATTTCCGCCAGGCTGTCAGTTTCCAGGTTCAGGGTAGGGCCCACGACAGGCTCCGCTGTGGTCTTTATCACCGAACGCCACATCTCGCCGGTTTCTGGGTTCGGACGAACACCGGTCGCCAGGCTGTAGACCACCAAATCCACCTTCCCGCCCAGATCTTTGTTGATCGCCCCGATCACTTGCCGGCGAACCTGCTGTGAAAAGGCATCACCAACGATATTTGTCGCAATACGGCCGGCCTTCTCGGCTTCCTGCCTGAAGAAAATATTGTTATACCACCCGGCGCTACCAACCCCTTTATCACTGGGGCCACGTTCGAACGAAACGCCAATGGTGTCCGCTTCTGCCCCCCCAAAGGTATGGGCAATACGTGATGCCAGCCCGACCCCGGACGACGCCCCCAACACCAGCACCCGCTTCGCGCCACGCGCGATGGGTTTGGCCTGTTGTACGTAGTCAATTTGCTTGCGTACCGCTTGCTGGCAGCCATAAGGGTGGGCCGAACGGGCTACGACACCTTTGATCACCGGTTCAATAATCATTGTTTACTCCAAAAACAGAAATCAAAAAACCACAAATTAAGAGTCAATACTGATGCCACCCTAACGGAAATTAACCCATCGCAACAGCCAGCAAATCAATAAATGTACGGCAGCACCTGATATTCATACCGGCCTATTTGGTCAGGTGCTGCTTCTCGTGCTCAAGCAGCCACACCTTGATATCCAGCCCCCCGGCATAACCGGTCAACTTGCCAGAGCGGCCAATCACCCGATGGCAAGGCACAATGATCGGCACAGGGTTTTTGCCGTTGGCCGCACCGACAGCCCGCACGGCTTTGGGGTTGCCAATATAATTGGCAATATCACCGTATGAGCACGTCTCGCCATACTCGATACCGTCCAGCGCCTGCCACACCATTTTCTGGAAATCCGTCCCGGCCATATTCAGTTCGACCTCAAAATGCTCCCGCTGCCCGTTGAAATATTCTGCCAGCTGCCGGCAGCAGTGCGCGGTGGTTTCTGATGGCTGTTGTTCCAGCTCAGGATCAGCCGCAAACTCAATGGCGGTAATCGCACCACCGCTTGCCCGTACATTCAGCCAGCCAATGGGGGTATTGATCAGTTGGTTGCTCATAACGTTTTCCATAAATAAAGGGTCAAATAACTTTGCCAAGGCGCGGCCAGCTCCGGCTGACAAGGCCGTTTTTCCAAGGCCTTTTTTACTCCCAGGTCGCCGACAAGAAAAATATTGGGGTCACTCAAGCCGCGCATCTTAAGGTAATCCACCGTCCACGGCCCTATTCCCGGTAGCGCCAGCAATTCATTTGCATCCTCAATACCTTGCTCTGCCACATAACGCCCAAAGATCCGCAAGGTCTCACGGCGACGCTCAGGCATACCGAGCAAGTTCAGATCATACTCGCCTAAAGCCTCCGGCTCAGGGAAAAAATATCGTCCTGAATGGTGACCCGGATTCATCAATATCAGCTTTTCAACCAGGTTCCTCGCCGCCTTCACTGAGACCTGCTGACCCAATATGGCGCGGATGCCGGCTTCGAAAGGACTCCAAATGCCAGGAAGGCGCAGGCCCGTTTGCCCAAGGGGCTCCCCCATTGCGACTTCTATGGCACTATCAATCACCGCAGAGTCGGCATCCAAATCGAGGCAGCGGCGGATATTGGCAATCGCGCGGGGCAAGCACTGCAGATTGGAAAGGCTCAGCTCAACCCGAAAACACGCTTTGTCTTGTTCATAGTGTGCGGTGAACCAGCCCTGACCGTATTCTTTGCCAAATGTCCTGCCATAACTGTTTTCATCGAGCCACTCCAAGCCCTCGATCAGCCGAGAAGCGAAGAAATCGCGTACCGACGGCCAGTCGTAAGGCGGGCGATATGATAGGGTGACGGTCACCGTCTTCATCTGGTTTTTCCCTTCGCCTTGCTCGGCGCCATTGAGCTGCTTGCGCACTTGCGTTGGTGTCAGCGAAAAGTGCTGGTAAAAACAATCATTGAAACGCCGAATACTGTTAAAGCCACTGGCCAACGCAATATCGGTGATGGACAGTTGGCTTTCGTGCAGAAGCTTCTTGGCCAGCAGGCATTGCTGGTAAAGGCTGTAGGCTTTGGGCGACAGACCCATTTCATCATTGAACAGCCTGCGCAGGTAGCGATCGGTAACCCCGAGGCGTCCGGCCAGCTGTGCCAGGCCACTGTCAATCAGTGCCCCTTCATCAATCAAGCGCTGCGCCCGAACAAAGGTCGTACTCTTGCCCCGCCATGCCGGCGATCCCGGCGCACTATCAGGCCGGCAGCGCAAGCAAGGCCGGTACCCTGCCTGAGCCGCAGTAACGGCCGAGGGAAAATACTCCACGTTTTTTTCCAATGGCGGTGGCGCCGGACAGATTGGGCGGCAGTAAATACCTGTCGTTTTCACGGCGGTAAAGAACAATCCGTCGTAACGCCTGTCCCGGGCCAAGCGGGCCTGCTGGCATTGGGCTGGAGTCATCATGGTGGCGGGTCCTGTGCTGGATAGTGAACTCTTCTATAGTCTACCCAGCTAGCGGAACAAAACTAGCCACTTTCGGAACTCAATCATTGCCATCATTTAATCATGGTGTCTTTGCTGGAAGCGGAATAAAAATCCAAATCAAAGCCTTTTCCAGTTATTTATTTTTATGTATTATCGCCCCCATGAGCAGTTTTAAAACATCAGTAGCTCACGCAGCTACGCACAATAACCTATTAAACGTTCCTTGGTAATCACACCATCAAAGACCAAGCTGTATCAAAAATTCATATTTATACGTTTAATATTAAGAGGTTATTGTGTCTCTAACTGTATTCATTTCTTTATTTGTCGTCACACTTCTCGGCACGATGACACCGGGACAATCTGTCATCATGGTGTCAAGAAATACACTCGCCGGCGGTAGACGCCACGGTATCATCACGGCTGTCTCGCATGCTGTTGGTGTTGGTATCTATGCCGCATTATCCTTAGCCGGCTTGGCCGTTACCCTGAAAAACTCCCCGATCTTTTTCCATGCAATTGCCTACGCAGGAGCTGCTTACCTAGCTTACCTTGGACTATGCTCACTTCGCTCCAAGGGCGGACTATCGGATAAAATCAACAAGGGCAAAGAGAATACACTGCAGCAGTCTGCGCGTGATGGCTTTATGATTTCTCTCCTGAACTCCAAAATAATTATTTTCTTTCTGGCACTATTCAGCCAATTTGTTGCCGATGGCAATGATTTGACAAGTAGGCTAATCATTGTGCTAACACCCGTCCTCCTTGACGCGCTGTGGTATTCGTTCATTGCTTGTGTGCTGTCACGTCCAAATACCATGACCCGACTACGCACCCATGCCGTGCTCATCGACCGTTTATCCGGAGTTGTCCTGCTTGGTTTAGCGGTAAAAGTCATCATGGTGTAAGGAGGAAGAGAATATGGATAAATTTGAGAAATAACTCAGGCGTTTAATGCCATTTACTCACTGGATGTAAGCAGCCTGCCTCATGACGCATTTGTTGATTGATACTGGCAGTGCCAGTCACCGCAATTGTCGCTGAAACCGGGATATGCTTTCAGCGACAGCAATACCGCGGTGACTACTTCAGCTTCACCGCCGTGCCGTATACCAAGATTTCTGATGCGCCCTGCATAATTGCACTCGTGGTAAAACGAACATTGACAATCGCATCGGCACCCAAGGATTCGGCTTCTGCGATCGCTCGCTGGGTCGCCTCCTGCCGGGCTTCGGTCAGCATCTCAGTATAGCCACGGATCTCACCGCCGAAGATAGTCTTAAACCCTGCCATGATATCTCGGCCAACATGCTTGGACTGCACTACGTTGCCAGTGACCGTGCCGAGCACCTCTGCAATTTCGCGACCATGGATTTCAGGGGTGGTTACATAGAGCATATTGTTATCCTTATCTTTATTCGCTACTTTTTTGACTGTACCCCATTACAAAGGTTCAGAGAGCAAAAAGCCAGCAACAGTTCTGCTGGCTTAGAATGGCTCACAAAAGTGAAGAATGGTCTATTCCCATTCAATATCATCGAGGAAGGTCAAAAAACGCTGCCAGGATTTGTAATCGGCATCTTGGCGGTAGTTATCCGAACCGTAGACAGTAAACGCATGCGGTGCGCCGCTATAGACAATCATTTCATTACTCACCCCGGCTTTTTCCAGCTCGCCCGATAATACCGCGAAATCAGACATTGGGATCGCGCTATCCGCTGCGCCATGCAGTACCAGAATGTTGCCCTTGGATTTCAAGTAGTCTTGCCCTTCCGGGGTTTGTAACCCACCGTGGAACGTCACAAAGCCTTTCATATCTGAGCCAGAACGTGCGAGTTCCAACACCGCCGCGCCGCCGAAGCAATAGCCCATGGCCACAGACTTATCGGTATTGGCACCGAGCGAGTCAGCCATTTGCAACGCGCCGTTCATCAAGTCACGCATTTTCTGCCGGTCTTTGTACAGCTCTCCTGTATGCTGGCGTTTGTCTTTCACCTCTGTTGGCCTTACCCCAGCGCCAAACAGATCGGCGGCAAACACGGCATAGCCTTGCTCTGCCAACATTTCAGCCCGCTTAACCTCATAGTCGGTGAGCCCATCCCAGTCATGGATCAACAGTACCAAAGGCGCATCTTCCGAAGGCGAAATATAGTACCCCTCATAGGCTTCATCATTCACCTTGTACTCAATAGCCCTGCCCTCGGCAGCGTTGGTTGCAAAGGTCATCAGTGTCAGTATCGATCCAATCGTCAATGTTCCTAATGTCAATCTACCTGGCGTAAACAGTGTTTTCATATCCGCTCCAGTTATCCCTATTGATTGCTTTACAACTGAGTTCCCAGAAATAAGTGTAGGCAATCGATGACGAAAGTGTAGGAATAGCCTGACTACGCCCGTTTCATTATTGTGAATAAATTTATTGGCTTAGTGCTAATATACCTAGGTTAAGGTCAACTGATGACTTGGGTACATTTACACGGAAGGCACCATGACAGCATTTTCAGAGTTCATTAAACACGTTGGCCGCGGGGAAAAGGGCCGTCGCCCACTTACCCAGGAAGAAGCGCGAGAAGCACTAGATATGTACCTCGACGGCAAAGCCGAATTACTTCAACTTGCCACGTTACTTATGCTGCAGCGCGTGCGCTGCGAAACCAGCGAAGAGGCTGCTGGCTACATCCAATCATTGCGCGGCCGTATTTCACCTGAGTGGCATGAGCTGGACATTGATGTCGACTGGCCTTGCTTTGCAGGCAAGCGCCGTCAGCCGCCATGGCTATTGCTAGCAGCCAAACTGCTTGCAAAGAACGGTATCCGTGTAATGCTGAGCGGCCATATGGCTGTCGATGCCATCAAATACCAGATAGAAAGTGCCTGTCCAGCGCTGAATATCCAACAGGCCGAAACACCCGATGACGCAAGGCGGATCCTGGCCGAGGATAATATCTGTTATATTCCGCTTTCGAGCTACTGCGAGCCGTTGATCGATCTGCTGGCACTGCGCAACCTGGTCGGGCTGCGGACCCCGCTCAATACCGTGGCCCGGGCCCTCAACCCGACTGCTGCACCGTATTCAATCCACGGGATTTTCCACCAGGGCTATGAACAACTCCACGCCGAAGCGGCGCAGTTGGTGGGAGACAAGAACATGGTCGCCTTCAAAGGAGAAGGCGGGGAGAGTGAGCGCAGCCCGCGCACTGCCTGCCGTTTGTCCGGTGTCAGCCAGGGGCAATTGTTCACCGAAGAGTGGCCAACCTACTTGGAGGGGGCGTCGGGCAAGCATGGTGAGATAAGCGGCGAGTTCTTGCAAACGATCTGGCAGGGGGATGCCGACAACCATTACGGTGAATGTGCCGTCATTTCCACCCTAGCCATCGTGCTCAAAATGATGGGGATCTGCCGCGAGCAAGAACAGGCGCTGTCGATGGCCCGCGAGTGGTGGGAGAAGCGTCTGAGCTAATATATCCTCAATTAACCTGCATAACTGATAACCACATTTGGTCGTCAAATACAGGTAGATTAGCTGCATTCCCAACCTCTTGCCACGAGACAGAATGTATGAAAAACCTGAGACTACCAAGTGTCATCTTCAGCCTGCTGCTAGGTTCAATAGCAACCGCGGGGGCCTCTGCAAACACTCTGGCTACGGTTACCTCCGCCGGTCAGCTCCACGGTGTGCTGGACTCATGCCAGTTCTTTGAAACCCTGCCGAAAATGACGCTCCAGCGTGTCAGCGACTATTTGATTCAAACCACGCTCACGACCGACAACACCGAACATCATGTCGCCTGGGTGGAAGCAAGGGTTGAAGGGAGGCAATACGCAGACCGGCTGCACTCTGCTAACAGCAGCCTTCATGATGCCAAGTGCCACGGGATCGTAGAATCATTCTGGAGCGGGACTTTGCCAACCATAAACAGGGGCTAAGCAGCCCCTGTCTGTGACTTTCAGCTGCTCATGGCTAGCCTGTGGTACGGATATGGAACTTGTCGACTTCGGATGACAGTTCCCCCATGCGCTGCCTGATCAAGTCCATCTCGTCATGGATATCGGCAATCGCCTGCATGGTATTTCCGGCAAGCTCGAGCAAACCATCGACATCGGCATCGACACTCTGCGCGGTTTGAGATTGCTGGCTAGCCGCCGTGGCGATACCCGTATTGAACTCGGCGATTTCATTCACGCTGCCGATCAGCCCTTCGACCAATGATTTGGCTTCGAACACCACATCTTGAGTTTCCACTGTCGCCTCTCGGCTTTGCTGCATATTGGTATAGGAGTCTTTGGCATTTTGCGTGATGCCATCAAGTAACAGACGAATATCTTCGGTAGACTTTTTGCTGCGCTGAGCCAAGGTTCTCACCTCGTCAGCAACGACGGCAAAGCCCCGCCCTTGCTCGCCGGCCCTTGCCGCTTCTATCGCTGCATTCAAGGCCAACAGATTAGTTTGCTCAGAAATGGCGTTGATAGTATCGAGGATAACCGTCACCCCAGCCATTTGCTGCTCGAGATTTTCAATGCACAGATAGGTTTCATTGACACTGTCCAGCAGACGCGCCGTCGTCTGCTGCGATTGCTCACTTTGGGCATAGCTTGACTCGGCACTCTCACGGGCCAATTCGGTACTGCGCTGCGCCTCGTTGGTGATTCCCGCCACTTGCTCACTGGTTTGTGCCATTTCGGTCATGGCCGTCGCGATACTGTCACAACGTGTATGGGTTTGCTGACTGTCCGTTCTGGCCAGCGCAATCAACTTCACCATCTCCGCCATTTCTTGTTGGGTTTGGTTAGCCACACCGTGAGCCTTGTTGAGGGTATCGCAAACGCTCTCCGATAACCTATCGAGCTTTTTGCCAATTTCACCAATCTCATCGTCGCGGCTATCAGCCAAGCGAATCGTCAGATCTTTACTCGCAGCCATCGTCGATAGCTTGTCTGAAAAGGCGGTGACCCGTCGAGTTAAGCGTTTTAGCGAAACAATGGTAAACACTATCAGCGGTACAACGACCAACATAATAATGCCGGCAAAAAACCACAGCTGATTCGAGACCTGTTGTTGTTCAAACTTTACCGCGGCCGTTAACTCAGCGGTCATCTGGTCTCGCAAACCTTTGACCAGGGCAATTCTGTCGGTAGCCAGCCCAAACCAGCTCGGTGCCGCCGGTCCTTCCACTGCTGACAATGACGCTTTCTGAGCAAGAAATTGCTGCTGGATCGCCATCACCTGCTGCCAGATCGATGAACGCATAACAGCCTCCAGTTGCTGTAGATGTTGACCACTGAGCAGTAAACCGGCCTGCCGGATCGCATAGGCCTCATCATTGATATATTCCTGAATTTGCGCATACCGATCGAGGCTAGACTGCTTACTGGCAAACACCCCGTTGAGCGCCCCGCGAGCCATCCCCGCCTGCTCTTTGGTAACAAGCAACTGCAGCAAGCCTTGCAGCTCCTGCTTGAGGGCCGCATTACTGATTTGGGCCAACAATATCGAGAGGTTATCCAAGGCCAGGCGGTTCACATTGGAGTAATACGCAAACGGTGAGTCAACCAAGCGTAGACTGTCGACCTGCTGGCGGATCTTTTGCCGTTTATCCAGCTCGGAACGAACCGCCGCCAATAACGGATCGACAGACTGGCGACTAAGATACTGTGGTGCAAAAGCCAACAATGCCTGATAAGCCTTGTCCGCCAAGATTCTTTGCTGTCTCAAAGCCTCCACCTGTGGCCCTTGCCCTTTGGCTCCGATCACCCCAGCCGTTAACCCCCGTTCAACCGCAAACTGATGGGCGACCTCATCGTATAGATGGAATAACGCCACCGTTTCTTGGGCGACATCAGTTTGCGTGCGTTTATCCATTAACAGGTGAGTTTGCCACCCTATCACCGACAGCAGCAAAAAAGTAGGAACAATGAAGGTAACAAGCAAGGTTTGGCGTATGGTCAAAGACTTGAGCGGACTGATCATGGTTAACCTCTTGATATTTATAATTCCTTTTACGAATTAAAAATAGCAAATTAAGGCTAGGATATCTGATGGTTCAATCACCAATTGAGAAAAGATTGACGCTAATCACCGCAAGTGATAATGACAAGCCCCGCAACAATACCGGGAGGCTGGTACATCAGAGCCATGCTGCCGGTATTTCAGTCATCGGCCCAATATCCCTTGCCAAGTTACCCACTGTTTTTGTGGATAACACCAAACAAGCGTTTAAAAACAGCAGGTTAGTATTTTCAAGACAATAACAGTATTTTTTAGCAGCAAAAGAAAAGCCGCACCATTGCGATGCGGCTTAGTTTTTATCTCTGTTCTGTTGCCCTAGTCTACCTACACAGCACACATAGAGCGTTGATTGAAATACAACTTGAGGCTTCGCCACTCATTACGTTGAGTATGCCGTGCCCGATACAGTCACAAATTTAAATCGGACATCAATTGTGCTTGGCGAAGAAGTATAATCACTTTGTTTGTCACTTAACCAAATTGTAAACTAAGCAATACCGACGCTTAGCGATGGTTGATTCACATCAACCTGCTCCCTGTACCCTTGAGCCAATGAATGAAAACAGCTCATTCCTCCGTAAGCTATATATGAGTCAGCTCATTTACAGGTCACAACTTAAATATGGTACTAAATTCCACTTTTAGCAAACCTGATTTACCACATCATCTCCTAAAATGTGACCGACGCCAAACTGTGTTTTGATCCACTCCACGCCGCCCGTCCCCGAAACTAGTGTAGAATGCCCGTCTCCCGATTGTTTTATGTCCAGACGAGGTTTTTTTAGCGCAATGCCAGCATTTACTAATGCTTTGATACATATACCCACAGCCCAAGCCGCGCTGGCTTTAGCCTCCATGGGAACAGGCCTGGCCTGGTCACTATACTTCCCGGATCATGCCAACTGGTACCGCGGGATAGGGGCCTTGATTGGAGCAATCCTGCTGCTTCCCGTTGTGCTAAAGTACCTGCTCAACCCCAAGCGGTTCATTCAAGATCTCCGCCATCCACTGTACGGCAGCTTAATGGCCCCCATGTCAATGACCATGCTGGTGCTATCCGATTATTTGTCATCAATCCATGTTGAAGTTGCCCGCGTGCTTTGGTATCCCGCTTTGGCCCTGCATATGTTTATGATGGGTTTCTTCTTTTTTTGCCAAATCAAAAATTTCCGGCTGACCAACATGTATCCTAGCTGGTTTCTCTACCCGGTGGGGGCGATCAGCGGCACCTTGGCTGGCCCTCAGCTTGGGCATCATGACTTTGCCTTGGCGATGACGGATGCCTGTATCGCCATTTACTTCCTCATGCTGCCCGTAGTGCTCTACCGCTTATGCTTTGCCGGGCGGCTGCCTAGGCCAGCAAGGCCGACGCTGGCTATCATGGCTGCTCCCGTCAACCTCTCACTGACAGCTTACCTACTCAATGTTAGTGAGCCGGACCCGGTCTTGACCGGTGCCTTGGCGGGGGTAGGGATCACTATGACGATCCTAGTCTACCTGTGCTATTTCTATTTGCTCAAGAAACGCTTTCAGCCCTCACTGGCTGCGGTCACCTTTCCATCGGTGATCAGCGCTGTTGCCCTCGAGCGCCTTACTGATTGGTTCGCCATCCATTACCCGCATTGGTCTTGGCTGGAACGTTTGGGTATCTTTGAAATGAGTGTCGCCACCGGACTTGTTCTCTGGGTGGGCTGGAACTACCTGGGCTACTACTGGCCTCAGGCCTCGCCCTCAAGGCTGCTTTCTAATAATTGAGACAAGAAACCATATTCAAAAAGCGGGCTTTTAAGCCCGTTTTTTTATTGGGTATATAATTGAAGTGTAAGACCTGTCCAGCAGCCAGATAGCCAACTATTTGCGCTAACGGGGGATAATTTCACACTTGCTTGCGGAGGTAGACGATGAAACACCTAGTTTTTCTTGTAGCTGTCCTCGGCTTAGCGGCCTGTACCGGCCAGTCCTATGACACGGAACTGGCCAAGGAAAACCAATGGAAAATGCTTGGTGTTAAAGACGGTGAAAATGGCCGTTTGGTTCGCACCGAGGCCGAACTTAGAAAACTCAGCGATTTGCCGGCAGGAGCGGTTAACGAATATCGCCTTGGCTACCAACAAGGTATTGAAGATTACTGCCTACCTTACAAAACCTACAAACACGGTAAAAAAGGTCAACAATACACAGGCCAGTGCCTCAATACTAAAAATGAAAGACTTGCTATCCAAGGTTGGGAAGCCGGTTACAAAGAATATGTTGCCGAGCAGGATCAACTCTGGTTAAACACTGAATAGCCTCTACAAAAAAGCGGCTTTCGTGGAAGCCGCTTTTTTATTTCTCAACATGTCATCTAGGTCAAAACCGGTAATCCGCTAAGCCATGCTGCGAGCTTACTGTTGATCTGCCTTTTTCTGCTCGGCTTTTTGCTGCTCTGCTTTTTGACGAGCTAGGAAAATTTGGGTTAATGCTAACATCTCAATCATTTTTCGACCTCATCGTGTAATTAGTTATCAGAAAACAGCGAAATACTACGTCAAAGTGTGACCAAGCTCAAATTAATTCCTTGTTTCCATGTAATAAAACAACAATAAAGGGTGAGCAGAACAGGAAAAAAGACTTTCCTCCATTTATCCCCCCCTTTTTCCAGTCCCTACAATATTTTGCGCTTTTAGTTGAAAAAGGCACTTTTCGCGGTTTCGCTTCACGCCACACAAAGCATCCACCCACCCAATGGAACCACCACCCAAGTTTGTGATACAAATGCAACTAAATGAATAAACCCGTCAACTTCCATTCAGGTAAGACCACTATGCTGGTATCAGTATCTGTTTAAGGAGAGAACGATGAAATTAGCTGATATCAAGAGCCTCCGGCAGCTTAACAGCCACTATCAAAAAAATACTCAAGGCAGTATTCATCGCCGCAGAAGAAGTAGGGTAAGAGAAGAAAATCCCATTGAAAATTTGGCAGAAAGCACAATCTGGGCAGGGCGAAACCGGCGTTACAACACGGCCAATACGTAGCTGTTCCAGAGCCATCAAGCTATGGTTTGATAAGAAAAAAGGCCCTGAGTTTTCACTCAGGGCCGTTTCCCGTTCCTAATACCCTGGGTTCCAAGCAGGATATCTACTGGGTTTCCCCAGCCGGTCTCAATCATGCAAGTTGATTAACAGACCTTTCACTACCCTCCCCCGTTCTAAGGAGAATAGTACTTTGTTCGCAAATGGATGCTCTCAAATCATGGCAGCAATTTATCACATAATTTTAGTAATGCAAAAAATATTTGAGTGATTGCTGATTTTTTTGATTAAAATCATCAGATATTTCTTTTCCTGTTGATTGGATTGTAAATGGCTTTACAACAAGCAGTTTCATAGCATCAGTGCTTCCATTAGATACAGCGCATTAGAGAACAGAAATAAAAACCAAAAAAACAACAGCTTAATAATATAGAGCCAAGTATATCCACAGATAAAACACATCCCGTAAACGTGATAACGGTGTAAGAGCAGAAATGGAACCATATCTTCCCTTCAACAAAATTTGAATGTAATACCCCTAAAACAAACTAGCCCCCTAACAGGGGGCTGAACATAACCAAGCCATTATCAAACCATGCTAGGGTCTGGCTCCAAGCCCATGAGCTGGCGGCCTAAAATCTGGGCACATACATCATAGTCGGTATAGGCATGGGCAGCCGTCATATGGGAATCACGGAATAATCGCTGTGCTTCATTATCGTTAAACCACGACATGCCTCCCATCGCTTCAAACAACCGATCAACTGCCTGGATACACATTTTTACCGCATAAGCCTGATTGGTACGCCAATAGGCTAGGGTCTCAGCAGACGGGTATTCTTGACGTTCTCCGTGATCCTTATGATCTTCCCATGTCTTTTCCAGGAACGCGCGGGCGGCGGCCACCTGGTGGGTAGACTCGGCTAGCCGCATCAAGGCCGGTGTCGCCGCCCCCACCTTGGCACCGGTGTAGGCACGTACCCGGTTTTTGGTTTTTTCTTTATAGAGCTCCAGCATACGCTCAGCAATCCCCAAGCTAATTGCGGCAAAACCACAAGCGAAGTATGGTCGGTAAGGGGTATAAAAGATGTCACTGTCTGGATACAAACCAAACCCCGCAGAACGCCCTTCCATCATCCCCTTAGCTGTTTCAATTCTATGCTCGGGGATAAACACATCTTTGAGCACCAAGGTTTTGGTTCCGCTCGAGCGCATGCCTGCTGCATACCAGTCATCAATGATAGTGTACTCATGACGCGGCACCACACCGAAACAATAGACTTTATTGCCACTGACATCGGTACGGTTGAAGCCTAGAATAGCCCAGTCGGCATGGTCGCTACCGCTGCTCCAACGCATATTACCGTTAAAGATCACCCCGCCCTCGGTCTCTTCCGTTTGCCCAAACGGGGCAATACTGCTGCTAGCTGTGGCGTCAGGATTCCCCCCCCAAAACTCTTCCTGGGCCGGCTTGGAGAACATTGCCATCTGGTGGCTGTGAGTGGCGAGCAAGCTTGCCCCCCACGCAGTTCCACCACAAGCGCCAGCTAAGGCCGCAACACAATCTGTAAACTCTGGCAGTGAAATTTCCAAACCACCGTAGGCCCTCGGTTGGAAAGCGCGGAAAAAACCGACTTCGCGCAATAGTCGGATATTCTCTTCGGGTGGGGTGCGGTCAAGCTCAGCTTGAGCCGCATTGGCAGCAATAGTCGGCAAAATAGCTTGCATTTTTTCTAGCAGGGGATTCGGTCGCTTCATGTCCAGTTCCTTTTGATTGTGAGCCAGCCGTTTCTTGTTCGCGGCTTCTTTGCATTCATTATGGAAAATGACCACAGCGTGTTAAATGGATGTTACAGGCGTTCGGTTGTACTTTTCGCCGATTTAGATAACATGTTAACTATCACTACTATAATAAAATCAAAAAACGGAAGGTCATGCTATGGAAGCACTTAAAATCCCCAACCTAAACATTGGTAAAGTTTATGACACGCGTTACAGCGATAACGAGTTTCACCTTGAGCGACTAAATAGCTTGGCCGTATTTTTTGGTCGCAACATGCCAACGCATTACCACGACCGCTATTACCAAATCCACTGTATTCTGGAAGGCAATACCCATGTGCTGCTGGATCAATCCCACTACTCAATGCATGGAAAAACCTTATTTTTCACCCCTCCCACCGTGCCCCACTCTTTTGTCACCGATGATCATGCCAGCGGTTTTGTTATTACCGCGAGCCAGCAGTTGGTTTGGCGATTATTGGATATCGAAATTGGCCGCAATGATATCGCCTCTACGGCCATGCAACCCTTTTGTATTGCTTTGCCAAACTCATCTCCACTGGAGACGTTATTTGAAATGCTCGAAAAAGAGTCGGAACATCAGCAGTTCATGGCAGAGTCTGCCAGCCTTTGCTGGCTACAATTAATCCTGATAGAAATAATGCGTTACGCCAATAACCAGCAGGCTACGACTAGTTATCGCTGTAGTGATGTTAGTGTCTTCAACCTGTTCAACCAACTGATTGAAGAGCATTACAAGTCTCACCAAGCGCTTCCCCAGTATGCCGAACAGATAGGTCTGACGACTTCTCGACTCAATGATATTTGCCGTAGAGTCAGCGGCCTGTCTTCAAAAAAATTAATCACAGAACGGGTCATGCAGGAAGCCCGGCGCTTACTTCTCCTTACCGCATTATCAATTTCAGAGATCGGCTACGAGCTAGGATTTACCGATCCAGCCTACTTCGCCCGCTTCTTCCGCAAAAACGCGGGTATCACCGCCTCAGCATTTAGAGAGAGGGGGAAAGGATGAAAAAAGCCAGCACTTTTGTGCTGGCTTCAAAAACTACCCTTTCATTAAATCAGCAATGCTAGGATTGATACTGCATTCCGTTGGCTGAAAAAGCCACTTTGATTGAATGCGCTTCACCGCCCCGGCTCAGGCTGATATAGGCACTGTCTCCGACCCATTGGACATCGACATTTTCGAGTGGTCGAGCACTATCCAGATCATGGATCACCGCGGCTTTGTAGTGGGTATTCTTACTTCTCAACAGCATGTAAGACAGGTTGCTAGTTGCAGGGTTATCCGGCGCTTGCCCGGTCAGCAGCTCCCCTTGCGCAACAACATAGCAGTGGTATGGCGCTTGCCCTTCAATGTCAAACTGCTGTGCTGATACGCCAGATACGGGTTGCACCTTGCAGTCGGTCATACGTGCAAGCGGCCCCTGCAATGGGTTGTCGCACTCAACTGCGGCCGGATGTACCTGATGCTGGCCGCGCACATGCCAGACTAAATCCAGTTGCTGGGCGTGCGGGTTTTCTACCTGGTTGATTTCAATCGCCGTATGGCCGAGCCAAATCACGCTACGGCGGAAAGTAACGTCCCGGTAGGCATCTTCATCCCACTGAACCAGCGTATGGCTGTCCAAGCCTGGGTGGGCTTTAGACCAATCGACAATAGTATCGAGGCAAGTGACACCATCATGCTCTTCGAAGCTCAGTACCTGCGGTATTGCCGGTGGCTGGTTTTGCTGATTAACCGCAAGGGTATTGTGGGTCACGGTATTTTTATAATAACCATAATGCAGCTCGGCACCGTACCCAGTTGTACCCAGATCCGGCAAAATTTCCTTGCCGTCACGGCAGATGATAATACCTAACCGATCATAGTGATCATGCTCGCCGCCATACGGAGTGTGCTTAACCAGCAGCATATTGCTGCGCTGCTGATCTTTGCAGATAGTTATCCCAACGCCCGGCGCATGGATTGGCTGGGTTGCCAAAGGCTCAGCAGCCGGCAGCTCCTCGACACCGTAAAGCAAGGCATCGATATTGTCCCGGCTCTTGTTTTGATAAATACTCGCCAGCGCTGAAGCAAACAGTGGATGTTTGAATTCACTGTAGGCGTATTCGAACAAGTGAGAGTGAGTAAGGACTTCCTGACCGGCAATGCAATCGTTCAAGCGAGGGAAACGGCCATCGATCTGCACGAGCTGCAGTGGAAAAGCGAGCATCTGGAAAAAACTAGGATGATCTTTTAGCGAATACTCACTGCCACGCGCCATCATCTCGTAGCCCATAAGAGCCTGCAACGCGTAATAGTGATAATGGATAGAACCTTCGAACCACAGTCCTTCGCCGATAATACCATGCTCCAACTGATAGCGAAGACCGTAGGGGCTATTTACAGCAAAATCAATAAACCGCTGCTCATCAAGCAACAAACCAATCACACCAATAGTTGAGCTGATCTTCATTTCGTGGTTATGGAGCTGATCACTGCGGTGCTGCATCATGAACTCCGCCCCTTCACGCAACAAGTTCTGTTCGATGTGACCACGCTCTGCTTCTGTCAGCGCTTCCCGAACAAAGTCATAGCCACGGGCAAAGTCCATATGGCAGTTGGCTTCACACAAGGTCTGGGCATTAGCTTTACCTGGACCATTGTACGGGATACCGCCGTGCTCTTCGTAGTCGGGGTAATGATCCGCATAGGCCATCAAAATATCACGAACTTTAGCCAAATATTGTTGTTCACCCGTCAAGTGCCACAGTAGCCCCAGTTCATTACAGGCTTTGGAGTTTAGCCCATTAAGCCAGCGCCACCATGCGCCATCGTACGGTTCGCCGGTAAATACCTTACCGTCTACCGGACAACAATGCTCCAACGGACTATTACGTTGCCAATCAAGGCGAACACCGTGTTCTGGACAGAAATAGTATAAATTCCATGTCGCCCGTGAATCTGGCGGAACCAAGGTCTCCGATGTCAAAACTGTCTGATTGTTCTGGATCAAATTATCAATGATCGCTGAGCAATCCTTGGTTTTGATCTTAGTCATTTCTTCGCTAGAAAACTGAAGCATGAAACACCCGCTTTTTATGAACCAGTGTTTCAATTATACACAAACAGCAAGGCCATTGGTAAAATTTACGCAAAAAACAAGTAAGATCACATTCAAGAAAAAGAACTTAAGTTCGCATATTTCAACAGCTTTAAAACCTTAAACGGCTAAGCCGTTGTTATTAAATGACTATCAAAAAACACATACGAAACAACACCACCAACAAAAACAAAATCACGTTTCATTTTTTTCTTAAATGGATTTTGATCACAGTTTTATCGCTCAATAACACATAAAATTCGCCACATAAGATTTTTAACTATAAATCGCAACAGCCCAGTCATCGAATGCAATGATTGGCATAAGCAAAGAGAGCACTATGAATACAGAGATTATGGTAATAGGCGGCTACTTTATGCTGATGATTTTCATCAGTCTCGCCTTCAAAAAAATGGCCAGTAACTCTTCTAGCGACTACTTCCGTGGGGGCGGCAGGATGCTGTGGTGGATGGTGGGGGCAACCGCCTTCATGACCCAGTTCTCGGCATGGACCTTCACCGGAGCCGCAGGTAAAGGCTTTAACGATGGTTTTATGGCCACGGCAGTATTCTTTGGAAACACCCTTGCCTACGGTGTTTCCTACCTTTATTTTGCAAAGCGTTTCCGCCAGACCCGTGTTGATACCCCAACCCAGGCCGTGCGCAACCGCTTTGGTACAACCAATGAGCAGTTCTTTACCTGGGCGATTATCCCTCTGAGTGTATTGAATGCCGGTGTTTGGCTAAATGGCCTGTCGATCTTCGTGAGTGCCGTGTTTGGCTATGACATGTCAACAACCATTTGGATCACAGGTCTTGCCGTACTGGCTATCTCGCTACTAAGTGGCGCATGGGGTGTGGTTGCATCGGACTTCGTTCAGACTCTGGTTGTTGCCATCATTTCTATTGCTTGTGCCGTTGTCGCACTTATCAAAGTCGGTGGCCCGGGTGAAATTGTCACCAACTTCCCATCTGACTTCATGATGGGGCCTGATATGAACTACGGCCTGATCTTTGTTGGTACCTTCCTGTTCTTCGTGGTTAAGCAGCTACAAAGTATCAACAACATGCAGGATTCTTACCGCTTCCTGAATGCCAAAGACTCCAAGAATGCCAGCAAAGCAGCACTGATGGCGATGGGCCTAATGGCTGTGGGAAGCATTATTTGGTTCATCCCGCCTTGGGCCTCTGCCATCCTATACCCAGAAGCGGCAACGCAATACGCAGCTCTTGGTAACAAGGCTTCAGATGCGGTTTACCTTGTATTTGCTGAAAATGCGATGCCACTGGGTACAGTTGGTCTGCTTGTTGCCGGTCTATTCGCCGCGACCATGTCTTCAATGGACTCGGCACTAAACCGTAACTCGGGCATCTTTGTTCGCAGCTTCTGGACCCCAGTGATCTGCAAGAACAAACCAACCAGCGAAAAATCACAGCTACGCGTTGGCCAGATTGTGTGTGTGGTAAACGGCATCGTTGTTATCATGATGGCCCAGCTATTTAGCAGCCTGAAGGAGCTGAGCCTGTTCGACCTGATGATGACAGTTTCAACACTGGCTCAGTCACCAATCCTAGTTCCGCTATTTATGGGTATGCTCATCAAGAAAACACCTAAGTGGGCAGCATGGGCGACAGTGGTCTTCGGTATGTTCGTCTCTTGGCTATGTATCAATGTCTTCACGCCTCAGGCTCTAGGCCAGCTGCTAGGTATCGAGTTTACCGGCCGTGAAATTGGTGAACTACGCACCATGATCACCATCGCAGCTCACCTGTTCCTGACCGCGAGCTTCTTCTGGGCAACAACCCTGTTCTACAAAGAAGAGTCGTTCACTGAACAAGAGAAAGCTGAAGTCAACACCTTCTTCGAAAACGTTGAAACCGAGTGTGTTGCAGACGACTCTCAAGACGAGTTCGACAAAATGCAGCGTGAAAAACTGGGCACCATCACCATGATGATGGGTGTGGGTCTGCTGGCCATGGTACTGGTACCAAACCCGCTATGGGGCCGCGCCATGTTCCTAGGCTGCTCGGGCATCATCTTGCTGACGGGCTACTTACTTAAAAAGAGCGCCCAGAGCAAGCCGGAGTCAACAGCTGAGTTGGCTACTCAGAACTAACCGCTGAAATATTGCCAACTAATGCCGCCTCATTGACCTGAGGCGGCATTTTATTTTCACCAAGCTTCCATGCCAGTTAGGCTAATCGTTCATTGAAGAGTATGTTATGAAGAAGCCTTTTCTTGATCAGCACTTTTTGCTGCACACCCCAACAGCACAACACCTATATCACAGCGTTGCCAAAGACCTTCCGATTATTGATTATCACAACCACCTCAGTGCCCAGGATATCTACCACGATATCCACTACCGCTCTATCGCCGATGCATGGCTCTCCCATGATCATTATGTTTGGCGGGCAATGCGCAGTAACGGGATCGACGAGCACTACATCACAGGTGATGCGAGCGATTTCGAGAAATTTGAGAAATGGTGTGAAACCGTTCCTTATTTGATCGGCAACCCTTTCTACCATTGGGCCCACATGGAGTTGCAGCGCTACTTTGGTATTACCGAACTGATCTGTCCCGAGAACTGTCACAAAATCTGGCAGCAGTGTAATGAACAGATCAGCGGCGACGGTTTTTCAGCCAGGCAGCTACTAGAGCGAATGAATGTTGAGTCATTGTGTACGACCGATGACCCTTTAAGCGATCTTCGCTATCACCGCCACTTAGCTGAGACGGACTTCAAGGTAAAGGTACTGCCAACCTTCCGGGCCGACGATGCCTTCAATATCGAAAACAACAAAAAGTTTGTCACCTGGGTGGCCAAGCTTGCCTCGCTAACCGATACCAGAATCAACAATATTGAAGATCTCTACCGGGCATTAGAGCAACGCTTTGAATACTTCCATCAACACGGCTGTCGCTTATCAGATCTTGGGCTCAAAACTGTCCCTTATACCGATGCAACCCCAGATGACGCCAACAGAGCATTCAAAAAGGCCCTTGCAGGCCAGCCATTGTCAAGCCTAGAAGTCGCGCAGTTCAAGACCCAATTGTTCCAATACCTGGGTCAAAAGAACCATGATCTTGGCTGGGTCATGCAAATACACATCGGGGTACTGCAAGATGCGAACCGCCGCCGCTTCGAACAACTGGGCGGAGCAACCGGCTTCAGCGCCATAGACGATACCTGTATTGCCCAGCCCCTGAGCAAACTGCTGAGCTCGCTGGATTACCAGCACTCCATGCCCAAAACCATCCTGTACTGCCTCAACCCAAAGGACAACTATGTGCTTGGCGCAATGATCGGCGCTTTCCAAGATAGTGACTGTGGGCCGGGCAAAGTTCAGCTGGGTGCGGCTTGGTGGTTTAACGATCAGAAGGATGGCATCCTAAACCAACTGCAAACTTTGGGGAATCTGGGGGCTCTGGGTCGCTTTGTAGGCATGCTAACCGACTCCAGAAGTTTTCTGTCCTACCCCCGCCATGAATACTTCCGCCGTATATTGTGCAACCTGATCGGCGAGTGGGTTGAGCTCGGCGAGCTGCCAGACGACGAGACGTTATTGGAACGTCTGATCAGCGATATCTGTTACCACAATGCCAAACGCTACTTCGGCCTGTAGTATCACGAAAGCCCAAAAAAGGCCAAGTCACAGAATGACTTGGCCTTACTGTCCGCATTGGACTGGCTCAATTTAGCCTATTGTTTGCGTGCATCGATAATGGCCTTCAATGCCATGACCGTCTGGTGCATTCCATCCTGGGTGCCATCATCAATTGCAACGGCTGCTGCAATATCCGCAGTCAGTTGGGAATCAAGTTCGCCACCATCAGGATTCACTGGCTCACCGCCAGCGATAAACCAGTTACTGCTGCCATTTTCATAGTGAACGACATCATCGTACTGGCTATCTACCGCAAAACGCATTGACAGAATGTTACTGAAATCACCCTGCTTCAAATCATCACCGTATGGGTTCTTGCGGATCAATAAGTTGTAACGTGCGTTATCAACCACGAGCACATTATCGACCTCTAGAGCGCCAGGGTTAAAGTTATCCGTTATGCCATCCATGTTGTTGTTGTACGAAACACTGTTTTTCAATATATGTGGGACAGCAATACCCTCGCCCCCTAACTTGAAACCATTGCCGATAGATCCCACCGGGCGATCAGATGTATTAAAAGTTCGACCATTGTTATAGGCGATTGAATCAATGATGGTCACTACACCATTGGCACCCTTCTCGGTCTTATTGAACAGATCCCAACCATCATCGATGTTACTGTGGGAAATACAGTTGATGAAAACATTGCCGTCACCAACACCGAGCTTGGCGGCAAAGCCGTCTGCGTCGATCTGGCCTTCATCTTCATTGTTGTAGCTGATCGCATTTTCGACAACATTATGAGATGGCCACAATGCTCGTCCGATATCACCCGAGGATATTTGGAAACCAGTATCTGGTGCGCTATGGGTCACGATATCCTTAAAGTGGTTGTAACTACCACTTACCTGAGTTCGCGCCCCTTCCACTGTGATATTTTCAATATTCCAGTAACTTGCTTCATGAGTAAAAGCGGCATTTTTAAACACAACCCCCACCTCACCCCGAAGTGTCTTCGGTAGCTCAGGCGTACCACTTACTGATACAGGAATTGCAATTGCGCTGTATTCACCAGGCTTCAAGATAATTTCCCCGCCCGGCGAAACCAACTCTATCGCAGTATCTAAATCCAGAGGGTTTAACTGACTGCCATCTCCACTCGATGAACCATCAGCACTTACAACAATGGACAAGGGATTATCAACTGTCACTTTTTCAACGGTGAAATGCTTCGACTGAGGAAGTCGGTCAGGCCCTTCCGACGGATTGAATACAAGCTCGAACAGACTGCTGGCTGAGGTGATCGTTGCTGGCATCACTAACATTTCACCGGCAGCAACCGTTTTACTGCCTAAGCTTACTCGGTCTTGAAATACCTCGTAGGAGCCAGTGTAACTGGCACGAGCTTGAACGATGTAATTCTCACTGGCTGTTTTCTTACTTGATGAAATATCCCACTTAAGCGCTTTTTCCTCAGGTTTAAATAGCGGCGCATCTTCCGTCTCGGCGTCGGATAAAGTGAGGCTAACATTGCTCACCGTAATTTTTGCATTGCGGGCAGCAACAAATCCGACGTACTGATAATCGGGATCCATCACCTCTACAATATTCGCATTGGCGCCGCGAACCGTTTCCGAGTAGCTAAAACCCTCACCTTCTGCCGTCATTTCAAAGCCAGCATTCGTTCGCGAGACACTTAAGGAGTAGGTGTATTCCTTGCCCCATGGCGTAGCAACTTGATACTCGTTTCGGGTCATCCGGGTCCCTGCCGTCCCCCATGGCTGGTAGACACCTTCACGAAATGTAGCGGCTAATGTTATATTTTCTCTATCACTGGAGTTATGACGACGGATTTCATTTAACACCATATTTGATGCGGCAGGGAACTCTTCATGCCCTTCCGGCTGGGGATTTGCACGCGGTGTACCTATGATGTCTCGAATCATTATGCCGGCACCATCCTGATTATTCGGATTGGCATCCGTTTCGGGGCCAAATTGCTCAATCACAATATCAGCACTTAAGGTAAAGTTCTTGTCCGTGGGTAGCTTAGTATAGTAATAGGTTAAACCATCGTGCCCGCCTGTAATTTTACCGCCCCGACTTTCAATAGTAAAAACATCAGCAAGGGGCCCAGGTTCAACGGGCTTACCATTTACTGTTACTTCGTTAACACCTATTTTGTCAGGCAGGACATTAGAGCTGAAGTTTAAATCCGTTGACTGGCCAAAGGTCACAGCCTGCCAAGTAGGCTCGGGGGACTGACCTGTCTTGCCACTATTGCTACTGTTACACCCCAAAACGACTAATGCTGAACAACACACAAAGCTCAGCTTGATTAGATTATGATGCACCTTTTGCTCCCTATATCGAAAGTTATAGATAACCGCAGAAATTAACCTGACAGCCAATTTCACCAACAAGTCAAAACGAACAGCCAATATATTTAAAACAATATTTCAATTAAGTGATCAAAGGCGAATAATAGTCAATAAACCCAATTTAAAATCAATTAATTCATAGCTTTATGAAATAAGATCACACTTGTCACAAGTAGAATTCAGCTTGTTAAAAGAATGTTGGGGAGCATTTAGGCGAGGAGGGGAATAGCTCAGTGGATAGTAAATTAATGTCTTCTTGATGGCCGTTCATAAAAAAACCCACCGAAGTGGGTTTTTCTTTCCAGCGTCTGAGGGCAATCGCACTCAACCTTGATCGCTATGATCTAAGCTGCTCTGGGATTTCTGCAATATACAGACTCGGAACGCCCTCAAAATCACTCGTGAACAACACGCCACTATCATCAGGCGTAAATGAAGGGTGCGGGTGAGTGATCTGGCGGTCACCATCTAGCACTTCCCAAGAAGTCGAGTGCTTCGCCAGGCGAGTCGACGTTTTGGTCTTGGTGTTCAAGATGTAAAG
Organism: Photobacterium sp. DA100; assembly: GCF_029223585.1. Taxonomy (NCBI): domain Bacteria; kingdom Pseudomonadati; phylum Pseudomonadota; class Gammaproteobacteria; order Vibrionales; family Vibrionaceae; genus Photobacterium; species Photobacterium sp. DA100. Next base: position 11,227 of record NZ_CP119424.1, on the reverse strand, counting down.
GAACGGGTCATTCTCAATGTTATAACCGTCGCTATCAGCCACATCCACTGGCGCATCACAGCCATCACCGACCATCAAAGAACCATCGAAGTTACTCATCAAGTGTGAACACGGCGGCATCACCATTACTTCTTCATTTTCTAGCGTCACCGGATCAGCTTTGTAAATGACGCGATCCGTCTGGCCCTTGAAGTAAGAAACATAGGCCATCGCCGAACCGTCTGGGATCCAGAACTCGTGAGTACAAGACTCGCCTTCGGCATGCTCTTTGATCTTACGAACGTTCGAACCGTCTTCATTAACCAGCCACATGCGCGCATCCACAAGATCATGCGGCCCTTCATGGCAGAAGCCAACCGTCGAATCGTCAAAAGGACGGTAGATTGGGTGGCCCAGCCACGCATCATCCTGATGAACAACTTCCAGTTCACCCGTCTGGATGTCAACCTTAATCAAGCGGCACGTTGGGTTGGTATGATAGAAGTCTTGGAATTTCTGCCAATCTGTCAATGGCTTCCAGCACGATTTCAAAATCTCGATACCAACAAGCTTGGTGCAGTCAGAATTAGCCACCCACGTACCGTAACCTTTCCATTCGCTGTCAACGGTATAGATAACGCTCTCTTCCAGCGTCTCTAGATCCACCTTCATCAGGTGTAACTCGTTCTTCACATAAAAGAAGCTTTTCTCATCCGTTGAAATGAAACCGCCAAACGTATTGTCGCCTGCGCCTTCAGTCAGCTGTGTAGCTTGCTGCTTTTCTAGTTCCAGCAAATAGTAGTTACGATTACCATCGAAGTCGCCGGCAAAAAGTAACTTAGTACCATCATTAGTAAAACACTTTTGGTAAAAGTAGTTACGGTGGCAAGTCATACCTTTCGGGGTAAGGCGAGTCACTTTCACCCCAGTATCACTGTCTTCAAAAACCTCAAAGCTCAGGTCGATTACGTTACCTTTTGCCATTCTATTTCTCCGATATTAAATCAGCAGCCAGGCTGGGATAACCTGTAAGCATAGTACGCAGAGGAACACTTACACAGCCCGACCGTCACAATAATCAAAACAATGTTTCAAGTTAAAGTGATTATAACCTACCTCGACGGACAAGCACACAAAAAATCAAAACAATGGTTCAATTTAAAAAAACAAATCAAAAACGTGACCACTATCAAATTTATGACTCGGCAACACAATTTGTTATGACCATTAGTCTCCCGTTAACACATCGCTAAGATCACATAAATTGAAACGCCATTTCTTTTTTATTGAAAAGATGAATCATGATGGTATTATCCCTCTCAACCATTACACAAACAGCCATCACCTTGAGGAAAAGGCATGATTCTGAATTCATTTAACCTTGATGGTAAAGTAGCCATTGTTACAGGTTGCAACAGAGGGTTAGGTCAGGGCATTGCTGTAGGCCTAGCACAAGCCGGATGCCATATTGTCGGCGTTAGCTCTTCTGGCAGCGTAGAAACGCAGAAGAAAGTCGAAGCTATTGGTCGTCAGTTTATTGATATCCGAGCCAATTTGATGAAATTGGATGATATTCCTGCAATCGTGCAACAAACCGTGGAGCACTTTGGCAAAGTCGACATCTTAGTGAACAATGCCGGTATCATCCGCCGTGAAGACGCCATCAATTTCAGTGAATCCGACTGGGATGATGTCATGGATATTAATCTCAAAACCGCTTTTTTCCTCAGCCAAGCTGTCGCCAAAAAGTTCATCGCCCAGGGGAGCGGCGGAAAAATCATCAATATTGCGTCGATGCTATCGTTCCAGGGTGGGATCCGTGTGCCCTCTTACACGGCATCCAAAAGCGGTATTGCCGGCCTCACGAAACTGCTAGCTAATGAGTGGGCTAAACACGGTATCAATGTCAACGCCATCTCCCCTGGTTATATGGCAACAGATAACACCGCTCAGCTACGCCAGGATGAAAAACGCAACCAGGAAATCTTGGATCGTATCCCTGCGGAGCGCTGGGGTAAGCCGGAAGATCTTTCCGGCCCAGCCGTCTTCCTGGCATCTGACGCCGCCAGCTATATTCAAGGCTATACCCTTGCCGTTGACGGTGGGTGGCTGGCCCGTTAATCACAGCCAGGAAACGTTAAACGCATATCCTGAATGCCTTAACACCGAACGTAAAAAACGTTCGGTGTTTTTTTGCCTATCAACCCAGTAGATCTCGCTGAACCTAGCATCCTTGGGTACATAGGCAAAAAAAATCCCCGAGCGACTAAGAGCTCAGGGATCTTGCGTTAATCTTACTTTCACCAAATTAGCTGATGAAGTCTTTACGCATCGGGGTGAATGTATCGATCAATACACCAGCCTTTAGACAACGGCAGCCATGCACAATTTCTGGCTCCTTGTACATCGTATCACCCGCTTTAACAATTTTGGTGTCATTGCCAATTGTAAATTCGAATTCACCAGACAATACGTAAGTCAGCTGCTCATGCGGGTGAGTGTGCAGGGCACCGATCGCACCTTCTTCAAAGTGGACTTCGACAGACATCATGTTGTCGCTGTGGGCTAGGATTTTACGGCTGATCCCTTCACCCAGATCTTCCATCGCAACTTCGTTATTGAATACAAACATTTCTCTACCTTACCTCTATTGCTGGAGTTTCATTTAACACTCGATAGCGACATCTTACACCACCAATCGAAATAATCAAAATAAATGAAACCATGTTTCACAAATGAGATATAGCCATTACCCGCCCTTTCAAACCGACATAGACTTATTTTTGCACACAGCCGTTAGCGCAATAGAAACAAAGCCATTTAAAAACATAAATTTACCGTTCGCATTTAATTGTTAGTACTTTTCTTCTACTCTAAAAATGCCAGCATTTAGCAGAGACCAAACCCTGAACCCGCTTTCCGCAAGCCGCACCATTAGCAAAAAGTTAATTTTTAATTTTTTGAAAAGGCTTTTCATTTTTCAAGCCATCACATATAATCAGCTCATCAACGACAGAGAGATATTGTTATGAAAATCGCACTTATGATGGAAAACAGCCAGGCGCCTAAAAATGCTATGGTTGCAGCTGAGCTAAACAACGTTGCAGGTGGCCTTGGCCACGAAGTATTCAATGTTGGCATGAAAGATGAAAACGACCACCACCTAACGTACATTCACCTAGGTATCATGGCGAGCATTCTTCTGAACTCTAAAGCTGTTGATTTCGTTGTAACCGGTTGTGGTACAGGTCAAGGCGCACTGATGGCCAGCAACCTACACCCAGGTGTTGTTTGTGGTTACTGCCTAGAGCCATCTGACGCATTCTTGTTTAATCAAATCAACAACGGTAACGCTATCTCTCTAGCGTTCGCGAAAGGTTTTGGTTGGGCTGGTGAGCTGAACGTTCGTTACATCTTCGAAAAAGCGTTTACTGGCAAGCGTGGCGAAGGTTACCCAATCGAGCGTGCTGCACCACAGCAAGCTAACGCAGCGATCCTTAACGAAGTGAAAGCAGCAGTATCGAAAGATGTGGTTGAAGGCCTGCGTGCAATCGACCAAGAGCTAGTTAAGACAGCTGTTGGCAGTGCGCACTTCCAAGAGTGCTTCTTCGCAAACTGCCAAGACGAAGCTATCAAAGAGTACGTTCTGTCTGTACTTGAAAAGTAAGTTGACTGCCCTTAGTTAACATTACGGTTATGGAATTTGAAAAGGCTCCGAGCATGCTCGGAGCCTTTTTGTTTGTCTGTGTGACACATTCGCTGTCCATTCTTACCCTTCGCTTACAAATAATTTTCACAAATAATGGCCAATTCAGACGGTGCATGAATAATAAAATCTGGTTGGGTGTCCCACTGTTCGGGGGCTGCGCCGCTGTACGCCGCTGCAACGGCAATGACGGTGGAGTGCAGGCCGAGTTCCGTTTGCAGGTTTCGGGCAAATTGCACATCGGCTTCGTGATCACCGACATACATGATCACCTTGTTTTCAGGGGTAGCAAACAGTTGCTCCAAGCATCTTATCCCCCCCTCTGGCGAAGGTTTCTGGCCACTCTGTGACACATCGTCATAACCGATCACCGCCTGAAAAAATGTATCGACCTGAGCTTCAGCAAGTACCCCTTTAATATTCTTGGCCGCATTTTGCGAGCATATGCCATGGGGAACAGCCGCCAAGCGTCTTACCGTATCCTCCACACCGGCAAAAAGCGTCACTGGCGTGGTATTGCTCAACTGATGCTCTGTCCACAAAGCGCCTGCTGCCAACATTTCTGACTCGGTCATACCGTAGTATTTCACGTAGAGTTCCTGCCAGTTTTTTGCGGCATGGTTAACTTGGTGATATGCCGCTTCACTTTGCAGGCAGTAAGGGAGGTTATCGCCGGTTAAATGGGGGGCGACAATAGAGAGGATCCGCTTGGTAATATCGATATTTTTCGGCACCGAATTGACAATAGTTCCATCGTAATCCCATAAAATCGCATCTAGCTTCATGGCTCCCTCACACACGCTTGTTTCGGATGAACCTAGAATATATCTGATTACTGACGCGTAATCTCACCAAAGATGTTCTTGCAGGGAAACAATGCGTTGATTGCGTTATCTGCCCACCAACAGAGCACTATTTTGTCCCCATTTTGCCCTTTTGATCACTCAAGCTCGATTCTTTTAGTGAAGTGATATTCGTCTTTTGTATGTTGCGCCCTTTAAAAGTTGTTTTTTCGGCATGATAAGCAATGTCAACGCTCTTTATTGATGCAGTTTCAAGGACGTCGATACCTTTTTAGGTAGTGGGTACTACTGTTTGCAAATAGCTAAGGAGAGAGAAGTGAAAAAAGGATTTATTTTTCCTGTCATTCTTTTTACAGGAATATCTCATGCAGGTTCGAATATCGTATTATCCAGTGACACCGGCGATTGGATTGGCGGTGGTAATAATGTTGAGTTAACCGGAGATTTCACGACCAGTTTTAGTGGCCAGACGATCAGGATCTCACATCCTAGTGGCTATTCTTTCGAGTTTGTTGCCCCTGATAATAGTGACCTCAGTAAACAAGCATACTTAGATGCTGAACGAGCTGCTTTCAGAGGCCCAATGAGCCCAGGGATAGAGGTCAACGCTGCTCACCGCGGATGTAATAAAATTGCCGGTGAGTTTTACATTTATGAATACGCCTTTGCAGGTAGCGATGAACGGTTGGCAATGGACTTCATACAGTACTGCGACTCTTCAACCGCGAAGCTCGCTGGCAGTATTCGTATCAACTCGAATATTCCAGAACCCTACCCCTACCCCTTCCCAGTAATCACAGCAGATAAGTCCATTCATGTTGAGGGAAGCCGCATTAACATTTCTGGCGCTCATTCATTTTCTAAAACAGCCAGCATCTCAGGATATTATTGGGAGGTGCTACCAAACGCTTTACTCAACCTATCGACAGCTACCGAGCAGGTTTCGAGCCTAACCGTCGCTGACGGGATTGCCCTGGGTGGGGAAACTGCCGTTTTAAAACTCACCGTCACCGATACACTCGGGCAAAGTGCTACAGCAGAAAAAGAGATAAGCCTTTCCAGTAAAAGCGATCCTGCTACCTACTTCAGAATGGAGAGCCAAAGCGGGGATTACATCGGGGGAGGGCAAGATTGGTACTTTGATACCGCAACAAGCACGATTTCCCTAGATAAAAACCATGATAATGGTGTGACTGTCTCGGTACAGGGTAGCACATGGTGGAGTGCCGATTTTGCAGCTCCGGATCAGGCACAGCTCACTGAAGGCGCTTATGATGATGCAGAAAGATTTCCTTTCCATAGCGCTGGGATAGCGGGGTTATCTATCTCAGGAGATAGTCGAGGCTGCAATGTGCTGTTTGGCAATTTCAATGTCTCGACGTTAACTTGGGACAACAACACGCCGACCTCCTTCAAAGCTGACTTTGAACAGCATTGCGAATCCCCATCAGCCCCTCTGCTGAAAGGGCAAGTTGCCTTTAATGTAACACATGAAAGTGTGCCAACTGCCAATGCCGGTAACGATCTTACTGTTCTTGAGGGGACTCTGGTTAACCTAGACGGTTCGGCCTCATTCGATAATATTGGCAACATCTCGCTTTACACATGGTCAACATCGGAATCAGGTATTGATCTAAACAACGCCACCAATTCTCGGGCTAGCTTCATCGCCCCTCGTTTAGGAGACCGTGTGGAAAGTCAGGACTTCGTGCTTGAATTGTTGATTGAAGATGATGAGGGCTATCAGTCAAAAGACAGTGTTACCGTCAAGGTCCTTGAGAATAACGTAGCTCCTGTGGCTCAAAATGATGAGGTCGAATTATATGTTGGTGAAACCATTAACGTTGAAAGCCTCACTAACGACAGTGATAGTGATGGTACTATTATTGTCGACTCAATAAAGATCATTTCTAATCCTCAGCATGGCGAAGCTACTGTCAAATCGAATGGTGTTATCGAATACCGCCATACAGGAGACCAACCGATCACTGACACGATCGAATACCAAGTCACAGACAATGATGGCGCATCGTCCAACACCGCTGTTATCAATATCACCGTAGTAGAAAAACCAAGTACCCCAGATACGGGCACTGACAACGGTACTGATACCGACAACGGCACCGATACCGACAACGGCACCGATACCGACAACGGCACCGATACCGACAGCGGCACCGATACCGACAGCGGCACCGATACCGACAGCGGGACTGGTACTGATGCCAAAACTGATACCAATGGTAGTGGTGGTGGTCAAATCGGCATGTGGTCGCTCATTTTACTCGGTGTCATTACATGGGTTAGACGCAAGAAAACCGAACTTTTGCAGCGATAAGCCCGAGCATGATTACGAAAGACAACTAACATAACAGCCCCTAAGGGGCTGTTTTTCATTAATTATGCGACAGTTAACAGAATCATACACACCTTCAACACCCAGCAACTGCTACCCGCTGCTGACGATATAGCCGTAGCATCGTCACCACATTCACACTCAATAGGGTTGCTTCGAGCAGCGTACCGCCAATCGAGCCCACCGCGATATTGTTGCTAAGCCAGCACAGAGCCCCAACCAAGAATGCCAAACGCATCTTGATACCTTCGAGGCAGAATAACGCGTAGGTACCGATACATGCCCCAGCAATCGGCAGTAAATCCAGCCACTGCTCAGCCAGATAAAAACCAACAACCAAGTTACAGGCGATAAAGAAATAAGCGAGGAGCTTCGACTGAAACTTTACTGACAAAGCAGTACGAAAAGCCGACAGCAAGGCACTGAAACCCGCAGTCACGGCACCAAGCAAAAAGAAATGCAGCATATGGTTGATATTAAAAATCACCATCACCACTTTTAGCTTCTTGTCATCTTTCTGGTAAAACGCCGTGATCCCCAGAGCAAAACTGACAAATCCCAACGCTTGTGCAAGCGACAATTCACTCATCACTATCCTGCCCTCTCAATAAACATCACTAACAGCATCAACAACGGCTTTCGCCCGCATGGCTCAAAAATTGAGCTGATATATACGAAAAAACGGCCGCCCCCTTACAGGTGCAGCCGCTGTCACATACATTTGTGATTAGCGTGCTAGCCAGCCGCCATCTACAGCCAGTGTGTAGCCGTTTACGTATGAAGCCGCATCAGAGGCTAGGAATACACATGGGCCAGCTAGATCTGAAGGCTCACCCCAGCGATCCGCTGGAATGCGCTCTAGGATTTCAGCATTACGCTTCTCGTCAGCACGTAGCTGAGCCGTATTGTTGGTCGCCATGTAACCTGGTGCGATCGCGTTCACGTTGATGTTGTGCTTCGCCCACTCGTTAGCCATCAGGCGAGTTACGCCCATTACACCACTCTTAGACGCAGTGTATGAAGGTACGCGGATACCGCCCTGGAACGAAAGCATAGACGCGATGTTTACGATCTTGCCACCGTGACCCTGAGCGATGAACTGCTTAGCAACAGCCTGAGACATGAAGAACACAGACTTGATGTTGATGTTCATGACATCATCCCAGTCAGATTCGCTGAAGTTGATCGCATCTTCACGACGAATGATACCGGCGTTGTTTACCAGAATATCGATTTTGCCGAATTTTGTAACTGCTTGATCAACGATGCTTGCGATGTCATCCGTCTTCATCAGGTTAGCGCGGATATCAAGGAACTCACGACCCGTTTCTTTGATTTTTTCAATCGTTTCAGTAGGTTCAACAATGTTGACACCAACGATGTTACAACCAGCTTGAGCCAAACCCAATGCCATACCCTGACCAAGACCAGTGTCACAGCCTGTTACGATGGCAACCTTACCTTCTAGGTTGAATGTATTCAAAATCATGTCGTTTCCTCGGTGTGTGTCCGCGGCCGTCAGACCCCGAACAAGAAATTGGTGTTCCCGTTAATGTGGTGCAACTATAGCAACACCGAAAACCCACATCAAGTTTTTTGAAAAGCTGTTTTATTTTTTATAACAGCAGAGTTGACGCACATCACAAAAATGAGGACATTTCGCGTTGATTCATATTTTCTGAAAAAGGTTTTTATAAAAATAGATACAAAAAATGTTAAGTCGTATAATGGTGGCAAAACGAATTAGATAGAAAGGAATTTTTGATGGAGTCAACAAAACAACCTGAAGCCGTCTCATCGGTGATGAAGGTGTTCGGGATCCTGCAAGCGCTTGGCGAACAGAAAGAAATTGGTGTCACCGAACTATCGCAGCGCCTGATGATGTCAAAGAGCACTGTATATCGCTTTTTGCAGACAATGAAAATGCTCGGGTATGTATCTCAAGAAGGCGAAACAGATAAGTATGCACTGACGCTAAAACTGTTCGAACTGGGTGCCACCTCGCTTGAGCATGTTGATCTCATCGATTTGTGCGATAAAGAAATGCAACTTATCTCGCAGCAAACCAACGAAGCCCTTCACCTTGGCGCGTTGGATGAAAATGCCATCATCTATATCCACAAAATAGACTCCGGCTATAACCTGCGCATGCAATCTCGCATTGGTCGCCGAAATCCGCTCTACAGTACCGCTATCGGCAAAGTTCTGCTGGCCTACCGCAGTGAAGAGTTCACCCGAAGCGCCCTGCAAGATGTAGATTTTATCAAACACACCGATAAAACCCTTGAGAACATCGACCAACTACTAAGCGAATTGAAAACAGTCAAAGAGCAAGCCTTCGCTGAAGATAACGAAGAGCAGGAGCCAGGCCTTCGCTGCTTGGCAGCACCGGTCTTTGACCGCTTTGGCAATGTCATTGCCGGACTATCAATTTCATTGCCAACCATTCGTTTCGATGAAAAACGCAAGTCCTACTATGTCGAACTGCTGCAAAATGCCAGCAAAAAAGTTTCGGAACAGCTTGGGTTTCACAATTACCCATAAAAAATAGAAACACAATTTCATTTTTATTGACTTGTGTATTCTTATTGTTGAAAATACCCTCAGTAACCAATATTGAGGGTTTTTTTATGTCTTTAAAACATGTCGCTGTGATCGGAGAGTGTATGGTCGAGCTACAGCGCAAGGGCGAGCTCATCAAACAGAGTTTTGGTGGCGATACGCTCAATACCGCACTCTACCTTTCCCGTCTCACCCATCAATATGGTGTTGAGACAAGCTATGTGACCGGCCTGGGTACTGACAGCTTCAGCCGCGACATGCTTGACGCTTGGCAACAAGAGCACATCAATACTGAGCTTGTTTTCCAATCTGAAGACAAAAACCCAGGTTTGTACCTGATTGAAACTGACAATACCGGCGAGCGCACCTTCCATTACTGGCGCAACGATGCAGCGGCACGTTACTGGCTGGATAATATCGACACCCAAGCCTTGATCGAAAAGCTGAGCCGTTTTGAAATGATTTATCTGAGCGGGATCAGCCTGGCGATCTTGCCTGACCAAGCCCGCGAGACCCTGTTCGGGGTGCTAAGAGCATGCAAAGAGCAAGGCAGCAAAATTGTCTTCGACAACAACTACCGTCCACGCCTGTGGCAAAATACGGATGTTGCAGCCATGCATTACCAGACCATGTTATCGCTGACTGATATCGCCCTGCTGACCTTTGACGATGAAGTGATGCTGTACGGCGAGCACAGTGTCGAAACCTGCATTGCCCGTACCCAGGAACACGGTGTGAGCGAAATCATCATCAAGCGCGGCGCTGAAGACTGCCTTGTCATTACCGCAGAAGGCTGCCAGTCTGTTGCTGCAACCCGAGTCGAGAACGTGGTTGATACCACGGCTGCTGGTGACTCGTTCAGTGCCGGCTATCTGGCAACGCGCCTAACCGGCGGCAATACCGAGCAAGCGGCCCAAAATGCTCACTTATTAGCTGGTACCGTGATCCAACATCAGGGCGCCATTATTCCATCCACAGCTATGCCTGTGTTGTTCAAATCGAATTAAGGAAGACATCATGACTACGTTAAACGCTCGCATGGCCGAGCTGAAAGTTATCCCTGTAATTGCTATCAAAGATGCAGACAAAGCGGTAAAACTGGCTCAGGTGCTGTCTGAGAACGGCCTGCCTTGTGCAGAGGTAACTTTCCGTACCGAAGCGGCTGCACAAGCTATCCGCAACATGCGCGATGCCTTCCCTGAGATGCTAATCGGTGCCGGTACCGTGCTAAATGCCGAGCAGGTAGACCAAGCTATCGACGCCGGCGTGGATTTCATCGTGAGCCCGGGCTTCAACCCGACTACCGTGAAATACTGCCAGCAGCGCGAAATGCCAATCATCCCAGGCGTGAACAACCCAAGCATGGTTGAGCAAGCGATGGAGCTAGGCCTTAATACACTGAAGTTCTTCCCGGCTGAACCTTCTGGCGGTGTAAACATGCTAAAAGCGATGACAGCGGTTTACCCTGTCAGCTTCATGCCGACAGGCGGCGTCAGCCCTGCCAACGTCAAAGATTACCTAGCGGTTAAATCTGTCTTTGCTTGTGGCGGTACTTGGATGGTTCCTGGCAACCTGATCGACGAAGAGCGTTGGGATGAGCTAGCAGTGCTAGTTAAAGAAGTGGCCAACGTTGTAGCCTAATTGGCTATTGTAGCTACCAACCACATTCTCCAAGGCAGTGGAAATTCCACTGCCTTTTCATTTTCAGCCAACTTATTTGGGGTTCAAACGATTTTCCACTTCCTCCTCACCAGCAAACTTTCAGCCCGCTGTTACACTTGAAAGACCCATAATATTTTGGCTGCCTGAGGTCTTTAACAT